>JBBART010000001.1:0-354091 GCA_040399685.1 Acetobacteraceae bacterium
AACTGGAAACTTTTGGACGCTGTTACCTGGAAACTTTTCGACGCTGTTTGACACTTCACCGGCCCATCAGGCAGCTTCTATTTACGGGACATCACGCGCCCGCTGCTGTTCCTGGCGGGTGGCACCGGCCTGGCGCCGTTCCTGTCCATGCTCGGCAAGCTTGCCGAAACCGGCCCGGCGCAGAAGGTGCATCTGATCTATGGCGTCACCAACGATGCCGATCTGGTCGGCTTGGCGGAATTGAACGCCTACGCGGCCCGCATCCCCAGCTTCAGCTTCGCCACCGTGGTGGCATCCGCCGAGAGCGCGCATCCGTTGAAAGGCTACGTTACGGCCCACATCGCGCCAGAGCATCTGAACGCGGGTGACGTGGACATCTATCTCTGCGGCCCGCCGCCGATGGTGGAAGCGGTGCGCGGCTGGTTGTCGGCTGAGGGCGTGACGCCGGCGAACTTCCACTACGAGAAGTTCTCCCCCTCCGGCACCACCGTGAAGCAGGCGGCGTGACGATGGGACATATCTCGCCCAACCGCTTCACCGGCAAGATCGTACTCGTTACCGGGGCCGCGCAGGGCATCGGCCGTGCCGTGGCATTGCGTGCGGCGGCGGAAGGGGCATCGCTGGTGCTCGTGGATCGCTCAGACCTGATCCATGACGTGGCCACCGAGATCGGCGGGAACGTGCTTGCCGTCACCGCCGATCTGGAAACCTATGCCGGCGCGTGTGACGCGGTGGCGCAGGGCATGGCGCGTTTCGGCCGGATTGACGTGCTGCTCAACAATGTTGGCGGCACCATCTGGATGCGACCGTTTGCCGAATACACCGAAGCGCAGATCGAAGCGGAAATTCACCGTTCGTTGTTTCCCACGCTGTGGTGCTGCCGGGCCGTGCTGCCGGGTATGATCGCCCAAGGCGGCGGCGTGATCGTCAACGTGTCCTCAGTGGCCACGCGCGGCATCAACCGCGTGCCGTATGCGGCGGCGAAAGGTGGGGTGAATGCCATCACCGCCTGCCTCGCCCTGGAATATGCCGAGCACGGCATCCGCGTCTGCGGCACAGCCCCCGGCGGCACCGAGGCGCCGCCGCGCAAGATCCCGCGCAACACCGCCGCGGCCACACCGCAGGACGATGCCTGGATGGCCGACGTGGTGGCGCAGACCGTCTCATCGAGCCTGCTGAAACGCTACGGCACGATGGAGGAACAGGCTTCCGCCATTCTGTTCCTGGCCTCTGACGAGGCGTCCTACATCACCGGCACAACGCTTCCCGTCGCCGGTGGCGATCTCGGCTGAACCAAGAAAAAAACAGGAGAGAACGATGTCCGATTCACTTATGAACACGCAAGAAGTCAAAGACCTGCTGACCAAGGTCAGCGGCCTGAACAACGACATTGGCGACACCCGCAACAAGCGCATCATCCATCGCCTGATGTCTGACCTGTTCCGCACCATCGAGGATTTCGACATCCAGCCGGACGAGTTCTGGTCGGCGATGGCCTATCTCACCGCCCTCGGCCAGGCCAACGAAGTGGGCCTGCTGGTGCCGGGCCTGGGCGTGGAAACATTCCTCGACCTGCGCATGGACGAAGCCGAGCGCCGCGCCGGCCTGGAAGGCGGCACGCCGCGCACCATCGAAGGCCCGCTCTATATCGCCGGCGCGCCGCTGTCGAAGGGTGAAGCACGCCTGGATGATGGGTCCGAGCAGGGCGAAGTTCTGTTCATGGACGGGCAGGTGCGCGACATGCACGGCAAGCCGGTGGCCCACGCCATCGTGGATGTGTGGCACGCCAACACCCTGGGTGGTTACTCGCATTTCGACCCGTCGCAGCCGAAGTTCAACCTGCGTCGCCGCATCGAGACCGATGCCGAGGGCCGCTACAAGTTCCGCTCCATCCTGCCATCGGGCTATTGCTGCCCGCCGGACGGCGCGACGCAGAAGCTGCTGACCATGCTGGGCCGCCACGGCAACCGCCCGGCGCACATCCATTTCTTCGTCACCGCCCCCGGCTACCGGAAGCTGACCACGCAGATCAACATCGACGGCGATGAATACCTGCACGACGATTTCGCCTTCGCCACCCGCGACGGCCTGATCCCGGCGGTGCGCCGTTCGACGGATGAAGCTTCCATCAACGCCCATGGCCTGAACGCGCCGTTCGCCGAAATCACCTTCGATTTCATGCTGCATGCCGAGCAGGACGCGGCGCCGAACACCATCGTGAACCGCGAACACGCTCCGGCGTAAGACGACACATCTTCCCGTCATCGCTATGCGCGCGATGACGGGATTTCTTTTATGGAGAGGCACACTATGCCCGACACGCTGATCCAGACTGCCACTGAGCTGAAGCGCGACCTCGCGATCACCAGCATCACCGCCACCATCGTCGATGTCCCCACCGTGCGGAAGCACAAGCTGTCGTCGCTGTCAGTGACGGCGCAGAGCTACGTCATCGTGCAGATCCGCCTTGGCAACGGTGTGGTTGGCGTTGGTGAGGCGGCAACGCTGGGCGGGCCGCGCTGGTCTGAGTCGAGCGTGGAGAGCATCAAAGCGAATATCGACGCCTATCTGGCGCCGGCCGTGCTGGGCATGCAAGCCGATCAGTTCGAGCTTGCGGGCATCCGGATGGACGAAGCCGCCAAGCGCAACAACGCAGCGAAGGCCGCGATCAAGTCGGCCTTGTTCGATGCGGTGGGAATCACACTCGGCGTGCCGGCCACGGCCCTCCTGGGCGGCGTAGTGCGGCAGAGCGTTCCTGTGCTGTGGACACTCGCCTCCGGCGATCCGGTCCAGGAGATTGAGGAAGCCAATCGCAAGATTGCGGCCCGCCTGCACAACATCTTCAAGGTGAAGGTGGGCGCATTGTCGCCAGAGGCCGACATGGTCCGGCTGCGCAAGCTCGCGGTGGCCTTGGAAGGGCGGGCGACGATGATCGTCGATGCCAACCAGGCCTGGAGCGAGACGACCGCGCTGCGCTGCCTGCCGCAACTGGCGGAAATCGGCGTCACGTTGGTGGAACAGCCGGTGCCTGCCTGGAACATCGCCGGACTGGCGCGCTTGCGGGCGCGTTCCACCGTGCCGCTGATGGCGGATGAATGCGTGTTCTCGACGCATGACATGATGGAGGTGGCACGGCTGGCCGCAGCCGACGTGGTGTCGCTGAAGCTGGTCAAGCACGCGGGGCTGCTGGGCATGCGCAAGGTTGCGGCCATCGCCGAGGCTGCCGGCATTGGCCTGTATGGCGGTTGCCTGCTGGAAAGCTCGATCGGCGCCGCCGCGCATCTACAGGTGTTCGCCGGGCTGCGCACGATGGAATGGGGCTGCGAGCATTTCGGCCCGCAGATCCTGGTTGAGGATCTGGCTATCGAGCCGCTGCGCTTTGCTGATTTCCACATTCATCTGCCCACCGGTCCTGGCGTGGGCGTGACGCTTGACGCCGACAAACTGCGCCACTTCGCGCGCACCTGAAGGAAAATCTCCCATGCTCTATTGCGTTCAAATGGATGTCAGCATCCCGCGCGACATTCCCACCGCCGAAGTCGATCAGCTCAAGGCCGTCGAGAAGGCCCGCGCGATCGAGCTGCAACAGCAGGGCAAGTGGGTGCATCTGTGGCGGGTGGCGGGGCGCTATTCGAACATCAGCGTGTTCGACGTCGCCGATCATGATGAGCTGCACACCATCCTGTCCACCCTGCCGCTGTTTCCCTTCATGCAGATCAGCGTGACGGCACTGGCGAAGCACCCATCTTCGATCACCTGAACCAACAATAACAACAACGAGGAACTCCAAGAAAAATGACGAATCTGATCGATGTTCAGGAAGTCCTGAACACGCATAAGCTCTCGCGCCTGCAACGCCAGATCATTGTGCTGTGCTTCCTCGTTGTTGCCATTGATGGCTTCGACACCGCCGCCATCGGCTTTATCGCCCCGGCGCTGCGGTCCGCCTGGAGCCTGACGCCGCCGATGCTGGCGCCGTTGTTTGGCGCTGGGCTGTTTGGCCTGATGATCGGCGCCTTCGTGTTCGGCCCGATTGCCGACAAGGCCGGGCGGCGCATGGTGCTGATCCTGACGACGCTGTTCTTCGGCGCCGCCACCATCGCATCGAGCTTCGCGCCCGACATCCAGACGCTGACCTGGCTGCGCTTCGCCACCGGAATCGGCCTGGGCGGGGCGATGCCTGCGGCGATCACGCTGACCTCGGAATTCTGCCCAACCTCGCGGCGCTCCTCGTTGGTGACGTTGATGTTCTGCGGCTTCACCACCGGCTCGGCCGTTGCGGGGCTGGCGGCATCCAAGGTTGTGGCGGCCTATGGCTGGCAGGGCCTGCTGATCCTGGGCGGCGCGCTGCCGATCCTTTTGGTGCCGGTGCTGTGGGCCATGCTGTCTGACTCGCCCCGCTATCTGGCGCTGCGCAACGCGGCGCCGGAGCGGATTGCCGCCATTCTGCGCAAGATCGCGCCAGAGATGAATTTCACCAATGCGCGCTTCACCGGGGCTGAACCGGCAAAGGGCTCTCCGATAACACAGCTTTTCACCGCCGGCCTGGCCACGAGCACGCTGCTGATCTGGGTGTCGTTCTTCATGAGCCTGCTGGTGTTCTACCTGCTGTCGAGCTGGCTGCCGACGCTGATCACAGCGGCCGGCTGGTCGTTGAGCAACGCCGCCCTGATGGCCGCGATGCTGGCAACCGGCGGCACGGTGGGGGCGATTGTCATCGGCTGGATGATGGACCGCTTCAATCCGCATCACGTACTGGCCGGGTTCTACGTGCTGGCGGGCGGCTTTGTGGTGTTGCTGGGCAGCTCGACCTCCACATCGTGGCTGCTGGTGTTCGCCATCTTCGGCGCCGGCTTCGGCGTGGCCGGCGCGCAGGTGGGGCTGAACGCGTTGGCGGCGGCGACGTATCCGACAAGCAGCCGCGCCACGGGCGTTAGTTGGGCCAATGCGGTGGGCCGCACCGGCTCGGTGCTCGGCTCGATGGTCGGTGGTTTCCTGCTGTCGTTCGGCTGGGATCTGGCGACGATCTTCTCGGTGGCGGCCATCCCTGCCTTCGTGGCCGGGGCGGCGATGCTGCTGAAAAGTGCACTCGCCACGAAGGTGACGCTGGCGGTGGTGCCGGCGGAATGAGCAACGGGGCCATCACGCGCGCCTTTCCACTGCTGTTCGTGGCGATCTGGGCCACGGGCTTCATGGTGGCGCGGCTGGTGGCCCCTTATGCGCAACCCTTCACGTTCCTGTCCGCCCGCTTCCTGCTCAGCGCCATCGTGTTCGCGGCGCTGGCAGGGATGGCGGGGGCGAAATGGCCCAACACATGGCGCGGCTGGGGCAATGCATTCGTCACTGGCGTGCTGATGCAGGGTATGTTTTTGGCGGGCGTGTTCTGGTCGGTTCGCCATGGGCTTCCGGCCGGCATTGCTGCTTTGGTGGGGGGATTGCAGCCGTTGATGACGGCAGCCCTGGCGGGCGTTCTGCTGGGTGAGGCGGTCGGGGCGCGGCGGTGGCTGGGCATCTTTATCGGCTTTGCGGGTGCGTCGCTGGTGCTGCTGCCGCGTCTGGGTGTGGCGAGCGACGGGACGATTGCCATGGTTCCGCTGGGCGTCTGTTTCGCGGGCGTCGTCGGCATGACGCTGGGGACGATCTGGCAAAAGCGTACGGGCGCCAAGATCGACCTGCGGGCCGGGGCGGCGGTGCAGTTCATCGGCGCGGCCCTGGTGGCGATTCCGGTGGCGATGCTGACGGAGAGTGTCACGTTCGATTGGGCGTGGCAGGCATGGGCCGGCTTGTTCTGGGCTGTCATTGGGTTGTCGGTTGGGGCGATCAGCCTGCTGCTGCTGCTCATCCGGCGCGGCGCGGTCTCCAGCGTGGCATCCCTGTTCTATCTTGTGCCGCCGGCTGCGGCGTTGTTCGCGTTTGCAGCGTTTGGCGAAGACCTCTCGCTGCTCCAGATCGCCGGCATTGCGGTGGCCGCCGTGGGGGTTGCCGTGACCGGACGATGATATCGGGGGCTGGTCGCGACGGACCAGCCCCCTATTTGATGAGCGTCAGGCGTTGACGCGCGCTGTGGCCAGGGCCGCCACCGCATCGGCCGTCGCGGCCGAGAGCGTCCAGCCGAGATGCCCATGGCCGGTGTTGTAGAGCACGCGCGGGTTACGCCCGCGCATCACCTTGGGCAGTATGTCCGGCATCATCGGCCGCAGCCCGGCCCACGGCACTGACTGCCGTGTGCTCATGCCGGGGAAATGCGCCCGGCACCACGCGACCAGCGGGGCGATGCGGGCGTCGGTGATGTCGCGGTTGTAGCCGTTGAACTCTGCCGTGCCCGCCACCCGAAAACGCGTCGGGCCAAGCCGGCTGGTGACGATCTTTGATTTGTCGTCCAGCAGGCTGACCCAGGGGGCCGCGTCCTGATCGGCCTGCTCGTTCAGGCTGACCGTGATGGAATAGCCCTTGACCGGATACACATTCACGCGGTCGCCAAAGCCTGACGCGAGGCTGCGCGACATGACGCCGCCGCAGACCACCACCTGGTCGAAGCGATGCGCCTCCTCCGGATGGATCGACCCATCCAGCGTCGGCTCGGTCGAGCGGCTGACGATGGCCACGCCATCGGTGCCGGCCTTGGTGGAGACGATCTCGGTGGCGAAGCGCATCCCCACGCCATGCCGCTCGCAGGCGCGGGCCAGGCCGTTGGTGAATTTATGGATGTCGCCGGTGAAGTCGGACGGCGTATAGAAGCCGCCGTAGTAGCTGCCGCGCAGGGTCGGCTCGATTGCGCGGATCTCCTCGGGCGTCACGGCCCGGCGTTCCAGCCCGCCCTTGGCCAGCAGGGCGGAAACGCGCCCGGCGGCGTCGAAATCCTTCTTCGATTCATAGAAATGCAGGATGCCGCGATCCTCGCAGTCGAAGTCGATGCCTTCCTCTTCCGCCATGCGGCGCAAATGATCACGCGCCTCGATCGCCAGCCGGGCGGTGGTGATGGTGTTGTCTTCGTAATGCGGGATGGCGGCGATGAATTCGCCCATCCAGGACAGCTTGTGCCAAGAGGGGCGGGGGTTCACCAGCAGCGGAGCGCCGGGCGACATCATCCATTTCAGCCCCTTCAGCACCGTGCTCCAGCTGTTCCAGACCTCGGCGTTGGAGGCCGAGAGCTGGCCACCATTGGCGAAGGAGGTCTCCATCGCCGCATAGGGATGGCGGTCGAAGATGGTCACGCGGCAGCCGCGGCGGGCCAGTTGATAGGCGGTGGTGATGCCGGTGATGCCGGCGCCGATGACGGCAATGGAGTCGTTGCTGGTCGAAGACATGGGTTCTCTCCCTCCCGCCGTGGCAAGAATGAAGCCCCCTCTGTCATTGGCCTGAGAGCATCATCGGGTCCGCGAACCGGCCCTCGACTTACACCATCGGCGAGGGCTGCGGCCCTGCTTTTCAGAGTCTTCGAAAAAGTGCGGTCGCTGATACCTGAGAGTTTCCGGGGCGGTTGCTCCTTCGGCGCCGCCTTGGCTCGGAGGCCTCAGCGAACTCTTCCGCCCAATCTGTATGCTGGATGGGAGGGGGTGGCGTCAAGATGATTGTGTTGTGCAACTATTCCTTGGGAGCCTGCTGGATTGGTGTTTATTGGGCCTGTGGCGTTTCAAGCATGGGCGCAATGTACTGCTGTGTGTGTCGACGTGCCGAAACGTTCCGCTGCGCCTCAACATTAGGCACCGCCCATGACGGCCAGAACAGGTCATCGACCGATGATCGGCGAAGAGTGATTTTCACACGCATACTACCCGCCCGCCCAGTTAACAGTGTCGATTAGGCTTTGGCTGCGTTTGTAAATTTCAACCAATTTATATTGGCAGGCTTGAATTTTCAGCAGTTAGACCGGCGGTCGTGAGGCGTCGCCTTGCCCAGGCTGACGACACCCCTGACGCACAGTTCTGCCGATTAATTACGTCTGAAGGAATTGGCGCAGTGTCAAAAGGCGGCGCACCAAAACATCTTTAGATGAATTCGGTGAGAATTCGGGGCGCATATATTTTCGAAGCACCTTCGCTAGGGTCGGGCCCACATGGTGACGGATCGTTTGAGTGAGGGTCGCTTTGGGAGGTATCTCCGTCTCCATCGATCGTACCAACGTCATGATCGCCGATGGGGAAATATATGCGTCCAACGGTGACGAGACCTTCAGGGATGTAGCAATAATCTCTTTGTTTCTAATGATTTCATCGCGCCAGTTGGGTGAGCCCTGTCCAGTCGTCGCCCGCTTAATTGAAAAAATCTCGGGTAAAAGTTCTTGAATTGCCTCGCGGTAAAGGCGTTTCCCCATTCGATCAGAAAGTGGAAGTTGGCGGACCACATCTAACACGCTTGTTTGCAGCAGTGGTTCACGAACTTCGAAGTATGTTCCGCTTATGAAGCGACGACACGGCAATAGAGAGTTCTGAATTTTTTGATCAAGATACATTTCATCTTTCATGTCGTGAAGATTTTTTGACTCGTAATTTCGAATTGTCTCTTCTATAGTTTTTTGCATCGCGTTAGTCATGCTTTCCACGACCTTTGGGGTCATCAGGGGAAACAAAAGCGAAGCTGCCTGAAAGGCACGCAATGAGACCGTGATCTGCACATCTTCGACAGATGTCAGTTTACGTTCCATCCAACCAAAGCATTCATCACCTGCCAGAAGAACGGAATTAGGATATTTCTGTCCCTGGATTTCCCAAGCATCAATTTCATCCGAAAAATTACAAATCCCTTGTCCATATTGCGCATTTAAACTGATTACATGAGAAAAATCTCCACTATAGGAATCGACCATGCTATGTGGGACGCCTGATAACGTTGCCATTTTTTGCGCAACCAGGGCGTCGCAGCCAGGGGTTGGAGGGCCTGAGACATAAGAGAAAGTTTCTAAACTATCAATTTTCCCGTGTTTTGCTAATATCCCCAGAATTCCACTAGAGTCATACCCACCACTTAGGGACAGAAGAATTTTTTTGTCGCAAACTTGATCGCATACAGAATCAATTAAGCTGTCTTTAAGTATTTGCTTCGCAGAACTTGGTCGATAAGCAGGTTCTATAATAAACTTCCAGTAAACATCTGACGAAAAGTGGCCGTCATTGATATCAATTCGGCTAGCTTTTGGGAAAAGTTTTATTTTTTTTGTAAACTGTTTCGCCATTAAATTGTGTTCCGTTCGCTAAAAAGCACGCTAAACCGGGAACGCTTAGTGTTTCTTCTTTTTGAGACAAAAGAGAAACACTTGTTGCTATTGCGTTTATTTTTTCGTTTTTATGATAGAAAATTTTATTAAAATTGATTGTATCAGTAATTAAACTAATTTTTCCGTTATTTTTACTAATTTTTAAAATAGAGGCGTGACGATTTGGAATAAAATCAGCATTTTTTAGTAAAGGAGATAAATTACGGCAGTCCCCAATAGCCAAAGAAAAGTACTCATTATTTTCGTCAGTGATTACGTTCTGGCCACAATAAATTACGATGTCAGGCCCAGTTTTCGGGTTTATTATAACGTTTCTGCATGAAAATTTTTCGTGTTTCACGTTTAATTGATGGACACTTCCTGCATAAGCTAGAGCAAACCATTGACTATCTATCATTGTTTTGTGTTGACCTTACTGATGCCGCGAATTTTGTACCGATTTTGGCTGGCGAGTTAACGTGATATTAATTTTGTATTAAAATCTAAAAAAATGTAGATAACAGGACAGTCGGATGACGGCAATTGCCAATTTTCCGGAACGATAGATTGTCATGGCTTCCCGCAGTGGCAGCCGATCTCGAGCAACGTAGGTGCCGGACTACCACAAGCAGCTCGTCCCTCCGATCGATTTCCCCGCGTTGCCGTTCAATCCCAATCGATCAGAGGTCTTCGTCAAAAAGCAACGTCGACCCGAGCCTGCCGCGACTGCTGGGTATTGTCGGCGCGCTGGCCGTGTTGAATGCCGTCGGTGGCGCCACGGTTTTCATCACCCTGGCCGAGATCTTCCCGATGGAGGTGCGCGCCACCGGCATGTCGGTGGTGTATGCGCTTGGCGTCGCCATCTTCGGCGGCTTTGGCCAGTTCATCGTCACATGGCTCATCCAGGTGACGGGCAGCCCGATCGCGCCGGCCTATTATGTGATGGCCTGCGCGCTGGCCACCATCGCAGCACTCGGTGCGATCCCCGAGATGAAAGGGCGGGCGCTGTCATGAGCCCCCGCCCCATCGCAGGGGTTATCGAAGCCCGAGGACACGTCGTCCGTTGCTACATCAGAAACACGCCCTTTCCACTGGTCTGGCGATCGAACAGAAGATAGGCCTCTTCGGCCTGATCGAGGGTCCATCTGTCGGTGAACAGGGATTCAAGGTCGATCCCACGTTCGATAACGAAGTCGGCGCAGGCGCGCTGGCTTTGGATGGACATGGTCCATGAGGTCATGACGGTGATCTGCGTGCGCAGGAAGTCTGCAACGGAGATGGTGGCCTCGGAGCCCAGACCCACCAGGCAGACCTTGCCCCAGGGGCGGACGCAGCGCGTGGCTTCGCGGCCCGCGAGTGCCACGCCTGCGGTCTCCATCGCCATGTTGGCGCCCTTGCCATCGGTCAGGGCGCGGATGGTCTCGGCGGCTGCCCCATCGCGGGGGTTGATCACGAAATCCGCGCCATAGGCCTTGGCGGCGGCGAGGCGGTTCTCGTCGATGTCGAGTGCGATCACGCGCGCGCCTTGCGCCTTTGCCAGCAGGGTGGCGGACAGGCCGACCGGGCCCTGGCCGAAGATGGCGATGGTGTCTCGTCCGGTCAGGCCCAGCCGTTCGATCGCCCCCCACGCCGTCCCGGTTCCGCACGCGATGGCCGCACCGGCGGCAAAGCTCAACCGATCATCAAGCGGCACCAGCGTGTCGGCCGGCACCTTCATGTAGGGGGCGTGGGCGCCGTGATGGGTGGAGCCGTACATCTTCACCGGTACGGTCTTGCACATCTGCGTCCAGCCGGAGCGGCAGTGCTCGCAGTCGGTGCAGCCGTGGTAGTGATGCACCATCACGCGCGCACCAACGCGAGCGTGTGGCCCGGTGACGCCCGTGCCGACGGCTGCGACGATGCCGCAGGGTTCGTGGCCGCCGATGACGGGGGCGGCAGCGGGGTCTGTCGGGCGGCGGTAGTATTTCAGATCGCTGCCGCACATGCCGGAGGCCTTGATTTCGATCACGACGTCGCCGGGGCCTGGCGTGGGATCAGGGAAGGTGGCGCGTTCGATTTTTCTGTCTCCGAGAAAGACAATTCCGCGCATGTGGTTGGCTCCATATTTTTGATTGGATTGTGCTGGACTCGGCCATCACATCCTCGCTGCCCAACCGACAGCGGGCAACTGCAATCCGGACTTTTGCAGGCTTGGCGAACCGGCCGAGAATGCGTTCATCGACGCTTTCAACGGGTTTTTCCGGGCGGAGTGCCTGCACGCGCATTGGTTCCTGACGCTTGCGAATGCGCGGGAAAGGTTGGTGGCTTCGCGCAGATATGACAGGGAGGTTCGCCCGCATGGGGTGCCGGCGATAAGGTCCCGATCTCGTTGCAAATTCACGGTGATGCACCCAGCCCGCATCGTGAAAATGCCGGGAAACCACTACCTTCCGGCGATTTATGGATTGGGAGCAGATCGTTGATTGCCGAAATGGAAAGATCCGCATGACGAACCTGGCCCGCCTGCGCCTGTTCGTCGCCAGCGTTACGCGCGTGATCGAGCAATATGCCGGCGATGACGGGCGGATCATCGCTGAACTTGCGCCGCGTTTGGCCAAATTGGTGGCCTACGACGATTGGCTGCCAGAGACCTGCGCGGCGGCCGACCCTGCCCATTATCGTCAATATCTGCTGTATGCCGACCCGCTCGAGCGGCTTTCGATTGTCAGCTTCGTGTGGGGACCTTCGCAACGGACCCCGGTGCATGATCACCTGACAAGGGGGCTGGTGGGTGTGCTGCGCGGCGCCGAGATCTCGACCGGCCACACGCGTGCGGCGGACGGAGCGCTGGTGGCCGGTGCAAGCGAGCGATTGGAGGGAGGCGTGTTGTGGCATTGTCGCCGAAACTGGGCGACATCCACGCCCTTGCGAATGCCTGCGATGATCAAGCGTCGATCAGCATTCATGTCTATGGCGGCAACATCGGTCGCATCCATCGGTGGATCTATGATCCGGCGGACGGTTCGTCGAAGGGGTTCGTGTCAGGCTATTTTAACGACGCCATCCCCAATCTGTGGGGCGGCATCAGCGTGACCACCGTCACGGCTGAAACGCTGCGTGGCTGGTGGCGCAGCGGGCGCGAGGTGGCGCTGTTCGACATGCGTGAGGAGGGGCCGTATTCGCTGGCGCATCCGTTCTTCGCTGTCTCGCTGCCGATTGCCCAGATTGCCTTGCGGATTGAAGCCCTCGTGCCGCGTCGTTCGGTGCCGGTGGTGGTCTATGACAACGGCGAGGGGCTGGCGGCGCGCCGGGCAGCGCGCATTGCCGGCCTCGGCTCCACCGATGTGGCGATACTGGAGGGCGGGCTGGCCGCTTATCGGGCGGTGGGCGAGGTGTTTCGTGACGTTAATGTGCCCTCCAAGGCTTTTGGCGAAGTGGTCGAGTCCATCCGTCACACGCCGTCGCTGCCGCCGGAAAGCGTTTTGCTGATGATCGAGCAGGAGCCAGATCTGGTGGTGCTGGAAGGCGGCAATCAGGCATCGCGCGCAGGTGGCTTCGGCCTCGACGCCAGCCAGCATCACTGGGGCACTGCCCCAGAGGATGTCTACATTCGGCCTTACGAGGGGACCGGCAATCGGGCCGAGGCCATGCAGGCCTATATCGACTGGGAGCTTCAATTGGTGGCCCAGTTGGCGAACGATGGGGTGAGCCGGTTTCATGTTGTGCGGGCATAACGAGCCCAAGGCCATAGCCGTAACGAGGTCCGACAGAATGGTGGTGCGGCACCCGCAGATCGACTGCCGGTGCCGCATGTCGTTATGGGATTAGCACGCTCGATCCGGTGGTGAGACGGCTCTGCAGCGCTTCATGCGCCCGTGCTGCCTCGGCGAGCGGGAAGGATTGGCCAATCGGCACCCGCAGCGTTCCGTCTGCGATCGCCTGGAACAGCGCCAGCCCGCGTTGCAGATATTCGGACCTGTCGGTGGTGTGATCGGCAAAGCCCGGGCTGGTGACGAACAGCGAACCGAGCCGGTTCAACTGGAACAGGTCCAGCGGCGGCAACGGGCCGGAGGCGGTGCCGAACGAGACCAGCACGCCGCGCTTGGCCAGGCAGCGCAGCGAGCCATCGATGGTCGCCGGGCCGATGGCGTCATAGACCACCGGCACGCCACGGCCATCGGTCATCTCCCGCACCACCGGGACGAAATCCTCGGTGTCGGTGGCGATCACCCGCGCGCATCCGTTGGCGCGTGCGAAGGCTGCTTTCTCGGCGCGGCCGACCGTGCCGATGACGGTGGCGCCCAAATGATGCGCCCACTGACACAGGATACTTCCCACCCCGCCGGCTGCCGCATGGACGAGAATGGTTTCGCCCTTCTGCACCGGATAGGTGGTGTGACACAGGAAATGCGCCGTCAGACCCTTGTTCAGGGCGGCGGCGGCCGTTTGCAGGTCAACCGTCGCCGGGACAGGGATGAGCCGGTCGGCGGCCACCACGCGCACATTGGCGTAGCCGCCGACCTTCAGCGACGAGTAGGCCACGCGGTCGCCGGGCGCGACCTCGGTGACGCCAGGTCCGACTTCGAGGACGATGCCCGCCGCTTCCATGCCGAACGGCGATGGGTAGGATGGCAGCGGATAGCGGCCGTTGCGGTGGTGGAGATCGATGAAGTTCAGCCCCACCGCCTCCTGCCGCACCAAGGCCTCGCCCGGGCCGGGGGCGCCGGTTTCATAGCTTTCCGCCCGAAGCACCTCGGGACCGCCCGGACGGTCGATGACAATGCGCATGCCCTGCATGGTGTCTCCTGTTGGTTTTGCGCGTTCAGATGACGCCTTCTTCGGCCAGCTTCGCGATCTCGGCGGCCGAATAGCCAAGCATCTGGCTGAGAATAAAGCTGTTGTCTTCGCCGTAGCACGGGGCGCCGCGATCGATCGGGCCGCCGGCATAGGAGGGCGTGCCGCTCAGCTTCACCGGAAATTCCGGTACCGGCCAGCGCCCGATCTTGCTGCCGGTCACCTCTGTCATCCAGCCCAGGGCGCGCAGCTGCGGATCTCGGTCGCAGCGATCTTCGGCGGTCTGGCAGACACCGGCAGCAACGCCGGCCGCCTGCAGGTGCTCCATGCCCTGGGCGGCATCGATTGTCGCGGTCCAGGCGGATATCGCTTCTTCCAGCGCATCCTGGTGCTGCAACCGGTCGGCGAGGGTGGCGAATCGTGGGTCGTCCCGCAGGGCCGGACGGCCGGCGATCTCGGTCAGGGCGTGCCATTCCGCCTCATCGAAACAGGCGATGGTGAGCCAGTTGTCGGTGCCCTTGCAGCGAAAGGCGCCATGGGGGGCTGCGGCCTTGTAAGGCGAGCGGTTGCCGAAACGTGACCAGCCGCGCGCATTGGCGGACCAATCCAGAACCGGCACGGCGGTTTGGAAGATGCCCGCCTCACACTGCGACGAATCGATCTTCTGTCCTTCGCCGGTCCGTTCCCGGTGCAGCAATGCCCCCAACGTGGCCAAGGCAAACCCGTAGGCGCCGGCCCAGTCGAGATAAGAATAACCCCAGCCTGCGGGCATGGCCGGCTCCGGCAGGCCCGACATCTCGGTTGTGCCGGCAAACGACGCCGCAATCGGGCCGACGGTACGGAACCGTCCGTAGCAACCGGCGCCGCCCATGCCGGCTTGCTGGATATAGATGATATCCGGACGGATTGACCGCAGCACGTCATAGCCCAGCCCAAGTCGGTCGAGCACGCCGGGCGAAAAGCCTTCCGCCACGATGTCGGACTGGCGGATGAGGTCCTTGGCGATCTGCAGGCCCTTCGGATGCCGCACGTTCAAGGACAGACCGCGCTTCCCCGCGTTTTTGTGATTGAACTGGCCGCCCATGTCTGAGTCCGTCACGCCTTTCAGCGGTCCGGTGGCCGCGTCGCGCGCGGCGCGCCCGCCGATTGGGGCCATGGCGGCAAGGCGGGTGTCGGGATTGGCCTTCCACTCCACCTTGAGGCTTTCTGCGCCCAGCGAGGCCAGGAAGCGGGTGCCGCCGGCCGAGGCCAGGAACCAGGAGAAATCGAAGATGCGGATGCCAGCGAGCGGGAAGGGGGTTCCGTGCGGCGACGGCGCGGTCAGCGCTGCCGGTGGCAGGGGACTCGTCGGGCGCGGCTCCACCCGCACGGCGCGGGGCGGGGCTGCTAGCACGGCGTGCGTGTGTTCGCCCACCAGCGGCGCGCGGGTGCCGGGTTGCCAGTCGGTTGCGGTACTGAGCCATTTGCTGGTGGGGTAGCGGAAGGTGCGGCCCAGCTCGGGATGCTCGATGTCGGTAAAGGTCGAGCGGGAGAGCCAATGTTCGTCAAGCGCGTTCTCATGCGGCTTGCGCACCGGCGCCCAGAGCAGGCCTGCCGTCTGCGCCTTGTGCCAGGGTACGTCGGCATAGCGGAAGGCGCGGACGAAGCGTTGGATCACGTCCTGAATGTGCATCGATTCTTCGGTGGCGTTCGCGGACCCCGGCACCTGGCGCGCTTCGGCATCGTTGCTGATGGCGGGGGGCTTGAGGTCCGAGGCCATGCCGTATTGTTCCAGGAACGGCACCAGCTTCGCCTTGTCACGGGCGGACACGCCCCAGCTCATCAGCCAGCGACCATCCTTGGTGTAGCTCATGTTCGGCGTGTGCGTCGGTTGCTCCACCGCGTGGCGGCCGGTCTGGCGATAGACCGGCGAGCGGCGCATCACCCAGGTCATCAGATCGACCTCTGTGTTCTTCGACACGGCCTCATGCACAGCACAGGACACATCTTGCCCGGTGCCGGTGCGTTGGCGATGGAACAAGGCGGCGGCAATACCCACGGCGAGCTGCTCGCCGGCGATGTGATAGGCGTGCCAGAGCTGCGGCGCGATGGGTGGAAGGTCGTATTGATTGTCCGGCGTCATGTCGTAGCCGCAGTTCATCATCACGCCGCCGAGCGCCAGATGCACCAGGTCCGACGCCTTCCAGTCCTTCCACGGCCCATCGTCGCCAAATGGGGTGATGCGGGCGGTGACCAATGCGGGAAAGCGCTGGTTGAGGCTGGCGGGATCGATGCCAAGGTCGCGTGCAAACCGGCCACCGGTGCTGTCGAGCACGATGTCCGCACCGGCGACGAGGCGCAAATAGTCTTCGGCGCTGCTGATCTGGGCCGACTTCTTGCCGCGATTATAGGCCCAGAAGAACAGCGACCGATCCGGCCCCGCCACGTCCTCGAAGAACGGGCCGATGCCGCGGGTGGGCGAGCCGCCGGCGGGTTCGAGCTTGATCACCTCGGCGCCAAGTCCTGCCAGCAAAAGCCCGCAATATTCACCCAGTTCATCCGCCGTCTCGATGACGCGCAGGCCTTGCAACATCCCCGGCTTCAATGCGGCGCCGGGTTCTGCCGAGGGATTGGGGTCGTTCTGTGTCATGCTGCTTTGCTCACTTTTTGATCCGGATCTGGGGTCCGGTCCTGTGGCTTTTGATTTGGTCTCGGGCGGGCTTCAGACATCTACCGTGCCATCACGTGGCGTTCTGGGCCAACTGCGTTGAGGGGACGTGCGGCTTGCCGCCGGCACGCACCTTTTCATGGTCACCGATGTAATCGCTCTGGCCGACACCGATGACGGCTGCAATTTTCGAGCGACCCCTCATTCCAGAACCCCTTCCGCCCGCAATGCCTGCACGCGCTCGGGCGAGTAGCCGAGGATGCCTTGCAGCACGTCGTCGTTGTGCTCGCCGAGCAGCGGCGGCCGTTTCAGCCCGACCCGTTCGCCATCGACGGTGAAGGGCGGCGAGGTGAACCGGCTCTCGCCGATCTCGGGATGGTCCACGCTCTGCCAATAGTGGCGCTGGGCCAGTTGTGCGTCTTCTTCCATGAGATAGCGCGAGGACGCGACGAGGCCGGCCGACACGCCCTGCGCCTGCAAGGTCATCATCACCTCGCTGGCCTCGCGCCCTGCGGTCCAGGCCGACACCGCCGCCTCGACCCGATCGATCTGCGCCAGGCGCCCCATGGCGGTGGCCAGCGTGCTGTCTGTGGCAATGCCCGTCTCGCCGATCACCGCGCACAACGATTGCCATTGCGCATCCGACAGCACCGCGACGGCACACCAGCTATCAGCCCCGGCGCAGCGGAAGATGTTGTGCGGCGCGTGAAAGGCCGAGCGGTTGCCGAGCCGTTCGCGTTCAACGCCGGTGGCCATGTATTCCGTGACCGGCAGGCCCATGCAGTTGATGGTTGATTCCACCTGCGACAGATCGATCTTGAGCCCGCGCCCGGTGGTGCGGCGATGCCGCAGTGCTGCGATGACCGCGAAGGCCGCGTGATAGGGGTTGGCGGCGTGATCGGGAAAATGCGTGCCCGGCCCCAGCGGTTCCTCGCCCTGATAGCCGGTCTGCCACATCAGCCCGCTCACGGCGCTGATAGTCATGCCGACGCCGGTGAGGTTGGCCAGGGGGCCGGTTTCGCCATACATCGGCATCGCGAGATAGATGATGTCGGGCTTGATGGCCTTGACGGCCTCATAGCCAAGTCCCAGCCGTTCCATCGCACCGGGACCAAAGTTGTTGCTGACAACATCGGCCTTGCGGATCAGCTCGAACAGCGTCGCCAGGCTCTTGGGGTTTTTGAGGTTCATCGCCAGGCTGCGCTTGCCGGTGTTGCGAGAGGCGAAGTAGCCACTGCGGTTAATGCCTGCGACCTTGTTGCGGAACGGGCCGCCGATGCGCACCGGGTCTGGCCGCGACCGGCTTTCAACCTTGATCACGTCCGCGCCGAAATCGCTGAACAGCTTGGTGGAGAATGGCCCCGCGCCGGCCCAGGTCAGGTCGACGAAGCGGATGCCATTGAGGAAATCCGGATACATCTGCTGGTTTTCCTTGGTTGTGCGCCCGCTCATGCGCCTGTACGCCGCATCGGCGCAGGGCTGCTTCCGAACACGGCGGCGTTGTGTTCGCCGGCGCCGGGGGCGGCGCGGTTGAGCTGCCAGAGCGGCTCTGACAGCCGGTACGGCGCGCCCGGGATCGCGATGTCGCGGCCCGATGCCGATTTCGGAAGTGTCTGGAAGTAGTTGCGGAACACCAGTTGCGGATCAGCCGGGAGATCGGCAATCCGGCTGACAGGCGCCATCACCAGCTTGCGGCGCAACGCCTCGGCCGACAGCTCCGCCTTGGTGCGCCCGGCCACGAAGCGCTCGAACAATGCGCGGAAACGATGCTTCATCGCGGCCGTGGTGCGAAGCGGGCGGTCGGCCCATTCGGGCTCCAGCAGGGTTTGCAGGCCGTCGAACCCTTCCTCCTTCATCCAGCCGAGCAGGCCGGTCCAGGATGCGGTCAGCGCGAGGGGGGCGGCCAGGAACACGTGCCCGTCCTTGCAGCGGAATGCATTCTCGGTGGCGTCGCGAATGCCCTCGCCGCCGCGCATGGAGACATGGCCCTCCAGATCCCAGGCCTGCGGAGCGTTCTGCAGCGAATGCGCGATGGCTTCCTGCGCCGATACGTCGATGACATGGCCAACGCCGTGGCTTTCGCTGTGCCACAGCGCCAGGGCGGTTGCGGCGGCTGCGTAAAGCGAGGCCACGAAGATGCTCTGCTCGCCGGCCAGTCGCAGCGGCGGCCGGCCTGCCTCACCAGACAGATAGGCGATACCGCCGAGCGCCTGGTCCACCAGATCGCAGCCCACGAAATGCGCATAAGGCCCGGTGAGGCCAAAATGCGAGATGGACGTGACCACCCGTGCGCCCGGCACGGCGAGGATGTCGGCGAGCGAGATCGCGGTGCCGGCTCCCGGCTCCCAGACGACCACCTGCGCGCTGGCGATCAGATCGTGCATTACCGCGCGACCTGAGGGCGTGGTGGCATCGAGCGTGACGCTCTTCTTGTTGGCATTGAGAAAGGCGAACGGAATGCCAGCGATATCGGATCGCGCGGCGTCAGGCATCAGCGGTGGCCGGCTGCGATCGGCATTCCCGCCCGGCCGTTCCACGCGAATGACCTCGGCGCCGAGGTCCGCGAACAGGCGGGTGCAATACGGTCCGAGTTCGTGGGTGAGATCGAGGATGCGGGTTTCGCTGTAGGGGCGGGGGGAAGCGGCGGTCATGTTCTTGCTTGTCTCCCTGCAGGGGCGGTGCAGCGTTTGGTGCTGTCTGGCCTCTCCCTGCTGTAGGATAATGCAACATATAAAAAATATGTTCAAGGCGAACGGCGTGTTTTCCCGGCCATTGCCCGGCTAAAAACGCACCCGGAACGACCGGGTGCGGGCGCGTCAGAGGTCCGGAAAGCGCCTGACGCGCCCTGTTGGCGCCGGGGTGGGCGTCGGCGTGATGTCGGTTATTTCCTGCCAGCCGCTGTCGATGTGGCGCAGCATGGCCTCCACCGCCCCGGCGGTGTCGCCCTGTTCCACCCGTGCGAGAAACACCTCATGCTCCTCGCGCATGCGGCCTGGCCGGCTGTGGTTCACGTCCTGGGCGGTGAAGGGGTACTTCGCCCATAGCACGCGCACGAACTGCAGGGTCTGGGGCCGGTCAGCGAGTTCGTAGAGCCGGAAGTGGAAACGGTAATTTGCCGTGCGGACGGCCTGGAGGTCACTGGAATCGAGCGCGCGCACAAGTGTGCGGTGCATATCCTGCAACTCTGCCACCAAATTCGGGGTCATGTTGCGCATCGCCGCCTCGGTCAGTTCTCGCTCCAGCGTCCGTCGCAGGCCATAGATCTCGCGCGCCATCTCCGGCACAAGTTTGGGCACCAGCAAGCCTTTGTGCGGCATGCCGCGGGCGTAGCCCTCGGCCTCCAGCGTCAGCAGCGCCTCGCGCACCGGGGTGATGGAAACCCCCAGTTCTTCGGCCAGATCAGCCTGCTTGAGTTGCATCCCGCGCTGGTAGGCGCCGACGATGATGCGTTCACGGATGATCTCTGCCACCCAGTCCTGCTTGGTTGCGAAGGCCAAGGTATCGCTTCCTTTAGAGGGGGCTGCGGTCGCGCCCGTGTTTGATAGATCGGGTGCAGCGCCATGTCCGCCGAACGGCCGTAACCGAACGCACGAACGCCTGCAGAGGCCATGTCTCCAGCCTTCCGCCGTCCGCCGTCCGCCGGCACCCTGGCGCCTCTATGGCAGGAATGGTTAAAAATGCACAATGTTTTATCTCACGGTGTAAAATCAGGTGTCGGTCGTCACCACGATGCGTCCGCGTATCGCCCCTTGCATCAACCCCTCTGCGGCGCTTATCGCATCGTCCAGCCCGATCGTCTGCGTCATGCCGTCCAGTGCCACCAGATCCAGCTCCCGCGACAGCCTGTCCCACGCGAGGTGGCGGCGCGGCATCGGCACGTAGACGCTGTTGATTCCCGCCAGGGTGACGCCGCGCAGGATGAACGGCGCCACGCTCGTGTGCAGGTCCATGCCCTGCGCCAGTCCGCAGGCGGCGACCACGCCGCCTTGCCGGGTGGCGGCGCAGATATTCGCCAGCGTGTGGCTGCCGACGCTGTCGATCGCGCCGGCCCAGCGCTCCCGGGCCAACGGCTTGCCGGGCGATGCGAGCAGGGCGCGATCCATCACCTCGGCCGCACCCAGCCCGTGTAGATACGCGGTCTCCTCCAGGCGGCCGGTCGATGCGACGACACGGTAGCCAAGGCGATGGAGCAGCAGGATGGCAATGCCGCCCACGCCGCCGCTGGCGCCGGTCACCAGCACCTCGCCGGCCTGCGGCGTCAGCCCGTTATGTTCCAGCGCCATCACCGCGAGCATGGCGGTGTAGCCCGCCGTGCCGATGGCCATGGCGCGGGCGGCGTTGATTCCTTCGGGCAGCTTCTGCAGCCAGTCGCCCTGCACCCGCGCCTTGCCGGCCAGGCCGCCCCAGCGATGTTCGCCCACACCCCAGCCGTTCAGCAGCACCGCATCGCCCGGCCGGAAATCAGCATGATCGCTGGCCTCCACCGTGCCGGCGAGGTCGATCCCCGGCACCATCGGAAAGCTGCGCACGATCGGGCCTTTACCGGTGATCGCCAGCCCGTCCTTGTAGTTCAAGGTGGAGTGGGACACCCGCACCAGAACATCACCCGGCGGCAACTGTGCTTCGTCCAGTAAGGTGACCTCGGCGCGGGTGCCAGCTTCGTCCTTGCTGACGAGAATTCCTTTGAACATGGCCGTCTCCCTTTTGCCGTCTGTTTTCCCGCGCATCATGTCCCTTCGGCGGCACCGCTGGCGAGCAGGGCGTCAATCTCGGCCTCCGTGCAGCCCGCGACTTCCGCCAGCACCTGCCGCGTGTCGGCGCCAATGGCGGGGGCGTCGGACAGCACACGCAACAGCGCCTGGTCCAGTTGGAACGGAAATCCCTTCAACAACCCGTGGCATGGGTCATCGACCAGCGCCGTCGACCACATGGCACCGCGGGCAGCGAGAACCCCGGCCCCGTCCAGCACGGGAGCTGCGGCGATTCCCGTGACGGCAAGGACTTCGACGCAGGCGGCGGTGGGGCGCCCCGCGCCCCAGTCTGCCAGCGTCGCACCGGCTGTGACCTCGCCCAACGCCGCCATCTGGTGCGGCAGGACGCTGACCGCCAGCCATCCGTCACGCACCTTGAAGCAATCCTGCATGGCGAAGGCGGCGTGGGCGTTGCCGCTGCGGGTGACTTCGGCTGCGGCAAACTGCTCGCCGAGCATGAAGCTCGTCAGTTCCCGCTGCGACAGGTCCAGATGCACCGCCTGGCCGCCGTTCTGCCGGGCAAGCCAGGCGGTGGCGACCATCGAGGCGGCGAAGATGGCGATCAACTGGTCCGGCAGGTTCAACTCCTTGCCGCTGATCACCGGCGGCCCACCGGCATCGCCGGACACCGCCGCCAGTCCGCCCACCGCCTCCAGCGTGCTGCCGAAGGACACGTATTGCGCCATCGGCCCGTCCTCACCCTGGCTGGAGATGGATGCCAGGATCATCCTGCTGTTGGCGGCGGTCAGCGCTGCAAAGCCGATCCCGAGCCGTTCCAGCACGCCGCGCCTGAAATTTTCCACCACCATATCGCTACGGGCGGCGAGACGCAGGAAGGCGTCGCGGCCGGAGGGGTGTTTCAGGTCCAGGCTGATGCCGCGCTTGCCCCGGTTGGTGACCTGAAAGAACGGGGAGGTCTCATCCGCCATCACAAGGCCTGCCCGTGGCGTCCATACCCGGAACGGATCGCGGTAGCTCGGCGATTCCACCTTGATCACGTCCGCGC
The DNA here is from genome assembly GCA_040399685.1 of Acetobacteraceae bacterium. Taxonomy (GTDB): domain Bacteria; phylum Pseudomonadota; class Alphaproteobacteria; order Acetobacterales; family Acetobacteraceae; genus CAIQQQ01. The sequence continues at coordinate 22,371 of JBBART010000001.1, forward strand.
CCAGATCGGCGAGCAATGCGGCGGTCGCGGCACCGGCGGTGATGATGCCCAAATCGAGCACGCGGCAGCCTTCCAGCGGGCGTTTCATGCGCCGTCCTCCATCGCGCGCGCCGGCGGTGCGCCGGTTGGAAATGCCATGCCGTTCCACAGCACTGGCAGGCGCGGGATGCCGTGCGCCTGGGTGAGAAATGCGCGGGCGAGCATCTGCGGATCGCTGCGCAGGTCGTCGATGGTCCAGACCGGGCCGAGCGGCAGGCGCAGCGCCATGGCCCGGTCCTGCAATTGCTGGCGGGTGAGATGTCCGAGGGCCGCTTCGAGGACATCGGCCAGGGCCGTGGCGTGCAGCCGGCGGGCGCCCGGATCGGCAAAACGCGGATCATCCAGCCGGGCATCGGCGCACAGCCGGCACAGGGCGGCCCAGTCCGCCGGTTGATAGACCAGCGCCACATGTCCGTCCGCGCAGCGCAGCACCGGCCATTCCGAATCACGGCCGAGCCTGCTGGCGAGCGTGCCCATGCGGGCGACCCCGATGGGGCTTTTCCAGTTCAGCCAGACCGCCACGTCCAGCAGGGCCACCCGCGCGACCTCCCGCGACGGGCGCCGCAGCAGCCCGGCCACAAGTCCGGCATAGGCGGCCAGTCCGGCGGCGTAGGCCAGCTGATGTCCGCCGAGACGCATCGGCGGATGGTTCGGTTCGCCGACCATGTCGAGCAGTCCGCCGAGCGCCATGACGGTGAATTCCGATTGCGGCCAAGGGATGACGGTCGTCGTAGCGCCCACGGCGAACATCGACAGCAGCACACGCAGCGGGGGCGCCTCCGGCACGTCGGACCGCTCCGTGTCGGCCAGAACCGCGTCTGCTCCGGCGAGCAATCTGGCCGCGACCGCGCCATGGTCCGTGGCGGACCGTTTCCCGGCAGCGAGAAAGGTGAAGACGGCGCTGTCGCCATTGCGTGTCTTTGGCGCCAGATCACGCATTGGACAGCCGTCCCGTGATTCCAGCATCACCACCCGCGCGCCCAGATCGGCGGCGATGCGCCCGGCCAACCCAATCGCCAACCGCAACGCAAGCGGGCAGGCGGCAGAGACCGCCTCCACCACGGTGACGCCCTTCAGCGGCGGCTCGGACTGCAGCGCGGTCTGGCTCACAGGCGGCTCCCTTCGTCGCTCCCTTGGCCCGGATTCGCCTCGCCCGATGCGAACCGGGAAAGCCCTTCCGCCTGTGCGGTCGATTTTGTCGTGATGGCGCTGTTGATCCTTCGCCCGAGGTCGAACCCACCGGCGAAGTCGCTGATGCGCGAGGGGATCATGTCCAGCGCCGCCTTGCATTCACTGAGGGCCGCGCTGTCGAACTGTGCCACGTGGCGTGCGAGGATGTCCGTCTCGCGTGCGAGATCGGCCAGTGGAACGCTCTGGTTGACCATGTTCCATCGTTCCGCCGTGCGTCCGTCGATGCGGCGTCCGGTCAGGATCATCCAGGCGGCGCGCTTGGGCGGCAGCATGATCTGCGCGGCCGGGCCGGCCATGCCGGGATATGTGGCGAAGCCGATCTCGGGCATGCCGATCTCCGCCTCGTCGGCAGCGATGGCGAGGTCGCAGAGGTTGATCAGCGTGCTGCCGCCGCCCAGCGCAAAGCCGTTCACCGCGGCGATGAAGATGGCGGGGTGGCGACGAATGGACAGCAGCACGCCCATCCATTCCTGCGCGCTGGCCTCGGCTGCGCTGGTGCCGGCTTCGGCCGAAGCTTCCTTCAAGTCGACGCCTGCACAGAAGCTCGTGCCGACGCCTGTCAGCACGGCCACCTTATGGTGATGCACGCTGGCCAGCGCTGCGGCCATCTCGCGCCGCGCGGCGCGGTTCAGGGCGTTGCGTTTGTCCGGGCGATTCATGCGGATCAGCGCGTAGGCGCCGTGGTCCTCGACGAGGATCAGTCCCGTGTTCTCATTTTCCATGATGCATGATGCCCCTGATCTTTCCAGTCTTGTTGACATCGGCTACCGCCAAGACATACCGTTGCGCATAAAAGAATGCATCATCTCCCTCGCGTCAACGCGTGTAATGATGGTGCGAAAAGGGGGACGCTCAATGCGTACACGTGGTTTTGCCGGGCTGGCCATGGCTTTGGCCCTCGCTGCCGGCCCATCTCTTTGTGCCCTGCCGGCCCAGGCGGCACCGCCTGCCGCAATGCCGGACAAGCTTCCGGCCGCGAAGGTTTTGAAGGCGGTCGTCAACTCCGACCTCAAGATCCTCGATCCGACCTGGACCACGACCTACATCACCATCCGCTACGGCTATCTCGTCTACGACACGCTGTTTGCATTGAACACGAAGTTCGAGGCAAAGCCGCAGATGGTGGAAAGCTACACCGTGAGCCCCGATGCGATGAGTTACCGCTTCACCCTGCGGCCCGGTTTGAAATGGAGCGATGGCACCCCGGTGACCGCCGCCGATTGCGTGGCGTCGCTGACCCGCTGGTCCAAGCGAAACTCGATGGGCCAGAGCATGACGGCCGCGATGGATGGTGGCTTCGAAGCCTTCGATGACCGCAGCTTCGGCCTGAAGCTGAAGCATCCCTTCGGCCTCGTGCTCAACGCTCTCGCCGGGGCTGAGGCACCGGCCTTCATGATGCCCGCTCGTATCGCCAACCTGCCGATCGACCAGCAGATCACCGATCCGACCGGTTCTGGTCCGTTCATCTTCCGCAAGGACATCTGGCAGCCCGGCCACCGGGCCGTGTTCGACCGCAACCCCGATTACGTCCCGCGCAGCGATCCGGCCGATTATCTGTCCGGCGGCAAGATGGCAAAGGTCGATCGGGTCGAGTGGCTTTATATGCCGGACAACAATACCGCCTTGGCGGCCTTGCAAGCCGGTGAGATCGACTACTTCGAATCACCGCCGCTCGACTTCATCGGCCTGATGAAGTCCGACCCTGACCTCAAGGTGCTGACGATCAGCGAATTGGGCGTGCAGATGATGGCCCGCCCGAACGCCTTGTATCCGCCGTTCGACAATTGGAAGGCACGCCAGGCGCTGCTCTATCTGAACAACCAGTCCGACAGCATGCAGGCGGTGATGGGTGACCCCAGCCTCTACATGGCGAAGTGCCCCGCCTATTTCATGTGCCACTCCGAGAACGAGACGGCTGCTGGCTCGCAGCCCTTCATCAAGCAGGATTTCGCCAAGGCGAAGCAGCTGTTTGCCGAGGCAGGCTATAAGGGCGAGCCTATTGTGGTGCTGCTGCCGACCGATCGTCCGCAATACGCCGCCGCCACCACGGTGCTGATCGACGAGATGCGCAAGGCTGGCCTGAACATCGATATCCAGGCCCTTGACTGGGCGACCATCAGTTCGCGTCGCGCCCAGAAAACCCCGCCGAACAAGGGTGGCTGGAACCTGTTCGTCACTTCTGCGGGCGGGCCGGACGTGGCGTCGCCGCTTGCCAACATCTGGTTCAATTCTGGGTGCGAATTGGCCAATGCCGGCTGGGCCTGCGACAAGGAGCTGGTCGGTATGGTCGGCAAGTGGGCGGCGGAAGCCGATCCGGCGAAGCGTCATGCCATGATCGACGCCATTCAGACCCGGGCCTATGAGTCGGTGCCCTACGTGAACCTTGGGCAGTATGTGCAGCCGATCGCCTTTCGGGCGAACGTGAAGGGCGTGCTGGCGGCGGGCGTGCCGGTCTACTGGAACATCGAAAAGAAATGACCGGAGCATGATCCGTCTGGTCCTGCGCAAGCTCGGCTCCACTGTGGTCGTCATGGCCGTGGTTGCAGTCGTGGTCTTCCTGCTGATTCATCTCAGCCCGGGCGACCCGGCCGCCATCATCGCCGGCGAGCGGGCCACGACGGCTGATATCGAACACATCCGCACGAGCCTTGGCCTCGATCAGCCGTTGATCGTGCAGTTCGGCCTCTGGATCGGCCGGCTGTTGCAGGGAGATCTCGGCGTCTCCCTGTTCAGCAACGTGCCGGTGGCAACGCTGGTGGCGAGCCGGATCGAGCCCTCGTTGTCGATTGCCTTGGTGACGACGGTGTTTGCGGTGCTGACCGCCATTCCGCTTGGCATTCTTGCCGCCTGGTATGTCGGCCGCTGGGTGGACCGGCTCATCATGGCCATTGCGATCGCCGCCTTCTCCTTCCCCATCTTCCTGATCGGCTACGCCCTTGTCTGGGGGCTGGCGCTGAAGTTGCGGTGGCTGCCGGTGCAGGGCTTCACGCCGCTCGAAAATGGCATTGTCGAAGATTTCCGCCATCTTATCCTGCCGTCGCTTTCGCTTGGCCTTGTCTACATGGCGCTGCTCACGCGCATGACCCGCAGCACAATGATCGAGGTGTTGGGCGAGGACTTCATTCGCACGGCGCGTGCCAAAGGCTTGAATCCGTCCGCCGTGATGCTGCGCCACGCGCTGAAGAACGCCGCCGTGCCCATCGTCACCACCATCGGCAGCGGCATCGCCTTGTTGATCGGGGGTGTGGTGGTCACCGAAAGCGTGTTCGCTATCCCCGGCATCGGCCGCCTGACGATCGATGCCGTCACCCAGCGCGACTACCCGGTGATCCAGGGCGTGATCCTGCTGTCCTCGCTGACCTATGTGCTGCTGAATCTCGCGGTTGATCTCAGCTATCAACTGTTCGACCCCCGTATCCGGAGCTGAACGATGAGCGATATCGCCCTCGCAGCCCCCGCTGCCCTGGCCTTCACACCGCGCAAGCGTCGGTTCGGTTTCGTCTCGCGCCACGTGACGGTCGTTGTCGGCGGCACGTTGCTCACCGTGCTCGCCATGCTGTCGATCTGCGCGCCGTTGATCACGCCGTTCGATCCGATCGCGCTGGACGTGGCGCACCGGCTGCGGCCGCCGAGTGCCGAGCACTGGTTCGGCACCGACAATTACGGGCGGGACGTGTTCAGCCGCACGCTTTACGGCGGCCGCATCTCGTTGCTGGTGGGCATTTCGGCCACCATTCTCAGCGGTCTGGTCGGCACGCTCATCGGCATCACCGCCGGCATGTTCCGCTGGGCCGATGCCGCCCTGATGCGGGTGATGGACGGGCTGATGGCCATTCCCTCCATCCTGCTCGCGGTGGCGATGATGACGCTGGTGCGGCCGGGCGTGATGATCGTCATCATCGCCATCACCGTGCCGGAACTGCCCCGGGTGGCGCGCCTTGTCCGTTCGGTGACGCTGGTGATCCGCGAGCAGACCTATGTGCAGGCGGCGCGCGCGATCGGCACACGGCTGCCGGCGCTTTTGTTTCGCCACATCCTGCCCAACGCGCTGACGCCCATCATCGTGCAGGCAACCTATGTCTGCGCCTCGGCCGTGCTCATCGAAGCCTATCTCGGTTTCCTCGGCGTCGGCATTCCCCCGGAGATTCCAAGCTGGGGCAACATCATCGCGGACGGGCGAACCTATGTGCAACTGGCGATCTGGATCGTGCTGTTCCCGGCAAGTTTCCTCGGCACGATGGTAATGGCGATCAACATGCTCGGTGACGGCGTGCGCGACATGCTCGACCCTCGCCTGGCGCGACGGCTATGAGCGGGACGGACGCGGCGCCGGTCCTGGAGGTCGATGGCCTCACCACCTGTTTCGAGACGCGGGACGGCACGGCGGTGGCGGTGGACAGCATTTCGTACAGCGTCGGTCGCGGGCAGACCTTGGGCATCGTGGGTGAATCAGGCTGCGGCAAAAGCGTCACCGCGCTGTCGGTCATGCGGCTGATCCAACCGCCCGGACGCATCTCCGCCGGACGCGTGATGCTGGATGGCCAGGACCTGTTGCAGCTGTCTGAGCCGGAGATGCGCAAGGTTCGCGGCAACAGCCTGTCGATGATCTTCCAGGACCCGATGACCTCGCTGAACCCGGTGCTGACCATCGGCCAGCAGGTCGCGGAAATCTCGATGCACCATCAGGGGCTCAGTCGGAAGGCTGCGATGGACCGGGCGGCCGAGATGCTGCGCCTGGTGCATATCCCCGACCAGCGCCGCCGACTGGAGGAATATCCGCACCAACTCTCCGGCGGCATGCGCCAGCGGGTGATGATCGCCATCGCGCTTACCTGCATGCCCAAGGTGCTGATCGCCGACGAACCCACCACGGCGCTGGATGTGACGATCCAGGCCGGGGTGCTCTCGCTGCTGGCGGAATTGCAGGAGCAGACCGGCACCGCGCTCGTGCTGATCACGCATGACCTTGGCGTGGTCTCGGAGATGGCCCAGCGCGTGATGGTGATGTACGCCGGCCAGAAGGTGGAGGAGGCGGAAACGGACGCGCTGTTCGAGGCGCCGCTGCACCCGTACACCTGTGGCCTGCTGGCCGCGAGCCCACGCTTTGTCGCCGACGGGGGCACGCGTGTGCCGCTCGCCGAGATCCCCGGCACGGTGCCGCCGCTGACAGCCCTGCCGCCCGCCTGTCGCTTTGCCCCGCGCTGCCCGATGGCGGTCGATCGCTGCCGCATGGAGGCGCCCAAGCTGCGCGAACACCGCCCGGGCCAGTGGGCCGCCTGCTGGCGTGCCGGCGAGATGGAAGTTGCACATTATGTCTGACGCCGCTGCCCCTCTGCTCGAAGTCACCGATCTCGCCAAGCACTACGCCATCGGTGGCGGCATCCTGGGTGGCCCCGCCCTCACGCTGCGCGCCGTGGATGGCATTTCGCTGACCATTCGCCGTGGTGAAACCTTTGGCCTGGTGGGCGAAAGCGGCTGCGGCAAATCCACCGCCGGCAAGGCCATCCTGCGTCTTGTGGAGCCGACGCGGGGCAGCGTGAAGCTGGACGGGGTGGAACTCACCACTCTCTCGCAGGCAGCGCTGCGCGACCAGCGGCGCAACATGCAGGTGATCTTCCAGGACCCTTACGCCTCGTTGAATCCCAAGATGACGGCCGAGGCCATCGTCACCGAACCTTTCCGCAACTACGGGCTTTATTCTAAGCGTGAGCGCGCGGAGCGGGTGGCGTCTCTGTTCGCCAAGGTGGGGCTGCGCGCTGACCAGATGCAGCGCTTCCCGCATGAGTTCTCCGGCGGCCAACGCCAGCGCGTGGGCATTGCGCGGGCGCTGGCGCTGGAGCCGAAGGTCGTCATCGGTGACGAGCCTGTCTCCGCGCTCGATGTCTCGGTGCAGGCGCAGGTCATCAACCTGATGGTCCGCCTGCAACAGGAACTGGGGCTGGGCTACCTGTTCATCGCTCACGACCTTGCGGTGATCCGACATATCAGCGACCGCATCGGAGTGATGTATCTGGGCCGGATGGTAGAAACAGCACCGGCGTCCACGCTGTTCACCACGCCGGCGCATCCCTACACGCGCATGCTGTTGGCCTCGATCCCGCAGGCCGGCGCAGGGCGGGGCGGGCGCTCCCGCCCGGTGCTGCATGGCGAACCACCGAGTCCGCTGTCGCCGCCGCCCGGGTGCCCCTTTCACCCGCGCTGCCCTGAAGCCATCGCCCGTTGCAAGGTTGACGCCCCCGCACTGCGCGGTATCGGGCGCGACCACATGGCATCGTGTCATCTGGTGGGCGGTGATGCGCCTGCCTGATGAGAGCGTGAAACGATCTTCAGGAGAGGAAGATCTTCTTTTTTTGAAAAAAAGAAGCAAAAAGACTCTCATTCATTTCGATGCATGATACGGCATCTGCCGTCCCACATGTTTAAATTCATGAAGTTTTTTGGTTCTTTTTTTCAAAAAAGAACCTCTTCGCTTATCTTCATCTTTTCGACCTGATGAAATTCTTAACCGTTTCCGTGTCGGGTCGACGTCAGCCGATCACGCTCTAACGCGCGGCGTCCACCGTGTAGGTGGCCTTGAACTGCCGATGGCCGGAGGTGATGTGCGCCTGCATCGCCCGCATCGCCAGGCGTGGGTCCCGCTCGCGCAAGGCGTCGATCAACACCGCATGTTCATCCAGCACGAGTTGCTGGCGGCTTTTGATCGCGCCCAGCAGGTCGAACGGGTATTTGGCCCACAGCACGCGCACGAACCCCAGGGTGTGGGGCAGGACGGCCAGCTGATACAGCTGGAAATGAAAGCGGAAATTGGCGCCGCGCAATTTCTCCCGATCGCCGTTGCGCGTTGCTTCACGGATTTCATGGTCCAGCAGAACCAACGAATCGAGTTCGGCCGCTGTCATCCGCTTGGCGGCGGACGCGGTCAGCTTGCCTTCGAGGCTCATGCGCAGATCGTAAAGTTCGTCGGCCTGATCGATCTGGAACGGTGCGACCACCGCCCCGCGATGCGACGAAACGCGGACGTATCCTTCCGCTTCCAACAGCCGCAGCGCCTCGCGCACCGGCGTGATCGAGATATCGAGCAGCTTGGCGATTTCCGCCTGCTTGAGCCGCTGGCCCCGCACAAAACCGCCGGAAATGATCTTTTCCCGCAGCAGTTCCGCGACCTGATGTTCCTTGGTCTGCGGCGCCGCACTCTTGAGGTCTGGGCGCATGACCATGCTCTGGGGCGGGGCAGCCTGCGCCTCCCTCAGCTTCTTTTCGGGCCGTTCTCGCGGCGTTGGCACTGACCTATGAATCCTCTGACACGGAATGCGTCATCATCTTTCTATCGCGTCGCTCGTGACTGCGGCAACTGCGGCCTTTCGCAGGTCGCATGTGCCGCAGCCCAGGCATTCAGCGGCCGCCGGAGACGGTCAGTTCGGTTCCGGTGATGTAGGAGGCCTCGGGTGAGAGCAGGAACAGGATCGCTCGGGCGATCTCGATGGGCTCTGCCACGCGGCCGATCGGCACCACGGGCAACACGCGGGCCTGGCGGTCGGCCGGATTCATCTCGGTATCGGTCAGCCCGGGGCTGACGCAGGTCACGCGCACGCCCTGCTTGATCGCCTCGCGGCCGAGGCCTTGGGTGAAGCTGACCATGGCGCCCTTGGAGGCCGAGTAGTGCACGCGCTCATGCGCACTGCCCAACCGTGCCGAGACGGAACCGAGATTGACGATGGCGCCGCCGTTGCCACCCCTGTTCAGGGCCATGCGTCGCACCGCTTCACGCGCACACAGGATGGTGCCCACCACGTTGACATCGATCAGACGGCGGATCTCCGCCACGTCCATGTCGGCGAGATTGCTGGGGCCGCCGTTCAGCCCGGCGTTGTTCACAAGCCCGGTCACTGGGCCGAACATCGCGGTTGCGGTATCGAAGATGCGAACGACGTCGGCCTCGATGGTGGTGTCGGCCTGGATTGTCGCCGCCCGGCCGCCAGAGGCGGTGATCTCGCTGATCACCGCCTCGGCCGGTTCGCGGCGCTCGACATAGGTGGTGAGCACCGACCAGCCGCGTTCGGCCGCCAGCTTCGCCGTGGCGGCGCCGATTCCGCGGCTCCCCCCGGTTACGATCAACACGTTGTTCATGGCGTTTCCTTGACGATCTGGAACTTCGGCAACGTCACCTCATCGGTGACATCCTCGAACACAACCTCGACGGCCGAACCGATCGCCGCCTGCTCGCCGACGAGGTTGCTGACCAGCAGCGGGCCTTCGTCGAGCCGCACGAGGCACACCCGATAGGGAAGGTCATCGGCAAAGCCCGGCCAATAGGCGCGATGGAATTCCACCCAGGATTCAAGCGTTCCGCGCCCGCTGACCGGACGCCATTCCTGCGCCGCGCTGAGGCATTTCGGGCAGACGGGCGAGGCCGGGAAATGCACGTCGCTGCACTGGGTGCAGACCTGCATGGCGAGACGATGCTGCTTCGCGTTGTCCCAGAAGCCCTTTGTCAGCGGCGTGATGTCGGGCAGGGGCTTGTTGTAGCCGGATGTGGGCGCTGAACCGGCAGGGCCCTTGGGCGCCGGAGACGATGTGCCGTAGCTCATGGAGCCTCTCCTCAACCGCGCGAATAGATGATGGAACGTGTGCAGGGTGTTGCCTGCACGTATTGGACGACGTCGCAATCCGCGACCTGCCGCGCACCGCATTCGCCACGGATCTGGCGCACCGCCTCGACGTTCAGCGCCCAGCCCTGCATGTAGGAGTTGGACAGATGGCCGCCATCGGTGTTGGTCGGCAGCTTGTTGCCCACCCGCAGCGTGCCGCCTTCGACGAAGCGTCCGGATTCACCGCGGGGGCAGAAGCCGAGGCCTTCGAGGCTGAACAGCACCGTGGGGCTGAAATTGTCGTAGGCCATCAGCGCCTGCACGTCCTTGGTGCCGAAGCCGGACATGGCGGTGGCCTCCGCGCCCGCGACCTTCACCTCATTGTACCACATGTCCTGGTCGAAATTGCTCATGGCGGACTTGCTGAAGCTGTCGCGCCCGCCGAAGCCGCTGATCATCACAGGCGGCTTGCGGCCATCGCGTGCACGCTCCGGCGATGTGATGAGCACGCAGACCGCGCCGTCATTGATCAGGCAGTAGTCCAGCAGCCGCAACGGCAGCGCGATGGGCCGGGACGCTTCATGTTCGTCGATGGTGAACGGCTTTTTCATCACCGCATCGGGGTTGATGCAGGCGTGATGGCGGATGGCCACCGAGACTTCGGCCAATTGGCGGGTGGTGGTGCCGAAGCGCGCCATGTGGCTGCGGAACATCATCGCGTGAGAGGCGCCGGGGGAGGTAAAGCCCCATGGGTCCCAGATCGACGCCATTTCGTCGCCGCCGTAGTTCACCCGGCGCGAGCGGCCGATGTTGCTGTAGAGCAAGGCGACCGTGCGCGCCTGGCCGGTGGCCACTGCCAATGCCGCCTCGATGATGCCGATGCCGGACATGCGGCCATGCGGCGGCAAGGTGACGGACCATCGCGGGTCGATGCCCAGCACCTCGCCCATGCGGGCATAGGAGGGGATGCGGCAGGTAACGAGGCCATCGACTTCGCTCTTGTCGATGCCGCTGTCCTCAAGGGCGTTGCGGAAGGCCTCTGCAGCCAAACCATACTCGTCGGTCTCAGGAAAACTGCCATAGGCCGTGTTCCCCACGCCGATGACGGCAGCGCGGTTGCTGAGAGATTTCGGGTCGTGGGCCATCGGTTCCCCCGGTGATTGATTGCCTCTTCGGTCGATACTCCGACCGAGGTGGTGGTGTGTCAATCAAGATAATGCATGAAATATTATTTTAAAAAGATGTATTGTGAGTCTAGTAAACTGAAATATATAAGAAATTGGCTGTGATAATGCATCGAGAGGAGCAGGTAGCGCTTCCGTTCAGGGGAGCGCCACCTGTCTGTCAGGCAAGATCGATCCGGTAGACGCGCGCTGCCGTTCCGCTGAACAGCGCCGTCTTGTCCTCAGCGGAAAAGCCGGCGGCGATCCGCTTGAACGCGTTCCATACGGCAGGGTAGGTGCAGGAGACGCGATCGACCGGGTAGTTGCTCTCGAACATGCACCGCGCCGCACCGAAGGCTTCGAGGCAGATCTCGAAATAGGGGCCCCAGGCCTGCGCAAGCTCGGCTGAGCCCACAGGCGTGGTTCGCGTCTCAAAGCCGAAGCCGCAGAGGGGCATTCCCAGTCCGCCCAGCTTCACGGTCAGGTTCGGATAACGCGAGAGCGCCTTGATGCTGTCTGTCCAGGACCGCAGCACCTCGTCCTGGCGGGACACATAGCGGCCGATGCCGATGCGGCCGCCGATATGGTTCAGCACCACGTGGGCTTCGGGAAAGACCTCCATCAGCGCGACCAGGTCCGACAGCTGCGGATGGTACAGCCACGCCTCGAAGCCGTGGCCGCGGTGTTGCAGTCGCCGGAACCCGTCATGGAAGTGCGGGTCGCGCAGGAAGCCGGGCGTGGGATGCGTGCGCAGTTCCGGATCATGCGTCGCCATCTGCCGGATGCCGCGAAAACGTCCGCCGCCGGCGCGCTCCATCGCATCCAGCACCGCCTCCACCTCCGCCCCCAGTCGCAGGTCGGCATGGCCGATGATCGCCGCACAGAGCCGCGCGGGGCCGAAGCCGCCGCTGGCGCTCATGGCCGCGATCCCGTTGACGAATTCCACCTCGCCCACCGAGCGCAGCGCCTGCGGTCCACCGGCGCGATACATCGCCGCGCATTCGACGAACACCGACGCGCGGATGTTATGGCCGCTGTTCACATCCGCGCGGTACTCGTCGAGCAGGTAGCGAGGGCGCGCATCGTCCCACAAATGATGATGCGCATCGATGATGGGCAGATCCGGCTCCAGGATGTCTTCGGCCGGAAAGTCTGTCGTTGCGGACATGGTGCTTTTCCCTTCGCGTTCAGCCGCCCGCGGCACCCTGCGTGTTGACGTAGACCGCGTAGATCGAACTGCACGAGGCCATGAACAGCCGGTTGCGCCAGCGCCCGCCGAAGCACAGGTTCGCGCAGCGTTCCGGCAGATGAATGTGGCCGATGGCCTCGCCCGCCGGGTTGAACACCCGCACGCCGTCCTGCTGCGCGTCCATGCCCCAGCCGCACCACAGATTGCCGTCCACATCGCAGCGAAACCCGTCCGGCGTGCCGGTCCCTGCCTCGATGAACTTCCGTGGCGCGCCGATGGTCTTGCCGTCGGCACTCACGTCGCAGACCAGGATGCCCCGGCTGCCACGCGACTGCACGATGTAGAGCCGCTTCTCGTCAGGCGAGAAGGCGAGGCCGTTCGGACCGTTGATGCTCTCGCAGACGATCGTGGCCTCGCCGCTCACCGGGTCCAGCCGATAGACCCGCTCCGGCAATTCCTGCGCGGCCTTTTCGCCCTGGTAGTAGCCGACGATGCCGAAGGTCGGGTCGGTGAACCAGATGCTGCCATCCGATTTCACCACCAGGTCGTTCGGCGAATTCAGGCGCTTGCCGTCGAAGCGGTCGAGCAGCACGGTGACGGACCCGTCATACTCCGTGCGGCTGACCATGCGACCGCCATGTTCGCAGGTGACAAGGCGGCCCTGGCGGTCGCGCGTGTTGCCGTTGGCATTGCCCGAGGTCTTGCGGAACACGCCGACGGTGTCTGTCTCCTCGTCCCAGCGCATGATGCGGTTGGTGGGGATGTCGCTCCACAGCAATTGACGCTGATCCCCGAACCAGACCGGACCTTCCACCCAGCGGCCACCGCTGGCGATGCGCTCGATTATGCCGGACGCAAGGCGGTACTGCTCGAACGAATGATGCAGGATCTCGATGGCCGGATCGGGGCAGCGCGTCACGGCCTGCATGGCCGCCAGGCTTTCGGTCGTCATGTTCACTACGTCCTTTTGCTTGTTACGACTTGGGCCAGATCGGCTCGGCCGTCGCCATTGCCGGCGGATAGATCGCCTTCGGCACGCCGTCCTGCCACTGGATGATCACCAGTTGTGCATCCACCAGGCGGCCCTTGTCGTCGAACTTCAGGCGGCGGCTGGGGACGAACTTGGCAGGGCCTTCATCTTTGATATCCATTGCGCGAATCGCGTCGCCCACCTTGCGGCGGTCGGCCACGCCGGCGCGCTCAACGGCTTCCTTCAGGATCAGCATGTCCACATAGGTCATGATGGCGTCCTGGTTCAGCCAGGGCTCCTTGGTGCGCTCCATGAAGCGCTGGGCGATGGCCTCCTGGCCCTTGCCGCCCCAGTTGCCCAACATGGCCATGCAGCCCTGCAGGATCTTCGGGCCGATCACCGTCGCCATCTCAGGCGCGCCCCATTGGCCGCCGGCACCCATTTTCGGCAGCTTGTCGGTGCCAAGATTGTATTCGCTGAACTTGTCGAGCAGCACCTTGGTGTCGGGCACGTTGGTCGACATCAGCAGCATGATCTGCGGCCGGCCGTTGCGCACCCGCTGGACGATGGAGGTCGCATCGGAGAGCGGTGGCGTGTAGGTCTCGTCCGCCACAGCCTTCAGTTTGTAGCGCTCCAGCTCCGTTGTCCGGATCGGCTTCATGAAGCTGATTTGAGAGGCGGTGTTGTCGGCCACCAGCCCAATCGTTGTGGTTTCCTTGCCGGTCGCCTTGCGTGCGAGGTCGAGGAAGGTCGGCAGTGCCTTCAGCGCCTGCTGGTCGGCCGTCGGCGCCATCTGGAACACGTTGCGGAAACCCCGCCCGGTGATGGCATCGGAATAGGACAACGTCAGCCAGGGCAGTTCGGCGCGTTCGGTCACTTCCGTCACCGCGAGGGTGAAGCTGCTGAGCCACGCGCCGGTGCCGCCAATCAGATCCGGGTTCTGCGCAAGCATGCGCTGGGCTGCGTTGGCGGCCTTTTCCGTGCTGTCGCCGGCATCGATGACGATCAGTTCCATCTTGGCGCCGCCGAGAGACTTGATGCCGCCGGCGTTGTTGATGTCCTCGATGCCCATTTCTGCGCCGTTGCGCATCATCTGGCCGTTGCGCGCCCACGGGCCGGACATCGGCGCCAGAAGGGCCACCTTCACGGTCTTGGGTGTGCCCTGCGCACGTACGCCGTGGCCGGCAACCATGGCCGCACCTGCCACGCCGAGCCCCAAAGCTGTTCTGCGGGGAATGCCTTTTGATTGGGTCATTGTTTCCTCCTTTTTGTTTTTGTTTTGACAGGCTCTTGAACGTCGCTGCACGCACGCATCGGCGAAACGCTAGATGTCTCCCAGGCCGAGATAGGAGCGCCGCACCCGGTCGTCCTGGCTCAGGGTGGCGTGCGGGCCTTCGAGTACGATGCGGCCGGTCTCCAGCACGTAGCCGTTGTCGCAAAGCTCCAACGCCTCGGCCACGCGCTGCTCCACCAGCAGGATGGTCACCCCGTCCTCGCGATGGATCTGCGAGATGCGCTCGAAGATCATGTCGGCGATGGCCGGCGCCAGCCCCATCGAGGGCTCGTCGAGCATCAGCAGCCGGGGCGAGCAGGCGAGGCCACGGCCGATGGCGAGCATCTGCTGCTCACCGCCCGACAGCGTGCCCGCCATCTGCTGGCTGCGCTCGGCCAGGCGCGGGAACAGGGCGAAGATGCGCTCGCGCGCCCGGTGCCAGTGTTGCCGTCCCTGCCTGGGGTAGGCGCCCATTTCCAGGTTTTCCAGAACCGACATGGTCTTGAACACCTGCCGTCCCTCGGGCACATGCGCAATGCCCAGATGCGCGCGGTCCGAGGCCGGCAGGGCCAGCAGGTCCTTGCCCTCGAAGTGAACGCTGCCGCCCTGTGCGGGAACAACGCCTGATATGGCCTTGAACAACGTGGACTTGCCCGCGCCGTTCGGCCCCACCACGGTGACGAACTGCGCCGCCCTGACGGACAGGGACACGCCCTGCAGCGCACGCACCCCGCCATAGGCGACGCTGAGATCGGTTACTTCGAGCATTTTGCCGCCCATTTGCTGCCCAGATACGCTTCCACCACACGCCGATCCTCCAGCACGCTGTGCGGTGAGCCGCGCGCCAGCATCTTGCCGTGGTCGACCACCAGGAACTCGTCGGCGATCCGCAGCATGGCGTGCATCGTGTGTTCGATGATGACGATGGTCAGGCCTTCGTCGCGCAGGCGCTCCAGCACCAGCAGAACGTCGTCGCACTCCTCATGGCCGAGACCTGCCAACGTCTCGTCCAGCAGCAACACCCGTGGCCGGCCGGCCAGCGCGCGCGCCAGTTCCATCAGCCGCTGTTGCTTGTTGGTCAGGCCGCCTGCCAGCGTCGCGGCCAGGTGGTGCAGGCCGGTGCGTTCGAGGGCAAGACAGGCGCTCTCGGCTGCGACCGCCCCCTCAAGCCCCGCGCCGTAGGCGCCGACGATGACGTTGTCCAGCAGCGGCAGTCGCGGGAAGCTGCGCACCACCTGGAACGTGCGGCCAACGCCGGACCGCGCGATCTGGTGCAGGCTCAGGCCGCCCAGGCTCTTGCCGCCGAGCGTGACCGTGCCGGCATCGGCGGGCAGCACGCCGTTGATGAGGTTGAACAGCGTTGTCTTGCCGGCGCCGTTCGGCCCGATGATTCCCAGCACCTGGCCCGGCGTGACGCTGAAGCTGACGTCGTCCACCGCCCGCAACCCGCCAAAGGCGCGACTGAGGCCCTCCACCACCAGCAACGGACCGGCGGCCTCGGTGCGAAACGCCGTGACCTGTGTGCGCATCGGAGCAATATCCGCCGCCGGCGCCGGCGCCATCGGCCGTCGACGCTGAAGCCGGTCCCGCACCGTCCAGAACAATCCGTCCGGTGCGACCATCATGATCAGGATGATCGCGGACCCATAGACCACGCCCTGGATGCCCGGAATGATGTCGCCGACTTCCGCCTGCAACGTCTCCGCCAGCGGGATCAGCACGATCGCGCCGATCAACGGTCCCCAATAGGTGCCGACACCGCCGAACATCGCGATCACCAGCGCCTGCGCCGAGGTCAGCATGCCGAACACGGCATCCGGCGTCACCACCAGCAGCACGCAGGCGTAAAGACCGCCGGCCGCCGCAGCCAAGGCACCACTGAGCGCCAGGGCCTTCATCTTGAGCCGGCGCGGGTTGAGCCCGGCAGCCTCGGCCGCCAGCTCATTTTGACGCAACGCCATCAGCGACAGGCCGAATGCGGAGTTTTCGACGACCATCGAAATGCCCATCGCCACGACCAGCAGGCCTGCCGCCACCAGCATGTCCATCCGCCGGTCGGCAAATTGCAGCCATGCGGCGGGATGTTCGCGCTGCATCGGCAGCGCCACTTCCTGAAAGCCCAGATATTGCAGCACGTAGAGCATCAGCAGCGGGTAGGCGAGCATCGCCAGGGCGAAGTAATGCCCGCGCAGGCGAAAGGTCGGCAACCCGATCAGCACCGCCGCAACGCCCCCCAGCACAGCGCCCGCCGGAATGCTCAGCCAGGGTGTGACGCACAGATAGGCGGCGCTGAGCGCCACGGTGTAGGCGCCCACGCCGATAAAGGCGGCGTGACCGAATGAGATCAGGCCCGAGTAGCCGGAGAACAGATTCCACGAAAGACCCATCGCCGCCCAGATCGGCACCAGCGTCAGCATCAACTGGTAATAGCTGTTCTTCACCAGTGATCCGGCGGCGAGGTAGACGCAGATCATCAGGGCGAACAGCAGCGCATCGCGTCGCAGCCGGCGTCCTGCGCCCGGGCGCAGGACGGGCAGGAGGGAGCGCGGGTGCAGGCCGCTCATGCCCGTTCCGCCGAGCGCCCGAACAATCCTTCCGGGCGCAGTGTGATAATCAGCAGGAAGACCACGAAGATCGCCGCATTCTGTAACTGCGGCGGCAGCACGAGGGCTGAGAGCTGCTGGACGAAGCCGATGGTCAGGCCGCCCCAGAACGCGCCCAGAATACTGCCCATACCGCCCAGGACCACGCCTGAATACATGATGATGACATAATCGATGCCGCTAAAGGGGGTGAAGGAGATCGAGGTTGCGATCAGCCCGCCCGCAATCGCCGTCACGGCGCTGCCGAGGCCGAAGGCGATGCGATGGGCGCGGCTGACATCGACGCCGGTATAGGTGGCAGCCGTCGCGTTGTCGGCCGAGGCCCGCAGGGAGCGGCCAAGCCAGCTGCGCTCCAGCAGGAAATACAGCAAGATGGCCACCACGATCGCCACCAGGCAGGCAATCACGCGCGCCTTGTTCATGAACAGCAGCGCCTCGCCGATCCCTGTGTCGAACGTCCAGGCGCTGGAGGAGAGCGTCGTCTGCACCGAACGCGGGGTGGAGCCGAACAGCATCAGGCCGCCGTTCTGCAGGATCAGCGAGATGCCGAGGGTGATGATCAGCTGGCCGAAATGGCCTTCGTCCGCGCTGCCGGTTGTGCGCAGGCCGGACACACGCGTCAGCAGGAAGCGGTGGATCATCATGCCGCCGACAAACATCACCGGGCCGGCGATCAAGGCCCCGACCAAAGGAGCCGCCGGGCCGAGGAAGCTGAGGACACCCCAGCTGGTCACCATGTAGAAGGTGATGAACATGCCGAGCATCAGCAATTCGCCCTGGGCAAAGTTGACCACCCGCATCACGCCGAAGATGAGGCCGAGGCCGCTGCACATCAGGCCGTAGATGCAGCCGATGGTGAGCCCGGCGGCGAGGGCGTTGATGAGGTTCTCGAAAAAGACGGAAGGGTCGCTCATGCCGCCCATATCCGGGCGCGTGTGTCAGGGTGCGCGGGTGCGCGGTGATCTGGTGCCTCTGTAAGCCTCACGTCCGCATGTCCTTCCCGGTGCCGCTTTGCGCGGTCTTCTGGTTCAGGCGTTACCCAGCATCTCTGCTGCCATCGTGTTGAAGCGGTCCGCCGCTTCATAGGCGACCCAATGGCCCGCCCCTGGAATGAGTCGGATATCGGCGTCTTGCTGCAAGGCCAGCAGCGCCTGCCGGCGTTCGGCCAACGTGTCGCGGGCCACGGTGTCCTCACTGCCCCATATCGCGCAGATTCTGACAGGTGCACCCTCCAGCAGGTCCTTCAAGACGGGTGTTCCGGACAGGCTGACGCTGCGCAGCCTGGCGTGCCTGGTGTTCCAGTCCTGAATGGCCAGCGCCTGTGCATCGATGCGCCGTGGGTCGGCGATCATCAGGCGCTCAAGATTGGTGCGATGCGCCTCCACCTGCGCGTCACCCACCTTGCCGCGTATCCTCTCGAGCACCACGTTGCCGCGTTCGATGCCAAGCCCGCTGGCGCCGACGAGGACAATCGTGCCAATGCGGTCCTGCTGGGCCGCCGCGACACCGCCGGCGATGAGTGAGCCGAGGGAGAAGCCTATTACGTCGAATTCTGTCTCGGGCGGTAGGTGTCGGAGCAGGCCATCGGCCACCAGCCCTGCAATTCCCGGGACCGTCCATGGCTGCTCCGGGGACAGGTCCGATTCCCCAAGGCCGGGAAGATCCGGCGCGAACACGCGGCGATGGGCGGTGAGGGATTTAAGGTTGCGGATCCAATGCCGCCAGGAGCCGGAACCGCCATGCAGAAGCAGCAACGGGCGCCCTTGGCCCCAGCTGCGCCAGACAATCTTGCCGTCACCGCACGGCGTTTCGCTGCGATCCGCCGCGGCATCCCATCGTGCGACTTCTGCCAGCGGATCAACACCGCAGATTGTCATACGAAAGAGTTCGCTGATCGGTGTCGCGCGCGACCGATGCTGTCGGAGGCGCGGATTTCAGCAGCTTTTGTCCTGGAATTCAAAGGAGTCGATAGCCTCCCTGAGATTGCATGATGCATTATTATTTCATCAAACATATGCCGTGCTTGCGCACGGCGCAAGCGTCTTTCCCTGTCGTGCATCCGTCTTTTCCGTATGAAAAACCGAGCGCCACAATTTGTTTTGCAGATGCCAAAATTCTGAAGCGCGCACTGTCATTCGGATGTCTTGAGTCCACACACGCACGGCGCTGGGCCGTTGGCAGGACAGATCCGAGCTCGTGGGCCTAGGTGCATGGTGCATTCTTTGTGGCGTCAGTCCGAATCGATATCGCGGGCCGCTTCCACCGAAGCGCCCCGCGATACGGGGTCAGCCGACGGGGACGTAGCGGAAACCTTCCGCAGCAGGCTCGATCCGCCCCACTGTCGGCGTCTGGAAATGCGCCGGCAGGAGGAGCGTGCCGGACCCTGCGTGCTTCTCGATCAGCGCTGTCCGCGTCTGGCGCGCCAGGTCACGGTTGGTATCGGCCGCCGTCGACATAGCGGGGAAACGCAATTGGAGCTGGTGATGGATCACATCGCCCGTCACCACCCCGCGCTCGCCCTGCGATGCCAAGTTGATCACCACATGGCCCGGCGAATGACCAAAGCAGGGCTCCAGCGTGATGCCGTCCTCGAACACATGATTGTCCTCGACCAGCACCACCTGGTTGGCCTGCTTGATCGGCAGGACGCTGTCCTCGAAGCTGACGCAATGGACACTCTTGTCCCCGCGCTGGTAGGCGGCATCCCAATGGTCGTATTCGGTACGGCTGATGATGTATTTGGCGTTGGGGAAGGTCGGCACCCAGCGCCCGTCGAGCAGTTTCGTGTTCCAGCCGACATGGTCCCAGTGCAGATGGGTGCACATGACGAAGTCGACCTCCTCCGGCTTCACCCCGGCATCGACGAGTTCGCAGAGGAATTTGGTATCGAGGTGGCTGAACTCCGGCCGGGTCGAGCGTTCCTTGTTGTTGCCGCAGCAGGTATCGATCAGGATCGTGTGCCGGTCGGTGCGCAGGATGAAGGCATGATAGCTCATGTTGAGGAAGTCGTTCGCTGCGAACTGACCTTCCGGCAGCTCCCGCTTGCCGATCTCAAGCATGTCCGCCGTGAGGTCGGGGAAAAAGCTCTGCGCGTGCGAAAAGGGCCGTTCCAGTTCGACAATCTTCTCGACTGAATACTTGCCGATATTAATCCGGGACATCGGTCGCTCCTGCTGGTGATGGGGGCTGTGCGGGCTCGGCTGCCGCGCGCGTCTCACTTCAATCCGAAGCCCATGGATTGCAGCGTCTCGCGCAGCGCGTGGCGGCCCATGAGGGAGTCCGGCCCGCGCACGCGGCCGGCGGCCTGTTCACTCCAGGCCTGGTCCGACATCGACTGGTCGAGGCGGAACCCACGCAGCGTGTCGTCATAGGTGGCTATGTCGGATGGTTCGGCTGTGTGGTAGCGCTCGCGGTGCAGGACGATGTTCTGCCCCAGCCGCGGCTTGATGCCGGTCTCCACCGCAGGATCAGGGTAGCCGATCGTCAGGCCAAAGACGACGAAGGCGCCTTGCGGCAGCCCAAGTTCGGCTGCGACCTCACGCGCATGATTGCGCATGGCCCCGATATAGCAAGAACCGAGCCCCAGCGATTCCAGCGCCACGATGGCGTTCTGGGCTGCGAAGGCGGCATCCGCCACGGCGACAATGAAGCTCTCGGTGTAATCCAGCGCTTCCGCCGGCTGGCCCAGTTGCGCGCTGGTCTCGCGAAGTCGCGCCAGATCGGCGACGAACATCAGCAACAGCGGCGCTTCGGCTACGTGGCGCTGGTTTGCGGCCAGCCTGGACAGCCGCGCCTTGCGCTCGGAATCCTCAATGACGACGATGCTGAACGCCTGCAGGTTGGACGAGGACGGTGCGGATTGTGCCGCCGCCACCAGCAACTCAATCAGCCCGTCCGGCATCGCGCGGTTGCTGTAGCGGCGCACCGAGCGATGCGACAGCAGTGTTTCCAGAACGGGATTCCATTCGACCGATGGGGCGGCTGGACAAGGTTGCGCCCCATAGCGGCGGGACAGCGGGTTGAGGTCATCAGGCATCGGCAACATCCATTGTCTTGCGCCACGTCACGGCCAACGCGGCGGCTTGTTACAATCCCAGATAGGCTGCCTGCACACGCGGGTCGCGTCGCAGGTCCATGCACAGGCCATCGGCCACACAGTTGCCGAGTTCGAGGATCACCGCGCGGGTGGCGATCTGCATCGCCCAGTCGGCGTTCTGCTCGGCCAGCACGATAGCCAGGCCTTCGCGGGCCTGAATGTCCAGCAGGATCTCGCCGATCTTGCTGACGATGATGGGCGCCAGGCCGAGCGAGGGTTCGTCCAGCAGGAACAGGCGTGGGCGCGCCATCAGCGCCCGGCCGATCGCCAGCATCTGCTGCTCGCCGCCGCTCAGGCTGCTGGCGCGCTGGTTGGCGCGTTCCCGCAGGCGCGGAAAGGCTTCCAGCATCTGCTCCAGCCGCAGCGCCTGATCGTCTCGCGTGCGGGTGAAGGCGCCCATGCGCAGGTTTTCCAGAACCGAGAGCAGGGGGAACACCCGGCGCCCTTCCGGTGACAGGCCGATACCGAAGCGGACGATATCGGACGGCTTGAGGCCAATGAGCGGGTGGCCATCGAAGTTGATCGTGCCTTTCACGTCCTGCACCAAACCCATGATGGCCTTGAGCGTGCTGCTTTTGCCGGCGCCGTTGCTGCCGACCAGCGCCACGGTTTCCCCCGCCGCCACATCGAGATCGATCTTGCGGGTTCCGAACGTGCCGCCGTAGCGGACCTGGAGATCCCTAATGCTGAGGAGTGACATGACCATGGCCCAAATAGGCGTTGATGACCTTCGGGTTGGACATCACCTCCTGCGGCCGGCCCAACGCAAGCTCCTGGCCGTGGTGCAACACCAGCACGCGGTCGCAAAGACCCGTGATGAACCGCATGTTGTGGTCCACGACGAGAACGGAAATGCCCTGCTGGCGCACGCGAATGATCGTGTCCCGCACATGATCGGCTTCCTCGGCGCTGAGGCCGGCCACCGGCTCGTCCAGCATGACGAGGCGCGGTGACGCGGCAAGCGCGATGACGATGCCGAGGGTTTTTTGATAGCCATAGGGCAGCGAGTCGGCGATCTGTTCGGCCGCGTGCGTCAGGCCGAGCTGGTCGAGCAGATACTCCACGCGCTTCTCCGTCGCCTGCCGCAGGCGCCGCGCCTGGGCGGTGTTGAAGAAGGCGGCCATCACGCCGGGAAAGCTTGCGATAAACGCGCCCCGCAATGCGTTCTCGCGCACCGTCTGGCCGGCATAGACCGTTGTTGCCTGCTGGGTGCGCACCAGCCCCCGCTGCACCAGCAGATGCGGTGCGATGCCGGCGACGTCGTTGCCGTCAAACACAACCTTGCCCGCACTCGGACGCGCCACACCGCTCATGAGGTTGATCGCGGTGGATTTGCCGGCCCCGTTCGGCCCGATCACGCCCAGGATTTCGCCCTGTTGGACAACGAGGTTGAGGTTGTCCACCGCCACCAGCCCGCCGTAGCGACGGGTCAGGCCCTCGACCTGCAGAAGAGCGGTCATCGTGCGTTCCGCCATGCGATCATGGCGCGAAGTCGGATACCGGCCTCGGCCAGCCCCCCCGGCAGTGTCGCCATGACGACAATGAGGATGATGCCGAAGATGACATGCTGAAGCTCCACATAACTGCGCAGCAGTTCCGGCAGAAGGCTGAGGAACACGGTGCCGAGCAGCGTTCCAGCCAGGCTGTTCATGCCGCCGATCACGTTTATCACGAGGAGGTTCAGCGATTGGACGCTGGAGAACGATCCGGGGTCGATGAAATGGACGAACCAAGCCTGCATCACGCCGGCGATGCCGACCAGGCCGCAGGACAAGACAAAGACTGCCACTTTCACCTTCAGCACGGGCACCCCCGAGCATTGGGCCAGGCGTTCGGACTGGCGCACGGAATCCATGGCGCGGCCGATCTCGCTGCCGAGGATGCGGGCGATGCCGATCACCACGAGGGTGGCAGCACCCAGCACCAGGTAGAAGAACGTCGTCAGTGAGGTGAAGCCCGGCGGGGCAGGGATCTGGAAGATGCCGTTGGCACCGCCGGTCAGTGACTGCCAGTTGGCCATCGCAAGTCGCACGATCTCGCCGAATAAAAACGTGACGAGAACAAAGTATTTGCCCGTCAGCCGCAGCACCAACGGGCCGATGATCAGGCCGAGCAGCGCCGGCACCATGAAGGCCGCCACCACCGCCATCGCGAAGGGCCAGTGCAGCACCGTCTGCACCAGCGTGCCGGCATAGGCGCCCACGCCCATGAAGGCTGCATGACCCAGCGAAACATGCCCGGTGCGGATGACGAGATGCAGGCTGGCCGCGGCCATCGCCGTGATCAACGTGCCTGTGGCGATGCTGACGAGAAACTGCGACGGCGAAACAACCGGCAGGATTGCCAGCGCCAGGAAGACCACCAAGCCCCAGTAACGCCGTGCCGCTACGCTCTCTCCGTGCTTAGTCATGCTCGGGCGTTCCCAGAATGCCCCAGGGGCGGAAGATCAACAGCAGGAACACCACGCCGAAGGAGGCAAAGGTGGAGACCGCGGCGCCGTAATAGGTGGACAGCGCGCTTTCGGAGAACCCCAGCAGCAGGCCGCCAAGGGCCACGCCGGGAATGCTGCCCATGCCGCCCAGAATGACCACGATGAAGGCCATCAGCAGCGGCCGTTCCCCCATCATCGGCGACAGTGAATAGGTCTGCGCATAGAACCCGCCGGCCAGCGCCGCCATGAAGATGGCGATGAGGAAGGCCAGCCGATACAGCGCCGTGGTGTTGACGCCTTGTGCCTCCGCCATCTCCAGATCCTGCGAGGCAGCGCGCAACGCCAGTCCGTGCCGTGTGTAACGCGTGAAAATCCAGAATGCGGCCAACGCCACGGCGGCAACGCCGGTGATGACCAGCTTGTCTTCCGGAACAATCAATCCGCCCCACTGCAACACGCCACCGAGCGGCGTGGGCACGGAGCGCTCGTAGGGGTTCCACAGCAACAGTGCGGTGAAGGTGATGGCCATGTCGAGCCCGAGCAACGCGATCATGCTTTGGAACATCTTCTGGTAGAACAGGCGGAAAACGGCCCGTTCGAACACCAGTGCGACGACGGCCACGGTCATGGCGGCAAGCGGCGCTGCCAGCAGGTAGGGCAGATGCCACTCGCCATACATGAAGTAAAGGGCGTAGCCCCCCAACATCGCGAACGACCCGTGCGCGAAGTTGACCACCCGCATGATGCCGAACAGAAGCGTAAAGCCGAGCGCGACCAGAATGTAGATCGCGCTCAGGCTCACGCCATTCACGAACACCTGCCCAAGCATTACCGGTGAGAACATGTTCGCTCCGTCAGGTTGAAGAAATGGGCCAGTGTGTCAGTTGTTCGGCTGCAACGTGGCTTTGACGCTGACCGTCTTGCCATCGACCTGTTTCATGTAGAACGGCAGGAGGATCTGGTGGTTGTTGCCGTAGGCGGCCTTTCCACCCCAGCGCAGCGGGCCATAAAGGGCGGTGTTCCATCCTTCGAGCTTCTCGACCTCGTCGCGCACCTTGGTGGTGTCGATGGAGTTGGCGCGCCGCATCGCTTCGAGCAGGATTTGCGTGGCGTTGTAATAGACCGGAACCATGCCGTTCATCGGGCCGGAATACTTCTTGGCATAGGTGTCCACCAACGGCTTTGACTGAGGTTCGGCCTCGTTCACCACGTCATACTTGATGAAGCCGTTCGCGTGCGGTCCGGCGATGGTCATGATCTCGTCCACACCCGCACCGCCGGCCTGAAGCACCTTGCCCTTGAACCCGATCTGCCGCACCTGCTTGACCATCAGCCCGGCATCGCCAGGAGCGGCGCTGTTCAAATCGAACAGGTCGACGTTTTGCGCCATCATGCGCAACAGGATTGGCGTGAATTCCTTGCTGCCACGCTCGTAGTAGTCCACCCAGACGTCGTAGCCCTGAACCTTGTAAGCGCCGATCAGGGTTGGCACTGCCGCCTGGCCGGTTGCATCGTTGGGCACGATCATGCCGATCTTGCGGACCTCAGGCATGGTCTGCTTCACCCAACTGACCACCGGGGCGGAGAATTCCAGATTGGAATTGTCGACGCGGAAGATATACGCGGCGTTGAAATCGTTTTTCAAAATCCCGGGTGCATAGCCGTCGACAAACTGCAGCACCTTGGCCGGCTGGGTGACAGCAAGCGAACTGAGCGCGCCGGGAGAGCCGACCGGCCCCATGATGAATTTGACGCCGTCTTGCTGGACGAGCCTGTCGACGGCGGTTTTTGCCTGGGCGGCGTTGTACTGGTCGTCATAGGCGATGAGGCTGAATTTATAGGTCTTGCCGTCGATCTTCAGGCCCCCGGCGGCATTGACTTCATCGAGTGCGATCTGTGTGCCGCGCTGAAGGCCCAGCCCCCACGCGGTGCCGCCGCCCGAGAGTGCTGCGATCACGCCGATCTTCAGATCCTCGTCCGCCCGCGCTGCCGGTGCCGCCAGAACAGACGCGGTCACACAAGCGACTGCCAACAATCCTTTGAATTTCACGTCCGCCCCCATTTTTATATGTATGATGCATTATGCATCGCATGTGAGTTGGCGCGGTCCCGCCTGTCAAGGTGAAACATTGGTCGGTGTGGGGAGGTCTTGGACGCCGAACGAAGCCGATTTCACCAGATACACAAGCATATTTTCAGATATTGCATCATGTTGTCCGGCAGGGAGAAGCACAGGGCATACTTCAAAAATTCATCATCTTCTCGAATCCGATACCAACTGCACGCTGTAGCACCAAACAATGGTGCATTGCAGCGTAGCGGCGTGGTGCCTGCTGCTGCGCATTTTATCGCGGAGTACCGTCATAAAGGCTCTCGTGGAGCCTCAAAAATCGCCGGAATCCCGGCATCGTTGGCAGCAGGGTTCGCTGTCCCGGTCGCCCTCGCGCCGTGCGGCGTGTTCCCTGCTAGACATCAACGATCACGTAGTCATCTTCCACCCGAACGGGCACTGTTTCGGCCACGAACGGCCCTTCCACAACCTGGGTGCCTGGCAACACATCCACGTTGTAGGATTTCGTCATGATGCGCCCAGGGTCGCAATACGATTGGCCGGTGCGGATGTCGAACTCCCAACCATGCCACGGGCAGCGTATAATTTCCCCCTGGCGTGAATAAGAAAAGCTGCCTGGTTGGGACGACTGCAGCAATCCTGTCACAACGCCATCGCAAAGACTGCCACCCTGGTGGGGGCATTTGTTGAACAATCCATAGAATTCGCCAGCAAGATTGAAGATCGCGATCGGCCGTCCCTTCACCGTGACAAGCTTGCGGGTGCCGGGCGGGATTTCATCGACGTTTGCCACCACATGGCGGCTCATCGCACCATCTCCCCGAGGCGCGCATAGGTTTCCAGCGGGTTGTCGATGGCAATCCGCCGCACCAGTTCCGCCGACAGGCCATCGGGCATGGCATCGCGCCCGGCGAATTGCCAATGCGGATAATCCGTCGAAAACAGCACCAGTTTATCAGACTGCATATGCTCGAACACGCGGTTCAGGCCGGCGCTGTCGGGCGGTGCATCGAACGGCTGTAGCGAAAAGCGTATGTTGGAGCGTAGAATCTCGTCAGGAGAACGGTCGACCCATGGAATTTCCATGCGCAGCCCACGCCAGTATTTGGTCAGTCGCCACATATGCGCGGGCACCCAGGCAACGCCTGATTCCAGCATGACAACTTTCAGGTCGGGGTGACGGCTGAACACGCCCTCGCAGATCAGGCTGGTGAGTTGCGTTTGAAAACTCTGTGATTGTGCCACGTAGTCTTCGACATAGGTGCTCGGCCACCCGACTGCTGTCGGTGGGTTGTGGTAGTTTGATCCGGCGTGAATCCCAATCGGGAGGCGATGGCGTTCGGCCGCTGCGTAGATTGGCCAATAATGCCGCTTGCCCAACGGCATATCGGCGCCTGCCAGCATCAGAACCTGTACAAATCGTGGGTCCTTGGCGCAGCGCTCGATTTCATCCACCGCCATCTGCGGGTTCTGGACGGGAATGATGATGGAGGCACGCAGGCGGGGCTCATGGTCGAGCCATTCGGCCACCATCCAGTCATTGATGGCGCGACAGAACGCCGCCGCGAGGTCTTCGCTGAACAGAAGTTGTACGCCGTACAGGCAATTACAGATGGCGATACTGTTCTGGAAAGGGTCCAGCGCCTCCTCGCGCAGTCGCTGCAAGGAAGCACCGGGCTTGCCGCTGGCGGGTCGCCAGTCCGGCCGGCAGGATGTTGGTGCGGTCAGGGGATAACTGATGGAATTCAGCTCATCCATGCCGCGCAGCAGCACGATCTCCCGCCAGTGCTCATCGAGGTAAGGCAGCAGGGCCGCCAAATTGGGAACCGCCGGATGGATGTCGCAGTCGATGGCGCCGGGCGGGACCTGCATCACCAGAATCTCCCGAAAAACAACATGCAAACCGGAATCATGACAGCAGATCCTGGAGCATTATACTTCCCCCGTCTCACCGGTTCAGCCCGCCCGTCATTGTGGCTTAGGTTCTGAACGCGCTCTCTGGATTAAACGGCGTTGCTTCGTTGTGTGCAAGCGTGGTTCCATATCACCGATAATCAAAAACACGGCCAAACAAGCCGGCTGGGGTGATCTGCATGAACGTCGAGGTCCGCGATCCCGCGATAAAACCGAAATCTTCCAGCCGCATGGCGGTGGCTGACTGTGATATCCACCACAGTCCGAAATCGTTCAAGATGGTTTACAAATATTTGGAAAAGCGATGGTGCGACCATCTGGATATTTATGGGCAACGCTCCCGCCAGGGCAACGCATCTGGCCCGCAATATCCGAAGGGGCAGCCCGATGCATCGCGCCGCGATGCCTGGCCGCCGACGGGCGGCAGGCCCGGCAGCGATCTTGATTTCATGCGCTCGCATCTGCTGGATGCCAATGGAATTGAACTGGGTGTGCTGAACATGATACGCCCGCATCCGGGTGGTATCAGCAATATTGACCTGTCGATCGCGGTGGCGCGTGCCCTGAACGATTGGCAGGTGGCTGAATGGACCCAGTTGGAGCCCCGTCTGAAGGCATCGCTTGTTATTCCGTACGAAGACGCCGCGGCTTCGGTGGCAGAGATCGAACGTTGGGCAGGGCACCCGGATATCGTTCAAGTTCTGCTGCTCAGCCGCACCCAGCAACCATTGGGGTCGCGCAAATACTGGCCCATCTATGAAGCAGCAGAACGTGCCGGTCTTCCCGTCGGCGTGCATGCCTTTGGCAATGGGGGCCTGCCGGTCACCAGCACGGGGTGGCCGAGCTTCTACATCGAAGACATGGTTGGCCATTCGCAATCATGCCAGTCGATGCTGACAAGCTTTGTGATGGAGGGCGTGTTCGAGCGCTTCCCCGGCCTGAAGCTTGTTCTGATCGAAGCCGGCTTCGCCTGGCTGCCGCCGTTGGCCTGGCGGATGGATCGTGCGTTCAAGCGGTTGCACGGCGAAGTGCCGGCCTTGAAGCGCCTGCCATCAGAGTATATCCGCGATCACGTGTGGTTCACCACGCAGCCGATGGAAGAACCTGACCCGCGCGAGCATCTGCGTGACACGATCGGATGGATCGGGTGGGACCGGCTGTTGTTCGCAACAGACTACCCGCATTGGGATTATGATGATCCCGCAACGTGCCTTGGTTTGACTGTCAGTTCCGCCGAACGCCGGGCATTTTTCATGGACAATGCCCGGGCGCTCTATCGGGTGCGGTAAGCCTTCCGGCCGGTGGCGGGACCGATGTGAATGTCGGTCCCGCCTGCTCGCCTATCCAGCCCAGTCGATCACGACAACCTCGTGGTCCAGAACCTGTTCCACCGCGAACACCAGTTCGCTGCCCTGCATCTCGGCCGCGATTTTCCGTCCGCTCACCCTCAGATCTACATGCGTGGGCGCGGTTGTGCCGGCATTCATCCGCAACCGCACCGTGATGGGTCCAACGGGGATCAACTCGTTCTGCCGCCCCGGAACCCGCGTTGTCAGGATGCGGTTGTTGAGATGCAGGATCTGCCGCGTGCCTTGGCGATAGAGGTTGGTCGTCACGCACCCATGTCCGCCGCTGATTGCCACCACAGTCCGATCAGCGATTGCCCAACGCACCGCATTTCCAATCAGCCTTGCGTGCTCGTAATTCTCATCGCGGGCAAAGCATCTGTCCAGGTCTGCGACGAACCAAACAGCCTTGCCCCCGAAGCCGGTCTCGCGGACGGTGATGGCGGCAATATCCGTGCGCGGCTGCCGCATCCACGATGTTTCGGGCGGGTAGATTGGAAAGTCCGGCACGAAGGTGGCAAGCACTTCAACATCGTTGTCCACGGTCACCACGGGCAGGTAGCCGCCGAACGGGATAACATCCGCATCGTCCAACCCTGATAGCACGGGGTGGCGCGGCTTTTCCGCCGTCGGCGCGGTCCGATCATATGGGCCGTCATGCGCTGCCCGAAGCTCAGGACTGAGCCGCAGATAGGTGTGCCGTGCGCTGACCTCGATATTGATATCCGCCTGATCCTGACCGCCACGGCTGCCGGACGTGGCATGGATTCCGAACAGCGCGGCCAGTCCGAAATCGTCATGCCGATTGCCGAATGCGCCGTAGAGGCTGGCCTCTGACGTCGCGATCACCGATCCACCGGCGGCCGCGAAAGCCTCGACAGCCTTCACCTGGCTGTCAGACATGGCCGCCAGGTTTGGCAGGATCAGCACGCCAAATCGCCCTGTGGCGCTGGCAATATCGTCGGCATGCACGGGAAGATAGCTGATGGACTCCCGGTCCAGTGCCCTCACCACCCCGCGATACGGGTTCATCGTCCGCTCGTTGGCACGGTTCTGTCCGTGGAAGTCATGGTTTCCCTGTGACCATACAACACCGACATCTGCCTCGGGCGCGCGGTTGACGAGGATGTCCTCATTCTCCGCATGCCAATTGAAGATCGGCGCAGCCGTTTGGTATTGGCGCCGATCCTCGTGCAACGCGCCGATGTGGTGCCACCATGGCTGGATGCCGCCAGCAAACGCCGCCGACGACCAAAGCCGAGCTTCCGCCGCGGGCATGCTGGCCACGCGAAACGCCGGTGCGCCCAGTTGGTATTGGGGCATGCTTTCGGGAATAAGCTTGTGCCAGCCGCCCACTTCATGAAGTCGCTTGCCGGCTTCGGTGTTCTGGTCTAACCCGTCGATCGCATTGCGACGCTGATGGTCCAGCATCACAATCTCGGTGCGCGTCAGGATCGCTCTCAGATCGATAAACCGATTGCCGTTGTTCAGCACATCGCCGCTGATCATGCCGCTCCAGAGGCAATTCTTGCCACCGGCTTTGGTCGTGACGGTGTTGTTGAACTACCACTGTTCGGTGCGGCGTTCGTAATTCCACCGAATCCAAAGCCGATAGGTCTCATTGGCCCAATCTTCCTTCTTGGGAAGGTTGGTGCCTGACCGCTTGTAGAATTTGTCCGCGCAATGGCGGCAATGGCAGATCCGCTCACGCGACATGCCCGCCCAGCTATTGTCTGAAAATCCATCCGGCTGGCTGCGGCGAATGATTTCGTCCATAATCTGCGGCAGGTATTCGCTGTAATAGGGCGAGTTGATACAGGTGACATATTTGTCCGCCTGTCGATATGGGTCGCCTTGCGGATCGACGCAGATCCAGTCTGGATGTGCGCGATAGAAGTCGTCTACCACGCGGTTGGAATCCATTCGCGCGATAACCTTCAACCCTTCTTCGCGTGCCGAACGCACCACATCTCCGTAAAGATCGCCATCGCCAAGTGTCAGCGCACGATGATGCAGCGGAAATTCGGATGGGTAATAGGCAACGATACCGCCAGTGACGTGCCTCCGATCTTTCATCCAACCGCGACCAGAGTCTCGATGTGGGTGATCCGCCTGATCCGCCCCCACTCTTTGGATCGCCGGAAGGTAGAGTTTTCCGGCATTTTCACGATGACGGGCTGGGTGCGCCATCGTGAAAATGCAACGAGATCGGCACCTTATTGCCAATCGCCCCGTGTGGGCGAACCTCGTTGTAGTAGCTGCGCCAAGCCTCCAACTTTTCCCGTGCATCCGCAAGCGTCAGGAACCAATGCGTGTTCAGGCACTGCGCCCGGAAGCGCCCGTTGAAGGCTTCGATGAACGCGTTATCCGTCGGCTTGCCCGGCCGGGAGAAGTCCAGCATGACGTTGTTGGCATAGGCCCATAGGTCCAGGTCGCGGGAGATGAACTCGGAGCCCTGGTCGACCCGGATCGTTTTCGGATAGCCCGTCACCGCGCATGTCTGCTCGAGAGAGGCCACAACGTCCTCAGCTCGGTAGCTGAACCGTGGATCCAAGATCGGCGAGAACCGCGAGAACGTGTCGACAACCGTCAGCACGCGGATCTTCCGGCCGGTGGCCAGCTGGTCATGAACGAAGTCCATGGCCCATGTTTCGTTGGCCTGCGTGGCGGGCTGCCGATCGTCACGCAGCTTGGCCTTGACCCGGCGCTTCGGCGTCTTGTTGCGCAGTTGAAGACCCAACGCATTGTAAATCCTGTAGGTTTTCTTGATGTTCACATTCCAGCCTTCGCGCTGAAGCAGGACGTGCACGCGGCGATAACCGTAGCGCACACGCGTCGTGCAGATTTCCTTGATCTGGGCTTCGATCCCGGCCTGATCGTGTCGACGCGATTTGTAATGGTAGGTGGATGTGTCGACCTCGAGAACCCGGCATGCACGCCGGATCGAAACATCCCACTCACGACGAACCGCGTCGACCAGCTTGCGCTTGCGAGCAGGCCTCAAAGTTTTCGGCGGATGACGTCCTGTAACATCTCGCGATCCAGAGACAGATCAGCCACGAGCTTGCGCAGTCTGGCGTTCTCGTCCTCAAGCAGCCTCAGGCGTCGCATCTCCGTCGGCAGCAACCCATCGTATTTCTTCTTCCAGTTGAAGTAGGTCGCCTGGCTGATTCCCGCCTTGCGACAGATATCCGCGACCGGGATCCCGTCAGCCCCTTGTTTTAAAATGAACGCCTTTTGTGCGTCCGAAAATGCCGATGCCTTCATCGGTCTCCGCTCCTTCCAGCCGAGGGAAGCCGCGCGGAAAACTCTAACCAAAAACGATCCAGTTTGTCGGGGGCAGATCACCTGTGGGACCTGTTCCTGCGCGTCATTCTTCCACTTAGCCGCAACGGCATCATCACAGTGCTAATTTTGGCCTTCGTTGCCATCTGGAACGACTACCTCACGGCGTTGATTTTGTTGCCAGACCAACAGCACCGCACGCTGTCGGTGGCATTGGCCTTTGCCAAGGACGAATACCGTGTCGATTACGGCATGATGTCCGCTGCCATCGTCTTCGCCGTAGCGCCCATGTTGCTCGTCTATGTCCTGCTCAAGGAGCGTATCGCCAACGGCATGGCTGCTGGGGCGGTTAAGGGCTGATCTTTCACTGACGGAAAGGATGCTGTCATGTTCGCCAGATTTCCGCGCACAGCTGCCCATGTCAGCCGCCTTGGTTATGGCGGTGCCGCCATCGGGCTGACCAATTATCTCGGCGCCTATGACGCAAATGCCAACCGCTCTGCGTCAGTCGCCGCAGTGCGCAAGGCGGCCCAGGACGGGTTGACCTATTTTGACTCTGCCCCTGGCTACGGCGGCGGCCTGTCTGAAGAGATTTTTGGCGAAGCGCTCGAAGGTATTGCCGGCCTGAGCATTGCCACCAAGGTCAAGGCGGAGCCGGGCGTGGACGTGCGCAAATCGCTGGAGGCGAGTCTGGTTCGGCTGCGGCGTCCGCACGTGGATCTGTTGCAAATCCACGGCACAAGTATCGACCGCGATACCTGCCGGGCCATCCTGGCACCGGGCGGCATGCACGACCAGATGCGGGCCCTGCGCGAGGAAGGATTGGTGTCCGCGATCGGCTTTACGTCCGAAGACAACAATGCATCGGTCTATGAGCTGATCGAGCAGGGAGATTTCGATGCGATGCAGATTGCCTATAATCTTTTGCTGCAACATCCGTATGAGCCCACGCGGCCGTTCGGCAGCCTGTTCGCCGCCAAGCAGCGCGGCATGTTCACGGTGGCGATGCGCACGATCACGTCGAGCATCTTTCAGCGGTGGGTTCGGATGGCCAATCCGACAGACCATTTCGACTATACCGGAGCGCTGATCCAGTTCGTGCTGTCCAACAAGCTGATCGACGTTGCGTTGGTCGGCATGCGCACCGCGAGCGATGTGGAATCGAGCATGGCCGAGTGGGCCGATGTCACGAGGCGCATCGATGTGGACCTGCTTTGGGGGCGCTACGTCACGCCGTCATCGTAGCGGCTTCGCTTAATGGGTTCAGGGCCCAGCCTATAGTGTCGCAAGCCCTGCCTTGACCGAGGCAGGGCTTGCAGCATTCAAAATGCTAAAGCGACATATTCCCTTTTAGGTTTTGCTGCCGACCTTCTGGTCCCAAATGCGGAACGCGCTCACCATCTGGTCTGGCTTGAGCGGCAGTTCGATCGGATTGTTGGCGATGAGGTCTGCGTATTCCGGGCGTCCGAACTCGGCGATCACGTCCTGGCTGTGCTTGGGCGCCATGCTGACCGGCACGTTGCGCACGGCAGGGCCGGGATAGAGGTAGCCCTCGTCATATGAAATGGCCTGCATCGCTGGCGTGAGCATGAAGGCCATCATGTCAAGAATAACGGCCATGCGGTCATCTGGAACGCCCTTCGGCACGCACATGAAGAACCCGTCGGACACCCAGTGGAAGCCCTTCAGCACGCCGATCTTGGCCTCTTTCGGCACGATGCCGAGGGCGCGTGGGTTGATGTCCCAGCCAGTGGTGCTGATGATGATGTCGCGGGAGCCTTCGCCGAACTCCTTCATCGTGGCGCCGGTGCCGGCGGGGTAATATTCGACGTATTTGCCGAGTTCCTGCAGGTAGGCCCATGTCTTGTCCCAGCCCGCTACCGGATCGGCCGGGTTGCTGTCGCCCAACAGATAGGGCAGGCCCATCATGAAGGTGCGGCCCGGGCCGGAGTTGCTCGGCCGCGCATACATGAAGCGCTTAGGGTGCGCGCGCGCCCATTCCAGCAGGCTCTGTGCTGTGTCAGGCACCTGTGAAACGCGGTCTGGTGCGTATTCAAGCAATGGGCCGGACGGATAGTAATTCACCACCACGCCGAAACCGATGCCCTGTGCCCGGTGCAAGGCCAGGGCGGCGGGTTCGTAGTTCTGTTCGATGTTTGGAAACTTGTCGCTGAAATCCGGCAGGATCTTGCGCCACAGATTGAGGCTGAGCCCCGCTGCCAGCCCGTCGCTGCCGCTCAGAACCAGATCGATGTCGGCCCGGCCCGCATCGACCTGCGCCTTGATTTTGCTGGCCAGTTCCGGCGCCGGTGCCTTCACGTAAGCGATGTGTGAGACAAGCTTCGGATTGGCCGCCGCGTAGGCCTCAAACGCCGGCTGCAACAGCGCCAGCGCGCCACCCACATCCATGATGCTGACGGCGACAGGCGCCTTGGGCATCGGCGGGGACGCGGCGCGGGCGATGCGCGATCCGGCCAGGGACGCGGCGGCGGCGCCGCCTATCACAGCGCGGCGGGGCAGTGCGAAGCGATCATGCGACATCGTTCTTCTCCTTCAAGGCAGCCGAATTTGTATGGCGTTCCAAACGGCCAAGCCGCAGCTCGCGCAGGGTCAAGGTATCAGACCACCGCAAGGCGCCCGGCTCTTGCGACAGGCCATGCGCGATCAGCGCCGGTGCCAGCAGGCAGGCGGGCCGGGTGGAGGCCATGTCGAGCGCCTCCGCCGGGGCTGCTATTCTCCAGGCGACAAGGTTGCGCATCGCCGCGTCGAGACAGAGCGATGAGCCGGCAAGGCCCATCTGGCCGGCCACACGCACCATGCCGGCGGCGTCACGCTCGACGGTGGTGCCCGCGAAGGCATAGCGACCCGGCGGCTGGGCGGCTGCGGCGACAGCGTCCGTCACCAGCAGGGCACGGGTGCCGGCGGCGCGGATCAGCACCTTCAGCGCCCGCGCAGGGATGTGGATTCCGTCGGCGATGAAGCCCGCCGCCAGCCGGTCTTCGGACAGTTGCGCCATGATAGGGTTGGTGAGCTTTGGCAGGATTTGCGGCAGCCCGTTGCCAAGATGTGTTGCAAGGCTGGCCCCGGAATCGGCCGCCTTTTCGGTCTGGGCGAAATCAGCGGCGCTGTGGCCGATGGCCACGAGCTTGCCGCACGCCCGGGCGCGGGTGATGAACGCCTCGGCTCCCGGCAGCTCGGGTGCCAGGGTAATCAGCAGGATCGGCCGGGAAAGGATGCGCTCTAGCCGTTCGACCAAGCCGTAATCGGGGGCCGACATCGCGGCCGCCGGATGGCAGCCGGCATAGCCGTCCGCCGGGTTCAGGAACGGGCCTTCGAGGTGATATCCAGGGCACATCGCAGCCCCCAGCGGGCTTGCGGAAATGGCGGCGTCAAGGGCTGCGAACCGGTGGAGCAACGCGGTCTCGGTGGCCGTGATTAGGGTGGGCAGCAGGCAGGTGACGCCTGTGGCCAACAGCGCCTCCATCGCCGTGTCGATATCGCCGGCGGCGAACACACCGCCATTGAAATCGATGCCGGCGAAACCGTTGACCTGCAGGTCGACCAGCCCGGCCGATCTCATTCTGCGCGCAGCAACGAGGCGGATTGTGGATCGAGGAACACCACCACATTGGGGTGCTGTTGCAAAATGGACGCAGGGAAGTCCGGCGAGACCGGGTTTTCCACCGCCGCCCGCACCGCTTCGGCCTTGCGCTGGTCCGGCACGGACAGCACGATCAGTTCGCTCTGCATGATTTGGCGGATGCTCATCGATATCGCCTGCTTCGGCACGCTTCCCAGGCCATCGAACCAGCCCTCTCCCAGTTGCTGGCGGCGGCAGGCTTCATCCAGCGTCACCACCAGATAGGGCGCATCGGTTATGAAATCGGCCGGTGGGTCGTTGAAGGCGAGATGGCAGTTCTCGCCGATGCCGGCGAAGCAGACATCGATGCGGTGGCCGGCAATCAACTGTCCGAGGCGTCGGGCTTCCGCCTCGGGATCGGCGCTGTCGCCATTCACAGGCACGAAGGTGGGCCTGTCATCGAGCGGTGCCAGGAAGCGCCTGCGCAGATAGCCCCGGAAGCTGGCGGGGTGGTTCTCGGGGAGGCCGACATATTCGTCGAGGTGAAAGGCCGTGACGCGGGACCAGTCGATTTGGGGTTCGCGCACCAGAGAGGCCAGCATATCGAACTGGCTGGCGCCAGTGGCGACAATGATTGTGGCATCACCGTGGGTGGCGATTGCGCGACGAATGGCTTCGGCGCCAAGTGTGGCGGCCTGGAGTCCAAGGTCGGCACTTGAACGACTGATTCGAATATCGCGCATTGTTCTCCCTGACTTGGGATATTTTTATGACGTCGAGTTGGTGCGGGAATCACCTGGCTGTCAACACCCCGGTGTGTTGATTGCCGCAACGCGCCGACAAATCATCTGGATCGCCCCACCTTGGGTCGCTCCGCACACATTGTCAGCGCGATGGCGCGGCGATGGGGCCGTTCGGAGAGCGCGCCATATATTAGGCGGCGTAGGCGATGGCAGGCCGCTTTGCGCGCCATCCGGCCGCGCGCTCATAGGCTGCGCCCACGCGGAGCACCAATGGGTCCTCGAACGGACGGCCAACGATCTGCAAGGCGATCGGCAGCCCCGAAGCCGAAAACCCGCTGCACACCGACAAGGCCGGGCTGCCGGTGAGGTTGCTGGCGCGGTTGTAGAAGGCCCCGCCCAAGGTGCGGTCCGCACCCATCAGCGGCGCCACCTTGCGGGCCGTGGGGAACACCAGCACGTCGAAGTCACGCATCGTTATGGCCAGGTCTGCCACCAGGCGGCGGCGTTCGCGCTGGGCGTTCACGTAATCAGAACCCCGCACGAATGCACCGGCCGACAGGCGCTGACGGCCGATGGCGCCGTATTTCTCGGGTGAGGTGCGCAGCCAGTGCTCGTGGATGGAATAGCCCTCGGCACGCGAAATCTGTCCGGCCGCAGCGCCATAGGCCTGGAAGGGCGCGATGGTGACGTTGCTGACCACACAGCCAAGATCGGCCAGCACCTTCAGCGCCTCCTCGGTGGCGGCGGCCACATCGGCCTCGCACGGCATGTCGGTTTCGAAGAAATGCCCCACCACCCCAACGCGCAGGCCCGCAATGGAGCTTGTGGTGTCGGAGAAATCGGGCTTGGACACGTTCGCGCTGCATCCATCCGCCGGATCGTATCCCGCCAGAACGCCCATCATCAGCGCGCAATCCTCGGCCGTCCAACACATCGGCCCGGCATGGTCCAGCCCGAAGGACAGCGGCAACACGCCCGCCTTGCTGACCAGGCCGTAGGTGGGTTTCAGCCCGGCAACGCCGCACCAGGCCGCTGGTCCACGAATGGAGCCGCCGGTGTCTGACCCCATCGCCCCCAGGCACAGCCCTGTCGCCACGGCTGCGGCAGAGCCGGAGGAGGAGCCGGACGGGTCATGCGCCGTGTTCCACGGGTTGCGCGCGGGCGGCCAGGGCAGATCGAAGCTGGTGCCGCCGATTGCGAATTCCCAGGTGGCCAGCTTGCCGGTGAAGATGGCGCCGGCCTCCCGCAGCAAGGTGACGGTTGTGGCGTCCGTGGTGGGCACGTGATCCTTGAACAGCGCCGAATGGCCGGTCGTGGCGATGCCGGCGGTGTTGTAGATGTCCTTCAGCCCAATCGGGATGCCGTGCAGCGGGCCGCGCCACTGCCCGGCGGCGATCTCGGCCTCGGCCGCATGGGCCGCCGCCATGCCCTGCTCCTCCAGCACCACGATGTGGCTGTCGAGCTGGCTGTCCAGCGCCGCGATCCGTTTGAACACGGCGGTGGCGAGGTCCACCGGCGACAAGGTTCGTGCCTGGATCCGTGACGATGCCTCGGCGATGGTCAGCAGCGCCGCATCCGTGCCGGTTTGAATGTTCGTATCCATCGCTCAGTTCCCCGCCGGCAGGTGAAACGCCGCCGCCGGCTCGTTGCCATAGGGCCGCGGGCCCCGCAGCGAGGCCGCGCCGTTGCCGAGTTCGCGCACCACATCGCCCAGGCCTTCCAGATCGCTGGCGGGCAGCGACAGTCCATAGTCCGCCAGGCCCTTGCTGAGCGCGACTGGCACCGTGGCCAGCGTGGGCCGCTGGCTGCGGAAATCTGTCGCCTGTTCGAACGCATGCGCCACCTGCAACAGCAATTGTTCCTGAAACGGCTTGGCGGCGATCTGAATGGCCACCGGCAGCCCGCCCACGCCATAGCCGGAACAGACGCACATCGCCGGCCAGCCGGTGATGTTGAACGGGTTGGTGAAGCCGGGGTTTGCCAGATTGCCCCATTTGGGTACTTCGTCGATGCGCGGCGCCTCGGCGGGGGCGCCGGCTGTCACCAGAATATCCACATCCTTGGTGGCTGCGGCGGTGATGGCGCAGAGTTCGCGCCGGCGGCGCAAGGCCTGCACATAGTCAGCACTCGACATCAGCCCGCCGAACACCATCCGGTCGCGCAGCAATTCGCCGTAATCGTTGAAGCGGGTGCGCATCCAAGGCTCGTGCACCGCGAACCCCTCGGAGGTGATGATCACGAAGTTCGCTGCCTGACACTCGAACAATGATGGCAGCACGATCTCCACGATCTCGGCGCCCTGGTCTTTCCAGGCGGCCAGCGCGCCATCGATACCTTTTTGCACGGCTGGCGACACCTTGGCGTCGGTTTCGTGCCAATGCCGCACCACGCCGATGCGCACGCCTTTCACGCTTTGGCCAAGTTTCGCGCTGAAATCGGGAACGGGCCGGTTGGCGCTGCCGGGATCGGCGGCGTCGTATCCCGCCATGTCCTGCAACAGCAGGGCAACATCTTCCACCGTCCAGGCCATCGGCCCTGCGTGGTCCAGCGAAAACGCCAGCGGCAGAATGCCGGTGCGCGGGCACAGGCCGTAGGTGGGTTTCAGACCGGCAACGCCGCACAGCGACGCGGGGCCACGGATGGAGCCGCCGGTATCCGATCCAGTTCCACCCAGGATCATTCCCGCCGCCACCGCAGCGCCGGTGCCGCTGGAGGAGCCGGCGGTGAAGTGGTCGGGGTTCCACGGATTGCGTGCCGGCGGCCAGGGCAGGTCGAACGATGGCCCGCCAAAGGCGAATTCATGGGTGGACAGTTTGCCCAGCATCACCGTGCCGGCCTCGGCCAGCGTGCGCACGGTGGTGGCGTTCTCGGTCGGCACCCAGCCCTTCAGCAACTTGGAATGCGCTGTCGTGGCGATGCCGCGCGTGGCGTAGATGTCCTTGTGAGCGATGGGAATGCCGTCCAGTTTGCCGCGCGATGTGCCCGCCATCAGCCGGGCCTCGGCGGCCTTGGCATCTTCCATGGCGCGCTCGGCGGTGATGGTGATGAAGGCGTTCAATGTGCCGTTCAGCGCGTTGATCCGCTCAAGGCAATGCTGCGTCAGTTCCACGGGTGAGATTTTGCGGGTCGCTAGAAGTTGGGCGGCCTCGGCGATGGTGGGGGTGTTCATGATCAGGCCTCGGTCACATAGATTTCAGGGCGAAACACATGTGCGGGCTCGGCCGGACGATCGCGGCCATGGGTGCGGATGCGTTCCAGCATCGGTTCGACAAAGCCCCAGCCGGTGTGAATTTGGGTGATTTGTTCGGGCGAGAGCGACACGCCGGCACGACGCACCAGTGCTTCAAAATCGTCACGCGATGTTTTCGTCACCGGCATCTCCTGTGTGCGGTTGGATTTGGGTTGTGCATATTTTGTGCCAATCGCTGCAAAGCATGAGCTTGAGAGGTGAAATTAAAGGCATACGTCGAACGTTCCGTAAATAAGTCAGAGCTTATGCATGAATGAGAGGCGGATTTTATCGGTTTTTCTGTAGGCGCCATTTTTACGGGCGCAAAACAAAATTTATGCACAAATTTTGAGCTGAACCTGGAATATGCACTGAACCTGCCTGCGAATCCTGTTGGCATGCATGTTGCTCATGTCTCCCATGTGACGACCTAGGAGGCGTGTATGCCGAAGCGGACCGTTTTCACCCGATATGTCGGCGCCTTGGCATTTGGCGCACTGCTTGGCCTGACCAGCACCGTTGCCGTTGCAGGCGGCACGGTGACGGTGGCCATGACCGCGGGGGACATTCCGCTGACCACCGGCCAGCCTGACCAAGGAGCCGAAGGATTTCGCTTCGTTGGCTGGAATCTCTACGATGCTTTGATCAACTGGGATCTTTCCAGCAGCGACAAGCCCAGCGACATCAAGCCCGGCCTCGCCACGTCATGGAAGATTGATCCCGCCAACCAGAAGCGCTGGATATTCACCCTGCGGGACGGTGTGAAATTCCACGATGGCTGCGCCTTCACTGCCGATGACGTAGTGTGGAACTTGGAGCGTCTCAATGATCGCACAAAACTGCAGTATTACACGCAACAATTTGCCCTCTCGCGCACCTATATGACGCTCTACGAAGGTGTGGAGAAGATCGACGACCGCACGGTGGCCATCACCACCAAGCTGGTCGCCTCGATGTTCCCTTACGACATGGCCTATGTGCCGATGATCAGCCGATGCCGGGCCGAGGCGTTGAAATACGATTGGAACGCCTACGCTTTCGCGCCCTCGGGCACAGGTCCGTATCGCTTTGACAGCATGGTGGCGCATGAGCGGCTCGAACTTGTGCCCAATGCCGATTACTGGGACAAGTCGCGCATTCCGAAGAACGATCGGCTTGTGTTGCTGCCGATGCCCGAGGCGTCCACCCGCACTGCTGCCCTTCTGAACGGCCAGGTGAATTTTATTGAGGCGCCGTCGCCGGACAGTATTCCCCGCCTGAAGTCGGCGGGCATGCAGATCGTGACCAATACCTACCCGCATAACTGGGTCTACAGCCTCAACTACGAGAAAGGCCCGTTCACCGATATTCGCGTCCGCAAGGCCGCCAATCACGCCATCAACCGGGCCGATGTGGTTGAACTTCTCGGTGGTTACGCCATCGAGGGATATGCCCAGGTGCCGCCCGGAATGCCGTATTACGGCAACCCGGTCAAATACGAATTCGACCCCAAGAAAGCCCGCGCCCTGCTGAAGGAAGCCGGTTGCCTGCCCTGCAAGGTTCGCTTCGCCATCTCCACCTCCGGCTCCGGCCAGATGCAGGTGTTGCCGATGAACGAACTGGTGAAAAGCCAGCTCGACGAAGCCGGATTTCAGGTCACGTTCGACGTGATGGACTGGAACAGCCTGCTCGAAATCAGCCGCTCTGGCGTGCCGAAATACCCTGACCTGCCAGGCTACAACATCTCCCGCCTGTTGCAAGACCCGATCACCGCCATCGTCAAGCCGGTGGGCCGTGCCTACTGGTCTCCCGGTGGATCGAACTGGGGCCACTGGCAAGACCCTGTCAGCGACACGTTGGTCGATCAGATCTTCAACGAATTCGATGCCGGCACGCGTATGAAGCTCCTCACCCGTCTCCATGAATATGAGAATGAGCAAGCAATGATGATCTATGTTGTCCACGACGTGAATCCACGCGCGCTGTCACCGAAGCTGAAGGGTTTTGTGCAGGCCCAGTCCTGGTATCAGGATCTCACCGCCATCTCGGTGACCCCATGATGCGCCGCCTCTTGCCCGCCATCGCCGCCGTGGCCCTGATGGCCGCTGGTGCCGCACGTGCCGAGAGCACCATCACGGTGGCCATGACGGCTGATGATCTTCCCATCACCACAGGCGTGCCAGACCAGGGGTTCGAGGGATATCGCTTTGTGGGCCTCAGCCTTTACGATGCGCTGACCAGTTGGGACCTATCGAAATCCGACAAGGCCGCAGCCCTCGTGCCCGGCCTCGCCACCTCATGGAGCATCGATCCGGCCAACAACAAACGTTGGATCTTCAAGCTGCGCGAAGGCGTGAAATTCCACGACGGCTGCGCCTTTACCGCCGATGACGTGGTGTGGAACCTGCAACGCTACACCGACAAAACCGTGCCGCAGTTCGAGACCTTCCAGTTCGCCCTCGCACGCCCCTATCTCACGAGCTACGCCAGCGCTGAGAAGATTGACGCCTACACGGTGGCCATCGAGACCAAGACACCAGATTCGCTGTTTCCGTATCCGCTCAGTCTGATTCCGATGATCAGCAAATGCCGGGCAGAGGCGGTAAAATACGACTGGAATGCCTACGCAAACCAGCCTTCCGGCACCGGCCCGTATCGCTTTGCCAAATCCGTTCCGCATGAGCGGATGGAGTTCGTGCCCAACACCGAATACTGGGACGTCGCCCGCCGGCCCAAGCAAGATCGCCTGGTTCTGGTGCCGATGCCCGAAGCCTCAACCCGCGTGGCGGCCCTGTTGTCCGGCCAGGTGAACTTCATCGAGGCGCCGCCGCCAGATTCGATGGCCCGCCTCAAATCCGCTGGCATGAGCGTGCTCACCAACACCTATCCGCATAACTGGGCCTATCAGCTCAACTTTGTCTCAGGCCCGTTCACCGATGTGCGCGTGCGGCGTGCGGCCAACTACGCCATCAACCGGCCCGATGTGAAGGAGATGCTGAACGGCCTGATGGAGGAAGGTTATTCCACCATCCCGCCCAGCACGCCGTTTTTCGGCAATCCGGTGCTGTATAAATTTGACGCTGCCAAAGCAACTGCGTTGCTGAAGGAGGCCAATTGCTATCCGTGCAACATCACGCTGGCGATTTCCACCTCCGGTTCCGGCCAGATGCAGCCGCTGCCGATGAACGAGCTGGTCAAATCTCAGCTTGAGGCGGTGGGCTTCAAGGTGAACTTCGAAGTGATGGACTGGAACGCCTTGCTCGATGTCGGGCGCGGCGGGCCGGACAAATTTCCCAAGATCCACGGCATCAAGATCAGCCGTGCGGCGATGGACCCGTTCTATGCGTTGATCCGGCATGTTGCGCGATCGCAGTGGAGCCCCGCTGGCGGCAACTGGGGCCATTACGAAGACCCTGTCGTCGAGAAGCTGGTGTCCGACATCAGCGCAGAGTTCGACGAAGGCAAACGTCTCGCTCTCATCAAGGGCCTGAACGAACGCATGAACGACCAGGCTGTGATGATTTGGGTGGCGCATGACGTGAACCCCCGCGCGCTGTCGCCGAAGCTGAAGGGCTTCGTGCAGGCGCAAAGCTGGTTCCAGGACCTCACCCCCATCACCGTCAG
Source organism: Acetobacteraceae bacterium (assembly GCA_040399685.1). GTDB lineage: Bacteria > Pseudomonadota > Alphaproteobacteria > Acetobacterales > Acetobacteraceae > CAIQQQ01. The sequence goes on from JBBART010000001.1 coordinate 65,685, forward strand.
TCCTTAGCGAAACACCAGGGAGACCCACATGTTCGGCATCATCCTGCGTCGTCTGGTCTATGCTATTCCCATCGCGCTTGGCGTGTCGGTGGTGTGTTTCTCCCTGGTCTATCTCGCCCCTGGCGATCCGTTGCAGACGATCCTGCCGGCGGACGCCACGGCCGACACCATCGCCCTGATCAAGCATGAATACGGTTTTGACCGGCCGATCCCCGTCCAGTTCCTGCTGTGGCTGTGGCATGTGGTGCAGGGTGATTTCGGCGTCTCCATCGCCACCCGCCGGCCCGTCACGGCCGAGGTGCTGGGGTCTCTGGCCAACACCGTCATGCTCACCAGCTTCGCCATCCCGCTCTCGTTCGTCATCGGCTACACCATGGGCGCCATCGCCGGCTGTTTTCCCGGCACCTGGCTGGATCGTGTGGTCACCGGCTCGGCGGTGATGGGCGTCAGCCTGCCGAACTACTGGGTGGGCATCGTGCTGGTCATCATCTTCTCGGTGGAATTGATGGTGTTGCCCGCCACCGGCATGGGGCTGAAAGGCTCTGCCGCCTTCAGCATCTTTGACTGGAACGACGCGAAGTTCCTGATTCTGCCGGTGATCACGCTGTCGCTGGTGCCGGTCGGCATTCTGGCCCGCAGCACACGCGCCGCGGTGGCCGAGGTGCGCGGGCAGGATTTCGTCATCACGCTGCGCGCCAAAGGTCTGGGTGAATTCGCCATCATTCGCCACGTGTTGAAGAACGCTATGCCGCCGGTGCTGGCCGTGATGGGCCTGCAATTCGGCTATCTGATGGGCGGCTCCATCCTGGTGGAGACGGTGTTCACCTGGCCGGGCAGCGGCTTCCTGCTCAGCAAGGCCATCATCAACCGCGACATTCCGGTTCTGCAGGGTGCCATCCTGATGCTGGCCATGGTGTTCGTGGCCGCCAATCTGGTGGTGGATCTGCTGCAGGCCGCCATCGACCCCCGTATCCGTCGCACGTGAAGGAGGGCCCATCATGAGCACCACAGTTGCTGGCATGCCGGACTCCAATCTCTGGCCCACCGAAACCACACAGGAAACCCAGGTGCGCGGCTACTGGGGCTCGGTTCTGCGCCGCCTGGGGCGCGACAAGGCCACACTGATCTTTGGCCTGGTGTTGCTGCTGATCGTGGGAGTGGCCGTGTTTGCCCCGCTGGTGGCCCCGTTCGATCCCTACAAGGAAAGCATCGCCGGCCGCCTGAAGCCGTTCGGCTGGCGCGGCCACCTGCTCGGGACCGACGAACTGGGGCGGGATCTTTTGACGCGTCTCATCTACGGCGCGCGGTCATCCTTGCTGACAGGCACTGTGCCCGTGCTGATCGCCACCATCATCGGTGGGTCGCTCGGCGTGATCGCAGGCTTCGGTGGGCGGCGGGTCAACACGGTCATCATGCGCACGATGGACGTGTTCTACGCGTTCCCCTCGGTGCTGCTGGCGGTGGCCATTTCAGGCGCCATGGGCGGCGGCATGTTGAACGGCATGATCGCGCTCAGCATGGTGTTCACCCCCGCCATGTGCCGCATCGCCGAGACCACCACATCGCAGGTGCGCTCGCTGGATTTCATCGAGGCGGCGCGCGCCACCGGGGCCGGCACGTTCATGATCATTCGCCATCACGTGCTGGGCAATGTTTTAGGCCCTGTCTTCATCTATGCGTCCAGCCTCGTCAGCGTGTCCATTCTGCTCGGCTCCGGGCTGTCCTTTCTCGGCCTTGGCGTGAAGCCGCCGGAGGCTGACTGGGGGCTGATGTTGTCCACCGTGCGCCAATCGCTCTACGTCAACCCGATCATCTGCGCGCTGCCTGGGGCGGCCATCTTCATCACATCCGTGTGCTTCAATCTGGTCAGCGACGGCATTCGCGGCGCCATGGATGTGCGGCTGTGAGCGACGTTCTGGCGCCCGAGGACCGGGGTGGGGCGGCCCAACCACTTTTGATCGCACGTGATCTGGTCAAGCATTTCCGCGTGGCCGGTCATAAAGGCTCGGGCGAGGGCAAGATCCGGGCGGTGGATGGCGTGTCGTTCAGCGTCTTCAAGGGCGAGACGCTTGGCGTGGTGGGGGAATCAGGCTGCGGTAAATCCACCCTGGCCCGTCTGCTGATGCATCTGATCCGCACCGATTCCGGCGAGTTGATCTTCGACGGCGAAGGTGTGGAAGCACCCGACGGCATCACCATCGCCAATCTGCGCCGGCAGATGCAGATGGTGTTCCAGGACAGCGCGTCCTCGCTCAACCCGCGCATGCCCATCCGGGATTCAGTGGCGTTCGGCCCGCTGGTGCATGGCCGCGCCCAATCCGATGCCCGCAAGGTGGCGCGGGACATGCTGCTGAAGGTGGGGCTCAACCCGGATATGTTCGGGCCGCGCTACCCGCATGAACTGTCCGGCGGCCAGAAGCAGCGCGTCAACATCGCCCGCGCGCTGGCCGTCAGCCCGCGCATGGTGATCCTGGATGAAGCGGTGTCCGCGCTCGACAAATCGGTCGAGGCGCAGGTGCTGAACCTGCTGCGGGCGCTGCGCCGCACGTTCAACCTCACCTACCTGTTCATCAGCCACGATCTGAACGTGGTGCAGTATATCAGCGACCGCGTGCTGGTGATGTATCTGGGCCAGGTCGTCGAACTCGGTCCGGTGGACGAAATCTTCACACGCCCGCTGCATCCCTACACCATCGCCCTCCTCGGCTCCCGCTCCTCGATGGACCCGGCGCGGCGGATCGAGGAACCGCCGATCACCGGCGATCCGCCAAGCCCGATCGACCCGCCATCCGGCTGCCGGTTCCGCACGCGCTGCGCCCATGCCGAGGCGGTGTGCGCCGAGCAGATGCCGGCCCTGTCGGCCTGGCTGGATCGCGAAAGCCATGTGGCCGCCTGTCATCTTCACGATCCGGCATCCGGCCACAGCCGCGCCGGCCAGCATGGGACTGCCTGACATGGACGGTGCAATGTTCCCCGCTTCCTCGGCCGGCAGTGCCACCACGCCGCTGGTGGAGGTTGAGGACCTGATGGTCCGCTTCGTCAGCCGCGATGCCACAGTGCATGCGGTCAACGGCGTGTCGTTCACGGTGAAACCGGGGGAGGTGCTGTGCATCCTCGGCGAATCTGGCTCGGGCAAAAGCGTCACGCTGCGGGCGCTGATGCGGTTGCTGCCGGAAGGACGCACCAAGATCAGCGGTGCCATCAAGGTGGCTGGCGAGGATGTGCTGGCGATGGACAAGAAGCGGCTGCGCAGCCTGCGCGGTGGCCTGGTGTCGATGATCTTTCAGGAGCCGATGACGGCGCTTGATCCTGTCTACACCGTCTGTGCCCAGATTGTGGAGACGGTGCGCCACCATCGGGGCGGCAGCTACGCCGATGCCCGCGCCCGGGCGTTGGAACTGTTTGAACTGGTCAAGATCCCGTCGCCCGAGCGTCGGCTGGATGCCTATCCGCACGAGCTGTCCGGCGGTCTGCGCCAGCGCGCGATGATTGCCATGGCGCTGTCCTGCGGCCCGAAGCTGCTGCTGGCGGATGAGCCGACCACGGCGCTGGATGCCACGGTGCAGATTCAGGTTCTCATTCTGCTGCGCCGACTTCAGCAGGACATGGGGATGGGTACCATCTTCGTCACGCATGATCTGGGCGTTGCCGCCGAGATCGCGGACCGCATCGCCGTGATGTATGCCGGCCGCATCGTGGAGGAGGGGCCGGTGGCGCAGATCCTGTCCGATCCGCGCCACCCCTACACCCAGGGGCTTCTGGCCTCCACCGTGCACGGCCAGGACCGCGCGCATGACATCAACGCCATTGCCGGCAGCCCGCCGGATCTGCGCCGGCTGCCGCAGGGGTGCAGCTTTGGCCCGCGCTGCGCCAATGCCGAAACAATGTGCCGCGATGCGTTTCCGCCCGCCACCCATCCGGCGCCGGACCGCACCGTACGCTGCTGGCGCGCCTGATCGGGTCTCTTTCAAGGAGTATGACAATGAACTGGTTCGAAGTGTCTGACAGCGTTGCCGCCCGCGTGCTCGCCCGGCGCGGCACGCTGCATCCGTTCGCGGATCTGAACCCGGCGCGCACGGCGCTGATCGTGGTGGATTTGCAGAACGGCTTCATGGACGAACGGGTGGGCCACGCCGTCTGCCCGATGGCGATCGATATCGTGCCGAACGTCAACCGCCTGGCCACCGCCGTGCGACAAGCGGGCGGCGGCGTGTTCTGGATCAAGAACACGCATGACGAGGCCTGCCTGACCGAGTGGTCTGTGATGCACGAGATGTCCACACCAGAAGGCCGCCGCAAGCGCAGCGCCTCGATGTCGGAAGGCACCGAGGGCCATGCGCTGTGGCCGGCGCTGGTGTTGGAACCGGAAGACGAGATCATCCAGAAATACCGCTTCAGCGCCTTCCTGCCCGGCGCGTCCGAACTGCCGGACCGGCTGCGCGCCCGCGGCTTCGACACCGTCCTGATCACCGGCACCGTCACCAATGTGTGCTGCGAATCCTCGGCGCGGGATGCGATGATGACCAACTTCAAAACCATCATGGTCACGGATGCCAACGCGGCTGCGAACATGGAGGAACATGAGGCCTCGCTGCGGGCCTTCTACCTCACGTTCGGCGACGTGATGGACACTGATTTCGTGATTGCACGCCTGCAACGCGCCGCGCTGAAGGCGGCGTAGCGGCCAATCGCCCCCGCGCGTTTGGTGCCGTGGTTATGATATCTGGGCGCAACTGAAGGTCATGGCGGGTTGCGAGAGCCGACCCGTGCATCCCATGGGAAGCCTGATCACAGCGGGCTGACTGAGCTGGCGTCATGACGTGACGGCAACGCACACGACCCAGTCCGATCTCGATGGCGGCACCCTGGGCCAGACGGCTCAGGGTGGGGTCAAGCATACCTCCCTCCAATACCGCTGCGCGTCAGACCGAATATGCTGGGTTGCACCACACATCCGCTTGTCCTAAGTTTAGGATGACCAGTTATACGGGTGTGTTGCATTTCCATGTTGTCCGATATCAACCCGCTTCCGCTCTATGCCCAACTGGCCGAGGCGCTGCGTCATCGGATTGCGCGTGGCGAATGGAAAACCGGGGATCAACTGCCGTCGCATGACGCGCTGACACGGGAATTCACCGTGGCGCGGGTCACGGTGCGCCAGGCCATCACGTTGCTGGAGGCCGATGGGTTGGTGTCGTCCAAGCAGGGCAAGGGCACCTTCGTCACCGCCAGGCCGGGCGTTGAGCATCGGCTGAATGTGCAGACCACGCTGCAATCCCTCGTCACCATGTTGCAGGGGGACGAGCCGCAACTGCTCAACGTGGCCGAGAGCGCCGCGACGCCGCGGTTGAGCGACAAGGACGGCATTGCCGCCCCCGATTACATTTTCATGCGCCGCGTTCACCTGCGACAGGGCACGGCCTATTGCGTGATTTCCATCCATCTGGACGAGCGGATCTTTCGGCTGGCGCCTGAGCGGTTTCGCCGCGAGGTGATGATCCCGATCCTGACGAGCCTGCCAGACGTCAAGATCGCCCATGCCCACCAAACGCTGACCATCGGTGTCGCTGACCCTGAAACGGCTGCCCGTCTCGGTATTCCCATCAACGCGCCGGTGGCCCATGTGCGCCGCGTGTTTCGCAGCCCGGACGGCACGGTGATCTATCTGGGCGAAGTGACGTATCGCGGCGATCTCGTGCAGCTTGAGATGAATCTGGTGCCATGACCGGATGGGGCGACGTGGCGGGCGGGCTCAGGATCATGTCGCTGCGGGCGTCGGTCTACCGGGCGCCGATCGACGTTCCGGTTGTCACCTCGTTCGGCATCATGCGGGACCGGCCGATGGTGCTGGTGCGGGCCGAGGACCAGGACGGCGCGGTGGGCTGGGGCGAGATCTGGTGCAATTTCCCCACCGTTGGGCCTGAGCATCGCGCGCGGCTGGTGGATCAGGTGCTGGCCGGCCTGGTTGAAGGGCGTCGGTTTGACGATCCGACGCAGGTGTTCGTCTGGCTTTCGGACCAGACCGCCGTGCTGGCCCTGCAATCGGGCGAGGCCGGGCCGTTTGCGCAGTGCATCGCCGGAATCGATATCGCCCTTTGGGATTTGACGGCGCGTCGTGTCGGCAAGCCGTTGTGGCGCCTGCTTGGCGGCGTGGCGCCAGAGGTGGCGGTGTATGCAAGTGGCCTCAATCCGGACGCGCCGGCGCGTTTGGCGGCGGCGCGATATGCCGAGGGGCATCGCGCCTTCAAGTTGAAGATCGGGTTCGGCGCCGAACGCGACGCCGCCAATCTTGCCGCGTTGCGGTCAGAATTGGGCGACGATGTGGGCCTGATGGTCGATGCCAATCAGGCCTGGGATCTGGAGCAGGCGATCGCACAGGCCCCGCTGCTGGAGCGTTTTGGCTTGCGGTGGCTGGAAGAGCCGCTGCGGGCGGATCGCCCTTGGTCGGAATGGCGGATTTTGGCCGGGCATCTGAAGACCCCGCTGGCGGCTGGGGAAAACGTGGCGGGGAATGTCGGATTCGATGCGGCCATCCGTTCGGGCGCGTTGGACGTGGTGCAGCCGGACATTGCGAAATGGGGTGGGTTTTCCGCCAACCGGGGCGTTGCGCGGGCCATTGTGGCCGCCGGGCTGCCCTTTTGTCCGCATTGGCTTGGTGGTGGCGTGGGCCTGCTTGCCTCGGCCCATCTTTTGGCGGCCATCGGGGGAGGGGGTGCGTTGGAAATCGACGCCAATCCGAATGTGCTGCGCACCCAGACCTGCGGCACGCTGGCCCATGTCATCGAGGGGCGGGCGGTGCTTTCGCAGGAGCCTGGCCTGGGCATCGCGCCCGACGAAGCGGCCCTGCGGCCATTGCGGGTTCGACATTGAATCAACTGTGCCGGCGCGCGACAGCCGCGTGCACAAACGGCGGAAAAGGGGTGGATGTGTGGCGGGCAATCGAAGCAGTCAGCGAACGGAGGCCATGAGAGTGCTCGTGATCGCCGCGATTATGATCGGCAGCTATTTGCTCATCCTCGACTCCCGTGCGGTGGTGGAACTGGGAATGCGTCTTGTGGGCGCGGTGATGGCCGTCTGCCCGGCACAGGTCTGTGGGGCATGACGGCCACGACCGGAGAGGCCCGAGCGCCATCGGCCTTCCTGCAGCCGCCCGCCAAGGAGCCGCGGCTGCGCATCCGGCATTTTCTGCCAGGGCGCATGCTCTGCTTGAACATTGTGTCCGTTGTGCTTGGGCTGGCGGCCTGGGCGGCGATCACCTCGGGCGGCCTGGTGGGATTGCCAGGGCCGTGGGAGGTGGGAGTGCGGGCCATTGAATCGCTGCGCAGCGGCCAGTTGGAGGCCGATATGGCGGCCAGCCTGGCGCGGGTGTTGACCGGGTTTGTGATGGGCGTGGCGCTGGCGGTGCCAATTGGCTTTTTGATGGGCTGGTATCCGGCGGCACGCGGGCTGATTGAACCCTATGTTCAGTTTTTCCGCATGATCCCGCCTTTGGCGGTGATTCCGCTGGCGATCGTGACGATGGGCATCGGCGAGGTGCCGAAAGTGTTCGTCATCTTCCTGGCCGCGTTCCTGTCGAGTGTGGTGGCCGTTTACGGTGGCGTGATCAGCGTCGATAAAACCCTGATCAACGCGGCCCGTGCGCTGGGTGGGCGGGACGGCACTATCTTTCTGCGCGTCATCATTCCGGCCTCGCTGCCGTTCATCATGGTGGGCTTCCGCATCGGGCTGGGCTCGGCCTGGGCCACGGTGGTGGCGGCTGAATTGATCGCTGCGCAATCCGGGCTCGGCTTTCGGATGCAGCAGGCCCAGCTTTATTACGAATTGCCGAGCATTTTCGTCAGCCTGATCGCCATCGGCATTCTGGGGCTGACGATGGACCGCGTGTTGATGACGGTCGAGCGGCGACTGACGTCCTGGCAGGAGCGCGTATGACCCCCAAGATCTCGTTTCAGGACGTATCCTGCCATTTCGCTCTCGGCGAACGTGGGGCGCTGGTGGCGCTGGACCATCTGTCGCTCGATATCGAGGACGGCGAGTTCATCACCGTTGTGGGCCCCTCCGGCTGTGGCAAATCCACCGCCATGAACATCGCGGCGGGGCTGATGCAGCCGTCATCGGGCCGGATTTTGGTCGACAATGCCGAAGTGCACGGCCCCGGGCCGGAGCGTGGCATCATCTTTCAACAATACGCCCTGTTTCCGTGGCTGACGGTGCGGGAGAACGTGGAATTCGGGCTCAAGATCGCGCGCATGCCGGCCAAGCAGCGGCGCGAAGTGTCAGATTATTTCATGCAGCTTGTGGGTCTGCGTGAATTCGCCGATGCATTGCCCAAAACCCTTTCGGGCGGCATGAAGCAGCGTTGCGCCATCGCACGCGCCTATGCGGTCAATCCGAAGGTGCTGCTGATGGACGAGCCGTTCGGTGCGCTGGACGCACTGACCCGCGTGCAGTTGCAGGACCGTCTGCTGGAAGCGTGGAGCCACGAGCGGCGGACGGTGATGTTCATTACGCATGATGTGGACGAAGCCGTCTATCTCGCCAATCGCGTTGTGGTGATGGCGGCACGGCCAGGACGGCTGAGCCAGATCATTCAGGTTGATCTGCCATATCCGCGCACCGAGGAGATCAGGTTGTCTCCGGCGTTTGCCGCCCTGCGCAACAGGGTTTGGCGTTCCGTCTATCATCCGCAATCCTAACAATAACAAGCCGCAACAGGCAGGACACTCCAAGATGATCACCAGACGAACCCTGATGACCACAGCCGCCGGCACCGCCGGTGCGCTGACCGCCACACGCTCTGCGCGGGCGGCCACCAAAACGGTGCGGCTCGGCTATATCGCCGACTATCAGAACGCCAGCCTGCCCGCCATCGCAGCCGATCAGAAGCTGTGGGAAGCCGAGGGCCTGGTGCCGGATGTGAAGGTGTTCACCAACGGCCCGATCCAGATTCAGGCGATGGGGGCTGGAAGTCTCGATTTTGGCGCGATCGGCCCCGGAGCGCTGTGGTTGCCCGCCAGCGGACGCACCAAGGTCATCGCCGTCAATCTGCTGACGTTTAGCGACCGGGTGATCGCCCAGCCGGAGATCGGCTCGATGCAGGATCTCAAGGGTAAAAAAGTCGGCGTGCCGCAGGGCACATCCGGCGAGATGATCCTGCGCCTGGCGTTGACCAAGGCGGGCATGGGGATTGCCGATATCGAGGTGGTGCCGATGGACCCCAGCACCATCGTGGCCGCCTTCGCCTCCAAGCAGATCGCCGCCGCCGGCCTGTGGTACCCGCTGGTGGACGTGTTGAAGAAGCGTGTGCCTGATTTGAAGGAACTGGCGGCGGACCAGGATTTCTATCCAGGCACGTCATTCCCCAACACCTTTGTGGTGCGCAACGAGATTTTGCAGTCCGACCCAGAACTCGTGACCAAGTTCCAACGCGTGCTCAAGAAGGCGATGGATTATCGCGTGGCAAATTTCGAACGCTCCATCGAATTGTCGGCTGCATTCCTTGGTGCCCCGATCGACGCGGTGCGCACGCTGGCCAAGACGGTCAAGCTGCTGACCAGCGCCGAACTGGTGCAGCAGACCAATGACGGCACGGTGGATGGCTGGTTTGCCCGGTTGAACGACATGTTCAAGGAGTTCGGCACGCTGCCAAATCCGCTGCCGCCCAGCCAGTTCTATGAAGGCAAGCTGTTCGTCGCCGCCTGAGCATCGCCCACGCCACAGAAAGTTCGTTGAATGACTGAGCCAAAGCGCCCCAACATCGTCTTCGTGATCACGGACCAGCAGCGTTTCGACACGGTGGCCGCCGCCGGGTTCGATTACATGCTGACCCCCAATCTCGACCGTCTGGTGCAGGAGGGCGTGTGCTTCAACCGCATGTTCGTGACGGCGCCATCCTGCGCGCCGTCACGGGCCAGCCTGTTCACCGGGCTGTATCCGCACACCAACGGCGTGTTTCGCAATGACGAGCGGTGGACCCATACCTGGGTTCGCCAGCTTGCCGACAGCGGCTATCGCTGCGTCAATGTTGGCAAGATGCACACCTCGCCGTTCGAGGAGCCCTTTGGCTTCCATGAGCGCCATGTGGTCGAGAACAAGGACCGCGCCAACCCGTTACTGCCATATTTCCTCGACAACTGGGACAAGGCGATCTGGGCGCGCGGCCACGAGAAGCCGAGCCGCATTACTTACCGCCGCCGCAGCGATTACCGCGACAGCCTGGGCGCCTTTGTGTGGGATATTCCCGAGGATCTGCACTCCGATAATTTCGTGCCCAACCTCGCCAGCCACTGGATTGACACCTGGCGGGGCACCGAGCCGTTCTTTCTGCAGATCGGCATTCCTGGGCCGCACCCCCCGTACGACCCAACCCCGGATGCGTTGGCCCTTTATGCCGACAGGGATCTTCCTGAAGCGATCATTGATCAGGCCGATATCGACAGCCAGCCGACGGCGCTGAAGAAGCTGCGCCTGCAACATCTGACCCACGACCATGACGCGGTTGTGCATCTGGAGAACCCGACGCAGCAGCAACTGCGCCGCCAGCGGGAGCACTACTTCGCCAACGTGACCATGATCGACACACAGATCGGCAAGTTGATCGAAGCGTTAGAGCGGCGTGGCGTGCTTGAGGACACAGTCATCGTCTTCACCTCTGACCACGGCGACTGTCTCAACGATCACGGTCACAGCCAGAAATGGACGATGTACGAGCAGAGCGTGCGGGTGCCGGCGATTGTCTGGGGTGCTGGGCGCGTGGTGGCCGGCCGCAAGGTGGATGATCTGGTCTCGTTGTTTGACTTTGGCCCCACGGTTCTGGAACTGGCCGGGCTCACCGCGCCAAGCTGGATGGAGGCGCGCTCGCTGCTGCCATATCTGCGGGACGCGGCAATCGAACCGCGTCTGCATGTCTTCGCCGAACATGCCGGTGACCGGATTTTGCATGGCACCGAGTTCATGACCATGATCCGCGATCATCATTGGAAGCTGGTGCATTTCGTCGATTGCGACGAAGGCCAGTTGTTCGATATGCTTGCCGACCCGCAGGAGATCCGTAATCTTTGGGACAACCCAGCGCATGAGGCCAAGCGCCGTGAACTGATCAACGAGATCCTGAAATGGCGGATCCGTAGCGACCTCAAGACCCAGGGATGGACCGAGGCACTCCAGGGTCGAACCAGAACCTGATGCAGGGCGACGATATGGTCTGGATTCCAGGCGGGGCGTTCCGCATGGGGTCCGACCGGCACTACCCCGAGGAGGCGCCGGCGCATGTGGTGGAGGTGGGCGGTTTCTGGATCGACCGCACGCCGGTGACAAATGCAGCGTTTGCCGCGTTCGTGGCCGCCACAGGCCATCGCACCGTGGCCGAGATCCCGCCAGACCCAGCGGATTATCCAGACGCTGCGCCAGCCTTGCTGGAAGCGGGGTCTGTTGTCTTCACACTCCCCGCAAGCCGCCATGCGATGCGTTTCTGGGGCGACTGGTGGCGCTTTGTGCCAGGCGCCTGCTGGCGCCGGCCTGATGGTGTTCACGTAGACATCGAACCGACGCTCCCGGTGGTGCAGATGGCCCATGCCGACGCCGCAGCCTATGCCGCATGGGCTGGCAAGGCGCTCCCGACCGAGGCCGAGTGGGAATACGCAGCCCGTGGCGGCCTGGGCGATGCTGAATTCGCCTGGGGCCATGCATTGACGCCCGGCGGGATGCCGATGGCCAATATCTGGTCTGGCATGTTCCCGTTCGAGAACGACGGATCGTCAGGGTTTGCTGGTTCGTCTCCGGTTGGCAGCTTTCCGCACAATGGCTATGGGCTGTCCGATATGATCGGCAATGTGTGGGAATGGACCGCCGACCCATGGTCCGCCCGTCATGGTTCGGGGATTGTGAAATCCTGCTGTGGGCCTGCGGCATCGGGGCAGTGTGCCGCCGACCGCATCGCGCGCAAAGTCATCAAGGGCGGTTCGCATCTCTGCGCGCCGAATTACTGTCAGCGCTACCGCCCACCGGCGCGTCAGCCGCAGGCGGTTGACAGTGGCACCACGCATATCGGCTTTCGGTGTGTCCGTCGGAGCGTACTGGCGGTCTGATCGATCCACAGGGTGGATGTTGCGCCCCGCCCTTTAGGACAGTGAGCGCCGCCTTCGCTTTCCCCTTCGACATGGCGGCGCTGCATCGGCAGGCTCATTTTGTCATCGTGACTGCCGTCGCATGGCATTGTTGCCGTACGCGGGCAGGTGTTCGACTGGTTGGACTGCCCACCTGTGGCAAATCCCGTCTTGGTGAGACCTAGAATTCGAGAAGTTTTACCTGATATTTTTAAAATAATCGTATTCTCGTGAAATATTTCCGTGGTTTTTGAATCGAAAAAATCACGCGGCCCTAAAATAAAAAATCCTCAGTTAATAATTTTTTAATCAATGGAACTTATGAAGGTCAACAGGCTTAACGCGAAAGATTTTCCCTCGAACACTGGAAAATATCAGGGTCGGCGGAATTTCAAGAAATTTTTTTCTATTATTTGGAGGAAATTATGGCACTGGCGAAACGGGCGCAGGTTGCGTCAGGACCCCGCGTGGAACACGCGCCAACGGCAAACAACGGCGACCGAGGCGCGGCGCAGGCCGATGTCCAGCGCCGCCGCGCACGCACCTTCGCGCGCCAGCAAAAGATTGCCGAACGCGTCGCCGCAGCCACCGCGCAGATGGCCTCGGGCATCAGCCAGACAGCAGCCGCCGCGCAAGAGTTGCGCACCTCCATGGAGCTGATTGCCGCTGGGGCAGAGCAGGCTTCCAGCGCAGCGCAGTTGTCGCTGACCGCCGTGACCAACATCGCCTCTGGTATCGTTCAGGCCAAGGAGAAGGCCGATTTCTCACGTCAGAAGGCCGAGGCGTTGCAGGGCCTTCTTGCCGATCTGAACACCCAGATCGCGGCATCCGTCACCAATATTGAAACCGGTGCCAACCGCCAGCTTGCCTCTGTCCAGATGGTTGTCGAACTTGAGAAGCAGGCCGCCAATATTGGCGAGATCGTCAAGGCGGTTGCCCGTATCGCCGACCAGACCAACTTGCTTGCCCTCAATGCCGCGATCGAGGCCGCCCGGGCCGGCCAGCACGGCAAGGGCTTCGCGGTCGTTGCCGATGAGGTGCGCACATTGGCGGAGACGTCCGAAAAGAGCGCCCGCGATATTCAGGACCTTGTTGGTCAGATTCAGGGCGAAGTGAAGACCATCGCCGACGGCATCAACGGCGCCGCGGCTGCTGCGCGGGCCGAGGTCGAGAAGGGCAAGATCGTCACCGTCCAGCTTGCCAAGGCGCGTACCGACATGGTCGGGATCATGGCGGGCAGTACTGAAATTGCCACCGCCGCCCAGCAGGCCGATCTTGCTGTGAAGGACGCCCAGAAAGGCTCCGAGCAGATTGCCACCGCGGCCACCGAACAATCTGCCGCGTGTGATGCGGCGCTGAAGACGGTGGACCAGCAGACCCAGGCCCTCGACCAAAGTCAGAGCGCATCCGAGGAGCTTTCGACTCTCGCCGATGAGTTGAAGAACAGCACCGACATCTCCAAGAGTGCCGAGGAGATGGCGTCCGCAGCGGAACAGTTGTCCTCGGCCGTGCAGGAGATCAGCGGCGCTGCTGCCCAGATTATGGAGGCAATCGAGCAGATCAGCAAAGGCTCCCAGCAGGCATCGGCAGCGGCCCAGCAATCCAGCGCGGGCAACAGCCAGATCGAAAAGGGTGCCACGCTGTCGCGGGTGCGGGCAACCGCGGGCCTTGAGGCCGGCAACGCGATCTCTGAATTGGTGAAGGCGAGCCGCGCGGCTGTCGACGAACTCATCGTGGGCGTTTCCAAGTCGCTTGAGGAAACCAACAAGAGCACCCAGCTCATCACCACGCTGGAGCAGGTCAGCCGCAGGATCGACAAGATCGTCGACTCCATCACCACTGTCTCGATCCAGACCAACATGCTGGCCATCAACGGCTCGATCGAAGCCGCCCGGGCCGGCGAGTTTGGCAAGGGCTTTATGGTGGTCTCGACCGACATCCGCAACCTGGCGCGGGAGTCGGCTGAGAATGCTGACCGCATCAAGGATCTTGTCAAAGCCACCCAGGACCAGATCGTCGCCGTGCGTCGCGACCTGGAGCAGATTGCCTTGGCGGCGGAGCAGGAAGTCCAGAAGAACAAGGCCATCACCACCAACCTGGCCACGGTGGAGCAGGACATGGCTGTGGTGCTGAATGCCAACGGCGAAATTCTGAAGGGGTGCGAGGTTATTCTGGTGGCCGTACAGGAGGCGCAGAAGGCCACCCAGCAGATCGCCATGGCTGCCGATGAGGCCAACAGGGGCGCCAATGAGGCGGCCGGTGCTGCCCGCCAGCAGTCCAAGGGCGCCGAAGAACTGGCCGCCGCTGTCGAGGAGGTCGCCTCTTTGGCTGATGAGCTTCAGAACTCGCGCGATTGAGCCGGAAGGGCACGATCATGGACATGCAAACCGACGCGGCCGACACGCCGCCGCTGCCCGCTTCCGTATCGCTCGGCGCTGACTCCCGCCAATACGTCACCTTTCTGATCGACGACGGCATCTTTGCGGTGCCGCTCGCTGAGGTGCAGGAGATCATCCGTATGCCTGAGATCGTCCAGGTGCCGCTCAGCCATGCAAGCCTGGTTGGATTGGCGAACCTGCGCGGCACGGTGATGTCCATCACCAGCCTGCGCCGGATCTTCCGCTATCCGGATCTGGTTCATGATGACGCCACCCGCGTGGTGGTGATCAACCAGGGAATCCCGGTGGGTCTTGTGGTGGACCGCATGTCGGCGGTGGTGACGGCGGAGCCTGATCAGATTGAGAATGTCAGCTCGATCGAGGGCACCATCAACACTGATTTGTTGCGCGGTATGATCAAGGCCACCGATGGCCGTGGCATGATCATGATCCTGGACCCCATCCGTCTCGTCGACAGCGAGTTTGGCTCGGGTGGCCGTCGTGCGGAGCAGGTCCGCACCAATGCCGCCGAAGTCGAGGCCGAGCGCGCGGCCGAGATAACCGATGAACTGCAACTGGTGAGTTTTGAGGTGGCTGGGCAGGAATATGCCCTGGAAATCGAGAACGTGCAGGAGATCGTCCAGGTTCCAGAGCGCATCAACCGTGTTCCGAAAACTGACTCCCATGTGCTCGGCGTGATGACACTGCGCAACCGACTGCTGCCATTGGTGAGCCTTCGGGAGATGTTCGGTCTCGGGGCCGTGCCGCTGGATGAGCGCAACAAGATCGTTGTTGTTCCGCTGCCCGATCACACGTCGGTGGGCATTGTGATGGATCAGGTCAAGGAGGTCCTGCGGGTCAATCGCAATCTGCTTGATCCGGTGCCCCCGTTGATGCGCGACGGCGATGGGGGGGGCGATATCCAGGGAATCTGTCGATTGAACGCCGGCAAGCGGCTGGTGTCCGTGCTGTCCGCCGAGGCGCTGTTTGAGAATGAAACCGTACGTCGCGCGGCTGCTGTGGCCGAGGCTGGCGAACAGGAGGACGGTGCCATGACCCAGGAAAATGTGCGCGGTGCCGGCACGCTCGAAGAGGAAGAACAGTTTGTGGTCTTCCGCCTCGCGCAGGAGGAATACGGCGTGCCGATCGGCGCGGTGCAGGAGATCGTCCGCGTGCCGGAGCATCTGACCCGTCTGCCAAAGGCGCCGGCCTTCATCAAGGGCGTCGTCAACCTGCGTGGCTCGGTGTTGCCGGTCGTTGACCAGCGAACCCGCTTCGATCTTGATGACATCGAGCGCAACGACCGCCAGCGGATCATGGTGTTCACCATCGAGGGTGTGCGCACTGGCTTCATCGTTGATTCTGTCTCGGAAGTTCTCAAGATCCCACGCAGCGCCATTGGCCCGATGCCGACACTGTCTGACAAGCAGACCGATCTCATATCGCGTGTCGCCAATCTGGAGCGGCAGGGACGGATGATCATGCTGATTGACGTTGACCATCTGCTGGAACGGCACGAGGTCGGCGCCATAGCCGAAGTCACCGCCGCCGCCGCGTAGTTCCTCCCCAAAGCGGACCGCCCTGCCATGCTCAAGTTGTTGATCGCCGACGATTCTGCCCTGATGCGGAAGTATCTCAGTGAGATATTCAAAGCCGAGGGCGATTTTGATGTCTCCATTGCCCGTAACGGCGCCGAGGCGTTGGCGATGGCCAAATCCTTGGCGCCGGACGTGATAACGCTCGATGTCAATATGCCGGAGATGGACGGCATCACCTGTCTCAGCCGGATTATGGTCGAGTGCCCGAAGCCGGTCGTCATGGTCTCGTCACTTACCAGCCAAGGCGCCGAGGTGACGTTGCAGGCCCTCGCGCTGGGTGCTGTCGATTTCATCGCCAAGCCGGACGGCACAGTGTCTCTGCATATCGACAAGATCAGTGCGGCGCTGGTGGCCAAGGTGCGTTGTGCCGCCAAGGCAAGGCTGCGCAAGAGCCAGGGACTACTGGAGCGGGTGAAATTTGGCACCCGCACAGCGGCGGCGTCTCTGCAGCGGGCGGCATCAAAGCCGATGGGGCCAATCCGTGGGGTTGTCCTGATCGGCGTATCGACCGGAGGGCCGGGCGCACTTGAGGCGATTGTGCCCCGGCTTCCTGCCTGGTTTCCCTGGCCCGTCCTCGTTGCCCAACATATGCCGCAGAGCTTCACCAACGTATTTGCCAATCGCATCGACGGCATCTCGAATCTGGATGTGGTCGAGGTCTCGCAACCGATGCCGTTGCGTGCCGGCACGGTCTATGTCGGCCGCGGCGATGCTGATCTTGTGCTTGGAAAACGTGCCGGCGTGCTGACCGCGATCCCGATGCCGGCCTCGGGCAGGCATCTCTGGCATCCGAGCGTTGAGCGTCTCGTGACAAGTGCCTTGGAGCACGTTGACGCGAAAAGGTTGATGGGCGTCATGCTGACCGGAATGGGCGATGACGGTGCTGTGGCCATGGCGGAGCTAAAGGCCCGTGGCGGCCGTACCATCGCTGAATCTGAGGACACCGCAATCGTCTGGGGAATGCCAGGTGAGTTGGTCAAGCTGGGTGGCGCGAGCCTTGTGCTGCCGGTCGATCGGATTGCCGATCAAATGCATCAATGGGTGAACTGACATGGCATTCGTAAGGGCCACCACCACTACACCGCCACCGCCGCCGTTGGAGCCGACGGATCAGCTGCTGGCCTTGCTCACGGACGGCGATGTGGCACAGCGGCGCCACGCCGCTCGTACCTTGTCGCGAGATCCGGACACTGCCCTCGCCCTCGTTGCCAGGTTGGAGCAGGAAGACGACAAGGGCGTTCGTGACGCTTTGTTCGGAAGTCTCGTCAAGATCGGCGGCGTGCAGACCGCTGGCCTGGTTGCCGGGTTGTTGCGCAGTGAGGATGCCAGCTTGCGTGGAGGTGCTGTGGAGGCCCTCAAGCAGATGCGCGATGATGCCGTCCCGGTTCTGGACACCCTGCTGGGTGACAGCGACTCCGATACCCGCCTGCTGGCCGTAGAGGTGACGCGGCAATGGCCAGGCCCGACGGCTATTCCCCGGCTGCTGCGCGTCATGGAGAACGACCCGCATGTGAATGTCTGCGGCGCTGCCGTCGACGTGGTGACCGAACTCGGCACACAGGACCTGCTTCTCGCGCTGGCAGCCCTGCGTGTTCGCTTCGCCAGCGACGAGTTCCTGGTCTTTGCCGTCGATGTCGCGTGCTCACGCATCCATGCCGCGATCGAGACTGCCGAATGAGCTTTGCGATGTCCCAACGTCCGGCCTCCGACATGATCGTTATATCGGCATCAGAGTATCAAAAGTTCTGCGAATTTTTCTATCGCAGGACTGGAATGATGTTTGGAGAGAACAAGCGCTATTACGTGGACAAGCGCCTCATTGAAAGAATCGTCAAATCCAACGCCGGAAGCTTCATTCGATATTTTGAGTTGTTGCGGCGGCACGATGCCAGCGATGAAATTGAGCGCCTGATCAATCTGTTCACAGTCAACGAGACCCATTTTTACCGGGAGGATCACCAGCTTGATTGCCTGGCGAAGTCAATCCTGCCCGAACTCGTCGCCGACCGCCGCAAGGGGGATAGGCTTCGTATATGGTCGATGCCCTGCTCCACCGGTGAGGAGCCCTATTCGATTGCGATCTACCTTCTGGAAAACTGGCCGCAGGTGGACGATTACGATATCGAGATCGTTGCGTCTGACATCGATACAAACGTTCTGCGCGCAGCCGAGGCCGGCGTTTACGATGTCAGGTCGCTGCATCGCCTGGATCGCGCTCTTGTGCAGCGCTACTTCGTCCCGGCTGGGGCCGACGGCTTTCGTCTTGTCGACGCGGTCCGGGATTCTGTGCGCTTTACCCGGGTTAACGCCAGCGAGCCTGATGCCATGCGCGGCTTTACCAACCTGGATGTGATCTTCTGCCGCAATATGCTGATTTATTTCGACGATGTGTCGCGCCGGCAGACTGTTGAGTCGTTCTACGACAGCCTCAAGCAAGGCGGCTTTATCTGCCTGGGACATTCGGAATCCATGAGTCGGATTTCCTCGCTGTTCACGATCAGGAAGTTTCCACAGGCGATCGTCTACCAAAAATGCGGAGGTCCACGGTGAGCATAAACATGCCAGACCCGACTGTGCTGCCCGGCGGAAACGCCCCGGCCCACATCCTTGTCATTGATGACGCAACGGTGGTCCGGCTGTATTACCACCAGATCCTCGAAGCGGCGGGTTATCAGGTCGATGAGGCGTTCAACGGTTTGGAGGGGCTGGAGAAGGCTGTTCAGACCCCGTTTGACCTGTTTATCGTCGATGTGAACATGCCGATCATGGACGGTTACGCTTTCCTGCATGCGCTGCGCCGCGAGCCTGGCCCCCGCACTGTGCCGGCCATGATGACGACCACTGAAGCCACCGCCGCAGATCATCGTGCCGCGCTTGAGGCCGGCGCGAATGCCTATCTCGTCAAGCCGGTTGCCCGTGAACAGCTGTCCCTGTACGCTGCAGCGATGCTCGGCAGGAGCATCCCATGAACGAATTGCTCGTCCAGTTCGTCCTCGAGGCGCGCGACCTTTTGCGCGATGCGGGCGAAGACCTGATGGCGTTGGAACGCCACCCCGGCGATGAAGACGCGATCAACCGCCTGTTCCGTTCGGTTCATACCCTCAAGAAATCATCCGGGCTGTTCGAGGCGCAACCGCTGACCCGCATCTTGCATGTGCTCGAGGACATCTTCCAGTCGGTGCGCGAGCGCAAGATCTCGGTCACCCCGGAACTTGCCGATCTTGCGCTCAAGATATTTGACCAGGCCAGCCAGTGGATCGACGATCTCGATCAGCACGCGGCCTTGCCAGACGGCGCCGGGGCGATCGCTGGAGACCTCGTTGCCGAGTTGCGGACGCGCTATGGCCATCGGGCAGATGAACCGCTGCCCGGAAACAGCGGCGGGGAGCCGCCTGCGTATGCCCCGTTGGCTGATCTGGCGCGATGGTTTTCCCGCTATGCCCTGATTGCAGCTTCAGGTGCGGCACGCGAAGGCCAACTGCGGCTGATTTCCTATCAGCCAGAGGAAGGGTGCTTTTTCCGTGGTGAGGACCCGCTGCATCTTGCGATGCAGATCCCGGGTCTGCAGGCGCTTGGCATCGCGCAGCGCGCCCCTTGGGCGCTGCTGACCGATCTCGATCCGTTCAACGCGAATCTTGATTTTCATGCGCTGTCGACGGCGGATCGCCCCACTCTTGATGCGCTGTTCCGTTACGTGCCCGAGCAGGTCACGATCACCGAACTTGGGGCCTCGTCCCTGCTCGGCTTGGCCGCCCCCGCTGCGCCGGATCGTGCCTTGCCGCCTGTCGTGCTGACGCTGCTGCGGGATCAGATCAGTCTTCTCACCATGGAGGCGCCAGCCGAGGAGTTCTATGGCCGGGTCGGCGCGGCTGCCTGCGTTGCGGCGAATGCGCTTCGGTCAGCGAGGCGGTTCGATGTCGCGCCGGTGCTTGAGGCTGCCTGTGCCGAGGCGCTTTCCTCAGGGCAGGCAGCGCCTTTGCGTGTCGCGATCGCCGACATACTGGAGGCTTTGTCCAAGCCTCAATTCGTCGAGAACCACCCGCGGGACGAGGGACGCACGGTGGCCCAGCCCGGTCAGTCCAGCGCCACCGAGCGGCTGCCGCAGCGCACTCTGCGCGTTGACCAGGAGAAGGTTGATCAGCTGATGAACCTCATCGGCGAACTTGTGGTTGCCAAGAACAGCCTGCCATTTCTCGCCCGGCGTGCGGAGATGCATTACGGCGTGCGCGATCTTGGGCGCGAGATCAAGGACCAGTACGGCGTCATTGACCGCATCGCTCAGGAACTGCAATCGGCTGTGATGTCGGTGCGCATGATGCCGGTTGGTCAGGTCTTTCAACGCTTCCCCCGACTGGTCCGCGACCTGTCGCGCAAGTTGGGCAAGGAGGTCGATCTCGTCATCCAGGGTGAGGATACCGAGGCCGATAAGAACGTCATTGAAAATCTGTTCGATCCGCTGCTGCACATGGTGCGCAACAGCCTCGACCATGGGGTTGAGACCCCGGCCGAGCGCGCCGCCTGCGGCAAGTCGGGCACCGCCATGGTCAAGCTTCTGGCGCGACACGAAGGCGACCAGGTGGTGTTGGAGATCGTTGATGACGGTCGCGGTATCGATCCGGAGGTGATCAAGCGGAAGGCCTATGAGCGCGGCATGTTGGATGAGGCGCGGCTTGCCACCATCACCGACCAGGAAGCCACCATGCTGGTGTTCGCGGCCGGTTTTTCCACCGCCGAAACGGTCTCGGACGTTTCCGGTCGTGGGGTTGGCATGGATGTGGTTCGCAACGCCGTGGAGAAGGCGGGCGGGCGGATCTCGATGACCAGCACCAAGGGTGTTGGCACCACCGTCCGCCTGAATCTGCCCCTCAGCATGGCGGTCAGCCGGGTGATGACGGTGGGGCTGGATGATCGCCTGTTCGGCATTCCGATGGACCTCATTCACGGCACCGTGAAGGTTCCACGCACCGAAATCGTGTCCATCAAGGGCAGGCAGGCCTTTGTGCTGCGCGATCGCGTGGTGCCGTTGCTCCATCTGTCGGAGTTGCTCGACGTCCCGTCCGTGGGTGCCGCACCCGATGAGATCGCCGTGCTGGTGGTGCGTCTTGACGGCCAGACCATCGGCCTTGGGATCTCAGCCTTCGGCGAAGGCATGGAGGTTATTCTCAAGCCACTCGAAGGCATGCTGGCGAAAATTGCCGGATACGCCGGAACGGCGTTGCTGGGCGACGGCAGGGTGCTGCTCGTCCTCGACCTGAAGGAGTTGATTCAATGACCATCCGGCGCGTCGACGAGACCGTGATGCTTGAAGGCGTCTGCGCCGTCGAGGAGGCGGAGACGCTGTTGCAGGAGATTCAGTCGGGTGCTGTGCGCATCGACTGGACCGGCTGCGCCCATCTGCACACGGCCTGTTTGCAGGTGATCCTGGCGTCCGGCCTGCCGACCTGCGGCACGCCGGCGAATGGGGCCCTCGCACGCTGGCTTCCTGGTCTTGTCCCGGCCGGAAGGCTGCCAGGGAGCACCGGCTGCGCCGATCCCGAAACCGATTTTCTGACGGAGGTCTGATCGATGCCCGCAATCCTGGTTCTCGATGACTCGGCCACAATGGTCATGAGCCTGTCACGTATCCTCACCAAAGCCGGATATGAGGTCGAAACCGCTGTCGATGGCCGTGAGGGCATCAGGAAGTTGGCTGCGGGCCTGAAGCCCACCGTTATCCTGACCGATCTCAATATGCCGAACATGGACGGCATCGCCTTCATCAAAGAGGCTCGGAAGAACGCCGCCACACGGTTCACCCCCATCCTCGTGCTGACCACTGAAGCCGGCAATATGAAGCGGGATGAGGCGCGGATCGCCGGGGCATCCGGTTGGCTTATCAAGCCGACCGAACCGGCTGACCTGCTGGCCACTTTGAAGCAGATTTTGCCTGCCTGACAAGGAACTGGACGATGCTGACCAACGCTGACGCCAATGAACGCCTAGTCTGTGCCGTCCTGGCAGCGCAGGTCGCGGTGATCCGGGATCGTGCCGACACCTCGGATGGGATCGATTTGCTGTGGAAGACGGGCGACCTGCTGACGCGCCTGTCCGAATTGGTGGTGAAACTCGGACATCGATGTTCGCGATCTGATTCTGCCCTTGATGCGCAATGCGCCGCAGCCGTGGCGGCGGAGGTTGAAGTCAGTGATGCGCTCGATGCCTTGGCGTTTCTGCAGTCCCAGCAGCACGACCTGACGCGACAAATGGCCGACTGCGTGGTGGCCGCCCTTGGCCAACTGGCGGTTGATGCGGCACCCGACGCTGGCCTGCGGCTGTCGCCCCAGGATCTGCAGGCGTTGTATGTCTGTGACGCGCAGCGGAAGACTCATGAGGCCGTCGCCCTGCAGTTCGAATTCTGTGCAGCCACTGAGACGCTGCCAGCCGCGTGCAAACCCGAAGGAGCATCGGCGTGAATATCATGCTGACCGAGAGGCGTCTTCCTTGGGCAGCCACACCCAGACTTGTGGCTGGAGTGGCGTTGGCCAGCGGGCTATGTGGCATCGCCATCCTTGGACTGCCCGACACACCCGTCTTCGTGCGGCTGCTCGGCGGCGTGGTCAGTGGCTGTGCGGTGTTTGTTGCCTTTACGGTGGGCCGCAGCGTTGATCCCGTGATGGTGGCGCACCCGATCGCACCAGTTATTGCGCCTACAATCGCGCCCTTTCATTCCGACGTCACACACGATAACCAGACATCGGTGCGGCTGCTTCCCATGTCGATTGTCGATGAGGTCAACACCTCCGTCTGCGCGGTTCTCAGCGAGAACCAGGATATGCGAGCGATGGCGAGCGAGATGGCGATTGCGGCGGAGGAGGGCAAAGGTCATTTCAAAAATGCCATGCTTCGCTCGGTTGATGCAGAAGGTGGCATTGTCGCGTTGAATGCGCTTGGTACTGAACTGGCTGGATCGATTCACGTCATTGCGGCCGACGTCAAACACTCGATCGAGATCGTCAAGGCAGCGATCGCCCAGGCGGCGACCACACGCGGCTGTGTCGAGACCATGGCGAATCTGTCGCGCTCTGTGTCCGACGTGGTGAAGATCATCGACCTTATCGCACGCCAGACCCGCATGCTGGCGTTGAATGCGACCATTGAGGCAGCCCGGGCCGGAGACGCCGGCAGGGGGTTTGCGGTCGTGGCCGGCGAAGTGAAGCAGCTTGCCCACCAGACCGCCGAGGCCACCGAAACCATCAGTCAGAAAATCACCGAAATGACCAGAATGGTGAGTGAAAGCGTTGAGTCGCTGCAGGCGTTGTCGGGAACGATCGCCAGTGTCGATGCGGCCAGCGTATCGATTGGACGTGCTGTGGCCGAACAGGAGAGTATCGGCGAGCGCGTCTCCAGCAGCCTCGAACACATGGGTGGCGCCGTCTCCACACTGGCGCATGAAGTGCGTGAGGCGGCACAGATTGCCGCGAACACCGGGATGCTGTCCGAGTTTGTATTGGACACGGCCAATTCGGTTGACCTGTTGATGAACGGGATCAAGAGCAAACTTGCCGACACCGGCGCCGGTGTGATCGCCGATGCGTGGCCCGATCAAGTCATCGCGGCGTAACGCCGCCACTTGCGATGGCACGCTGCTGAAATACGACGCCCTTTGGCCCAATACTGCGGTTAAGCATGTCACCCACGGCCGAGTGAGAGCCGGATGCTGGGGGGCTTGGGATGGTGGCTGATCAAACACCACGGACGTTGTTCGAAAAAGTCTGGTCGCGCCATCGCGTGCTGGAACGTCCGGACGGTCAGACGCTGCTCTATGTCGATTGCCATCTGGTGCATGACGGTTCCGCACCGGCTTTCCAGAATCTTGCCAATCGCGGCGTCAAAGTGCGGATGCCCGGACGCACCTTTGCCACCCCAGACCATTACGTGCTCACCAACACCCGCGAGGTGTCGGAGATACCGGATCCCGAGCGTCGCGGCATGGTGGAGCAGCTGACAGCCAACACCGAGGCCGCGGGCATCAAGCTGTTTGGACTGGGCGACCCGCAGCAGGGCATTGTCCATGTTGTCGGGCCTGAGACCGGCCTGAGCCAACCTGGTCAGATATTGGTGTGCGGCGACAGCCATACCTCCACCCATGGGGCGGTGGGCGCGTTGGCGTTCGGCATCGGGTCCAGCGAGGTGGCGCATGTGCTGGCCACCCAAACCCTGTGGCAACGCAAGCCCAAGACCTTCCGCATCGAGATCGACGGCACCCTGTCGCCGAGTGTCACCGCCAAGGACGTGATTTTGGCGATTATCGCGCATATCGGTGCGGATGGGGCGACGGAACACGTCATTGAATACACCGGCAGCGCCATTCGCGGCCTGTCGATGGAGGGGCGCCTGACCCTGTGCAACATGTCTATCGAGGCCGGTGGCCGCGCGGGTATGGTGGCGCCGGATGAAAAGACGTTCGCCTATCTGGCCGGTCGCCCGTATGCGCCCAAAGGGGCCGAATGGGAGGCGGCGGTGGCGCGCTGGCGGCAGTTGCCGAGCGATCCGGGGGCGGTGTTCGATCGCTCGGTAACCTTGGATGGTTCGGCAATCGAGCCGATGGTGACCTGGGGCACCAGCCCGGAGAACGCCCTGCCCATTTCCGGCATTATTCCCGATCCTGAGATGGAGATGGACGCGGAACGGCGCGACGGCATGCGTCGTGCGCTCGATTACATGGGGCTGACGCCGGGAACTCGTTTGGCCGACGTGCCGATCGATCGGGTTTTTATCGGCTCGTGCACCAACAGCCGGATCGAGGATCTGCGTGCGGCGGCGGCGGTGGCGGCGGGCCGAAAGGTGGCCGACGGGATTACCGCCTGGGTGGTGCCAGGCAGCGGCCTCATCAAGCTTCAGGCCGAGGCCGAGGGGCTGGACCGGATCTTCATCGCGGCGGGCTTTGACTGGCGGCAGGCAGGATGCTCCACCTGCCTTGGCACCAACGGCGAAATCGTCGCCCCCGGGCAACGCTGCGCCTCCACATCCAACCGCAATTTTGTCGGCCGGCAAGGGCCTGGGGCGCGCACGCACCTGATGAGCCCCGCAATGGCCGCCGCCGCCGCCGTGACCGGCCATCTGACCGACGTGCGCCAGATGGAGGCGTTGGCATGACCCCGTTTGTCCGTCTCGATGCGGTCGCACTGCCGATCGCGCAGCCGAATTTCGACACCGACCAGATTATCCCGGCCCGGTTTCTGAGCCGGGCCCGGGAACTGGGGCTGGCGGAATGCCTGTTTCGTGACATCCGCTTCGCCGCCGATGGATCGGAGCGGCCGGATTTCCCCCTCAACACCGACGCCTTCAGGCCGGCCCGCATTGTGGTGGGCGAGAAGAATTTCGCCTGCGGGTCATCGCGGGAGAACGCGGTGTGGGCGCTGCACGACTATGGGTTTCGCGCCGCCATCGCCCCTAGCTTTGGGGATATCTTCCGCAACAACTGCATCAAGAACGGCATGCTGCCGGTCGCTCTTCCCGCCGATGTGGTGGCGGATCTGCTGGTGCAGTTGCAGACCTCCCCCGGTGCGGAGGTGCATATCGATCTGCCCACGCAGACCGTCACGCTTCCGGATGGAAGTGCGCACGCATTCGACATCGACCCTTTCGCCAAGCACTGCCTGCTGAACGGAGTGGATGAGATGGCTTTCACGCTCTCCCAGGTCGACGACATCCTCGCCTTCGAGAACCGCTACGGCCGCGAGAATTTTTGACCCAGGAGAGAGAATCATGAAGATTGCAGTTCTGCCAGGCGACGGCATCGGCCCAGAGGTCACCAAGCAATCGGTGAAGGTGTTGCGGGCGATTTCCAGCAATCGGTTCACTCTGGAAATGACGGAGGCGCCGATTGGCCAGGCCGGCGTGGAGGCGGCAGGCGTGCCGTTGCCGCCGGAGACGCTGGCGCTGGCCAGTGCGTCAGACGCCATTCTGTTCGGCTCGGTCGGTGGCCCGACGGATGAAATTCCGGATCGCACCAAGCGGCCAGGGTCTGGCTTGCTGAAGTTGCGCAAGACGCTGTCGCTGTTTGCTAATTTCCGCCCGGCGGTGCTGTTTCCGGAGCTGATCGGCGCCTCCACGCTGCGGCCGGAGATTGTCAAGGGCGTGGATATGATGATTCTGCGCGAACTCAACGGTGACCTGTATTTCGGCGAACCGCGCGGTGTTCATATCGAAGACGGCAAGCGCGTGGGCATCAACACCATGCGCTACAGCGAGGATGAGATTGCCCGCATCGCCCATGTCGGCTTTCAGACCGCCCGCAAACGGCGCGGCAAGCTGTGCTCGGTCGACAAGGCCAATGTGTTGGAGACGATGCAGCTTTGGCGCGAGGTGGTGATGGAGGTTGGGCGGGATTATCCCGATGTGGAACTGAGCCATCTTTATATCGATGCGGCGGCGATGATGCTGATCCGCAATCCACGCCAGTTCGATGTCATCGTCACCGGCAACGTGTTCGGCGATATCCTATCGGATGCCGCCGCCATGCTGACCGGATCGATCGGCATGCTGCCATCGGCCTCCATGGGGCATGGCACGCTGGGGTTGTTCGAGCCGGTGCATGGCTCGGCGCCCGATATTGCCGGACAGGACATCGCCAACCCGCTGGCCTCGATCCTGTCATCGGCGATGTTGCTGCGCTACTCGCTCAACCGGCCAGAGGAAGCGGATCGCATTGAAAAGGCGGTGCGCACCGTGCTGGCAGCAGGCTATCGCACGGCGGATATCTACCAGCCGGGCACCCGCAAGGTGGGCACCACCGAAATGGGCGAGGCCGTCGTGGCGGCTTTGGAACATGATGCCTGACGACTGACCTCGGCTGCGGCAACCGGTTGGGCTGACAAAGCCCTTCCGGTTCGCCGCGCCATGGGCGTAGCCTGCCAACAGCGCCGGTCAAGAGCGCGAGATTGGGAGGGCGCTGTTGAATATCCGCATCGACATTCTCACGCTGCAATTGTTTGTCGCAATCGTCGAAGAACAAAGCATCGCCAAGGCAGCGGAGAAAAAACATATTGCCGTGTCAGCGGTCAGCCGTCGCATTTCGGACATGGAGGAGATGCTGAAGGTGGATCTGCTCTACCGGCACTCCAAAGGCATTGAGCCGACATCCGCCGGATTTGCGCTGCTGGACCATGCGCGCACCATCCTGGGCAATCTCTCGCAGTTGCAAACGGATTTGATGGGATATCGCGAGGGCGCGCGGGGACATATCCGGCTGTTCGTCAATAAATCGGCGATTTTGGAGTCACTTGCGGACGAACTTGGCCAGTTTTTGCAGGCGCATCCTCTGGTGCGGGTGGATCTGGAGGAGAATATCAGCCCGCAGATCATCCAGGCGGTGATCGAGAACCGGGCCGATCTGGGCATTTACGGCGGCAACATCCTGGCCCCGATGCTCCAGACATTTCCGTATCGGCATGACCGTCTGGTGGCCCTTATTCCGGCATCCCATGCGTTGGCCAAATTCGAGACCCTGCGGTTCAGTGACCTGATCGATGAGGAGTTCATCAGCCTCGAAAAGGGCAGTTCGATTGATACAATCTGCGTCAAGGCGGCGGCCGATCTGGGCCGGCAGTTGAAGCTGCGCATTCGGGTGAGTGGCTTTGATGCCTTGTTCCGCCTGGTTCAGGCGCAGATGGGGATCGGCGTGGTGCCGCAGGAAATCATCGACGGGCGGCTGGGCAATGGTGATCTGGTGGGTATTCCGCTGGAAGAGCCATGGGCGCATCGCACCCTGATGCTTGCGGTACGTGACCGTGCCTCCCTGCCGCCGGCGGCGCGGCTTCTGGTGGACCATCTGCTCAAATCGAAACAAGCCGCCAGTGCGCCGATGCTGAAACCACACGAAGAGGCTGGCTCAAGTGATTGATTCAGAGAGGAATATATCCTGCCGTCGTCAGGGGCGATGGTCGCTTGTCGAATGACGTCTGTTGCAAGCCCCGCCTCTCCCAGACAGTGAAAGCCGGTCTGGAACAGACTGCCCGGATCTGACGGACGGGCGCTGCGCACACGATAAGCCACCGCAACGAGTGGCAAGAACAGGCGGCCCGGGAGAGCGATCGATGGCAATGATCATGACAAGACGTTCAATGATGTCCGTCATCGGCGCCGGTGGGGCATCGTTCGCGCTCAGGCAGGCGCGAGCCGCGGATATGAAGACGGGGCGGGTGATCTATCCAACCGCCGAAGTTGCCTATATGGCCCAGTATGTCGCCGACCGGGTGGGCTTCTTCAAGGAGGCTGGCTTGGATTGCCGGCTGATCCAGGGCGGCAGCGGCGTGAAGATGCGCGAGATCGTGGCCTCCGGGCAGGGCGATATCGGCATCGGCGACATGTCGCACCCGATGCAATTGTCCAATCACGGCCGCAATGCGCGCATTCTGATGCCGGTTGATATTCGCAACAGCAGTGTAGTGTTCGTGATGAACAACCGGCTGACCGAGGCGGGTGTGACAACGCTGGCGCAATTCGCCGCGTCCAAGCGGCCGGATGGGCACAAGCCGATTATCGGTGTTTCGTCGCTCGGCGGCACCAATCATGTTTGGGCCACCTATTACATGGAGCTGCTCAAGCTCGACGATAAGGTGACGTGGGTTGGCGTCGGCAATGTTGAGAGCATGCTGGGCTCGCTGAAGACGCAGCAGATCGATGTGTTGGTGAATTCCTCGGCACTCATGCAGCATGCCGTGGAGCATGGCTGGGGCAGGCTGTTGTTCGACGGCTCCAGCGAGGCCAACTGGAATCAGTATATCGGCGGCACCGTGCCCGCCACCGCGCATTTCTGTTTGCAAGCTGCGATTGATAAGGACCGCCCGAAGATGCAGGCGTTTGTCACCGCCCTGTGGCGTGCGACGCAATGGATTCAGAGTCATTCGGTGGATGATCTGTTTGGTGCCAGTGAGCCTTATCTTGGCGGCACGTCGCGAGATGCGAGTATTTTCGATATTACGCTGATGAAGCCGTTGTTTGACTATAACGGCGTCGTGGAACCTGCCGGCTATGCGCGCGGCGCGAAGGTGTGGTTTCGGGAAGTGACCGGCATCAAGCCGATCGCGATGGCGGATATCGTCGATTCAACCTTCATTCATGCGGCGAAGCTGGCTTATCCGAAGGGTTCGGGATGACGCCGATATTGACTGAAAAATATAATAGAGAGCTTGGCACAGTGACAGACGGCGCAGGCAATCCAGGGCAGATCCGCGTCGACGTGCGTGCGCTCAACAAATCGTTTCTGCTTGGCTCTAGGGTGATCGAGGCGGTGAAAGACGTCTCGTTTACCATCGCAGAGGGGGAGTTCGTGGCGCTTCTCGGGCCGTCAGGCTCCGGCAAGAGCACCGTGCTGAACATGATTGCGACATTGCTGAAGCCGACCTCTGGCACAATTCTCATCGATGGTGAACCGGTTGTTCATCAGAAGGCACGCCGCGAGGTGGGTTATGTCTTTCAGCGGGACACGTTGTTTCCGTGGCGGACGGTTGCCGAGAATATCGGTTACGGCCTGGAACTCTCCGGCGTCTCCAAGGCCGAACGGGCGGAGCGGGTGGCGACCTGTATCCAGCAGGCAGGCTTGTCCGGCTTTGCAGACGCCTATCCGTCATCCCTGTCCGGCGGCATGCGCCAGCGGGCCGCCTTGATGCGAACACTGGTGGTGGAGCCGGAAATCCTGCTGATGGACGAGCCGTTCGGAGCACTTGATACGCACACCAAGCTGGATATGCATGATGTGTTGTTGAAGATATGGGAGCGGGAAAAACAGACGGTTTTGTTCGTCACCCATGATCTCAGCGAGGCGTTGACGCTGGCGGACCGTATCATTCTGTTTTCCGCCCGCCCCGGGCGGATCAAGGAGTCCTTCGAGATCAACCTGCCACGGCCGCGCGACGCGGTGACATTACGGGAAACACCGCGTTATGCCGAGCTGTTCTCCCATGTCTGGCACTCGTTGGGCGAAGAATTCATCAAGGGACGCACGCCATGACGGGTCGTTATCCTGGCACAGTGATGTGGCAGATTCTGATATGCGCCATCGTTCTGGCGATCTGGCAGTGGGGCTATGATGTGCACGCGGTCTTCCCGGCCCTGGTGCCAGATCTGTTCGATCCTTATTTCATCTCCAAGCCATCGGAGATCTGGAGCGGGTTTCTGCTGCTGGGCTGCTTCAAGACCAGCCTCGGCGCTTGGAATGGGTGGAGCAACGGTGATTTTGGCCGCTGCATGGTGAAGTTCGACAACAATTTGTGGTTTGCCACATGGGTCACGCTCAAAAACACCTTCTTTGGCTTTATCAGCGGTGTTTCCAGCGGGTTTGTTCTGGGCTTGATACTTGGCCGTTCTGATCGTTTGAGTGCGATCTGCCAGCCTTTCATCACCGCGGTGAATTCCATCCCCCGCATCGCACTCGCACCGATCATTGTGCTGGCATTTGGCATTGGCGACAGTTCCAAGATCGTTACATCCTGGATCGTTGTGGTGTTCCTGGTGTTCTACAACACGTTTGCCGGCGCGCGTTCGGTGGATGAGGCTTTCGTCAATGCGGCCCGCCTGCTGGGCGCCAGCGAATGGAAGATCACCCGCAGCGTCGTCATCCCGTCCACCATGGCCTGGGTTTTCGCCTCGCTGACGCCGGCCATCTCGTTTGCCCTGATCGGTGTTATCGTGGGGGAATTCATCGGCGCCGAACACGGCATCGGCCGGCTCATCATTGAATCCGAGGCGCGTGGCGAGGCATCCGGCATGATGGTGGCCGTTATCATCTTGATGGTCGTGGGCGTCGTCTTGTCAGCGTTGATCTAGCGTTTGCAGGTTTACTTGCTTCGGTGGCAGCAAATACAGCGCTCGTGATGGTGTGCCGGGTGGGCGGGAAGTAACGCTCAAAATCCGTAGAGCGCACGTGGGTTATCGACGAGGATGCGGTGGCGCACGGCCTCCTCCGGCGCCCAGGTGATCAGCAGGTCGAGCAGCATGGCGTCGTCAGGCGGGGTTTGCACGGCCACATGCGGCCAGTTGCTGGCCCAGATCATTCGGTCTGGCGCCGTGGCCACGGCAGCCATCGCCAGCGCGCCCACATCGGCATAAAGCGGCGGCCCGGCGCGTGAGACCTCGTAGGGAGCGGCGAGTTTCAGCCAGGTTCTGCCGCTGTCGAGCAGGCGCAGCAGGGTACGGAAGCCGTCATGCTCCACGGTGACCGGTTCGAGAAACTTGCCGACGTGATCGATGACCAGCGGGGTGGGCAGGCGCCGCAGCAGGGGCTCGCGGTCCGCAAGCAGGCGGCCATCCATTTGCAGTTGAATGTGCCAGCCGAACGTGGCCACGCGGTCAGCGATCTGTTCGATGGCGTCCCAGGGCAGAATGCCGCCCGGCAGCATCTGGCAGCGCGCGCCGCAGATGCCCAATGCGGTCAGGCGTTCCAATTCGGCGTCGCTGGTGTCGGGGCCGATGACGGCAACGCCGCGTGTGGTCGCAAGCCCCAGGGCTGCGATTGCCTCGGTGGTGGCGCTGTTGTCGAACCCGTAGGCGGTGGGCTGCACCACGATGCTGCGCGTCAGGCCGAGCGTACGCTGGACGCTCCGATATCCGGGGACATCGGCCCATGCAGGTCCTGGGCCGGCTGCGTTTGGCGCCAGGGGTTTCTGATGGTCGTAGATGTGGATGTGGCAATCGCAGGTATTGTCGGGTGCGAGCAGCCGGGGCGCGTTCACAGCCGCCGGGTCCAGCTTGCGGCGTTTACCGCGCCGTGCGGAACCTCGCCCCGTGCCAGCGCCGCAACCTGGCTGACAGTGTCGAGCGCCTGGAATTCGATGGCCGGCGGTGTCAGCCCGCCGATATGGGGGGTGGCGATGACGTTGGGCAGCCGGGTGAGGGCAGGGGAGGGCATCTGGTCGGTGGCGCGGCCGACATCGAGGGCGGCACCGGCGATGCGTCCTTCGGTGAGGGCGGCGGCCAGGGCGTCCTCGTCCACCAGATTGCCGCGGGAGAGGTTGAGGAAGCAGGCATGCGGCTTCATGCGCGCGAAGGCGGCTGCGTTCATCAGGTTCTCGGTCGCATCGATGGCGACCGCGAGGCAGAGCACGTAGTCGGCGGTGGACAGCAGGTTGTCCAACGGCACGTGGGTGAGGCGTGCATCGTCGACCGTGGCGTAGGGGTCGGCGATCAGCACGTTCATGCCCATGGCCACAGCGATGGGGGCCAGATTCCGGCCGATGCTGCCATAGCCGATGATGCCGAGCGTGCTGCCCGCCAATTGCCGGCCCATGCGTGCCTCGGCGGCGTGGCCGGACTGGTATTCGGCCGTGGCGCGGGAGATGCCGCGTGACAGATCGACCAGATAGCCCAGCGCCAGTTCCGTGACCGATGCCACGAAGCCGGGGCCAGCCTGGGTGACCAGCACGCCATGGGCCGACGCGATGGCGACATCGATGTTGCGAATGTCTACCGCGCAGCGCAGGAACGCCTTCAGGTTCGGCAAGGCCGCGAAGATCTCGCCCGGCCCGGTGGTGAGGCGGTCGGCGACGATGAGATCCACGTCGCGCGCGGCGGCAATGAGCGCTGATGGGGCGAGCGCGTCGCAGCCTTCCTGCAACGTGACCTGGCCGAGCGCGCGGAGGCCGGCCAACGCCCGCTCGCCGTAATATTGTTCCCGCATCTGGGTGGAATGCGTGAGCAGGATTTTCAGCATGATGCGGCTTCCTTCAGGATCAGTAGCCGAATGCGCGGGGCAAGAAAGTGCTGATAGCCGGCACGAAGGCGATGACCAACAGGCATACGAACAGCAGGCTCAGATAGCCGAGCATGGGCTTGACGGTGCTCTCGATCGGCACCTTGCCGATGAGGCAGGCGCCATAGAGGCCAAGCCCGAGCGGCGGCGCGAACAGGCCGATGCCCATGGCGATGACCAGAACAACGCCGAAGTGGAGTGGATCGACGCCGAGATTGACCGCAACCGGCATCAGCAGCGGCCCAAAGATAATAAGCGCGGCAGCCCCTTCGAGCACTGAGCCCATCACGATCAGAATGATGATGGACAGCACCATGAACAGCCAGACGCCGTGGGATTTGGACAGTTCGACCAGAACCGCGCCCACTGCGTGCGGCACCTGCTCCAGCGTCAGCACGAAGGCCAGTGCCTGGGCGGCGGCGACGATGAACAGCACCAGGCCCGAGCGGGTGGCGGCATGGACGAAGCTGCGCGCCAGCGAGATGGGGCCCAGTTCGCGAAACACCACGCCGCCGATGACGATGGCATACAGCGCGGCGAAGGCGGAGATTTCCGTGGCCGTGGCAAAGCCGCTTTTGAAACCGACAAAGATCATCAGGATCAGCCCGAACGAAGCCGCGCCACCGCCCCACAGGCTTGCCTTGGACTGATGCGGCCCGACCTCGATCAGCGCGTCTGGTGCGGGCTTGCCGAAGATGATGCACACCGCGATCAGCACGACCGCCATCAGCCCCGCCGGTAACAATCCGGCCATGAAGAGGCCGCCGATCGACAGATTGGCGACGAAGCCGAGGATGATGAGGTTGATGCAGGGGGGAATGGTCTCGGCCATGACAGCGGTTGCCGCCAACAGCGCCACGGCGCTCCCCGGCTTCTGCCCCGAACGGCGTGCCGCCGGGATCAGCACCGAGCCGACAGCCGCCACGTCGGCCATTTTTGAACCAGAGATGCCGGAGAACATCACCATCGATGTCACCATCACCACGTTCAGCCCGCCACGCGTGCGGCCGACCAGGCGCTGGAGCAGGGCGATGAGGCGCACGGACATGCCGTTCGCCTCCATCAGGTAGCCCACCAGGATGAAGAACGGGATGGCCAGCAGCACGAAATTGTCGATCCCGCGCGCCATCTGCTGGGCGAAGATCACGCCCGGCAGCGTGCCCTCAACCCAGATGAACAGCAGCGAGGCGAGGGCGATGGCAAAGCCGATCGGCAGGCCGCCTACAAGGGTGACGACGAAGCCAACGCCCATGAAAACCCGCGAGGACGGCATGCTGTCCGGAAACAGCGCGTCGGCCCCCAGATAGGCGGCGACCGCCAGCACAACGATGCCGATGCCACGCAGCAGGTCGCCGATCGGCCGCTTGCGGCACTGGTCGGCGGCAAACAGCGTCATGAAGCAGGCGCCGGCTGCCATCGGGTAGAAGGTGAGTTCAAGCGGCAGGCCGGAGCCGGTGGTCTGCCCGGTGGTGAGGAAGCCGAGTTTGGCCGCGTTGCGCGCCACCGCCGCCGAGATCACCACCACCAGCACGGCGCCGACGGCATCGACCAGCCGGCGCGGGTATGGCGCCAGCCGGTCGATAAAGAACGCCACGCCAAGATTTTCCGTCCGTGCAAGGGCGCTGGCGGCGCCGAAGAAGCTCGACCCCACCATCAACCCACGGGCCACATCGTCGGCCCATTCCACCGGCGCGTTGAAGGCGAAGCGCAGCAACACCGAGGCGATGACCACCACCAGGTCGGCAGCCAGCATGAGGGCCGCCAGCGTGTCGGTGATCGTGACGAGAGGAGCGATCATCGATCGTCGCCCGCCCTGCAGGGACGCCTCGGAGACGGACATGGTCAGGCCTGCGTTGCGCGGATGATGTCAACGATGGGCTTGGCTTCGGGGCGGGCTGCCAGGAAATTGGTTGTCTGCGGCAGCACGCGCTTGCGGAAGGCCTCGCGGTCGCAATCGATCACCTTGACGCCTTTTTCACCCAGCACCTGCAGCGCTTCCTTTTCAACCGCGAGGCCGTGGCTACGCGTCGCGGCGGCGGCTTTGGTGGCGGCGTCGAGGAAGCCCTCGCGCAGCTTGGGGTCAAGGCGGTTGAAGGTGGCGTCGCTGAAATAGACGGCCAGGGGCGAGAAGTTGTGCTCGGTCAGCGAGTAGAACTTGGTTGTCTCATAGAACTTGCTGGCGAGAATGGTCGGCGGATCATGCTCGAGGCCATCCAGCACGCCGGCTTGCAGGGCGGTGTAGACCTCGCCGAACGCCAGCGGTGTGGCGGCGGCGCCCATCAGGCGCAGGCATTCGGTGATGATTGGGTTGGGCAAGGTGCGGATCTTGAGGCCCATCAGGTCCTCGGGGGTATTGACTGCCTTGCGGGCCATCACGCTGCGGGCACCGAAATTGTAGGCCCAGGCGATGATGCGGATGTTGGCACCCTTGAGCAGTGCGGCCTCGATCGGCTTGGCCGCGCCGGCGTCGAACGCCTTGGTCTGCTGGGGAAAGCTGGAGAACATGTAGCCGAGGTCGAACGTGCCCACGAGCGGCACCAGATTGGCCGAGATTGACGAGCCGGACACCATCAGGTCGATCACGCCCAACTTCACCGAGTTGATGACGTCGATTTCCTGGCCGAGTTGGTTATCGGGAAAGAACGTTACGTCGATCTGGTCGCCGAGGCCGTTGGCTTTGAGGGCTGCCATCAGCCGGTCGTAATAGACGCGACCATTGGCGTATTTGGGGTCGTTGGCCTGTGACGACGACATCTTCAGCTTGATGGTGGCGGCGGATGCGCGGCCGATCAGTGCGGGAGAACATAACGCGCCTGCTGCCAATGCGGCTGATGCTCCGATGAGTGAACGGCGCCTGATGATGCGAGTCATGGCCGATTTTGCTCCCGTTCCGGGCAGGCTTTAGCGCCCGCCTCATTGAAGTTGATGCAATCCAACTACACATAATGTATGACCAGAATTTGGGGCATGGCAAGCGCCCGGTTTTGCCCAAATACGTGTTTCGTGATGAAAGGGCCCCATGTTCGCCAACGCCACTCCACTGCTGCGCACCGTTCATGCCCAGGTTGCCGATCAGATCGGCGCCACGATTGTGCGTGGCGATGTGGCACCCGGTGATGCGCTGCCGTCGGAGATGCGGATCTGCGACATGATGGCCGTCAGCCGCACGGTGGTGCGCGAAGCCATTCGCGTGCTGGCTGGGAAGGGTTTGGTGGTGTCACGCGCCAAAAGCGGCACGCGGGTGCGGCCACCCGAGGAATGGAATCAACTCGACCCTGACGTTCTGCGCTGGCAGTTGGAATCAGCCAATGTGGATTCTTATCTGGCCAAGTTGTTTCAGTTGCGGCATGCGGTGGAGCCGGCCGCGGCAGCGCTGGCCGCAACGGCTGCGACACCAGCCGATCTCACGCGGCTGCGGGCCAGTTTTGAAGCCATGGTGACCGCGCCTGATGATGCGGCGTTTGTGGGTGCGGATGTTGATTTTCATAAAAACATATACTTCGCAACTCGGAACGAGTTCTTCTGGCCGATTGCGCAGATGTTTGAGATGACCCTGGGTCGTAGCTTCGCCATCACGGCTCCTGGCGATCATCGCCCCCGCGGCATAGCTGAACATGGCGATGTCTTGGCAGCGATTGAACGGCGCGACCCAGAGGCCGCACGTGCGGCGACGATGGTGTTGCTTGATAGTTCGAGGCAGGATTTGATACGCATGCGTGGTGAAGACACACAGAAAGCCATAACCTCTAAGAAGGCGTGAAATACCTCAGTGATCTTGGGGACGCGTTTCGTCGGCCGCGGGTCAGAGTGTGGCGCATGCAGCATCTGGCGCAATAAGATGGGCAAACATATTTTGGCCAACATGAAATCCCTGATGATTCGTATCATACTGAATTTCCAAATCCGAAGGTGACTGATCCAGCGCTTGTTCAGCGTGAGACATCAGATGTCCGCCGGTTGCTACAACCCCGTGGACTGCAGAACGGTCCGCATTTGCGTAACGAGTGTAGGCAAAATTTCTCTTTTGGGAGGTTTTTGTGCATAATTACCTTGTGTAACGTCATTTATGATGCAGTATCGCCACATTCATGATGTAAAAAATATTATTTTCATGTTAAAGCGTGCTTTAAGACTTGCGCAAAAATTAATATTGGTCGAATCTGTTCTGGTAATCGGAATTATTCCGTTTACAAAATGTTAGGTTACCAAGCAATATGAAATTCGTTATTTTTGCAGCTGCGGCCGCCATCGGTGTGTTTGCCTCGTTCACGGCGAGCGCGCAGGTTGCAGATCCCAATATGAAATGCTCAGAATATCTTAAAGTAGCACAGCCAACCCCGAAGACCGGCGACGCAACGATGGATTCCCAGATGGCTGATCTGGACAAAAAAAGTGAACGATTATTGCAAAGCGCATCCGGCAGCAACCGCGATGGAAGCTGCTACAAAAGCAATGGGCGGTTAAAGCGATAGATTTTTAGAGCATGCTAACCTAACCCTGTTTTTTAGGGTTTTGGTTTGCTCTTTGTCTGATTCAGGATGCTGGCTAAAATTAGGGCCAGCATCTATGGGTCATTTCTAGCCTGGTCTGTGTGAGGGCGTGTTATCATGGGGGGGTGTCCGCGCGGCGTCGCGGGTTTTTCTGGTGGGAGATTGTAATTTCAAGTTCCAGGCGTCAGTTCAATTGCCTTTTCGATGGCCAGCGAGCAACTGTTCCAGAATGTGATGATTTAGCCCCTGCTTTCAGGGGGCTAAATTTGCTGCCTGTGTCGGGCAATCAGCATTTCTCGACGTTTTGCGGCAAAATCAAAACGCAGTAAAAATTTGAGGTTTCAGCAAAACTTTAATTATAATGTTTGAATCGGGCTTGATGCCAAAATGTCTGATGCGCGTGTCTTGGGGCGCGATGTTGGAACATTCTGTAGCCCATTCTGTAACAGAAAATTCTGTAACCCACTCGCCAACGTTTGCGCTCCATTAAGGGGCATTGTGATCCGCGCAACGACGACAGCTTTTTGCACGGCCGGTTCTGTTGAATTGTCCCAGCGTAGTGACACAAATTTTATTGTGACACTTCCCGAGTTCGCTGAAAAACTGGATGCAAATGACGAAAACAGCTCTGGCGAAAACATATTCTCGGCCAAGATAATTTGATCGTTTTTTGGGCGTGATGGCGCTGCAGCAGTGAGTGAATTTTGCGTGCCGACCGAATCGGTGCCCGCATCGGATGATGTGCCCATAAGCAGTGTCTTTCAATGTAAATGAAGCCATAGCGGGGTGTTCAGGAAGTAACTGGGCTTCGGAAGGATTTTCGTATTACAATTTATAAGTTAACAAATTTTTGAATTCGCGCAACCTCTCGAAACAACAAAAAATATGTTAAAATTTAGATGTTCACATCGCTTCGGTGGTTTTTGATCACGCTGTCTGAAGCCCTTGTCTTAAAATGTTGCTATCGAATGGTGCGCCTGTAGGTCGCCCAGCGAAGAGGCGCCTGCGTTGAAAAGTGTTGCCACGGTTAGGAAGTTGGAATGCTGACCAGACAGATCTATTTCAACAACGGTGTTGCCCCCAACCTCTGAGACCTTGAGGTATGAGCCCAGTGAATTTTCAGAACCGTTCCAGTCTGATTTTTGCAGAATATCGCTTACGTCCAATACGTCGCCGTTGTTGAGTGAAAAATCAAGAATGTCCATTCTACCGTTATGCCCGACGCCGTTTACCTGGTAAATATTCCCCTGGCCGCCGCTGATAACATCATGGCCAAGTCCGCCAATTAAAACGTTGCTGTAGCCGTCAAAAAACACAGTGTCGTCACCAGCGCCGGTGTTTACAAACGAGTTACCAAGACCTGCATTGATAAAGCTTGTTCCTGCTCCGGTCGTGATGGAGTTATTGTACCCTTGGGCATTTATTGTGTTGGAGCCGCTCCCGGTAGTGACTGTAGAATTTCCAAGGCCACTATTTATAATATTGTCACCATCTTTTGTTGTTATGGTGTTGCTGTAGCCGCCTATATCGATGTGGTTGTTGCCGATTCCAACGGTTACTTTCTCATTGCCGTAGCCTGCCGCTATGATGTGGTCGCCGTCACCTGCGGTGATGACGTTGCCCCAGCCGTTGACCGTGACGGTTGTATTCCCATTGCCAGCAACGACATGGGCGTTACCTTCGCCAGCATCAATGACGGCAGACCCATTGCCAGCCGTGATATTGTTGCTGTAGCCGCCCATATCGATGTGGTTGTTTCCAACTCCCACTGTGACGGTCTCATTTCCATAGCCTGCTGTAATGGTGTGGTCGCCATTGCCAGCGGTTACGACGTTGCCCCAGCCATTTGCCGTGATTGTGTCGTCACCATTGCCGACGGCGACATGAGAGCCGCTCGCGCCGGCAGTGATGAGGTTGGTGCCATTGCCTGCTGTGATCTTGTTGTTGTAGCCGATTGCGTTGATCGTATTGTTGCCGTTGCCGACAACGACCGTCAGATTGCTTTCCCCAGCGTCAATCGTGTTGTCGCCAAACCCCGCGGTGATGACATTGCCTGATCCTCCGCTGGCGACAGTATTGGCACCATCGCCGACAGTGATCGTGGCAGAACCGAGGCTGCCGGAAAGGTGGGTGTCCACGTGGGAGCCTGATTGAGCAGTGTGCCAATCAAAGATCGCGCCGTAGGCCGGCAGCTCAATTGACTGGCTGCCTGGCGTGCCGGGTGGTGTCACAACCGGCGTCGGTGGCACAATGGGCACCTGAACAAGCGGAGGCAGCGGGGCGAGTGGAACCATAGAGGCACCGGCGGATTGTATCGTCGGCCTGCCGTCGGCGCCGAACACCACGGCTATCTCGGGGTTGCCCGGAAGATCAAAAAAACCGATCGACGAAGCGATGCCGTTCACGTAGGGGTTGGGGCCGTGGAACACAATCAGATCGTTGCCCCCGAAGTAGAGTGCATCCTGGCCGGCTAGCTTGATGAGAGTGCCGTTGCCATAGCCCGAGATCTTCAATGTGTCCTGCGCTCGTAGGCCACCATCAATCGTCACCACCCCGTCACCCTTCTCGTAGAGAAACTCTGTGCTGAGGCCGCCGGCGATCAGACGGTCGCCATCGGTGTAACCCGTGACGACGCCGTTCAGGGTCGTGACAATGCCAGTGCTTCCGCCCCCGATGATAACGTTGTTGCCCGAACCGCCGAAGATCAGATCGTTGCTGCCAGCGCCCATCATGTAGGCGTTGCCGGGACCACCGTTGAGCGTGGAACTCCCGCCGTCGCCTGCGAACAGGTATCCTGAGCCGCGGGTCTGGCTCTGTGCCGACAGGGGGCCACAGGATGTCACGATGTCGATGTCCGAACTCGTCGTGGTCCCAACGTTCAGTTCGACCAGACTTGGAAGCCCCTTGCCATCAAGGATGACGATGTTGTTGCCACCGGCGCCGAACATCACGGTGTTGTTGCCTGTGCCAACAACAACCTGATGGTCGTCGTTGGACAGAAACATTCCATTGCCGACCTCGTTTGGCGTGACGCCGCCGAAGCGCCCGGTGAACTCCATGCCGGCGTTGACGCCCGCCGTGGTCTGACCGCCGACCACGTTCACCACATCCGTGATCCCGCTCACGGCGTTCACGTCGCTGTCCAGCAATGGGTTGGCGCTGGCATGTTTCTCTTTAGAGAAGTCCGTGCCCTGCGGACCGACAATCTGGACCTGATATTGGCCCGGGATCAGCTTGTTGAAGGAGTAATGGCCGTAACTGTCCGTGGTTGTGCTGATACCGGCCGGATTGCCCATGCTATCGAGAAGACGAACCGTGACGGCTGCAACACCTGGATCACCGACGTGATAGATGCCGTTGCAGTTACCATCAAGGAACACGAGGCCGGAGATTGAACCGCTCATACCTGGATTGATCGGCACGTAGACGCCGGTGCTGACGGTGCTGGTGCTGCCGGAGGTGACCGTCACTGTCGTGGTGGCCGGGGTGGAGAGGCTGTCGCCGGCCGGGGGCACGACCTGCACGGTGGTGGTGCCGGGGGCGATGCCGGTGAAGTGGTAGGTGCCATCGGCTGCCGAGGTCGTGGTGGCGAGGATGGTATGTCCGTCTGGTCCGAGCAGGTTGACGGTGGCGCCGGCCAGGCCGGTGTCGGTTGTTTCGCGCACGCCGTTGGCGTTGGCGTCGGCGAACACGCTGCCGTTGATGGTGCCGGGGGCGTAGACGCCGGTGCTGACGGTGTTGGTGCTGCCGGAGGTGACCGTCACCGTCGTGGTGGCCGGGGTGGAGAGGCTGTCGCCGGCCGGGGGCACGACCTGCACGGTGGTGGTGCCGGGGGCGATGCCGGTGAAGTGGTAGGTGCCATCGGCTGCCGAGGTCGTGGTGGCGAGGATGGTATGTCCGTCTGGTCCGAGCAGGTTGACGGTGGCGCCGGCCAGGCCGGTGTCGGTTGTTTCGCGCACGCCGTTGGCGTTGGCGTCGGCGAACACGCTGCCGTTGATGGTGCCGGGGGCGTAGACGCCGGTGCTGACGGTGTTGGTGCTGCCGGAGGTGACCGTCACCGTCGTGGTGGCCGGGGTGGAGAGGCTGTCGCCGGCCGGGGGCACGACCTGCACGGTGGTGGTGCCGGGGGCGATGCCGGTGAAGTGGTAGGTGCCATCGGCTGCCGAGGTCGTGGTGGCGAGGATGGTATGTCCGTCTGGTCCGAGCAGGTTGACGGTGGCGCCGGCCAGGCCGGTGTCGGTTGTTTCGCGCACGCCGTTGGCGTTGGCGTCGGCGAACACGCTGCCGTTGATGGTGCCGGGGGCGTAGACGCCGGTGCTGACGGTGTTGGTGCTGCCGGAGGTGACCGTCACCGTCGTGGTGGCCGGGGTGGAGAGGCTGTCGCCGGCCGGGGGCACGACCTGCACGGTGGTGGTGCCGGGGGCGATGCCGGTGAAGTGGTAGGTGCCATCGGCTGCCGAGGTCGTGGTGGCGAGGATGGTATGTCCGTCTGGTCCGAGCAGGTTGACGGTGGCGCCGGCCAGGCCGGTGTCGGTTGTTTCGCGCACGCCGTTGGCGTTGGCGTCGGCGAACACGCTGCCGTTGATGGTGCCGGGGGCGTAGACGCCGGTGCTGACGGTGTTGGTGCTGCCGGAGGTGACCGTCACCGTCGTGGTGGCCGGGGTGGAGAGGCTGTCGCCGGCCGGGGGCACGACCTGCACGGTGGTGGTGCCGGGGGCGATGCCGGTGAAGTGGTAGGTGCCATCGGCTGCCGAGGTCGTGGTGGCGAGGATGGTATGTCCGTCTGGTCCGAGCAGATTGACGGTGGCGCCGGCCAGGCCGGTGTCGGTTGTTTCGCGCACGCCGTTGGCGTTGGCGTCGGTGAAGATGCTGCCGTTGATTGTCGACGGCAGATAAAGGCTGGCGCTTCCTCCGGTGTTGACGACCAACACGTTGGCGCCGCCGGCAACCCCGGAGCTGCTGCCCGCGATTCCTCCGACATTGGCGACTGTGCTGCCTGCACCGCTATCGATGCCATCGCCGAGCGTGCCTGTGACGGCGCCGGCGTTGCTGACCGTTTCGTTGGCGCCGACCACCGCACCGTTGAGGGCGCCGTTGATCGTGGCGCCAGCATCGTTGGTGACGGACGCGCCGGCTCCGGCATCGATTCCATCAACCGTGGTGCCGGCAATGGTGCCGGTGTTCAGCACATCGCCATTGGCGCCCAGGGAGACGCCTGATCCGGCGCCCACGAGGGCGGCGTTTTCATACGTTGCGCCAGCGGCCAGGGTGAGCGTGGCGGCGGGCTGGTTGAGTGTGACCCCATAGACGGTGCCGTTGATGCTGATGGACGAGCCGGGGCTGAGCGTGAAGGTGCCGATCGCGGCAGGATCGGCGCCCGTGATCACCCAATGCGCCCCGGCATCGACCACGATGGTTGAGAAGTTCACAAAGGTTGTGGAGAAGTTGGCCAGCGTTCCGTTGCCGACGGCGAGTTCCAGCGTGTTGGCCGCGCCCGCACTGCCGACAACCTGTCCGATGAACACAGCACCCGGATCGACGATCATGCGGCTGGCCACCGCGCCGCCAAAATGCACAGCCACGCCGTTGCCGCCGGTGATGGTTCCGGCATTGCTGACGGTGCCGCCGGCGGTCAGATCAACGCCATAGCCCAGGCCGCCCGAGATGGTGCCGGCATTGACGACCAGGCCGGTCACGCCTTCGACGACACCGGAAATCGCCCCGAGGATCACGCCAGATGTCGCGTTGGTCACAGTGCCGGTGGCGGCGAGGTCGATGCCGTCGGCGTTCTGGCTGATGATGCGGCCTGAGTTGGTGACTGTGCCGGTTGCGGCGCCGACAATGCCGGCCAGGCCGCCGGTGATGACGCCCGACAGGGCGTTGATGACGGTTCCGGTGGCGGCGAGGTTGATACCGTATCCGGTCGTGCCGGTAATGCTGCCGGCATTTGCCACCTTGCCGGTGGCGGCTTCGACGATGCCGGTTGTGCCGCCGTTGATGGTGCCCGTGGCCGCATTGATGATTGTGCCGGTGGCGCCGAGGACAATGCCGTCCAGCGATGTGCCGGCGATACGGCCTGTGTTGTTCACAGCGACCGTGGCGCCACCCACGAGGCCCGACAGTCCGCCTTCGACCACACCGGCGTTGCTGACCACGCTGGTTGCGCCAACGCTGATCCCATCGACCACAGCACCCAAAATTCCCCCGCGAGCGTTGGAGGCAGAATTTCCGGACAATGAACTTGACATATCTTTGCGGCTCCAGGCGGCCAGTAGCTAAAAAGTAAAAAATTGCACAGAATTGCATATAAATAATGCTAATTATTTATTTCTGGCCGAAACATTTTTATACAAGTGTGATCGTTAGCCGTCAATTGTGGCGTATTTTTACGATTGTAAATCTAATTTAACTTGATTGATTTTCGGATGGCAGTTCGAAAATGTTGGAGTTGCCGGAGAAGTCTATTTTGTCAGAATTTGTCGGTTTTCCACGTCATTCGTCGGTGCCGTGGGGCGGATTGTCCGCGGTGCACGGAGCATGTTGGCGTGTGTGCGTCGGTCACACAGCGCTCTGTTGTTTGCGTTTTTTGAAAAATTAAATATTAAACGATGATATTAAATTGTAAAAAAACGTAATTATAAAAATACTCTACAAAACAAACAATAAATTTCCAGAAAATATTT
Organism: Acetobacteraceae bacterium; assembly: GCA_040399685.1. Classification (GTDB taxonomy): domain Bacteria; phylum Pseudomonadota; class Alphaproteobacteria; order Acetobacterales; family Acetobacteraceae; genus CAIQQQ01. The sequence continues at coordinate 109,667 of JBBART010000001.1, forward strand.
TTTGCATTATTTATTTCATCAAATAGTTTTTAAAAATATGAGAAAATTTATTTACGGAGTTTTTTATGAGAAAAAACTTCGTAAAGTTTGAACTAGTTTTTATTTTTACAGTAAAAATTTAGCTTGTTGTCATAAATAATGTTTTTTTATCATATAATTGTAAATATAAAAATTATTCTCATTCTGATTGGGCTGACAATGTGTGATTTTTGGTCGCCGGTGATTGATCGATTGGCTGCCGTGTCTCTGTGTTTTTGTTGCCGGACCGGATCTTTTTCCGCTCGATGCCGACGTCTTTCAAGTGTGGACGCAGCCCTGTTGTTGCCCTGACGACAGCGGGCGGCAACATCATCAAGGCCGCCACCATGTCCGCGCAGGCGGGGGGCTTTTGCTCTTGTGTCATCGGGCACGGCGGATGGGCCCCGATGAAGGCGGTCCGTCTCGCGACCGATGGGTTTGGCCGCAGATCAGGTCGCCACGGACACCACCATTGTTACACCGGTGCAGGGCAGCATCGTGCTGTCCAGTGGCGCGTCGAGCAGCGACGTCAACGCGAATGCTCAAGTCAATACCAGGGTGATGTCCCCGTCTGGCTTTCCACCGAGATCGCCATGCCGCCAGCAGCGTGACGCCGAGCATTCGTTCTGTTCCCAGGCCGATTTGCCTGCTCGGTGGCGGTCCACGTTCGAAATTCCTGTTGTGTTTCAATCGAGGGGCCTGGAACTAAAAAGCAGTGCTTTGGTTAAGGTTCGAACGCATGAAGCCGTCGTACCGAATACGGCACTGCACCCCTTGATCCGCCTGGGCCGTCCCGTCCGCGACATGTGGAGGGGGCGGGCCATCGATGGTCGATTTCAAAACGGAAAGTCGTCATGCAAAGTCTCAGCGAACGCGCCGTCTCCCGGCGCGCCTTGGCGATCGGGGCTGCTGCCTCCGTGACGCTGGCAGCACCTGGTTCTGTCACCGGCGCCCAGGCAGCCGGCACGCCTCACCCTGCAACCGCGGACGGCGTGCCTGTCCTGCACAAGCTGTCGTTCAACGTGAACGGCCAGACCCGCGAACTGGTGCTCGACACGCGCACCACGTTGCTTGATGCGCTGCGCGAGCATCTGCATCTGACAGGCACCAAGAAGGGCTGCGACCATGGCCAGTGCGGCGCGTGCACGGTGATGGTGGATGGGCGCCGCATCAACAGCTGTCTCTCGCTGGCGGTGATGCACCAGGACGACGAGATCACGACCATCGAGGGGTTGGGAACGCCTGATCATCTGCATCCGATGCAGGCGGCTTTCGTCAAGCATGACGGCTATCAGTGCGGCTATTGCACACCCGGCCAGATCTGCTCGGCGGTGGCGGTGCTCGCTGAGATCAAGGCAGGCGTTCCAAGCCATGTCAGCGGTGATCTGATGGCGCAGCCGCAGATGTCGAACGTGGAAATGCGCGAGCGCATGAGCGGCAACATCTGCCGCTGCGGCGCCTATTCAAACATCCTTGATGCGATGGCCGAAGTTGCGGGAGTGGCGGCATGAAGCCCTTTACCTACGAGCGTGCGCATTCGCCCGCCGAAGCCGCGTCCTCGGCTGCGCGAAACCCGGGCGCCCGGTTCATCGCCGGCGGCACCAACCTGCTGGATCTGATGAAGCTTCAGATCGAGACGCCGGTTCATCTGATCGATGTCAACGGCCTGGCGCTCGACAAGATCGAGCCCACCGCTGACGGCGGGCTGCGCATCGGCGCGCTGGTGCGCAACACCGACCTCGCCGCCCACGTGGCTGTGCGGCGTGATTACGGCCTGCTGTCGCGCGCCTTGCTGGCCGGCGCTTCGGGCCAGTTGCGCAACAAGGCGACGACCGCCGGCAACCTGCTGCAACGCACGCGCTGCCCGTATTTCTATGACACCAACCAGCCTTGCAACAAACGCCAGGCCGGCAGCGGCTGCTCTGCGATCGGCGGTTTTACCCGCCTGCTGGCGATGATCGGCGCAAGCGATGCCTGTATCGCGACCAATCCAAGCGATATGGCGGTGGCGATGCGCGCGCTGGACGCAACGGTTGAGACCGTCAAGGCGGATGGCGCCGCGCGAAGCATCCCGATTGCCGCGTTCCACCGCCTGCCTGGCGACACGCCGCATATCGAGACGGCCTTGGAGCCGGGCGAACTGATCACCACCGTCACGCTGCCCCGGCCGATCGGCGGCACCCACATCTATCATAAGGTCCGTGACCGCGCCTCCTACGCCTTCGCTGTGATTTCGGTCGCGGCCATCGTGCAGCGCGATGGCTCCGGGCGCGTGGCGGTCGGTGGGATCGCACCCAGGCCGTGGCGGGTCGAGGCGGCCGAGGCCGAGATGCCACGCGGGGCGAAGGCGGTGGCGGCCGGGCTGCTGGCCGGCGCCAGCCCGACACATGAGAACGCATTCAAGCTGAAGTTGGTCGAGCGCACGCTCGGCCTTGTGCTGACGGAAGCGAGGGCCTGAGAGATGAAGTTCGACACACCCGCCACCACCAATCCCATCGACCAGCTGAAGATTGTCGGCAAGCCGGTGGACCGGATCGAAGGTCCGCTGAAAACCACGGGTACCGCGCCCTATGCCTATGAATGGCATGATGTCCTGCCAAACCAGGCCTATGGCCACGTGGTGGGAGCCGCGATCGCCAAGGGCCGCATTGTGTCCATGGACCTCACGGCGGCTCGCGCTGCGTCCGGGGTGCTCGCCATCGTGACCGCCGAGAACGCCGGTACTCTTGGCAAAGGCAGCCTCAACTTTGCCACGTTGCTTGGTGGGCCGTTGGTGGAGCATTACCATCAGGCGATTGCGCTGGTGGTCGCGGAGACCTTCGAGCAGGCGCGGGCCGCCGGACAGTTGGTTCAGGTCGAATATATCGCTGCTGAAGGGGCGTTCGATCTGGCTGCAGCCAAGAAAGCCGGCGTCAAGCCTTCGGACGATTTGCCCGATGTGACAGTGGGCGACTTCGGTGGCGCCTTTGCCGCAGCCCCGGTGCAGTGCGATGCGATCTACACCACGCCCGACCACACCCATGCCATGATGGAACCGAACGCCAGCATGGCCGCCTGGGACGGCGAGCGGCTGAATGTCTGGACGTCGAACCAGATGATCGCCTGGACCACGAAGGATCTTGCCGCCACCCTCGGCATGGACAAGGACATGATCCATATCCGTTCGCCCTATATTGGCGGCGGTTTTGGCGGCAAGCTGTTCCTGCGTGCCGATACCGTGCTGGCCGCGCTTGGGGCACGTGCGGCTGGTCGCCCGGTGAAGGTGGCCCTGGCGCGGCCGTTGATCGCCAACAACACCACGCATCGGCCTGCCACCATCCAGCGTATTCGCATCGGGGCGTCCAGGGACGGCCGGATCACGGCGATCGGGCATGAAAGCTGGTCCGGCAATCTGCCGGGCGGTCGGCCGGAGACGGCCGTCGACCAGACCAAGCTGCTTTATGCCGGGGCGAACCGGCTGATGGCGATGCGGCTTGCGACCCTTGATCTGCCGGAAGGCAACGCGATGCGGGCGCCGGGCGAGGCGCCGGGGCTGATGGCGCTGGAGATTGCCATGGACGAGATGGCCGAGAAGCTCGGGATCGATCCGATTGCGTTCCGTGTCATAAACGACACCCAGGTTGATCCGGCGAACCCTGAGCGTCCGTTTTCCCAGCGCCAGTTGATCGAATGCCTGCGCACCGGCGCCGAGCGCTTCGGCTGGAGCAGCCGCAACGCGCAGCCCGGTCAGGTCCGCGATGGGCAATGGATGATTGGCATGGGCGTGGGTGCCGGCATTCGCAACAGCCTGCTCATGCCGTCGGCCGCGCGCGTGATGCTTGATGCCGACGGCGTGGTGACGGTCGAGACCGACATGACCGATATCGGCACCGGCAGCTACACCATCATCGCCCAAACGGCGGCTGAGATGATGGGCGTGTCGCTGGACAAGGTGGTTGTGCGCCTGGGTGACTCCACCTTCCCGGTGTCCGCCGGGTCGGGCGGCCAGTGGGGCGCCAACAACGCAACCGCCGGGGTGTATGCGGCCTGCGTGAAGCTGCGTGAGGCGGTGGCGCTGCGGCTTGGTTTCAATTCGGCCGATGCGGTGTTCGCGGACGGTGAAATTCGGTCTGGCAATCGCAGTGTAAAGCTGGCCGAAGCCGGCGGGGAAGGCGGCCTGTCGGTCGAGGATTCAATCGAATACGGCGATTTGGACGAGCGCTATCAGCAGTCGACCTTCGCGGGGCATTTCGTCGAGGTGGGGGTCAATGCGGCCACGGGTGTGGTGCGGATCCGGCGCATGCTGGCCGTCTGTGCGGCGGGTCGTATTCTGAACCCAAAGTCGGCGCGCAGCCAGGTGATCGGCGGCATGACGATGGGGGTGGGGGCGGCGCTGATGGAGGCGCTGGCCGTAGACACGCGTCATGGCTTCTTCGTCAATCACGATCTGGCCGGATATGAGGTGCCGGTGCATGCCGACATTCCGCACCAGGAGGTGATGTTCCTCGACGAAGCCGATGTGATGTCCTCGCCGATGAAGGCGAAGGGTGTGGGCGAGCTTGGCGTGTGCGGCGTGGGGGCGGCGGTGGCCAACGCTATCTACAACGCGACCGGGATACGCGTTCGCGATTATCCGGTCACGCTGGACAAGCTTCTTGATCAACTGCCCGCGATGGCATGATCGCGTAGCAGGGCCGCCACGAACCGAAGGGTGGTTCGTGGCGGCCTTGCTACGCGCGCGGTGCTCTGGTGGTCGTGTTCTTCGCGTGATGGGCCACCGCCGCCGCCACTTCGGTCAGGTGACCCTGCACGCGTTGAAAATCAGGGCCGCGCGTGCGGGCCGTCTCATCCATGAACAGCCCGCGGTTCATCTCTATCTGCAGGCTGTGGATGCCGTTCGCGGGATCGCCGTGCTGGCGCACCACCTCGGCACCGATGAAATGGGTGTTGTTGGTGACGTTGTAGCCGAAGCCGCGGAGGCTCTCACGCACCACCGCCACCAGTTCTGGCGAGCAGGTGGTGCCGTTGCGGTCGCCGAGATCGAAATCCGAGCGTTGCGTCCCGGCATGCGGCCCCGTGCCGGTCGCGATGGCCGGCATGCTGTGGCACGTGAGATGGTATGCCACGCCGAAATCGGTATGAAAGTTCCGCAACAGCCGGGTGATCTCGTGGTGATACGGCCAGTAATATTGGTCCAGCCGCGCCCGCACGTCGGCCACGGCCAGCGTGCCGTCATAGATCGGCTTCGTGCCGGCGCAGACCATGGGGATCAGGCCGATGCCGGCCTTTGTTTTCGCAGATGGCTGCAACGGCTCCGGCCACAGGCCGTCCAGCGCCTGCGGATCGATGTCCAGCGCATGGCGGTTTGGGTCGATGAAGGCGTTGGGGAAGCAGGCGTAGAGCCATGTTGCCCCGCTGTTCGGCGCGCCAGTGTAAAGTTCCTCGACATACATCGAGATGGAGCGTTGCAGGTCGGCCAGTGAGGCCACTGAGCGGAAGCTGCGCGGGTATTCGGCGTCGCTGCGCGGGATGTCGAACAGCACGGGCACGGGGGCGCAGGCCGGGTCGCGCCGGGCGAACACGCCCGGGAGGAGTTCAATCTGCATCGGGTTTTCGTTCAGTCCTGCTGATGAATATCCGCCCGTGCTGCACCATCGTCTCCGGCTGGGGCCTGAAAGCGATCGATGTGGAACGGGGCGAGCGGCACGTCGGTGGCGTTGTCCACCATCAACTCGGCCATGATGGCGCCGATGGCCGGGCCCAACTGGAAGCCCGCGCCGGAGAAGCCGAAGGCGTGGAACAGGCCAGGCGTTGTCTGGCTCGGCCCAATCACCGGAAGCTTGTCCGGCATCATGCCGTCGATGCCGGACCAGCTGCGAATGATGTGCGCCCCGGCCAGCGCGGGCACCAGGGCCACGGCATGGGCCTGGGCTGTCAGCGTCACGTCCGGCAATGGCCGTGACCATGGCTTGGACGGGTCTGACTCGCCAAATCCGCCGCCGAGGATGACGTTGCCGCGTGGGATCTGCCGCAGATAGACGTTGCCGCCGACCACGCCGAGATTGGGCGTGATGAAATATGGAATCGGCTCCGTGACCATCATGTTGGGGTTGAGGGGGGTGACCGGCACCTTCTCGCCGAACGCTTCGGCCACCGCGCCGCCCCAGAATCCGGCTGCATTGAGCAGCATGTGGGCGCGGAATTCGCGCCCGTTCTCCGTCCGCAGCACGAATCCCCCGCCGGTGCGGGTGTGTTCGACGACCTTTGTGCTTTCATGAATGACCGCCCCGGCCGTCCGCGCCGCCTGCGCAAAGGCAGGCGCCAGCAGGCGGGGATTGGCCGATCCGTCCTCCGGTGACAGCGACCCGGCGACGACGGATTTGCTCAGCCACGGATAATCCACATGGACGGAATTGCGCCCCACCATGCGCAGTGACAGGCCGTAATCGCGTGCGACATCGAGATAGGCGACCAGATCGGCTTCTTCCGCCGCATTGCGCGCCAGCTTGAGATGGGTGGTGACGGTGAATTCCGCGTCCGTGCCGACGATCTCGCGCATCCGGCCCCACATCTCGCGGGACCGTCGTGCGATCGGCAGTTCCGCGGCGTGGCGCCCTTGCTGGCGCACGCCGCCGTAGTTCACCCCTGACGCCTGGCCGCCGACCAGCCCGCGCTCCAGCAGGACGACCCGCAGCCCGCGTTTGGCCAGATGCAGCGCCGCCGAACACCCGGCGATGCCGCCGCCGAGAACGAGTACGTCGCAGGTGTCACTCATGGCACCGCCTCCGAAACCGCCATCGGCATTGGCTTCACCGGCGCCTGGCCGCGCAAGCGCCCGATGGTGGCCACGTCCCGCCCCAGGCTGGCAGCCAGCACTTCGGCCGCCGCAGGGCCGCACACGCGCCCCTGGCAACGCCCCATGCCGACGCGGGTGAAGGCCTTGGCCCGGTTCATCTCGGGCGCCGGGCCGACATTGTGATCCTGCCGTGTGGAGGCGCGGAGTTCGCCTGCCGTCAGCCCCTCGCAGCGGCACAGCAACGTGTCATCGGCCACGGACGCCGCGAGGGCGGCCGGGTAGGGGAAGGCCCGTTCCAGGGCGATGCGGAACCGCTGCTGGCCTGCCAACGCCCGGTCCAGTGCCGCCACCCGCGCGGGATCGACCTTCTGGCCGGCATCCTCCAGCAGCGTCAACGCTGCGCGTGCTCCGGCCAGTTCCGCCACGTCGGCCCCGCCGATCGCAGCGCCATCGCCCGCCAGATAATGCCCATCTATGGGCGTGCGCCCCGCCACGTCGCGTTCGGGGATCCAGCTGTGCTGCAAAGGTTCGAAGTGAAATGGCACACCGGCCAGATCGGCCAGTTGCGCTTCCGGCTTCAAGCCCCAGCCCATGGCCACCGCGTCACACGCCACAAGCTGTTCGCGCCCATCCGAACCCTGCCAGCGCAGGCGGCGAACTCCGGTCGTCTCGCCGTCGATGGAGACCGGCGTGGCCCCCTCGATGATGCGCACGCCATGCGCTCGCAGCCAGCCGATGTAGTAGATGCCTTTGAAGAACGTGGCGCCGCCGCGCAGCAGACCCGGTGTGGCCGCGAGCTTGGTGGCGAAGGGCGTTGTGTCCACCACCGCCGCCACGGATATGCCTGCCATGGCGTATTGGTAGGCCACCAGATACAGCAACGGTCCGCTGCCGATGAATGCCACGCGGGCGCCGATGCCGCAGCCCTGGGTTTTCAGCGCGATCTGCGCGCCCCCCATGGTCGTCACGCCTGGAAGCGTCCATCCCGGCATCGGCACCACCCGGTCCATCGCGCCGGTGCAGAGGATGGCGGCGTCGTAGTCCACCGTGGCCTGGGTGCGTCCCTGATGCTGGGTGCTCAGTTGTTTCGCCTGCGGGCGGATATGCCAGACCAGGGTTTCCGGTCGCCAATCCACCATGGGCGCCAGACGCTCGAACGCCGCATGCACGCTTTCGGCCTTGCGGGCCTCGAAACCGTAGAGCGTTTTCGCATCCCGATTCAGCGGGCGTGGCGGACGCTGATAGATCCGCCCACCGCCCTCGCGTGCCTCGTCGATCCAGACCGGGCGATGGCCCGCCGCCACCAGCGTCTCGACCGCACGCACGCCCGCAGGCCCAGCGCCAACGACTGCGATTTTCATCCGCGCTTCACCTCCATGCCCGCTGCCGCCAGTGTCGAACAGGCGCGCACCCGCCCCACGCCCGCGACCGACACCCAGCAATCCTGACACGCGCCCATGAGGCAGAAGCCGGCGCGGTCGCCATTGCCGAACTCGCTGCGGCGCAGTGTGCCGGCGCCACCGGCCAGCAGGGCTGTCAGCAACGTGTCGCCGTCCTGGGCTGCGATCTCTACCCCATCGAGGGTGAGGGTGATGCGCGGCCGTTTGGCATCACGCACGCGGTGCAGTTTCATAGCGTGTCCTCATGCCGGCCGCGCGCCAGCAGATCGACGCGACCGGATGGGTTAAACATGCATAAATCTCCTTGGCCCGAAGACAGGCGATCTGCCGCCCCGGCGCCACTGTCTCCAACATCGGCACCGCCTCGGCGCAGGATGGCCGCGCTTCAGGACAGCGAGTGCGAAACACGCAGCCTGATGGGGGATTGGCGACGCTCGGCAGTTCGCCCTGCAGCGCCGTTCCAACCTGCGCCTGCCGCATCGACGGCGTGGCGGCCAGCAGCGCGCGCGTGTAGGGATGCGCAGGGTCGGCAAAGATCGCCGCCGCAGGCCCCTGTTCCACCACGCGGCCGAGATACATCACCAGCACCCGGTCACAGAGATGGCGCACCACATGCAGGTCGTGGCTGATGAACAGCAGCGCCAACCCGAGTTCGCTGCGCAGATCGGCCAGCAGATTGACGATCTGCGCCTGGATGGACACGTCCAGCGCCGACACCGGCTCATCGGCCACGATGAAATCCGGCTTCGGCGCCAAGGCGCGTGCAATCGCGATGCGCTGGCGCTGGCCGCCGGAGAACTCGTGCGGCAGCCGTTGCGCCTGGGCGGGATCAAGCCCCACCTGGCCCAGCAATGCGGCGATGCGGTCGGGATCGGCTGCGGCCAGCCCATCGGCGATCTGTGCGCCGACGCTGCGACGTGGATCGAGGCTGCCGAACGGGTCCTGGAACACCATCTGCATCCGCCGCCGCATGGCCCGCAGGCCCGGGCGCGAGGTCTTGGCGAGGTCGCTGCCGTCGAACAGCACGCGCCCGTCGGTCGGCGGCATCAGTCGCAGCAGCAGCCGTCCGAGCGTGCTTTTGCCGCAGCCGGATTCCCCCACCACGCCGAGGGCCTCGCCGCGATGGATCTCCAGATCCACACCGCGCACCGCCATCACGGGCGTTGCGTTGCGAAACAGCCCGGCACGACCGCCGAACCCACGGGTGAGACCTTCGGCACGCACCAGCGACGTGATCGCGTTCATGCCATCTCCTCCCAGCGCAGGCAGCGTGTGGCCCGGCCCGGCGCGGGAATGGCCACCGGCGGCGGTGCTGCGTCGCAGGCAGGCTTTGCCATGGAGCAGCGCGGTGCGAAGCGACAGCCGGGCGGCATCGCCCAAGGCTGCGGCACGGTGCCGGGAATGGCGGTCAGTCGCTCGGCCTCGCCCTCGGGCGTGCTGGCGATGAGCGCTGCGGTGTAGGGATGGCGGGGGGTGGCGAACACATCGGCCACCGGCCCTTCCTCCACCAGTTCGCCCGCATACATCACCGCCACCCGGTCGGCGATGCGCGCCACCACCGCGAGGTTGTGCGTCACGAACAGCATGCCCAGCCCGCCTTCGGCCCGCTTGAGGCTGGCGAGCAGGTCCAGGATCTGCGCCTGCACCGTCACGTCCAGCGCCGTTGTCGGCTCATCGGCCAGCAGCAGGCGCGGATGGTTGGCCACGGCCACGGCGATCATCACCCGCTGGCGCTGACCGCCGGACAGTTCATGCGGATACATCTGCGCACAGCGTGCCGGGTCCGGCAGGCCCACCTGGCGCAGCAGGTCCACCACGCGTGCCGTGAGCGGCCCGCCGGCGTGATGCGCCCGCAGCGTTTCCGCCAGATGCGCGCCCACGCGCAGCAGCGGGTTCAGGCTGCTCGATGGGTCCTGGAAGATCATTGCCAGATCCTGCCCGCGCAGCCGTCGCAGATCTTTCTCCGGCAGTCGCAGCAGATCCTGCGTGGCGCCATTGCGGTCGGCGTAGAGAATTTGCCCCGACACAACCCGCACCGCAGACGGCAGCAGCCCCATCGCCGCCAGCGCTGTCAACGTCTTGCCCGAGCCGCTTTCGCCCACCAGCGCCAGCGTCTCGCCGGCCGCCAGCGTCAGGCTCACGTCGCGCACCACCGGCACCGCGCCGAACGGCCCGTTGATCTCAAGCGTCAGCCCGCGCAACGCGAGCAAACCTGTCGATGCCGCCTTGTCCCGCGATGGCGTGCGCAACGCCGGAAACACCCGCAGGAACCCCGGCCGGCCGCGACCGCCGCCACGCGGATCCAGCACCTCGCGCAGCCGGTCGCACAGCAGGTTCAGCGCCACCACCGCACCGGTCAGCGCCAGGCACGGCCACAGCAGCAGCAGCGGCGCCTGTTCCATCGTGGCGCGGGCGCCGCGGATCATCAGCCCCCAGGACGGCGCCGGCGGCACCACACCGAGGCCGAGGAAGCTCAGGCCGCTTTCCAGCATCAACGCCGCCGCCACCGTCAGCGAGATCTGGACGATCAGCGGCGGTGCGATGTTCGGCAACAATGTGCGCCACAGGATCAGCACCGCGGGCTTGCCCAGCGCCACCTGTGCGGTCACGTAGTCCAACGCCCGCACCGACAGCGTGGCCGCATAGGCCACGCGGGCGAAGGCGGGGGTGAAGACGATGGCCAGACACAGGATCAAGGTTCCCGCGCCCGGCCCCAGCAGCGTTACCACCAGCAACGCCAGCAGCAGCGGCGGAAAGCACAGCACGATCTCGGCGGTGCGCATCGTCACGATCTCGGCCAGCCCGCGAAAATATCCGCCGACGAGGCCGAGCAGGGTTCCCGCCACAGCACCCAGCACGGTGGAGGCCACGGCAATCGCCAGCGACACCCGCGCGCCCAGGATGAGGCGCGACAGCACATCCCGGCCGAATTCATCCTGCCCCAGCCAATGCGCGGCGCTGGACAATGTCAGCCGCCCCGCCACGTCCTGGCGCACCGGATCGGCGATCGGCAGCAGCGGCCCCGCCAGCGCCACCAGCAGCATGCCGCCCACCAGCACGCCAGGCAGCAAAAGCCTGTGTCCCCGCATCAGCCGCGCCTCACACGTGGATCGATCACGCCATATAACAATTCGACAATCAGGTTCAGCAGCACGAACAGCACCGAGATCACCAGCACGATGCCCATCACCTCTGGATAGTCCCGCGCCTCCACCGAGCGCACGAGATAGCCGGACAGGCCGGGCCAGTTGAACACGAACTCCACCAGCACCGTGCCGCCCAGCAGCGCGCCCAGATGCAGCCCCACCACGGTGATGACGGAAGTTGCGGCGTTGCGCACCACATGGCAGCGGATGATGACGGCAGGCGAGGCGCCGCGCGCCTGCGCCGCCCGCACATGGTCGCGCTCCAGCACCTCCAGCGCCGCACCCCGCGTGACGCGGAACACCACAGCCGCCAGCCCCACCGCAATCGTGCCAGCCGGCATCATCAACAACCCCAGATGCCGCAGCGGATTGACGGCCAGCGCCACATAGCCACCGGCCGAAACCCAATGGAGCTTCTGCGCCAGCACCAGCACCAGCAGCGTGCCCACCACGAACACCGGCACCGACAACGCCAGCCCCGCCAGATCCGACAAAATGCGATCAATCACGTGGCCCGAGCGTAACGCCGCCAGTACGCCCAGCGGCAGCCCGATCACCACCGCCAGCAGCGCCGCCATGCCAACCAGTTCCAGTGTGCGCGGCAGTCGCAACGCGATCTCCTCGGCCACCGGATGTTGGTCCTGCAGCGAGGCGCCGAAATCGCCGTGCGCCAGTCCGCTCAGATAGGTCAGATATTGCGCGCCCAGTGGCCGGTCGAGGCCGAGCTGCTCGCGCAACTCGGCCACCGATGCCGCATCGGGCGCCACGCCGCCCTGCGACAGCAGCAGTTCGGCGGGGTCGCCGGGGATCAGATGGATCACCATGAAAACCAGCGACACCACGACCCAGACCAGAACAAGCGAGGCTGCCAGCCTCCGACCGGCAAACCCCAGCATCGTCTCAGTCCACCGACGCCGTTTCGAAGGTCAGTCCGGAATAGAAGGTCAGCGCGCCGGGCATGTTCTGAAAGCCCGTCACGGCCTTGCGCATGCCGTAGCCCTGGCTGCGCCAGGTCAGGCCCACCAGCGGAGCTTCCTCGATCGCCACCTTTTCCAGATCGCGATAGATCGTCTTGCGCTTGGCCTCGTCCAGCTCTGCCCGGCCAGCGGCCAGCAGGGCGGTGATCTTCTCGGTCTTGAGCCCGAACGAGCGCACGTAGGACGGCGACAGGCTGCCGTCGATGATCGTGGCGATGCCGTCCGGATCGTTGCTGTCTGCCGCCGTGCCCATTACCGCCATGTCGTACTGGCCGCGATTGCCGATGGCCACCCGCGTCGCCCAATCCGGCAGGTTCAGTTCGACCTTGATGCCAACGGCGGCCAGATGCTGCTGCACCACCTCGGCGGTGTCCTTGTGCATGCCGTACTGCGCCGTGGACAGCAGCGAACAGCTGATGCCGTTGGCAAAGCCCGCCTCGGCCAGCAGTTTTTTCGACAGCGCCGGATCGTAGGCCCAGCCGTGTGCAAGCTCCGGATTGAAGAACGCGCTGGAGGCGGCGATCGGCAGATGCTCCAGCGGCTGGCCCCGGCCGAAGAACGCCGCCTTCACCAGTTCGTCGCGCTTGATGGCGTGCGCCACCGCCTTGCGCACCCGCGCATCGTTGAACGGCGGCTTGCTGGCGTTGAACACCAGGAACATGAACGCGCCTTCAACCGCATCCAGCTTCAACGCCGGATTGGCGGACACCGCGTCCATCGCCTGCCACGGCACGTATTCGATCAGGTCGATATCGCCGGATTGCAGTGCCGCCACCCGCAGGTTTTCATCCGGATAGGCCAAGACGCGAATGGCCTTCAGCTTCGGCAGGCCTTTCTTGTAGTAGCCAGGGAACGCCTCCAGATCGATCGAGACGCCGCGTTCCTGGGCCTTCAGCACGAACGGCCCGGCGCCGACGAAGCTGCCCTTGGGCGAATTGCGCGAGATGATCGGCAGATGATAGCTCGCCATCCAGATCGGCAGCGTCGCCAGCGGAGTTTTGGTGATGAAGCGCACCGTCAGGTCGTCCGGCGTCTCCACCCGCTCGATCTGCTGCATCTCGGCGCGGAAATAGGCGGTCGATTTCTCAGCGGCGATCTGCTCGATGGTCCATTTCACGTCTGCCGAAATCACCTTCTCGCCGTTCTGGAAGGTGGCGTCGCGCAGCTTGAACACCCAGCCGTGCTCGCCCTCCCGCGTCCAGGATTCCGCAAGCTCGCCGCGCAGATTGCCCGCCGGGTCGAACGAGACCAGGCCGCGATAGATCATCAGCTTGATCGTCGCCGCCGCCGTGCCGGTGTTGGCCCAGGGGTTGATGGCCGATGGCGGGGCTGACAGCCCGAAGGTCAGCACCCCAGGCGTTGCCGCCCGTGCACCTTGCATGCGCAGGAACGGCAGGGCAGCGGCGCCGGCGATGATGCCTCGGCGGTTGACGGACAGAACCATGCGAAGGTCTCCAGGTGCGAGGGGCGGAAGGGATCAGGCCGGCTGGTAGGTCTCTTTTGCGAAGGCTGGACTGATCACACCACAGGCGAGATCGCGGGCGACAGTCTCAACGTCGCGACCGGTCGGCAAACCGTACCCACCGGCGCCGGGGCTGACCAATGCAAACCACTGGCCAGCCTTCAACACCGCGCTGTCACGGTCGAACACCACGCCGGGGCCGCATTCGATGGCGCCATGGCCACCGGCCTCGCCGCCAAACAGGCCCCAGGACCGCGAACGCCCGGCCAGGCGGGAGACATCCACCCGCACCCGGCAATCTTCGTCGGCGCGGTACATCCGCCGCATGCCCATGCCGCCGCGATAGGTGCCGGCGCCGCCGGAATCGGCCACCAGTTCGTAGCGCAGCAGCGTGAGCGGGTATTCGATCTCCAGCGCTTCCACTGGAAGATTGGACGTGTTGGTGACATGCGCGTGCACGCCGTCCAGCCCATCCTTGTGCGCCCGTGCACCGCCGCCGCCGCCCATGGTTTCCAGATAGACCCAGATGGAGCCGTCATCCTTGCGTGTGCCGATGAACGTGGCCACCGAGCAGCAGGAGTTGGAACACGCCGTCACCCGCTCCGGCACCGCCTGGGCGAGGGCGCCGAGAATGAGGTCGGCCACGCGCTGGCAGGTCTGCACCCGCCCGTTCACCGCCGCCGGATGCGCGCAGTTCAGCACGCTGCCGGCCCGTGCGGTGATGGTCAGCGGACGGGCTAGGCCGGAGTTGGGCAGAATGGTCGGATCGACAACGGATTTGACCACGTAATAGGCCGTGGCCAGCAGCGCCGTGTAGGTCATGTTCAACCCGGCGCGCAGTTGGTCGGGTGCTTCGAAATGCAAGGACATACTGTCGCCCTTGATCGTTACCTCCACCGACAATGGCAGGTTCTCGGTGATCTCGGGGCTGTCGAACACGTCGTTGAACCGCCAGGTGCCGTCTGGCATTGCGGCGATGCCGGCGCGCATCTTGCGTTCGGCGTAGTCGAGCAGGCGTTCGCCGGCGGTGAGCACCGTCATCGTGCCGTATTTCGCGCACAGCGCCTGGAAGCGCCGGACGCCCACGCGGTTGGCGGCCATCTGGGCGCGCAGGTCCGACAGGCGTTCACGCGGCACCTGGCAGTTCAGCAGGATCAGGTCCTGGATGTCCTTTTGCAGTACGCCTTCGCGGTAGAGACGCACCGGCGGGATGCGCAGGCCTTCCTGGTAGATATGGGCGTGGCCGCGATCGGCGAAGTCGGAGTGATGCGCAAGGTTGACGGTCCAGGCAGCGATCTTGCCGTCCACGAAGATCGGCTCGGCCAGCACGATGTCCGGCAGATGGGTGCCGCCGCCGGCATAGGCGTCGTTGCCCACGAACACGTCACCGGGCCGCATGTCCTCGACCGGATGCAGCTTCATGATGTGCGGGATGATGCCGATGAACGAGCCGAGATGGATCGGGATGTGCTCGGCCTGGCAGAGCGTGAAGCCGGCGGCGTTGAACAGCGCCGTCGAACAGTCCCGCCGCTCCTTGATGTTGGTGGAGTAGGAGGCGCGGATCAGCGCCTCGCCCGTCTCCTCGACGATCGAGGACAGGGATGCGCCGATAACCTCAACGGTGATCGGATCGAGAACCGGTGCGAGAACGTCGTTCATGCCACCACCTCCATGATGAGATTGAGATAGGCGTCCACGCGCGCCTCCATGCCCGGCAGCACCACCGTGGTGGTGTCCATCTGCTCGACGATGGCGGGGCCGGTGAAGAAATTGCCCGGCTTGAGAAGATCGCGGCTGTAGATCGGCGTCTCCATGAAATCCCCCGCCTCTGGGAACCACACCTTGCGCGAGCCGATGATGGCGGCGGACGCATCTGGCGCCTCCATCGGATAGGCGCGCAGTTCCGCCTTGCGCACCACGCCGGTGGCTTCGAGGCGCAACGTGACGAGTTGCACCGCCTCGCCCTCGGCGACGAAGCCGTAACGTTGGCGGTGGGCCTCGGCAAAATCGACCGCCAGGCCGTCGAGGACGGAAGGCGTTACGTCGCCGTCCGGCACGGTGACGGCGAGTTCGTAGTTCTGGCCGGCGTAGCGCATGTCGGCGGTGCGCGTCAGGCGCTGCTTGTCGGCCGGGATTTCCTCATGCGCGAACCACGCCTCGGCCCGCTCGGTCAGCACCGCAAACGCCGCCGATACGTCCGGCGCGGAGGACGCCGCCAATGGCATCAGCCGCGTGGCTGCAAAATCAGCGCGGAGATCGGTCAGCAGCAGGCCCATGGCGCACAGGATGCCCGGGTTGCGCGGCACCAGAACGCGCTTCATGTCCAGCTCACGCGCCAGTCGCGCCGCATGCAACGGGCCGGCGCCGCCGAAGGCCATCAATGTGTAGTCACGCGGATCATGGCCGCGCTGGATGGAAATGACGCGAATGGCGCGGGCCATGTTGGCGGTGACGACGGAGATGATGCCCTGCGCCGTCTCCATCACGCCAAGCCCAAGCTGGGTTGCGAGGCGGCCGATGGAGTCCTTGGCCAGATCCTGCCGCACGGCCATGCGGCCGCCGAGCAGGTATTCCGGGTTCAACGTTTGCAACACCACGTTGGCGTCAGTTGTCGCCGGCTCCGTGCTGCCGCGATTGTAGCAGACCGGTCCCGGATCGGCGCCGCAGGAGCGTGGGCCGACCTTCAGCAGTCCACCGGCATCGACGAAGGCGATCGAACCGCCGCCGGCGCCGACCGTATGGATGTCGAGCATCGGCGCCTTGATCGGGTAGCCGTGCACCACGGCTTCGGACGTCATCTTGCAGATGCCGCCTTGCAACAGGGCCACGTCGGTCGAGGTGCCGCCCATGTCGAAGGTGATGAGATCCGGAAATCCGGCCAGTGCGCCGATCGCCTGGGCACCGACCACGCCGGTGGACGGACCCGACAGCACGGTGCGCACCGGCATGTCCGCAGCTGCCGAAAAGCCGATCACGCCGCCGTTGGACTGCGTGAGATGCGGCGTTGCGGTCATGCCCAGCGCCTCAAGGCGCGGCGTGAGGCGGTTGATGTAGCTGCGCATCACCGGGCCGAGATAGGCGTTCAGCACCACGGTGGACAGCCGCTCGTATTCGCGGAATTCCGGGGCGATGTCGTGGCCGGCGCTGATGAACGCGTCCGGATGCTCCTCATGCAGGATCTCCACCGCGCGCTTCTCGTGCTCAGGGCGGATGAAGCCGTAGAGGAACGAGACGGCAATCGCCTTCACGCCGGCTTCCTTCAGGGCCTTGCCGGCGCGGCGCACCGCGTCCTCATCCAGCGCCGTCTCGATCGTGCCGTCATGGCGCACGCGCTCGGGCACCTCGTGGCGCAAATCACGCGCCACGAGCGTGGGGGGTTTGTCTGCCTGCATGTCGTAGAGATCCGGGCGCTTCTGGCGGCCGATCTCCAGCATGTCGCGGAACCCGTCGGTGGTGACGAGGCCGGTCTTGACGCCGCGATGCTGGATCAGCGCGTTGGTGGCAACCGTGGTGCCGTGGCCGAAATAGGCGACGGCGGCGGCCGGATTGTCCCCGGCGTCGGGCACCACCAGGCGCATGCCTTCCTCGACCCCCTGGGCGATTCCGCGGGACGGATCATCAGGCGTCGATGACACCTTCCAGACCTCGATCCGACCATCGGTCTCGTTGAAAAGACAGACATCCGTGAAGGTGCCGCCGGAGTCCACGCCAACGCGCCATTGCGCCATGCCCAACGTCTCTCTTCAAATTTCGCATTGCTGCTTCGGGCGCGAGCTTCTCACCGAAATTTAAAGGCTGGCAATTGCATATTTTCATTATTTGGCCATAAATACGAAGCGCTTCCGTATGTTGGAAGTTTTTAGAAAACGGCTGGGTTTGTAATGCTAAAAATGGAACTTTTACCCGAAGCCAGCGGCGCTCTGCAGCGTGCCATTCTGCTGTTGCGAAAGCTCGGCGATGCTGGCCCCCACGGGCTGCGCCTGACAGCGCTGGCCGAAGCCGCCGGCATGCCGCGCCCGAGCGTTCACCGGGTCGTGCGCACGCTGGTGGATGAGCGCCTCGTCGCTTACGATGTGGGCCGCAAAACCTATACGCTGGGTTTGGATCTGTTCATGCTCGCCGCCCGCGCCGGCAACGCGATGGGGTTGCGCGACATCTGCCGCCCGCATCTGCTGCGGCTGACGGCCTCGCTCGGCGAGACGCTGTTTGTGCTGCTGCGCTCGGATTACGACGCCGTCTGTATTGAACGCAGCGCTGGCCCGCTGCCCATCCGCGCGTTGACAGATATCGGCGGCCGCGTGCCGCTCGGCCTGGGCCAGGGTGCGACATCGATTTTGGCTTTCCTGCCGCCAGCCGATCAGGATGAGATCATCCGCCACAACATTCCGCGCCTGACGCCGATCGGGCTGGACGAGGCCTCACTGCGGGCCTGGCTCGCGACCATCCGCCGTACCGGCTATGCCGAGGGCACCACGGGGGTGAACCCCGGCATGGCGGGGCTTGCCGTGCCCATTCTGGGCCATGACGGCAACGCGGTGGCCTGCCTCAGCATCGGCAGCACCACCGACCGGCTGACGCCTGAACGCAACCCGGTGCTGGCCGGGATCATGCGGCAGGCGGCCGCCGAGATCGCGGCCCGGCTCAACCCATTCGATCCGGCGCTCCGCCGCGCAGGGGCAGCGATGGAATAGCCGCATTTCAGCAATCCTATCCATCGGCACCGTCTCAAAGGGAGCAACGATTGGACGCGGCGCCTTTTTACCCCGCGACGGCCTGGCGCTCTGTCCACCCGCCGCCGAGCGCCTTGTAGAGGGTGATCAGATTGGCCAGTTGAGCCTGCTTCAGCGTGATCAGGTTCTGCTGTGCTGCGTAAAGCTGCCGTTGTGAGTCCAGCAGCGGCAGAAAGGTGTCCACACCGGCGCGAAACCGCAGGTCGGACAGCCGGTAGGCATCCGCGTAGGCGCCCACCAGGGATTGCTGGGCGCTGATCTGGTCCAGATACGTGCCCCGCGCTGCCAATCCGTCGGAGACTTCGCGGAATGCGATCTGGATCGTCTTCTCATATTGCGCGATGCTGATGTTCTTCTGGATCTTCGCCAGATCAAGGTTCCCCTGGTTCTGACCGGCCGTGAAGATGGGGATGGTGATCTGTGGCGCAAAGCTCCAGGTGGTGGCGCCGCCGGTGAACAATGTTCCCAGGTTGCCGCTTTGCAAACCGCCCGATGCCGTCAGCGAGATGCTCGGAAAGAACGCGGCCCGGGCCGCACCGATATTGGCGTTTGCCGCCTGCAGGTTGTGCTCGGCCGCCATCACATCTGGCCGGTTGGTCAAGAGATCTGACGGCAGGCCCGCCGGCAGCTCCGCCATCAGTTGCTGGTCATCGATCCCCCGGGGGCGCGGGAGATCCGCCGGCATTGGCTGGCCCAGAAGCAGCACCAGGGCGTTGGTGTCCTGTGCGTCCTGCCGGGTGTATTGCGCAAGGTTGACCCGCGCCGTCTCCACTGCCGTCAAGGCCTGCTTCAGCGCCAGTTCGGTGGTTGTGCCGCCCGTGAACGCCATGCGGGTGATGTCGTAGGACTTGGTCTGGCTGTCCAGCGTATCACGCGTGATCTGCAAAAGCGCACGGTCCGAGAGCACGGCCAGATAGGCGTTCGCCACCTGCGCCACGAGGGTGATCTGCGAACTGCGCCGCGTTTCGGCATAGCCGAGATATTGCTCGAACGCCTGTTCTGACAGGCTGCGCACACGCCCGAACAAATCGAGTTCATAGGCGGTGAACCCGGCATTGAGGTTGTAGAGACGCGTTGTGCCGCCACGCTTGTTGCTCAACGCGGCCAGCCCTGCGCCTGCCCCGGAGTTGTTCTCGGGCAGGCCCGTTACTGTGCCGGCACCTGACAGGCCCAGTCTTGGAAACAGGTCGGACCGCTGCACCCGGTACTGGGCCTCTGCACCGGCCACGTTGAGCGTGGCCACGCGCAGGTCGCGGTTGTTGCGCAGGGCGATCTCGATCAACGCCTGCAACTGCGGGTCGGTGAAGAAGTCCCGCCACCCGATCGCCTCCGCTGCCACCACGGGGTTGGCAGGGGACGCCACGGGGGCAGGGGGCGAGCGATAGGCGGGGCCGTCTGGCCAGGCTTCGGAGACGGGCAGGCCCGGCCGCAGGTAGTCAGGCACCAGCGAGCAGCCGGACAGCATGACGGCGCCGAGCAGGGAGGGGAGGAGGCGATTGCGCACGGTCTTCACTCTGCCGCTGCTGGTTGGGCTGGTGTTGGCATGTCGGTTTTTTCTTCTTTTTCGGTCATCCGCTTGATGCGGAACAGCCCCAGCACGGCCACGAAGAACACCGGCACGAAGAAGATCGCCAGGACTGTCGCCGACAGCATGCCGCCCACCACGCCGGTGCCGATGGCATTCTGTCCGCCGGAGCCGGCGCCGCTTGAGATGGCGAGGGGCAACACGCCGAGGATGAACGCCAGGGACGTCATCAAGATCGGCCGCAGCCGCTGGCTTGCCGCGTTGATGGCGGATTCAATCAGGCTCTCGCCTTTTTCAAAGTTCTCCTTGGCGAACTCCACGATCAGAATGGCGTTCTTTGCGGCCAGGCCGATCGTGGTCAGCAGCCCGACCTGGAAATAGACGTCGTTGGTCAGTCCGCGGAGGCTGGTGGCCAGCACGGCGCCGAACACGCCCAACGGCACCACGAGCAACACCGCGATGGGGATTGCCCAGCTTTCGTAGAGCGCTGCGAGGCACAAGAACACGACCACGAGCGACACAGCATACACCGTGGCGGCTTGTGAGCCCGATTTGCGCTCCTCGTACGAGAGTCCTGTCCAGTCATAGCCGATGCCGGCAGGCAACTTGGCGGCAAGCGCCTCCATGGCCGCCATCGCGGTGCCGGTGCTTTGCCCCGGCGCCGGTGAGCCGACAATCTCGATAGACGGCACGCCGTTGTAGCGTTCGAGCTTGGGGGAGCCGACGGTCCATGTGCCTTTGGCAAAGGCGCTGAACGGCACCATCTGGCCCGACGTGTTGCGCACAAACCAAGTGCCGAGATCCTCCGGCAGCATGCGGCTCGGGGCGTCGCCCTGCAGATACACCCGCTTGACGCGACCACGGTCCAGGAAGTCGTTGACATAGGATGAGCCGTAGGCGGTCGAAAGCGTGGCGTTGATGCTGGCCAGGGTCAGCCCAAGGGCGCTGGCGCGCTCCTGGTCGATCGTGATCTTGTATTGCGGTTCGTCATCCAGCCCGTTCGGGCGCACAGCCATCATCGTTGGATCTTGCGCCGCCATTCCCAGCAACTGGTTTCGGGCCGCAAGCATGGCGGCGTGCCCCACATTGCCGCGGTCCAGCAATTCCATGTCGAACCCGGTTGCATTGCCAAGCTCCAGCACAGCGGGAGGCGCGAAGGCGAACACCATGGCGTCCTTGATGCCGGCGAAATGGCGCGTGGCGCGCGCCGCCAGCGCCTGCACCTTGTTTTCATCTCCAGGGCGCTGGGCCCAATCCTTGAGGCGGACAAAGGCGATGCCCGAATTCTGCCCGCGACCGCCGAAGCTGAAGCCGTTCACCGTCAGCACGCTGGCCACCAAGCCTGCTTCCTCGGTGTGAGAATAGGTGTTCACGTCCTCCAACACGGCTGCGGTTCGCCCGGACGCAGCCCCTGGCGGGGCTGATACCTGCACGAACATCACGCCCTGGTCTTCGTCGGGTAGAAATCCGGTTGGAATGCGCAGGTAAAGTGCTGCCATCACGGCGGTGATCGCCAGGAACCCGAGCATGACAATGCGGGGCCGCTGCACCATGCGCCGCACGCCGCCGATATAGCGCCGGTTTCCCCGATCGAAGTTGCGGTTGAACCAGCCGAAAAAGCCGCGCTTTTCGGCATGGTCCTTGGCGGGGGCGCGTAGCAACGTGGCGCACAAGGCGGGGGTGAAAACCAACGCCACGACCACGGACAGCGCCATGGACGTCACCATCGTGATGGAGAACTGTCGGTAGATAACGCCCGTCGAACCGCCAAAGAATGCCATCGGCAGCAGTACGGCGGACAGCACCAGGGCAATGCCCACCAGTGCGCCGGTGATCTGGTCCATGGATTTGCGCGTCGCCTGCTTGGGCGACAGATCCTCCTCGTCCATGATCCGCTCGACATTCTCGACCACCACGATCGCATCGTCCACCAGCAGGCCGATGGCCAGCACCATGCCGAACATGGTCAGGCTGTTGATCGAATATCCCGCCGCTAACAGCACGCCGCAGGTGCCCAGCAGCACCACCGGCACGGCAAGGGTGGGCACCAGGGTGGCGCGGAAATTCTGCAGAAACAGATACATGATCAGGAACACAAGAACGATGGCAATGCCCAGCGTCTTGGCCACTTCCTCGATCGACAGCTTCACAAACGGTGAGGTGTCATACGGATAAACCACGTCAACGCCAGGCGGCAGGTTCGGCCGCAAGCGTTCGATTGTGGCCTTCACGGCCGCCACCGTGGTCAGTGCATTGGCGCCGCTGGCCAGTTTTACCGCCAGAGCAGACGCGGGCATGTCGTCGATCCGTGCCGCCTAGCTATAGTTCTCACCACCAAGCTCGATGCGCGCCACGTCGCCCAGCACCACCTGCGCGCCGCTTGGCAGGACCCGCAGGAGGATCTTGGCGAAGGCATCCGGCGATGACAGATAGGACGGCCCGATGATCGTGGCATTCAACTGCTGGCCGTCTCTGGCCGGCAGTCCACCCAGTTCACCTGCTGCCACCTGCACATTCTGCGCCTGGATGGCGCTGCTTACATCCGCCGGGGTCAAGGCATAGTTGTTGAGCTTGCCTGGATCGAGCCAGATTCGCATGGCGTATTGCGTGCCGAACAACTGGAAGTCACCCACCCCTGCCGTCCGGCTGACCGGGTCCTGGATGGTGGAGGCGATGAAGTCCGCGAGATCGACACCGGACATCGCGCCATCGGTTGAAACCAGGCCCACCACCATCAGGAAGTTCTTGGTGGCCTTGGTCACGCGCAGCCCTTGTTGCTGCACAACGGCCGGCAACTGCGGCAGCGCCACCTGCACCTTGTTCTGCACCTGCACCTGGGCGATATCTGGATCGGTGCCCTGCTCAAAGCTGAGGGTAATGGTGACGCTGCCGTCCTTGCCGCTCTCAGACGAAAAATACAAAAGATTGTCGATGCCGCTGAGTTGCTGCTCAATGATCTGCACAACACTGCTTTGCACCGTCTCGGCCGACGCCCCTGGGTATTTGACGCTGACCGAGATCGCCGGTGGGGCGATGGCGGGGTATTGGGCGATCGGCAGTGTCAACACCGCGATGCCGCCAACAAGCATCATGACGATGGCGATGACCCACGCGAAAACCGGGCGGTCGATAAAGAACCGTGACATCTGGTGCGCCTCTTATTTCGACGCTTGCTTGTCAGGTGCTGCCTGTGGAGGCGCGCCATCGTCCAGCACTGCGTCCTTGACCGACACCTTGATGCCCGGCTTCACCTTTTGCAGCCCGGCCACGATCACCCGGTCGCCGTCCTTCAGGCCGGACGTGACCAGCCATTTTGTGCCGACCGTGCGGTTGGTGGCCAATATGCGGCCTTCAACCGTGCCGTCCTGCGCCACGACAAGGGCCGTCGGTTCGCCGCGCTGGTTGTGCGTGACACCTTGCTGCGGCACCAGCAGGGCCTGCGCGCGCACACCTTCTTCCACCGCGGCGCGCACGAACATCCCCGGCAACAACAGCCCGGCGTCGTTGGGGAAGATGGCCCGCAGCGTGACGGACCCGGTGCCGGAATCAACGGTCACTTCGCTGAACTGCAGTCGCCCTGGCTGCTCGTAGGTGCTGCCGTCTTCCAGGATCAGCTGCACCGGCACGGCGTTTTCGCCGGCGGACTTCATTTGGCCGCTGGCCAGTTCGCGCTTCAGGGTCAGCACGGTGCTGCTCGGCTGCGTCACGTCCACATAAATCGGATTGAGTTGCGTCACGGTCACGAGCGCCGTGGTCTGGCTGGCGGTCAGCAACGCGCCTTCTGTCACGGACGAACGGCTGGTGCGGCCCGCGATGGGCGCTGTGACCCTGGTGTATTCCAGGTTGATGGCGGCCGTCTTGACGGCGGCGAGGCCTGAGGCGACGTCTGCCTGACTTTGCTGCAGGGTGGCCACCGCATTGTCCAGGTCTTGCCGGCTGACGGCGTTGGCCTGCACCAGCGGCCGGTATCGGTTGGTCGTCGCCTGTGCCGAGGTGACGCCGGCGCGGGCGCGGGCCAAGGTGGCATCGGCGCTGGCAAGGGCGGCCTGATAGGGGGCGGGGTCGATCTGGTAGAGCAACTGGCCGGCGGTGACTGTGTCACCTTCGGCAAACAGGCGCTTCAGCAGCACGCCGCTCACCTGCGGCCTGACCTCTGCCACCCGGAAGGCGGCCGTGCGGCCGGGAAGTTCTGTGACAAGCGATATTGGCCCGGCGCGGAGGGTGACGATGTCCACCTCGGGAGGGGGGGGGGGCTGGTGGCTGCTTGCGCCTTCTCGTCCTTGCATCCTGATAAAACGCTGGCCAAGGCACACCAAGCCATGAAGCCGGCGCGTGACGCCGCTGCATGACGTACTACTGAAGTCATCGTTATTACCCACCTGCTGCAGTGCACAACGAGTGGAGCATTGGATCGTTCCCAGTCTTTGTCTGGGAATTTCAGAAGGGCTCCACGTCAGGCGTGGCCGGCCGCTCCCGCCCTCGTTCCTTCAGAGAAGCCGCGCAGGCGCATGGCGATGATGTCGCCCACCGCCTTCACCGCGGCACTCCGAGGGAACTGAGCCCGCCAGACGATGCGCACCACGCGTTCCGCCCGCGCCGCAAGCGGTCGCAATACGATCCCCGCGTCCTGGGCCGCCCCGGCGGCGAGGCCGGGGATCAGCGTTGTTCCGTAGCCGGCGGCCACCATGTTCAGCAATGTCGACAGGCTCGCGGCACGCAGCGCGCCGTCCAGAGCGCCATTGTGTCCGCAGGCCGCCAGCGTCTGGTCGCGCAGGCAGTTGCCGTCCGCCAGAACCAGGATGTCGCGTGCCAGATCCGCTTCCGCCACCGCCGACTGGGCGGCGAGCGGGTGCTCGGGCGGCAGGGCTGCGAGGAAGGGCTCGGCAAAGAGCGGCTGGCTGTTGAGGTCAGGGCCGTCCACCTCGGTTGCCAGCAGGACGGCATCCAGTTCATGGGCGCGTAGCCGGTCCAGCAGCGCTGCGGTCTGGTCCTCCCACGGTTCCAGCTCCAGCGTGGGCAGTGCCTGGCGCAGGGGGGCGAAGATCAGCGGCAGTAGATAAGGCGCCAGCGTGGGAATGATGCCGAGCCGGAACCGCCCGGCCAGCGGGTCACCCATGGTGCGTGCCACGGCGAGCATGGCCTCGGCCTCCGCCACCGCCGCGCGGGCATGGCCGATCAGCCGGTCGCAGGCGGCTGTTGGCGCCACCGCCTTGTTGGTGCGCTCGAACAGCATGACGCCGAGCAATTCTTCCAGCTTGCGGATCTGCACGGACATCGTCGGCTGGCTGATGCCGCAGGCTTTGGCGGCGCGGCCGAAATGCTGGTGCTCGGCCACGGCCAGCAGATAGCGGAGATCGCGCAGGTTCATCAGGGCTGTCGGGCGGTTATCATAGACGTTGGCTATCATACTCCATGCTATATGGCGCTTCCTTTTATTGTCGGGATGCCGCTAGCCTAGACGTATAATGAAAAGCCGAGGGAACAACGGCTGGATCTAACGCCTTATCACGAGCAACGGCGTGATGTGCGCCGATAACCAGATCAGCCTCACCAGCGGACCCTGCGGTCCGGTGCTGTCGTTGGCTTGGACCTTATTCGTCGTGCCGGCCCGGAAACCGGAGCGTTTCCCAAACCGGTCACGGTCTTGCCCACGGACCAGATTATAAACGCAGTCAGGAACGGAAAGAAAAATGGACGGAAATGACACGCAGAGCACCGGGAAATGCCCGGTCATGCACGGCGCCTCCAGACAGACGGCGATGAGCGCACGCTCGACCCGCGACTGGTGGCCAAACCAGTTGAATTTGAAGATTCTGCACCAGAATTCCTCCCTGTCCGATCCGATGGGCAAGGATTTCAACTACGCTGAGGAATTCAAAAAACTGGATTTCGGGGCCCTGAAGCAGGACCTCTATGCGTTGATGACCGATTCCCAGGATTGGTGGCCGGCCGATTATGGCCATTACGGGCCATTCTTCATCCGCATGGCGTGGCACAGTGCCGGCACCTATCGCACCGGTGACGGCCGTGGCGGCGCTGGCGCTGGCACCCAGCGTTTCGCGCCGCTCAACAGCTGGCCGGACAATGTGAATCTGGACAAGGCGCGCCGGCTGCTGTGGCCGATCAAGCAGAAATACGGCAACAAGATCTCCTGGGCCGACCTGATCGTTCTGACCGGCAACTGCGCGCTGGAGTCGATGGGGCTCAAGACCTTCGGCTTCGGCGGCGGGCGTGTTGATGTGTGGGAGCCGCAGGAGGACATCTATTGGGGCAACGAGGACACCTGGCTGGGCGACAAGCGCTACAGCGGTGACCGGGAACTCGAAAATCCGCTCGCAGCGGTGCAGATGGGCCTGATCTACGTCAATCCGGAAGGGCCAAACGGCCAGCCGGACCCGCTCGGCTCGGCCCGTGACATCCGCGAGACCTTCGCGCGCATGGCCATGAACGATGAAGAGACCGTCGCACTTGTTGCCGGCGGGCATACCTTCGGCAAAGTCCACGGCGCGGGCGATGCAGCACTGGTCGGGCCTGCCCCTGAGGCAGCCGACATCGTGGAGCAGGGGCTCGGCTGGAAAAGCAGCTTCGGCACCGGCAACGGCGTCGATACCATCTCCAGCGGATTGGAAGGTGCGTGGACCCCGACCCCGATCACGTGGGACAACAGCTATTTCGACACGTTGCTCGGCTATGACTGGGAGCTGACCAAGAGCCCGGCCGGCGCCTGGCAGTGGACCCCGAAAAATGAAGCTGGAGCGGGCACCGTGCTGGATGCGCACGATCCGTCCAAACGCCATGCGCCGATGATGCTGACGTCGGATCTCGCCCTCAAGATGGACCCGATCTACGCGCCGATTTCGAAGCATTTCCACGAGAACCCGGACAAGCTGGCGGAGGTGTTCGCCCAGGCCTGGTACAAGCTGACCCACCGCGACATGGGGCCACTTGTGCGCTATCTCGGCTCGGAGGTCGCTGCCGAGGAACTTCTGTGGCAGGACCCTGTTCCGGCGGTTGATCACGCATTGATCGACGCGCAGGACATTGAGGCCCTGAAGGCCACGATCCTGGCATCGGGGCTGTCGATCTCGCAACTGGTCTCGACCGCTTGGGCCTCGGCTTCCAGCTTCCGTGGGTCGGACAAGCGCGGCGGGGCCAACGGCGCGCGCATCCGTCTCGCGCCGCAGAAGGATTGGGAGGTAAACCAGCCGGCGCAGATGGCCGTCGTGGTGGAGGCGCTTGCGGACATCCAGGCGGCGTTCAACGCAGCGCAGACGGGCGGCAAGCGCGTTTCGCTGGCAGACCTGATCGTCATCGGCGGCGCGGCTGCTGTTGAGCAGGCTGCGAAGAACGCCGGGCATGATGTGGCGGTTCCCGTCACAACGGGCCGTACGGATGCCACGCAGGCGCAGACCGATGTTGAGTCCTTCGCGGTGCTCGAACCGGCAGCGGACGGGTTTCGGAACTACCTCAAGACCGAATACTCGGTTTCGGCCGAAGAGTTGCTGGTTGATCGTGCGCAGTTGCTGACGCTGACCGGGCCTGAGATGACGGTTCTCGTGGGTGGCATGCGCGTGTTGAACGCGAACTTTGGACACACCAGCCACGGTGTGTTCACGCAGCGGCCAGAGCATCTGACCAACGACTTCTTCGTGAACCTGCTGGACATGACAACAACCTGGAAGCCT
The DNA here is from genome assembly GCA_040399685.1 of Acetobacteraceae bacterium. GTDB lineage: Bacteria > Pseudomonadota > Alphaproteobacteria > Acetobacterales > Acetobacteraceae > CAIQQQ01. The sequence goes on from JBBART010000001.1 coordinate 137,385, forward strand.
GCTTCTGGCTCCCTGGCTGTGTTCGAGGGGCGTGATCGTGCGACGGATGCGCTGAAATGGACCGGCACCCGCGTGGACCTGGTGTTCGGTTCGAACTCGCAGCTTCGTGCGCTGGCGGAAGTGTATGCCTGTGACGGATCGCAGCAGGCCTTCGTGCGTGACTTCGTGGCTGCGTGGACCAAGGTAATGAACCTGGACCGCTTCGACCTCGCCTGAGTGTGAGGAGCGTTCGGGCGCAGCGAGACTTTCGCTGCGCCCGGGCGGTGGACTTTAGAATATGCCTCTCGCCCAATCGGGCAGGCGCAATGGTTGATCGCCAAGTTTGTCTATCAACGATGCTGTCACGCCCTCAAGCGTTGCAACGCGGTTGTTCTGTGGCCACAGCTTGGCTTCAGCGGAACTGGCTGCCGTCTTGTTCCAATTCTGCGAACGACCCAGGGTGTGCTGCGCATCGACATGCGCCAGATGGAAAATCCATAATTTTTCGTCTGGAAAAAGAAGCTCTTCTTCCATGGAATAATGGAACCCTAACCCCCAGGTTGTTGGTGCCGTCGACAGGATTGGTTTGGTATAAATCGACGCTGGAACAATATAATTGCGCTGCGCGCTGATGGGGGCGGCGAAGTCTATTTGCGCCTCCACCCGTGGGTCGTGCACAACGTCGAACGCATGCACCGCCCGTCGCGTGATCGGACCGGCCGTGGCGCCCAGCGATTGCAAAAATGCCTCCGTTCCGTCGCGATGGACGACGATCTCATCAGCATCGATGTGCATCACCCAGTGATATTGGGACAGCAGGAAGCGCTGAAAGTTGCCACAGAATGACGTGATGTTGCGATGATCTACCTCACCACGTGGAATCCGGACAACATTGGTGTCGGGATGCAGCAAATGCGCGAATGGCTGCTCGGAGCCATGGTCGATCACGTAGAGATGCTGGTGGCTCACAAATTGTGCGTAATATCGTTCCCAGAGGCACAGCATGTCGTGCTCATTGTAGACATGGGTGAAAATAGCCAGATTTTCGGGCCTGCGATACTCCGGCAGAATGCCCTGAATTTCATAGATGTTTTTGTTTATGTCAACGAACGGCACGAATGCAGAGGGGTGGAACAGAAGTTCTTCCTCATGCAACGTTTGCAGCCCATCCAATGACTGGATCAGCAGATATGTATTGCTTAGGCCACCGAGCACGCTGATGCGGGTGAACAGAAAATCTTTATCTGGGATGGCTATCCCATTCGGTAAAGCGCGTACTGCCGGTATGGAAAGTTCATAGGCGCCAGCACGGATGAGAACGCGATGCGTTTCAGGGTTAAACAAGTTCGGCTGAAGAGCGACGATGATGTCGATCGACCCTGACGCGCGCACTGCAACAGCCATCCCCACACTCCCAATCACCGATCTCGTGGCATCCTGCCCGAGATTTCCCTTTTTGTTCAGGCGTGCAGCCCTGGCGCCTCGTGGCCAGTGCGTGCGACGTATTCCGTGTAGCCGCCGCCGTATTGATGGATGCCGTCTGGCGTCAGTTCCAGCACCCGGTTGGAAAGGGCGGCCAGGAAATGCCGGTCATGCGAGACGAACAGCATGGTGCCCTCGAACTGCGCGAGGGCCGCGATCAGCATTTCCTTGGTCGCCATGTCCAGATGGTTGGTCGGCTCGTCCAGCACCAGGAAATTCGGCGGGTCATACAGCATCAGCGCCATCACCAGCCTGGCCTTTTCACCGCCGGACAGCACGCGGCAGCGCTTCTCGACCTCGTCACCGGAGAAGCCGAACGCGCCGGCCAGCGAGCGAAGGGAGCCTTGGCCGGCGAGCGGGAAGGTGTCGCTCAAGGTTTCGAACACGGTGCGTTCGCCGTCCAGCAGGTCCATGGCGTGCTGGGCGAAATAGCCCATCTTCACGCTGCCGCCGAGAGTGACGGAGCCGGAATCAGGCTCGGTCGTGCCGACCACCAGTTTCAGCAGCGTGGATTTTCCCGCACCGTTCACGCCGAGTACGCAGCAGCGTTCCCGCCGGCGCACCAGCAGGTCCAACCCCTCGTAGATCACCCGGTTGCCATAGCTTTTATGCACGCCGCGCAGATTGGCCACGTCGTCTCCGGAGCGTGGCGCCGGGGCGAAATCGAAGCTGACGGACTGGCGCCGCTTCGGGGGCTCCACCCGGTCGATCTTTTCCAGCTTCTTCACCCGGCTTTGCACCTGGGCCGCGTGCGAGGCGCGGGCCTTGAAGCGTTCGATGAAGTTGATTTCCTTGGACAGCATCGCCTGCTGCCGCTCGAACTGCGCCTGCTGGTGCTTTTCGTTCAGCGCACGCTGCTTTTCGTAGAATTCGTAGTCGCCTGAAAATCCGGTCAGGTTGCCGCCGTCGATCTCGATCACCTTGTTGATGACGCGGTTCATGAATTCGCGGTCGTGCGAGGTCATCAGCAGTGCGCCATCATAGCCGGCGAGGAATTGTTCGAGCCAGATCAGGCTCTCCAGGTCGAGATGGTTGCTTGGTTCGTCGAGCAGCATGACATCGGGGCGCATCAGCAGAATGCGGCCCAGCGCCACGCGCATCTTCCAGCCGCCGGACAGCTTGCCGACATCGCCGTCCATCATCTCCTGGGTGAAGCCCAGGCTGTCCAGCACTTCACGCGCCCGGCCGTCCAGCGCGTAGCCGTCCAGTTCCTCGAAGCGGGCCTGCACTTCGCCGAAGCGTTCGATGATGGCGTCGAGGTTGTCGGCCTGATCCGGGTCTGCCATCGCCGCTTCGAGCTGTGCCAGTTCGGCAGCCACCTCGCTCACCGCGCCGGCGCCCTCCATCACCTCGGCTGCGGCGCTGCGGCCGGCCATCTCGCCCACGTCCTGGCTGAAGAAGCCGATGGTGACGCCGCGATCGACCAGCACCTGGCCCTCATCGGCTTCCTCCTGGCTGGTGATCAGGCGAAAGAGCGTTGTCTTGCCGGCGCCGTTGGGGCCGACGAGGCCGATTTTCTCGCCTTTCTGCAACGCTGCCGAGGCCTCGATGAAGACCAGGCGGGTGCCGTTCTGCTTTGTGATGTTGTCCAGGCGAATCATGGGTCCTCGGCGACCGGATGGGGAGCTGAGGGCTTACACCAACGCGCAGGGGGCGTGAACTGCCGGGGGTCTCAGTGCTGGAGGATCTTGGAGAGGAACATCCTGGCGCGTTCGTTGCCGACATCGCCGAAGAACGCGTCCTTCGGGGCGTCCACCACGATCTCGCCCCGATCCATGAACACCACGCGATGCGCTACCTTGCGGGCAAACCCCATCTCGTGGGTCACGACCATCATTGTCATGCCTTCACGCGCCAGTTTCACCATCACGTCCAGCACTTCGCTCACCATTTCCGGATCGAGCGCCGAGGTGGGTTCATCGAACAGCATCACCACCGGGTCCATCGCCAGCGCACGGGCAATGGCCACCCGTTGCTGCTGGCCGCCAGAGAGTTCACCGGGGAATTTGGTGGCGTGGTCGGACAATTCGACCCGCGTGAGCAATGCCTCGGACTTCGCCCGCGCTTCATCGCGGCTACGGCCCAGCACCTTCATCTGGGCGATGTCGAGATTGTCCAGCACCGACAGATGCGGAAACAGCTCGAAATGCTGGAACACCATGCCCACACGGGCGCGCAGACGCGGCAGGTTGACGCCTTTTTCGTGCAGGTGCACGCCATCCACCACCACCTCGCCCTGCTGAAACGGCTCCAGCGCGTTGATGCATTTGATGAGTGTGGATTTGCCGGACCCGGATGGGCCGCACACCACCACCACCTCGCCCTTTTGCACCGACAGCGAGCAGTCTTTCAAAACCTGGAACTTGGGGGTGTACCACTTGCTGACGTGGTGGAGCCGAATGATGGGGTCTGGCATGGAAGTCACCGGATGATGGCCACGCGGGTCTGCAAGCGGCGCACGGCCTGCGAGGCCACGAAGCAGATGGCGAAATAGACCAGGGCGGCGAAGCAATACATCTCCACCAGCCGCCCATCGCGCTGGGCGATCTTGGAGGCGGCGCCCAGGAAGTCGGTCAGGCTGAGCACATAGACCAGCGATGTGTCCTGAAACAGCACGATGGTCTGGGTCATCAACACCGGCAGCATGGTGCGAAACACCTGTGGCAGAACCACGTAGCGCATGGTCTGCCCGCCGGTCATGCCCAGCGCGAGGCCGGCCGCATTCTGCCCACGCGCCACCGCCTGGATGCCGCTGCGGATGATCTCGCTGAAATAGGCGGCTTCGAACAGGACGAAGGTGAGCAGGGCCGAGGCAAATCCCCCCACTTTCATCGGGCGTGGCGCACCGGTCAGCCATTGGCCGACATAGGGCATGAGGAAATAGAACCAGAAGATCACCAGAACCAGCGGCAGCGTGCGCATGAGGTTCACGTAGCCCGCCGCCAGCGTGCGCAATACCCGGCCGCCGCTCAGGCGCGCCAGCGCCAGCAAGGTGCCCAGCACCACGCCGCCGCACGCGGCGAGGAAGGTGAGCGTGAGGGTGAAGCTCATCCCCTCCAGGAACAGATAGGGCAGGGCGCGGAGGATGGCGTCGACGTCGAAATTGCTGAACATGCTATTTCGTCCCCCAGCCAGGCACCCGCAACTGACGTTCCAGCAGGCGCATCAGCAGTGTGGCGATCAGGTTGATGGCCAGATAGATCAGGGTGGCCGCCGTGAACGCCTCGAACACCTGGAACGAGAATTCCTGAATGCCGCGCGCCCTTGCGGTGAGTTCGGCCAGGCCGATGGTCAGCGCCACGGAGGAATTCTTGATCGTGTTGATCAACTCGCTGGTCAGCGGCGGCAAGATCACCCGAAACGCCATCGGCAGCAGCACGTAGCGATAGGTTTGCGGCAGGGTGAATCCCAACGCCATGCCCGCCGCACGCTGGCCGCGCGGCAGGGCGCCGATGCCGGTGGAAACCTGCACGGCCACGCGCGCGGACATGAACAGGCCCAGCCCGATCACCGCGTTGTAGAACGGGGCATCGTGCATCTGTTTCAGCCAGTCCCCCCAGGTTTCGGGAACCAGTTCCGGCACGACAAAATACCACAGGAACAACTGCACCAGCAGCGGCACGTTGCGAAACACCTCGATCCACGCGCCGGCCGCGCGCTGCACCCATTTGTTGGGCGCAGTGCGCAACACGCCGATGGCCGAGCCGGCCGCCAAGGCCAGGATCCATGCCAGCGCCGACACCGACAGCGTCATCCACAAACCGCTGATGAGCATGTCGGCGTAGGTGCCCGTGCCCTCAGGCGAGGGCTGCCAGAATATCCCCCAGTTCCAGTGGTAGTTCACCGCGTGATCAGCCGGCGTAGCTCGCCGGATCGGCGTTGTCGGACGGGGTTTGCAACGCCTTCTTCATCGCAGGCGTGAGCGGCAGGTTCATGTTGATGCCCTTGGGCGGGATCGGCGTCATGAACCATTTGTTGTAAAGCGCCTCGCCTTCGGATTTGAAGAGCGCCGCGGTGGTGGCATCGACCAGCGCCTTGAAGCTGGGGTCATCCTTGCGCAGCATGATGGCGTATGGCTCCGGCTTGGAGAACGCCTCGGTGCCATTGGCAAACATCGCCGGGGTTTTCGCACTGGCCACCAGGCCTGCGATGATCACGTCATCCATCACGAAGGCCGCCGCACGGCCGGTTTCAACCATCAGCAGGCCCTCGGCGTGGTCCTTGCCGGGCACGATGGTGATGCCGAGAATCTTCTCGGCATTGACCGCGTTGAGCTGGCCGATATTGGTCGACCCGGCGGTGGACACCACGGTCTTGCCCTTCAGGTCGGCAATCGTTTGCAGGTTCGCACTCTTCTTCGCCACGAAGATCGACGCGGTGAGGAAGTGGGTGTTGGTGAAGGCCACCTGCTGCTGGCGCGCGACGTTGTTGGTGGTGGAGCCGCATTCGAGGTCAACCGTGCCGTTCGCCATCAGCGGGATGCGGTTGGAGGACGTGACCGGCGTCATTTCCACCTTCAGAGCTGGAAGTTTCAGCTCTTTTTTCACGGCATCGACCACCTTCATGCAGATGTCGATGGCGAAGCCGACCGGCTTTTGGGCGTCGTCCAGGTAGGAGAACGGGGCCGAGCTTTCGCGGTAGCCGATGGTGATCGTGCCGGTGTCCTTGATTTTTTGCAGCGTGCCGCCTTCCGCGAGGGCAAGGCCGGGAAGTGCCACAGCCAGGCTCAACAGCGACAAAAAGGATAGTTTCCGCATCGTCATCTCCTCAGGGGGCCATCGCTCGGTATGGCGTGTTGCGCTTGGTGCATAGCTGCCTCGACGAACGATCATCGTGACCCAGCGCGCGCCTCGGTGCCAGCCCTTCGATTGAATTTTCTGCCGGCTCGCGTGCAAGACGTTGCGCTTAGGTAAGTGCCGTGCAGGCAAGCGAAATGGACTGTGACAGTCGGCTGGGTGTTGCCACCCTCATTGTCAGTGCAACCGGAATGAATCCGGTTGGATAGTGGCTGGCGTTTTATTCCGTTATTAATGGCACATGGATTGCATAGTCCGAGCAATACACTCGGGAGTCCGCAACTTCGTGACCGACGCTCATTTCACACCCGCCATGATATCCCGCCGTGCCGCGCTGGCGCTTCCGCTTGGCCTTGCAACGCTCCGCGCGGCGCACGCCGCCCCCGAGCCGGCGCGCGGCGGCACCATGGTGATGATCGTCCATCCCGAACCCTCCACCCTCGCGCATTACGCCGTCTCGGCCGGCAACATCCCGATGATCGCAACCCAGGTCTATGAAGGCCTGCTGACGTATGATTGGGACAGCAAGCCACAGCCGAACCTGGCGAAGTCGTGGGACGTGGCGGCCGATGGCAAGTCCATCACGTTCAAGCTGCAAACCGGCGTCACGTTCCATAACGGTGCCGCGTTCACCAGTGCCGATGTGCAGTATTCCTTCATGGAGATCCTGAAGAAATTCCACCCGACAGCGCCTGTGGTGCTGGCCGAACTGACCGCCGTTGAGACGCCTGACGCGGAGACCGCCATCTTCCGCCTCGCCAACCCGGCCCCCTACATCATGAAGGCGCTCGCTGCCCGCGACCTGCCGATCATGTGCAAATCGGTGTTCGAAGGCACCGACGTGATGACCAACCCCACCGCCAACAAGCCGATCGGCACCGGGCCGTTCAAGTTCGTGCAGTGGGAGCGCGGCCAGTTCGTGCGGCTTGATCGCAACGACAAATACTGGAAGCCAGGCCTGCCGTATCTGAACCGCATCGTTGCCCGCTTCATCCCCGACGCCGCCACCCGTTCGGCCGCGATGGAGACCGGCGAGGCGCATTTCGCCGGCTATTCCGCCGTCAACTATGCCGACGTGGCGCGGATGAAGACCAATCCGATCCTGGACACCACCACCAAGGGCTATGAGATGACGCCGGCCTTGTCAGTGCTGGAACTCAACAGCCACCAGCCGCATCTGGACAAGAAAGAGGTGCGCCAGGCCATTGCCTATGCGATCGACCGCACCTTTATCCGTGACAATGTCATGTTCGGCTTCGGCCAACCGGCCACCGGGCCGTTGAGCCGGCTGTTCACGGCGTCCGGCCTTTACACCGATGCGGTGCGGCGTTTCGATGTGCCGGATCGGCTGGAGATCGCCAACAAGCTGCTCGACGGCGCCGGCGCCCCACGCGGGGCCGATGGCGTGCGGTTCGCGCTGCATCTGGAAGTGAACTCGTTCGGCGAGCAGTGGCTGCGGCAGGCGGAATATCTGAAGCAGGCCCTGGCCCAGGTGGGTATCGCCGTCACCTTGCGGTCCGAAGACACCGCCACCTGGCTGCGGCGTGTCTATACCGATTATGACTATGATATCAGCGAGCCGTTCCTGAGCCAGGGCATCGACCCGGTGGTGGGGCTGAACCGGCAATATCTGTCGTCGCAGATCCGCAAGGGCGTGACCTTCGTCAACAACAGCTTCTACTCCAATCCGGAAATCGACCGGCTGCTGGGCGAGGGACGGACCGAGATCGACCCGGTCAAACGCGGCGCGATCTATCAGAAGGTGCAGCAGATCCTGGTGGAGGACAGCCCGCTGATCTGGCTGGTGGATGTGCAGTATGTGAGCATCTTCAACCGGAAACTGCACAACCACACCACCGGTCCGCTGGGCACCTATCAGGCCTTCGAGACCGCCTGGCTGGAAAAGTAGCCCATGCGCCTTCTGCGCTATCTGGGTCACCGGCTGTTGCTGGCGGTGCCGGTGATCCTGGGCATTGTGGTGCTCAACTTCTTTCTCATCCATCTGGCGCCGGGCGATGCCGCCTCGGTGCTGGCCGGGGAAAGCGGGGCGGCGACGCCGGAGTATATGGCGCTGCTGCGCCATAAATTCGGCCTCGACCAGCCGCTGAGCACGCAGTTCTACGTTTATCTGCTGAACATGGCGCATTTTGACCTTGGTTACTCGTTTCGCAACGACAGCCCGGTGGTGGGGCTGATTCTGGATCGGCTTGGCCCCACCCTGCTGCTGATGCTGACCGCGTTCGTCGTGGCCCTTATCTGTGGCACGTTGCTTGGTTTGGTGGCGGCCACCGGGCGGCGGACATGGCGGGACCCGGTGATCTCGGTGATCAGCCTGATCGCCTATGCCACGCCGGGTTTCTGGCTTGGGTTGATGATGATCGTGGTGTTCGCCATCCGCCTCGCCTGGTTGCCGACCAGCGGGCTGGACACGGTGGGGGCGGACAACGAGGGCTGGGATGAGGTGGTGGATATCGCCCGGCACATGGTGATGCCGGCGCTGTCGCTGTCGCTGTTCTATCTGGCGGTCTATGCCCGCGTGATGCGCGCCTCGGTGCTGGAGCAGACCGGCATGGATTATGTCGTCACCGCCCGCGCCAAGGGGCAGACAGAGATCCGCGTCATGCTCGGCCATGTGCTGCGCAACGCCTTGCTGCCGGTGGTGACGATGGCCGGTGTGCAGGCCGGCAATCTGATTGGTGGGTCGATTGTGGTGGAGACGGTGTTCGGCTGGCCCGGCATCGGCACGCTGGCGTTCAACGCGTTGCAATCGCGTGATCTTAATTTGCTGCTCGGCATTTTCTTTGTGTCGGCATGTCTTGTTGTGGTGGTCAATTTGGTGGTCGATCTGATCTACGTTTCGCTTGATCCCCGGATCGAGCGCTAGCATGCGCGAAGCCCTTCAACGGTTTGCGCGCAACCGTCTGGCCGTGTTCGGCGCCTGTGTGCTGATCGGCCTGCTGGTGCTGGTGGCGATCTCGCCGCTGGTGTTTCCGGGCGACCCGTTCCGCCTCGCCGGAAAGCCGTTGCAGGCGCCCGATCGGGTGTTCCTGTTCGGCACCGACACGCTGGGCCGCGATGTGGCCGCCGGCATTGCTTACGGCGCGCGGACGTCGCTGCTGATCGGCGTTGGCGCCACGCTCAGCGCGATTGTGTTCGGCGCGATGGTCGGTGGGTTTGCCGGTTATTATCGTGGCGGTGTCGAGATTGTGCTGATGCGGGTGACCGAGTTCTTTCAGACGATTCCGGCCTTTGTGCTGGCCATTCTGATCGTGGCGATCCTGTCGCCATCGGTGTCCAGCGAGATCATCGCCATCGCCGCCGTGTCCTGGCCCGGTATCGCCCGGCTGGTGCGCGGCGAGTTCGTGGCACTCGGCGGGCGCGAATTTGTGCAGGCCTGTGCGGGGCTGGGGGCGAGCGATGCCCGCATCATCTTTCGCCACATGCTGCCGAACTGTGCGTCTTCCATCATCGCGGTGGGATCGTTGCTGATCGGCACGTCGATTTTGACCGAGGCGGGGTTGGCGTTCCTGGGGCTGGGCGATCCGAATGTGATGAGCTGGGGGCTGATCATCAGCGCCGGGCGCGCCGTGCTGCGCTCTGCCTGGTGGATCTGCACCTTTCCCGGCATCGCCATTCTGCTGACGGTGCTGGGGGTCAATCTGGTGGGCGATGGCCTGAACGAAGCGTTGAACCCGAAATTGGCCCGCCGATGAACGACATGCCGATGAACGACGTTGTTCTTGAGCTGGAGAAGCTCAACATCGCGCTGCCGCCGGGGGCGGATCGGGCCCATGCAGCCACCGATATCGACCTGGTGCTGCGGGCCGGGGAAGTGACCTGCCTGATCGGTGAAAGCGGTTCCGGCAAGTCGTTGGTGGCGCGGTCGATCCTGGGGCTGTTGCCTGGGCCGCATGTGCGGGTGAGCAGCGGGCGCATTCTGTTCGAAGGGCAGGATCTGGCGCGGGCCACACCGGCGCAGATGCGCAAGGTGCGCGGTGCGCGGATTTCCATGATCTTTCAGGAGCCGATGACGGCTCTGAACCCGCTGCATACCATCGGCCGGCAGATTGGCGAGGTGCTACGCATCCATACCAAACTCGGCGCTGCGGCACGACGCGCCCGCGTGATCGAACTGCTCGAAAGCGTGCATCTGCCCGAACCGGCGCAGTTGCTGCGCTCGTTTCCGCATCAGCTTAGCGGCGGCCAGCGCCAGCGTGCGATGATCGCCATGGCGTTGGCGCTGCGGCCGCGTTTGCTCATTGCTGACGAGCCGACCACGGCGCTGGATGTGACCACCCAGGCGCAGATTTTGAAGCTGATCCGCGATTTGCAGCATCAGCACGGCACGGCGGTGTTGTTTATCACCCATGATTTCGGTGTGGTGGCCGATATCGCCGACACGGTGGCGGTGCTGCAAAAAGGCACGCTGGTGGAGCAGGGCCGCACTGCCCAGGTGTTGGGCCATCCGGCGCATCCCTACACCCAGGCGCTGATCGCCGCCGTGCCGAAGCTGATGCCGCCGCCGGTGCGCGCGCCCAACACGGCGCCGTTCGTTGTCCAGGCGCGTGACGTGCGCAAAACCTATGGCGCGCGCGGCTTTTTCGGCGGCCGCGTGACGCACGCGCTTGATGGCGTCTCCATCGAACTGCGGCGCGGTGAGACGCTGGGGCTGGTGGGCGAAAGCGGCTCGGGCAAGAGCACGCTCGCGCGCGCCATCACCCGGCTGATGACGGTGGATTCCGGCGAAATTTTGCTCTCGGGCCGCGATATCGCCCGTATGACGCGGTTGCAGCTTCGCCCGTATCGCAAGCGTGTGCAGATGGTGTTTCAGGACCCCTACGGCTCGCTCGACCCCCGCCAGCGCGTGGTGGACATCATCGCCGAAGGGCCGATCATTCACGGCACCCAGCCGGAACTGGCGCGTGACGAGGCGCGGGCGTTGCTGGCGCTGGTGGGGCTGGACCCTTCGGCGGCCAATCGCTTCGCGCATGAATTCAGCGGTGGCCAGCGCCAGCGCATCGGCATTGCCCGCGCACTGGCGCTGCGCCCCGAAGTGTTGGTGGCCGATGAGCCTGTGTCGGCACTCGACGTGTCTGTGCAGGCGCAGGTTCTGGCGCTGCTGGCCGATGTGAAGGCGCGGCTGCATCTGTCCATGCTGTTCGTGACGCACGATTTGCGGGTGGCGTTGCAGGTGTGTGACCGTATCGCGGTGATGCAGCGCGGCCGGGTGGTGGAGGTTGCCCCCACCGCCGAGATCTACGGTGCCCCGAAACATCCCTACACCAAGGCGCTGTTCGCAGCGCTGCCCGGCGCCAACTGGCAGGAGACCGTTTACGCATGACTGCAACCAACGCCTTCATTTCGGGGCCACGCGCCCATGTCACGGGCGTCGAGGGCGGCACGCTGGCCGGGCTCGGCTTTGCGGTGAAAGACCTGATCGACGTGGCTGGTGTTCCCACCGGCGGCGGCAGTCCGGATTGGCCACGCTTTGCCCCCACGCCCACACGCCATGCCTGGGTGGTCGAAACCCTGCTCGGCGCCGGCGCATCGGTGGTGGGCAAGACCGTGACGGATGAAGTCTCGCTCGGCATTCTCGGCGAGAACGCGCATGACGGCACGCCGCTGAACCCGGCAGCACCCGACCGGGTGCCGGGTGGTTCCTCCAGCGGGTCCGCCTCGGCCGTGGCGTCAGGTGACTGCGATTTCGCGCTGGGTACTGACAGCGGCGGCTCTGTGCGGGTGCCGGCCAGCTTCTGCGGCCTGTATGGCATTCGGCCGACCCATGGGCGCATCGACTTCACCGGCATCACCGTGCAGTCGCCCAGTGCGGACACCTGCGGCTGGTTCGCCCGCGACGCCGCGACATTTGCCCGCGTGGGAGAGGTGCTGTTGCAGGGCAAGCTGCCGTCCGGACTGCCGGTGCGGCTGCTGGTGGCCACCGATGCGTTCGGCTTTGCCGATGACGACGTGCAGCAGGCGCTGGCGCCGATGGTCGACCGTCTGGCGGGGCTGATCGGCCAGCGCACGGATGTGACGATGGCGCCGCAGGGGCTTTCGATCTGGCAGCGTGCCCAGCGGGTTCTGCAAAGCAGCGAATCCTGGAAAACCTTTGAGCCATGGCTGGACACCTGCAACCCGCGTCTGGCCTTCGGCGTGGCCCGCGCCCTGGTGGCCGGTTCGATGATGACCGAGGCCGAGCGCAGCGCCGCCAGCTTGATGCGCATCGAGGCCCGCGCCCGGATGAAGCTGCTGTTGCAGCCGGGAACCCTGCTGTGCCTGCCGACCACGCCGTTTCCGGCACCGTTGAAGGGCCTGCCGAACCACCTGCTGAACCCGCTGCGCGAACGGATCAGCTGCCTCACCAGTCATGGCGGGCTGACCGGGGTGCCGCAGGTGAACCTGCCGGGCGCCACGGTGGCTGGTGCGCCGGTAGGTCTATCGATCGTCGCTGCCCGGGACGCCGATCTCGATCTGCTGCGCGTGGCTCTGGCGATGGAGGGCTGACAGGATGACGATCATGCAAAACGACGTGAACAGGCCGGATGTGGTCGCCGAGGTGGCGGCGCTGTTCGAACGCTATGAGCAGGCGCTGATCGACCGCGATGTGGCGGTGCTGGATGATACCTTTTGGAACAGTCCGCACACCATTCGCTATGCCCAGCGTGAGAACGGCTATGGTTTCGATGCGATCCATGCCCATCGCCTGGCCGCAATTCCGGTGCCGGGCGGCAGCAAGGAGAAGCGTATCCGTCTGGAAATCCTGACGGTCGGCGCGGATCTGGCCACCGTCAATCTGGAATACATCCAGCGCGGGCGGGTGGGCATCGGCCGGCAGACCCAGACGTGGGTGCGGTTTGCCGATGGTGGCTGGAAGGTGATTTCCGCGCATGTGTCGGTGATGCCAACGCCGTGATCTGCTGCGAGAGACGCTTGCGGCATTGGCTATTTCCGGCTGTCTGAAAGATCGTCAGTGTACGTGTCTGCCGATCTGCTGGTCTGGCGGCTCTTTTTTCGATCTGGCGTCAGGCATAATGGATTTTAAAACGCTCAATCCGTCCCCCCGTGCCGTACCATCCGCCAGCGCCGGACGGGGTGGGGCGCGGCTGACGGCGTTGATCGTGGCAAGCGCCCTGTTCATGGAGCAGGTGGACGGCACCGTTCTGGCCACCGCCCTGCCGACGATGGCGGAGAGCTTTCAGGTCGATCCGCTGCAGATGAACGTGGCGCTGACCGCGTATCTGCTGAGCCTTGCCGTGTTTATTCCGGCCAGTGGCAAGGTGGCCGATCGATTCGGCACCCGTAAGGTCTTTCGCGCTGCGATTGCCTTGTTCACCCTGGGGTCTATCCTGTGTGCCCAGGCTCCCAGCCTGGGCTGGCTGGTGGCGGCGCGCATTGTGCAGGGCATTGGCGGCGCGATGATGGTGCCGGTGGGGCGGTTGGTGCTGCTGCGGTCTGTTTCGAAAGCCGATCTCGTCAGTGCGATGGCGTGGCTGATGATCCCCGCCACGGTTGGCCCGATCGTCGGCCCGCCCATCGGCGGGCTGATCGTGACCTATCTGGACTGGCGGTGGATTTTCTACATCAACGTGCCGATCGGGCTGCTCGGCATCGGGCTGGTCACGCGCTATATCGAGGATGTCCGTGAGCCGGGGCGCGTGGATTTCGATATTGGCGGCATGGTGCTGTCCGGCGTGGCGCTGGCGGCATTGATGAGCGGGTTGGAATTGTTCAGCCGGGGCGTTGGCTCCGGTCTGCTGGCGGGGGCATTGGTCGTGGTGGGCAGCGTCAGTGCCGCCTTCTATTGGCTGCACGCCCAGAAGCATCTGCAGCCGGTGCTGGATTTCCGGTTGATGCGGATCTCCACCTTTCGGTTCTCGGTTCTCAGCGGCAGCCTTTCGCGGATTGCGGTTGGCGCCATGCCGTTCCTGCTGCCGATGATGATGCAGATCGGGTTTGGCATGTCGCCGGCGCAAAGCGGGCTGGTCACGTTCACGGGGTCTGCCGGCGCGCTGGTGATGCGCTTGATCGCGCCGGGGATCTTGCGTTATCTTGGGTTTCGCAACGTGCTGATCTGGATCGGCCTGATCGCGACGGTTCTTTTGGCGCTCACCGCCGGGTTCCGACCGAGTTGGCCGATGGGGTTGATCTATGCGGTGCTGCTGACGGGTGGGTTTTTCCAGGCGTTGCAATTCATCGCCTACAACACCATCGCCTATGCGGATGTGCCGCGCGCCCAGATGAGCGCTGCCACCAGCTTTTACACCACGTTCCAGCAGCTTTCGCTGACCAGCGGCATCGCCGTCTCGGCCGCGGTTCTGGGCGTCTCGGCGCGGTCGCATGGTGCGGTGGCGCCAGAGCTTGGCGATTTCTCGGTGGCCTATCTTGTGGTCAGCGCCATCGCCATCGTGGCGCCCCTGCTGGGCCGGTTTCTGGACAAATCGGCCGGCATGGAAATGAGCGGGCATCGCTGAAGGCGAGGCGATCGGCCGGGATGGGCCCGATCAATCGATGATCGGGTCCACGCCGCTGGCACGGTAGGCGGCAGCCGCCCTGGCTCCGGTGAGGCACGCAATGAAACGCTCGGCAGCGGGCCGGTTCGCGGCGTCAGCCATGATGGCGGCTGAGAACGAGCTGACCTGCTGGACCGCTTCGGGAAATTTGCCGATGATTTCAACGTTCGGCACCACCATCAGTTCGCTCATTTGCTGCACCGCCAGGTCGGCCTCGCCGGTGAGCAGCTTTTCCGCCGTGAAACCCATCGGGATGGCGGTGGCCTTGGCGTTGATCGCCTCGGCAATGCCCAGCTGGCGGATCAGCGTCTGGAAGTAGATGCCGCTGGCGCCGCCCTGGGAGTAGGCCACCGAACGGGCTGCGAGCAGGGCCTTCGTGAAAGATTCCACCGCGCTGATGTCGGGATGGGCAGCACCTGGCGGCACGGCGAGGCCCAGGCGGGAATGCGCCAGTTCAACGCGGGTTGTGCGATCGACCAGGCCTTGTTCGACCAGCTCGTCCATCGATGCGACGGTGACCACCACCACATCGGGGCGCGCACCGGCCGCGATCTGGGACATGATAACCGTGGTGGGCGTCCACGCGGTCAGCACGGTGATGCCCGTCTCGGTTTGAAAGTCCGGGATGATCCCGTTCTCGAAGGCGCCGCGCACCACGAGGGCGGACGTCAGCGTGATCGATTGGGCCGGGGCTTCATGTGCCATTTTTTTGTTCCGTTTATGGGGTCTGTTCGCGTGATGCGAGCAGACCGGCCGGCGCGCGTGTTGGAAGGCGATTTCAAAAACACGCTGCCGGCTTGATCGTCAACGGATTTCAGCTCATGCAACCTCCAACGCGTCACCAAGGCGCATTTAAAAATAACGAGGTCGTCCATGGCTTGCAGAATCGTTCTTCTTCACGCGACCCCCGTGGCCATGCTGCCGATCCAGACCGCCTTTGCCGAGCGCTGGCCTGAGGCCGAGATCGTGAACCTGCTGGATGACGGGCTGTCGATCGATCGGGCGCGGGAGGCCGATTTGTCGGAGGCGATGATCGAGCGCTTTGTGGCCTTCGGCAGCTACGGTCACCGCATGGGCGCTGACGGCATTCTGGTGACCTGTTCCGCCTTCGGGCCTGCGATTGACCGGATGATCGAGACGTTGCCGATCCCGGTGCTCAAGCCGAACGAGGCCATGTTTCAGGCGGCCATCGCGCAGGGGCAGCGCGTTGGCATGATCGCCACGTTCAAGCCGTCGGTCAGCACGATGACCGATGAGTTCGACGAGTTCGTGGCCCGCAGCGGGCGGCCGGCGACGCTGACCACGATCGTGGTGGACGACGCGATCGATCTGCTGCGCAAGGGGGACGTGGAGGCCCATAACCGGCTGATCGCGGCGCGGGCGCCGGAACTGGCGGGTTATGATTCCATCATGCTCGCGCATTTCTCCACCTCGCGCGCGGCGGCGGCGGTGCGCAAGGTGGTGGGTGTGCCGGTGCTGACGGCGCCGGATGCGGCGGTGGACCGGATGCGGGCCATGATCGAGGGCAGCGTGCGGCGATAACGCTTCACATTCTGGCGGGGTCGGCTGCGAGGCACGCACAGAGGGCACGCTGGCACATGGCCGGCGCGCCCTCTCTGGCGAGAGTGCTTTAAACCGGGCTTTGCGCGCCATAGATGTCCGGCATCAGCCCAAGATCATGCCGTTGCAACTGCGGAGGTTCGACCAGCCGGAAATCGTGCCGGCCGTCCGCGTGGAGCATATGCTCGACATAGCCGAGCGCCTTTTCGCCCACACGCTGCTGCCAGGTGTCGCCGACAAAGAACGCAACCGCCGGCGCCCAGATCTGGGCCATGGCGGCATGCGTCGACCGATCGCGCCACTGGTGCAGATGGCCGGAGGCGACGAAGGCGGGTGGGGTGGCAGCCAGCAGGTCCAGCAAGCGGCGGCGCGGCTCGGGCAGCACCGACCAGTAGGTGTGGTCGGTCTCGTCCATCTCATGCTCGCAGAGCGGCTTGTGGAGGAAGATCGCCACCCTGCGCCCTGAGGCGTCGCGCAGTGATTCTTCCAGAAACGCGAACTGCGCCTCGGCCAGCGAGGTGCCGGTGATCAGGCTGTTCAGCCCGATCAGCCGCCAGCCCGGCACGTCCCGCACGAAGCGGTCCGCGCCGAAAACGCCGTTCCAACGGGCCACGCGGGTTTCGTCGGCACCGTTATGCGTGGCCACCGCCGGGTCGTTGCCAACGTCGTGGTTGCCGGGGACGGCCAGCCAATCCAGCCCCAGATCGGCATGGCATTGATGGGCGAAGCGGAGGTCGGCCTCCGCCTGGGCGCCGCCCAGTTCGCCGTGCGCCGACACGTCGCCGGTGTTGATGACGAGATCAGGCGCGGCCTCACGCAAATGCGTCCCCAGCGCCGCGAAATTGGCGGTGAACTCTGGATGGGTCGGCGACAGATGGGTGTCGCTGATCTGTGCGAGGTGAAATGCCATCGCCTCAGCCCTTCCGCGGCAGCAGGCGGCGAACCTCTTCGGCCATTTCCGGCAGAACCTGTTCCGGCGTTGCCTTCTGCTCGATCACGCGCGCCATGTTGTCGACCATCGCCTGCGTCACGCGCACACTGTTGGCGCCCGGGAAGGCATACCACGGCACCGAGATCGGGATCTGCTTCACCGCCGGCACGAATAGCGGGTTTTCGTTGTAGAACGCGGCGAGATATTGCGCGTCGTCGATGGCGATCTGGTTGCACGGCAGGTAGCCGGTGTTGCGCACCATCAGCGACTGGCCCTCGGCGCTGGTGGAGAAGCGCAGGAACTTGAACGCTGCCTCCCGTTTCGCCGGGTCCTTGGCGATCAGCATGCCGGCGGCGCCACCGGTTGGCAGACGGCCCTTCTGGGCGTCGATCACCGGCATCTTGGTGGTGCGCAGCGTGAAGTTGCTGCCCACGGCGGCCACGGTGCCACGCACGAGTGCGGTGGTCTGGAAGATCATGCCGAGCTTGCCGGCAGCGAACGCCTGGCGTGCGGCGGCGGCGGACAGGTTCGGCATGCCGCCCTGCTTGACCATGCGGTCGATCAGCGTCAGCGCCTGAAGGCCCTCGGGGCCGGCGAACGCCACGTCGCGCTCATCGGCGGTCAGCATCTGGCCACCCGCGCCGAACAGCAGGGCTGAATACATCCAGTCATCGCCGTTCCAGGTGTACCACATGCCCTCGACGCCATCGCCGAGGCGGTGGATCTTGCCGGCAAGGTCGAGCACGCCGGCCCAGTCGGTCGGGAAATTGTCTGGATCGCCACCGGCGCGCTTCACCAGATCGGCGTTGTAATAACACACCGGGTTGGACGCGGCGTAAGCGAGGCCGGCCTGCATGCCGCCGAAATGCGCCAGCGCCAGGAAGTTCGGGGTGTAGCCCAGCTTCGCGGGCTCACCCTCGGCGCGCAGCAGCGGCAGCAGGTCCTGGGCGATGCCGCGTTCGGCGAACAGGCGAAGCCGGTTGAAGCCCTGGTAGCTGAGATCCGGCAACTGGTTCGAGGTCGCCTGGCGCAGGATAAGCTGCGTGCCTTCCTCGTAATTGGCCGTGGTGACGAAGTTGATCTTGATGTTCGGCTCACGCTTGGCGAACGCGGCGGTGATGGCGTCGTAGCTGTCCTTGTAGATGAACGGCTGGGCGTAATGCACCGTGATCTCGGTGGTTGCCTGCGCGCGGGCGGCATGTGGCGCGGCGAGGGCGGCCAGCGGCAGCGCCAGGGCGTGGCGACGGGTCATCTTGAAGTTCATCGTTGGTGTCTTTCCAGAATGCAAAAGAATTCAGCCTTTGAGGCCGGTGGTTGCGATGCCCTCAACGAAGCGCCGTTGCGCCACGAGGAAGGCCAGGACGAGGGGGGCGGTCATCACCACGGCGGTGGCCATCAGGGCGCCGAAATCGTCGCCTGCGTCGACCGAGCGGAAGAACAGAACGCCGAGCGCCGGTGTGGAATGGGCTGGCTGGCTGACCACGATCATCGGCCAGAACAGATCGTTCCAGTGCGCCACGACCGAGAAGATCGCAAACGCGGTGGCGGCGGGCCAGGCATTGGGCAGCACCACGCGCCAGACGATTTCCATCTCGCCCATGCCGTCCAGCCGGGCTGCCTGCAGCAGGTCGTCCGGCAAGGCGCGGAAGAACTGGCGAAACATGAAGATGGCAAACACAGAGATGGAGAATGGCGCGATCAACACAGGATAGGTGTCGAGCCAGCCCAGTGCGCTGAACACTGTGTAAAGCGGCAGTGCCGTTACCTGCACCGGCACCAGCAGGCCGAGCATGACTGCGCCCATCAGTAGCTCGCGCCCTCGGAAGCGCAGCTTGGCCAGGGCATAGCCGGCCGGCACCGCGAACAGAAGCTGGAAGAACAGGATGCCGCCGCAGACGATCACGCCGTTCAGCAAGTAATGAAACACCGGCATCCGTGCGAACACCTTGCTGTAATTCTCCACGCCGTAAAAACGGTGCGGCAGCAAGGACAGCGAGGCGCTGAAGATCTCGTCCAGCGGCTTGAGGCTGGTGGAGATCATCCACAGATACGGCAGCATCATCGCCAGCGCGAGGACCGACAGCAGCGTCAGGCGCGGCAGGTCGCGCAGCAGGGATTTCTGGGTGTATTCAGCCATAATGCACTCGCTTGTCGAGGAAGCGCGTCTGCAGCGTCATCAGCGTGACCACGATCACCAGGAACACCAGGGCAATGGCGGCGGCATAGCCGAGGCGGAAGAAGGTGAAGCATTCCTGATACAGCGTGAACAGCAACACCTCAGATGCCTTGTTCGGCCCGCCCTGGGTGAGCACCGCCACCAGATCGAACGAGCGCGTCAGGGCGCGGATCATGGTGATGGTCAGCACGAACAAGGTCGTCGGCCCCAGCAGCGGCCAGGTGACAAGGCGGAAACGGTCCAGCGCCGCATCCGCGCCATCCACTTCGGCGGCGGCATAAAGCTCCCGCGGGATGGCGGTCAGCCCGGCCAGGAACAGCACCATGTTGAAGCCGAGGTTTTCCCAGATCCCGATGGCCGACAACGACAGCAGCACGGTGGCTGAACTGGACAGCCATTCCGGCCCCGTCACGCCGATGAGCCGCAGCATGGCGTTCAGCGGGCCGATGGTGGGGTGCAGCAGATATTGCCAGGCCGACGCCATGGCCACCACCAACGAGACCACCGGCAGGAAGAACACCGCCCGGAAAAACACCCGCGCCCGCGTGCCGGCCTCGATCAGCAGGGCCAGCCCCAGCCCGCCGAAGATCGATGCCGGGGTGACCAGGCCGACATAGACCACCGTGTTGCGCACGGATTGCACGAACCGGCGGTCGGCGAACAACTCGGCGAAATTGTCCAGCCCGATCCAATGCAGGCTGGCGGCGCCGAGTTCGTAGTCGGTGAAGGCAAACACGATGGCCGCCAGCGTGGGCAGCAGCAGCATGAGCACGAAGGCCAAGGTTGCTGGCAGGCTCAACAGCCAGGCGGCCATGGCCTCGCCTGCCGGATGGCGGGCCGGGCTGTGTGCCACGGCGATGTCAGACAAAGGCCGGCGCCTCGGCTGGCGTCAGCGCCCGCACGCGGTGGCCCGCCGCATCGAACAGCAGCGCATCGGCGGCGCGGAAGTCCAGATGCACATGCCCATCAGACGGCAGGCCCGGCCGTTGTTCCGGCGTGATGCGGGCCACCAGGGCAGCCCCGGTGTGGGTGTGGCGTGCGTGGAGCAGCAAGCTTTCACCCAGAAATTCAACGCCCTCCACGATGGCTGGCAGTCCAGTGGAGCCGAGCATCAGCTTTTCCGGTCGTACCGCCAGCGTCAGCGCGCCGCGTGCGGTGCTGTTCAGGCCGGTGGCAAGGCCTGCCACCCGCACCATGCCCTGCCCATCCGCCTCGGCCGGCATCGTGTTGATGCACGGCGAGCCGATGAAGGTCGCGACCCGCAGATCGACGGGGTCGTTGTAGATCGTCTCCGGCGGCGCGCATTGCAGGATCTCGCCGGACTGCATGACCGCGACGCGATCGGCCATTGTCAGGGCTTCGGACTGGTCATGCGTCACATAGACGGTGGCGGCGCCGGTGCGACGATGGATCTCGACGATCTCCCGCCGGGCCTGGGCGCGCAGCGATGCGTCCAGATTGGACAGCGGTTCATCCATCAGAAACGCGGTGGGATGGCGCACGATGGCCCGGGCGAGGGCCACACGCTGGCGTTGGCCCCCCGAGAGTTGCCCCGGCTTGCGGTCAAGCAGGCCGAGCAGCCCGAGGCTGTCGGCGGCGAGACGCACATCCTGCGCCGTGCGCGCCCGGGTCTGTTTTGTGCCCGGTAGGACGCCGCCAAGCACCGGCAGGCGCTGCCACCCGTTCAGCCGCTGCATGGCCAGCGGCACGGCAATGTTCTCGGCCACTGTCAGATGCGGATAGAGCGCGTAGGACTGGAACACCATCGCCACGTCCCGCTGGGCGGGGCGCGCATGGGTCACGTCGCGTCCGCCGATCTGGACCGTGCCGGACTCCGGCTGGTCGATGCCGGCGATGATCCGCAATAGCGTTGATTTGCCGCAGCCGGACGGGCCGACGAGCACCACGAACTCGCCGTGGGCGACGTCGAGCGAGACACCGCGCAGCACGTTGGTGGTGCCGAAGCGTTTCTCGATGGTGTTGAGCCGGAGCGTTATCACACGGGACCCTCGAATTGAGAGGGCTGTCTAACGACCAGCCATGACCGCCATGTGCCGGTTCCATGAAGGTTTGGTGGCAACAATCACCAGTGGAACGCGCGGGTCACGTCGCATGTGCCGATGAACGATGTGTCAGCGTTGCTGACGATGTATCACGACCAGGGCCAGATCACGATGAAGCTGATCGGCTTCGATGCAGGCGTGACCTTGATGGGCGGCCATCCGTTTCCCATCTGCAACGCCGCCCACGGCACCGTGGATGCCGCGATGCAGCCCACCGGGTCGGACATGGACGTCACCAAACTGGTGCGCCAGAACGCCAAGATCTCCATCATGCGCTTCGAGGATGACGCCACGCTGATCACGGCCCTGGCCTCCGGTCAGCGGGACATCATGATCTGGGCGCCGGCACAGATGAACGGCATCAACGCCAAGGCGCCGGGCAAGAAGATGGAGCCGAAATTCACCATCCGCTCCAATGGCTAAGCCGTCGGCATCCGCAAAGGCAACGATGCCCTGCGGATGGTGGTGAATTCATGGATTGCCAAGGATATGGGCAACGGCAAGCTGCGCAGGGCCTAAAAGCCGTTCCATGGCACGGACCTGCCAGCGGACATGCCCAAGGCGTGATCACACCTCATAGGCGCTGGCATCAAAGCCGAACGGCAGACGGCCGAGTGGCTTGATCAGGTCGTATGGCGCGCGGCCGACGAACTGGCCGCTGCCGGGTTGGGCCGTCACGATGCCGTCCTGCATCACCACTTCACCACGGCGGAGGGTGGCGACCGGCCAGCCCGTGACCTCCATGCCTTCATAGGGCGTGTAGTCGATCACGTGCTGCACCAGGGCATTGGTGATCGTGACCTGCTTCTTGGGGTCCCACAGCACCAGATCGGCATCGGCCCCGGGGGCAATCCGGCCCTTGCCGGTCATGCCGAACAGGTTGGCGGGGTTGGTCGCGGTCAGTCGCACGAATTGGCAGAGGTCGATGTTGCCCTTGGACACGCCTTCGCTGAACAGCACCGGCAGGCGCGTGCCCAGGCCGGGCATGCCGTTGGGAATCTGGCTGAACGGGGCGTCGGTGCCGTTGACGCGCTTGCCCACCGGGGTGTCGTAGCTCCAGCCGCTATGATCGGACGAGACGATATCGATCGTGCCGAGCCGGATCATGTCCCACAGCCCGGCGCTGGCGGCGGCGTGCCGCGGGGCGGGGCTGCACATGAACTTGGCGCCTTCGAAGCCGGGGCGGTCCATGTCGGCTGCGGTCAGCGTGAGGTATTGCGGGCAGGTCTCGCCCCAGACCTTCAAGCCACGGGCGCGGGCGCGGGCGATCTCCTTGGCGACTTCGGGGCAGGAGACGTGAAACACCTGGATCGGCACATCCACCATCTCGGCCAGGGCCAAGGCGCGGTGGGTGGCTTCGCGTTCCACCATGCTGGGGCGGGACCATGCGTGGTATTTCGGTTCCACATGCCCGGCGGCGAGCAAGGCTGCGGTGCGCCAGTTGATGGCCTCGTAATTCTCGCAATGCACCGTCACCATGGCGCCGGTACGGCGGGCGGCGGCGAGCACGCGGATGAACTGGCGGTCGTCGAGATAGCTGCCGTCGTAGGTGAGGAACACTTTCAGGCTGCGCACGCCGGAGGCGACGACCTCGGGAATTTCCTTGAAGATCACCTCGTCACTGGCATCCGAGATCACCTGGTGGAACGAGTAATCCACCATCGCCTGGCGGGCGCGGCGGTGATATTCGGCCAGCGGCTTGAGAATGCCGCCGCCCTTGAACTGGGCTGAAAACGTGATGCAGGTGGTGGTGCCGCCGGCCAGGGCGGAGGTGCTGCCGGTGATCCAACTTTCCTCGTCCGCCCCGCCATCTGCCTGCAACTGTTCGATATGGCAGTGGGAATCAACGCCGCCGGGCATGACCAGCAGGCCATCGGCGTCGATCTGGCGTGTGCCTTTCAGGTCCAGCCCAATGGCCGAGATGCGGCCCTGGTTGATGCCGATATCGGCCCGGAACACGTCAGACGCGGTGACGATGGTGCCACCACGAACCACTGTTTCATACTCTGCCATGCTGTCCTCCGAAGCGTTTACGGCTTGATGCCGGTGATGGAACCCGAAACGGCGCGCGGGTCCCGCATCGGCCAGCGCCCGGCATCCACCAGCGCCACGAAATCGCCCACGATGCGGTTGAACTCGTCGGGTGCTTCAAGATTGATGGTGTGGCCGCAGTTCGGCATCACCGACAACGCTGCCGATGGAATGGTGCGTTTCATCAGCAAACCGGGGGCGAGGCAGGGCCAGTCTTCGTCACCTGTCAGAACCAGCGTGGGAACCGAGAGGGCTGCCATCTCTGCTTGCAGGTGATAGAGCGACGGGCGTTCCTTCTGGCAGCCCAGCTGAGTGTTGGCTGATCCGAGTGCCGAATGCTCGGCAAGCTGGGCCTTGAAGGTGGCAAAGCCGCGCGGGTCCTTGGCTTCGAACTGCACCCGTGTGGGGCCGTAGGCGTAGCGCTCGGCGAAGGCGGCCATGCCGTCCGCACGCAGGCTGGCCACCACGGCGTCGGCCTCGGCACGGAAGGTCGTGCGCATCTCAGGCTCCGCGCCGTAACCGCAGCCGGCCACGCACAGCGACAGCGCCCGCGTCGGGTGGCGGAAGCCGAAATGGAGCGTGGCGAACCCGCCCATCGACAGGCCGCAGATATGCGCCTTTTCGATGCCGAGGTGATCCAGAATGGCCAGAATGTCGTCCGCCGCGCGACCCTGGCTGTAAGAGGCGGGGTCTTCCGGCACGTCAGACGGCAAAAAGCCGCGCGCGGCGTAGGTGATGGTGCGGTAGCGGCGGCCGAAATGCTGCATCTGCATTTCCCAGCTGCGATGATCGCCGGCGAATTCGTGCACGAAGATCAGCGGCGTGCCGCTGCCGGTTTCTTCGTAGTGCAGGCGGATTCCGTCATCGGTGGTGGCGAAGGGCATGTATGTCTTTCTCGTCAGCCGTTGAACAGGCGTTGCAGATCGTCCGACACGCCGATGAGCGGTTTGGGCGCCGGCCGGCGAAAGGTGCCGGCGGTGGCCTTGCGGCACCCGAGGGCTGCGAGAGCTTCGGCCTGGCGCACCGCCGCCGCAACCCCATCGACCAGCGGCACGCGAACACGGTCGGCGATTTGCGATGCGATCCCGGCCAAGGGCGCGCCGCCGAGGATGCAGACATCGGCACCTGCGGCGATGGCGCGGTCGCATAGTTCGATGAGCCGCTCGGCCTTTTCTTCACCCACGTTGTCGATGCTGGTGAACGGTTCGTCGAGGCAGAACACCCCCGCGCTGCGCCCGCCGAGGCAGTTATAGTCCACCGCCTCCTGATACCAGGGCTCCAACGCCACCGAGAATGTCAGGATGGCGAAGCGGCGGCCGAGCATGCAGGCGGTCAGCATCGCCGCCTCCGCCATGCCGACGACGGGAATGCTCAGCAATTCGCGCGCGGCGCCCAGTCCGGGATCGGCGAAGGCGGCCACAATTGCTGCATCGGCCTGTGGCGCGTGGGCGGCGAGCAGTTCCAGCAACGCCGCGGCCCCCAGCACCGCCTCGGCGCGGGTGGCGATATAGGGCGGGCCGGAGGCGGCGGTGACGGCGGTGATCTCGGTGCCGGGCGAGGCATACTGGCGGGCCACGCCGGCAATCCGGTCCGTGACCGACTGGCTGGTGTTCGGATTGGCGATCAGCAGCCTCATTCGGAGCCGCCTTCGGTGCCCAAAGCCGCGCGCAGGTGGCGGGCTATTTCTACGAACCCCTCGCTGCGCGGGTCACGCGGTCGGGGCAGATCCACGGTCACGTTGTCGGACAGCCGGCCGGGGCGGGGGGTGAACACCAGGATGCGATCGGCGAGGAAGATCGCCTCGTCGATGCTGTGGGTCACGAACAGGATCGTCGTCTTTTGCGATGCCCAAATTTCAAGCAGCTCGGATTGCAGGCGCCCGCGGGTCTGGGCATCTAGCGCGCCGAACGGCTCGTCCATAAGCAAAGCGCGCGGCTTGGTGGTCAGCGCCCGGGCGATGCCGACGCGCTGGCGCATGCCGCCGGACAGTTCGTGCGGAAAGCGGTCCGCGAACCCGGACAGCCCCGTCAGCGCCAGCATCTCCTCCGCCCGCGCCCGTCGTGCCGCCTTGCCGATGCCGCGCGCCTTCATGTTGAACTCAACATTGGTGCGCACGTTCATCCACGGAAACAGCCCGTGGTCCTGGAACACGATGCTGGCAGAGGGCGAGGGGCCATCAAGCTCGCGCCCGTCGACGATGATCTGCCCATGCGTGGGGCGCTCCAGCCCTGCGATCATTTGCAGCAGTGTGCTTTTGCCGCAGCCGGACAGGCCGAGCAGGCAGACGAACTCCCCTTTCTCGCAGGAGATGGACACGTCGCGCAGCGCCTCCACCTGCCCGGTGCGGCCGGAATAGGTTTTGGAGATCTCAATGCACTCGATAAAACCGCTCATTGTGCCTCTGCCATCAGGCCCTCCTGCCAGGCGCAGGCGCGCTTGCGCAATTGCCGCACGGCGTAATCGCCCAGCACCCCGATGGCGCCGATGACGATGATGCCGGCAAATATCAGTTCCGGCCGGAACGTCATCTGCGCGTTCAGGATCATGTAGCCCAGCCCGGATTTCACGGCGATCATCTCCGCCGTCACCACGGTCAGCCAGCCGCCGCCGACCGCCAAGCGCAGGCCGGTGAAGATGTTGGGCAAGGCTGCCGGCCAGATGATGTCACGCAATATCAACGCCTCGCTGGCGCCGGCGGCGGTGGCCACCTTCAGCATCGTGCGCTCGATGGCGCGCACGCCGGAGATGGTGTTCAGCAGCAGCGGCCATAGGCCCGACAGCACGATCAGTACGATGGCGGGGGTGTCGCCGATGCCGAAGAACAGCATCGCCATCGGGATCAGCGAAATCGGCGGCACCGAGCGGAACACCTGGATGGACCAGTCGAACAGCCGGTCCAGCAAGTCGTAGCGGCCGATCAGCAGTCCCGCCGGCACCGCGATGCAGAACGAGATGCTGATGCCGGTGGCCACCCTGGATACGCTGGCCAGGGTGTTGGCGGCGATGCGGTCGTAATACTGGGCAAACGCCGCCAACACCTTCAACGGCGGCGGCAGCAGCACCGGCGGATAGACATGCGCCATCACCGCCGCCTGCCACAGTGCAACCAGCGCCAGGATCGGGAGAAGCCCGATCAGCCGCCCCAGTTTCATCAGATGAAGCTGGTGTTGATGAACTCGTCCCATTTCGGCTCGGAATCGAGCATCTTGTCGGTCAGCATCATGCCGGCCAATGCCTTCAACCCGGCCTGGAAGCCAGCGCCGCTGTCGGACGAGAAGAACAGGTTCTTGGTGCTGGCCTCGGCCACTTCGCGGCTCATGTTGAACTGCTTGATGGTGGTTTCGATGGCGATCTTGGGGTTGTCGCGCATCGTGTTGGTGGCCTTCACGTGGGCCTGCACCAGCAGCTTGGTCAGCGCCGGGTCCTTCTTGATGAACGGAATGCTGGCCACGAAGCCGAGATTGGTCTTGCCCATGGGGGTGTCATACGGAACCCACAGCTTGGCGCCGAAGCCGTTCAGTTCGGCGAACGCTGCGTAAGGCTCAAAGCAGCAGATCGCATCCACATCGCCACGGGCGAGCGGCACCGTCATGTCCTGGTTGTCGAGGAACAGGACTTCAACCTTGCCCAGCAGGCCTTCCTGCTTCAGCTTCCAGTTCAGGCTGACCAGGCCGATCGAGCCGTTCTGCACGGCGATCTTCTTGCCCGCCAACTGGGCAAAGCTGGTGATGGACGGCTTGGCCAGCAGCATCCAACCGCCATCGCAGCCATCGGCCAGCACCGCCATGGGGAAGCCCTTGGTGGCAATCTGCATGGTGGCCGAAAGACCGCCATTGCCGACATCCACAGCCCCGGTCGCCACGGCCTGCATGCGTTGCACCAGGCTCGGGAAGGTGACGATCTCGGCCTCAATGCCCTCGGGCCGCAGCAGGTCGGGCATCAGGAACATGGCGTTAGTCGTGGTGGTGAAGGCGGTGCCCAGCTTCACCTTGCGCAAGGCCTGCCCCAGCACGTTGTGCGACACGATGGCGGGAGCTGCCAGGGCAGCGGCGGCAAGCAGGGTACGGCGCTTCATCATTGCGGGTTCCGATCATGTGGCGTTGGGGAGGGGCCTTGCAATTTTCCTGCCAGCGGACAAAACCTGAAAACGGCTTTGTGTTTCGCTTCAAAAAGGATCTCCGGCGTGCAGACACTGACGCGATGCCTGATCGGCGTGCTGACGCCGTCGTCCAATACGGTGCTGGAGTCGGTCACCACCGCCATTCTGCGCGACATCCCCACGGCCTCGGCCCATTTTGGCCGGTTTCGCGTCACCCGGATCTCGCTGGATGACCAGGCGCTGGCACAGTTTGCCCCTGTTGAGGTTCTGCAGGCGGCGTCCTTGCTGGCCGATGCGCATTGTCGGTCCATCGCGTGGAGCGGCACCTCCGCGAGTTGGCTGGGCTTCGAGACGGACCGGCTGCTCTGCCGCGCCATCACGGCTGAAACCGGCGCGGCCGCGTGCACGTCGGTGCTGGCGCTGAACGAAATCCTGGCATCGACCGGCGCGCGGCGCATTGCCCTGGTGACGCCTTATCTGGCGGATGTGCAGGCGAAGATCATCGCCAACTACGCCGGCATCGGCATTGACGTGGTGGCCGAGACCCATTTTGGCCTGCGGGACAATTACAGCTTCGCCGAAGTGGATGAAGCCACGATCGCTGCTGCCATTCGCGCCGTGGCTCCGTCCAAGCCGGACGCCATCGTGGTGCTATGCACCAATCTGCGCGGCGCGGGATTGGCCGCCGGCCTGGAGGCGGAGCTTGGCATTCCGGTCTATGACAGCGTGTCCACCACGGTGTGGAAATCGCTGCTGCTGTGCGGTGAGGACCCGGCGCGGATCACCGGTTGGGGCCGGATGTTCGCGGTGCGGCCGCAGCCGGCGGATTGAGCGACGAACATGCAAGCGGGCGTGGCGCCTTGGAAAATTGCGGTCGGCATCTTCGGGGAAGGGCGCTCGTTAAGAATTTAGCAAGGCTGGTCCCATAAAATCGCAGTTCGGTGAGGCATTGCGTGAATGCCTGCGACGTTGCGAAATTATGTGGGGAACGTGTTGAATGAGGAACTGGTTTGCGAACTTGTCGATCATCCGTAAGATTGCCATCCCTGGTATTCTTCTTCTCACGACCTTCGTGGCAATTGTCGCGTACTCGGCCAATTCGATATCTATCGGCAACGACCTGACCCAGGTCATCGCGACCAGGGTTGCCCCGGCCATGGCCGCGAGCCTGCGCATGCGGGCAGATATCCGGGCTGCTTCGCTGGCCAGTTCCAAATACACGGCGGATTCGAAGCCGGAATCGATGAAGGCGCAGGGCCAGGCGTTCGATGATTCCGTCGCCGCCGTGCGGTCGGGGGTTGCCGATTGGGAGAGCCATGCGGATCGTACGGACCGTGCGCAAGTGGCGGCATCATATGTTGCAATGCTCGGCGCGTATGAGACAGCCACGCGCCGCAAGATGGATTTTTTCAGAACCGGTGATGCGGCCAAAAATCCAGAGGAAGATCGCCGCCTGGGTGACGATATTATCGCCAGGCGGGTCTCTCTTGAAAACAAGACGTTGGAAATTGTCACTGATGCCGCCGAGAGGCTGAAGGACGCATCCACTTTCTCGACGGAGCTTTACAGGCAAGTGACGTGGCGGTTGTGGATTGGGTCTGTTTGTGGGGTGGTTCTGGTCGGCTGTCTGGCTTCCTGGATCTTGATCAGTCAGATTGCCCGGCCTTTGGGGCGCATGACGGGGCTTCTCCAGCGCCTGTCTGGCGGTGATCTCAGCGTGACCATCGAGGAGGCTGATCGTCGTGACGAAATCGGTGTGCTGGCGAACACGCTCGACGCCTTCAAGACCATAGCCCTGCAACGGGTGGCCCTGGAGAAGGACGGGGCGTTGGCAAGGGTCGCGCAAGGCGAACGCGCGGTTCGGCTCGATGGACTGGTCGGGAGTTTCGAGGGAACGGTGGGCCAAATGGTGAGCATGCTGGCCGCTTCGTCCACCGAGATGGAAGCAACAGCGAAGTCCATGCGGGCGACGGCTGACCAGACAAGCCAGCGGGCATCAACCGTTGCCGGTGCTGCCGAGGAAGCGAGTTCGGGGGTGCAAACCGTGGCATCGGCGGCCGAGCAGCTCTCAGCCTCCATCAACGAGATCAGTCAGCAAGTGGCGCATTCGGCACAGATCACCGGCAAGGCTGTCGGCGATGCGCGGCGGACCGACGAAATTGTCCAGACCTTGGCCCAGGGCGCACAAAAAATCGGCGATATCATTGGCCTGATCAGCAACATCGCCGGACAGACGAATCTGTTGGCGCTGAACGCCACAATCGAAGCCGCACGGGCAGGCGATGCCGGCAAGGGATTTGCCGTTGTGGCATCGGAAGTCAAGAATCTTGCAAGCCAGACGGCCAAGGCGACAGAGGAGATCAGCCTGCAGATTGGCTCCATTCAGTCTGCAACGAATGACGTTGTCGAAGCTATCCGCGGCATTGCGGGCACGATCCAGGAGGTGAGTGATATTGCCACTGCCATCGCCTCGGCCGTGGAAGAGCAGGGCGCTGCGACGCAGGAGATTGCGCGCAATGTCCAGCAGACGTCCCAGGCCACGCAGGATGTGACTCTCAATATCTCTGGCGTGGGCCAGGCTGCGGCTGAAACCGGCGCGGCGGCAACAGAGGTACTCAATGCCGCGGCTGATCTGGCCCAACAATCCGAAGTCATGGCAACGGAGGTACGTAACTTTGTCATTGGGGTCCGCGCTGCTTGAACGCCTGCGCATGATCCAGCGATCGTTGGCTGATTTTTCGACGCATATCTTGTGGCGGGATGGTCGGGGTGGTTCCAATCCACTGCCAGCCGCCATTTGTTCACAACAGCCCTTCTGGCCCTCATGGGACGGAGAGATTTTTGGCCTTGTCTGGCGCCAATCCTCGGATTAGCTGGATGGGTAATCAACCGGCGCTAAACCACGGCCGACAGGCTCGATGTCAGCCAAATGCCACCTTCGTAGCAGCCGAGATTCCCTTTTCTTCCGTCCATCCGAGGATCTGCCGCCATGCGTCTGAGTGCCCGCACATGAAAGCGTTGATGATTGAAGCCGAAGGCGTGACGCGCTTTCATGACGTTGCGGCGCCAACGCCAGGGCCGGGCGAGGTTCTGGTGGAGGTGCGCCATGTTGGTCTGTGTGGCAGCGACCTGAACACGTATCGCGGATTGAATCCGTTGGTCACGTTGCCGCGCATTCCTGGCCATGAGATCGGCGGCGAGGTGGCGGCCGTCGGTGAGGGCGTTCCGGCGGACTATGCCATGGGCCGTCGCGTGGTGGTCATGCCTTATACAAGTTGCGGCCATTGCACGTCCTGCCGGCAGGGGCGCGTCAATGCGTGCCACACCAACCGCACGCTTGGCGTGCAGCAGGATGGCGGATTGGCGGAACGGATTGCGCTTCCCTTCGGCAAGGTCATTCTCAATGACACGCTGGCGCCGCGCCATCTGGCCTTGGTGGAGCCGGTGGCGGTGGGCTTTCACGCGGTGGCGCGTGGACGCGCCGGCGCGCAGGACACCGTTGTGGTGATCGGCTGCGGTATGATCGGCATGGGGGCGGTGATGGGCGCCGCTCGGCTGGGGGCGCGGGTGATCGCCATTGACCTCAGTGCGGACAAGCTCGATCTGGCACGGCGTTTCGGCGCGGCCCACACACTTCAGGTGGGGGTGGCCGACGTCGCCGCCGAGGTGGCGCGCCTGACCGACAATGACGGCGCGGGGCTGGTGATCGAGGCGGTCGGAACACCTGCTACCTTTACGCAAGCCATTGATCTCGCGTGTTTTTCCGGCCGTGTTGTGTATATCGGCTACTGCAAGGCGCCGGTGACCTATCAGACGCAGCTGTTCAATCTCAAGGAGCTGGACATCCTCGGCTCACGCAACGCGACGATGGCGGATTTCCTTGAAGTGATCACCTATCTGGAATCGCTTGGTGACGCGGCCGAATTGCTCATTTCGCGCGTCTTTCCCTTCGCCGAGGCCGAGCAGGCTCTGCCCTATTGGCAGGCGGATTACGCCAAGGCCTTCAAGGTGATGGTGGAGCGATAGGCGCCTTCAAGAGCGTGTGTGGGGGGAGCGTTCCCCCCCACGCAGGGAGATTGATTTTGGGCCGGCACGCCGCTTCCCTGTAGGCCGGGCTCGGTCATCAGCGCCTGGATGAGGAGCGGGTTGGCGTTGGCGAAGCTGGTGGTGCGGAAGAACTGTCCCTGGTTTCCGCTTTGAGGGTCCATTGCAGTGACCGTTCCTAAGGACGCCGGCAAGCGGGATCTCCGCTGGGGCCTGCCCTCTGGGCAAACACCTGCAAGAGGTTTTAGGCTGTGCTCAAGACCTGGAACAACGGGTCGGCAGGGAGGAATGCATGAGCATCACCATCGGCCCCATTGATCCGGGGCAGAGTGCGGATTTTGTTGGCCTGGTTGCGGGCGTGGATCTGCGCCAGCCGGCTTCAAGCGAGACCATTGCGGCCATTGAGGCGGGCATGGACCGCTACGCCGTGTTGGTGTTCCGCGATCAGCCGATCAACGATGACGAGCAGGTGGCCTTCGCCGCCCAGTTCGGCCCGCTCGAGCAGGCCACCGGCGACCTCGCGCAGGGCGCGGACCGGCGCTTGCGGATGGAGTTGAACGACATCTCCAACGTCAATCGTGATGGCACGGTGATGGCGCGTGATGACCGCAAGCGGTTGTTCGGTCTGGGCAACCTGCTCTGGCACTCGGACAGTTCGTTCAAGGCCATTCCGGCGAAATACTCGATGCTGTCCGCCCGGGTGCTGCCACAGCGCGACGGCAACACCGAGTTCGCCGACATGCGGGCGGCGTATGATGCATTGGACGAAGCCGAGCGCCAGAGCCTGCACGATCTGGTGTGCGAGCAC
Organism: Acetobacteraceae bacterium; assembly: GCA_040399685.1. Classification (GTDB taxonomy): domain Bacteria; phylum Pseudomonadota; class Alphaproteobacteria; order Acetobacterales; family Acetobacteraceae; genus CAIQQQ01. Next base: position 169,864 of record JBBART010000001.1, read on the forward strand.
ACGCAGATCTATTCACGTGGCACGTTGGGGTTCACTGAGTTTACCGAAGACGAGCTGATCCGCTTCGCCCCTGTGCGTCACCGGATGGTTCGTCGCCATCCGGTGACGGGGCGAATGTCGTTGTTCCTGTCGTCGCATGCCGGCGCGATCGAGGGCTGGCTTGTGCCTGAGGCGCGGGCTTTGCTGCGCGATCTGCTGGAGCACGCCACCCAGCGGCAATTTGTCTATACCCATCGTTGGCAGCCACATGATCTGGTGATCTGGGACAACCGCACGACCATGCATCGCGCCCGGCGCTATGATCCGACGGAGCGGCGCGATCTGCGGCGGACCACGCTGGAAGGTGATGGCCCCACGATTGCGCAGGGCCATTGAGCATCGTCAGGTAAAAAGAGTTTTCTTTTTCTGAAGAAAAAGAAACAAAAAGACTTTCGTCCGTTTGCATGCATGGCGCGGCTTCTGCTGCGCCATGCATGCAAATTTATGAAGTTTTTTGGTTCTTTTTTCAAAAAAGAACTTTTTTACTTACCGTCATGTTTTCTCCGATCAGACATAGGCGCTGGACCCATCGGGGCGGTGCGTCACCTTCCGGTGCCAATGGACATAGCCGTCCTTGGCGAGTTCCTTTTCGTCCATTTCCACGCCCCAGCCGGGACGGTCGGGGCGCAATTCCAGATAGCCGTCCTTCGGCAGATACGGGTCTTGCACGTAGTAGGCGCCATCGGACGGCTTGTCGGATTCCGTGACGGCGCCACCGGCGTCAAAGGTGTAGTTGGGGCCGTGCGGCAGGCGGTATTCCAGGATACGGAAATTCGGTTGGGCAGCGGAGAAATGCACGTTCACCGCCGTGGCCAGTGGGCCCATCGGGTTGTGGGGGGCGACGGTGACGAAATGCGCCTCGGCGATGGCGGCGATCTTGCGCATTTCCAGCAGGCCGCCGACGACGCAGATATCCGGCTGGATGATGTCGCAGCCGCGCACCTGCAGAAGGCGCAGGAATTCGAAGCGGCTGTAGAGGGATTCACCGGTGGCGAGCGTGCAGTCCAGCCCGCGCTTCAGTTCGCCCCAGGCCTCGAAGTTTTCGGGGCGGATCGGTTCCTCGAAGAACAGCGGATCGTATGGCGCCAGCGCGTTGCCAAGCTGGCGGGCTTGGGCGGGTTCGAAGATCTTGGCGTGGGCGTCGAACGCGATTTCGTAATCGCTGCGCACCGTCTCGCGCAGCTGGCGGAAATACTCGGCACTGGTGCGCACCACTTCGCCCCAGCGATTGGCGTGGATGTCGATGCGATATGGGCTGAGCTTGAAGGCCGTCATGCCCCATTGCGCCTGCAAGGCATCCATTTCGTCACGCGCGCGCAGCGGGTCGGGGGCGGTGTAGACGCCGGCATAGACCTTCACGCGGTCGCGCGCGTTGCCGCCCAGCAGCATATATACCGGAACGTTCAGCGCCTTGGCCGAGATGTCCCACAGGCAGTGATCGATGGCCGAGATGGCGGCCAGACCCAGCGCGCCGGGGGGGAAACGGGTCTGCTGCATCAGATACATGATCAGGTATTCGATGCGGCGTGGGTCCTGGTTGTGGATGAAGGTGAACAGGTATTCCAGCAGCGGCAGCAGCGCCTTGTCGGGGCCGTGGTTGTAGCATTCGCCCCAGCCGGTCAGGCCGTCATCGGTGTCGATGGCGATCACCAGCCGTGGGCGATCCTTGTCATGCGTCATGAAGGCGCGCAGGCGGTCGATTCTCATGGGAGATCCTTCAGGAAACGTAGCGGAAACGCTCGTGCATGCGCCGGGCGCGCGGGTCGGGGCGGGGGATGGCGGACAGCAGGGCCTGTGTGTAGGCATGGGTCGGTGCGTCGCAGACCTGGGCGGCAGCGCCGGTTTCGACGATCTGGCCGCGATACATCACCGCCACGCGGTCGCACATGTAGCGAATGACGCCGATGTCGTGGCTGATGAACACGTAGGACAGGCCTAGCCGGTCTTGCAGTTCCATCATCAGGTCAAGCATCTGCGAACGCAGCGACACATCCAGCGCGGAGGTGGCTTCGTCGGCCACGATGATGCGCGGGTTGAGCGCCACCGCGCGGGCGATGCCGATGCGCTGGCGCTGGCCGCCGGAGAAGGCGTGCGGATAGCGCTCGCGCCAGGCGGGATCGAGGCCGACGAGTTCGAGCAGGGCCGCCACCTGGTCATCCAGCGCGCGGCCTTTGGCGATGTTGTTGACCAGCAATGGCTCGCCGATGATCTGGGCCACGGTCATGCGCGGGTTGAGCGAGCCGACCGGGTCCTGGAACACCATGCGGATGTTGCGCTGATAGGCGCGCAAGGCGGACTTGTCGGCCTGGAGGATGTCGATCGTGCTGCCATCGGCGCGGCGGTAGACGATCTCGCCGGCGCTGGGCTGATAGACGCCCATCAGGCAACGGCCCATCGTGGTTTTGCCGGAACCGGATTCGCCAACGATGCCGAGCGTCTCGCCGGGCTTGACCATCAGGCTGACATTGTCGAGCGCCTTGAACGGGTTGATGGGGCCGCCGAACTGCATCGTCAGTCCATGCACTTCCAGCACCGGTGGCGTGTTTTCGATGAGGGGAGGGCGCTTGAGGCGGATTTCGGCCTTCTGCTCCAGCTTCAGCACCGAGCCGATCAGGCGTTGGGTGTATTCGTGTTTGGCGGCGTGGAAGATGGTGTCGACGGGGCCGGTCTCCACCACGCGGCCGTGGTACATCACCACCACCTCGTCAGCGATTTCGGCCACAACGCCCATGTCGTGGGTGATGAACATCACCGCCATGCCGTGCTGTTCCTGCAACTTGCGGATCAGCGCCAGGATTTCGGCCTGGGTGGTCACGTCCAGGGCGGTGGTCGGTTCGTCGGCGATCAGCAGCAGCGGGTTGCAGGCCAGCGCCATGGCGATCATCACGCGCTGGCGCATGCCGCCGGAGAATTCGAACGTGTAGCGGTCGATTGCTTTCTCGGGCTTCGGAATTTCCACCTGGCCGAGCAGTTCGATGCAGCGGGCGCGGGCGGCGGCTTTGGACAGCTTGAGATGCAGGCGCAGAACTTCGGTGATCTGATCGCCCACCGTGTGCACCGGTGACAGGGACGACATCGGTTCCTGGAAGATCATGGCGATGTCGCGCCCGCGAACTTCCCGAATGGCGCGGCTGCGCGGACTGAGACTGGCGAGATCCACCGTGCCGCCATCCGGGCGGTGCAGCACCATGCTGCCGGAAATGATGCGTCCCGGCTCATCGACGATTTGCAGGATGGAGCGCGCCGTGACGCTCTTGCCGCTGCCGCTCTCGCCGACGATGCACAGGGTGCGGCCGGCATGGACAGTGAAGGAAACGCCATCGACGGCCTTCACCACGCCGGACCGTGTGGGGAAATGCGTGACCAGATCACGCACTTCGAGCACCGGCTGGTCTTTAGAGATGTGGTTCATCGGTTGTACGGATCGGCTGCGTCGCGCAGGCCGTCTCCCAGGAAGTTGAGGCCGATGACGGCGAGAACCACGGCCACGCCGGGCGCGAACAGCCACGGCGCCGTGGCGATGGAGCGGATGTTCTGCGCCTCTCGCAGCAGCACGCCCCAGGAGATGGTGGGCGGTTGCAGGCCAAGGCCGAGGAAGCTGAGCGAGGTCTCGGCCAGGATCATCGCCGGGATGGCCAGGGTGATGGAGGCGATGATGTGGCTGGAGAAGCTCGGCAGCATGTGGCGGAAGATGATGCGGCCTTCGGACGCGCCGTCCAGCCTTGCGGCCATGACGAACTCCTCGGTGCGCAGGCTGAGGAAACGCCCCCGCACCACCCGCGCCAGTTGCGCCCAGCCGGTGAGCGAGAGAATGACCGTGATCATGAAATAATTCGCCGTCGCCGGCCAGTTCTGCGGCAGGGCGGCGGACAGTGCGAGCCAGATAGGAATGCTGGGCAGCGCCAGCACGAATTCGATCACCCGCTGCACCGCGAAGTCGATGCGTCCGCCGTAGTAGCCGGATATGCCGCCCAGCAGCAGCCCGATGCTGAGGGACAGAATCACGCCCACGAGGCCGACGGACAGTGAAATCTGCGTGCCCTGCATGATGCGGCTGTAGACGCAGCGGCCGAGGCGGTCGGCGCCGAATAGGAACACCGGCTCCCGCACGTTGGTGGAAGCGAGCAGGTGCACGCGGCTGTGGAACAGGCCCAGCACGCTGTATTCATAGCCCTGGCCGAGAATGCTCAACGGGATCTTGCGGCGCGTGTCTTCCACGTAGATCGCCTCCAGCGTCGTCGGGTCGCGCTTGAGCAACGAGGCGTAGATATACGGCCCGAACGACCAGCCGCCATCGGCGGTGCTGTCGAACAGATGCATGCTCGCGGGCGGCTGATACGCGGCGCGCGGGTTCTGTTGCGATGGGTCGTTGATGGCGAAAAATCCGGGCACGATCGCGATGATGTAGAACGCGACCGTCATCACCAGGCCGATCATGGCCAGACGATGCCGCTTGAACGCCCACCACACCAATTGCCATTGCGAGGCGACGGCGATGCGGGTGGTGGGGATGGAGCCGATGACGGCGTCTGACATCTGCTATTCCAGTCGGATGCGCGGATCGACGAGGGCGAGCAGGATGTCGCTGATCAGCGACCCCAGCATCGTCAGCACGCAGATCAGCAAAATGAAGGCGCCCGCCAGATACATGTCCTGGCTCATCAAGGATTGCAGCAGCATCGGCCCCGCCGTGGGCAGGTTCAGCACAATGGCCACGATGATGGAGCCGGAGACGAGATTGGGCAGCAGCCAGGCGATGGTGGAGATGAACGGGTTCATGGCCAGCCGGACCGGGTATTTGATCAGCAGCCGGAATTCCGACAGACCCTTGGCCCGGGCGGTGGTGACGTAGGGCTTGTGCAACTCATCCAGCAGATTGGCGCGCATCACCCGCACCAGGCTGGCGGTGCCGGAGACGGCGAGGATGACCACCGGAATCCAAAGATGCTGCATCAGGTCAAGAAGTTTGGCCAAGCTCCAGGGCGCTGTGATGTAGGCGTCCGAGAACAGCCCGCCCACTTCCTGGCCCCATTTCACCGCGGCCAGATACATCAGCACTAGCGCCAGCAGAAAGCTTGGCACGGCGAGGCCGATGAAGCTGAACATGGTCACGATATAGTCGCCGATAGTGTATTTCTTCACCGCCGAGAAGATGCCGATCGGCAGCGCGATGCCCCAGGTGGCCAGCAGGGTGGCGAAGGTGAGCAGCAGGGTGAAGGCCATGCGCTCCCAGATCAGGCCCGACACCGGCTGTTGCCATTCGAAGCTCAACCCGAAATCGCCGTGCAGCACGATGCCGCTGATCCATTTCCAGTATTGCACGATCATCGGCTGGTCCAGCCCGAAGCGGGCGCGCAGATCGGCCGCGGTGTTCTGATCCACTACCTCGTTGGAGGCGGACAGCGTGGCGATATACGTCGTCACGTAGTCGCCAGGCGGCAACTGGATCAGCACGAAGGACAGGAAGCTGAGGACGATCAGCGACGGGATCATCCACAGCAGGCGTTTGGCAATAAAGCGCAGCATCGGGCGCACCTTTCAGCGCAGGCGTGCCCCGGACGGCAGGTGCCGTCCGGGGTGGCCGGTCAGGAGGTGAAGAAGAATTGCTGCGGCATGGCCGGCGCCGGGTTCGGCCACGACCAGCTGTCCGGCTCCTTGCTTGGCACGTTGGCGAGGTTGAGCTTGGCGATGCCGAACGCGTTGACCGCGAGGCAGACGCCGATCGGCTCGAACGCCTCGGCGGCGAGGTCGAACACCTGCTTCATCAATGCGCCGCGCTTGGCGATATCGGCGGTGCCGCGCGCTTCGTCGAACAGCTTCATGCGCTGCTTCTGGCTCTCCGGCGGCTCCAGGCCGTCGCGGCCGTTGGAGACATACCATTGCGCCCAGGGCAGGGCGTAGCGGGTGCCCTGGGTGTGTTGGGCGAAGTAGTCGCGTGGGTCCAGCATTGGGTCCAGACCGCCCGGTCCTGGCCAGGTGGCGGCATCGTGGTCGTTGTTGTCGCCGCGGGTGTAATACAGCGCGCGTTCGATGGTGTTGACCTTGATGTCCACGCCGATTTCCGCCCAATGCCGCTTGACCAGTTCCAGCGTGTCCACCGCATCCGGATACAGCGTGGGGATGATGTCGACGGAGAAGAACACCTTCTGGCCGTCTGGCCGCAGCCGGAAGCCCTGGGCGTCTTTCTTGGCATAGCCCAGCCGGTCCAGCGTTGCGTTGGCGGTCTTCTGGTCGAAATCGGTGAACTGGCGGGCGAGCTTTTCGTGATACCATGGATGCCCCGGGCGAGGGCCGGTCTGATACGGCTCGGACTGGCCGAGATAGACGAGTTCGATGATCTCGGCGCGGTTGATGCCGAGCGACAGCGCCTGGCGGAATTCCTTGTTGGCGAACATCTCCCGCATCTTGGGGTCTTTGTGGGTGATATTGAGATAGATCTGCACCTGCTGCGCACCGGACGAGATCATTTCGATCAGGCGATAGGCGCCGGCCTTGGCGTTCTTGGCCAGCGTGGGCTTGTTCTGCAACGTGCTGATATGGCGGTCCTGCATGTCCAGACGGCCGGACACGGCATCGATCATCAGGGATTCGACATCCTGCGAGATCGAGAAATTGACCCGGTCGATATACGGCAGTTGCTGGCCGTCGGTGTCCACCTGCCAGAAGAACGGATTGCGCTCGGCCACCACGCGCTGGGCGCCGCCGGTATAGGCTTCCTTGATCACCCATGGGTCCAGCGTCGGGCGCTCGGGGTTGCCCCAGCGTGCGGGAATTTCGATGTCGCCGCATTTGTTGCGGAACAGGGTGCCCCAGTCGGACAGATTGGCCGCCTTGACCAGATCGGCCACCTTTGGATTGTATTTCGGGTGGAACTGGCTGCAGTAATGCTTGGCGAACAGCGTCGGGTGCTGGCCCAGGGGCGTTGCCAGCATTTCCAGGAACATCGCGTAGGGCGAGGGGAAGGTGAACTTCACCGTCGCGTCGTCAATCTTGGTGACGGTGCCGGCCTTGTTGGCAATGACCAGCGGCGAGGGGGTCGATTTGTAAAGTTCGCTGTTCTTGGCACAGTCCTCGACCGCGAACACAATGTCGTCCGCACCGAAGGGCTGGCCGTCCGACCATTTCATGCCCGGGCGCAGATGGAAGGTGAACTCGGTGGCATCCGCATTGACCTCCCATTTGTCCGCCACGTTCGGCAGCACTTGGGTGAATTCGAGGTTCCAGCGGACCAGGCTCTGGTTGCCGATGATCTTGAGAATGCCGTTATGGTCCGCACTGCCGCGCAGGCCGCGGCGCAGCGTGCCGCCATAGGTGCCGATCTTCTCGACCTTGACGACCATCGGGTTGGTGGGCAGGCGCGAGGCCAGCGGCGGCAGTTTGCCGTCTGCCGAAAGCTTGGCGAGCGCTGGCGCTTCGCGGGCGGTTGTCTGCGCCTTGGCCCCGCGTGGGCTGGCAATGACAAATCCTGCTGCTGCCAATCCGTACAACACACCGCGTCGCGATTGTTCGGTCATTTTGTTTCCCCCTGAAGGCTCGGCCCTGCTTGTGCAGTGTTCACAATATCATACAGTGACTCGGCGGCCGTCGAAATGAAAGAGCCATTGCGTTGGTCATTTCAAATGCGGCGGCGCATCCATCATGATGGTGGCAAAGAGGCATAAAAAGGGGGATACGCGCATGTATCTGGGAACGCAGGTCACAGCCCGCGACGATGACGATTATCGGGTGATGGCCCAACTTGGCGTGACGCATATCTGCGCCGATCCGCCCGGCTCTCCCCGCCATTGGACCCGTGACGATCTGGCGCGGCACCGCGAGCGGATCGAGTCGTTTGGCCTGGTGCTCGACATGGTGCAGCTGCCGCTGAACTCGCGCCCGATTGAGCAGCAGTCGAGCCCGGATATTCTGCTGGCGGGGCCGGAGCGGGACCAGCAGATCGACGAGATTTGCACCTTGATCGAGAATCTCGCGGCGGTGGGCATTCCGGCTGTGAAATACAATCTCAACATCATCGGCATTCCGCGCACACCCAAGGAAGCCGGACGTGGCGGCGCCATGGCGGAGGCGTTTCGGTGGGACAAGGCCGATCACGCCGCGCCCGTCTCCCTGGCTGGCACACTGTCGGAGGAGGAGAACTGGGAGCGGATCGACTATTTCCTCGAACGCGTGGTGCCGGTGGCCGAAGCCAGCCGGGTGCGCCTGGCGTGCCATCCGCATGACCCGTACACGCCGCCCGGCTATCGTGGTGTGACGCGGGTGTTGGGCACGGTGGAGGGGTTGAAGCGCTTCGTGCAGATGCGCGAAAACCCCTATCACGGCTTGAATTTCTGCCAGGGCAGCGTGGGCGAGATGCTGGAGGATCCGCTTAGCGAGATTGACGATGTCATCCGTTGGTTCGGCACGCGCGGCAAGCTTTTCAACGTGCATTTCCGCAACATTCGCGGCGGCAGGCTGTCCTTCGTCGAGACCTTCCCCGAGGAAGGCGACATGGATATGTGGTGCTCGCTGCGCACCTACGCCGATGTCGGCTACCGCTACATGATCATGCCGGACCACGTGCCGTTGCTGAGTGGGCGCGATCCGCAAAACACCGCGTTTGCCTTCTGCTACGGCTATATCGCAGCGCTCTTGCAGGCGCAGGCGGCGTTGGCCAATCCGGCGTAGCAGCCGATCAGACCCCGAGGGCGCGCAGGCGTGCTGTTTCGATGTGGTGCGACAGGGCGGCGATGGCCCGTTCCGGCACCCGCTGATCCAGCGCGTCCAGCACCTTCAGGTGGTCGCGCATCACCGGCACGACGAGATTGCCCTCCAGCCGGGTTTGCGACTGGCGGATGAGGCGGATCTTGATGGAATTGACGCGGTAATTGTTGGAGATGATCGAGTTCTTTAGGGAATCGACCATTTCGTCATGGAACTGCCAGTCCGTCAGCTGGCCATCGTCGAGCACGCTGTCGTCCATTCCAGACAGCGCACGGGCCAGGACCTGTTCATGGGCTGTGCGGATGCGGGCCAGTTGGGCGTCCGTCGCGGTGGTGATGAAGCGCGCGATCGCTTCGCGTTCGATAAACAGGCGGAACTGGAACGCCTCCTGGATGAGGGACAGATCCACCTGGGCGATCTGCATGCCGCGTTGGGGAATGGTGCGGATCAGGCCCTCCGCCTCCAGCCGCGGGATCAGTTCGCGCACGGCGCCGAGGGGGAAGCCGGTGACATCGACAAGCTCGCGCTGGGAGATGAACTGGCCCGGTTTCAGCGCCTTGCTCAGCAGCCGGCGGGTGAAGGCGCGATAGGCTTTATCGCGCAGATTGATGTCTTGCGGCGTGTCATGGGCGTCGTTCCCAGTCATTTTGGCATCGCCCTTCCTGATACTGCCTGTGCGGGGCCACGAGGCGCTAACCTCGATTGACGCACTAACATGTTACCACGTAGTTTTCTTGGGGAACAATCGCGATCAAAAATCGTACGGGGGGAATATCATGTCGGATGTCATTCGGGGCTATTGGGTCGCAACGCCCACGCCGGTCGCTGCCGATGGCGGCGTAGATCACGCGCTGCTGACGCAACACGCCCAAGGACTGTTTGCCCGTGGCATCGACGGCGTTGTGCTATTCGGCACCACCGGCGAAGGCACGTCTTTCAGTGCGGCGGAGCGTCTGGCCACGGTCGAAGCGCTGCTGAAGGCCGGCATCGCGCCGCAGCGCATTGGCCTTGGCGCCGGGTTCCCGGCCCTGACGGACAGCATTTCGCTGTCACGCTCCGCCCTGGGCCTGGGATTGACCCAGGTGTTGATCCTGCCGCCGTATTTCTATCGTGACGTGACGCCGGCCGGGATTGAGGACGTGTTCGCCGGGATCTTCGACGGCATCAACGACGACCGTCTGCGGGCAACTTTGTATCATATTCCGCAGGTCTCCGGTGTTGGTATTCCAGCCGTGGTGGCCGGCAATCTGCGTGCTCGTTTCGGCCGCATCGTGGCCGGGCTGAAGGACAGCAGCGGCGATTTTCCGCAATTCCAGGCGTTCCGTGTGGCTGCCCCGGATCTGGCGATCACGGTGGGCAACGAGACGGACATCAACCGCGCCGTGGCCGGTGGCGGCGTTGGCACGATCTGCGGCATGGCCAATATTGCGCCTGATCTGGTGCGCGCCATGTTCACCGATCCGGAGGCTGAGACCGCGATGGCGGCTGCGGTGTCGCTGATGCACAACCGCTCCTTCGTGCCGACCCTGAAGGGGATTATGGCAGCGCAGACCGGTGATGCCGGCTGGCTGCGCGTGCGGGCGCCGCTGCGGGCATCGACCGAGGGCGAGGCGTTGTGGGCGAGGCTTCAGGCCATCAGCCGCCCAGCTTCAGCCTGAAATCTGGCAGTCGATCACCGCGATAGCGCCGGGTCCGTTTTTGAACGGGCTCGGCGTTTTTCGTTTGTGGCCGCACCCGTGGTGGTGGGACCTGAAATGGCAGACAAGATATTGTGTTTCATGGATCAGGCATAAACACTGCTGTTCGCGTCACATCAGCTGTATGTGGCCAGTATGATCGGTTCACGCCGCTTGCGTTCGGTCATGGCCAGGCCACCGGGAGAAAGACAGTAACGACGAGCCGCTTGCCCCATCATTGCGCCATGCGCATCTCCGTTGTTCTCCTGGCCCTGTCGCCCATTTCGGCGCGCGCGGAATTCATCAACGACGTCAAGAAAACATTCCAGACCGACATTCCACATTTTTTCCAGGACGACATTCCGTGCGCCTTCGGTGGACAGCCGACGAGCCAAACCAAAAATGCCTGCAAGCCATCCGGTCGGGCCGCAAAGTCCGCACCCGTGAAAGCCGGTGATCCAGCCGCCACGCCGCTGCATGGCGACGCCGCGCCGGTGCTGCCAGAGCCGAAGCGCACCACGAACTGATTGTGTTGGCGTTTTGCTAGAATGTCGCCGCGTCGCTACGGTCCGCGCCAGCGCAGGCATCGGAGTTCCATCGTGACACAGGCGAAATGCATTTTGGTGGGCGTGCCCGTTCAGGACGGCGCCGGCCAACTCGGCTGCGACATGGGGCCGAGCGCGTTTCGGGCGGCTGGGCTGGCGTCGGTGCTGGCCGAGCTTGGCTATGACGTGCAGGACCGTGGGAACCTGCAACCTGGGCCGAACCGTGACATCCAGCACGGCAACGCTGCGATCAAGCATCTGCCGGAGATCGTCGCCTGGACCGAGGCGATCAACGCGGCGGTCTATGAGGCCAGCGGCGAGGCCATGGTGATCGTCTGCGGCGGTGATCACAGCCTGGCCGCCGGCACGCTGTCGGGGCTGGCGCGCCGGGCCGCCGATTTGGCGCGGCCTTTGTTCGTGCTGTGGCTGGATGCGCATCCGGATTTCCACACGCTGGACACCACGGTGAGCGGCAACCTGCATGGCGTGCCGGTGGCCTATGCCACGGGGCAGGCGGGATTCGAGGGGTATTTCCCCCCGCTGGCAGCCACGGTCGATCCGGCCAATATCTGCATGATGGGCCTGCGCAGCGTCGACCTGGCGGAGCGGCTGGCCTTGCGGCAGGCAGGCGTGACGGTGTGCGACATGCGCATGATTGACGAGGAGGGCATCGCCCCGCTTGTGGCGCAGTTCCTCAAGCGCGTGGTGGCGGCGAACGGGCTGCTGCATGTGAGCCTGGATGTGGATTTTCTCGACCCGGACATCGCTCCCGGCGTGGGCACCACGGTGCCGGGCGGCGCCACGTTCCGCGAAGCGCATCTGGTGATGGAGTTGCTGCATGACAGCGATCTGGTGACCAGCCTTGATCTCGTCGAACTCAACCCGTTCCTTGATGAGCGCGGGCGGACGGCGCGGTTGCTGGTGGATCTGGCGGCAAGCCTGATGGGGCGGCGGGTGCTGGACCGTCCGTCACGGAGTTATTGAGCCACGGGGCGGCGGGGCGTTCCGCCGCTAGAGCGTGATCACCTGAAGTTTATTCGACCTGGAGAGGGTTGAGAATTTCGTCTGGCAGAAAATATTAAGGTAAGAAAAGGGGTTCTTTTTTGAAAAAAAGAACCAAAAAACTTCATGACTTTAGATGTGTAGCGCGGTATTTGCCGCGCCATACACTTAAATGGACGCAAGTCTTTTTGCTTCTTTTTCTTCAGAAAAAGAAGATCTTCCTCTTCTGACGATCGCTTCACCCTCAAGCGATCACGCTCTATAGCCTGATTATTTTTGATAGAAACAACCATCATGATCTAGGCAACGGGGATCGTCAGCGACGGGACCTGTGGCGCGACGCCGGTTTCGGCCAGCGAGAAGAAGATCATCAGCATTGTGAAAATGCGTTTCGAGGCGAAATCATCGTCGCTGATCCAATACCAGGTGTCGCGATAGCGGATTGCGGAGAACGCGTCCGAGGGGGCGGTGCGGCCCGATAGGATCCGCACCAGCGGCCGGTCTCTGGGATTGACGGCATCGGGTAGCCGTGCGGAGGGCGGGGTGCGCCGCGCCGCCACATGCTCGGACGGCACGTTCACGCCTGATGCCAGTTCGATCAGGATCTCGGCCATCGAGCGCGAGAGCACGGCCAATTCCTGGTCGGTACGTTGCACCGCGCCGAAGGCGATGACGACCTCGCCGCTTTTGCCCGGTTTGAGATGGAGCGTGTCCATCACGAATTTCAGGTCCTTGTTCACCTCAGGCGTTCTGCTGGCGGCCATGACCAGGATTCCGACATCCTCGGCGCCGCGTTTTTCCAGGCGCATGCTGACGGTGTCTGCCAGTTGCAGCCGTCGTAGAGTCTCGATCAGCGGGTAGAATTCGGGTTCCGCTTCCCGGGCGCTGCCGCCCATGGAGCCGTGGTTCGAGATTCCGTTGAGGGATCTGACCGTGACCTGCAACACGAAATCCGCTGGAAAGCCTGCCTGGACCAGTTGGAAAATGCCGGAAGGCGGGATTGGGCGCAGCAGGCTCTTGGTGAATTTTTCGCCGGCGAGCGGGGTATAGGAAATAGTTGGGCGGTCTTGATAGGCAAGTCCGGCCCCCAGCGTTGCCGTGTTCCAGGGCACCACGGTGGTGGGGTTGGAATTGATGGCGGCGCCCACCGACATCTGGCCCTGGAAGGCATACGAACTGACAACGGAGGAGACGTCGAGGAAGGACGGGGCGTCGCCGTATCGAAGGCGCACCACGTTCAGAAGGGTCTGTTCCTTCCAAGAATCGGCCACAGAGGAAAGATAATCAACCCGGTCGCGCGGGATGACGTTGGGGCCGAGGGACGCGCAGCCGGACAGGGACAGCCACAGCAGCGCGTGGCCAAACGCTGCCCGTGCGGGTGTGACCAAGCGCATCAAAACGACCTTTCGCGTTGGTGGGGAAGCGGCAGTCACTTCAAGTTCGTCGATATGCGCATATCCGCAATTGATTCAGACCAATGTCGGAATATTGGCAGTGCGAATTACTGTGACGTTCGGGTGGCGCGGCGTTTACGGCATCGGCAGCGTCTGCCTTGCAGCAATGCGGCATGCGCAGGTGAGCCCTGCCTGCTCAATGGGCCCACGCTGCTGGACGCGTGAAAGTGGACGCGGCACCGTTTCGTCCTAAAGTCGGATTCCGACGACATAATCTAGTCACTGAGGACGATATCGTGGACCAAAAATGGCTGTTCGCCTCGAATGATCACCCCAACCCGACGCCGGCCGCCGACATCGCGGCCGTGCTGGAGAACCCCGGGTTCGGCACTATTTTCTCAGATCACATGGTCACTGTTCAATGGACCGAGGCGCTGGGATGGCATGATGCCAAGATCGAGGATCGCAAGCCGTTTCTGATCGATCCCGCTGCGGCGGTGCTGCACTACGCCCAGGAAATCTTCGAAGGCATGAAGGCCTACAAGACCGAGGACGGCGCGGTTGCCCTGTTCCGGCCGGAAGAAAACGCCCGTCGGTTCGCGAAATCGGCCGAGCGCATGGCGATGGCGCCGGTGCCCGAGGGACTTTTCCTCCAGGCCGTCGAAACGCTGGTGCGCACGGACCGCGACTGGATTCCGGGCGGCGCCGGCAGTCTCTACGTTCGCCCGTTCATGTTCGCCTCGGAAGTGTTCCTGGGTGTAAGGCCCTCCAAAAATTATATTTTTTGCGTGATCGCCTCGCCGGTCGGGCCGTATTTCAAAGGTGGAAAGTCGGCGATCACGGTGTGGGTGACAGACAGCTACACCCGCGCCGCCCCGGGCGGGACCGGGGCTGCCAAATGCGGCGGCAATTACGCCAGCAGCCTGGTGGCGCAGGCCGAGGCCAGCCAGCATGAATGCGACCAGGTGGTGTTTCTGGACGCCACCGAGCATCGCTGGGTGGAAGAGCTGGGCGGCATGAACGTGTTCTTCGTCATGGCGGACGGCACGCTGGTCACGCCGCCGCTGTCGGGCACCATTCTGCCCGGCATCACGCGGGCCTCGGTGATCGAACTGGCGCGGGACGAAGGGTTCGTGGTCGAGGAGCGGGCCTACAGCTTTGATCAGTGGCGCGACGATGCCCAGGAAGGCCGCTTGAAGGAGGTTTTTGCCTGCGGTACCGCCGCCGTCATCTCCGCCATCGGCAAGGTGCGGTATGCGGCCGGCGAATTCATCATCGCCGACGGTGAATCCGGCCCCGTCACGCAGCGCCTTCATGCGAAGCTGACCGGCATTCAGCGCGGCCGGATCAAGGACAACCGCGGCTGGGTCTACCCGGTGGTGTGACCGCAGGCGTCACGACGAACGGCTTTGCCAGGGCTGGTGCGTCAGCCCTCGGCAGGGCGTCTCGTTGGATATTTGGGGATGTAATATAGTGGCTCCACGCACCGCCGTCGTCGCACTTGCCACGCCGCATTCCTGGCTTGAAGACGCCTATGCCCTGCTGGTGGGGGCCATGCTGATCGTCATCGGGTTGTTCCTGCTGCAATCGGCGGGGCTGGTGACGGGCGGGATCGCGGGGATTGCGCTGCTGGTGTCGTATGTGTTGCCGTATCCGGTCGGCATCATCTTCTCGGTCGTCAACATCCCGTTCTTTATCTTTGCCTATTTCGCCATGGGCGCGCGGTTTGTCGCCAAGACGATGGTGGTCAGTTTCGGCCTCATCGGTCTGATGGCGCTGATGCCCGTTGCGTTGCGCATCGCCCAGGTCAACCCCGCCTTCGCGGCCCTTGCGGGCGGCACGCTGTGCGGCATGGGCATTCTGTCGCTGGCCCGGCACGAGGCGGGTGTGGGCGGAACGGGGATTGTGACGTTCTGGCTGCAACGCAAGCACGGCATCAATGCCGGCCGCAGCCAGCTTGCCATCGATGTGTGCATCTTGGCGGCGTCTGCGGCGGTGGTCACGCCGGTGCAGATCATGTGGTCGGCGTTGAGCGCATTGGCCATGAGCGGCGTTGTGATGGTGTGGCACAAGCCGGGTCGCTATACCGGATATTAGGCGCGGCGGGCGGTCAGCGCTGCTCCCGCCTGACCGGACAGCCGCAGGCCGCCCAGGCTCACGATCGTCATCAGCACACCCATGACGACGAAGCTTGCATGAAACACGGACAGTGACGGCACGTCCGGGGCGCCGAGCACATGTCCTGTCGCCTGCAGCGTGACCGCGGCCAGCGCCACGCCCATGCCGAAGGCGATCTGTGTGGCCACACTGAACAGCGTGTTGGCCGAGCCCATGGCCGCTTGCGGCACGTCGGCGAAGGCCAGGCTGGAGAGAGCGGTGAACTGCAGCGAGCGCGAGGCGCCCGATACCACCAGCAGGCCGAGCAACACCGCGTCTGGCGTGGACTGGGTGAGGGCGGCACAGCCGAACATGGTGACGGCCTGCAGCAGGCCATTGGCCACGATAATGGCCCGAAAGCCGAAGCGGCGCAGGATGGGGGTGGTCAGCGGCTTGATGGTGATGTTGCCGGCAAACAGCGCCAACACCATCAGGCCGGCATGGAACGGGTCCAGCCCGAAGCCCAATTGGAACATCAGCGGCAGCAGGAACGGCATGGCGCTGATCAATGCGCGCATGAGGCTGCCGGTGATCATCACCATGCGAAACGTGGCGATGCGGAAATTGGCAGGATTGACCAGGGGATGCGTACAGCGCCGGATATGGGCCGCGAATGCCAGCCCAGAGACGAGTGCTGCGCCCAGCAGCAAGCCTGCCTGGGGCCAGTTCACGTTGCTGCCGCCAAGCCGGTCCAGCCCGGTGGTGCCGCCCAGCAGGCAGCAACTGGCGAGCAGGAAGCCGCGCCAGTCAAACGCCCGGCGCATTGTTCCGGCGCCGCGCGGCACCAGCCACAGCGACAGCGCCACGCCGATGCAGCCCAGCGGCAGGTTGATGAAGAAGATCCAGCGCCAGGAGGCGTGTTCGGCGATCAACCCGCCCAAGGGCGGCCCCAGCAGCGGTGCTGTCAGGGCTGGCCAGGTCAACAGCGCGATGGCGCGCATCAGGTCGGCCTTCTCGGTGGTGCGCAGCACGACCAGGCGGCCGACCGGCACCATCATGGCGCCGCCGATCCCTTGCAGCACGCGGGCCGCCACGAAGGTATCCACCGACTGGGCCAGGCCGCACAGCACCGAGCCGAAGGTGAACAACGCCATCGCCGAGGTGAACACCAGCCGGTTGCCGAAGCGCTCGCTGGCCCATCCGCCCGGCAGGATGAACACCGCGACGGATAGCAGATAGGCCGAGATGCCGATATGCAGATCGACAGCGGTGCCGCCCAGCGACAGCGCCATGCGGGGCAGGGCGGTGGCGATGATCGAGCCGTCCAGATATTCCATGAAGAACGCGCTGGCGACGAGGAGGGCAAGGCGGCTCATGGTTCAACTTTCAATCGTGTCGCATGTTTCGTTTCTCGCACGATGTGCATGCGGTCAATAGTCTCCGGGGCGGTCGGACGTCACCGTTTCTGCAAACGGTCTGGGAAACTGTGATGCGGCGGCAGCGTTGTCGCTGTGCGTGACGTCAATCCCGCTGCATGGGCGGGCATGGGGTCATCACCATTTCAGAAGGAGACCGAGATGCTCGCCACTCCATTGCAGAAGCTCGCCTTTATCATCGTCAAGGCGCGGGAGTTCGACGTGCAGGTTCCGGCAGAGGGCCTGGAAGATGGGTCGAACGGGTCGGATGATCTTGAGGTTGGGATTCTGGAGTCAACCGCCGACAATCCGACGCTCCTGGAACTCCGCACCATGCTGGTGGATCTCAACGACGACCAGATCACGGAGGTTGTGGCGTTGGCATGGGTCGGGCGCGGCGACTTCGTGCGGGCCGAATGGAAGGACGCGCTGGCGGCGGCCACGGAGGCGCATAACGAGCGGACCGTGCCGTATCTGCTCGAAACCCCCAATCTGGGCGACCTGATCGAGCAGGGGCTGGCGGAACTTGGCTATTCCATCATCGATGAGGAGGAGCAGCTCTGACGGCTGCGCTGCTCAGAGCTCCAGCGCCGCTGTCACGGCGTTTTCCACCCTGTCCAGCCAGATGAACTCCAACTGCTCGCGTGCCTCGGCGGGGATGTCCTCCAGGTCGCGGCGGTTGCGGGCCGGCAGCATCACCCGTTTCAATCCGGCGGCGGCGGCGGCCACCACCTTCTCCTTGATGCCGCCCACCGGCAGCACCAGGCCGCGCAGGCTGATCTCGCCGGTCATGGCGGTGTCGCTGCGCACGTGGCGGCCGGTGAACAGCGAGGCAAGGGCCATGAACATGGCCACGCCCGCGCTCGGCCCGTCCTTCGGGGTGGCGCCGGCCGGCACGTGGATGTGGATGTCGTTGGTCTCGAACAAGGCCGTGTCCAGCCCCATCTCCTTCGCCTCGGTCTTGATCAGGCTGAGCGCGGCCTGCGCACTTTCCTTCATCACGTCGCCGAGCTGTCCGGTCAGGATCAGGCGGCCTTTGCCTGGTGTCCGGGCGGCTTCGATGAACAGAATGTCGCCGCCGACCGGCGTCCAGGCGAGGCCGGTGGCAACACCGGGCACGCTGGTGCGCATCGCCACCTCGTTCTCGAAGCGCGGCGGGCCGAGCAGGTCCGCGAGGTCGGCTTCGGTGATGTGGATGTGGTCGGTCGATCCGTCCGCCACCCGCACGGCGGTGCGGCGCAGGGTGCGGCCTATCTCGCGTTCCAGGCTGCGCACGCCGGCTTCGCGGGTGTAGGCGTGGATGAGGGTCTTGAGCGCCGCCGGGTCCATTTCAATTTGTTCGGGCGTGAGGCCGTTGGCTTCGAGCTGCCGCCGCCACAGATAGCGTGTGGCGATTTCCAGCTTTTCGCCCGCCGTGTAGCCGACGAGGGAGATGATCTCCATCCGGTCGCGCAACGGCCCGGGGACGGTGTCGAGCATGTTGGCGGTGGTGAGGAACACCACGCGGCTGAGGTCGTAGGGCACGGCCAGGTAATTGTCGCGGAAGGTGGAATTCTGCTCGGGGTCCAGCACTTCCAGCAGGGCGGCGGAGGGGTCGCCATGGGCGCCGGTGCCCATCTTGTCGATCTCGTCGAGCATCATCACGCAGTCGCGCGTGCCGGCCTTGCGGATGGCCTGGATGATGCTGCCGGGCAGGGCGCCGACATAGGTGCGGCGGTGGCCGCGAATTTCCGCCTCGTCATGCATGCCGCCCAGGCTGACGCGGACAAATTTCCGCCCCATGGCGCGGGCGATGGATTGGCCGAGCGAGGTTTTGCCCACGCCCGGCGGCCCCACGAAGCACAGGATGGGCGCCTTGCCGGCGGGAGCGAGCTTGCGCACCGCCAGATATTCCACGATGCGCTGCTTGATTTTGTCCAGGCCGAAATGGTCCGCATCCAGGATCAGCCGTGCGGCCGTGATGTCGATGATGGGTGAGACCGGTGCTGCCCATGGCAGTTCGGTGAGCCATTCGAGATAGCCGCGAATGACGCCGTATTCGGCGCTGGCGTCGGACATGCGGGCGAGGCGGCGGAGGTCCTTGCGGGCCTGGGTCTCGACCTCCTCGGGCATGCCTGCCTCGGCCACCGCCTTTTCCAGGTCGATGATCTCCTGGCGGGCGCTCTCGTCCTCGCCGAGTTCGCGCTGGATGGTGGCCATTTGCTCGCGCAGCACCGCCTCGCGCTGGCGTTGGCCGAAGGTGGCCTGGGTCTGGCGGCCGATCTCGGCGGACAGCCGCAGCACCTGCAGGCGCTGGTTGAGTTGGACGGACACCTTGTCCAGCCGTTCCGTCAGCCCGATCGTCTCCAGGATATCCTGCTTTTCGGCGGGCTTGGCGTCCAGATAGGCGGCGGCCATGTCGGCCAGGGTGCCGGGGGAGGTGATGGCCTGGATCGCCTGGCTGAGTTCCTGCGGCGCCTGGGGCAGCAGTTCCAGCGCTTCCAGGGCCTGTTGCTTGACGTTGAGGAAGCGCGCCTCCACTTCCGGCCCGGCGTTGGTGGGTTCCGGCAAATGAAGGCCGCGCACGACCAGATAGGGCCAGCCGTCCAGCGCCTCGGATATCTGGAACCGTTGCACGCCCTGGCAGACCAGATGATGCTCGCCGTTCGCCCCGGTGATGTAGCGCAGGATGTTGGCCACCACCCCGATTTCATACAGATCGGCGGCGGCGGGGTCCGCGAGGTCGGGGTCGCGTTGCAGCACCACCACAATCTGGCGTTGTTCGCGCACGGCCTGCTGGGCGGCGGCGATCGATTTCGGGCGGCCGATGGTGATGGGCACCACGATCTCGGGGAACAGCACCATGTTGCGGACGGGCACGACGAGAAATGCGTCCGCCGGCGGTGGTGGGGCTGCCTCTGGGGACGTGGGCGCGGGGGAGGCGTCGTCGGCCATGGTCGTCACCCTATCTTGCTGAGGCTGATGATCAGGCAGCCATGGATCATGTGGCGGGTGGGCCTGTCATAGGGTCCGGGCGGTAACGGGATGCGCCGCTCGAAGCGCCCCTGCGGCAGTTCCATCCGGTGGATCGCCGCTGTCCGCAGCACCTCGGGAATCCGTCGCTGACCGGCAATGACCAGCCATGGGCCCTCGATCAGGGCCTGCACGTCGGCTGGATCCACGCCGGGCAGGGCGGCGATGACCAGAACGTCTGTGCTGGTCTCCAGCACATCCACCGGCGGCTCCCAGCCCGGCTGCCGCGCAAGGGAGGCGGAGGGTTGAAACAACTGGCGGTGCAGTTGCTCGGCACGTGCCAGCGCGCCGATCGCGCCGGCCCACATCCAGTCCTGACGCCTCATTGCCAACTACCGATCGTGTATGTCTGCTGCAAAACGGCTGCGCTTCGTCTCGCTGCTGCTCAGACCAGCATCGCCGGTTCCTTCGCAAGCGCCCGCACCAGGTCGCTGCGGCTGACGATGCCCACCACTTTGCCCTCCCGCAGGATCGGCACCCGGTGGACGCCATGGCCCACCATCAGCTCGGCCAGCATGGGCAAGGTGGCCTGCTCATCGGCCGATACGACGTGGCGTTCCATCAGATCGGCGGCCGTGCGGATGTCGCGGCGGAGATACTCGGCGAACGTGTCCGACAGGTCCTCGCCTTCCGCCAGCGCGGTCAGCCACCAGTTCCGTTGTTGCTGCTTGGACTCGCGGAATGGGCCGACGATTTCGTTCTCACTGATGATTCCGGCCAGCGTGCCGTCATCGTTGCAGACCGGGATCGCGCTGATCCGTTTGCTCGCCAGAATCTGCGCCATTTCGGTGACAGAGGCCTGCGGTGTCACGGTGGTGACCGGCGAGGTCATGATTTCTTTGGCAATAACAGTCATATGCTTCCTCCGTTCTGGAACACCTGGAACATATCGGATCGATGACACGCGGTTTCAGCGGCTATCTGTTCTGTGATTTTATCGTCAGGACGTTCATTGTATTTCCGCTTCGGAACGATAAAACCATGAACGACGTGATTTATCTTTGATCTGGCTCAACCAGTTCTATGAACATGACCAACGTCGATGTCGCCAAAAGGTTCATATGGGGCGGATGACATCCATACGGACCGGCAGCAGCGTCCAGGCCAGCATGCCGGCGACCATGCCGATCCCTGCCAGTCCCAGGAATGCGGTGGGTGCTCCCGCCCAATCGGCCAGCGCGCCCGCCATCACGGTGCCGACGGTGCCACCAATGCCGCCTGCCAGGCCGACAAACCCGATCGACAGGGTGAAATGTCCGCGCCTGCGGGTGATGTCGGCCACCAGAAGCGGCACGATCATGCCAAGGGACGCCGCACTGAGCGCGTCGACGGCCTGATAGACGATCACCGAGGCATTGGGGCCACCCAGCGCAAACAGCCCGGCCTTCACCGGCAATGCCAGCAATCCGATCAGCAGGATCGGACGCCGGCCCCATGTGTCTGCCTTGCGGCCCATGGGCGCTGCCAGCACAGCCGCCAGCAATTGCGAGACAATGACCGCGGCTGCGATCAACAGGTTTCCCTCGGCACTGTCCTCGCGGACGAGCTCGCCGACCGCGAGCGGCAGGAGGCCCGCATTGCCGAGTTGGAACAGCAACATGCAGCCGGCGAGCACCAGCAGGTGGCGGTTCTTCGCGATCGATATCCGGGCATCCCATTTGATCTCGACGCCAGGCCCTGGGCGGATGAGCGCCACATGGTCGGTGATGGCCGGGGCGTTGACCAGATCGCGCGCAGCGATGCGGCGCAGGGCCAGAACGGCTGCGATGCCGAAGCCGGCCGCGAGGAATTGCGACAACGCAATCGACACGAACGCGCCGGCCAGCCCCATCGCAGCGGCAGCACAGGCGGATCCGAGCGAGGCATAGCGCTGGTTGAGGCCCAGGCGCTCGCCCAGCGCCGCGTGCGGCACCATGGCCAGCGTCATCGCGGCAATGGCCGGCGTCAGCACGGCGCTGGCGCAGCTTTGCAGGACCATCGCGGCGAACACCAATGGCGGCGCCTGCCAGAGGGCGATGGCGGTGGCGGCACTCACCGCCGCGACAAGGCTCAATCCTGCCGCCAGGCGTTTGTGGCAAACGGCGTCCACCAGCGCGCCACCGGGCACCTGGGCCAGAATGCCGGCCGCACTCGCGAAGCTGAATGCCAGCCCGACATCGGTCTGGCTCCATTGCGCGGCCGTCAGGTTGACGGCGATGAACGTGCCGAACCCGGTCTGCATCATGGCGACCAGCAGAATGAGCCAGGACAGTCCGTTCAGGCTTGCCTTGGTCGGCTGTGAACCGGCCATGTCGGGTCCGGTCGAGCGATGGCTGCGACCGGCTATGGCATCCATAAAAATAAGGTCCGCGAGATTTTAGCTGCCTTGAAGAACGGATCTCATCTGATTTTGTTGCAAATTTTGCGGAAGATTTTTCTTGGCTGTCCGGATTATCGAACAGGGTGCTCTGTTGCGACGTTCCACTCCTGCAAAAGCCAGTGTTGCAAATGCTTCACGTCCTGCCGGGCGGCGAAATGGGGGGCTACCCAGAGGGAGAGCTCACGCGGGCCAGGCACGAAGCCGAACGGGGCCACCAGACGGCCGGAGCGCAATTCGTCCAGCGCCAGCATATGTGGCACCACGGCCACGCCCAGTCCGCAGGCGGCGGCCTGGATGAGGAGGTAGAAATGCGCGAACGCGCGCTCGGCCCCGGCGTTGATGCCTGGCTGGCAGGACGCGCCCAGCCAGTCGGCCCAGGCGTTCGGGCGGGTGCTGGTGGTGAGCAATGTGGCACGGGAGAGGTCTGTCAGGTGTTCAAGCCTCAGTGTATCGCGGTATTCCGGTGCGCAGACCAGCCCGATCCATTCCGTGCCCAGCGGGCGGATCAGCGCCGAGCGGGGCGGCTCGATGGTGCTGTTGCGGATGGCGATGCTGACATTGTCGCGGGCGAAGTCCACCCGGTCGTAATTCATGTCCAGCTTGAGTTCGATCGATGGGTGCGCCTTTTGAAATGACGACATGCGCGGGATGAGCCAGCACATGGTGATCGAGGTCGAGCATGACAGCGTGAGCGGCCCTGGCGTGACGCGCTTCACCGTCGCCGCGATCAGGTCGAACGCCGTCTTGAGGCCATCGGCCAGCAGCAGGCCCTCTGGCGTTGGCTCCGTCGAACGGGGGCCGCGCAGCAGCAGCGTGACCCCCATGCGGGCTTCGAGCGCCTTGATCTGGCGGCTGACGGCGCCGTGCGTGACGTGCAGTTCGGCGGCCGCACGGGTGAGGCTGTGGTGGCGGGCGGTGGCCTCGAAGGCGCGCAGCGCGTTCAGCGACGGCATGGGGGCTGGCTTTCTGGCTTTGTGAGAAAAGCTCACAGCTCACGTATGACAAATCGCGTTTCCCGTGCAAGTGCTGTGCGATAGGGTTGGCGCCAAGAAACGAAGGGGATGGGATTTGCGCAACTCAGCGCGCATCGAAGCCGACTATCTGATTGAAACCGCCTTCGACCCGCGACGCGTCGCAGAGGTGATGGCCGGTGAGCAATCGAGTGGCACGTTCGTGGCCGTTCCCGGGGAGACGCCGGAACTGAAGGCGCGGGCGGCGGCGCGGGTGGAGGCGCTTGAGGTTGTGGAGAGTGTGGCCGCGCCGTCCTTGCCGGATGCGAAGCGGCCGTCAGGTGCGGCTGTGATCCAGCGCGCCACTGTCACCTTGTCGTGGCCGCTTGATAATATCGGGTCGTCACTGCCCAATCTCATGGCCACCGTGGCCGGCAATCTGTTCGAGCTGGAGCAGTTCTCCGGCTTGCGGCTGCTGGATGTCCGGATGCCGGCGCCGTTCGCGGCGGCCTATCCGGGGCCGAAATTCGGCATTGCGGGCACGCGGGCGCTCTCTGGCGTGCACGGGCGGCCGTTGATCGGTTCGATCGTCAAGCCGTCCGTAGGGTTTGACGCGGACGATACGGCGCGGCTGGTGGGTGAGCTTTGCGAGGCCGGGATTGATTTCATCAAGGACGACGAGTTGCAGTCCGACGGGCCGGGCTGTCCGTTCGAGGCCCGCGTTGAGGCGGTGATGGCGGTGATCGAGCGCTATGCGGACCGGGACGGCAAGAAGGTGATGTTCGCCTTCAACCTCACCGGCGATCTGGACCAGATGCGGCGGCGTCATGATTTCGTGCTGGCACGGCGGGGGACGTGCGTGATGGCCAGCCTGAATTCGGTGGGCCTGGTGGGCATGATCGAGATGGGGCGGCATACGGCGTTGCCGATCCATGCGCATCGCAACGGCTGGGGGGCGCTGGCGCGGCATCCGTTGCTCGGCTGGTCCTATGTGGCGTGGCAGAAATTCTGGCGTCTGGCCGGGGCTGACCACATGCATGTGAACGGGTTGCAGAGTAAGTTTTTCGAACCGGATGACAGCGTTCTGGCCTCGGCCCGCGCCTGTCTGACGCCGATGTTCGACAGCAAGCCGTGTTTGGCCATGCCGGTGTTCTCCTCCGGCCAATCGGCCCGGCAGGCGCCGGCGACGGTGGCTGGGCTGGGGTCTGCTGATCTGATCGTGACCGCCGGCGGTGGCATCATGGCGCATCCGGATGGTCCCGGGGCGGGGGTGACGGCGTTGCGGGAGGCCTATGCGGCGGCGCTCGGGAGCCTTGCTGCATGACGCGAAAGCTGCCGCCCGGTCTGGTGCTGACGTTCTATGGCGATGACCTGACGGGCTCGACCTCCACCATGGAGGCGCTGGCATTCTCGGGCCTGCCGACCGTCATGTTCCTCGACCCGCCGACGCCGCAGCAGCGTGCCCGGTTTGCGGAATATCGCGCCATCGGCATCGCCGGCATTGCGCGGTCGCAGACGCCGGAGTGGATGGACGACAATCTGCCCGGGATTTTCACGGCGCTGGCGGCGATGGGGGCGCCGGTGGTGCACCATAAGATTTGCTCGACGTTTGATTCAGCACCCACCATCGGGTCGATCGGTCGGGCCATCGAGATCGCAGCACCGATTGTGGGCGGGGATTGGCACCCGCTTTTGGTCGCGGCCCCGGTGATTGGCCGGTATCAGGCGTTTGGCACCCTGTTCGCGCCGTTCGCGGGGGCTGTGCATCGGCTGGACCGGCATCCGTCCATGTCCCGCCATCCGGTCACGCCGATGCGGGAGGCGGATGTTCGCCGGCATCTGGCGCAGCAGACGCAGATGGGGCTCGGGCTGGTGGACCTTGCGGCGATGAAGCGGGGCGAGGGCGATGTGGCGCTGGACCGCGAGATTGCTGCCGGTGCGCGGGTGGTGGCGCTGGACGTGGTGGACGACGAGACACTGGCCGAGGCCGGCCGGCTGATCTGGGAGCGGGGCGGGGAACGCTGCTTTGCCATCGGCTCGCAAGGGATTGAATACGCGCTGACGGCCTATTGGCGCGCCGCGGGTTTGCTGGCCGCAGCACCGCCGCCGCCGTGTCTGGCGGGTGTGGAGCGGATTGCCTGCGTGTCCGGCTCCTGCGCGCCGGTCACCGCCGGGCAGATTGCCCATGCCTGCGCCCATGGCTTCGCGCCGGTCCGTCTGGAGGCCGCGCGCGCCGTGGATGCGGCGGACTGGAGGGCGGCCATTGGCGAGGCGTCACATGCGGCCCTGGCGGCCCTCGGTGAAGGGCGTGATCCGTTGATCCACACCGCCACCGGCCCGGATGATCCGGCTTTGGCCGCCTTCGCCACCGCCGTCGAGACCAGCGGCGCATCGCTGGGCGCCATCAATGACCGTATCGGCGACGGGCTGGGCCGTATCCTCGATGCGGTGATGGGCGAGGCGGGGCTTGCGCGCGGCGTGATCGCCGGGGGCGACACGTCCAGCCATGCGGCGCGGGCGATGGGCATCAACGCGTTCACCGCCTTGGCGCCGATCGCACCGGGTGCGCCTTTGTGCCGGGGCTTTTCGGACGATCCGGCGCGGGACGGTCGGCATCTGGTGCTCAAGGGCGGGCAGATCGGCGCGGTCGACTTTTTCACCACCGTCCGGCGTGGCGGCATTCAACAATAAATCGGGAGACGACACGATGACGACAATCGCATTGCTTGGGGCTGGCGGAAAAATGGGTGTCCGGCTCGCCACCAACCTGCAGGGGGGCCGCTTTACGGTGGATCATGTGGAGGTGTCCGAGGTTGGGCGCGCCCGGTTGAAGGAGACGACGGGGCTGGAGTGCGTGGCACAGGATGAGGCGCTGGCTCGGGCCGATGTGGTGCTGATGGCCGTGCCGGATCGGCTGATCGGCAAGATCGCCCATGCCATCGTGGGCAAGGTGCGGCCGGGCACCGCCTTCATCGTGCTGGACGCCGCGGCCCCCCATGCCGGCGAAATGCCGGAACGGGCGGATGTGACATATTTCGTCACGCATCCATGCCATCCGCCGATCTTCAACGACGAGACGACCGCGCTGGCCAAGAAGGATTTCTTCGGCGGCGTGGATGCCAAGCAGCACATTGTCTGCGCGTTGATGCAGGGGCCTGAGGCGCACTATGCGCTGTGCGAGGAGATTGCGCGGGCCATCTACAAGCCGGTGATGAACGCCCATCGCTGCACGGTGGAGCAGATCGCCATTCTGGAACCGGCGCTGTCCGAGACGGTGGCGATCACGATGTGCATCGCGATGAAAGAGGCCTGCGACGAGGCCGTGCGGCGCGGCGTCCCGAAGGATGCGGCGGTCGATTTCATGCTCGGCCACATCAACATCGGACTGTCGATTGCATTTGGCGTGTTTCCGGAGGGCAAGTTCTCCGATGGCGCGCTGCACGCCATCGCCCAGGCCAAGCCGCAGATCTTCCGCGAGGGCTGGCTTGAGCGGATCTTCGCGCCGGAGGCGGTGCTGCAATCGGTGAAGGATATTTGCAACGCCTGAGAGCATACCTCGCGTGGTTCGATGGAATGGTGTTAGCTGCTTGGCAAATAAGCGGGACATCGAACCCGCGGGGCTCTTGGGGGTGGCATGGCGGGGAATTTCCTGGTCGGGTGTGGTGCGGGGTTTTCGGGGGATCGGATCGATGCCGCGGTGTCTGTGGTGGCCGCGATCATTGCATCGGGCCGCCCCGGGGCGCTGATCTTTGAAACCCTGGCCGAGCGCACCCTGGCCCTTGGCCACCGAGCCCGAAAAAACAATCCCGAGATGGGTTATGATCCGCTGCTGCCGGAATTCCTGCCGCTGATCTTGGCCGACTGCGTGCGCAACGCCATTCCCATCGTGAGCAATTTCGGCGCCGCCAATCCGCCGGCGGCGGCGCGGCTGATCCAGCGCATGGCGCAGGAACTGGGCCTGGAGCCGCTTCGGATCGCGGTGGTGGACGGCGACGACATCAACGGCGTGGTGGATATGCGGTCGCTGGAGGTGTGCGACGGCGATGCCAGCCTGGTGGGCGACGAAACCGAGATTGTGGCGGCGAACGTCTATCTTGGCGCCAAGCCGATCGCGGATGCGCTTCTGGCTGGCGCGCAGATCGTCGTCACCGGCCGGGTGGCGGACCCAGCCTTGGCGCTCGGACCGCTGGTGGCCCATTTCGGCTGGGCGTGGGACGACTGGAACCGCATCGCGGCTGGAACGCTGGTGGGGCATCTGCTGGAATGCGGCGCGCAGGTGACGGGCGGATACTTCGCTGATCCTGGCTTCAAGGATGTGCCGTCACCGGAGACGATCGGCTTTCCCATCGCCGAGGTGTCGGCCGATGGGGACATCGTGATCACCAAGGCGGCCGGCACCGGCGGTGCGGTGGATCTGCTGACCGTGAAGGAGCAGATCCTGTACGAGATGCACGACCCCGCCGCCTACCTGACGCCGGATGTCACGCTCGATGTCACCAACGTGACGCTGGAACAGATCGGGCCGGACCGTGTGGCGGTTCGGGGGGCTGTCGGCCATAGTGCGCCGCCCAGCCTGAAGGCGACCGTCACCTATCCCGGCGACTGGCTTGGTGAGGCGGAAATTTCCTATGGCGGCCCCAACGCGCTCGCCCGGGCGCGGCTGGCGGGGGAGACAGTGCGCAGGCGCATCGTGCTGCGCAATCTTCCGGTCAAAATCAGGATCGATCTGATCGGCACCCAAAGTATCTTTGATTCCGATGATGGGGCGCTGGGGACGGAGGGCGTGCCGGAACCTGCCGAGGTGCGGGTTCGGTTGGCTGTGTCCGGCGTGGCGCAGAAGGCGGTGGATCAAAGCCTGCAAGAGGTGTTGGCGCTGTATACCTGCGGCCCCGCTGGAGGTGGCGGTGTGCGGTCGCGCACGCAGAACCGGATCAAGACCGTGTCGTATCTGGTGCCGCGCAATGCTGTCAGCCCGCGCTTCACGTTTTTGGAGGCGTAGACATGGCGCTTGTTGCATTGCACGAGATTGCGCATGGCCGCGCTGGCGACAAGGGCAACCGGCTCAACATCAGCGTTATTGCCTATGAGGCCGCTGCCTGGCCGGCGCTGCTGCGGGAGGTGTCCGAGGCGCGCGTGCTGGCGCTGTTCCGCCATCGCGGGGCAACCAAGGTGGTGCGCTATGTGTTGCCGAATTTGATGGCGATGAATTTCGTGATCGATGACGTGCTGGAAGGCGGGGTGAATTCCAGCCTGTCCGTCGACGCGCACGGCAAGAGCCATTCTTTTCGGCTACTGGATATGGAGATCGAGGCGCCCGACGCGCTGCAACGGCGCAGCCAGCGGGCGGAATGCCCATGATCGCGCACGAACTGAGGTGGAAATCAATGTGGAACTTTCTCGCTGGCATCGCCGTGGCTCTGACACTCGCGGCTCCTGCCCGGGCGGAGGTGTCTGAGATCACCGTCGCCCAGCAATACGGGGTCAGTTTCCTGCCGCTGATGGTGATGGAGCATAACGGGCTGGTGGAAAAGCGCGCCAAGGCGGCCGGGCTTCCGGCGTTGACGGTGAACTGGGCCAAGGTGGCCGGCCCCAGCGTGATGAATGACGGGCTGCTGTCCGGCACCATCCATTTCGCGGCCCAGGGTGCGCCGTCGTTGATCCTGTTGTGGGACCGCACGCGGGGCAATGTCGGCATCAAGGGCGTGGCCGCGATGACGACCTATCCGCTGTATCTCATCACCAACGACCCTGCGGTGAAAGAGATCAAGGATTTCGGGCCGCGCCACAAGATTGCCGTGCCGTCCGTGAAGATTTCAACACAGGCCATCATGTTGCAGATGGCCTCGGCCCAGGCGTTTGGCGCGGGCGAGTTCGCACGGCTGGACCCGTTGACGATCTCGCTGTCCCACCCCGATGCGGTGCTGGCGTTGTCCAGCGGCACGGCGGGGGTGAACGCGCATTTCAGTTCGTCGCCGTTCTATGAGCAGGAGATGAAGCTGCCGGGGATGCATCTCATCACCACCAACTACGAAATTCTCGGTGGCCCTGCGACGGCGATTGTGGTGACGGCCACGTCCAAGTTCCGCAGTGCGAACCCGATTGCCTATAAGGCGTTCCTCGATGCCGAACGGGAGGCGATCGAGATCATCAACAAGGACAAGCGGGCGGCGGCGGCGCTTTATATCGAGGTTGCCCGCGACACCAAAAACAGCGTTGACGACATTCTGAAGATCATCGCCGACAAGGACTATGCCTTTACCTTGCAGCCGCAGAAGGTGTTCGCTACCGCGACCTTCATGGCGAAGGTGGGTTCCATCCGGCAGGCGCCGAAATCGGTGGCGGATATGTTCTTCCCCGACATTGCCGATCTTGGTGGCGATTAGGCCGGCAATGTGCCCCTGAGGCCATAGAAGGCGATGGCGTTGTCGCCGAAAATGGCTGCCTGTTCGGCTGGCGGCAGATGTGCGGTCAGGCGGTGTGCCCAGTCCCACCAGATGGCGTAGTCGCTGTGGGTGGTCACCACGGGCCAGTCGCTGCCGAACAGCAGGCGATTTGGGCCGAATAATTCCAGCAGCGCCTCCGCATAGGGTGCGATGGCGTCGAGGGGCGCGCCTTGGGCGGCCTCGGTGACAAGGCCCGAGAACTTGCAATGCACATGCGGGAAGCTGGCCAGCACCGCCATGTCGGCCCGCCAGCTGGCGAAATTGCCGGCGGCGATTTCCGGCTTGGCGGCGTGGTCGATCACCAGGGGTAGATCGGGATGTCGCTCGATCAGGTATGGCATCTTTGGCAGATGTCGCACGCGGGCCAGGGCGTCGAACGACAGGCCGAGCTCGATCACCGCGCGGTAGGCCGCATCCTGCTTGGGGCGCAGGAACCAGTCGTCATCGGGGATGTCCTGCCACATCGGGCGAATGCCGCGTAGGCGTTTGTTGGTGGCGAGTTCCGCCAGCCTGTCGGGGGCGGATGGACCTTCCATGTCTATCCAGCCGACCACGCCGCGCACGCGGGGATCGGTCGCGGCGAGGTGCAGCATGAAGCGGGTTTCGGCTTCTGTGTCGGCGGCCTGCACCAGAACGATGCCGTCCACCCCGGCTGCGTCAAACAGCGGTTTGCCGTCCGCCGGCAGGAAGTCGCGACAGATGGGAAGGTCCGGCGTCATCCAGCCATAGTCGCCGCGTGCGACCGACCAGTAATGCACATGCGCGTCGATAATTTCGCTCATGGCAGCAAGCCGTTTGCCTGTAATTCCTGCCACAGTTCGGCTGGGATAGTCTGGGTGAACAGGGCGAGGTTTTCCGCTACCTCCGCCACGTCCCGCGCGCCCGGGATGATGGTGGTGATGGCCGGGTGCGAGAGCGGGAATTGCAAGGCGGCGGCGCGCAGGGGCACGTTGTGGCGGGCGCAGATGGCCGTGATGGCGCGCGTGCGTTCCAGGATCTCCGGGGCTGCGGGGGCGTAGTCATACATTGCGCCCGGGACGGCGCCGGTGGCGAGGATGCCGGAGTTGTATGGCCCGCCCAGGATGATGCCGATGCCCTTTTGTGCGCAGAGCGGCATCAGCGAGGGCAAGGCGCCCTGGTCGAGCAAGGTGTAGCGACCGGCCAGCAGGAAGCAGTCGAAATCGCCTTCCTCGGCGAAATCCTGGCAGGCCTGCCATTCGTTCAGCCCGGCGCCGATGGCGCGCACGGCGCCTTGTTCGCGCAGGGACACCAAGGCGCGGTGCGCGCCGTTCATGGCTTCGCGGAACCGTGTGGGGTAGGCGTCTTCGCCATGGTTGCGGCGGTCGCAGTCGTGCAGCAGCAGGATGTCGATCTTGTCGGTGCCGAGGCGCTGCAGGCTGTCCTCGAAGGAGCGCATGATGCCGTCATAGCTGTAGTCGATGCGCGGGGCGAACGGGGCGGGGTGGTTGAACAGGCTGTCGGCCGGGCTGCCCGGGCCGTCGGCGGCGCCGCGCCGGTGCAGGCGCCAGCCGGCCTTGGTGGACAGCACGATATCGCCGGGCATCCGGCGCAGGGCCGCGCCCATGCGGTGCTCGGCGAGGCCGAAGCCGTAGAGGGGCGCCGTGTCGAAGTATCGGATGCCGCTGGCATAGGCCTCGGCCACGGTCGCCATGGCGCCGTCTTCGCTTTGGGCCTTGTAGAGATTGCCGAGCCCGGTGCTGCCGAAGCCCAGTGTGGTCAGCGCGATGCCGGTGCGGCCGAGGGTGCGGGTTGGCAGCGTCATGGCCGGAACGCCCCTTTGCGCAGAAGGATATTGCCCCACCAGCGGGGCTCGCCGGTGGCGATGATGGCGTAGGCGCTGGCGGCGCGGCGATAGAAATCATGGCGCTCCACATCCTCGATCGCGACGGCCTGGCCTTCGGCGGCATCGAGCAGGATCTGGAATTCGCCGATGATGGGCGGGCGGCCCTCGGCGGGTGTCATGACGGCGGTGGGGTGGGCCACGAAGCTGTCCAATGGCAGTAAGGTGAGCACGGCTTCGAGGATGTCGGGGGCGGTGCTGCCGCCCGCGTGCACAAGCCGTTTGGCGTTGGCGGCGGCGGGGAAGTTGCTGTCGACAATGGCGATTTCGTCGCCGTGGCCCATTTCGGCCAGTACCGTGAGCAAAGGTGCGGATAGCAGCCTGTGCAGTCCCTTGAGCATTGTCACGTTCCCCCGCAAAGCGCGCCGTCGTTACGGCTGCGCCAGAGTGGCAGAGCGCCCCGCAATTGGGGATGGAAAAAGCGCGTAGGCTCGAAAAATATCGGCTTGCGTTCCGGTGATGGGGCGATATCATCTCGCTCAATATCGATAATATAGCGATAGGAGGGATGGATTCCAGGCAAACGCGCCACCGCAAATCGCAGCCAGAGCATTCTCAATGAGATGCGGCGGCGGATTGTGCTGAATGAGTTGCAGCCGGGTGCGGTGCTGACGGAATTGTCGCTGGCGGCCGATCTCGGCAGCAGCCAGGCCTCGATCCGCGAGGCGTTGCTGCGGCTGGAGGGCGAGGGGCTGGTGGTGCGGTCCGGTCATCAGGGCACCACTGTCACGGGGCTGGAAGCCGTTGAGGCGCGCGAAATCCTGGGTCTGCGCAAGCGTATCGAGACCCGTGCGGCCAGCCTGATCATTCGCCATCGCAGTGCTGCCGATATGGAGCGGTTGCAGGCCTTGCTGGCCGATATGCAGGCGGCGGCGGAAACCGATGATCTGGGCGCCATGGTGCAGGCCGACACCGCGTTTCATCTGGCGTTGTTTCGCATCTCGCGGCTGCACGCCATGGAGCCGATTTTGGCGCGGTGTATTTTGCACACGCATCGCTTTCGCCTGTGGGCGCCCTGGCATCGTCGCCCGTTGCGGCGCACCGCGGACCGGCATCTGCCGATTTTGGACGCGCTGGCCCAGGGGGATGCGGCAGCGCTGCGCCGGCATATCGATGAACATCTCGACACCATCGTTGAAAATCCCACACCGGGAGGGGAACCATGAGCACGCCGCACCCGCAGATGCGGGATATTCTGGCCGATTTGCAGGCATCGCCGCCGCCCAATCCGGAAACGCTGCTGATTGCCGAGGCGCGGGCGAATTTCGTGCGCGCTAACGGCATGTGGAACCTCACGTTGCCGCCGATGGCGTCGCGGGACGTTGTTGTGGGCGGCATCGCGTGCCGGTTGCTGACGCCGGACGGCGCGCGGGGGCTGGTAGTGTTCGTGCATGGCGGCGGCTGGACGGTGGGAAACCCCGCCACCCATGAACGCTTTGCCCGTCTGCTTGCCCAGCACGCAGGGGCGCAGGTGCTGGTGCCGGATTACCGGCTGGCGCCTGAGCATCCGGCCCCTGCGGGGATTGATGATGTGTTGGCGGTGTTGGGGGATCTGGATGCGGTGGTGCCGTCCGATACATCGGTGGTGCTGTGCGGCGATTCCGCTGGAGCCAATATTGCCCTGGCCGTGGCGCTGTCTCGGCCGGAGCGGCGCATTGCCTTGCTGTCTCTGCTTTATGGTTGCTACGCACCGATTTTCGACACGCCCAGCCATCTGCGCAACGGCGATGGTCGGTTCGGGCTGACCACGTCGCGGATGCGGTGGTATTGGAACAACTGGCTTGGGCCAGATCCGGATGCGCGGGCAGCGCCGCTGCATGCGGATCTGGCCGATCTGCCGCGATGTCATCTGGTTGCGGCCGCTTTGGATCCGCTGTGCGATGACAGTTTCCTGCTTGCGGGCCGCTTGGCCGAAGCGGGTGTGCCGACGCGGCTCGATCTCGTGCCGGGCGTTGTTCACGGTTTTTTGCAGATGTCCGAACGCCTTGACCCGGCCTTGTACGCCACCCGCAGCATTGCCAAGGAAATAGCCTCCGCCTTCTGAGTATAAGTTCCAAAAACAAAAATAAAAAAAGGAACACGTTTATGACGATCGCCCGTCGCACCTTGCTTGCCGGCACCGCCGCCGCCCTCGCAGCCCCGCATATCGCCCACGCCCAATCGGCGGTGACGGTGCGGTGGTGGTATCATTTTGATGACCCCAAGGCGTCGCCGGATGCGCTGGTGGCCTCGTTCGAGAAGCAGAATCCCGGCATCAAGATCCAGGCCGAGAGCATCCCGTGGGGCGGCGGCGGCGATTACGACACCAGGCTGTATACCGCGCTGATCGCCGGCAACGGGCCGGATGCGGCGATGGTGAAGTTCCAGAACATGCCGCGCCTGTTGGAGATGGACGCGCTGGCGCCGCTGGATGCGCATATCAGCACCTGGTCGGCGCGCGGCGATATCAGCGACGATCTGTGGAAGCTGCACGCGGCGCCAGACGGCAAGCATTACTACCTGCCTCTGCAATATGTGGTGCTGTATCTGTATTACCGGCAGGACTGGTTCGCCGAGAAGAACCTTGCCGCCCCTACCACTTTCGACAGCTTCCTTGCCGCCGCCAAGGCGCTGACCACCACGGATCGCTGGGGCTTCGGCCTGCGCGGTGCGGCGGGCGGGCATGA
Organism: Acetobacteraceae bacterium; assembly: GCA_040399685.1. Lineage (GTDB taxonomy): Bacteria > Pseudomonadota > Alphaproteobacteria > Acetobacterales > Acetobacteraceae > CAIQQQ01. The sequence goes on from JBBART010000001.1 coordinate 204,023, forward strand.
TTTCTGGGCGACGTTCGTTCTCGGCGGCGGGGCCAAGTTGCAGAAGGGCGGGATGGTGACGCCGGCGGCGCTGGCGGCGAACAAATGGTTCATCGACCTGCACCGCACCCATCATGTCACGCCGCCATCCGCGCCCACCGATGGGTTCTTGCAGACGATCAACAACATGAAGGCGGGTCGCACCGCCATGACCATCCATCATGCCGGTTCGGCCAACGATATGGTGGCGGCACTGGGGGACAAGATCACCGCCATTCCGGTGCCGCAGATGCCGGGTGTTCCGGGTTGGACCACCTATGGCGACGGCTCCAACGCCGTGCTGGCGGCCAGCAAGAACAAGGATGCGGCGTGGAAGTGGATCGCCCATCTGTCCACCGCCGAGACCAACGCCAATTTCGCCAAGCTGTCCGGCCAGTTGCCGGTGACCAATTCCAGCCTGAAGAGCTGGGATGTTCAGCCGCGCCGCTTCATCGATGCTTCGGCGCAGTCGCTGCCCATCGCGCGGGTGCTGCCTTCGACCACGCAGACGGCCGATTTCACCCGCACCGTCTGGCCGCAGACCACGCAGAAGGCGCTGCTTGGCCAGATCAGCTCGGATGAGATGATGCAGACATTCGAGAAGCTCTACTTCGGATGAAACGCGACACATCCTTTCCTCTGTTGCTGCTGGCTCCGGCGCTGGCGCTGACATCCGCGCTTGTGCTGTTTCCGGCAGCGCAGACGGTGTGGATGTCGTTGCATGATTTCGTGCTGTTCCGCCCGAAATCGCGCCCGTTCGTGGGGCTGGCAAACTACATCAAGGCGTTGCAGGACCCTGTCTTCTGGGAGGGGTTGCTGACCTCGGTGATCTGGGTGGTGGTGGCCGTCGGTCTCCAATTCCTGTTGGGATTGGCGGCCGCCCTGCTGCTCAACCGCAGCTTCGCGTGGCGTGGTTTGGCGCGGGCGTTGATTGTGGTGCCGTGGGCGTTGCCGAGTGTGATCATCGGGTTGATCTGGACGTGGATGCTCGACTTCAATCTCGGCCTGATCAATGAACTTGGCGTGCGGCTGGGGCTGCTGGTGCATCCGGTTGCGTGGTTGTCGGAGCCGGGGACCGCCTTTGCGGCTGTTATTTTGGCGGTGGTCTGGCAGGGGTTTCCGTTCTTCGCCGTTACTTTGCTGGCCGGATTGCAGGCCATTCCGGGGGAGTTGTACGAGGCGGCTTCGCTGGATGGTGCGGGGGCGATGTCGAAGTTTCGCCATGTCACGCTGCCGGGGATTGCCGCGGTGATCACCACCGCCTTGCTGCTGCGGATGATCTGGGTGGCGAACTCGTTGGATCTCATCTTGGTCATGACTGGCGGAGGGCCGGGCACTGCCACGCAGACCTTGCCATTGCATGCGTTCCTGACCGCGTGGTCCGGCGGCAATTACGGGCAGGGCTCGGCGCTGGCGGTGATTCTGACCTTTTTGCTGCTGGGCATCGTCATCGCCTATCTGGTTCGGAGCAGGCGCGCATGAGCCGTAAGCGACTGAGAAAACTGTTCGGCACCGAGGTGCCGGTGCTGGCCATCCTGATGTTCGCGCTGCTGCCGTGGGGGTGGATGGTGCTGTCCTCGTTCCGCTCGGATGCGGATCTGACGCAGACGCCGCTTCATCTGCTGCCGGACACGCTGACGCTGGCGAACCATATCGAGTTGCTGGCCCGCACGTCGTTTGCCGAGAATTTGCGGGACAGTTTGATCGTGGCGGCCGGTGCGGTGGTGCTGGGGTTGGGGCTGTCGTTGCCGGCGGCCTATGCGTTCTCGCGCTTTCGCTTCCCGGGGCGCAATGCGTTGTTGATCAACTTCCTGGCGATCAACATGTTTCTGGTCGTGATGCTGATCCTGCCGCTGTTCGTGCTGTTCCGACAGCTTGGTTTGCTGGACACGTATCTGTCGCTGATCGCCGGCCACGCCACGTTTACTTTGCCGTTCGCGATCTGGCTGATGACCAGCTACGTCGATGGCATTCCGGTCGATCTCGACCATGCCGCAGCCATCGACGGCGCCACGCGCTGGCAGGTGATGCGGCTGGTGATTCTGCCGCTGACGATGCCGGGGCTGGTGGCGGTGGGCATCTATCTCTTTATCGCCTCGTGGAACGAATACCTGTTCGCGCTGATGTTGGCGGGGCAGCACGTGCGCACCGTGACGGTCGCGTTGCAGAGTTTCATCGGTGAGAACCAGATCCAATGGGGTCTGTTGATGGCAGGCGGCACGCTGGTGGCGCTGCCGGCGACGATTTTGTTTTTGCTCACCCAAGGGCGTTTGGCCGGTGGGCTTACTGGAGGAGCCGTAAAAGGATGACAACGCCCTGGTCGCCAAAGATTGGCGTGATTTCAATGACCTATGATCGGCCGATCACGGCTGCGCATATCCCGCTATTCGCTCGCATGCGCGCGACAGGCATGGATTTCTGCGAACTGCTGGTGCCGGAGCCCGGCGAGATCGACCCGGCCGAAGCCGGCAAGGCCGCCCGGGATGCGGGGCTTTCGATCGTGCTGGCGGCGCGGGTGAATGTGGAACGGGATCTCGCGTCCGACAACGAGGCGGCGCGTGCGGGTGGCGTGGCTTACTTGCGCCGTTGCGTGGATGTGGCGGTGGCGTGTGGCGCCGATCTGGTGGGTGGCCCGCTTTACGGGACGCCGTTGGTGTTCGCGGGGCGGCCGCCGCGTCCGTTCGATGCGGACCAGCGCGCCGAGCGTGTGGCGCGGGTGGTGGACGGGCTGCAACAGGCGGGCGCCTATGCCGCCGAGCATGGGGTTCGCCTGGCCGTCGAGCCGTTGAACCGGTTTGAGACGGATTTTTGCAACACCGGGCGACAGGCGGTGGATCTGGTGCGTCAGGTCGGCAGTTCGGCGGTGGGGGTGATGCTCGACACGTTCCACATGAACATGGAGGAGAACGACATGGTTGAGTCGATCCGCCATGCAGCGCCGCATCTGATGCATTTCCAGGCCAACGAGAACCATCGCGGCTATCTGGGCACCGGCCATCTCGATTGGCCGAGCATTTGCCGGGCGTTGTTCGATATCGACTATGCAGGTGTGATCACGCTGGAGCCGTTTCGTCGCACCGATCACAGCCTGTCGGTGCCGTTGGCGCAGTGGAAGCCGCCGGCGTATGACGAGGATGATGATCTGCGCCACAGCGGCGCGTTCTTGCGTGCGGCGCTGCACGCGGCGGCGCGGTCATGATGAAGATCGGGTGGATCGGCTGCGGCAAGCACGCCGAGGAGATGCTGCTGCCGCAGTTGACCCGTCTGCCGGTGACGCTGGCGGCGATCTGCGATGCCGATGCGGAACGGCTGGACGTGGTGGCCAATCGCTATGGCGTGACGTCGCGCTACAGCGATGCCGCGGCGATGCTGTCTCATTCTGGGCTGGACGCGATCGGCATGGCGGTGGGGCCGGGCGTGCATGCGCGGTTCGGGGCGCTGGCGATGCAGAAGGGCCTGGCGGTGTTCATGGAAAAGCCGCCCGCGGCCACGGCGGCCGAGGCGCAAATGTTGGCCGATGTGTCGGCTGCGACCGGGCGGCCCTGCGTGGTTGGGTTCATGAAGCGGTATTCCACCGCCAATCGGATTGCGGGCAATATTCTGTCGGGGCCAGAGTTTGGTGTTCGCGCCAGCCTGCTCGGCGAATACATGACCGCACCTGGGTATTTTGTCGGAAATCCGGATTATACTGGGTTCTTGTTGCATCATTGCGTGCATGCGATGGATCTGGTGCCGTGGATGATCGGAGAGCCGGTCACCAGCGTGACAGCGCGGAAGTTCGAGATGGAGCCGGGCAAGTTGCTGCTGCATGTCGGCTACGGCTTTGCCTCCGGCGCGCTTGCCACGGTGGTGATGGGCACGCACCAGTCGCGTGGCACGCCGATGGAATGGTGGCAGGTGATGGGCGATCACAAGCGCGTGGAAGTGCGCAATGTGCATGAGGTGCGGTATTATCGCTCGCCCGGATTCAAGGCGCTGGACCCGTTGGCCACGCTGGATTCCGCGCAGGACGCGCTGGTCTGGGAGCCGAACATGACGGCGGCGGCCAACGAGGATCACAAGGGCTATCATGCGCTGCTCGCGGCCTTCGTGCGCAAGGTGCAGGGCGCGGACTCGGATGCGCCGGATATCGTGGATGGTGTGCGGGCGATGCGGGTGCTGGAGGCGATGACGCGTTCGATGGAGTCCGGGAAGGCCGAGACGCTGTAAAAGGCCGGGTTTCTTGTCCGTGTGCTGGCGCCATGGCAGTGTGGCGCCAGTATTCAAAGACAGGGCCAGCGCGCCATGGGTTTTCGGTTTCTTCACGCTGCGGACTTGCATCTTGATAGCCCGTTGCGCGGGCTTGAGGCCGATCCGTCGGCGCCGGTGGAGGTCATTCGCGGCGCCACGCGCCGGGCGCTGGGGCGGATGGTGGATCTGGCGCTCAATGAGCGGGTGGATTTTGTTATTATCGCCGGCGATATCTATGACGGCGACTGGCCGGATTTTGGCACCGGGCAGTTCTTTGCCAGCCAGATGCGGCGGCTGACGCAGGCTGAAATCCCAGTATTCGCCATCCGTGGTAACCATGATGCCGCCAACCGCATGACCCGGCATTTGAACATGCCGCATGTGGCGATGTTCGACCACAAGCGCGCCCACACGCTGCGGAATCTGGAATCGTTGGGCGTGGCCATTCATGGCCAGAGCTTCGCAGATCAGGCGGTGCCGGACGATTTGTCGCGCAATTATCCGGCGCCCATTCCGGGGCTGTTCAACATTGGCATCCTGCACACCTCGGCCACCGGATATGCGGGCCACGCCGTTTATGCGCCGTGTGACGTGTCGCGGTTGCGGGCGCATGGCTATGATTATTGGGCGCTGGGGCATGTGCACACGCGTGAGGTGTTGTGCCAGGACCCGTGGATCGTGTTTCCGGGGAATCTCCAGGGCCGTCATGTGGGCGAGACCGGGGCGAAGGGTGCGAGCATCGTCACGGTGGAGCAGGGGCGGGTGGTGAGCGCTGAGCATCGGGTTCTTGATGTGCTGCGCTGGGAAAATCTGGATGTGGATCTTGCCGGGGCTGCGGATGAACGTGAAGCATTGGCGCGCGTGCAATCCGTGGTGGAGGCCGCGATGCGTGACGCTGCGCCGTTGCCGCTGGCGATGCGGCTGACGTTGACGGGAGCGACCGCCGCCCATGTGGCCTTGGCGGGTGCCGGTTTGCGCGAAAAGATCCTCAACGAGGCGCACAGCGTGGACGATGCGGGGCGTCTGTGGCTGGAGGCGGTGCGGTTGCGCACTGGCCCGGTACAGGATAGGGACGCGTCACGCGCCAGGCCTGATCATCTGGGCCGTCTGCTGGGCGAGATTGACGCCATCGTGGCCGCTCCGGCGGCGGATCTGCTGGGTGAGTGGCCCGCGACGTTGCTGGGCAAGTTGCTGGATGGGTTGCCGGCGGACCATCCGCTGCATGCGGCGGCGGCTGGTGAGGTTGGTGCGGTGCTGGAACAGGCGCGGCTGCGGCTTGAGACGGCTTTGGGCGGGCACTCCTGATGCGCCTTTCGCGGCTGGTTCTGGATCGGTATGGGCCGTTCGAAAGTTTGGAGCTGCCGTTCGACTCTACGCCGGGGCGGTTGAACGTGATCATCGCGCCGAATGGGTTCGGTAAGTCCGTGATCCGCACTGCGATTGGCAATTTGCTGTTCGGCATTCCGGCCACCACACAGATGAATTTCCGCCACGGCAATGACCGGATGCGGCTGCGTGCCGAGGTCGAAGGGCCGGGCGGTGTTTTGTCGCTGGTGCGGCGCAAGGGGAATGGCAACACGCTGGCGTTGGAGGACGGCAGTCTGGTCCAGCCGGAAGTGCTGCGCCAGTTGATCGGCAATGCCGACATGGCCGTGTTTCGCGAGTTGTTTGGGTTGGACACGGATTTGCTGCGCTCCGGTGGGCGGGAGCTGATCCGCAGCCAGGGGCGACTGGGGCAGGTGCTGTTCGCCGCTGGCGGCGGGTTGGGGCGGGTGCGTGAATTGCTGGCGACCTTGGAGGCGCAGCGCGACGAGCTTGGGCGGGCGACAACGCGCCACAAATCCCGGCCGATCTGGCGTGCCCTGACGGATTGGGAAGGCGCATCGCACGATCTTCGGCAGGCGGCGCTGCGGCCGGATGGTTGGGCGCGGTTGCAAGAGGCCAGCACGGCGGCGGCTGTACGGTTTGATGCGCTGATCTCCGAACAGGACGCGCAGGCACAGGAGCGGGACGGGCTGCGCATGACGGGGGCTGTGCGCCCCTGGCTGGCCCGGCTGCACAGCGCGAATCACATTCTGGCGGATGCGGGGCAGGCGCCGGAACTGGATGACGGGTTTGCCCCACGATGGCGCATCGCGTTGGAAGCAGGCGCCAAGGCCGCAAGCTTTGCCAAGGCGGCGACGGATGCGCTGGACCTTGTGCAGGAGGTGCGCGCGAATCTGAGCTTCGATCCGGCTTGGCTTGAATCGGCCGAGACGTTCGAGGCGATGGTCGAACTGCGCGGCCAGGCATTGGGCGCCGAGCGTGATCTTCCCAAGGTTGAAGCGGATCTCGCGCAGACCCGCGCCCGCGCCCGCGTTTTGCGGACCACGCTTGGGTGGGACGACGCGGTGCCGTTGCCTGCGGCGACGGCCGTTCAGCGGGCCAAGCGGCATTTGCAGGCGCATGCCAGGTTGCAGGCCGACAAGAATGCGGCCGACACGCTGCGTGACACCGCCCAGGTCCAGCACGGTGAGACCGCGTCAGCCCTGGCGCTGTTGCCGGGCGATACCGATATGTCCGCCATTGCCGATCTGGCGCGATTGCTGCGGGCGGAGGGTGATCCGGCGGGGCGGCTGGATCAGGCGCAGAAGCGGCTGCGGGCGGCTGAGGCGGCTTTCGCCGGGGCCTTGGCGGCGATTCCTGACAGCCCGCTGGCGGAGGCATCTCTCGGCCTGACGGCAGCGCCGTCTGACGCAAGGCTGGAAGCCACCGACAAGGCGCTCGGCAAGGCCGAGATGGCCCTCGTGCAGGCCACGCGGGCGCGGGTTGAGCGTTTGCAGGCGATGGAACTGGCGACATCGAAGCTGGCGGCGCTGGAACAGCGGGCGATGTTGCCGCCGCCGGGGGCGTTGGTGCAGGCGCGAGCGCTTCGGGATGCGCTGTGGGAGGCCATGCGCGTGGACCCGTCGCAGGCGGTGGCGCTCGACCGGGCGATGCGGGAGGCCGACGCTGTGGCCGATGCGTTGATCGCGCACGGGCAGGAGGTCGCCGAGGCCGAGGCCGGGCGTGGCGCACTGGCGCGTCTGAGCGCTGAATTGCTGCATGACGATGAGAGTGTGGCCAAGGCCGTCACCGCCGAGGCTGCGATGCGGGAGGAGCTTGCGGCGATGGCGCGGGCGGCCGGTGGCGCTGCCCGGGATGTGCCGGCGCTGCGGTTGTTCCTGCGCGCCCGTGCGGAGGCTGTGGCGCGGCGCACTGCGCGTGACGCGGAAGTGGCTGCGTTGGCGGATCTGCGCGCCGATATGCTGCGTCGTGGCGGGGCGCTCGCCTCTGCGCTGGGGCTGGCCGCACCTGCGGTTGAGATCGTGGGCGCTTTGCTCGCCGATGCCGATCGTCGGATCGAGGCGGCACGCACTCTTGCGGCGCGACGCGGCGAACTGGTGAAACAGGCGGCCCTTCAGGCAAAAGCGCTGGCCTCGGGGCGGGAGGCGGCGGCGCAGGCGGCGCAGGCCCTGGCCACGTGGCACACGCAATGGCGCGACTGCACCCAGGCGCTTACCCGACCGGCGGATGAGGCGCCGGATGTCACCGGCGATGCGTTGGATCTGATCGAGGCATTGCGCGGCCAGGACGCCGCCGGCGACACCAGCCAGATTCGGGTGGATGACATGAACCGGGCGGTGACGGCGCTGCGCCGCATGCTGGACCATGTCGCGCATCTGGCGCCGGATCTTGCGGCATTGCCATTGGTCGAGGCCGCTGCCGCCTTGCAGCGCCGCTTTCAGTCCGAGCGGGAGAATGCGGCGCGCTGCGCCGACGCGGATGCCCGCATCGTGTTGGCGAGGGCCGACAGCAGTGCCAAAGCCAAGGCCGCCGGCGATGCGGCGGTGATGCTGCAAGGTCTGCGGGCCGCCTTGCATGCCGAGACGGACGCGGCGGCGGAGGAGCAGTTGCGGCGCGCCGGCGAGATCGGCAAGGCACGGCATGACCGCGATGAAGCTTTGCACGCTCTGACGCAGCAGGGGCGGGGTCTTGCGGCCGCGGCCCTGGCAGAGCGTGCCGCGGCGACCACGGATGAGGCGGATGCCGCCCGCCTGCACGCCATCGACCAGCGCCAGCCGGTGTTGGTCAGCGAGATCGATTCAGCCCGCGACGCTGCTGCCGAGGCGGCACGGGCGCTTGATCACGCCAGCACCGGCACCGACGCCGCCGATGCCGCACAGCGTCGCCAGCAGGCGCAGGCCTTGCTGGGCCGCACGGCCGAGGAGGCGCTGATTTTGCACGCCACCCACGCCTTGCTGCAACACGCGCTGGACCGTCAGGCTGCCAATGCCGAACAGCCGTTGCTGGACCGGATCGGTGCGGTGTTCCGCGGCATCACCGGCGGTGTGCATGCCGGGGTGGTGATCGAGGATACCGCGTCGGGGCAAACCATGCTGGCGCTGGACGCTGACGGGCAGGGGCGCAAGGCACTGGATCAGCTGAGCGAGGGCACCAGCGACCAATTGTATCTGGCCATGCGGATCGCGGCGCTGGAGGAATATGCCGGCGCCGCGCCCGCCTTGCCGTTCGTGGCGGATGATATCCTGCAGACGTCCGATGATCGGCGTACCCTGGCCATGCTGGAGGCATTGCTGGACCTGAGCCAGCATGTGCAGGCGATTGTGCTGACGCATCACCCGCATATCGCGGCACTTGCGGCGGAGTTGCCGGCAGGGCGGGTCAATCTGGTGCGCCTCGGCGGCTGAGGGCGGATTTAGGGCTGGTTCTCGGGCGATGCGGCACACCCCGATGGGGCATGCCGCATCGCCGTTGACGTTCGTTTCAGACCGGCGCTTCGGCCGCCAGGATGCGGACCAGTTTTTTGTTCACGAACGCGTGGATGCCCATGTCGCCCAGTTCGCGGCCATAGCCAGAGTCCTTGATGCCACCGAAGGGCAACTCGGCATCGGACCAGGAGATGTTGTTGACGAACATCATTCCCGTCTCGACCTGGGTGGCCACGCGCTTGCCGCGTTCGATGTCCTGGGTGAAGACCGAGCCACCCAGGCCGAAATCGGAATCGTTGGCGAGTGCGATGGCGGCCGCCTCATCCTTCACGCGGAAGAACATCGCCACGGGGCCGAAGAACTCGCCGCGAAAGGCCGGGTTTTCGGGGGCCACGTCGGTCAGGATGGTGGGCTGCATGAAGGCGCCGGGGCGATCGATGCGCTTGCCGCCGATCAGCACCTTCGCACCATGGGCCACCGCGATATCCACCTGCTTGACCAGGTCTGCCGCGGCCTGCTCGGTGGACAGGGGGCCGAGCGTGGTGGCCTCGTCCTTGGGGTTGCCCGCCACCAGGGCCAAGAGGGCGTGCTGGAACTTCGCCAGAAACGCATCGGCGACCGACTCGACAACGATGAAGCGCTTTGCTGCACAGCAGGTTTGGCCGTTGTTGTACATCCGGCCCCAGACCGCCCATTTGACGGTGTGCTCCAGATCCGCGTCCTCCAGCACGATGAAGGCGTCGCTGCCGCCGAGTTCCATCGAGGACGGCTTCAGGTTCTGCCCGGCGCGGCCGGCGATGCTGCGGCCGGCTTCGGTGCTGCCGGTCAACGCCACGCCCTTGATGCGCGGATCATCGATGATGATGTCGGACTGGGCGTGCGAGATCTGCAGGTTGGTGTAAAGGCCTGCGGGAGCGCCGGCCTCCACGAGCAGCTTTTCGAACGCGATGGCACATTGCGGCACGCAGCCGGCGTGTTTGACCACCATCGTGTTGCCGGCCATCAGATGCGGCCCGGCGACCCGCGCGAGCTGGTAATACGGAAAGTTCCATGGCTCGACACAGAAGATCACGCCGATGGGGCTGCTCTCCATATGCGCTTCGCCATCGATGGGGTTCAGTTTCACCGGGGCCAGGAAGCGGGCGGCGTTCTTGGCGTAATAGGCCAGAATCTGCGAGCTGTACTCTACCTCGCCACGGGCCTCGCTGATGCGCTTGCCCATTTCCATCGTCATTGTCTGCGCAAACGGTTCGGCCTGCTCATGCAGCAAGGCCGCGGCCTTGGCGATGATCTTGGCCCGGTCCGCATAGCTTGTGCGCTTCCAGGTCTCGTAACAGGCGGCGGCGGCGGCGAGCTTGGTCTCAAGCTGTTCGTTGGTGATTTCGTCGAAGGATTTGACGAGGGTGTTGTCGAAAGGATTGATGCTTTGATAGGCCATCGTTTCGATTTTCTTTCATGGTCGTCGTGCACGGTGCCTGTGGAGATCGACGCAGGCGTGCTTTGACGTGGCCCGTTGACAAGTCTCGACGGGTGTCATGGGTTGCATTGAAATTCTGTTCCTTTCCGGCATTTGGGATGAATGTCGCGGGCAGCAGGTTCGCAGACGACTCACGGCGGCCCTGCGCGGTTGCCACTGTCACGGTCTGCCTGCCCCCCGGGAACCCTGCCGGGGGGCGAGCAGACCGGCATCAGTCGTTGGCGTGCCGCAGGGCTTCGCACACCGCTTCCGTCACCTGCCTTGTGGTGGCTGTGCCGCCGAGATCGGGCGTGTGCAGCGCGGGATTGGCCGTCACGCGTTCCACTGCCTTCATCAGGCGCACCGCCGCCGGCTTCTCGCCCAGATGCTCCAGCATCATCGCGGCCGTCCAGAAGGTGGCGACCGGATTGGCGATGCCCTTGCCGGTGATGTCGAACGCCGAGCCATGGATCGGCTCGAACATCGAGGGCGATGTGCGCTCCGGGTTCAGGTTCGCCGTCGGCGCGATGCCGAGCGAGCCGGCCAGGGCTGCCGCCAGATCGGACAGGATGTCGGCGTGCAGGTTGGTGGCAACGATGGTGTCCAGTGTTTCGGGCTTGATGGTCATGCGCATCGTCATCGCGTCGACCAGCATCTTGTCCCATGTCACGTCCGGGAATTCCTGGGCGATCTGGGCTGCGATCTCGTCCCACATCACCATGGCGTGGCGCTGGGCGTTGCTTTTGGTCACCACCGTCAGCAGCTTGCGGGGGCGGGACTGGGCCAGCCTGAACGCATAGCGCATGATGCGTTCCACGCCGGCGCGGGTCATGATGGAGACGTCGGTGGCCACCTCGATCGGCAGGCCCTGGTGCACGCGGCCGCCGACGCCGGAATATTCGCCCTCTGAGTTCTCGCGCACGATCACCCAGTCAAGCTCCGGGCCGGACACGTGGCGCAACGGGCTGACGATGCCCGGCAGCACCCGCGTGGGGCGCACATTGGCGTATTGGTCGAGCGGTTGGCAGATCGCCAGGCGCAGGCCCCACAGGGTGATGTGGTCGGGGATATCGGGTGCTCCGACGGCGCCGAACAGGATGGCGTCGAAGCTGCGAAGCTGGTCGGCGCCGTCAGCCGGCATCATCACGCCGTGTTTGCGGTAATAGTCCGAGCCCCAGTCGAAATCCTGGAAGTCCAGCGTGAACGCGCCGTCGCGCTCGGCGCAGATCTTTAGCACCTCAACGCCGGCCTCGATCACTTCCGGCCCGATGCCGTCTCCGCCCATGGCGGCGATCCGATAATGACGCATGTGTTTCTCCCGGGTATGGATGCTGGTTTGGCTAAAGTGCCATCTTCCATGCAAGATGGTCTGGACGTAGATGGCAGCGTCGCCGATTGTCAATTGCGTGCGCGTCAACTTGCATGAACGTTGGCGGGGCGGGGCAGTCAGGGTTGAACATGTTGGATATGCGAAGCGGGGCGGACGCGCAGGGGCAGAAGCCGTCCTTGGTTGATGGCGCGTATGACGCGTTGAAGGACGCCATTCGCAACAATGTTTTCGCGCCCGGCTATCAGGGCTCTGAGCAGGAGATTGCCACCCAGCTCGGCATGAGCCGGACGCCGGTTCACGAGGCGATCATCCGGCTGCAGGAAGAAGGGTTGGTGCGCGTGCTGGCGCGGCGCGGCGTGGTGGTGTGTGCGATTTCGCCGGAGGATATGCGCGAGATCTATGAGGTGATCATTGCCCTGGAGACGGCCTGCGCCGAATTGCTGGCCGACAAGCCGGCGGAGATGCGCGGGCCGGTTGCGGACGAACTCGATGGTGTGAACGATCAGATGCAGGCGGCGCTGGAAGCCGATGATCTTGTCGGCTGGGCCAGGGCGGATGAGCGGTTCCACCAACTGCTGGTGGAGCGCAGCGGCAACCGGCGGCTGGCGCGGATGTTTCACACCATCATGGACCAGTCGCACCGCGCCCGCATGTTGACCCTGCGGCTGCGCCCGAAACCGGTCGCGTCAGCGGAGGAACATCGGGCCATTGTGGCGGCGATCCGGCAGGGCTGCGTGCCGGCGGCGGGCGATGGGGCGAAGCGGCACCGGGTGACGGCACGCAACCAGTTGTTGCCGCTGCTGGAGCAACTTGGGATGCGGCATCTTTAGAGTGGATGGACAAGTGATCGGCACGACAGGAAGGTCTTCTTTTTCTGAAGAAAAAGAAGCAAAAAGACTTTCATTCGTGTCGGTGCGTGGTGCGGCAGATGCCGCGCCATGTAGATAAAGTCATGAAGTTTTTTGGTTCTTTTTTTCAAAAAAGAACCGCTTCGCTTCACTCTTTATGCGTCCGGCTGGCCTGCTGGCGGCTGACGGCGCGCACCTCGTCGCGGAAGGCCAATGCCAGGCGGGACAGCGGCTGCGCTTCGGACCACAGCATATACGCTATGGCCGGCGTGGCCGGCAGGAATGGGCGGATGACGAGGTCATGGCCGCCGCCCTGGCGCGGGGAGAACGGGTCCACCACCGCCACGCCCACGCCGGTGGCCGCGAGCACGCAGGCGGTGTTGCAGTATCGCACCACCACGGTGGGCTGATACGCCACGTTGGACTGCTCAAAGCTCTGGCGCACGGCTTCGCCCAGCCGCGTGCCGCGTTCCAGGCCGATCAAGGGCAGGCCGGTGAGGTCAGACGCGGCGATGTGGGATTTTTCGCTCAAGGGATGGCCCGGCGCGAAGACGCAGACCATTTCGCCGGTGTGCACGATCTCGGACGCGATGCCGGGCTGGCGCACCAGGCCGAGCGCGAAGCCGAGCTCGGCCACGCGGGTCAGCACGCCGTCCATGATCCCCTCATAGCGGCGGACATCGAAATAGATGCGGGTGTCCGGGCGCTGGTGCAGGAAGCGTTTCAGCGCCAGCGGGATGATGCTGTAGGCGAGCGGCGGGGTGGCCACGATGGCCATATGGCCCGACCGGCTGTCGCGCAGGTCGCGCACCCGGTGTTCCAGCTTGGCATGCAGGGCGAAGATGGTCTCGCTTTCCTCATCGATCGCCAGCGCCTCGGTGGTGGGGAACAGGCGGTTGTTGATGCGGTGGAACAGCGCGAACCCGGCCTGCGCCTCCATCGTTTTGAGCGCGTTGCTGATGGCGGGCTGCGATAGCGCCAACTCGTCCGCCGCGGCGACGGTGGTGCGATGCCGGATCAGGGCGCGCAGGATTTCAAGCTGTCGGAGGGTCATGTCGGCTCAGTGAACAGGTGCGGGTCTTTTATCAAGGGGGTTGCGTGCAAAACCAAGGCTCATCCGGATCGTGCTTACAGATGGCTCCCGAGATGGCGGGGCAGGAACCTGGCTCTCGTGGGGTCGGGTTAGAAAACTGGCCTGAGAGCGGATGACACTTTTGCGGTGCTAACCGGATGAATACAGGAATTTTTTGCTTCATCATCGTAATGATCTGCAATCTGTTTTATTTTTTCCTGAATTGCCAAAAACGCCTCCACCACAATCGGGTCGAAATGCTCCCCGCTTTGGCGCTGAATTTCCTCGACTGCTTGATTGTGTGGCCATTTTTTTTTGTAAACTCGTTCGCTCACAAGTGCGTCGTACACATCGGCCACCGCCATGATCCGTGCGGATAACGGGATTTGCTGACCGGAGAGGCCGCGCGGATAACCCTCCCCATTCCATCTCTCGTGATGGCCCCCCGCAATTTCGAGTGCCTTTTGCAGCATCAGCGTATGCTCTAACTCGCCCTCGATGGCGGAGCGCAGCACGTTCTCACCGATGGTTGTATGAGCCTTCATGATTGCCCACTCGGCTGGATCCAAAGGGCCAGGTTTGAGTAAAATGGAATCTGAAATTCCCACTTTGCCGATATCGTGCATTGGCGCGACTAAAAACAGCATATCAATGCTATCTCCAGTCAAATCGTCAGTATAATGTCCGTTGTCTCTAATTTTTAGCGCTATTGCTCTCACATAGTTTTGAGTTCGTAATATGTGATGTCCTGTTTCGTTATCGTGGGCCAGACTTATTGCGTTAATGCTTTTCAGCATCTGTTTTTTTGTAGAGTTGGCAAGGTCAGAGGTTTCATCAATTTTTTTATGTAGACTGAGATCAAGTCGCAGGGCCAAATATCCGAATTGCCTGATCACTAAAAATACAAAAATGAATGCAAGCAGGGTATAATTTACGGAGCCGGTGTCCAGGAAAAATTTAATTTCTAATATGCTCGCAAGCGGAATTCGAATGAACCAGACAATTGCTACGCCGAAAAACGTAAATCCAATTAGTTTCAAGTAAATGTTGTTTGGTTTTTCGTTAATTTTTTTAATTCGAAAATAAGCCACGGCATTGAATATGCCAACAGAGGCGCCCACCGTCGGTGCAATAAGGGACGAAAGGTCTAATTTCACCAACAGCCAAAGCGTCGCAGCATACAGAACACAGATCGCAGCATCTCGTATTCTCGTGGTTTTAGATTTTCCAAACAATACGCGAAGGCTATCGACATAAAGAGCGATTGCGTAGCTTAAAAGAAAATTGGCTAAAAAGTATCTTTCAAAATTAATGACCTGGTACGACACGAGCGTCAACGTTGACGCCACTGCGAACATCAGCGAAGCAGCCATCCAAATTTGCGCCGAGCGGTCATTGTTATTTCGAAAGATAATAGCAACGAATGATGCTTCAACGACATGTAGCGCTATTAGCAATAGGATAAGCGCTGTTTACCGATAGCATTTATAAAAACCTTCATCCCACATGTTCTGATAATCGATAGATTTCAGAATATTTTTTATTTTTACAGATTGTATCAATACAGAAACTATTTTTTTATAAAATTACAACGCAAAAAATTTTCTGGAAATTAACACCTAACACTTTAGTGTTAATAAAAAATTTTTATAGTATATATGTGTCATAATTTGTATTGTACATGATGCGGTGATTTTTGACATAAAAGGGGGCATGGCAGAGTTCGAGCCGTGGCCAGGGCAAAAGCGACCCCCAACAGATGTGGCTGAGGCCGTGACGTGACGTTCAAGCCTGATTGAGGGAGTGCCGTTGCTGGTCGCGTGTCAGGCGCCAAAGCCGAACAGCCGGCTGGGCGTGTTCCAAAGCACCTGGCGTCTGCCAGCCTCGTCGGGAAGCAGGGTCTCTATGAGTTGCAAAAGCGGCCCGTAATCGATCCGTTCCGGCGCCCGCAGGAATGGCCAGTCCGAGCCCCATAGGCACAGATCGGGCGTAAATGCCTCAAGCAACGCCGCTATGAAGATGTGGGTGTCCTGATAGGGGTGGCTCTGGCCGGAGAACTGGCTGAAGCCGGACAGTTTGACGCTGGCGCGTTGGGCCCGGCCGAGTGCGAGCAGGGCCTTGAAGCCGGGCTGGTCCAGCCCGCGCGCCGGCGCCGGTCTGCCGCAATGGTCGATGACCAGGCGCACGTCTGACTGTTCGATCAGTGGTTGGAATGCGAGCAGTTGGTCGTCCTTGACCTGGATTTGCAGGAACATGTCCAGATCGGTCAGCCGGCGCAGCAAATCGCCCGTGTGCATGTAGCCGGCCGTGCCGTGATAGGGCGCGTTGAACGCAACCCCGATCATGCCCTGCGCCTTCAGACGCGCGAGGTCGGCGGTGGCGATGTCGTTGGCCACCACGGCAACACCCTTGAACCGCCCGTCTCCGCGGGCGATGGCGTCCAGAACCGGGCTGAGATCCTCACCATAGCCTGAATTGGTGCCGACGATGAGGGCGTGGCGCACGCCGTGCAGGTCCATGATTCGCAGCAGCTGCTCGACCGGTGCGATCTCCTGCCCGGTGGGGCGGTATCGTGTGTCGGCGCGATAGGGAAACCGGGCAGGGTCGATGACGTGGCAATGGCAGTCGATCTTGGGCTCGGGGGTGCGTGACATGCCTTGCTTTCAGTGTGCCGAAATCCCCCCTCCCACCGGGAGGGGGGATAGATGGTTATTTCTTGCCCAGCGGCGGCAAGGTTTCGGTGATGGTCTGCTTGCCGTCTTTCACCTCGACCAGATAGCTCTCGCGGTCGAGGTCGCCTTTGTCGTCGAAGCTCACATCCATCAGCAGGCCGGGGGTGTCCTTGGCGGCGAAGCTGGCGCCGTGCAGGGTTTGGGCGAACAGCTTGCGGTCGAACTTGCCCATGCGTTCCGTCACGGCCTTGACCAGATAGAGCGCGGTGTAGCCCTTGATGCCGTTATGGTCGCTGGCGGTGTTGTAGGCGGCCTTGAATTTGCGGCCGAACTCCTGAACCAGCGGGTTCGGCGCGTCCACGCTCAATCCCACATGCGCTTTCACGCCGTTGGCCGCGGGGCCGGCCAGTTCGATGACGCGCTGGCTGGCCAGAACGGTCTCGCCGATGATGGGCTTGTCGTAGCCGAGCTTGCGCAGGGCGATGAGGAAGCGGGCGCTTTCCTCCTCGTTCATGTAGGCGAACAGCGCGTCGGCGGGGGCCTTGGCGAGGTTCACCACCACGGCGGAATAATCCATCTGGCCGGGTTCGGTGGGGATGTCAGCGGCGATCTTGATGCCGCGTGCGTTCAGCTCCTTGACCATCGTGTCGTGGCCGCCTTTGCCGAAATCATTGGCGATCCAGACCACCGCGACCGATTTCATGCCCTGGTTTTGCATGTAGTTGGCCACTTTCGGCATGGCCGTGCTTTGGCTGAACGACGTGCGAAACAGATATTTCGCGCCTTGCTGCGTCAGCATCGCGGCCTCGCCACCCATGATGGTGGGCACTTCGGCGTCTTCGGTGACGGCCATGGAGACGTTGACGTCGCCCGAGAAGATCGGGCCGAGCATCACATAGGGGTCTTCGTCCACCGCCATGGTGGCGACGGCCTTGGCCACCTGGGCCTGGCTCTGGTTGTCCTGATGGGTGAGGGCGATCTTGCGGCCGAGGATGCCGCCGGCGGCATTGATCTCGCGGGCGGCCAGCTCGGCGCCCTGCTGGAACATGACGCCGGAGGTGACGCCGGTGCCGGACAGTTCAACGTTGTCGATGATCTTCACCGTGGGATCGGCGGCAAAGCAGGTGGCTGGCAAGGCCAGAAGCGAGCTGCCGAGAAGCAGGGTGGAGCGGCGGTTCAGCATGGGCGTGTCCTCTGTTGTTGGGCGGTGCTTTTGCAGCACCTTGGGGGGAGGCGGTGACGCGGTCAGTGTGTCACGGTTTTGCCGAGAAACACGCGGTTGAGGTCGGGGTCGTCCAGCAGCTGTCCGGCTGGGCTGTCGAGCATCAGCCGCCCGCCTTCGAGCAGCAGCACGCGGTCTGACACGGCCAGCGCGGCGCGGACGTTCTGTTCCACCATCAGCACCGTGGTGCCGGCGTTCGCCAGACTGCGGAGCAGCGCGAACACCTGTTGGTTGACGATGGGCGACAGGCCGATCGAAGGCTCGTCGATCAGGATCACGTCTGGGCGAAGCTGCAAGGCGCGGGCGATTTCCAACTGCTTCTGCTCGCCGCCCGAGAGGGTGGAGGCCTGGTTGTCGATGCGCTGCTGCAAATGCGGGAAGCGGGCGATGGCTTCGTCGAACCTTGCCTTGCGTTGGGCCGATGGCAGGGTGATGGCGCCGAGTTCGAGATTGTGGCGCACCGAGAGCGAGCCGAACAGATTGCGGCCCTGGGGCACGAAGGCGATGCCCTCGCGCAGCATGGCGGCGGGCTTGTGGCCGCCAACGTTCTTGCCCTTGAAGCGGATGGTGCCGGCACGGGGGGACAGCAGGCCGAACAGGGTTTTCAGCACCGTGGATTTGCCGGCGCCGTTGGGGCCGATCAGCAGGGTGATCTCGCCTGGCCGTGCGCCGAAGCTGAGCTCGTTGAGGATGGTCAACGCGCCGTAGCCGGCCACCACGCCGTCGAAGGTGATGAGGTCAGGCGCCAAGATAGGCCTCCAGCACGTTGCGGTCCGCCTGCACGGCGGCCGGCGTTCCTTCGGCGAGAATACGCCCCTGCGCCATGCAGATCACGCGGGAACACAAATTCATGACGAAATCCATGTTGTGCTCGATGACGATGAAGGTGGCGCCCTGCTCGCGGTTGACCCGGCGCAGCAGATCCGTGAGCTGGTCGATCAGGGCGGGGTTCACGCCGGCGCACGGTTCGTCGAGCAGAACCAGACGCGGCCGGCTCATGAAGGCCATGGCGATGTCCACCAGCTTCTGCTGGCCGTAGGACAGGCTGCCGGCGGGCAGGTGGGCGACGTGGCCGATGCGGAACAGGGCGATGATGTCGTCGGCCCGTCCGCCCAGACCGCCGTCGGGAGGGGCGAACAGGCGGCGGAATTTCGAACTGCCGAATTCCTGCCCGGCGGCGATGAGATTGTCGCGCACCGACAGCTTGCCGAACACCTGCAGGCTCTGGAAGGTGCGGCCGATGCCCAGCCGCGCCAGATGCAGCGGGGCGAGGTTGGTGATGGGGCGGCCCTCGAAATCGACCGTCCCGGCGGTGGGCGTGACCTGACCCAGGATGGCGTTGAACAGCGTGGTCTTGCCGCTGCCGTTCGGGCCGATGACGCCGAGGATCTCGCCTGCGGTGACGGAGAAGCTGACCCCGTCCACGGCTTTGATGGCGCCGTAGGATTTGCGCATGTCGCGGACGTCCAGCAGGGCGGTCATCGGCCGGGCCTCCCGGCGCGGATTCGGTCGGGCAGGGACAGCAGCCCGCCCGGCAGCCAGATCATCATCACCACAATCAATGTGCCGAAGATGGCCAGATACCAGGTGGCGGCAAAGCGCAGCCATTCCGGCAGCAGCACCACCACGACAGCGCCAAGGGCCGGCCCAAGGAAGCGCCCGGAGCCGCCGGCGATGACCATGAGCAGCATGGACAATGAGGTGGAAACGCCGAACGGCGCGGGTTCGATGAACCCCACCAGCGGTGCGAACAGCGCCCCGGCCACGCCCGCATAGGCGGCGCCGATGGCGAAGGCGAGCAGGGTGTAGAAATTGGTGTCGATGCCCACGCTTTCGGCGCGGATAGGGTTGTCGCGCAAGGCGGCAAAGGCGCGGCCCCAGGGCGAGCGCAGCAGCAGCGCCATGAGAACGCCCATCACAACGGTGATCACCCAGGTCAGCTGGAAGAAATCCAGCGGCGCGCGGATGCGCCAGCCGAACAGCACGGGACGCGGGATGTTGTTGATGCCGAAACTGCCGCCGGTCAGCCAGTCCTCGTTGCGCAGCACCAGAAACACCAGGACGTTGAAGCCCAGCGTGGCGAAAGCCAGATAATGGTGCTGCACGCGCAGGGCTGGAAAGCCGAGCAGAAGCCCGACGCCGAAGCACAGCAACGCGGCGAGCGGCATGGCGGCGAGAAACGGCACGCCGGCCTTCATGGCGATGGCCGTGGTGTAGGCGCCGATGCCCCAAAAGGCGGCCTGGCCGAGCGAGATCTGTCCGGCATAGCCCACTGTGAGGTTCAGCCCCATGCCGGCAATGACATAGACCGCCCAGAGCGTGACGATGTAGGTGCCGTAATTCTTCAGCCCGGCGGGGGCGAACAGGATGGCGATGCAGGCAAGCGCTGTCAGGATCAGCTTGATGCGCCCGCTCATACCTGGCGCTCCTGCGGCTTGCCGAGGAGGCCTTCGGGCTTGAACAGGATCACGCCGAGGAACAGCACCAGCGCCACGCCGTCCTTGTAGCCGGGCGAGATATAGGCGCCGACCAAATTCTCCAGCACGCCCACGATCACCCCGCCCAGCAGCGCGCCGCGACTGTTGTTGAAGCCGCCGATGATGGCGGCATAGAACGCCTTCAGCCCAATCGTGTCGCCCATGTCGAATTTGGCGAGATAGGCCGGCGCGACCAGAAGTGCGGTGGAGGCGGCCAGGAAGGCGTTGATCAGGAATGCATACAGCACCATCCGCTCGGCATTGATGCCCAGCACCACCGCCGCATCCCGGTTCTGCGCCACGGCCTGCATGGCGCGGCCGGTCAGGGTGCCGTTGAGAAACGCCTGCAGCGCCATCACCAGCCCGCCGGCGATCACCACGGTGCCGATATCGCTCACTGACAGTGTGGCGCCGCCGAAGCGCAGCAGCGTTTCTGAGAAGATGGAGGGGAAGGTGTAGACCTGGGCGGAATAGGTGATGCGCACCGTCTGTTTCAGCGCGATCGACAGCCCCAGCGTGGCGATGACGAGGGGAATAACGCCGTGCCGGATCATCGGGTCCACCACCACGCGCTTGAAGCCGAAGCCCAGCACGATGAGCGACACCAGCACCGTGGCGGCGAACGCCAGCGGCAAGGGCAGGCCAACCTGGCCGAGAAAGAACAGCATCATGAAGGCCGGCAGCATCACCATTTCGCCAAGGGCGAAGTTGATGGTGCCTGACGCCTGCCAGAGCAAGGTGAAGCCCAGAGCGGCCAGTGCGTAGCACGCACCTGTTGCGGTGCCGGACACCAGAAGCTGCAGAAGATCGCTCATGCCCGCTGGACCACGGCCGCGTTCGCTCCAGATGGGCCGTGTGCGGCAAGCCTCCAGTTCATCGTTTCGTTCCCCATGCCCGCGTAGACCGCGGTTCTCGGGATATTTAAGCCAGCAGATGCGATTTCGGATATAGATATTTGGGCGTGAGATATCCGCTTTGGTTATACCCCGACGACCCGTGAGGACGACACCGCGATCACACCGACCGCGCCGGACACCGCCCGACAGGCGGGGGAGTGCGAGGTGGCGCCCGGGCTCCGGCCCAGGGGCCCAGCTATCAGTTCAGCCCGACCATCCGGGCACCGCCGATCTGATAGCTGGACTGGCCTGTCGCATCGCGACCTGTGGCTGTCAGTAGACGGCGAACATCCGTTCGATCTCGGCGGGGTCGTGACTGACCGTCAATGCCAGCGACAGCAGGATGCGCGCCTTTTGCGGCGTGAGGTTGTCGGACGCCAGGAACCCAAGCTCGCGCAGTTTGGTGGTGCGCACCGTGCGGCCGCTGCCGGCGCGGGTGGATTGGATCACGATCAGGCCACGCTCGATCACGGCCTCTGCCAGCACGGTGGCCTCGGCGGAACCGGCAAAGCCGGGCGCGAAACCGGCAGACACCACGCCCTCGGCGCCGGCCGCCACGAAGGCGCGCGATGCGGTGCCGTCCGAGCCCACATAGGAATAGACGATGTCCACGCGGGGCAGGGCGTCCAGGCCGCGCACGTCGAACTCGGTGTCAGGCGCCGTGCGTCGCAGCGGCTTGCGGTAGAACACCACCGCGTCGCCGTCGGCCTGGCCGAGCACACCGAAATCGGCGGTGCGGAAGGTTTGCATCCGGAAGGTGGAGGTTTTGGTCACCTCCCGCGCCGCATGGATCTCGTCGTTCAGCAGCACCAGCACGCCCATGCCGCGTGCGGCGGGGCTGGCGGCGGTGCGGATGGCGTTGGCGAGGTTCATGCCGGCATCGGTGGACAATGCGCTGGCCGGGCGCTGAGAGCCGACGACCACGATGGGAATGTCGATCTTGGCGGTCAGCGACAGGAAGTAGGCGGTTTCTTCCAGCGACGCCGTGCCGTGGAGGATGACGATGCCCGCGAGATCCGGCGTGGCGGCCAGCGTCTCATCGAGCAGCAGCAGCAAGGCGCGCCAGTCGGGAAAGGTGATGTTGGGGCTTGGAACCGCACGAAACCGCACTGGAATCACATCGGCCAGAGCCAGCACCTCGGGGAAGCGCTGCAGCAACTCATCGGCATGCAGCATGGTGTTGTTGGCGCCGTAGTCCAGAATGTCGAACGGGGTTTTGCCGATCGAGCAGATGGTGCCGCCGGTGCCGATCACGGCCACCTTGGGCAGGGAAGATGCTGTCATGGTCATGCCTTTGCCATTTCTGGAACTTTTGTATGCCAGTCCGTCTCTTGCTGATAGGCGTCCGCCACCTTCAGCACCGTGGCTTCGGCAAACGGACGTCCGGCGATTTGCAGGCTGATCGGAAGGCCGTTTGGATCGAAGCCGCAGGCGATGCTGGCGGCGGGCAGGCCGAGGTAGTTGAACGGCCGGGTGTTCAGCGAAATGCCCATGAACCTGTCCACGGCGTCCGGCAGGCCGCTATCGGCGTTGGTGGCGGCCAAAGTGGGCAGGCAGCAACGGATGGTGGGCGACAGGATCACGTCCACCTGGGTGAAGACATCCGCACAGAACGCCTTCAGGATCGGGCCGCGCCGGCTCTGCGCCTCCACGTAATAGGTGGCTGGCACCGCGAGGCTGGCGAACAGGCGCGAATTGATGTGGACCGCATAATCCTGCGGCCGCTCGCGCATCCATTGCGCATGGATGGCGCCGCCCTCGACGCGTGACATGACGCCGACATAGGCAGTGACTGCATCCATGTGGGGCAGGGTGATGTGCACCACCTGCGCGCCGCGTGCCTCAAGCGCCTTGACCGCGTCCGTGAACGCCGACAGCACCGGGGCGTCGCACTCATCGAGGAAGTAATTGGTGGGAACCCCCACGCGCAGGCCCCGTAGGTCGCCGTTCATGCCCGCCTCGTAATCGGGAACCGGCATGGTGGCGGAGGTGGGGTCGCGCGGATCGTGGCCGGCGATCACGCTCAGGATGCGCGCGCAATCGCGGGCCGTGCGGGCCAACGGGCCGACATTGTCGGCTGAGAATGACAGCGGCATCACGCCGTAGCGCGAGACGCGGGTCTGGGTCGGCTTGATGCCGCTGACACCGTTCGCCGCCGCCGGCAACCTGATGGAGCCGCCGGTGTCCGAGCCAAGTGCTGCATAGGTGTAGCGCGCCGCCACCGCAGCCCCCGAGCCGCTGGAGGAGCCGCCCGTCATGTAGTCAAGGTTCCACGGGTTGTGGCAGTCGCCGTAATGGGCGTTGTGGCCGGTGCCGTTCTGGGCGAATTCGGCCATGTTCAGCCCGGCAAAGGCATAGGCGCCGGCCGCGGACAGGCGTTCGATGACGGTTGCGGTGTAAGTCGGCCGGAAATCCTCACGGATGGTCGAGCCGCAGGAGGACAGTCGCCCGGCCTGATAATACATGTCCTTGTGCGCCAATGGCAGGCCATGCAGCAGGCCGGTTGGCTCGCCGCGCGCCAGGGCCGCATCGGCCGCGCGGGCAGATTCCGCGGCGTATTCGCGGTCCATCCAGATGACGGCGTTGATGCCGGCTTCCTGCGCATCCAGTTGGGTGAGGCAGGATTCCAAAACCTCCACAGCGGAGGCCTTGCCGGTCTGCATGGCCGTGACGGCTTCGGTGAGGGAGAGATTGGCGAGATCGGTCATGCGGATATTCCAATCGCTGCGGCTTCCACCAGGGCAGCCTCGAAGCTGGAGGGTTCATCCTCGAAGCGCAGGGTGCCGCGCAGGGCCTCGAACTGGCTGATGGTCTTGGCGAGGTCCGCCACCATGCGCAGGGCCACGTCGTTCGGCGGTGTCACGCTGTGCCATTCAGCGATCATCGTGACGGTTTTGGATGCGAAGTCGTCAGACGCCATCTCAATCTCTCCGATACGGGTTCATGCGTGTTGGGCACATGAGGTGAAAATGCTGTGGTGGACTTCGGAACGGTGATGCAAGAATGGGACCGATGTCACGAAATGGAGAAAATTCGATGGATCTTGGTCTTTCCGGCACGGTCGCGCTGATCACGGGCGCAAGTCGCGGCATCGGCCTGGCCACCGCTGCCAGTTTTGCCGCCGAGGGCTGCCATGTGGTGATCTCGGCGCGCACCCAGTCTGACCTGGATGCGTCGGCGGACAGTCTGCGCAAGACGGCCGCCTCGGTCACCGCGGTGCTGGCCGATGTCACGCAGCCCGGGGATGCGCAGCGCCTGATTGACGCGGCGGTGGCGGCCCATGGCGGCATTGACGTGCTCGTCAACAACGTTGGCGGATCGATCGGCGGCCGCCGCCTGCAGGACAGCACCGACGACGATTGGCGCCGGACGCTGGAGGTGAACCTGTTGCAGACGGTGCGCATGATGCGACTGGCGGTGCCGGTGATGGCCGGGCGCGCCCATCCCGCCATCATCAATGTCGCCTCCATCTCCGGCTGGACTCCGCAACTCGCCAGCAGCGGCCAATATGGGGCGGCCAAGGCGGCGCTGATTTTCGATGCCGAGTTGTGGGCGCTGGATCTGCGGGAGCAGCGTATCCGCGTCAACACCGTCTCGCCGGGTTCTATTCTGGTGCCGGGCAATGGGTGGGACCGTTATCGCCAATCCGAACCCGACGGCTATGCCGAATACGTCACGCACGGCTTCCCGATGGGGCGGCTGGGCACGGCGGAGGAGGTGGCCGATGTGATCGTGTTCCTGGCCTCGCCCCGGGCGCATTGGATCAATGGGCGCAATGTTGCCGTGGATGGGCTGGAGCAGCCGTTTGCCGCGCCGGGCCGCAAGCCATATTGAGCGATGTCATCACGGGCGCCGGCTTCGCACGGCGTGTTGACAGCGGGCGGATTGGCCTTCACCTGATGAAGGGCTGATTTCCTGCTTTCTCCACTCGGAGATATTTCATGGGCATCGAGACCATCGGACCCGGCCGATTGATGGCGGCGGAACTGGCCGAGCAGCCCAAAATCTGGCGGGGTCTTCTGGATCGCCGACCTGAATTTGCGGCTCTGGGCCGTCAGATCGCGGCGAAGGTGCCACGTTTTGTGCTGTTCGCCGCCAGAGGCACATCCGACCACGCGGCGCTCTATGCCAAATATCTTGTCGAGATCCTGCATGGCCTGCCGTGCGGCCTGGTGTCGCCGTCAACCATGACAGCCTATGGCACTGTGCCGTCCTGGGGCGATGTGCTGCTGATTGCGGTGAGCCAGTCCGGCGGTTCGCCCGATCTTGTGCAGACCCTTGAGATGGGGCGACGTGGCGGCGCGTTGACGCTCGCTGTCACCAACAGCCCACATTCCCCGTTGGCCCAGGCGGCGGCGCTGCATATTGATGTGGGGGCGGGGCCGGAGCGATCGGTGGTGGCCACCAAGTCCTACACGGCGCAGCTTCTGGCGCTGTATCTGGCCCTGGACCATTGGCGCGGGGGCGCCGGGGCCGACGCCGGGCCGTTGCCGGATTTGGGCGACACCGTGTTGGCGCGCGGCAATGATGTGCTGGCGGCCATTGCGCAGCGTTACCGCTTTGCCCAGCACATGATTCTGACCGGGCGCGGCTATGGCTATCCCACGGCGCGAGAGGCCGCCTTGAAGTTGATGGAGACCAGCTATGTCTCCGCCCAGGCCTTTTCCGGCGCCGATTTGATGCATGGGCCGTTGGCCCTGCTGGACCCGCGGATGCCGGTGCTGGCGGTGGTGCCGAACGGTATGGCCGGTGCGGCGATGGCCCAGGTGCTGCCGCGGATTCGCGGGTCTGGAGCGGATCTGTTTGTGGTCGGCAGCGCCGGGGCCGTGGCCGAGGCCGATGCCGGGTTTGTCCTGCCGGATGGGGCGCCGGAGCCGCTGTCGCCGTTGCTGGAAATTCTGCCGTTCCAAATCCTGGCGCTGCATGTGGCGGTGGCGCGGGGCGAGAATCCGGACAGCCCGCGCGGCCTGCGCAAGGTGACGGAGACGCTCTGAACCGACATCTTGCCCCATGCGACCACGGGCCGCATGATCCCTGGCGATGCCCCTGGCTGGAGGTGAGATATCCATTGAACGGCGATGTTCTGGCGATCGATCTCGGCAAAACCGGATGCCGCGTTGCGTTATGGGCGGATGGTCGCCGGTTGGATGGCGCGGGCGCGGGTGCGCCGGGCTTGGCCGTGCCAGGCGGTGCTGCCTTGGCGGAAGCAGCCATCCTCGCGGTGGCAATGCCGTTGCTGCGCACGGCGAAGATTGGAAAATTGAAGGCCGTCTGCGTCGGCGCTGCCGGCATGCTCGCCGCCCCGGAGGCTGCGCGTGTTCTGGCGCAGCGCCTCTGTGCGCATCTGCCAGCCGAGAGCGTGGCCGTGGCGAGCGACGCTGTCACATCCCATGCCGGGGCGTTGGCGGGGAAGGCGGGCGTGGTGTTGGCCGTCGGCACCGGCGCTGTGGCCATTGCCATCGGGCCAGGCGGCGTGCTGCACCGCGCCGATGGCTGGGGGCCGCGCCTGGGCGACGAGGGTGGCGGTGCGTGGCTGGGGCTGGAGGGCCTGCGGGCCGCACTGCGGGCCACTGACGGGCGCGGGCCGGCAACGACACTGATGCACGCTGCCGTGCTTCGTTTTGGTGTCCTCACGGGACTGTCCGCGCTGATGGAAGGGCATGACAATGCCCCCGGTCTGGCGGCAACGTTTGCACCGGACATCTATCACCACGCAGAGGCTGGCGACGCGATTGCCGCCGGCCTGATCCGACAGGCTGCCGCTGCTCTGGCTGCCACCGCCGCCGCCGCCGCGTTCAGGCTGGTCGACATGGGACCGGTGCCCTTCGCGGCCGTTGGCGGCCTGCTGAATCTTGGACCGCTGCTGACCGTGCCGTTGCTGGCGACATTGCACACGGATATGCCGTGGCTTGAACACGCGTCGGCACACGGCACATCGCTGGACGGGGCCCTTCTGCTGGCAGCCGACCACGGCACCGTGCACGAGCCGACATTGGTGCGGGTGGTTGCCATGGAATGCGCTGCAGGATTGCCTTTCACCGCCGTTACGGCACCATCATCCAATAAAAAGGTTAAAGGGACATTGCCATGAACCGATTTCTGAAACGCAGCACCGGCCTCTCCGCCCTGGCATTGATGACCGGCCTGTTCGCCGCTGCCCCCGTGCAGGCCGGCGAGATCACCTTCTGGACCTGGCGCCAGGAAGACCGGGCCGCCTATACCGAATTGTTCAACAATTTCACCAAGGCCAATCCAGACATCCGCGTGAAGTTCGAATCCTTCGCGCCGGAGAACTACAACACCATCGTCTCGACCGCCCTGGCCGGCGGGCGTGGCGGCGACGTGCTGCAATCGCGCGCCTATGGCGGCCTTGAACAGGTGGCCAAGGCTGGGTATCTGCTGCCGCTGGACCCCAAGGACGTGCCGGAACTCGCTCATTTTCCGGCCGAGGCGCTGGCCGCGGAAACATTGCGCGCCGACAAGCGCGTGTATGCCATCCCGTTCGCCTCCCAGACCCTCGGCCTGTTCGTCAACAATGACATGTTCGCCAAGGCCGGCGTGAAGCCGCCCGAGACATGGGACCAGTTGATCGCCGTCTCCAAGGCGCTGAAAGAAAAGGGCATCACGCCGATTGCCAACGGCACGGCGACGGGCTGGATGGATGAAGTCTTCGCCGGCATCTTCACCAACCCGATGCTGGGGCCGGATTTTGTGGCTGATATTCTTGCGGGCAAAACCACCTTCGAGGACACGCGCTACACCGACGCGCTGGCCAAGCTGCTGGAGCTGCGCGACTACATGCCGCAGGGCCAGACCGGCATCGACTACCCCACCGCCCAGCAGCTTTTTCTGTCGGGCCGTGCGGCGATGTTCGCCGGCGGCAGTTTCGAGATCAGCAATTTTCGCAAGCAAAACCCCAAGCTCAACATGGACTTCATCGCCCCGCCCGCGCCCAAGGAAGGTGCGCCTCGGTATGTGGCCAAGTTCTTTGACGGCGGTTACGCGGTGAATGCCAAGTCGGCCAACCAGGCCGATGCGCTGAAGCTGGTGCGCTATATGGGCACCAAGGAATACGGCGACCGGTTCGCTGCTTTGCTCGGCAACATCTCGCCGATCAAGGGGGTGGTGCTGGAAGATCCGTTGCTGGCCAAGGTGGCGGCGCTGAACGCTGTTTCGATGCCCTACATCATGGCGGTGTATTTTCGCCACGATTCGCCCACCGGATCGGAATTGATCCAGAACGGCGTGCAGAAGATGATGGGCGGCACCATTACGCCGCAACAGGTGGGCATCGATGTCACGCAGGGCATTGCCCCGCATTTCCCACCCTTTCAGAAAAAGTAGGCTGATATGACGCCCCGGCGCCAACGAGGATTGTGGATCGCGTTCCTGTTGGCGCCGGCCCTGATCACCATGACATTGTTCGTGGTGTGGCCGTTGCTGGCGGCATTTCGGTTCTCGTTCTTCAGCTTTAACGGCCTGAAGGTGGCCGACTTCATAGGGCTGGAGAACTTTATCGACGTGCTGGGCCGGCCGCCTTACCGGGCCGCCACCTTCGCTGCCCTCTGGCACAACATCATCGTCTTTGTGGCTTTGATGATCGCGCAGAACGGGGCTGCTTTTCTGATCGCCTTTGCGCTGATGAAGGCGCTGCCGGGGCATCGGATCCACCAGGTGATTGTGTTCCTGCCGGTGGTGCTGTCGGCGGTGATCGTGAGCTTTCTGTGGAAGCTGTTCTACCATCCGTTGTTTGGGGTGGTGAACCAGGCGTTGTTGCTGGTGGGCATCGAAGGCCCGCCCTGGTTGGGCGATCCGCACACCGCGCTTGGCAGTATTATTTTCGTCAATGCGTGGCACTGGCTGGGGTTTCCGGTACTGATCTTCCTGGCCGGCATGCAGCGCATTCCGTTGGAAACGCTGGAAGCAGCGCGGCTGGACGGCGCCACGGACCGGGTTCTTTTGGTCCACATCATCTGGCCGCTGGTGGCGCCGAGCGTGACGATTGTGTTTATTCTCACCTTCATCGGCAGCTTCAACTGGTTTGAACTGCCATATATCATGGCTGGACTCAGTGGCGCGCCCGGCGGGGCCACCGATGTGCTGGGGCTTTATTTCTACCGTACGGCCTTTGGCACCGTCAGTTCCGGCTTGCAGGATTTTGGCCATGGCAGTGCCTTGGCCGTACTGATGTTCATCTTCATCGCGGCGGTCTCGGCCCTGGCGCTGCGCATCCTGCGGCGGCGGGAGATTGAACTTTGAAGCGGCTGACGCTGGGCACAGCCGGCCTGCAAGTGCTGCTGGTGCTGAACGGCCTGCTGATGATTTATCCATTGTTCATCATGGTGCTGTCGGCCTTCAAATCGAACGCCGAGATTTTCGATTCTCCCTTTGCCCTGCCGGAGCATTTCGATCTCGCCAACCTCCGTCGGGTGTGGGAGGAGACGAATTTTGTGCAGTACCTCGCCAACTCCGCGATCATCACCACCGTTTCGGTGGCGGTATTGCTGGTGTTCGGCACCATGGCCGCCTATGCTATCGCGCGGTATCCGTTTCGCTTCCGTGAGGCGATATTTCTGTTCTTTCTCAGCGGCCTGATGGTGCCGCTCAAGCTCGCGGTCATTCCGTTGTTCGTGCAACTGGACCGGCTGGGATTGATCGATACCCGCACGGGGTTGGTGCTGGTGTATGTGGCGATGGGGCTGCCATCGACGGTGTTTATCCTCACTGGCTTTCTGCGCACGCTGCCGGGCGAGTTGGAGGAATCAGCGCGTCTTGAGGGTGCCAGTGAAGCGCGCATCCTGTGGTCGATTATGCTGCCGTTGGCACGCCCTGCCTTGGTGATTGCCGGCATTCAGAATGCAGTGCCGATCTGGAACGATTTCTTTTTCCCGCTGGTGTTCGTGACCACGGACCGGTTGAAGACGCTGCCGCAGGGGCTGAGCGTGTTCATGGGCGAATACAACACGGATTGGGGCGTGCTGTTCGCCGGCCTGACGTTGGCGGCGCTGCCCATTATGCTGTGCTATATCTTGCTGTCCCGCCAGTTTATCGCGGGCCTGACGCAGGGGGCGGTGAAGTGAAAAGCTCCGTCTCTCCCATTGGGACGGGGTGTGCCGATCAGGCTGCGTGCGTCAGCCAGTTCGTCACATCCTGCGACAGGCCGACAAGGTCCAGCAGCTTCAATGTCATTTGCTTGTCCTTTGTCTGCACCACATGTTGCTGGGTGCGGCCCGCCAGGAATGCCTCTGGCGTGGTCGCTGAGCCGCCATTCCCCGCCTCTATACCCTTGGTGTCGTCTGACAGCATCACATGCCGTATGGCGTCCAGCCGATCGACGATGAAACCCACCACGCCTGCTTCATCCTCGACGAGCAGGATCAGCGATTGGGGGGCAGGGGCACACTGCGCCTGTCCTGCGAGCGTGCGCAGATGGATCAGTGGTACCAGCCTGTTGTTCAGGCGCGCCGTATAGGGCGAGAGCGAAAGCGGGTCGCCCAACCGCAGCAACGTTTGGGGCATGGGCGTAATGTCGCGGATCGCCGAGAGGCGCGTGTTGTAGGATTGACCGGCACTCTCAAAGCTCAGCACGTCAAGCTTGCTCCACGCCCCACCGGCCACGTCGCGCGCGGCGGCGCTGTCGTCGATGCCCTGGCACAGCCGGCAGGCGGCGGTGATCGTGCTGTCTGCCAGCAGCGCCGTATGGTCGATCAGCAGGGCATCGCCTTGTTCCTGCGCCAACAGGCCCTGAAACATCTTTGGCAAGCGCAGAGACTGGGGCGGAATAGGCTCAAGCGCTGCGTCGGTATGCTGGCTCAGTCGGACCACCGCGTTGACTGAAATGGCGCAGCGCATTGCGGTGTTGCCGAGGATCAGCATATGCGCCGGGGCATCGGGCATGTCATGCGGTGGCAGCGCCAGCAGGTTGCGTAAATCAAAAGCCGCGATGGAGCGCCCGCGCAGATGCACCATGCCTTTGAAACTCTCGGTCACCAGCGCCGTCACTTCGATCGGGGGGTGGGGGATGATTTGCTGAACGGCTGCGATGTCGATGCACAGGCGATGTGGCCCGAGGTCGAAATGCAGGAAAAATCGCTGCATCTGGTCGTCTACCGCAGCTTCGCCAAGTGTGTCGCTTTCCCGCAGCAGTCGTACGCCCGGCCTGGCAGCGAGGGTTTCTGGATCGAGCACCGCCAGAATGTCCTGGCTGTCCGGCGCCATCAGCAGGTGTGTTCCGAGCCGATGCGCCTCGCCCTGCGCATCGGCCACGCGGTGCAGATGCGACGCCGGGCTGCGAATCATGCTGCCGATGCCGTCCACGCCCATGCCCATCCGGCCTTGATCGGTGCGTAGTATGACGATGTGGCCCGGAGGCGTGCCGTCGGTATCCTCGCCCAGCAGGCGGCGCAAATCGATGGTGGGGATGGCCGAACCACGGAGATTGAACGTTCCGAGAACATGATCCGGGGCGCCGAAATCTGTGGTAAACCGCGTCGGTGGCACAATCACCTCCTGCAGAATTGCGATCGGCACGGCCAGCCGGGCCCGGCCGGCATTCACAACGCCATAGATAGCCAGTGCCTCAGCCTGCAACGGGCCTGACATCGGCGGTTATCCTGCCGTCCGCTGCTCGGATGCACTGTCCGGCAATGCCATCTCCCGCACCAGTGATGCCACTTCCCGGGCAGACATCAGTTGTTCGCTGCTGGCGCTGTCGATGAGTTGGATGGCCTTGCTGGTTCTGGCAACACCGGAGGTGATGCGCTCGAACGTCTCGCCCACTTTGTGTGACACCTGATTGCCGGTGGCCACGCGCTTGACGGATTCAGCGATCAACTTGTCGATCTGTCGCGCCGCCTGGCCTGACTTCTCGGCCAGTTTTCGGACCTCGTCAGCGACGACCGAAAACCCCAAGCCATGCTCACCAGCACGGGCCGCCTCGATGGCGGCGTTGAAGGCGAGGAGATTGGTTTGACCGGCGATGTCGCCGATGACGCGAACGATGTCGCTGATGTCCTCCGAGGAGCGTTCGATCAGCCCGATCGCCTCGATGGAGCTTTGCAGGGCGCGGTTGCCCAGATCGGCATCGGATTGCGTGATCTGCGCCTGTTCGCCGGCCTGGCGGGTGCTGTCGGCGATGCCGGAAATGGAGCCGATCAATCGGTCAAGCGTCGCCGTCATGGCCGATGTTTTTGACCGGATGCGTTGTTCCAGTTCCACCTGGGCGGTGATGTCGGTGGCAAATTTTACGATTTTGGTCGGCACGCCATCGGCATCGAGGATGGGGTTATAGGTGGCCTGAATCCATATCTCCAGCCCGCGCTTGCCGACGCGTTTGAACCGGCCTGCCTCGAACCGGCCTTCGGCGAGGCGCAGCCAGAAGTCGCGATAGCCGGTTGAACGCACAAACGTCTCGTCACAGAACATGCTGTGATGTTGGCCCTGAACCTCATCGAGACGATAGCCGAAGGCGTTGAGGAAGTTGCTGTTGGCATCAAGAACATTGCCCTGGAGATCGAACTCGATGACCGCCTGGGCACGATTTATGGCGCGTACCTTGCCCTCGAATTCCGCAGCCTGGCGGGTGGCCGTGGTGATGTCGGTGGCGAACTTCACCACTTTCAGGACCACGCCGTCAGCATCGAACACCGGGTTATAGGACGCCTGTATCCAGACCGGATGGCCGCCTTTCCCATTGCGCTTGAATGTGCCGGTGTGAAATTCACCCTGGCGCAGTCTTTGCCAAAATTCGGCATAGTCTTTGGACGCAGCGTAGCCGCTGGTGCAGAAGACGCGGTGGTGCTGGCCTAGCAGTTCGGCCGTTTCATACCCGAGCGCTTTGGCGAAATTGTTGTTCACAGCAAGGATGCTGCCATCAAGGGCGAATTCGATCACCGCCTGCGAGCGGCCGATTGCTGCAACCTTGGCCTCGTATTCAGCGTTCGCGAGCTTGTTGGCGGTGATGTCGGTGGCGAATTTCACCACTTTCAACGGCACGCCCTCGGCATCGAGGATGGGGTTGTAGATCGCTTGGATCCAGACTGTGCGGTTGCCGTTGCCGATGCGGCGGAAGATGCCGGACTGGAACTCGCCGCGTCGCAGCGCCGCCCAGAATTCCCTGTATTCGGACGAGCGCGCGTAGACAGGGTCACACAACATGGAGTGATGCCGTCCTTCCATCTCTTGTGCTTCATAGCCCATCGTGACCAGGAAATTCTGGTTGGCGTGCACGATATTGCCGCGCAGGTCGAACTCGATGACGCCCTGGGCGCGGTCGAGGGCGCGCATCTTGCCTTCGTGCTCGACGTTGCGCAGCTTGTCCTCAGTCACGTCGCTGGCGAATTTGACGATCTTGATCACCTCGCCCTTGGTATTCAGGGTGGGGTTGTAGCTGGCGCGCAGCCATACGGCGGCCCCGGCCTTGCTCCGCCGCAGGAATTCGCCGGACTGAAAAATGCCGGCGCGCAGCCCGTTCCAGAAATCGCGATACGTCTCTGACGCCGCATAGGCGGGGTCGCACAGTATGGAGTGGTGCTTGCCCAGTAGTTCATCACGCCGATAGCCGATGCTTTGGAGGAAGTTTTCGTTGGTGGAGATCACGATGCCACTGAGATCGAATTCGATGACGGCTTGAGAGCGACCGAGCGCCTGGATTTTGGCTTGATCATCGAGGAACTGCTCTGTTTCAGCGGTGCAGTCCATGGCCAGCACCACAAGCGGCTGTGGGTCGGTCGAAACCTGTAATTTTTGAAGGCCCATCAGCTTGAACCAGAGCAGCCTGCCGTCGGCGGCGGTATGATGCGCCACGCCCAGCACCTGCCCAGACGAGTTGAGCTGTTCCAGCAGAGCGCCAGTCCCCGTTGCCTGGGGGAACAGGTCATCAATCCCGTGCCCCACAAGGGAAGGGGCAAGATGCCCAGAAAGTCGCAGAAAAGAGGGGTTTACATCAAGCAACCGTCCGTTCGCATCGAACGCCAGCAGATTTAGGCTGGTTGTGGCAAAATCGGCGCAGGCTAAAACAAGATGCGCTTCCAGGGCGATGTCCATGCTCTTTTCGATCCTCTGCAAGCGTCGTTGTTTCAGAAATTTGATGGTTAGAAGATTATCGTTGCGAGGTTAACGAATTCTTACCCATGCCGTGAGCACGTCCAACCCGGTGATGATGGGCGACAGCCCGTTGAGCGATGCCCCAATTTTGGCAATGTTGCCGTGGTCGCGTTCTCCTGGCGCCGTTCGTGCCGGTGCGATGGCGCATGCGCGGTTCGCGGTTGATTGGGCCATGGGTGTTGATGGTGGTTTCGTCTGACTTGCCAATGATGTGCGACGTCGCTGGGAGAAAGCGTCGTGGTGGTGTTTCACTGTGTTCGAGGGGGATTTCCCGGTTTTGTTAACCATCGGTACACTTTGAGGCATCATAAAAGACCCACATTTCTCGGGTGGATCGTCACAATATGAATATCGCGGGGACTTCCTCTAAAATTGGCCGGCGCAATGTTGTTTCTGGCATCGCCGGTGTTTTTTTGGCTGGGCTTGCTGCGCCGCATGTCGCGCGCGCTGCGGTCCGGACGGCGCGTATTGGCCATAACAACACGGATCAGTCCCATTTTGGTCGCGGCGCCACGGTTTTTGCGGAGGCGGTTGCGGCCGACCCGATCCTTAGCGGTGTTCTCAAGATCGATGTCTACGGCAACGCGCAGCTTGGCGACGACATCAGCACCATGAATGGCTGCATGAAAGGCACCGTTGATGGGATGTTGATCGGCACGTCGGTCATGAGCAATGTGGTTGCAGATATCGGCGTTCTTAATGCGCCCTATCTGTTTCGCGACGTGAACCAGGCGCGCGCGGTGCTGGATGGACCGATCGGTGCCGAGTATCTCGCACTGTCCATCAGCAAGGGACTTCCTGTGTTGGCGTGGGGCGAGAACGGGCTTCGGCACATTACGTCGAACGTGCCGGTGCGCAAGGTTGCCGATCTGCAGGGACTCAAGCTGCGCGTTCCGCAATCAGACGTCATGCTTAACGGTTTTCGTGCACTCGGCGCCAATGCGGCGCCGCTTGCGTTTGGCTTGTTGCGTGAGGCGCTGCGAAACGGCGAGTTTCAGGCCCAGGAAAATGCGATCGCCTTGGTTGAATCGGTGAAGCTGTATGAGGTTCAGAAGTATCTATGTCTGACCGGGCATATTTACGATGCCATTGGGTTCGTTGCCTCGCCCGATTTTCTTGAAGATCTCACCGAACCACAGAAGGTCGCGTTGGTAGCCTGCGCCCGCAAAGGTGCCGCCGTCACGCGGCAGGTGTCTGACGCAGCTGCGCGGGATGGCATCGGTCGCCTCAAGGCGCTTGGCATGACAGTGATCGACGATGTTGATATTGCCGGTCTTCGGTCTGCGGCGAGACCCTATTTGGGCAGCCTTGCGGCCATATTCGGCGAGGATCGGGTGAAGAGCTTGCTTGCAGCGGGTGCATGACGTCGAAGAGAGGGTTGGTTCTTCGGCTTTGAAACTACCGCGCAAGGTTTACATGAAACACTTCCATACCGTTCGAACGCGTATATTTGGTGGTTTTGCGGCACTGATCATCCTGCAGATCGGCGTTGCGGCGCTGGTCTGGCGGGCTGAGGATCAGTTCGATGTGGCAAAGTCAGCCGATGACACTGTGGAGGCAAGTGCGGGCTTGATTGGGGTGGTGAGCATCAATCTTCGCACCGTCCAGCTGCGCCTGAGCCATTTTGTTCGCACCGGATCGGCGGCCGATCGTGAGCTTGTGGATACCGCACTGGCAGCACTTGGCAAGTCGATCGGCCAAATCTCCAAAAGCGACAATGTCTCTGTTCGACTTGGGGAAAGCATCACGCTGGTTCGCTCCGAGTTGGCTGACGTCCTTGTTGCTTCGTTGTTGCGGCGCGACGACATGTTCAAGATGACCCAGACCGCCAACGGCGCCGAAAGCGCGTTGACGGCACTCGCCCAGGCGGCGAGCAAGGCAGCAGAGCGTGCCACAGTTGAGGCGGTGGCGACGATTGTCGCCACCGCTCTGCACCCGCTTGTCTTTGTGCAGCGTTATGCCAACGGCGCCGATGATCTGGATGCGCAGGCGGTTCTGACATCGTCCGCGAAGTCCAAGGAGGCGTTGCAGTCACTGTTAAAGGAAGGTGGCGACTTGCCGCCGCGCCTCCAGCGACTCATTGGCGCCGTGACTGCATCGCTGGATGAACTGCCGCCGGCGATGGAAAAATTTGGCAAGTCGTCGGAGTCGCGCAACAAAAGTCTGACCCAGCTCGATGCCGCGGCACTCCAGGCGAGCAGGATATTGAATGAGGTTCGCGCAAAGCTAGACGCTGAACGGGGCGTCTATCGTGCACAGATTGTTGAGGCCCGTGATCAGGTGCGGACCACTGTCATGGTCGCAGGGGGGGTATCCGGGCTCATTGGTGCTGCACTGGCGGTCCTGGTCGGGCTTTCGATCACGCGTCCGATCGTTCGGCTTGCCAGTGCAATGCGTCGGATTGCTGGTGGCTCGCTTGAAGTGGATGTTCCCGATCGTCTGCGTCGCGATGAAATCGGCGGAATGGCCAATGCCGTGCAGGTTTTCAAGGACAATATGATTCAGACAACCGAGCTGACAGCCAGGCAGGAGAGCATGAAACTGGAGGCGCAGGCAGCGCAGAAAGCTGCCATGAACCAGACCGCGGACGATTTTGAAGCCAAGGTGGGCGGACTTGTTGGCGTTTTGTCCTCCGCTGCTGCCGACCTTGAGGCGACAGCCCAGGGCATGTCGGGCACCGCCCTGCAAACCACCGGGCAAGCCGCGACAGTGGCCGCCGCCGCGGAAGAGGCAAGTGTGGGCGCGGAGACCGTTGCTGCGGCGGCGGAGCAATTGACCGCCTCGATCCGTGAGATCAGCCGCCAGGTTGCGCATTCATCCAAGATCACCAGCCAGGCTGTCGAGGACGCGCAGCGAACAAACGCGATTGTGCACAAACTTGATGAAGGGGCTGAGAAGATCGGTAAGGTTGTTGCGCTGATCTCCAACATTGCAGGGCAGACCAATCTTCTCGCGCTGAATGCGACAATCGAGGCTGCGCGTGCGGGGGATGCAGGCAAGGGGTTTGCCGTGGTGGCGTCTGAGGTAAAGAGCCTGGCCAACCAGACCGCGCTGGCAACCCAAGAAATCGGCACGCAGATCGCAGAAATCCAGGCTGCGACCCGGGAGGCCGTGGAGGCGATCCGCGGGATTTCCGGAACGATCGACGATGTGAGCGCGATTGCAACGAATATTGCCTCGGCCGTCGATCAGCAGGGAGCCGCGACTGCGGAAATCGCGCGTAATGTGCAGCAGACGGCTCGCTCGGCTCACGATGTGACGGAGAATATCGGCGGCGTGAGTCAGGCCGCCACACACACTGGCGCCGCTGCTGGCCAATTGCTGGACGCCGCAGGCCGTTTGTCCCGTCAAGCCGAGCAACTGACCACCGAGGTTGGAAAATTCATCAGTGAGGTCAGGGCCGCGTGATGAGGTCTGGCCACGCTCGCCCGGTTTGGTGTGTGGCGCGCGTGGCGCGGTTTTCGGTGCTACCTGGCACTACTGTTGGCTGCGATTGCCGCCCCAGTCTGCGCATTGAAATCAGAGATCAGGTCCAGTAATTTCGGGTTGGTCCGGATCAGGTTGGCGCCCTCATTGACCAAGGCGTTCACGTCGTCGTGCGGAATGGTCAGGCTGGTCGGAATCGCCTGCAGGCGTCGGCGTTTTTCGTCGTCGTTGATGCCGTTGAGTGAGATCTGGATGAGTGCGCCCTTCACGTCGTTGCAGGCGTGGCCATTGACGATGGTGCCCTGTTCGCAGCGGAGGCGTTGGATCTTTTCGGTCAGTTTGCCCACCTGCTCATCTGCCAGCAGCAGCGTCTCGAAGCTGTAGGCGTCGATCTGGCTGCCCGAGACTGCGGAGAGGATTTGTCCGATGCCAGACACAACGCGCCGCTCGCCGAGTGTTGGGTCCACGACGGCCTGTCCGTCGACGCTGATGATGATGACGCGCCGTGTGATCGCCGCCAGCCGGCGGAGCTCCGCGTCGTCTTCATCGAGCACGACGAGTGTGTTCGACAGCACGCGCAATGCCAGGTTATCAGCCACCCCGCCATCGATCAGATGCACGAAACGGGTGCGATCAGGATCTATCAGGCGTGCGGTGTTGCGGGCCAGCACGGATGTGCGCGCAAGCTTGGCGCTGTCGTTGTCCGTTCTCTGCAATGCGACGCCGGGTGGGGGCGCGGTGGTGCAGCCGCTGCGATAGCTCGTCAGGGTGATGGGCGTGAACAGAATGGGAAACGCGGCGGAAGCGGCGACAGCACGTGCGATTGGGAAGGTTGAAAGATCGGAGCACAGCAGGTCGAAATTGCTCTGGCTGAAGGCAAAGGCGCTGCCGCCGGCGAGGTCTGTGGCGTTGACGGAGATCATGGGCGGGCCTCGCCTTGCCAGATCGGCATAAGTGGCGCCGTGGAACATCAGCCGGTCATAAACCTGCGCCATGGCGTCATTGGTGCCGAAGAGAGGGTTGATGAGCCATTCCCAGTTCCACGGCAGCAAATAGATACCCCAAACGAAGGCGTTGACGTCGCGATACAGGAAATCGTCTTTGAATGTGTTGAAGCTTTCATCGCGATACAGGCCGTAATGCATGGCTGGGAAACTGCCGCCCGAGACTGCTGCGATATAGTCCACCTCGTCCAGCATTCGCCTTTGATGATTGTTCTCCATAATGGTCATGGATCGCAGGCCGAGCAGTGCGCCATACGCGAACGCGGCTGACCGTTTGCCGCCGCCAGAAAAGGCAAGCGCGAGTAAAATCTCGCCGCGGGGCTGCTGCAGCATCCCCATCAAGGTGTAGCCAGGCTGATGAAGCGCTGCGGGGGCAGTATCGCTTTTGAGCGGCGTGTTCATGGTCACTTGCGATGATTGACAGGCGGTAAGAGCCAAAAGTATCACTACCAGTGATTTTCCAATTATGTTCATCGGATAGCTCCAAATAACGCCATATAAACTTCTGCAAATTCGATAAATACTTATTAACGGCATCATCGGCTATATAATGATGATGTGCGACATATTTCAGGAGCAGTTGCAGATGTCTCCCAATGCAGACGCCGCGGTGACGCACAACGTCCAGCGCGAAACGGTGCTGATCGATCTGGCACTGCAGGGCGGTGGGTCGCACGGGGCGTTCACCTGGGGCGTTCTGGACCGGTTGTTGGAAGAATCCTGGTTGGAGATCGATGGCATCTCAGGCACATCCGCGGGCGCCATGAATGCTGCCGTGTTGATCGATGGCTATGCGGCCGGCGGTGCGGCGGGGGCGCGGGTGGCGCTGACGAAGTTCTGGCGCACCGTGTCCGACGCGGCGGCCATGAGCCCGTTTCGACGCGGCCCGCTGGACATTTTGCTGGGCCGTTGGTCGCTGGATCATTCGCCGATGTATGTCGGGGTGGACCTGATGAGCCGTTTGTTCTCGCCTTACGATCTCAATCCGTCCGGCACCAACCCGCTGACGGAGATTCTGGGTCAATGCATTGATTTCGGGCGCCTGTGCCAGGCGCCGATCAAGTTGTTCGTGACGGCCACCTGCGTGCGGACCGGCAAGGGCCGGGTGTTCCGCAATGCCGAGATCACACCCGACGTGCTGCTGGCGTCGGCCTGCCTGCCGACCATGTTCCAGGCGGTCGAGATCGATGGGGAAGGCTATTGGGATGGCGGTTATTCCGGCAATCCGTCGATGACGCCGCTGGTGCGGGAATGTAAGTCTCACGACACGATCCTGGTGCAGATCAATCCGATCGAGCGACCGGATACGCCGCGCAGCGCCCGCGATATTCTCAATCGCCTCAATGAGGTTTCGTTCAATGCGGTGTTGCTGAAGGAGCTGCGCACCATGGCGATGCTGCGCCAGTTGCCGGATATCCAATCGCCCGAACTGTCTATGCTGGCCCATATGCGGATGCACCGCATCGTCAGTGAGATGATGACCGACCTGGGATCGTCCTCGAAGCTCAACGCCGAGTGGGATTTTCTGACGATGCTGCGCGACGAGGGGCGTCGGGCGGCCGAGGCATTCCTGACAGCGCATGGCGCGGATGTGGGGGTGCGCGCGTCCTTTGATCTCGCGCCGTTGTTGAAGGGCCTGTAGGGCGATGGGCCTTCTTGGAATTTTCCTCGGATTGGCGCTGCTGCTGGGGTTGTCGTTCCAGGGGTGGACAGTGTTGCTGCTGGCGCCGGCCGCGGCCCTGGTGGGGGCTGTGTTCTCCGGCGAGCCGCTGCTGGCGCATCTGACGCAGACCTTCATGGGCGGCGCTGCCCGTTTCATCGCGCAGTTTTTCCCGATTTTCCTGCTCGGCGCCGTGTTCGGCAAGTTGATGGAGGATAGCGGTTCGGTGTCGGCCATCGCCGAGTACATGACCATGCGCCTGGGGGAGCGGCGGGCCATTCTGGCCGTTGTGCTGGCGGGGGCGTTCGTCACCTATGGCGGCGTCAGTCTGATGGTGGCGTTCTTTGTGATCGTGCCGATGGCGCAGGCCTTGTTTCGCGCCGCGTCCATTCCGCTGCGGCTGATGCCGGCGACGATTGCACTCGGCACCTCCACCTTCACGATGACGGCCCTGCCCGGAACGCCGGCGGTGCAGAACACCATTCCCGTGCCGTTCTTTGGCACCACGCCGTTCGCAGCACCTGGGTTGGGCATTATTGCGTCAGCCATCATGCTCGGTTTCGGCCTGTGGTGGCTGACCCGGGCCGAGGCGAAAGCGCGGGCGAAGGGCGAAGGCTATGCCGGCATCGCCGAGATCGCGATCGGCGATCCAAGCCTGCGCGAGCGTGCCAGCACGGCCACGGCGTTTGATCCCGCGGAGATCAGCCAGGGCGGCCAGGCCATGATCTTGCCGCCCATTGCGCTGGCGGCGCTGCCGTTGTTCGTGGTGGTGGCGGTCAATCTCTCCATGTCGTTGATCGTGCTGCCGCGACTGGATTTTGCCTATTTGGCGGAGCCGCGCTGGGGTGAGACGTCGTTGGTGGCGGTGGCCGGCGTGTGGTCCGTGGTTCTGGCGCTGGCGGCCGCCACCGTCACGGTGATCGTGGTCAATCCAAGGCGGCTGCGGACATTGCGCAAGACCATGGATTCCGGCGCCAACGCGTCTGTGCTGCCCATCGTCAGCGTGGCGAGCCTGGTGGGGTTCGGCAGCGTTGTGGCGGCCTTGCCGGCGTTTGAAATGGTGCGGACATGGGTGCTGTCCATCGAGGGTGGGCCGCTGGTGTCGCTGGCCTTTGCCACCAACGTTCTGGCGGCGTTGACGGGCTCGGCATCCGGCGGCCTGACGATCGCGCTGGATGCGTTGGGCACCACCTATATGCGTCTTGCCGCCGAGCACGGGATTGATCCGGCCTTGATGCACCGGGTGGCGGTCATCGGGTCTGGCACGCTCGACAGCCTGCCGCACAACGGCGCGGTGGTGACGTTGTTGGCCGTGTGCGGCTGCAAGCATCGTGAGAGTTACTTCGACATGGTGATGTCGGGGATTGTTGGCCCGATCCTGGCGCTTGCCGGCGTGATTGCCATTGGCTCGCTGCTGGGATCGTTTTGAGATGCCGGGTTTTGAGGAAGGGGAAGGATGATGACTGTGAAACGATGGACCGTCTTTGCGATGCTTGTCCTGGTGGCCGCTGCCCCGGCCGCATATGCGGCAACCGAACCCAATTTCGGGGCCCGCACAACCGGTGATCTGGTCGAACTCTGCGATCCGCGCACGGACAGTGCGATGGACCAGGCCGGGGTCAATTTCTGCCACGGCTTCACGCTTGGCGCCGTGCGGGTGGAGATGCAGCACGACCTCGCATCGCGCAGCATGAAGCTGTTCTGCCTGCCGACCCCAATGCCATCGCGCAATGCGGCGATTGCGGCGTTTGTCGTCTGGGCGCGGGCCATGCCGCAGCGGCTGGACATGCCCGCCATCGACGGATTGTTCGGGTTCCTGGGGGAGAATTTCCCCTGCGGCAACGCGGGCTGATTGACGCATCATCTGGCAGTCATGAGGGAGATCAAGACATGCGATTTTTGCCATTCACGTTGGCCGCACTCCTGTCCGTTGCGGCCTGTGCCGACATGACGCCCACCCAGCAGCGGGCACTGACCGGCACGGCGGCCGGTGCCGGTATCGGGGCGGTGGCGGGTGCGATCGGCGGCAATGCCGGACTTGGCGCTGTGGTTGGCGCCGGGGCGGGGCTGGCCACGGGGTTGATCGTCGACCGGCAGAAGCGGGCCGAGGATCGGGCCTTCCAGCAAGGCGTCGCTGCTGGCCGCTCCGGCACACAGTGAACCGTGTTGCCACCCACGTGGTGACGCTCCGGAGGCTGGGCGATGAATGACCTTGGTCCGGCGGGGCGTGATGCGGGCAATGGCGGCCGGTCCGCCATGCTGGGCATCTGCACCGCCATTCTCGTGGTCACTGGCCTGTACTTCGCGGGCGGCGTGTTTGCGCCGCTGGCCTTCGGGTTGTTCATCATCGCCATCGTCTGGCCGTTGCAGGCATGGTTGCAGGCTTGGGTGCCGAAGCTGCTGGCGCTGTTGGTGAGCATGATCGCCACCGTTGTGGTGTTGGCAGCGTTTCTGTGGACGGTGTCCTGGGGCCTGAGCCGGGTGGCGCATTTCATGATCGATGATGCCGCGCGGTTTCAGATTCTGTATGGCCAGATCAGCACCTGGCTTGACGGCCACGGGATCGAGGTGGCGGGGCTTTGGGACGAGCATTTCAACGTGGGGTGGCTGCTCCGGCTGTTTCAGGAGGTGACCGCACGGGTCAACGGCATGCTGAGCTTCTCGATCGTTGTGCTGATCTACGTCATTCTCGGCCTGCTGGAAGTCGATGTTGTGGCGACCAGGCTGGGACGCATGAACAACCAGGAGGCGGGCAGCGCCCTGCTGGCCGCCTGCACCCGAACGGGCCTGAAGTTTCGTCGCTACATGCTGGTCCGCACGCTGATGAGCGTGATGACCGGCGTGCTTGTCTGGGGGTTCGTCGCGTTGAGCGGATTGCCGTTGGCGCAGGAATGGGGCGTGATCGCCTTCGCTTTGAACTATATTCCGGTGATCGGTCCGCTGTTCGCCACGGTGATGCCGAGCCTGTTTGCCGTGGTGCAGTTCGATACGTGGCAGGCGGCGGCGCTGGTGTTTGTCTGCCTCAATCTGATCCAGTTCCTGGTCGGCAGCGCCCTTGAGCCGCGCATTGCCGGAACCGCACTGGCCATGTCGCCCTTTTTGGTACTGTTCGCGGTGTTCTTCTGGACCTTCGTGTGGAACGTCGCAGGGGCGTTCATCGGTGTGCCCATCGTGATCGCCGTCCTCACCTTCTGTGAACAATCCGTGTCCTGTCGCTGGGTTGCCGATATGTTCGGAGCCCCGCCCGGCGCACGGACATGATCCATCGCAGGACAACCCGGATACGTCGTGCGGCGTGGCGGTGGGTCTGGCGCCTGATGATGTTCGGGGTGGCAGCCGGCGTCATCCTGCTGGTGGGGCGCGCGGTGCAAAGCCAGAGCGGCCCACCGCTGCAACTGTGGCATATTTTCGTGCCCGAGGAGCCGCATGCCGAGGCGATCGACCGATTGGACTGGGCCGGCTATCTGGCGGCCGAGGCGCGTGTGTTCGCGTCGGTCCGCTCTGAGGTGACGGACCGGCTGGACGATGCCGACCGCACGCCGGACGATCGTTTTTTTGCCGGCAGCCCGGTCTATCCTGGCCGCTTCAAGCAGGACTGGAACCGCTCCTATGTGCTGGAGCCCGATGGGATGCCTCTCGGCGCCGTGGTGCTGTTGCACGGGCTGACGGATGCGCCTTACAGCCTGCGGCATATCGCCCGGCTTTATCGCGATCTCGGCTATGTGGCCATCGGGTTGCGCACGCCGGCGCATGGCACGGTGCCGGCGGCGCTGACCGACACGTCGTGGGAGGACTGGCTGGCGGCCACACGCCTGGCGGTTCGAGAGGCGCGGCGTCGGGTGGGGCCAAACGCACCGCTGCATATGGTGGGGTTTTCCGCCGGCGGCGCGTTCGCGCTGAAATATGCGCTCGATGCG
Source organism: Acetobacteraceae bacterium (assembly GCA_040399685.1). Lineage (GTDB taxonomy): Bacteria > Pseudomonadota > Alphaproteobacteria > Acetobacterales > Acetobacteraceae > CAIQQQ01. The sequence goes on from JBBART010000001.1 coordinate 248,106, forward strand.
ATCGAGGACCCGACATTGTCCCGGCCGGACCGGCTGGTGCTGATCTCGCCGATGGTGGGCATCAGTTCGTTTGCCCGGTTCGCGGGGCTGGCGGCGTTGCCAGCGCTGCTGCCGCCCTTTGCGAAGGCGGCCTGGCTCAGCATCGTGCCGGAGTTCAATCCGTTCAAATACAATTCCTTCCCGGTCAATGGCGCGCGGCAGGCGCATCGGCTGACGGTGGCGGTGCAGCAGCAGTTGGACCGGCTGGCCCAGGCGGGCCGGCTGGGGGATCTGGCGCCGGTGCTTACGTTTCAGTCGGCGATGGATTCCACCGTCAGCAGCCGGGCGGTGGTGACGACGCTGTATGATCGTCTGCCCGCCAACGGCAGTGAACTGGTGGTGTTCGACCTTAATCGGAACACCAAGCTGGGGCCCTTGCTGCGCGGTGCTTTCGCTGTCGCCACTGACCGGCTGGAGGCGGACGCGCCGCGCAACTGGCGGTTGACCTTGATCGCCAACACGCCTGACAGCGCCGAGGTGACGGAGCGGGTGACAGCGGTCGGTGGAGAGGCGTCCGTCGTGCGCCGGCTGGGGCTGGTCTATCCGCGCCAGGTCTTTTCGCTGTCGCATGTGGCGCTGCCGTTTCCTGCGAGTGATGCGCTGTATGGATCGGAACCGGACGGGGCGGAGGATTTCGGCGTCAATTTCGGTGAACTGGCGGCGCGTGGGGAGGTGGGCGTGCTGATCATTAGTATGGATTCACTGACGCGCATTTCGTGGAATCCCTTCTTTTCCTATCTCGTTGGAAGAATAAAGGATGGAATTAGTCCACATAATGGAAGTCGTCCGTAATTTCACATCGAGGAACGCGAATTTTCATTGTCGTTGTGAAATCGAAAACCGTAGATAAGCGATGTGGTCATGATGGAGAACGGCAATGCTGTTTGATGGCGGGTTCACGTTCACGAATTTATTAACCGACATGCTTGCTGTGTTTATGTTCATATTGTGGTTCTGGCTGCTGATCACCGTCACGGGGGATCTGTTCCGCCGCACCGATGTGTCCGGGATGGGCAAGGTCGTGTGGGTTCTGCTGTTGATCCTGCTGCCCTATATCGGCGTGTTCGCCTATCTGCTGACGCAGGGGCGCGGCATGGCGGAGCGCAATGAACAGCGCCAGCGCCAGGTGCGTGACGAACTGCGCCACATCGTGGGCTTCAGTGCGGCCGATGAACTGACGAAACTGACCCGCCTGAAGTCGGATGGCGCGATCTCAGAGCAGGAATACTCCAGGCTGCGCGAGCGGGTTGTGCAATAGTCGCCGCCATGTCTGGCAGCTTCGAGGCGAGCGGGAAGCGAGTGCGCAACATGCGGTCATGGTGGGTGCAGGGACTGGTTGTTCCGGTCGCGCTGGTCTTGCTGGCGGCGTGCCAGAAGCAAAAGCAGGCCGAGGCGCCGGAGCCTCGGCCGGTGCGGGCGGTGATGGCGGAGCGGCAATCATCGGGCGAGGCGGTGCAGTTGACGGGGCAGATCCGCGCAGAGGATGAAGCCGCGATGGCGTTTCGCATCGGCGGGCGCATGACGGCGCGGCCGGTGAACGTGGGCGATCATGTGACGACGGCGCAGGTTCTGGCCAATCTGGATCCGGCCAATGAGGTGAACGCGCTGCGGTCTGTTCAGGCCAGCCTGTCGGCGGCGCAGGCCGGGCTGACGCAGGCGCGTGCGGCGTTCCAGCGCCAGCGCACGTTGCTGGCCCAGGGCCACACGCCCCGCGCCCAGTTCGATCTTGCCGAGAAGGCGCTGCGCACCGCTGAGGCGCAGGTGTCAGACGCCCAGTTCCAGAAGAAGATCGCCGCCGATCGGGTGGCCTATACCATTTTACAGGCGGACGCCGCCGGCACGGTGACGGCGCGTGGCGCTGAGCCGGGGGAGGTGGTGCAGGCCGGGCAGATGATCCTGCGCATCGCCCGCCAGGGGGGGCGCGATGCGGTGTTCGACGTGCCGGCCCAAATTCTGCGCGACGCGCCAGGCAATCCGGTGGTGACGATCCGGCTGACCGACGACCCCAGTGTGACGACGATGGGCCGGGTGCGCGAAGTGGCGCCGCAGGCCGATCCGGTCACCCGCACGTTTCAGGTCAAGGTGGGCCTGACCGACCCGCCGGAGGCGATGCGGCTGGGGTCTACCGTTAACGGCAGCATCCAGCTTGAATCGGCGGCGGTGCTGGCGGTGCCGGCTTCGGCGTTGACCGAGGCCAATCATCTTCCGGCGGTCTGGATCGTTGATCCATCGAAGCTGACGGTGTCGCTGCGCAATGTGGAACTGCTGCGCCATGACCCGGGCACGGTGGTGATCTCCAGCGGGTTGGACGAGGGCGAGATTGTGGTCACCGCCGGGGTGCAGGCGCTGCATCCGGGGCAGAAGGTGCGGCTGCTGGGGCCGCGCGCCTGATGGGGTTCAATATCTCCGAATGGGCGCTGCGCCACCGCTCGTTTGTCATCTATCTGATGATTGTCTCGATCCTGGTTGGAGGGTCATCGTTCGTTCGGCTGGGCCGCAACGAAGACCCGGCCTTTGTGATCAAGACCATGGTGGTGCAGGCGGCCTGGCCGGGCGCCACGCTGGACGACACCTTGCAGCAGGTAACCGAGCGGCTGGAACGCACGTTGCAGGAAACGCCGCATCTGGATGTGCTGCGCAGCTTCACCATCCCTGGCCGCACCACGATCTTTGTGGATCTGAAGGGCGCGACGCCCGCCGCTGCGGTGCCGGACGTTTGGTATCATGTGCGCAAGAGCATCGGTGACATGCGGCACACCTTGCCTGTCGGCGTGATCGGCCCCGGGTTCAACGATGAGTTCGGCGATACCTTCGGCATCATCTACGGCTTTACCGCCGACGGCTTCACGATGCGCGAGTTGCGCGACCAGGTGGAGGATATTCGCTCGCGCCTGCTGCTGGTGGCGGATGTGTCCAAGATCGACATGCTGGGGGCGCAGGACGAGCGTATTTTCGTTGAGTTTTCCATGCCGCAACTGGCCGGGTTGGGGATTGATCGGGCGGCGCTGCTGGCGGCGCTGCAATCGCAGAACATCGTGAGCCCGGCGGGCATCATTCAGACGGGTGACGAGAATTTGCGGCTGCGCGTGTCCGGTGCGTTCGAATCCGAGCAGGATCTGCGCGACATCAATTTCGTCGCGGGCGGGCGGATGATCCGGCTGCGCGACATCGCCACCATCAGGCGCGGCTTTGCCGATCCGCCGCAGCCGATGTTTCGCGTCAACGGCAAGACGGCGATCGGCCTGGGCATCGCCATGCGCGAGGGCGGCGACATTCTGGCGCTGGGGCACAACCTCGAACAGGCGATGGCCGAAATTGTGGCCGATCTGCCGGTGGGGATCGAGCCGGTTCTGGTGGCCGACCAGCCGCATGTGGTGGATCACGCCATCAGCGACTTCACCACGTCTCTGTGGCAGGCGATTGTCATCATCATGGCGGTGAGCATCGTCAGCCTTGGCCTGCGGGCGGGGGCGGTGGTGGCGCTGTCCATTCCGTTGACGCTGGCGGTGGTGTTTCCGTTCATGCAGATGTTCGGGATCGACCTGCAACGGATTTCACTTGGCGCGCTGATCATCGCCCTGGGTCTGCTGGTCGATGACGCCATGACCACGATCGATGCCATGACGTCGCGGTTGGCGGCCGGTGACACCAAGGTTCAGGCCGCGACGTTTGCCTACAAGACGCTGGCGTTTCCGATGCTGACCGGCTCGTTCGTGACGGCGGCGGGGTTCGTGCCGATTGGGTTCGCGAAAAGTTCGGCGGGGGAATACACGTTCTCGATCTTTGCGGTGAACGGGATCGCGCTGATCATGTCCTGGGTGGTGGCGGTGCTGTTCGCGCCGTTGCTGGGGGCGGCGTTGCTGAAGCGGCCGGATATGAATGTGGCGGCCAAGCCCAGCAAGATCCTGCATGTGTTCCGGGGCTTTGTGCTCGCTGGGATGCGGTGGCGCTGGGTGACGATTGGGGCGACGGTTGCGTGTTTCGCGCTGGCGGTGGTGGTGTCGCCACTGATCCCGCGGCAGTTCTTCCCGCCGTCCGATCGGCCTGAGTTGCTGGTGGATCTGCGGCTGCCGCAGAACGCATCGATTTTGGCCACTGAAACGCTGTCGGCGCGGCTGGACGCACTGTTGCAGAACGATCCGGACGTGGCGAGCTGGAGCACCTATGTCGGGCGCGGCGCCATTCGGTTCTATCTGCCGCTGCTGGTGGAGTTGCCGAATGATTTCTTTGGGCAGCTTGTCGTTATCTCCAAGGATGTTGGTGCGCGCAAAAGGCTGCAAAAGCGGCTGGAGACCGAGCTTGCCGACACATTTCCAGACGTGGTGTCGCGGATCGCGCCGCTCGGCCTGGGGCCGCCGGTCGGCTGGCCGGTGCAGTATCGGGTGAGTGGCCCGGATGTTGTGCAGGTGCGCGAGATTGCGCTGCAGCTTGCCGGGGCGATGACCCCCCATCCGAGCCTGCGCCAGGTGAATTTCGACTAGATGGAGCCGGCGCGCATGGTGCGCATCCGCATCGACCAGGACCAGGCGCGGCTGCTGGGGCTGAGTTCGCAGGCCTTGGCGGGCGTGCTGAACACGGTGGTGACAGGATCGCCGGTGACGCAGATCCGCGATGGGATCTATCTGGTGGATGTGGTGACCCGCGCCACGGACGAGGAGCGCGTTTCGCTGTCCACGTTGCGCACCGTGCAGGTGCCGCTGCCGAACGGACGCACCGTGCCCTTGAGCCAATTGGCAAGTTTTGATTTCGAGCAGGAATACCCGCTGATCTGGCGCCGCGACCGGGTGCCGACCTTGACCGTGCAGGCGGATGTGGTGGGCGGCGCGCTGCCGGAAGGCGTGGTGGCCGGGCTGGAGGAGACGGTGGCGGCGCTCAATGCGGGGCTGCCGCTCGGGTATCATATCGCGGTCGGTGGCACGGTGGAGGAAAGCCAGCGGTCGCGGAAATCGGTGATCGCGGTTGTGCCGCTGATGCTGTTCCTGATGATCACGTTCCTGATGGTGCAGTTGCAGAGTTTCAGCCGGCTGGCGCTGGTGCTGATCGTGGTGCCGATGGCCATGACGGGCGTGGTGGCGTCGTTGCTGGTTTTTCAACGGCCGTTGGGGTTCGTGGCGATCCTGGGCATTTTGTCGCTGATCGGCATGATCGCGCGCAACGCGGTGATTTTGATCGACCAGATCGAGACCGACCGCGCCGAGGGCATGTCGCCGTGGGATGCGGTGGTGGCGGCGAGCGTGTCGCGGTTCCGGCCGATCATGTTGACCGCCGTGTCCACGGTGCTGGGGCTGATTCCGATCGCGGCCACGATCTTCTGGGGGCCGATGGCGTTCGCCATCATGGGCGGCTTCATGGTGGGCACGGTGATCACTCTGATTTTCCTGCCAGCGCTGTATGTGGCGTGGTTTCGCATCCAGGAGCCTGTCGCGTGATCGGCGCGGCGCTGTCGCGGGGGGGATGTTACCTGTTGCTATGGCTGATGCTGGCGGGCGCCCACTGGGCCGACCTGCCGGCGGCGGCGTGCGCCGTGGTGGCGGCAACCTGGGTCAGCCTGCGGCTGCTGCCGCCGGGTGCGACGAGGTTGTCGGTCTGGGGGATTGCGGTGCTGGCGCTGCGGTTTCCGGTGCAATCCGTGCTGGCCGGGGTGGAGGTGGCGTGGCGTGCGTTGCAGCCGGAGCTGAAACTGCGCCCGGGTTTCGTGTTGTTTCAGCCGCAGGTGCCGCAGGGGGTGGCGCGGGACGTGTTCTGCATGCTGACCAGCCTGCTGCCGGGCACGGTGCCATCGGGCGCCGACCATGCGGGCGCGCTGGTGATCCATTGCCTGGATGTCGGCCAGCCCGTGGCGGCGCGGCTTGCCAGGGAAGAGGGCCGGTTCTTGCGGGCACTCGGATGGTCCGGCCATGCATGAGTTCCTGATTGGGGCGGCGTCTGTTGTGATGGCCATCGTGGCGCTCGGCCTCCTGCGGGTGCTGCGCGGGCCGGGCGATGCGGACCGCATGATGGCGGCGCAATTGCTCGGCTCGGGGGGCATCGCGGCGCTGCTGTTGGTGGCCGCTGGAACCGATAGGCCGGCCGTGACGGACGTGGCCCTGGTGTTGGCGCTGTTGGCCGCCTTCGCCTCGGCGGCGTTCGTGCGACATGCCCCCGGCCCACGGCCAGAGGATATCAAGAACACATGACATTCGGCCGCGACATTCTGACCATTCTTGCTGTTACGGCTGGCGTGTTTTTCTTCTTCGCCGGCACGGTGGGGCTGTTGCGGTTTCCGGACCCGCTTTGCCGTCTGCATGCGCTGACCAAGGCTGATAATCTGGGTCTTGGGCTGATCGTGCTGGGATTGCTGCCATGGGCGGACGGGGTGTGGGGCGGGGTGAAGCTGGTTGGCATCTGGCTGCTTGCGCAACTGTCAGGCGCCATTGTCACGCAGATGATCGCCCGTGCCGTGCGGCACGGTGGTGAGGCGCCATGAGCGCGGGATGGGTTTTGAACAGTGTCCTCGCGGTGCTGGTGCTGGGCGTTGCGGGCGCGATCATCGCCGTTCGCACCCTGTTTGCCGCAGTGGTCGGCTTCGTCGTGCTGGGGCTGCTGTTGGCGATTGTGTGGGTGCGCCTGGCGGCGGTGGATGTGGCGTTGACGGAGGCTGCGATTGGCAGCGGCGTGACGGGCGCAGTGCTCATTGCCGCCGCTTCGCGCCTGCGTGCGACCGAGAAGGTGTCGGTGGCCGAGCAGCCTGGTCCGGCCTTGCGCGTCGGCGCGGGGATATTGTCCGCGCTGGTTGCGGCGGGTTTGGCGGCTTTGGTGGTGTTTGCGGCCGATCCGGCGCCAAGCCTTGCGCCGGCGGCGGTGGCGCATCTGGTGGAACTTGGGGTTGGCAATCCGGTTACCGCCGTTTTGCTGGCCTATCGCGGCATCGACACGTTGCTGGAGAAGATGGTGCTGCTGCTGGCCTTGCTCGGGGTGTGGTCGTTGGCGCCGGACATGGTCTGGGGCGGCGCGCCGGAGGTGTCGGCCGGAGCGGTTGACGGCGGCGCGCTGGCGTTGCTGGGCAGGGTGCTGCCGCCGGTGGGCATTGTTGTGGGGGTCTATGTCCTGTGGGTGGGGGCCACCGATCCTGGTGGCGCGTTTCAGGGAGGGGCGGTCATTGCTTCCATGTGGATCCTGGCCCTGATGGCCGGGTTGCTGCCTGCGCCGGCGATCCGCGCGCGATGGGTGCGGCGGGCACTTGTCGCGGGGCCGGCGGTGTTTCTGGCGGTTGGAATGGCGGGCTTCGCGTGGCCGGGCGGCTTCCTGTCCTATCCTGCCGGATATGCCAAGCCGCTGATTGTTGCCATCGAGGCGGCGCTGACCTTCTCCGTCGTCATTGTTCTCGGCCTGTTGGCGGCAGGCCCGCCCCATCACGGGCCGGGGCGATGAGCGGCGCCATGCTGTTCGGCCTGGTCGGGGCGGCGCTGGTGGGGTTGGGCCTGTTCGGGGTGGTGGTGCATCCCCATCCGTTGCGCAAGATCCTGGCCTTCAACCTGCTGGGCGGCGGCGTGTTCCTGCTGTTCGGCGTGATCGCCAGGCGTGGTGCGGCGGCGGGGTTGGAGGGGGATCCGGTGCCGCAGGCGTTGGTGATCACAGGCATTGTCGTCGCGTTCTCGGCCACGGCGCTGGCGGTGGCGTTGGTGCGGCGGTTGTTTCAGGTGATGGACGGGGCTGATCGGTGAGCGCTGCAACCCCGGGCGGGTTTCTGCTGGTGCTGGCCATCATGCTGCCGATGGCCGGCGTGCTGCTGGCGCTGCTGCTTGGCGGGCGTCATGCGGAGCGCGTTGTCATGGCGTTGCTGCCGGTTTCAGGGCTCATCGCGGTGGCCATCGCGGTGGTGGTCTGGCGTACGGGCGCGCCGGTTGCGTATGTCATGGGCGGTTGGGCGCCGCCGCTTGGGGTCGTGTTCCGGGCGGATGGGCTGTCGGCGGCGATGCTTCTGACAACAGCGGTTGTTGTCTGCGCCATTGCCCTGTTCGCGCGGCCGGTCTTTGCCGCGATGGAAGGGGTGGCTGAAGCGCGCGCGCCGTTGGTTTTCTGGGTTCTGTTGATCGCGGTCTGGGGCGCGCTGAACGCCATCTGGCTCGGCGGCGATCTGTTCACCCTGTATGTGGCGCTGGAACTGCTCACCTTTGGCGCCATGCCGCTGGTGTGCCTGGACGGGCAGGCGGAAACCCTGCGGGCTGCCTTGCGCTATCTGCTGTTCGCGCTGCTGGGCTCGGCGCTCTATCTGCTGGGGGTGGTGCTGCTGTATGGCGCGTATGGCACGCTCGACATTGGGCTGTTGGCGGGGCGGGTGCGTGACGAACCTGCCCTCTGGATCGCCGCCGCCTTGATGACGGCCGGGCTTATCGCCAAAACGGCCTTGTTCCCGCTGCATCTTTGGCTGCCGCCCGCCCATGCCGGCGCCCCGGCCGCCGCCAGCGCGCTGTTGTCCGGTTTGGTGGTCAAAGGGTCGTTTTTCCTGATCGTGCGGCTGTGGTTCAACGTGATGCCCGCGCTGGCAAACCCGTGGGCCGCGCAGATGCTGGGCGTGCTGGGGGCGGCTGCGATCATTTTCGGCAGTGTTCTGGCGTTGCGTCAGGCGCGGTTGAAGCTGCTGGTGGCGTATTCGACGGTGGCGCAGATCGGATATCTGTTCCTGTTGTTTCCGCTGGCCTCCAACGCCATTGGCCCGGCGCTGTCGTGGAACGGGATTGCCTGGACCGGGGGGGTGATACAGGCGATGTCCCATGCTGTCGCCAAGGCCGCCATGTTCATGGCCGCCGGGTTGATCGGCGAGGCGCTGGGGCATGACCGGATTGCTGGATTTGGCGGCCTTGGCCGGGTGTTGCCGATGACCGTTCTGGCCTTCGGGATCAGCGGGATGTCGCTGATGGGGCTGCCGCCCAGTGGCGGTTTCATGGCCAAGGCGATGCTGCTGGCGGCGGCGGTGGGCGAGGGGCAATGGTGGTGGGCGGTGGTGATCCTGCTGGGGGGCGTGCTGGCGGCCGGCTATGTGTTTCGCGTGCTGATGCCGGCGCTGGCCGGTGGGGAATTGGCGTTGCCGCTGTGTGCCACCGTGTCGCGGCGGCGGGAGGCGGTGGTGCTGGCGCTGGCGCTGTGCGCGCTGCTGCTGGGCCTGGTGCCGGTGCGGCCCTCCGAATGGCTGTCCCAGATCGGCCGCGTTGGCGCGGCCCAGGTGAGCGCGCCATGAGCGGCCTGCTGTTGGCCACCGGCCTGGCGCTGCCGGTGGCGATGTTGCTCGCCTATCTGTCGCCTCGCCTGCGGGAGCGGGTGCCGGCATTGCTGCCGCTGGCGCCGGTGCCAGCGCTTGTGGCGGCATTGTTTGGGCAGGGCGGTGCGATTGTGCTGCCGCGCGCGCTGCTGGGCCTTAGCCTCGGGCTGGATGCGCCCGGGGCGGCGCTGCTGCTCGGGGTGGCTGCACTGCTGTGGATTTTTGCAGGCTTTTACGCGTCGACCTGGCTGCGTGGCGAGGCGGGACGCGGCCGGTTCGTCATCTGGTGGCTGCTGACGCTGACCGGCAGCATCGGCACCTTCATGGCGGCCGATCTGGTGAGCTTCTATCTGCTGTATTCCGTTGTCAGCCTCGCCGCCTATGGGCTGGTGGCGCATGACGGCACGGCGCGCGCCCAGCGTGCGGGCACCATCTACATGGCCGTGACGGTGCTGGGCGAGGCGTTCCTGCTGATGGCGTTCGTGTTCATGGCGCAGGCCACGCCGGGCGGCAGCCTGTTGATCCGCGATGCGGTGGCGGCATTGCCGGGGTCGCCGTGGCGTGCCGCGACGCTGGCGCTGCTGGTGCTGGGCTTCGGCAGCAAGATGGGGCTGGTGCCGTTGCACGTCTGGATGCCGGTGGCGCATCCGGCAGCGCCCATTCCGGCCTCCGCCGTGCTCAGCGGCGTGGCCGTCAAGGCGGGTGTCATCGGGTTCATTCGGTTTCTGCCCTTTGCCGCAGTATTGCCGGTCTGGGGGGGGGCGCTGACGGCGGTTGGGTTTTGCACGGCCTTTTTCGCGGTGGCCGTCGGGATCACCCAGAGCAACGCAAAAACGGTTCTCGCCTATTCCACCGTCAGCCAGATGGGCGTGCTGGCTGCGGTGTTCGGCATGGGGCTGGCGGCGGGCGACCCCGGTGTGGCTTTGGTCGCGGCGTTTTATGCGGTGCACCACCTTCTGGTGAAGGGCGCGTTGTTCCTGGCCGTGGGCGTGGCCGGCGCTTCGGGGGGGCGCCGCGTTTGGCTGGTTCTGCTACCAGCCCTGGTTTTGTCGTTGAGCCTCGCGGGCTTGCCGTTGACCGGCGGTTTCTTGGCGAAACTGATGGTCAAGGCCCCATTGGGCAGCGGCGTGGTGGGTCTGCTGGGCACGCTGTCATCGGTCGGGACGGCGCTGCTGATGCTGCATTTCATGCGGCTTCTGGCGACCGTGACGGCGGTGGATGCCACGGCATCGGCGCCCGTGCGACTGTCTGGGGTGTGGTTGGCGGCTGGGTTCGCGGCCGTTGCGGTTCCCTGGTGCGTCATGGCCGTGCTGTGGGATGTCGCGGCGATTGGCATGTTGGCGCCCGGGGCAGTGTGGTCGGCGATCTGGCCGCTTCTGCTCGGCGGCGTGCTGGCCATCGCGTTGGGGCGTTGGGGGGGCAGGCTGCCGCGTGTTCCGGAAGGCGATGTGGTGGTGGTGGCCGAGCGGCTGGCCACCGTGGTGCGCGCCCGGGCCGATCTGTTCGTCCGCATGGACGAGATGCTGGGACAATGGACAGTGGCCGGCGTGTTGCTGCTGGCCGTGGCGATTGTTCTGGGGGCCGCGATGCTGGCCGGGTGACCGTGCGGCCGGCTGGTTCCAGCGACGCTGCTTCGCACGGGGCATTGCGGGATGGGCTGTATGCTGCAATCGTCATCCCGGGAGCGCGTTGGCCCCCCAGCGAAATGTCGGAGAAGAACATGTGCTGTCTGTTTCGGTCGCAGGATCATGCCAGCTACGCCGCTGAAACCCGTGCTGTGCGGGTGCACGGCCACGCCACGTCCATCCGCCTGGAAGCAGCGTTTTGGGAAACGCTCGAGGAAATCGCCCAGAAAGAGCAGATGACGGTGGCCCGCTTCATCGGCGTTCTTTATGACGAAGTGCTGTCCCAGCAGGGCGAGGTGGCCAATCTGGCGTCTTTCCTGCGCGTGACGTGCCAGCATTATCTGCGGCATCAGGATCTGCATGCGGCCCAGGTGGCGGAGCGGCTGGCGCGGGCCGCCAGGTTGGCCCGCGAAAACATCGCTGTCGTAGCCTGATACTACCGCGATTGAATCGACCCTCCATAGAGTTTCCCAAGCGACAATCGCCCGGGGGAAGCAGAATGGGTCAAATGACCGCGATGGCCTTCGCGGCCGTGGTGTTGGGGGTGATTGGACTACCGCGGGTAGCACAGGCCCAGTTCACTGTGCCGACAACGCCACAGGTGGTGGATGCGGCCACCTTGTTCGCTCGCCAATGCGGCACGTGCCACGTGGCGAGTGTGGACGGAGGCCCGCGCCAGGGGCCGAACCTGCATGGCGTGATGGGCCGGCGGGCCGGCAGCCTTGCCGGGTTCGCCTACACCGAAGGCTATGTGAATTCCGGCATCGTCTGGGATGAAGCCACCCTCGATTTCTATCTGACCAATCCACAGGCGATGTTTCCTGGTTCGGTCATGGCCTATCGCCAGGATGACCCGGCGGTGCGGCAGACCATCATCGCCTGGCTGAAGGAGCAACGCTGATGGCCAAGCCGATTCATTCCATGATCCGCGTGCTGAACGAAGCACGGTCGCTTGATTTCTACGACCGCGCCTTCGGCATGAAAGTGGCCCAGCGCCTGCCCTTCGATGACTTCACCTTGCTCTATCTCAAGACCGGCGAGAGTGATTTCGAGTTGGAACTGACGGTCAATGCAGGCCGCACCGAGCCTTATGTTCATGGTGACGCCTATGGCCACATTGCCTTTGTGGTCGATGACCTTGATTCCGAGCATGCCCGCTTCGTGGCGGAGGGGCTGCATCCGAACCCGGTGAAGGAGTTCCACCACGAAGGCCATCTGCTGGCGAAGTTTTTCTTCGTCACTGACCCCGACGGGTACCGCATCGAAGTGCTGCAAAAGCACGGCCGGTATCGCTGACAACAAGAACAGGTTCTGGAGGACCGACCATGAAGGACATCGACAAGCCGGAGGCCTTGAGCCGGCGCGGATTTCTGAAGACCACCGCGGCCGCTCCGGCGGCGGCCACCCTTGCGGTGGGCGTGGGGATTTCGTCTGACGCCGCGTGGGCGCAGGCTGGCAAGAACCTGACGCCGCATGAGATGGCGACGTTGGTGAAGATGGCGCGCGATATTTTCCCGCACGATCATCTGGCTGACAAATACTATATCGTCGCCTGTGCGTCGTATGAGGCGCTCGCCGCCGATGCCGGCAAGAAGGCGATGCTGACCGGCGGCGTGGCGCGGCTGGATGAGGATGCCGCCGCCCGCTTCCAGGCCGCCAACTATCTTGCGGTGAACTGGGAGGCCGATCGGGTGGCGTTGCTGCACGGCATTTCGCACACGCCGTTCTTCGCCAAGCTGCGCGGAGACCTTGTTGTGTCGCTCTACAACCAAAAGGAGCTGTGGCCGAAATTCGGCTACGAGGGCGCCTCGGCCGACAAGGGTGGCTACATCACCCGCGGCTTTGACGACATCGACTGGCTGCCGACGGTTTAAGGGGGACAACGAACATGGCGAAATTCGATCTGAACGACGACACCGTTGTCTGCATCATCGGCTCCGGCGCCGGCGGCGGCACATTGGGCAACGAACTGGCGCAGCGCGGCGTGAAGGTGGTGATCCTCGAAGCCGGCGGACGCCACGAGACGCAGGATTTCATCAACGACGAGTGGGAGAGTTTTGCCCAGCTCGCCTGGACGGACATGCGCACCACGTCCGGCAGCTGGCGGGTGGCGAAGGATTTCCCGAATTTGCCTGCCTGGATCGTCAAGGCGGTGGGCGGTTCCACGACGCATTGGGCCGGTGCGTCGCTGCGCTTCCAGGAGCATGAGTTCAAGACCCGCACCACCTATGGCGAGGTGGCCGGCGCCAATCTGCATGACTGGCCGATCACGCTGGCCGAGCTGGAGCCTTACTACACCAAGGCCGAGCAGAAGATGGGTGTGACCGGCACCAACGGCATTCCCCGCCTGCCAGGCAACAACAACTACAAGGTGTTGGCGGCCGGTGCGAAGAAGATGGGCTATAAGGACTTCCACAGCGGCAACATGGCCATCAACAGCCAGCCGCGGGACGGGCGGGGGGCGTGCCAGCAGATCGGGTTCTGCTTTCAGGGCTGCAAGTCCGGGGCGAAATGGTCCACGCTGGTCAGCGAGATCCCCAATGGCGAGGCCACCGGCAACATGGAGGTGCGGCCGCGCAGCATGGTGCTCAAGGTGGAGCATGATGCCGGCGGCAAGGTGACGGGGGTTGTCTATCTCGATGAGAAGGGCGTCACCCAGCGCCAGAAGGCGCGTGTGGTGGCGGTGGCCGGCAATTCGATCGAAAGCCCGCGTCTGCTGTTGAACTCGGCGTCTTCGATGTTCCCAGATGGTTTGGCGAACTCGTCGGGCCAGGTGGGGCGCAACTATATGCGCCACATGACGGCCAGCGTTTACGCCACGTTCGAGAAGCCGGTGCATATGTATCGCGGCACCACCATGGCCGGCATCGTGCGCGATGAGGCGCGGCATGACACCAAGCGTGGGTTTGTGGGCGGCTATGAGATGGAGACGCTCTCGCTCGGCCTGCCGTTCATGGCGGCGTTCCTTGAGCCTGGCGGCTGGGGCCGCAGCTTCAGTTCGGCGATGGAGGATTATCCGAACATGGCCGGCATGTGGCTGGTGGGCGAGGACATGGCGCGCGAGACCAACCGCGTCACACTCGACCCGGTGGCCAAGGACAAGAACGGCCTGGCGGTGGCGAGCGTGCATTTCGACGATCATCCCAACGACATCGCCATGCGCAAGCACGGCTTTGCCCAGGGGGCCGGGATCTATGACGCGGTGGGCGCCACGCGGGTGATCAACACGACGCCGTATCCGAGCACCCACAACATGGGCACCAACCGGATGAGCGAGAAGCCGCGCGACGGCGTGGTGAACAAGTTCGGCCAGACGCATGACGTCAAGAACCTGTTCGTGTCCGATGGCAGCCAGTTCACCTCGGGTGCCGCGTGCAACCCGACGCTGACCATCGTGTCGCTGGCGATAAGGCAGGCGGAGAACATGGCCGGCATGATGCAGCGCCGGGAGATTTGACGACGGCGGGCGGGGGAGGAGACTTGTCTCCCCCCCGCCCGGCTGCACCGTGCAAGGCAGCGTTCCTTCAGCCAGGAGCCTGCGTGATGCCGATCATCGAGCGTCGACAATCCCCCCTGCGTGACGCCGTCACCGCCCATACGCGGGCGGGGGAGGCTGAATGCGTCCGGGCCTTGCTGGAACGGGCAACGCTGCCGCCGGCCGTGGTTGCGCAGGCCGAGGCTTTGGCGCGGCGGCTGGTGGAGGCCCTGCGCGCGAAGGGCACGCGCGGCGCTGTTGAGGGGCTGGTGCGGGAATATTCGCTGTCGAGCCAGGAGGGGGTGGCGCTGCTGTGCCTCGCCGAGGCGTTGCTGCGGATTCCGGACCGGGCGACGCGGGACGCGCTGATCCGCGACAAGATCGCCCATGGCGACTGGCACGCCCATGTGGGGCATTCGCCGTCCCTGTTCGTCAATGCCGCCACCTGGGGGCTGGTGGTGACGGGAAGACTGGTGGCCACCAGCAGCGAAGGCGGGCTGTCGCACGCGCTGGGGCGTTTGATCGCGCGCAGCGGGGAGCCGGTGATCCGCAAGGGGGTGGACCTGGCGATGCGAATGATGGGCGAGCAGTTCGTCACCGGGCAGACGATTGACGCGGCGTTGGCGAACAGCCGTCGGCTGGAGGCTGTCGGGTTTCGCTATTCCTATGACATGCTGGGCGAGGCGGCGGTCACGCAGGAGGACGCGCTGCGGTATTATGCCGAATACGAGAAGGCGATCCACGCCATCGGGGCGGCATCGGCCGGACGTGGCGTTGTGGCGGGGCCGGGGATTTCCATCAAGCTGTCGGCCCTGCATCCGCGCTATGTGCGGGCGCAGCGGGAGCGGGTGATGGCGGAACTGTTGCCGCGCCTGCGGGCGTTGGCGGTGCTGGCGCGCGGCTATGACATCGGCCTCAACATTGACGCGGAGGAAGCCTACCGGCTGGAAATGTCGCTCGACCTGTTGGAGGCGCTGTGCTTCCAGCCGACACTGGATGGGTGGGACGGCATCGGCTTTGTGGTGCAGGCCTATCAGAAGCGGGCGCCGTTCGTGCTGGACTGCCTGATTGATCTGGCCCGCCGCTCGGGCCATCGGCTGATGGTGCGCCTGGTGAAGGGCGCCTATTGGGACAGCGAGATCAAGCGCGCCCAGATGGACGGGCTGGAGGACTTTCCGGTGTTCACCCGCAAGGTGCATACCGATGTGTCCTATCTCGCCTGCGCCCGGCAGCTGTTGGCGGCGCCGGCTGAGATCTTTCCGCAATTCGCCACTCACAACGCCTATACCGCCGCCGCCATCCACGCCATGGCGGGCGATGGGTTTCAAATGGGCGATTACGAATTCCAGTGCCTGCACGGCATGGGCGAGCCTCTGTATGAGGAGGTGGTGGGTGCGGACAGGCTGAACCGGCCGTGCAGGATCTATGCCCCGGTTGGCCCGCATGAGACGCTGCTGGCGTATCTGGTGCGAAGGCTGTTGGAAAACGGCGCCAATTCGTCGTTCGTCAATCGTATTCAGGATCCGGCGGTGTCGGTGGCGGAACTGGCGGCTGATCCGGTGGCGCTGGTGGCGGCCAGTCTCCCGATCGGGGCGCCGCATCCGGGCATTGCCTTGCCGCGTGATATCTTTGGTCCGGGACGGCGCAATTCGGCGGGGATCGATCTGGCCAACGAGCACCAGATCGCAGCGCTGGCCGCGGCGATCCGCGCCAATGCCGGCCGCGTGTGGCACGCAGGGGCGCCAGGGCTGGGGCGCGATGTGCGCAATCCGGCCGATCATCAGGATCGGGTGGGAACGGTCGTGGAGGCGGATGCGGCCTGTGTCGATCAGGCGGTGGCGGTGGCGGTTGGCGCAGCACCGGCCTGGGCTGCGACGCCGCCGGCTGTTCGCGCCGGCTATCTGCTGCGGGCGGCGGATATCCTGGAAACGCGAGTGCCGGACCTGATTGGTTTGATCGTGCGCGAGGCCGGCAAATCCTATTCCAACGCCGTTGCTGAAATCCGCGAGGCGGTTGATTTCCTGCGGTATTACGCAGCCGATCTGCGGGATCATTATCCGTCCGGCAGCCATGAGCCGCTTGGCGTGGTGGTGTGTATTTCGCCGTGGAATTTCCCTTTGGCGATTTTTATGGGCCAGGTCGCGGCGGCGTTGGCTTCGGGCAATGCCGTGCTCGCCAAGCCTGCCGAGGAGACGCCGCTGATCGCAGCCCAGGCGGTGGCGATCCTGCATGAGGCGGGGGTGCCGGCGGACATTGTGCAGCTTGTTCCCGGCGCCGGCGATGTGGGGGCGCGGCTGGTGGCCGATTGGCGCGTGCAGGGCGTGGTGTTCACCGGCTCGACGGAGGTGGCGCGGCTGATCCAGCGCCAGATCGCCACAAGGCTGGGCGATGACGGGGCGCCGGTTCCGCTGATCGCCGAGACCGGGGGGCAGAACGCGCTGGTGGTCGATTCGTCGGCTCTGGCCGAGCAGGTGGTGTCCGATGTGCTGACCTCCGCGTTCGACAGCGCCGGGCAGCGCTGTTCGGCGTTGCGGGTGCTGTGTCTGCAAGAGGACGCGGCGGACCGGATTCTGGCGATGCTGACGGGCGCGTTGGCCGAGATGGAGATCGGCAATCCGGATTGGCTGGCCACCGATGTCGGCCCGGTCATCACCGCCGAGGCGCGCGACTCGATCCTGGCCTATATCGCGGAGATGGATCTGAAGGGATTCAGGCTGCACCAGATGAAGCTGCCGTCGATCTGCGCCCACGGAACCTTCGTGCCGCCGACGATCATCGAGCTTGGCAGCCTGTCTGACCTGGGTGCGGAGGTGTTCGGGCCGGTGCTGCATGTGGTTCGCTTCGCGCGCGAGCAGATGGAGCCGGTGGTCGATGCGGTGAATGCCACCGGCTATGGCCTCACCTTCGGCATCCACAGCCGCATCGACGAGACGATTGCGCGGCTGACGGCGCGCAGCCAGGCCGGCAACATCTATGTGAACCGCAACCTGGTGGGCGCCGTGGTGGGCGTGCAGCCGTTCGGCGGGCATGGACTGTCGGGAACCGGGCCGAAGGCGGGTGGGCCGCTGTATCTGTGCCGGTTGATGCGGGAGCGGCCGTCGTCGTGCCTGCCACGCGGTGCCGCCCCGGCTGTGGCGGCGGTGTGGGCGGAGTGGCTCGCGCAGGCTGGCAAGACCGATGCAGCGCGGGTGTTTGCGTCCGATCTGGTGGAAACGCTGCGCGGCGTGGCGCTGGAACTGGATGGTCCTGTTGGCGAGCGCAACGAATACCGAATCGCGCCGCGTGGCATCGTGGCGTGCATCGCCGCCAGCCGCGATGCCCTGCTGGTTCAGGTCGGTGCCGTGCTGGCCACCGGGAATCGGGCGAGTGTGCGGATGGGGGCGCTTGGCGTGCTGCCGGGGCCGGTCGCGGGATGCGTGCAGGAAGTGGCGGATGTTCTGGCGGCCCCGTGCGATGTGGTGTTGTACGACGGCGATCAGGCCGGATTGCGCGCGCTTGGGGGCGTTCTGGCGCAGCGGGATGGCCCGATTGTTCCGGTCTACGTGGCCAATGCCACGGGGTGTTACCCTCTCGAATTCCTGGTGCGCGAATGTGCCATCAGCACCAATACGGCGGCGGCCGGGGGCAATGCGAATTTGATGATGATCGACTGATTATCCTGGCTGATTATCCCGGCTGGGCCAGCCGGGCGAAGGCGAGCACGAACAAAACGACGCTGTTGAGCAGCAGCAGCGGCGGGCCGAGTGCGGTCATGGCCCGGCTCCAGGCCCGTCCGCCGGCCTGTCCGGCCACGCCCACGACCATCAGGCTTGGGGCGGTGCCAAGCCCGAACGCCAGCATCGCCACCGCCCCGCGCCAGGGCGCGCCGGTGGAGGCGGCAACCGCGAGGGCCGCATAGAGAAATCCGCAGGGCAGGAAGCCCAGTACGGCACCCAGTAAAAATCCGCCTGCCGGTCGGGTTCGGTCGATTCGGCGGGCCAGCGTTGCGATTTTCGTCGCCCAGGGGGCAGCACCTTGCGATGCCAGCCTGCCAAACGGTCGCCAGCCGGGGAAAAGCCGCCGCGTGGCCTGCGACAGGAACAGCATGGCGCCCAGGATCAGCAGCACGCTCGGCAGCCACTGCGCCCCTGGCAAGGCGCCGGCGAGGCCGCCTGAGGCTGCCGCCAGGGCGCCGAGCAGGGCGTAGATCGACAGGCGACCGGCATGATAGGGCAGCAGAACGCCCTGCGTCAGCCGCTGCCGCTCGCACAGATGCGCTGCACTGATCCGTTGCATCCGGCTTGAGACCTGCGCCAGCACGAACGGGCCGCACATGGGCGCGCAATGCACCACGCTGCCCAGCAGCCCTGCCGTGAACAACGCTGCGAACAGGGCAGCGCCATTGCCAGGCCCATCAGGCCCGCACAACGCCAGCAGCATCTGCAAATGATCGGTCATATCTGATTCATTTCGATTTTCATTGGAGCTTTCAGCGTCCGCTGTCTTTGACCTGTATCAATTCCAGGGACGCATCGATGTGCAACATTGCCCCATCTGATGACAGCCGGCGACCAAGGGGTACGCGTATGAAGCACGAACCAGGAAACGTTATTGTGGGGGCGATGATGGTGCCGATGGGCCTGTTTGGCCTTCTCATCGCGTCGCGCGCCATGGATTCGGAGATGGCTCTGTTCGGCGCGAGCCTCACCGCCTTCGCAGCCATTTTCGGCTTCAGCCTGATCAAGCGCCATTACGACCAGCTGGACGCCGCAAAGCAGGAGCATGCCGAGCATGGTTGACCTGGCAATGACAGCAGGCACGGCTGCGATGTCGCGGCCGGCGGCGCTGCACGCACCAGTGGATTACAACGAGGAGGTTGTTCGCAAATTCATGATCGCCTCGATGTTCTGGGCGATCATCGCATTCACTGTTGGGTTGTATCTGGCCCTGGAACTCACTTGGCCTGATTTCAATCTCGGCTATTCCTTCACCAATTTCGGCAGGCTCCGGCCTGTCCACACCTCGGCCGCCATCTTTGCGTTCGGTGGCTCGATGCTGTTCGGCACCGGCATGCATGTGGTGCAGCGCACCTGCCGCGCCCGGTTGTTCGGCGGCACCGCGCTCGCGAATTTCGTGTTCTGGGGCTATCAGTTTTTCATCGTCATGGCAGCGCTCAGCTATGTGATGGGTTTCAGCCAGAGCCGGGAATACGCCGAGCCGGAATGGCATCTGGACCTTTGGCTGACCGTCATCTGGGTGCTGTTCGGCGTTATCTTCGTGGGCACCCTGCTGAAGCGGCAGGAGCCGCATATCTATGTCGCCAACTGGTTCTATCTGGCGTTCATCATCACCGTGGCCGTGCTGCATATCGGCAACAACCTGGCGGTGCCGGTGTCGTTCTTCGGCGCCAAGAGCTATTCGGCGTTCTCGGGCGTGCAGGATGCGATGATCCAGTGGTGGTATGGCCACAACGCCGTGGGCTTCTTCCTCACCGCGGGCTTCCTGGGCATGATGTATTACTTCATTCCCAAGGCGGCTGACCGCCCGATCTTTTCGTATCGCCTGTCGATCGTGCATTTCTGGTCCTTGATCTTCCTCTATATCTGGGCCGGTCCGCATCATCTTCACTATACGTCGCTGCCGGATTGGACGCAGACGCTCGGCATGGCGTTCTCGATCATGCTGTGGATGCCGTCCTGGGGCGGGATGATCAACGGCCTGATGACGCTGTCCGGCGCGTGGGACAAGCTGCGCACCAACCCTGGCCTGCGCTTCTCCGTCACCGCCGTGGGCTTCTATGGCATGGCCACCTTCGAGGGGCCGGTGATGTCGATCCGCACCGTCAACTCGCTGAGCCACTATACTGACTGGGGCATCGGCCACGTGCATTCCGGCGCGTTGGGATGGGTGGCGTTCATCTGCTTTGGCGCGATGTACTACTTGATTCCGGTGCTGTGGAAACGTGAGGCGATGTATTCGCAGCGCCTGATGTCCTGGCATTACTGGATCGCGACGCTCGGCATCGTGTTCTACATCAGCGCGTTGTGGGTGTCTGGCATCATGCAGGGCCTGATGTGGCGCGCTTATGACAGCTTCGGTTTCCTTCAGTATTCGTTCGTGGAATCCGTGGTTGCCGTCCATCCGTACTACATCATCCGCATGATCGGCGGTCTCTTCTTCCTGGCCGGAGCAATAATGATGGCGTTCAACATGTTCATGACCATCCGCGGTCCCGCGGCACGCCCAGCCGGGCTGCCGGCCGGCGCCCTGATGGCGGGGGAGTAAGGCCATGTTCGGCGGACGTTTCACCCACGCGACCATCGAGCGCAACGCGATCCTGTTGCTGATCCTGTCGCTCGTCACCATCACCATCGGCGGCATCGTCGAGGTTGTGCCCTTGTTCACGATCGAGACCACCGTGGAGCACGTGAAGGGCATCCGGCCCTACGCGCCGCTCGAACTGATGGGCCGCAACATCTATGTGCGCGAAGGCTGCTACTTGTGCCACAGCCAGCAGATCCGCAGCCTGAAGGACGAAGTGGAGCGTTACGGCCACTACAGCCTGGCGGCCGAGAGCATGTATGACCATCCGTTCCAATGGGGCTCCAAGCGCACCGGGCCTGATCTGGCGCGTGTTGGCGGTCGTTACTCGAACGATTGGCAGTATGCCCATCTGGCCAACCCGCGCGCCCTGGTGCCGGAGACGCTGATGCCGTCTTACGCGTTCCTGGCGGAGACGACGGTGGACGACCGGATGATCGAGCAGCATCTGCGCACCAACCGTCAGGTGGGCGTGCCTTACACCGACGAGCAGGTGGCAAGTGCGCGGGACGATCTTCAGGCCCAGGCGAACCCCGAGGCGGACACGGCAGCGCTGATGACGCGCTACCCGAAGGCCAACATGGTGCCTGGCAACGGCAAGCGCGCCACTGAACTCGATGCGTTGGTGGCCTATCTGCAGGTGCTCGGCACGATGGTCGACTTCGCTGACACCAGCACGGAAAGTCTGCAGCAATGAGTGTGATCTGGGCGGTCATCGACTGGATGCAGCTCTACGGCATTGTGGCCATGGTTGCTGTGTTCGTGGCGATCTTCGTGACGACCTACTGGCCTGGCCGCAAGGCCAGCGTCGAGCGGCACGGTCTTATTCCCCTTGAGGACGACCGGGTGGAGGCAGGTAAATGACAACTGAAATCGAGAGAGACAGCGTGACCGGCGTGGAGACCACCGGCCATGACTGGGACGGCATCAAGGAGCTGAACAATCCGCTGCCGAAATGGTGGCTGTATGTGTGGCTCACCTGCATCGTGTGGGCGATGGTGTGGTTCGTGCTGTTCCCGTCCATCCCGTTGGGCACCACCTATTGGCATGGCGTGCTGGGTTCGTCGACGCGCGCCAATGTGGCACGTGACCTCAAGGTGGTTGCCAGCCAGCGGGCCGGGGTGATGGACCGGATTTCCACGATGTCGTTTCAGCAGATCCGGGCCGATCCGGAACTGATGGCGGCGGCGCGCACGGCGGGGCGGATCAACTTCGCCAACAACTGCCAGGCGTGTCATGGCGCGGGCGGCGGCGGCAGCATTGGCTATCCGGCCTTGGCGGCAGGGTCGTGGATCTGGGGCGGAACGCTGGAAGATATCCAGCAGACCCTGACCTATGGCATCCGCAACGGGTTGGACCAGGCGCGCAACAGCGTGATGCCCAGCTTTGGCGTGGGCGGCATTCTGAAGCCGGCCGAGATCGATCAGGTGGCTGACTTCGTGATGACGCTGTATGGCCAGCCGACGCCGAATGCCAAGCCGGCCGATGTGGCGGCAGGCAAGGCGTTGTTCGCTGAGAACTGCGCCGCGTGCCATGGCGAGGAGGGCAAAGGCGGCCGGGCTGTCGGGGCGCCGAATCTGACAAGCCGGGTGCATCTGTATGGCGACACGCGGGCAGCCGTGGTGGGCCAGATCAACCAGCCGCATATGGGCGTGATGCCGAACTGGAACACGCGTCTGGATGTGGCGACAATCAAGACGCTGGCCTTGTATGTCCACGATCTTGGCGGCGGCGAGTAAGGTAGAATGGGCAAGATCAGTGCTGTCGATCGCAAGCTTCAACTGCAGCGTGAAGCCGCTGGAGAGCATTTGTATGCCAATCGTATCCGGGTTTATCCCAAGGCCGTGCATGGCCCGGTGCGGCGCCTCAAATGGGCGGTGCTGATCTTTTGCCTCAGTGTTTATTACGTTCTGCCCTGGATACGGTGGGATCGGGGGATTGGCCGGCCGGATCAGGCGCTGTTGCTGGATATCTTCAATGAGCGTTTCTACATCTTCAATCTCGTGTTCTGGCCGCAGGATATTTACTACCTGACCGGGCTGATGATCCTGGGGGCGGTGGGGTTGTTCCTCGTCACCAGCCTGTTTGGCCGCGTGTGGTGCGGCTTCACCTGCCCGCAGACGGTGTGGACCGATTTGTTCATGTGGGTGGAACGCACCATTGAGGGCGATCGCAACGCCCGGATGCGGCGGGACGCGCAGCCGACAACGTTGGATACGGTCTGGCGCAAGGTGCTGAAGCACGGGCTCTGGGTCGGGATCGCGTTTTGGACCGGCGGCGCGTGGATCATGTATTTCGTGAACGCGCCCAGTCTGGTGCGGGAGTTCTGGACCGGCACGGCCTCGTCGGAGGTGTATGTGTTCGTCGGGCTGTTCACCGCCCTGACCTATCTGCTGGCCGGCTGGGCGCGGGAGCAGGTGTGCACATATATGTGCCCATGGCCCCGCTTTCAGGCGGCGATGTTCGACGAGCAGAGCTTCATCGTCACCTATCAGGGCTGGCGCGGTGAGAAGCGTGGGCATGTGAAGGCGCAGGCAACGGAAAAGCTCGGCGACTGCATCGATTGCGGCGCCTGCGTGACGGCGTGCCCAACCGGTATCGACATCCGCGACGGCGTGCAGCTGGGCTGTATCGGCTGCGGCCTGTGCATCGATGCGTGTAACGACGTGATGGCCCGCACCGAGCGCAAGCCGTGGCTCATCACCTGGGACAGTCTGGCCCGTCAGTCGGCCAAGGCGGCCGGGCGGCACGAGCCGATCAAGCTGCTGCGGCCACGCACGATCATCTATGCCTCGGCGATGCTGATTGCGGTGCTGGTGATGGTGATTGCTTTGGCCAACCGGCCAACGATCGAGCTGTCCGTGTTGCAGGATCGCGCGCCTTTGTTTGTCCGCCAGGCTGACGGCCAGGTGCGCAACGCCTATACCATCAAGATTGCCAACAAGACCCAGGCCGACACGGTGTTCGAATTGAGCCTGTCCGGGCTTCGGGACGGCACGATGGCGCTGGCCGAAAACAATGTGGAACGCATTGCGGTTCTGCGCCTGCCGGTGGGCGCGGATCTGGTGGGCAGCTTCCGGGTGCTGCTGATGGCCCCGGACCAGGGGGCGGCTCATCCGGTGGTGTTCACGCTGCATGACAGCCGGACCGGTGAGACGACGACCCATACCGGCGCATTCCACGGGCCGGCCAGCGCGGCCGGGTCCAATCGTTGAAGAGGGTGGCACACAGATGAACGCAATCAATCCGAACAGCTTCATGCCCACCCCGCCGCCGCCGCCCCGGCGGTCGCTGTGGCGCATGTTTCCGCTGGCCGTGACGTTGAGCCTGGGCTTCGTGGTCGTGGTGAACAGCATCCTCGCCTGGGCTGCGATCAGCAGTTATCCCGGTGATGCGGTGCAGGACGATTTCGGCACCAGCAACCGCTATGATCAGGTGCTGGAGAAGGCCACCCGCCAGGCGGCGCTCGGCTGGGGTGTGCAGGCAAGCACGGAGTCCGGTCGTCCGGTGCTGGTGCTGAATGGCCCCGACGGGAAGCCGCTCGAACACGCCTCCATCACCGCCACGGCGTTGCGGCCTCTGGGGCCGCCGCAGACAATGCATCCGACATTCGTGGAGGCTGGACCCGGCATTTACCGCGCTGATGAGGTGCTGCCGCAGCAGGGCAACTGGGACCTGATGTTGCGGGTGGCGGTGGATGGCAAGACGCTCAGCGCGACACGGCGGGTGTTGCTGAAGTGAGTGTCGCAAACGGCGCGATTGAACGCGCGCCGGGGATGGTGGCCGGCCGCTGCCGCCATTGCGGTGAGCCATGCGCGGGCGGTGACGCCTTTTGTTGCAGCGGGTGTGCGGCGGCCTTTCAGACCATCAGCGGGCTGGGGCTGGATGATTACTACCAGCGCCGCCAGCTTGACCCCGCATTGCGCGCGCCGCGTCCGGATGTGGCGGAGCGGCATGATATTCTGCGGTGCATCATCAGCCGTCCGGATGGCGCGCTGGAGCTGAATTTGACCGTGGACGGCGTGCAATGCGGCGCCTGCGTGTGGCTGATCGAACAGGTTTTGCAGCGCGAGCCGGGTGTGGAGCAGGCGCGGATCAATATGACCACCTGCCGTCTGCGTCTGGTGTGGCGCGGTGAGGCGAGCGAGGCCGATCGGCTGGTGGGCGTGGTGGAGCGGCTGGGCTATCGGCTGGTGCCCTTCAACGCCGGGCGGCAACAGCACGAGACCGATCGCACAGAGCGGGCGCTGATCCGGGCGCTGGCGGTGGCGGGGTTTGCCGCCGGCAACGTGATGCTGCTGTCGATCGGGATCTGGGCCGGGCTGTCCGAGGGGATGGGGCCGGCGACGCGCTCGCTGCTGCATTGGGTGTCTGCGCTGATCTCGCTGCCGGCCATCGCGTATGCGGGCCTGCCGTTTTTTCGGTCGGCCTGGGCGGCGCTGCGGCATGGTCGCACCAATATGGACGTGCCGATCAGCGTGGGCGTGCTGCTGGTGAGTGCGATGAGCCTGTCCGAGACGATCCAGGGCGGCTCGCACACCTATTTCGACAGCGCCGTGACGCTGCTGTTCTTTCTGCTGATCGGCCGGGTGCTGGATCATCGCGCCCGTGGGTTGGCGCGTGCGACCGCCGAGCGGTTGCTGGCGTTGCGGGACGGCGATGTGGCGGTGCTGCAACCGGACGGCACGGTGCGCCGGATGGCTGTGCAATCCGTGGCGCAGGGCGATGTCGTGCTCGTCGGCATGGGCGAGCGGGTTGGCGTGGACGGGGTGATCGAGACGGGTGCGGCGATGCTGGACCCAGCGCTGGTGACCGGCGAGAGCCTGCCGGAGCGGGCTGGGCCGGGCGGGCTTGTGTTCGCCGGCATGGTCAATCTGGGCGACGCCATCACGATGCGCGCCACGGCCACCGGCGAAGGCACGCTGCTGGCCGAGATGGCGCGGCTGATCGAGGCGGCGGAGGGCAAGCGGGGCCGTTTTGTGGTGCTGGCCGACCGGGTGGCGCGGCGGTATGCGCCGGCGGTGCATCTGTGCGCGACGCTGACCTTCCTGTTCTGGGTGTTCGTGATGCACATGCCGGCTGGCGAGGCGTTGCTGATCGCCTGCGCCGTGCTGATCATCACCTGCCCCTGTGCGCTGGCGCTGGCGGTGCCGGCGGCGCAGGTGATTGCCACCGGGGCGTTGTTCAGCACCGGCACGCTGCTGAAATCCGCCACGGCACTGGAGCGACTGGCGGAGATCGACACAGTGGTGTTCGACAAGACCGGCACGTTGAGCGAGGCCGAACTGGCGCTGGTCGGCACGCCGGACACGGCATCGCTTGGATTGGCGGCGTCACTGGCCGCGTCCAGCCGGCATCCGCTGGCGCGCGCGCTGGTGGCGGCGTCCGGGCGGATGGCACCTGCGGCGGGCGTGATCGAGCATCCCGGCCAAGGGCTGAATCTGATGGGGGCGGACGGCGAGATCCGTCTCGGCAGTCGGGATTTCTGCGCGGTTGAGGCGGAGGCTGACGACCATGCCGAGCTTTGGCTGCGGGTGCCCGGGCAGCAGCCGGTGCGCTTTGCCTTTGCCGAAGCCTATCGCAGCGACGCGGCGGCCACGGTGGCCGCGTTGATGGGCATGGGGCTGCGGATTCATTTGCTGTCTGGCGACCGTGAAGCGCCGGTGCGCCGGGCCGCCGCGGCACTGGGGATTGCGAATTGGCAGGCGCGCTGCCTTCCGGCCGACAAGATGGCGTTGGTGGAGGCGTTGGGTGCTGCTGGGCATCGCGTGCTGATGGTGGGCGATGGGCTGAACGATGGCCCATGCCTGGCGGCGGCGCATGTGTCGATGTCGCCGGCAACCGCTGCGGAAATCAGCCAGACGGTGGCGGATCTGGTGTTTCAGGGACGGAAGCTGGCGCCGGTGGTGGCAGCGATCGGCATGGCGCGGCGGGCGCGGCTTGTGATGCGGCAGAATCTGGTGCTGGCGATTGGCTATAACGTGCTGGTGGTGCCGGTGGCTGCTGCCGGTTATGTCACGCCGTGGCTTGCGGCGGCGGCGATGTCGCTTTCGTCGCTTTTGGTGATGGGCAACAGCCTGCGGCTGCGCCAGCGGGGAAAATCATGAACGTCATGCTGTGGCTCATTCTGGCCAGCCTGACGGTGGCCGGCGGTGGGCTGGCGCTGTTCCTGTGGGCGCTGCGCTCGGGCCAGTATGAAGACCTCAAGGGCGCCTCCAGTCGCATTCTGTTTGACGACGATTGATGTCTGCACAGTGCTGACCCGCCTGCGGAGCGAACAATGCCGTGATCGGATCGTCGCAGGTCTCGTCGGCGATGGCGAAACGGTGCCCGGTGAGTGACGCCACAACGATGCGGGCACGTGCCAACGCTGGCAGCAGCCGCGCCGGGTGGGGATCGAACGGCAGAACCAGCCCTGCGCCGGTCTGGCCGATCCGCTCGGCGATGGCCCCGATGTCGAACGCCACCGCCGGATAGCCGCAGGCCCAGATCTCTGACAGGGCGAAGCACCAGGTTTCAGGCCACACCGCCGGAAAAAAGACGAAATGCGGATCGAACGACGCCAGCAGGCCCGCAAGCGCCGGACGCGCATAGCGGCCGTTGATCCGGATGCTGTCGATTCCGCCGAACGCCTCCGCGTCCGCCACGTCGCCGAACACCTCGATGCGCATTGCGGCCTGGGAGGCGTCGATTGCGGCAGCCAGCTGGTGCAGCACATCGCGGCCCTTCTGGATGCTGACGCCACCTACCACCGCAATTCGTGTCGCCGCATCGAGGTCGCCGGCACGGGTGATGACCCCGGCGCGGGAGGGTTCCGGGTGCGGCACCACACGCATGTTGGCCAGGCCGAACCGGCGTGCGATGCGGGCGCCTGCATCGTGCGAGGGCGCGATGACCGCGCGCGCCTGGTGCAACATTTCGCCGTTGCGTGCGATCCAGCCTGCGAGGTCGGTGCGAATGGCAGCCTCCTCGCCGGGGAAATCGAAGATGTCGTTCTCCCGCACACAGCGAGCGCACGCGGCTGGGCCAGGTTCGCCGCAATGGCGCCGGGTGTGGTCCACCAGCACAACGCGGGGGCAAAACCACTGGTAGTCATGCACATAGACCAGATAGGGCAGGGCGCCGTAGGCCAGCATGTCGCGCAATGCTGCGCCCACCCCCACCAGCGCATGCACGACGATGGCGACGCCCGGCAGGCCGAGATGCCGCAGCCGTGCGACGAAGCCGGCAATTGATCCTGTCGGCACGTGCAGGCGCAGGCCGCGTTCGCGCCATTCGATACGATAGGCCCAGGCGTCCAGAAAGGGGTCGTGGAACCGCGTGCAGATCAGGTTCATCCCGCCGGATGCGGCAAAGCGGTCGGCCAGCGCTGCGATCAGCACCATCGTGCCGCCGCCCATGGCGTGGCTCACATGCAGCAGGCACGGCCGCCCCTCCGCCTTGAGAAGCGTGCAGAACGCGTCGCTGCGCAGGGTCTGCAACGGATCGGTCGCAAGGAACGTACGGATTTCGGGGATATATTCGGGATAGATCTGTTCGAGCCGGGCGTGGTTGTGGGCCAGGATCGCGGCTCTTTCGACGGTGCCGAAGGATACGCTGCCCTTGTGAAAGACGGCTGTGTCCAGGGCCGCCACATGCGACCAGCCGCGGTTGCGCGCGCGCAGGCACCAATCTACCTCCTCGCAATAGCCGCGGCCCCATTCGGGGCTGAGGGGGCCGACATCGTCCAGCGCGTCGCGGCGCAGATAGAGGCAGAAGCCGATTCCGGTGGGGATCTCCAGCGTGTTGGGCGCGCGTGCCTGCAACATCGCATCCAGCCCTGCCATCTCGGCTGGTGTCAGGGGGTTGTGTCCGGCGTGATCCGGCAGGCTGAGGATCGTGGCGTCATTCGACAACGGGGTGGCCGAGGCGATGGTGGGGGCTGCGTGCGCCGCAGCCTTCAGCCGTGCCGCGAAACCAACCGGCACGATTGTGTCGGCATTCAGCAGGATCACGTCGTGGCCTGGTTGTGCGGCGTTGATGCCGCGCGTGACGGCGGCGACGATGCCGCTGTTGTCCGGCTGACGCAGCACGATCAGCGAAGGGCCGGCATGGGCTGCCAGCACCCGCGCCATGGCCGGGTCGGTGGAGGCGTCGTCGATCACGATGATCTCGTCGATGGCGTCTGATGCGGCGACGCAGGCCGCCAGGGCGGCGAGGCAGGCCTGGGTTTCCAACGCGCCCTTGAACACCGGCACGATGACCGACACGCCGGCGCCCCGGCCATGCGTGGCCAGATGCCGGTGCACCTGGGCGGTGCGACGGTGCAGGCGGTCGTGCTGCATGGCGGCTGGGTCCCTGGCCGGCGCGAGGCCCTTCTGGCGGGCGGTGAGCATTGTGCGGGCGATGGCGCGGCTGCTGGCCAGGCGCTCCGGCGCGGATGTGGCGTATAGATGGGCCACGGCCATTTGCCGCCCGGCGCCGGCCGTGATCATCACGTCGTCGCATCCGTGCGGCACGTGGAGCACGCCGTGGCCCTGGGAGATCGTGACCCCGGTCGTGGCCAGCGTGGCCGTCAGCGTGACCGGGCCGGGATTGAGGGCGCGGTCGGTGAAGGCGACAAGCAGGCTGTCATCCGAGAGCGAGGCGCTGAAGCGCGGATCGGCCCGCCACGTTGTCGTGGCGAGCGTTGTGCCGTGGGTGCGGATGTCCAGCCGGTGCGACCGGCCGCAGAGTGCTGCGGCCGGCAGCGGCAGTTGGAAGCGGAAAGCGGGCAGCGTCGAGGCCGTCTGGTGGCTTGCCTCCACCAGACGGCCGTCGACATACAGCGCGATCGCAGGTGGTGACTGTCCGTTGAAGCCGGCGATCCAGCCGGTGAGGCTGTAATCCTCAACCCCGTGAAGGCCCACAGAGAGCGGCATATCCGGATGGGTGAGGGGCTGGTCGTACAACAGAAAGCCTTCCGCCCAGATCTGCAGCCGGCAGGGGGAACGCTGCGCGAACCAGGCCAGGTCGCAGGCGAGGTCCATGCAGGCTGGCCTGTCGTCGCAACCGGGGTGATGGGCCACGAACGATGCCGGCAGCCGCATGCTGCGTCCACGAAGATGGATGACGGCTTTCAAACTGTTCAGCGGAACGGAGGGGGAGGCCTCGACCAGCAGCCGTTCTGGATGAGGATAGACCCTGACGAGGGCCAGTTCGGCGCGGGGGATCACCGATCGGCATCCGGCGTCGTGGGCAGGTGCTCGGGTTGCGGCAAGCCATAGGCGGCAAGGACGTTGGCAATCTCGATTCGCAGATGGCGCGTGGCAGGCGGCAGGCGCAGTTGGGCCGCGCCGTCGGTCCATCGCCATCCTGGTTCCGGCTCATGCCAGCCGTGGCCCAGTGTCCAATGGTTGAGGGGGATCTTGCGGCTGTCGGCGATGATCCGCGCCACGGCCACGCCCAGCCGTCGCCATTCGCGGAAATCGTCTGGGCCGGCGGACAGAACGGCAGGAATGCTGCTGCGCGATTGCAGCGTGACCGGATCGCAGGGGATGACCAGCGACGGCGGAAGGGTGAAGTGACACAGGCCGCCCGTGCAATCTGGCGCCAGGGTGGTGTTGCCGATCCGCAGGGTGATGTCAGGCCCGCCGATGCGGTCATGGCCGAGCAGCAGGGCGCGATCGGCCAGCATGCGCCGCAGATCGGCATGGCGGTGATCGGCCGGGAGGGTGAAGTGCAGGCCGGTCGTTGATGTTGGGCGCACCGCGCGACCTCGCCACGCATCCGCCGCCGCATCGATGTCGGTCACGGTCTGGCTTTGGAGCGCCACGTTGTTCGCACAAAGGCAGGCATCGTTGCGGTCGTGCTGGTGTGCGAACAACCCGCACCAGTCCTGTGGGATGCCAGGGCGCCACTGCACTGTTGCGTCGTTGACCAGCGCGGATGCCGGCACTGGCGTTGAATCGAGCAACAGGACCGTTTCAGCCGGCAGGAAAAGGTCAGCGCTGGGGCATCCCGGACCCAGCGCATCGGCGGCGATGCAAAGGGCGCGGGTGGGCGCCGCGTGCGTTTCGAGTGGCCATGCATGCCGCAGGTTCAGGCTGTGGCCGTCGGGGGTGAGCAGCACATCGCCTGACGCGGCCTGGCCGGCCGTGATGGGGCCATCGGCGCCTGACAGCTGGGCATTGGCCGCCACGCACCAGAACAGCAGCCTGTCGTTTTGATCGCGTGTGACGGCATCGGCCAGCAGGGCGGTCAAAAATGCATCCGGGGCGTGTTCATCCAGTTCATATGTCTGAACTGGATGAACACGCCCCGGAGACGCAAGCGTCAGTGTGAGCCGTAACGCTCTATTATCGCGGAATTATACCGCTGTGGATCTACGCTTCCGGCGTGTAGCGCCAGACCGAGGCGGGCGGGAAGTTGCGTGGGGTCCAGGCTTCGCGCTTGGCCAGCAAAGAATGCTTCTGGTAGGGCAGGGGCGAGGTGACGCAGTAGCTGTAGTGCAGGAAGCCACGCCCCGGCGCGACCTGCTGGATGGCGTCGATGAAGCGGGCCTGTTCGGGCACCGGCAGCAGCACCAGCGGGATGCCGCAGATCACGGTGCCGACCTTGTTGTGCACGGAGGCCGGCAGCAGGTTGAACAATTCGCGGGCATCGCCTTCGATCACGTTCACGCCCGGCAATACCCGGCGCAGATGGGCTGCCATCGACGGCACGATCTCAACGACATACAGCTTTTCCGGCGGCAGGCCAGAATTCAGCAGCGCACGCGAGATCACGCCCGTGCCGGCGCCGAGTTCCACGACCACTTCGTCGGACGTGCGGCGCACCTGCTTGACGGCCAGTCGGCACAGGGTGGGCGACGACGGCACAATGGACCCCATTTGCAACGGGTTGGCGATCCAGCGGCGAAAGAACATCCACGGGTTCGAAACCGGCTGTGGCGCCGCGCCATCGCTGGTGCTGATGGCAGCGCCCTCTGCGCCCTGGGGCGGGCTGTCCTCTGACCCGGCCTGCATTGCGCCAGTGTTCATCACGCCAGTCTTCATCACATGGGTCATCGATTTATCACTCTGTGTGCGGAAGGCGACATCGCATCGGGTGGGGTGCTAGCGCAAACGCGCGAGCGGGGAAAGGTGTTCCGTGCACGAATTGACGTCAGACACCCTATGCCCCGGCTCGAAAGTGTCATGGCCACATCGAACCGTTTCGCCTTTTAAGTATTTCGCATGGGGGCTATGTTCGCCGTCGAACTCGTGCGACTCTGCGCTCGTTGCTTCAATCTTCTTTCTTCATCGCCTCGCGTGAAAGCGTAGAACGCCGCTGATGACAGCCCGAATCCTCATCGTGGACGACGTTCCGGCCAATATCGCACTCTTGGACGCCAAGCTGACGGCGGAATATTATCACGTCGTATCGGTGCAGGACGGCTTTGAGGCCATCCGACTGGCGCATGCGTGGCAGCCTGACCTGATCTTGCTGGATGTGCTGATGCCGGATCTGGACGGGTTTGAGACATGTCGCCGGCTGAAGGCAGACCATGCAACCCAGCATATTCCCATCGTGATGGTGACCGCTCTGTCCGAGCCCAGCGAGCGGCTGCGGGGGCTGGAGGCGGGGGCCGACGATTTTCTGAGCAAGCCGGTAGATTTCGAGACCTTGCTGGCCCGTACGCGCTCGATGGTGCGCCTCAAGCGGATGCTGGACGAGTTGCGCGCACGCGGGGAGACCGCCCGTGAACTGGGGCTGGCCGATGCGACCACCCTGGTGCCGGATGTCTCTGGCGCCCGTGCGCTGGTGATCGACGATAACGACCTGGGCGCACAATCCATCCAGGACGCCCTGGCGCGCGAAGGGATCATCCC
Source organism: Acetobacteraceae bacterium (assembly GCA_040399685.1). GTDB lineage: Bacteria > Pseudomonadota > Alphaproteobacteria > Acetobacterales > Acetobacteraceae > CAIQQQ01. Next base: position 280,614 of record JBBART010000001.1, read on the forward strand.
CGGCCGGGCCGCCAGCGAGTCGCAGGCGATGGCTTTGACGGCGGCGATTTCGTTCGACCTGATCGTGCTGAGCCTGTCGATGACCACCGTCGATCCGCTGCGGCTGGCGTCACGTCTGCGTGCGTCGGACGTGACCCACACCATTCCGCTGCTGCTGATCGCCGAACCGGACCAGCGCCGGCAGCTGTTGCGGGGCTTCGATCTGGGCGCCAATGATTGGCTGGTCCGTCCGCTCGATGCGAACGAGCTGCGTGTCCGGGCGCGCAACCAGATCCGCCGGCGGTTCTATCAGGACCGGCTGCGCGCCGATTTCGGCTCGGCGCTGGAGATGGCGCTGACCGACCCACTGACCGGGTTCTACAACCAGCGCTATTTGATGCGGCATCTGCGGGGCCTGCTGGCCGCCGGGCAGTCGGGCTTCATCTCGTTGATGATGATCGATGTCGATAACTTCAAGGCGATCAACGACCGATTCGGCCATGCCGTGGGGGACGTGGCGCTGAAGGCGATTGCCGAGACGCTGCGGTCCGGCACGCGGGTGTTCGACACCATTGCCCGCTATGGCGGCGAGGAGTTCGTGGTGGTGATGCCAGGCGCCGGCACGGCCGATGCCATGATCGCGGCCGAGCGTTTGCGCAGCGCCATCGAGCGCATGATTTTCATGCCGGTGGAGGGGGTGCATGTTCCGCTGACTGTCAGTATCGGCGTGGCCTTTGCCGAGGGGCCGCACGTGACGCCCGAGACGCTGCTGCAGGCGGCGGACCACGTGATGTATCAGGCCAAGCGGGCCGGGCGAAACCGCGTGCTGGCGGTGTCCGGCGTGATCAACAGCTAGACGCGATATGGCCTGATGGCGCTGTTGTTATCCAGTCGCCGGAAACAGTTAAAACCCCGAGGTTGCACAGAAACTGCGCAACAACTCGGGGCATCGCAATCGCAAGGCTGAACATCCCCGGCAGCACCAGTGACCTGGATGCCGCCGATGGGCGAATCAGCTGATCACTTGATCTTGGCTTCCTTGAAAACGACGTGCTTGCGGGCCACGGGATCGTACTTGTTGAATTCAAGCTTCCCGGTTTGCGCACGCGCATTCTTCTTGGTGACGTAGAAATAGCCGGTGTCTGCAGTGGACACGAGCTTGATCTGAACGGTGTTCGTCTTGGCCATAGCAATACCCTCTTTGAGGCGGCGGAAGATGGCGATGTCGGCGGATTACGTCAAGTCCGAACGTGCGATGGCACCTGCCCGTTCGCTGCGCGTCTGGATTCGTCCGGCGGGGAACCGCCTTGTTCAGGGAGAAGTCGGGGTCGGGATCAGAGCGGTTGCGTAGGCCAGGGGCGAGTCGACCAGGAACTTTGCCGCCATCATGTCGCTGTCGCGGCCTTCGCTGGCCGGACAAGCCTGGCGGATTTCGAGAATTTCGGCCGGTGGGAGGGGGGCGCGGGCCTCGCGGTGGCGGGTGAGGGCGCGGGCCATCGGCTGGCGACCCTGCGCCAGGTCGCTCAGCGCGTGCTTGAGGGCCTCCTCGCCGAGGCTGGTGCACACCTGGGGCAGAACGCCCAGCGCCTGCATGGGCCAGCCCTGCGGCGCCAGAACCCGGCTCCAGGTCAGCGACAGCGCCCCGCCATCGGGCAGTGGCAGGATGGTCTGCACGAGGCCCTTGCCCAGGGTGGCGCTGCCGACGACCACGGCGCGGCGCTGGTCGGACAAGGCGCCGGCCAGGATTTCGGCGGAACTGGCGGTGCGGCCATCCACCAGCACCACAACGGGCATGCCGCGCCCCAGATCGGTGCCATGGGCCTCGTATTCATGCGCCGCCGCGGGGTTTCGGCCGGCCGTCGTGGCGATTCGCCCGGTTGGGATCAATTGCTCGGCCGCCGCCACCGCCTGGCGCAGCAATCCACCCCGGTTGCCGCGTAGATCCAGCACCAGACCCCTGGGCGGGCGCGGCCCATCGGCGGCGCGTTGGATTTCGCGGGCGAGGGCGTCGGCGGTGTCGTGGGCAAAGCCGGTGAGGCGAATGATCAGAAGCTCGCCCTGGCGCTGGGCGAAAACCGTCTGCGGCGTGATGATTTCACGTTGCAGTTCGATCGTGCGGGTGATGCGGGCGGTGTTGCGCAGGGTGAGGCTGATGAAGCTGTTCTCAGGCCCGTTGATCAGGGCCGTGGCGGCGTTCGGGTCTGCGCCATCCAGCCGGACGCCATCGATGGCCAGAACCGCCTCACCGGGGCGGATGCCGGCTTTGGCGGCGGGGCCACCGGGGGTGATGGCGCGAACCGCGAAACCGTTGGCGCCACGCACGATATCCAGCCCCAGCCCAGCCCGGCCGTTGCGCCGCTCCTGTTCCTCGGCCGCCTCCTGCGGGGTGGCGTAGCGGGAGTAGGAGTCGAGATGGTTGAACAATTCGTCGAAAAAGCTGCGCAGCACGCCCTGGGTGCCAGCCCGCCGCACCGGTTCGGACAGGTCCCATGACACACGGCTGAGTTGGGAGATGGCCTCGCCCCATGCCATCGGGTCCGGCGGGGGCAGCGGCTGGGTGAGCAATGTTCGGCCGGACAGGCTCAGCCGCAGCGCCTGCGGCGACAGTTCCGCCACCAGCCTTGGGTCCAGCGTGGTCAGGCCGCGCAGGCCCCAGATGGCCAGTTGGCCGGTGGGGACGGCATCGAGGGTGCGCGGCTCCATGAAGGCCAGGGCGCTGCCCGTGACGTCGGCGATCAGATGCTGGTCGAGCGATTGGCCGGGCGCGAACGGCTCGGCATGGGCCGAGGTGGCAACGAGGAACATGATCAACAGAGCAACAACCAAAGCCCTCGGGTCGAAGCTGCGATGGGCGAGGGGGCGGCTCACTTGGACCGCGATCGCCCCCCGCCGCGTTTGGCCGGCATCGTCGGGCGTGGACCGGACGGGGCCTTGCGTGAGGATGGGAGCCGGGCCGATTGGGGGATGCCCTGCAGGATGCTGAACATCAGCCCGCCGGTGATGGGGCTGGCTTCGGACAGTCGCGCCTCCACCTCCTGGGCGATGTGGAACACCAGGCGGGTGCGGCGGCCGGACAGGGTTTGGGTGGCTTCGTCGTGCATCCAGAAATCATCGGGCAAGGAGGAGATGGGGACGAGTCCCGAAGCGCCGCTTCCCGTGACTGTGACGAACAGGCCGAAACGAGTGACGCCGGAGATGCGGGCCTCGAAGATCTCGCCCACCTTGTCGGCCATGAAGGCGGCCAGATAGCGGTCGATCGCGTCGCGTTCGGCCAGGGCGGCGCGGCGCTCGGTGGCGGTGATGTGCTCGGCGGTGTCTGGGAAGCGGGCCATTTCCTCAGCCGTCAGGCCGCCGTCGCCGAGTTTCAGGCCGCTGATCAGGGCGCGGTGGACCAGCAGGTCGGCGTAGCGGCGGATGGGGCTGGTGAAATGGGCGTATTTGCCGAGTGCCAAGCCGAAATGGCCGATGTTCTCGGGGCTGTAGGCGGCCTGGGACTGGCTGCGCAGAACGACCTCGTTGATCATCTGGGCGTGTTCGGTGCCGGCGACCGTTTTGAGCACATGGTCGAGGTCGCGCGGGTGGATCTGGTTGCCGGCCGGGAGCGAGACGTCGAACTGGCGCAGGAAGGTGCGCAGGTTGTCCAGCTTCTCGTCGGTCGGCGGGGCGTGGACGCGGTACATGCAGGGGCGTACCAGGCGTTCCAGCTCCTCGGCGGCGCACACGTTCGCCAGCACCATGAATTCCTCGATCAGCCGATGGCTGTCCAGGCGGGGGCGGGGGGCGATGGAGGCGACCTTGCCGTCTTCGCCGAGCGTGACCTTGCGTTCGGGGAGGTCGAGATCGAGCGTGCCGCGTTCGGTGCGGGCGGCCAGCAGGAGGTTGAAGGCGTCGTAGAGCGATTTCAGCGGCAGGTGGGTCTCGGCGCCGGAATCGTGGGTTTCCTGAACCTGTTCGTAGGTGAGGCGGGCGACCGAGCGCATCAGGCCGCGACCGAAGCGGTGGCGGGTTTTGCGGCCGTCGCTGCCAATGATCATTTCGACATAGAGGCAGCCGCGATCTTCGTCAGGCCGCAGGCTGCACCAGCCGTTGGAGAGTTCCTCCGGCAGCATGGGCACCACGCGGTCGGGGAAATAGCAGGAATTGCCGCGCAGCCAGGCGGAGCGGTCCAGCGCGGAATCGGTGCGGACGTAATGCGACACGTCGGCGATGGCCACGATCAGGCGGTGGCCATGGGCGTGCGGTTCGGCGAAGACGGCGTCGTCGAAATCGCGGGCGTCGCTGCCGTCGATTGTCACCAAGGGGATGTCGCGCAAATCGTCGCGGGCGCCGAGTTGGGTGGCTTTGGCGGCGCGGGCCTCGGACAGGGCGGCTTCGGGGAATTCGGTGGGGATGTCGTGGGTGGCGATCACCAGCAGGCTGACCGAGCGGGCGTCGCCCAGCTTGCCCAGGACTTCGGTGACGCGCACCGGTTTCAGGCCGAATGCCGTGCTGGGCATGGGGGTGGCGAGGACGATGTCGTCTTCTTCCGCGCCGTTTTCTTCGCCTGCGGGTACGGTCCATTCGGCTTTGGAGCGTTTATCGGTGGGCTGGATGCGGTTGCCGCGTTCGGTTTTGTGGAAGATGCCGATGACGCGGCCGGGCGTTTCGTTGATGCGCTTGAGGGTGCGGCCCTCGTATTTTCCGGCGCCGATGGGGCGGATGCGGGCCAGCACGCGCTCGCCGGGGGCGAGGGCGGGTTTGCCTTTGGGCTCGGGCGCCATCAGCACCATGGGCGGCTTGCCCTCGCCTTCCCAGACGGTTGGGCGGGCGATGGCGTCGCCGTCGCGGTCGGTGCCGGTGATGACCACCACCAGCGAATCGGGCAGGCGGCCGGGCGAGGTGAAGCGGCGATGCCCGGCCGGGGCGACGTCACCCTCGTCGGACAGGCTTTTCAGCAGTTCGCGGAGGCCGTGGCGATGCTCGACCGTGAGGCCGAAATGCTTGCTGATCTCCCGCTTGCCGACCCGCCCGGTCGCCTCGCGGATGAATTGCCGGACGGCGTCGCGCGAGGGCAGCAGGACCTGCTTGTTGGGCGGGCGAGCCGCCATCTAGCCGGCAGCCTTGGACGCCGCCGGTTTCTTCGCGGCGGGCTTCTTGGCAGCCGGCTTTTTCACGGCTGGTTTTTTCACGGCGGCTTTTTTTACGGGCGCCTTCTTGGCGGCGGCGGGTGCGGCTTCGGTTGTGGCCTCGGCCTTTGGTTTGGCTTTTGCCTTGGCCTTCGGGGCCGCCTTCTTCTTGGCGCCCGGCTTGGCCTTCAGCGTCTTGCCCTTCTCGGCGAGCAGCGCCACGGCCTCTTCCAGCGTCATGTCGTCCATCACCGCGTCGCGCGGCAGATTGGCGACCGTCTGGCCGTGCTGGGCATAGGGGCCGAAGCGGCCCTTGCGGATCGTCACGGCCTCCTTGTCCTTGGGGTGCGGCCCGAGGGCGCGGACCGAGGCCAGTTTCTTGGCGAGAACATCCACAGCGCGGTTGAGGCCCACGGCCAGGACGTCGTCGTCCTTGTCCAGCGAGGCGAACACGCTGGCCATCTTCACATAGGGGCCGAAGCGACCGATGCCGGCCTCGATCGGCTCTTTCAGCTCTGGGTGGATGCCGACCAGGCGCGGCAGGGACAGCAGGCCCAAGGCTGCTTCCAGCGTGATGGTGTCACCGTCCACGCCGCGCGGCAGCGAGGTGCGGCGGGGCTTGAGCTTGCTGTCGGCAATCTGCTCGCCCTGCTGGACGTAGACGCCATAGGGGCCACGGCGGACGGTGATCTCGTCGCCCGTCTCTGGATTGGCGCCCAGCGTGCGCAGGCCGTCCTTCAGCGTGGCGGCGCCGTCTTCGTCAGCGCCTTCGACCGCGAGCCGGCGGGTGAATTTGCAGTCCGGGTAGTTGGAGCAGCCGATGAAGCTGCCAAGCCGGCCGAGCTTCAGGCCAAGGCGGCCCTTGGCGCAGGACGGGCAGATTCGGGGATCGCCGCCGCCTTCCTTGGCGGGGAAGAAATGCTCGCCCAGATCCTGATCGAGCGCGTCGATCACGTCCGAGATCTTGAGGTCCTTGGTCTCGGCGATGGCAGCCGAGAAATCGCGCCAGAAGGCCCGCATCACGTCGCGCCAGTCGGCCTTGCCGGCGGAGATGTCGTCGAGCTGTTCCTCCAGCCCGGCGGTGAAGCCGGTGTCGACATAGCGTTCGAAGAAGCTGGTCAGGAACGCCGTGACCAGGCGGCCACGGTCTTCGGGGATGAAGCGGCGCTTGTCGATCTTGACGTAGTTGCGCTCCTGCAGAACCGTCAGGATGGAGGCGTAGGTGGAGGGGCGGCCGATGCCGAGCTCCTCCATCTTCTTGACCAGGCTGGCTTCGGAGAAGCGCGGCGGCGGCTGGGTGAAGTGCTGGTCGGCGGTGACGTCGCGGGTTTTGGTGGGGTCGCGCTCGGCCATCGGCGGCAGCAGGCGGTTGTCGTCGTTCTCCGCACCTTCCTCGACTTCCTCGCGATACAGCTTCAGGAAGCCGTCAAACGCCAGGATGGAGCCGTTGGCGCGCAGCTTTGGGCCGGTGGCCTTGGCTGGGTCGGCGAGTTCGACGATCACCTGATCCAGCTCGGCCGACTGCATCTGCGAGGCGACGGCGCGCTTCCAGATGAGGTCGTAGAGACGGGTCTGGTCGGGGTTGAGGTAGCGGGCGACCGAGTCTGGCGTGCGGGAGACGTCGGTGGGGCGGATCGCCTCATGGGCTTCCTGGGCGTTCTTGGCCTTGCTGGTGTATTCGCGGGCCTGGCCGGGGACGTAGTTGGGGCCGAATGCGTCGCGCACATGGTCGCGGATCGAATCGATCGCCTCACGCGCCATCTGCACGCCGTCGGTTCGCATGTAGGTGATGAGGCCGGTGGTGTCGCCGTCGATCTCCACGCCTTCATACAGGCCCTGGGCGAGGCGCATGATCTGCTGGGCGCCGAAGCCGAGCTTGCGCGACGCGTCCTGTTGCAGGGTGGAGGTGGTGAATGGCGCGGGCGGGTTGCGCTTGACGCGGCGGCGTTCGACCGAGGCGACCGAGAACGCGCCGGCTTCGACCTGGGCCTTGGCGGCTGCGGCCTTGGCAGCGTTGTTGATGTCGAACTGGTCGAGCCGCTTGCCGTCCAGATGGGTCAGCCGGGCGGTGAACGGGGCGCCGGCGAGCGTGGTGAGGCCGGCCTCGATGCTCCAATATTCGCGCGGCTTGAAGATCTCGATCTCGGCCTCGCGCTCGCAGATCAGGCGAAGGGCGACGGACTGCACGCGACCGGCCGAGCGGCTGCCGGGCAGCTTGCGCCACAGGACGGGCGAGAGGGTGAAGCCCACCAGATAGTCCAGCGCGCGGCGGGCCAGATAGGCCTCGATCAGCGGCTGGTCGAGTTCGCGGGGGGCGGCCATCGCGGTCTTGATGGCGCTGCGGGTGATTTCGTTGAAGGTGATGCGGTGGACGGTCATGCCTTTGAGGAGGTTCTTCTCCTCCAGCATCGCCCGCACATGCCAGCTGATCGCTTCGCCTTCGCGGTCAGGGTCGGTTGCGAGATAGAGGGTCTTGGTGCCCTTCATCGCCTTGGCGATGGCCGCGATCTGGCGGGCGCCGCGTTCATCGGCGGCCCAGTCCATGGCGAAATCCTCGTCCGGCCGCACGCTGCCATCCTTGGGCGGCAGGTCGCGCACATGCCCAAAGCTGGCCAGAACGGTGAAACCGCTGCCCAGGTATTTGTTGATCGTCTTGGCCTTGGCAGGCGATTCTACGACAACGACGTCGGGCATGGTCACTGATATTCCCGCGGTTATAGCCCTTGAACGAGAAGGGCCACTCGGCTGCCTGACAGCGTCTCTACCCGTCCTGCAAGTTCCAGATCCAGCAAGACGGCCCGCACGTCGGGTGCCGACAACTGGCAGCGCCGGACCAGATCGTCAACCGAGGTGGGGGCGGGGCTCAGCAATGCGAGCACTGTTTCCAGTGCGCCGGGGGGTGTTTCAAGGGCGATCTGGGGCTCGGACATCCCTTCTGGCGGGGCTATCCGGGCGAAGAGGGGGTCACGCGACAGGCCTTCACGTTTTGGGTGATCGGGCAGGTTGGCCAGGACATCGGCTGCATTTTCAACCAGATGCGCGCCTTCGCGCAGCAATCCGTTGGTGCCGTGGCAGCGTGGGTCGAGCGGGCTGCCGGGTATTGCGAACAATTCACGGTTCTCCTCACGGGCGATGCGCGCCGTGATCAGGCTGCCGGAGCGCAGGGCGGCTTCCACCACCACCACGCCGAGCGACAATCCGGCGATCACCCGGTTGCGGCGCGGAAAGTGCCTTGCCTGGGGTTGGGTGCCCAATGGCGCCTCCGCCACCACGCAGCCGCCCTGGGCGATGCGGGCCTGGAGGCCGGCATGTTCGGCGGGGTAGGGGAAATCCAGGCCGCCGGCCACGCAGGCGATGGTGGCGCCTTCGCGCAATGCGCCTTCATGGGCGGCGGCGTCGATGCCGCGCGCCATGCCGGAGACGACGGCCAGACCTGCCTTGGCGAGATCGGCCGCGATGAGGCCCGCGAGGGTGCGGCCGTTGGCCGAGGCGTTGCGGCTGCCGATGATGGCCACGGCTGGGCGCGTGAAGACGCTGATATCGCCGAGCACCGAGATGACCGGCGGCGAATCGTCCATCTGCGCCAGCAGCCAGGGGTAGTCGTCATCGCCGAGGATGAGCATTTGACCGCCCAAACGCGCCAGCGCAGCGGTTTCTCGCTTGACCTCGGCCGCGTCCGGCACGGCCTGTGCCGCTGCACCGGCCCGGCTGGTGATGCCGGGCAGGGCCGCGATGGCCGCCTCGGCGGTGCCGAATCGCAGCATCAGCCGGCGATAGAGGACAGGCCCGATGCCGGAGGTGCGCGAGAGACGCAGCCGGTCGAGCCGTTCGCTCATTTCTGGCCGATCCTTGGTTCGGTGCCGGCCAGCAGGCGGGCGATGTTCTCGTGGTGGCGTGCCCAGACCAGGGCGGCGGTGATGGCGGCGAGCAGGATCAAAGGCCCCGATCCGCTGATCGCCCAGACCAGAAACGGTGCTGCCAGGAGCGCTGCCAGCGCCGAGGCGGAGGACATCTTCAGCAGCTTGGCCGTGATCGCCCAGATGGCACAGCAGGCGAGGCCGGAGAGCGGGCTGGCCGCGATCAGCACGCCCAGACCCGTCGCGACGCCCTTGCCGCCACGGAACTTCAGCCAGACCGGGAAGAGATGGCCCAGCACGGCCATGACGCCGCAGACCAGCACGCCGACATCGCCGGCCGCATAGAAGCCCAGCAGCACCGCAGCGGCGCCTTTCAAGGCGTCCAGCAGCAATGTCGCAGCCGCTGGTCCCTTGCGGCCGGTGCGCAGCACGTTGGTGGCGCCGATGTTGCCGGAGCCGATCTTGCGGATGTCACCCAGGCCCATGGCCTGGGTGATGATCAGGCCGAACGGGATGCTGCCGAACAGGTAGGCGAGGAGGGCCGCCAGAATGAGGGTGTTATCAACCAAAGACCCGCCTCCCTGCTTTCCAGGTGCCAACCACGCGGCCTTCCAGCGCCCGCCCGTCGAACGGGGTGTTCTGGGACTTGCCGGCCAGGCTGCCGGAATTGACCTGCCAGGCGCGTTCGAGGTCGAACAGGCATAGATCCGCCGAAGCGCCGCGCGTCAGGGTTCCGGCGGTGCAGCCCAGAAGCTTCGCGGGGCCAGAGGTTAGCAGCTCGATCGCGCGGGTCAGCCCGATCTGGCCGCCATGGACCTGCGCCAGGGTGACGCCCAGCAAGGTCGCCAGACCCACGCCGCCGGGGGCGGCCTGGGCGAATGGCAGGCGTTTGTCGTCGGCGTCACGCGGTTGGTGATCAGACGCGATGGCGTCGATGGTGCCGTCGGCGAGGCCCGCCACCACCGCCAGCCGGTCGGCCTCGGTGCGCAGCGGCGGGGACAGTTTGGCAAAGGTGCGATAGGCGCCGATGGCCGTCTCGTTGAGGTCGAAATAGGGCGGGGCGGTGTCGCAGGTCACGCGCAGGCCGCGATCCTTCGCCACCCGGATCAGGGCCAGCGCCTCGCCGGTGGAGATGTGGGCGAAATGCACCGCGCCGTCTGTGAGTTCGGCCAGGCGGATGTCGCGGGCCACGATGATGGCCTCGGCGGCGGCCGGAATGCTGGGCAGGCCCAATCGCGTGGCCAGTTCGCCCTGGGTGGCCGCACCGCCCTTGGCCAGTTCCGGATCTTCGGCGTGCTGGATGATGGTGGCGCCGAACGCGGCCGCGTAGGACAGCAGCATCCGCATCAGGCGGCTGGAGCCGATGGCGCGGGCGCCGTCGGTGATGGCCACGGCCCCGGCTTCGCGCAGGAGACCGATCTCGCACATTTCCTCGCCACGGCAGCCCTTGGTGGCCGCACCGTAGGGAAGGACGGTGATCCGCCCGGTTTCCTCACCGCGTGCGCGCAGCAGGCGCACGAGGGCGGGGTCGTCGATGGCGGGCTTGCCGTTGGGCAGGGCGGCCACCGTGGTGATGCCGCCGGCCGAGGCCGCCATGGCCGCCGAGGCCACCGTTTCGCGGAACTCTCCGCCTGGTTCGCCCAGTTCGACGCGCATGTCCACGAAGCCGGGGCAGAGGATGTTGCCCTCGCCGTTGAGAACGGCCACGCCGTCCGGTCGGCCCAGGGCCGCGCCGAAATCGGTGATCTTGCCGTTTTGGACCAAAATCGCGCCGGTCTGGTCCAGACCCGTGGCGGGGTCGATCAGCCGGACATTTTCAATAATGACGTCAGTCATGGGCAGAACATCAGACATTGCGGCGGCTTTCACGCGAAAGGATATCCAGGACGGCCATGCGGACGGCGACGCCCATCTCGACCTGTTCCTTGATGACGCTGCGCACCGGGTCGTCGGCCACGGCGCTGTCGATCTCGACGCCGCGGTTCATCGGGCCGGGATGCATCACGATGGCGTCTGGCTTGGCGTGCGACAGTTTTTCAAAATCAAGGCCGTAGAAGCGGAAATACTCACGCGGCGAGGGGACGAGGCCGCCGTTCATCCGTTCGCGCTGGACGCGCAGGGCCATCACCACGTCCACATCCTTCAGGCCCTTGACCATGTCGTGGAACACCTCCACCCCGAGCCGGGCGCAATCGACCGGGATCAGCGTCGGCGGGCCGATGACGCGGACGGTGCAGCCCATGGCGCTCAGAAGATGGATGTTCGAGCGCGCCACCCGCGAGTGCAGCACGTCGCCGCAGATGGCCACGATCAGGCCCTGCAGGGTGCCGCGCCGCCTGCGGATGGTCAGTGCGTCGAGCAGCGCCTGGGTGGGGTGTTCGTGGGTTCCGTCGCCGGCGTTGATGACGGCGGCGTCCACCTTCTGGGCCAGCAGATGGGGTGCGCCTGATTGGTCATGCCGCACCACCAGAAGGTCGCACATCATTGCGTTCAGGGTGGCTGCGGTGTCCAGCAGGGTTTCGCCCTTGCTGACCGAACTGGTGGAGACGGACATGTTGATGACATCCGCCCCCAGCCGCTTGCCGGCGAGTTCGAAGCTGGTGCGGGTGCGCGTGCTGTCCTCGAAGAACAGGTTGATCAGCGTGCGCCCGCGCAGCAGGTCGCGCTGGGTTTTGCCCGAGCGGTTCAGCAGCACGTAACTCTCCGCCAGGTCGAGCATGGCTTCGATCTGCGGAGGGTGCAGGCCTTCGATCTGCAGCAGATGGCGATGCGGCACGTTCACGGCGATTCCTTGTTTGGCTGGGGTCCGGCTTGGGTCTAACGCTTCGGCGTGCCACATAGCAGGCATGGCTCGCAATACAGCATCACCCGTAGGCCTCTTTCCCGATAGCGGCACGGATGCGCACGGTGCGCCAAATTGACCCGGACAAGGCGGAATTGCAGGATGGCACGATGATCCTCCTCATCGACAACTACGACAGCTTCACCTTCAACCTCGTGCATTTCCTGGGCGATCTGGGGGCTGCGTGCGACGTGGTGCGCAACGACCAGATCTCGGTCGAGGCCGCGATGGCCCGGGCGCCTGAGGCCATCGTGCTCTCGCCAGGCCCGTGCACGCCCACGGAAGCGGGCATCTGCCTGGATTTGATCGCGGCGGCGGCTGGTCGGATTCCGATCCTTGGCGTGTGCCTGGGCCATCAGGCGATCGGCCAGGCGTTCGGCGGCGAGGTGGTGCGCGCGCCCAGCCCGATGCACGGCAAGATCAGCCCTGTGACCCATAACGGTACCGATATTTTTGCAGGCCTGCCCAGCCCGTTCGACGCGACCCGCTATCACAGCCTGATCGTGCGGGCCGACACTTTCCCCGATGAGCTTGAGGCCACCGCCCATACCGGTGACATCATCATGGGCCTGCGCCACCGGACGATGCCGATCTTTGGCGTGCAGTTTCATCCGGAAAGCATCGCCAGCCAGTTCGGCCACGACATTCTGCGCAACTTCCTGGCCATCGCCCGCGGCGCCAACCACACCGAGCAGGCGGCGTAGGTGAGCGGCAATCTGAAGCCTGTGCTGGCGCGGCTGGCAGAGGGCGAGACGCTGAGCGTGGCCGAGGCCGAGGCGGCGTTCGGCGTCATCATGGCCGGCGAGGCCACCCCGGCGCAGATCGCAGGCCTGCTGATGGCCATGCGCGTGCGTGGTGAGACGGTGGCGGAGCTGACCGGCGCGGTGCAGGCGATGCGGGCGCGCATGATCGAGGTGAAGGCGCCGGCCGGCGCCATGGATGTGTGCGGCACAGGCGGCGACGGGCGCGGCACGCTGAACGTGTCCACCGCCGTGACGTTCGTGCTCGCGGGCCTTGGCGTTCCGGTGGCCAAGCACGGCAACCGCGCGCTGAGTTCGCGCACCGGCGGTGCGGATGTGCTGACCGCGCTGGGCGTGAACGTGGATGCGCCGATGGACCGGCTTTCGCAGATTCTGGCGGCGGCGCACTGTGTGTTTCTGTTTGCTCCGCGTCATCACGCCGCCTTGCGCCATGCGGCCGGACCGCGTGTGGAGCTTGGCACCCGCACTATTTTCAATCTGCTCGGACCGCTGGCCAATCCGGCCCGCGTCACGCGCCAGCTGACCGGCGTGTTCGCTCCCGCCTGGGCGCTGCCGGTGGCCGAGACATTGCGCAATCTGGGTACTACCGATGCCTGGATCGTGCACGGTCAGGGGCTGGACGAACTGACGGTGGCGGGTGAAAACCACGTGGTGGCGCTCAAGGACGGGGCGATCACGAGCTTCATCGTCACCCCTGAGGACGCCGGTCTCGACCGTGCGCCGATCTCGGCCATCACCGGCGGCGACCCGGCGCTGAACGCCGCTGCTCTCCTGGCATTGCTGGAAGGGGCTGCCGGCGCCTATCGCGACACGGTTCTGCTCAACACCGCCGCCAGCCTGATTGTGGCCGGTCAGGTGGACGATCTGCGCCACGGTGTGGCAAAGGCTGCCAACGCAATCGACAGCGGCGCAGCACGCGCAGCCCTCGAAACGCTCAAACGGGAGACTGCATGACCACGCCTGCACTGGACGTTACACCTGATGCCGTGGGGGCCATGGTGCCTGTTTCGGACGCGCTCGCGCAGATTTGCGCCGACACCCGCGCCGAGGTCGCGCGCCGCAAGCTGGCCACCCCGCTGGAGGCAATCAAGGCCCAGGCTTTGGCCGCAGGCCCCGTGCGCGGCTTTGGCCGTGCGCTGATGGACACGGCTGCGGTCCGCTTCGCGCTGATCGCCGAAATCAAGAAGGCATCGCCCTCTGGCGGATTGATCCGCCCGGATTTCGACCCTGCCGCCCTGGCCGTGGCCTATCGCAACGCCGGCGCCACCTGCCTGTCGGTGTTGACCGATTTCGCGCATTTCGAAGGCACCGCCGAACATCTGCGTGCGGCCCGTGCTGCCGTCGATCTGCCGGTGTTGCGCAAGGATTTCATCCTCGACCCATGGCAAATCTATGAAAGCCGTGCGATGGGGGCGGATTGCATTCTGCTCATCCTCGCCTGCCTGACCGACGAGGAAGCGCGTGAGTTGGAGGCGCTGGCCGACAGCCTGGACATGGACGTGCTGGTGGAAGTGCACGAGCGCTCCGAGCTGGACCGCGCCACCTGCCTGCAAACCCGTTTGATCGGCGTCAACAATCGAAACCTCAAGACGCTGAAGACCGACATTAACACCACGCTGGAACTCGCCCAGCACATCCCGCCTGATCGCTTCCTGATCGGCGAGAGCGGATTGCGCACCCATGCGGATTTGCAGTGTCTGGCCACCGCCGGGGTGAATGCGTTCCTCGTGGGCGAAAGCCTGATGCGCCAAGAGGACGTCGAGGCGGCGACCAAGACCTTGCTCAACGGATGAGCACGCTCACGCATTTCGACGCCAGCGGGGCGGCGGCGATGGTGGATGTGTCGGCCAAGGCCGAGACCGTGCGCACCGCCACCGCCCGCGCCAGCGTGGTCATGCTGCCCGAGACGCTGGCCTTGATCACGGCGGGCACTGCCAAGAAGGGCGACGTGTTTGGCGTCGCCCGTCTGGCCGGGATCATGGCCGCCAAGCGCACCGCCGATCTGATCCCGCTGTGCCATCCGCTGCCGATCTCTGCGGTCAGTGTCGATTTGCGGGCTCATGGCGCGGATACGGTGGAGATCGAGGCGACCGTGCGGACCACGGGTCGCACCGGGGTGGAGATGGAGGCGCTGACGGCGGCATCCATCGCGGCGCTGACCGTCTATGACATGGTCAAGGCGGTCGATCGGGGCATGCGGATTGAGGGCTTGCGGGTTGTTGCCAAATCTGGTGGCAAATCAGGCGATTTTCAGCAGGATTGAATGAATATGGGCACGCCTTCGATGATTTCGGTTGAAGACGCCCGCGCCCATGTCTTGCAGTCCTTGGTGCCGACCGGCGCCGAGATCGTGGCCTTGGCCGATGCCTGGGGCCGGGTGGCCGCCGCTGATATCAGCGCCCGCCTGAGCCATCCGCCACAGGATGTGTCGGCGATGGACGGCTATGCGGTGCGTGCGCTCGATGCGAATGCGCGCTTGGTGGTGGGCGCATCTCCGGCCGGGCATCCGTGGGAGGGCGTTGTCGGCAATGGCGAGGCCGTGCGGCTGTTCACCGGCAGCATTGTGCCGCAGGGCGCCGATGCGGTGGTTCTGCAGGAGGACACCGACCGCACGGGCGACGATATCGTCATCCGCGAGGCCATTCGCCCCGGCCAGCATATCCGGCGCGCCGGGCAGGATTTCCGCACCGGCGACGTGATGGTTCGCGCCGGATGCCGGCTGACGCCGCGCCAGATCGGGCTTGCGGCGGCGGCCAATCACGCCTGGGTCAGCGTTTATCGCAAACCCGTGGTGGCCATTCTCGCCACCGGTGACGAGATTGTGCTGCCCGGCGAGCCTTTGCCGCCCGGCGGCATTGTCAGTTCCAACGCGCATGCGCTGGCAGCCTTGATCCGCGCCTGTGGCGGCGTGCCGCAGGTGCTGCCGATTGCGGCCGATGATCGCGGCGCGATTGCCGCCGCCGCCGCGTCCGCCCAGGGCTGCGACCTGCTGGTGACCACCGGCGGCGCCAGCGTCGGCGATCATGACCTTGTGGCCCAGGCGTTGGGCGAGCAGGGGTTGGAGCTGAATTTCTGGAAAGTGGCGATGCGTCCTGGCAAGCCGTTGATGCATGGCCATCTTGGTCGCCTGCCGCTGCTGGGGCTGCCGGGCAACCCGGTGTCGGCCTATCTCTGTGCCGTTTTGTTCCTCAAGCCAGCCATCGAGCGCCTGTCTGGCCTGCCGGGAACAGCCCCCGCGACGGTGGCCGCCACGCTGGCTGACCCGCTTCCGGCCAACGATCACCGCGCCGATCATCTGCGCTGCCGCCTGTCCACCGACAGCAGCGGCGCCTTGATTGCCCATCCGGCCGGCCGCCAGGATTCTGCGATGATGCGGGTGCTGGCCGATGCCGACGCCATCATTCTGCGTGCGCCCCACGCCCCTGCATCCGACGCCGGGGCCATCGTTCAGGTGCTTCGCCTTGATATGATGGGGATTTAACGCAAGCTCTGCTTGACCGACGCGAAAGAACCAACATAGAACATTCGGCAGGTTGCCGGTTTGTTCCAGCGACGCTGCATCCGTAGCGCGCGGTTGGGCCCCGGTTCGTCGGAGACACACGCATGCTGACCCGCAAGCAGCACGAGTTGCTGACCTTCATTGACCAGCATTTGCGCGAAACCGGCTTCTCGCCGAGCTTTGAGGAGATGAAGGAGGCGCTGAAGCTGAAGTCCAAATCGGGCATCCACCGGCTGATTTCAGCCTTGGAGGAACGGGGCTTCCTGACGCGCCGCCATCACCGCGCCCGTGCGCTGGAAGTCACGCGCATGCCCGAGGAAAGCGCCCGTCGCCCAGTGCTGCGCGATGTGGCGGCCGAGGCGCCGGCCCAGCCATTCGCGCCCAACGTTATTCGCGGCGATTTCAGCAGCCGTCTCACGGGTGTTAAAGTCTCAGGCGATGCCACCGCCGTGCAACTGCCGCTGTATGGCCGCATCGCTGCCGGCGTGCCGATCGAGGCGATGCGCGACAGCGGGGCGCATATCGAGGTGCCGGTGGCCATGCTCGGGGCCGGTGAACACTACGCCCTTGAAGTCGCTGGTGATTCCATGATCGAGGCCGGCATTCTCGACGGTGACACCGCGATCATCCGCCGGGGCGACACGGCTGAGAACGGCCAGATCGTCGTGGCGCTGGTCGATGAGGGGGAGGTGACGCTGAAGCGTCTGCGCCGTCGTGGTGCGTCCATCGCGCTCGAACCGGCCAATCCCCGGCATGAAACCCGGATTTTCCCGGCTGATCGGGTGCGGGTGCAGGGGCGGTTGATCGGGTTGATGCGGCGTTATTGATGGGCGTGAGCGAACGTCTCGACACGGGCTGCCAGGTCCGGCAGCCCCGCCGCCCAGGCCTGTGCCACGGCAGCGAGATCGTCGTCGCCGCGGCTGAATTCCAATGCGTCCGGCAGGCCCAAGGCGGGCAGATACACGCCCTCGCATAACGGGTAGTCCCGCACCCGCCATTCCGGCCGGTGCGTTGTGAAGAACGCGAGGCACGGCACGTCGAACGCGTCGGCCAGATGGATCATGGCCGTATCGGTGGAGATGAGGCAGGCCGCCCCCGCCACCAGTCCGCACAATGCGGCGAAGTCGGCACGCGGTGGCACGGTGGCGGCGCCGTTGGCTGCCGATCCTTGGGTGACCACCGGCAAAGCCTGCGTCCGGCGCAGTGTTTCCAGAATCAGACGGTGCGTCGGCTCGGGCATGTCGCGCAGCGCCATCGAACTGCCCGGACAGACCAGAACGTAGCGGGGCGGCAGGTCATCGGGCGGAACCGGCGTCACGCGTGATGCCAGCCAGGCATTCCGCTTCAGCGGCTGCGGCACCGATGCGGGGGCAAGGCCGAGCCGGTCCAGAAAGAAATCGATCATCGCCACGCCGCGAAACCCGGGGTCGAAGGCGAAATCGGAGATATCGATCACCCGGCCGAACCGTTCGCCCAACGCGCCCGTGGTGTCCACATCCGCGAAATCGCTGCAATGCCGATAGATCTGCGCCACCATCTCCCGCCCGAATGGCTTGCGCACCAGAACCGGCCTGGGAAATCCGGCCACTTCCTGCGCCGCCCGCAGCGCCTGCAGGCCGATCAGGCTGTCGCCCAGGCTGATTCCGAACCCGTTGACGATCGCCAGGCGGTCGTGGGTCATCAACCCTCGTCGAATTCGACGATGGCGACATCCAGCAGCCGTTCGATCACCTCGGGCTCCTGCGCGCCGGCAATGGCGTGCTTGCCGCCCACGACGAAGCAGGGCACGCCGTTGATGCCCAGCCGGTGGGCCCGCAGGTTCTCTGAATGCACGCCGTCCGCCTCTTCGTCGCTGAACAGGAAGGCCTGCGCCGCCATCGGGTCCAGGCCGCAGGACCCTGCCACCGCCACCAGAACCTGGCTGTCGCCAATGTCGCGTCCATCGGTGAAATGGGCGGAAAACAGCGCTTCGAGCAGGTCGGTCCCACACCCGGCCTCTGACGCCCAGCGCACGAGGCGATGTGCATCCACCGACGACGGGGTGCGCCGGATTCGCTCGAAGCGGAACATCACGCCCTCGGCCCGGCCGATCTCGGCAATCGAGCCGTAGAGCCTGCGCGCCCGTTCCTCGCCGCCGAACTTGCGGACCACGTAATCCGCCCGCGCCATGCCGGCGCGCGGCATATCGGGGTTTAACAGGAATGGCCGCCACACGAGGTCGAAGATGATTTCAGGCCGGTTCCGCAGCGTTCGCATCAGCCGGCGCAGGCCCAGATAGCACCATGGGCAGACCAGATCGTAGACGACCTCGATCGACAGCCGCGCGCGGGGAGGGGACAGGGCATTCATGATATTGTTATTGCGCCGGGGCGGCCGCTTGGAAAGCAAATCTGTCGCATTCACGCCTCCCCATAAGAGGAGATCATCGGATCGAGACGGAATTCCTCCACCAGGAAGTCGATCACGGCGCGGGTCCGCGGCGCCAGGAAGCGCTTTGAGGGATAGACCACCGAAATCGGCCGGCGGGGTGGTCGCCACGCTTGCAATATCTGCCGCAGCCGCGTTCCCAGCATGTCGTCGCGCATCATCCACAGCGGCACCAGCGCCACGCCGACGCCGGACATGGCCGCCTCGATCACCGCCTCGATGCCGTTGCTGCGCAGCCTGCCGGACACCGGCACCGCCAGATGTCCCTCGGGCCCCACGAAATTCCACAGTTCCGGGGTGGGGACGCGGGTGAACAGGATGCATTCGTGCTGCGTCAATTCCTGTGGGTGCAGCGGCTCGCCGCGTTCGGCCAGATAGGCTTCGCTGGCAACGGCGATGGCGGTGGTGGACCCGATGCGTCGCGCCACCAGGCTGGCATCCGTCACCTCGCCCACCCGGATCGACAGGTCCAGCCCGTCCTGCACCATGTCCACCACGTTGTCGGTCATCGACAGATCGACCGACATCTCCGGATATCGCGCCAGCAGAAGATGCAGCCGCGGCGCCACGTAAAGCCTTCCGAACACGCCCGGGCAGCCAAGGCGGACCATGCCGCCGGGGGAACTGCGCCGGCGGCCGATTGTGGCCTCGGTTTCCTCCACAGCTTCCACCACCGCCCGTGCGTGGCTCATCAGGTCTCGTCCGTCTTCGGTCAGCGTCAGGCTGCGGGTGCTGCGCTGGAACAGTCGCGCCCCCAAATGCGCCTCCAGCGCGGCGATCTGGCGCGACACCGCCGGCTGCGTGGCGCCCAATTCGCGGGCGACGGCGGAAAAACTGCCGGTTTCAGCGATGCGCAGGAAAATGCGGAAGGCGGCCAGAAGATCCATCGTTCATTTCTCACGCCTGAAGCATGAATGTCATCTAAAACGCGGTGATTAACAACATGTCCGGCATGGACCATATGTTAAGATGTGACGTGGAAGGCTTCGGAAAATCCTGATGGACAAGCTCACGACTGAACTGAACGCATTCATGAACGGCCTGATGGATCGGCTCGATCCAAAAACGGCGGCGGTGATATGCGACAATCAGACGATGCTGGCGCAATCCGGGATCGCTGACCGCGCCATCGGCGTGGGCGATGTGGCGCCGGATTTCACATTGATTGACCAAAGCGACAAACCGTTCTCGCTGTCGGTGGCGTTGACCCGTGGCCCCGCCGTGGTGCTGTTCGTGCGCGGCGGCTGGTGTCCGTTCTGTACCATCACGTTGCGTGCGTTTGACCGGGTGCGCGCGGCCTTGGCCCGCGAAGGAGCCTCGCTGGTGGCGATCTCGCCAGCCACGCCGCAGAACAGCCAGGCCACCGCCGAACGCAACGTGCTGCATTATTCGCTGCTGTCAGACACATCCCTCGCCGTCGCCACCGCCTATGGCCTGGTGTGGGAAGCCGCTCCCGCATTGCAGGCGGTTTATGCCCGGCTTGGCCATGACCTGCCGCGCATCAACGGCACCGGCGACTGGCGGCTGCCGATCCCGGCTGGCTACGTGATCGGCCAGGACGGCATTGTGCAGTCGGCCCGCGTTGACAGTTCCATGACCGTGCGCCTGCAGCCGTCGGATGCGTTGGCGCAGGTCAAGGCGATGGGCGGCGCATCTTCCTGACAGGATGGGCTGTAAGCCGGCCCCGTGATTGTGTAAAACCCGCCGATGACGATCCCAAATAGGCTCCGCCTGAACGAAATCCGCCTGCCGTTGGAACACGACGAGGTCGCCTTGCGCGCTGCCGTCGTGGAACGGCTGGGGCCTGATGCCCCGGCATTGGCTGATTACAGCATCGCCCGCCGTGCGGTGGATGCGCGCAAGAAGCCGTTGATCTTCCTCAGCTACACCATCGACGTCACCCTGTCGGACGCTGATACGTATGCCCGGATCGCCGTCCAGCCGGGCGTGCGTCCGACGCCGGACACCACCTATCATTACGTGGCCAAGGCGCCGCCGAATGCCCCACGGCCGATTGTCATCGGCACTGGGCCGTGCGGCCTGCTGGCGGCGCTGATTCTGGCGCAGATGGGGTTTCGCCCCATCATTCTCGAACGTGGCCGCGTGGTGCGGGAGCGGACCAAGGACACCTGGGGCCTGTGGCGGCGCGGCGTGCTGGACCCCGCCAGCAACGTGCAGTTCGGCGAAGGCGGCGCCGGCACGTTCAGCGACGGCAAGCTGTGGAGCCAGATCAAGGACCCGCAGCATCTTGGCCGCAAGGTGCTGGAGGAATTCGTTCGCGCCGGTGCGCCGGAGGAAATTCTGACCGTGGCGCATCCGCATATCGGCACGTTCCGGCTGGTCACGATGGTGGAAAGCATCCGCGCCACCATCGAGGCGCTTGGCGGCGAATACCGGTTCGACGCCAAGGTGGTTGATCTGCTGATCGAGACGCATGGCGACCGTCGCCAGATCCGGGGCGTGGTGCTGGAATCAGGTGAGAGCATTCTGTCTGACCACGTGGTGCTGGCCATCGGCCACAGCGCGCGCGAGACGTTCGCGATGCTGGAGGCGCGCGGCGTTCACATCGAGGCCAAGCCGTTCTCGATTGGTGTGCGAATCGAGCATCCGCAATCGCTGATCGACCTCAACCGATGGGGTGACCGCGCTGGGCATAAATTGCTGGGGGCGGCCGAATACAAGCTGGTGCATCACTGCGAGACGGGCATCGCCAAGGGCCGCACCGTTTATAGTTTCTGCATGTGCCCTGGCGGCACTGTGGTGGCCGCCACGTCTGAGGCGGGCCGTGTTGTGACCAATGGCATGAGCCAGTATTCGCGCAACGAGCGCAACGCCAATTCGGGCATCGTGGTTGGCATCACGCCGGAGGATTATCCGGGCGGGCTTATGGCCGGCGTGGCGTTCCAGCGCCATTGGGAGGAACGGGCCTATGTAGCCGGCGGCAGCAGTTACCATGCGCCCGCGCAGCTGGTGGGGGATTTCCTGGCTGGGCGACCGAGCACGAAGTTGGGCAGCGTTGTGCCGTCGTATCGGCCCGGGGTGACGCCCACGGATCTTTCGTTGTGTCTGCCGGATTTCGCCGTGGCCGCCATTCGTGAGGCGTTGCCGGTGTTTGCCCGCCAGATCAAGGGTTACGATATGGCCGATGCGGTGATGACGGGCGTGGAGACCCGCACCTCCGCGCCGGTGCGGATCACCCGGGATGCCGAATTTCAGAGTCTGAATACAATTGGGTTGTATCCCGCCGGAGAGGGCGCCGGGTATGCGGGGGGGATTCTCTCGGCGGGGGTGGACGGGATTAAGGTGGCCGAGGCGGTGGCGCGTTGTATTGTGATTGATAAAACATAAGGTTAGAGAGTTTTAAGTGTGAAGACGATCTTCTTTTTCTGAAGAAAAAGAAGCAAAAAGACTTTCATTCACTTTAGGCGCGTGTCGCGGCATCTCCGCGACACGCGCCTAAAGTGAATGAAATTTTTTGGTTCTTTTTTCTAAAAAAGAACCCTTCCTTTCGCCTTCAACGCCGCGTGGGCAGGTCGCGCATTGAGACGCCGGAGTTGATCAGACGCTCCTTGGCGGCTTTGAACGCATCCGTTGAGAAGCGGTCGCGGTGGCGCAGGATGACCGCTTCGGTGGTCAGTTCCGGCAGGCCGCGCTCCAGAAGCATGGTGTATCGTTCGTCTGGCTCGTCTTCCAGCGCCAGGGACTGAAGCACCTGCGCCACGCCTTCGCGCGCGACGCGCTGGCGGGTGGGGCTGAGGCGCACCAATTTGCCGCGCTCCTCGCTGAGAACGAGTTCGAGGGCTGTCATGGTCTGGAAGAAATCGTGCTCCATGCTGGCAGGATCTTCCTGCGGTTCCAGCACGTACAGGCGTTGGGTGGCGGCCTCGGCCACGTCATCGGCGCCCACGTTGCGCGCCGTGGTGATCATGACGCGCAGCTTCTTTGGCTCCTCGGTGGTCGCAATGAAGGCCAACTGCTTCGAGTAATCGGTCATTTCAGCGGAAACCCCAATGCTGTCAGGGCGGTGCGCATGCGGTCGCGCCCACCCAGTCCGGCCACCGAGCCAAGCCGGTCGACCACGCGGGACACCCAGCCTGCCACCGGCATGCCTTCGGCCTTTTGGAACGCCGAAAAGCGGTCCTCGTAATCCTGCACGCCTTGTGCGTCGTGGTCAGCGTTGTAGCGTTCGTGATGCAGCACGACCGATTGCGACAGGCGCGGCTTGATCGCTGAGGGGCGCTGCGGGTCGGGCAGACCCACGCACAGCCCGAACACCACCATTGTCTGTGGTGGCAATCCGAGGATTTCTGCCACCTGCTCCGGATCATTGCGCATCGAGCCGATATAGACGGTGCCGAGTCCCAAGGATTCTGCTGCCACCACGGCATTCTGTGCTGCAAGCGAGGCATCGACGACGCCGACCATGAACGTTTCGGTGAACGGCAGTCCGGTCATGGGGTGGCCGTGCTGCGCGCCAATCCGCTCGGCGCGGGACAGGTCGCACAGCCACAGCAGGAACAGCGGCGCCTCGGAGATGTGCTTCTGGTTGCCGGCCAGAATGGCGAGCTTGTCGCGCACGGCCTGGTCCTGCACCGCAACCACGCTCCAAAGCTGCATGTTGGACGATGTGGCCGCTGATTGTGCTGCGGCCACGAGCAGTTCCGTGGTGCCTGCGGGCAGCGCGTCGGGCAGGTAGCCGCGCACCGAACGATGCGACATCAGTGTGGCGATCACCGGATTCCAGCCGGATGGCGTCTCATGCCGCACCCCATAGCGCGCCTGCAGGGCGTCGGAAGGCTGCGGCGTCATCATCTGGTCGTGCGGCATGAACACTCCTGTTGTGGGCAAATTGCGGTTCGCCAGCATGCCACTGTTGTAGAGGCATGGAAATTGCTGCGAGACTTCCACCAGAAGAACCCGTCCAGGAGCCTTTGCATGATCGCCGAGACCCGCGCCAGCCTCATTGCCGCCATGCTGCTCCTCGCCAGCCCCATTGCGGCCCAGGCCGCCACCCCGCGCGATGCGCTGGTGATGGCGTGGAACCTTGATGCGCTGATCACCTTCGACCCTGCCCAGATCGGCGAGGTGAACGGCAACGACATCGTCTATAACGTGTGCGACAGCCTGGTGGGGTTCGATCCGAAGGATGTGTCGCGCATTGTGCCGAAGGCGGCGCAGAGCTGGTCGACCTCGGCGGATGGGCTGACGCTGACGTTCAAGCTGCGGCCGGACCTGATGTTTCCGAACGGACGGAAGGCGACGGCTGAAGATGCCGCGTGGTCGATGCAGCGGTTTGTGCTGCTGGGCTTTGGAAATTCGGCCAACCTGACGCAATGGGGCTTCACGAAGGAGGGGATTGCTGAGCAGATCAAGGCGACGGATGAGAGCACCGTGACCATCACGCTGGCAAAGCCGTATCCTGAGGGGCTGATTCTGTCGGCGGCGTTTGCCAACAACGATGCCTCGATGATCCTGGACAAGCAGGTGGGTGAGAAGAACGCCAAAATTGTTGATGGCAAGTCGGATTACGGCAATGCGTTCTTCAAGACGTCGCCGGTGTGCGTGGGGCCGTATCGGATTACGAAATGGGACAGCAACGACGTTGTGATTTTGGAGCGCAACGATAATTATTGGGGGGCGAAGCCGAAATCGCGCCGCGTGATCATTCGTCACGTGCCGGAATCCGGCGCCGAGCGGCTGTTGCTGGAACAGGGTGACGTGGATGTGGCGCGTCTGCTCAAGACCGAGGACCTGTTGGCTCTTGAGAGCAACAAGGATGTTCGCATCGAACAGACCGTGATGCACGGCTTTCAGTATCTGGCGTTCAACGGCACCGACCCGGTTTTGGCCAACCCGAAGGTGCGCGAGGCGTTCCGCTATCTTATCGATTATGACGGGCTGGGTCGCACCGTGCTGCAGTTTCAGGGCGTGCCGCGTGCGTCGCTGGTGCCGGAGGGGGCGTTTGGTGCGTTGGACAAGAAGGAGGGCCAGCCGTTCTTGCTGGATCTCGTCCGGGCCAAGGCGTTGATCACCGAGGCCGGCTATCCGGATGGGTTCAGCAAGAAGATGATCCTGTCGGCCAATGCCCTGAGCCCCACGATTGCCCAGCATATCGCGTCCAACGCGGCCAAGATCGGGATCAAGATCGAGCTGGAGCAGATGGCCGATGCGCAGTTGTTCACGCGTGGCCGGGCTCGGGAGTTTCAGATTCAGCTGGTGGGTTGGGGGGCTGGATATCCTGATGCGGACAGCATGATTTCCCGCCACGCCGTGAATCCGGACAACCGGCCGGAAGCCAAGTTGGCGCAGTATCCAAGCTGGCGGGTGGGTTGGCAGTCGCTGGAGATCAACCAGAAGGCCGAGGCCGCGCGGATGGAGCGCGATCCCGTCACGCGCAGCGCGATGTATCACGACATTCAGGACTTCATGCTGCACAACGGGCCGATGGCTTATATCTATCAGACCGTGCGGCCCATCGCCGTGCGCAGCGCGGTGAAGGATTTTGTGATCTCGCCGTTTGCGGTCGATTACGGTTCTGCATCGAAATAATTGTCATGCTCACCGTTTGGGCGAAACAGCTGGGCTCCATCGTGGTCACCTTGATGGGCCTGCTGGCGTTGACGTTCTTCATGGGGCGGATGCTGCCGGTGGACCCGGTGGTGTCGATCATCGGCGAGCAGGCGGATCAGGCCACGTATGACATGGTTTATCACCAGCTTGGCCGCGACCAGCCGTTGATCAAGCAGTTCCTGCTGTTCGTGCGCGACATGATGACCGGGGATTTCGGCAACGCGCTGTTCACCGGGCATCGTGTGGCGGATGACCTGATGCGGGTGTTTCCCGCCACGATTGAACTGGCCACCTTTGCCATCTGCATCGGCGTGGGGGTTGGGGTGCCGCTGGGCATGCTGGCGGCCATCTATCGCGGCACGGCCATTGACCATGCGGCGCGGGTTGTGGGGCTGCTGGGCTATTCCAGCCCCACGTTCTGGTTGGGGCTGATGGGGCTGATTATTTTCTACGCCGCCCTTGGGCTGGTGGGCGGGCCTGGCCGGCTGGATGTGTCGTTCATCGATATGGTGGAGCCGCATACCGGGCTGCTGTTGGTCGATTCCTTGTGGGACGGCGAGTATGAGGTGTTCTGGAATGCGTTTCGCCACATCGTGTTGCCCGGCAGCGTGCTGGGCTTTGGTTCGGCCGCCTATATCAGCCGCATGACCCGCAGCTTTATGCTTGAGCAGCTGCGCCAGGAATATATCGTCGCGGCCCGCGCCAAGGGGTTGTCGAAATGGCGCGTTATCTGGCGCCATGCGTTTGCCAATATTGCTGTGCAGCTTATCACCGTGATTGCCCTGGCTTATGCCTTTTTGCTGGAGGGCGCGGTGTTGACCGAGACGGTGTTCGCCTGGCCCGGGCTTGGCCGCTATTTGACCGCCGGCCTGCTTGCTGGGGATATGAACGCCGTGCTCGCCTGTGTGCTGATTGTGGGCGTGATCTTTATTGGGCTGAACCTGTTGGCGGATGTGCTTTACCGGGTGATGGACCCGCGCACCCGATGAGCGGCGTTTTGACCCTGCGTGATTGGTTGACCGCCGACATCACCACCTCGCCCCGGCAGGCCAGTCTGCAACGCCTGTATTTCGGTTGGCTGCGGCTTCGCGCCAACCCGTTGGCATTGCTTGGCCTTGGCATTATTGCCGTGCTGATCATCACCGCCGTCGCTGCGCCATGGATTGCGCCTGGTGGGTTTGACGATCAGAACCTGAACACCCGCCTGTTGCCGCCGAGTGCCGCCCACTGGTTTGGCACCGACGATCTTGGTCGGGACATGTTCGCGCGCCTCGTGTATGGCAGCCGCACCACGCTGACCATTGCTTGTCTGGTGGCTGTTATTGCCGCGCCGCTTGGCCTGCTGGTGGGCACCACGGCCGGTTATTTTGGCGGCTGGGTGGATGCGGTGTTGATGCGGGTGAACGACATCTTTCTGTCGTTCCCGGGTCTCATCCTGGCGCTGGGGTTCGTGGCAGCCCTTGGGCCGGGTATTCGCAACGCCATTATTGCCGTGGCGCTGACCGCGTGGCCGCCGATTGCCCGGCTGGCACGGGCTGAGACGCTGACCATTCGCAAGGCCGATTATATCGCCGCCGTGCGGATTCAGGGGGCGTCTCCGCTGCGGATTATCGCCCGCCACATTGTGCCGATGTGTCTGCCATCGGTTATCGTGCGGATTACGCTGAACATGGCCGGTATCATTCTCACTGCCGCCGGGTTGGGATTTCTGGGTCTCGGCGCCCAGCCGCCGGCCCCTGAATGGGGGGCGATGTTGTCGACCGGCCGGAGCCATCTGACCGGCGCATGGTGGTTGGCGACCGTTCCGGGTGTGGCCATTTTGTTTACCAGTTTGGCGTTTAACCTGGTGGGGGATGAGCTGCGGGATGTGTTGGACCCTCGGGCGGATTAGAGGAAAATATAAGTAAAGTGTTCTTTTTTATAAAAAAGAACCAAAAAATTTCATTCATTTAAGAAGTTTAATGAAAGTCTTTTTGCTTCTTTTTCTTCAGAAAAAGAAGATTCTTTACTTCTCCCCCCTACCGTCGATGCGCCGCCATCCCCTCCAGCACCGCGCACACTGCAGCGGTATCGTCTGATCCACGGCCTTGGGCCTGGGCTGCGGCATAGATGGGTATGGTGGCGCTGAACGTCGGTGTGGGCACGCCGAGTTTGGTGGCGAAGCGGCCGATGACGTCCATGTCTTTTTGCCAGATATCCACCTTCATTGTGGCCGGCAGATAGGTCTCGATGGCCATCATGGGGGCGCGCAGTTCGAAGATGCGGGAGTTGCCGGCGCCGCCTGGAATCAGCTGCGCCAGCTGGTTTGGGTCCAGCCCGGCTTTCATGCCGAGCACCATCGCCTCGGCGGTGGCCACGTTGTGGATGGCCACGAGCAGGTTGGCGACCAGCTTCATCTTGGTGCCGTTGCCGAACGCGCCGACGTTGTGGAGCGCCTTGGTGAAGACGGCGTAGCAGGGGCGCAAGGCCTCGATGGCGTCGGGATCGCCGCTGGCGTAGATGACCAGGTCGCGCGAGGCCGCCTGGGCGCCGGTGCCGCTGATGGGGCAGTCGAGCGGGATGTGGCCGGCGGCGTGCAGGATGTCGGCGAAGGCCTGCTTGTCTTCCAGGGACAAGGTGCTGGCCTCGATTACCACGCGGGGTGGCAGGCCGGTGGCGGCGATGGCCTCGGCGGTGGCGATGACGGCGCGCACGGAGGGCAGGCTGCACAGGATGGTTTGGGTCTTGGCCGCCAGGGATGCCACGCTGTCGCATGGTTCCAGCCCTTCGGCGGACAGGTCGGCCACGCGTGCCGCGTCCGGATCGAAGCCCAGCACGCGCCAGCCGCCGAGCAGCAGGTTGCGCGCCATGGCGCCGCCCATGATTCCCAGCCCGACAATTCCGATCAATTTGGTCATGCGCGTTCCCCTGTTTTTATCATTTGATGTCGTATGATAGGGGTGGGGGCAAGGGTCAAAAATAAAAGGAAGTGTCATGCGCATCGGAATGGTCGGGCTGGGTCGGATGGGGTCTGCGATGGCGGAGCGCCTGATGGAGTGCGGGCACGAGCTGACGGTGTGGAATCGCACCCCGTCCAAGGCCGATGCGCTGGTGGCGGCGGGCGCCACATTGGCGACGAGCCCGCTGGCGCTGGTGGCAGCGGTGGATGTGGTGATTGTGATCATGTTCGACGCGGTGGCGCTGGAGGCGGTGTTCCAGGGGGCGGACAATATTTTGTCCGCTCCGCTCGACGGCAAGCTGATCATTGAGATGAGCACCGTTCGTCCTGAAGTGGAACAGGCCTTGGCCGAGGCCGTTTCCTTGCGTGGCGGCGCCTTTATCGAATGTCCGGTCGGCGGCACGACGGGGCCGGCGCGGCAGGGCAAGCTGCTTGGCCTGGTGGGGGGAGCGGCGGCGGATTTCGAGCGGGCGAGGCCGGTGCTGGACCAGTTGTGCCGCCGGGTGGAGCATGTGGGGCCGGCCGGGGCAGGGGCGTCGATGAAGCTGGCCATCAATCTGCCGCTGGCGGTGTTCTGGCAGGCGTTTGGCGAGGCCAACGCGCTGGTGCGTCATTTGGGGCGTGATCCGGCGTGGCTGGTGGAGTTGTTCACCGATACGTCGGGGGCGGCCAACGGCTTGAAGAATCGGGCCGCGGCTGTATCGGCGGCGCTTGCGGGGGGCGATGGCGGCGTGGCGACGTTTGATCTGTCCGGCATCTGCAAGGATCTGCGCACCATGCTGGAAGAAGCCCGGAGTCGTGGATTTGACCTGCCCGTTGCCGCCCGTACGCTCGCTGTCTATGACGAAGCGGTCCGCGCCGGAAATGGCTGGCGCGATACGTCTTGGGTCCCAACAATCATGACACAGCAAGCCGACTCCGCCGCCAAGCCGACCCGCCTGAACCTGGAGCACGCCAATTTGCTCTGCAACGCCGCCCTCAGCCATGGCCGCACGCTGGGCCTGGCCCCGCTGACCGTGGCCGTGCTCGATGCCGGCGGCCATCTGGTGGCATTCCAGCGCGAGGACAATTCCGGGCTGCTGCGCTTCGATATCGCGTTCGGCAAGGCCTATGGCTCGTTGGGCATGGGCTTTGGCTCGCGCGAATATCTGGCGCGCGCGGCGGGCAACCCCAGCTTTGTGGCCGCCCTGGCCACTGCCAGCAATGGCCGCATGATTCCGGTTCCGGGTGGCGTGCTGATCAAGGCGGAAGACGGCACCATCCTGGGCGCGGTGGGCATCTCTGGCGATTTGTCCGATCAGGATGAGGCGTGCTGCCTGGCCGGCATTGCGGCGGCGGGTTTTGTGGCGCAAGTGGCCGCATAATAAAATGTGATGGGCAGAGGCAGAACACATTATGTGCGCTGTCTCTCGCCATCGCCTAGCTTCCCGCCAAGCGCAGTCAATTGCCGCGGGGGTCGCTCATGAATCTCGGTTTCTTCACCATGCCGATCCATCCTTTGGACAAGGATTGGCGCCAGTGCCTGCGCGAAGATCGCGAGGCGTTCATTCTGGCCGACGAACTGGGATTCACCGAGGCCTATTGTGGTGAGCACGCCACCGACAAGGCGGAGAATATCACCTCCTGCGCGTTGTTTTTGGCTACTCTGGTGGGCAACATCAAGCAGATGCGACTTGGCACGGGCACGGTGAACATGCCCAACACCCACCCGGCACGGGTGGCGGCCGAGATTGCGATGCTTGACCATCTGCTCGACGGCAAATTCAATTTCGGCATCAGCCCTGGTGGTTTGCCATCGGATGCCGAGGCGTTCGGGACGCTGGACAAGAACCGGCTGGAGATGTTCGTCGAATGTATCGACCAGGTGCTGGAAATCTGGCGGTCCGAGCCGCCGTACAACATCGTTGGTAAATATTGGACGGTGTCCACCGAGCGCACCATGCTGCTGGATATCGGCCAGGGCATTATCCCGGGGCCGCTGCAACGTCCGCATCCGCCGATCGTCTGCACGGTGGTGGCGCCGTATTCCAAGGGCGTGATCCAGGCGGCTGCGCGCGGGTGGGAGCCGATTTCCGCGAACTTCCTGATGCCGAAATGGGTGGCGACGCATTGGCCGATGTATGAAGAAGGCTGCAAGCTCGGTGGCCGCCCGGCGGACCCGGCCAACTGGCGTGTGGCCAAGAGCATTTTCGTGGCCGATGACGAAGCAACCGCCCGCGAATATGCCACCGGTGAGAACAGCCCCTATCGTTTTTACTTCAGCCAGTTGGTGCAGAAGATGAAGAAGGCAGGCCGGTCGGAATTGTTCAAGAAAAACCGTGCTGATTCAGATGACAGCGTCACTGTCGATGGTGTGCTGGAGGATCTGGTCATCTATGGCACCCCCAGCCAGGTGGCCGACAAGATTGAAGCGTTCCGCGAGCAGGTGGGTCCGTTCGGGACCTTGCTGTATGCCGGCCATGACTGGACCGACCGTGATCTTGCCCGCCGGTCCATGGTGCTGCTGGCAGAACAGGTTCAGCCGCGCGTCACTGTGCGTGAACAAAAGAAAACCTCCGCTTTGGCTGCGGACTGAAATAAACCCGTTTACAAGCCTCGCGCTTTTGAGTGTTATAAAGCGATAAATAACCGGCGAAAGACCGGAGCGTCTTATGGGGAGGAATAGCCAATGACACTGTCCCGCCGCGGATTGTTGCAAACTGGTATTGGTGCATTTTCACTGGCCATGACAACGCACAAGGCTCGTGCCGATGAGCCGATCCGCATCGGTTTCCTCACCGTCAAAACCGGCCCGCTGGCCGCTGGCGGCATCCAGATGGAGCAGGGCATGGTCTTGTTCCTCAAGGAACGGGGCAACAAGCTCGCTGGGCGCGATGTGAAGCTGATCGTGGCTGACACCGCAGGCTCGCCCGCCACCACCCGCACCAAGGCGCAGGAACTGGTGGAGCGCGACAAGGCCCACGTGCTGATCGGCCCGCTGGCCGCGTTCGAAGCGCTGGCGATCGCCGATTACACCACCGCCCAGAAAATCCCGACGCTGGGCGTGGCTGCAGCCGAGGACATGACGCAGCGCATGGCGAGCCCTTGGTTTGTGCGCGGCACCGCTTCGTCGGCACAATGCGCGCACACCATGGCCTTTTACGCGGCCACCGAACTTAAATACAAACGCATCTGCGTGATTGGCGACGACTTTGCCTATGGCCACGAGCAGAACGCCGGCTTCCAGCGCGTGTTCGAAGACAATGGCGGCCGGGTGGTGCAGAAGCTGTGGCCACCTTTGAACGCGCCGGATTACGGCACCTATATTTCGCAGATCAAATCCAACGTCGATGCCGTGTTCATGTCCTTTGCCGGATCGAACGGGTTCAAGTTCACCAAGGCGTATTTCGAATACGGCCTCGGCGGCAAGATTCCGTTGCTTGGCGGCATGACGGCGATGGACGAAGCTATTCTGCAGCAGACGGGCGACGACGCTGTCGGCGTTCTGACGGCGAACTGGTATTCGGCGCAGTATGACAGCCCGGAGAACAAAGCCTTCGTGGCCGGCATGCAGCGCGACTATAAGGTGGACCCTGGATACTATGCCGCAGGCCCAGCCGTTGAAGCCGCCGTTCTGGAAGCGGCGATGAAAACGGTGGGTGGCGACATCGATGACCGTGCGGCGCTGATGAAGGCCATTCGCACCAATCTGGTGCCGAACACGGTGCGCGGGCCGGTGCGGTTCGATGCCGGTGGGCAGGCGGTCGGCAACGTCTATATTCGCCGGGCCGAAAAGAAGGGCAGCAAGATCGTCAACGCTGTCATCAAGACCTATCCTGATGTCAGTCAGTACTGGACCTATCCGGAAAAGGAATTCCTCGCGCAGCCGCCTTACTCGCGGGACTTCCCTGTCGCGCGTTATCTGGAAAATTAAAGAGCCATGCAGTTCTGGATCGTCCAGGGGCTCAACAGCCTGGCGATGGGTGGCTTGCTGTTCTTGCTCTCGGCTGGGTTTTCGCTGATCTTCGGATTGCTGCGAATTCCCAACCTGGCGCACGGCGCGCTGTTCATGCTGGGCGCCTATTTCGGCGCGGCGCTGCTGGGGGAGCAGGTCAATTTTTGGCTTGCGGCCCTCCTCAGCGGTGCTGGCGTGGGCATGATCGGCGTGGTGCTGGAGGCCGTTTTGCTGCGGCGATTGGCGGGCAACGAGCAGGGGCAGGTTCTTGTAACCCTTGGCGTGGCCTTCATCATTGCCGATATCTGCCTGCTGGCCTGGGGTGGCGATCCGATGCCGCTTGGAGCGCCTCGCTCCTTGCGGCCGCCGGTGTTTATCGCGGGCTTTGCGTTCCCGGGTTATCGGTTGGTGGTGCTGGGCTTCGCGCTCGCCACGGCCTTGTTGCTGTGGCTGCTGCTGGAACGCACACGGCTTGGCGCCATGATCCGCGCCGGTGTGGATGACCGCGAGATGGCCCGCAGCGTGGGCATTCCGGTCTCGCGCCTGTTCTCTGCGGTGTTCTTTCTGGGTGCGTTTCTGGCCGGGGTCGGCGGCGTGATCGGTGGGCCGATCCTGTCGGCCTATCCGGGGCTGGATGCGGACATGCTGCCGCTGGCTTTGGTGGTGGTTATTCTCGGCGGCGTCGGCAGTCTGCCGGGAGCACTGGTGGGCAGCTTGATCGTTGGCCTGATCTACAACTTTGGTTCAGCCCTGTTTCCGGATTTTGCCTATGTGGTGTTGTTCCTGCCGATGGTGGTGATGCTCGTGGTCAAGCCCACAGGATTGTTTGGGCGGGTGCTGCGATGACCGCTCGCCAAGTGGGCTGCTGGCTGTTGGTGATCGCAGCCCTCGCCGCCGTGCCGTTTGTGCTGCCGAGCGCGTTCTATCTCGGCATTGCCACGCATGCGCTGATCTTTGCCATTCTGGCGTTGTCGCTGAACATCCTGATCGGCCATGGCGGCATGACGTCGCTGGGGCACGCCGTCTACCTTGGTGTGCCTGCCTATGCGTGCGCTGTGTTGAGCATGCAGGCCGGCTGGGCGCCATTGCCCACCATTCTGGCCTCGCTCGCCATCGGCACCGCCACCAGTGCGCTGTTCGGCATTCTTGCTTTGCGGGCCAGCGGGCTTGGCTTTCTCATGATCACCCTGGCACTCGGTCAGGTGATGTGGGGCGCGGCCTATCGCTGGGTGGGGCTGACCGGCGGCGATAACGGCATTCGGCTCTCGGGCCGTCCGCATCTGTTCGGGATCGACCTTGCGGAGGTGCTGCCGTTTTATGTGCTGGTCGCGGCCGTGCTGGTGGGCGCGTTGTTCTGTCTGTGGCAACTTGACCGCTCGGCCTTTGGCGCCTGCCTGCGTGGCACGCGGGACCAACCGCGGCGGATGCGGATGCTGGGCCATGATGTCTGGCGGATTCGCTGGGTGGCGTTCATCGCCTCCGGCTTCTGGGGTTCGGTGGCGGGCGTGCTGTATTGCTACGATTACCAGTATGTCAGCCCGGCTGCATTGTCCTTGCCGCAATCGGCCGAAACCTTGCTGATGGTGGTGTTGGGCGGCGCCGGCACATTGGCCGGGCCTGTGGCCGGGGCGATCATCATTACTATTATCAAGACGGTCGTCAGTTCTTATGTCGATCGCTGGTATTCGTTGCTGGGGCTGACCTTTATTCTTGTTGTGTCGGTTATGCCGCGCGGGCTGATCCCGGGCCTTGCGAACTGGATGCGGGGGAAGCGGGCATGACCATTCCTGCTTTGCAGATCACCCAACTCGCCAAACGCTTTGGTGGCCTGACCGCCACGCGCGACGTGTCGCTTACGGTGATGCCCGGCGAGCGGCGCTTGCTGATCGGCCCGAACGGGGCTGGTAAAACCACGTTGTTCAATCAGATCGCCGGTGACTTTCTGCCTGATTCCGGCAGTATAAAGCTGTTCGGGCAGGACATGACGCGTCTGCCCACTCCGGCGCGGGTGCGTATGGGCCTTGGGCGCACCTATCAGGTTCTTACACTGTTTCCACGTGACACGTATCTGCATAACGTTGCGTTGGCGCTGCTGGGCATCGAGGGCGGCGGCTGGTCCATGTGGGGCGCGCTGAAGCGGCGGCGGGACATGCTGGAACGGGCGGAAGAGGCGCTGATCAGCGTCGGTCTCGGGGCCGTCGTGCATAGCCGCGTGTCCGAGACATCCTACGGCGAACGTCGCCGGCTGGAATTGGCCATGGCGCTGGCGCAAAAGCCGCGCGTGCTGTTGCTGGACGAACCGTTGGCCGGTCTGTCGGCGGAAGAGCGCGACACCGTGCGCGATCTGCTGGAACAGATTCCGCGTGATGTCACCATCATCCTCATCGAACACGATATGGACGTGGCGCTCGCGTTCGCCGACCAGATCACGTTGCTGAATTTTGGCCAGGTGATCCTGGAAGGCACACGGGCGGACGTTATTGCCGACCCGCGAACGCGTGAGGTGTATCTTGGCCACTGACGCCCTGACGCTGGATGGCGTCAATTCCTACTATGGCGACAGCCATGTGCTGCACGGCGTTTCCATCACGTTGCGCGAAGGCGCATTGCTGGCGTTGCTGGGCCGCAACGGCGCCGGCAAGACCACCTGCCTCAGCACCGTCATGGGCTGGCTGCGCCCCCGTGCCGGGCGGGTTGTCGTGTTTGGCGAGACCATCTCCGGCGCCTCGCCCGAGGCCATCGTGGCCAAGGGCGTGGCCTTGGTGCCGCAGGGCAGGCGGGTGTTTCCAACCTTGTCGGTGCGCGAAAATCTTCTTGTGGCACAACGCGGCCGGGGCAAATGGCACATGGAGCGGGTGTTCGAAACCTTTCCGCGCCTGCGCGAGCGCAAGGCCCAGGCTGCCGGCTCCTTGTCCGGCGGCGAGCAGCAGATGCTGGCGATCGGCCGTGCGCTGATGGGCAACCCGCGTGTGCTGCTCATGGACGAACCCTCCGAGGGCCTGGCGCCGCAGATCGTGGCAGAGGTTGGCCGCATCATCAGCGAACTGCGGGCGGAAGGGCTTTCCATCGTGCTGGTGGAGCAAAATCTGGGCCTGGCGCTGCAACTGGCCGATGACGTGGCCATCATCAACACCGGCCGGGTTGTGTTCACCGGCACCGCGGCCGAAATGGCCGCCGACCACACCACCGTGGACCGGCATCTCGGCGTTTTCTAAGTTCAAACAAGGATCGTTACCCATGGATGAGACGAACAACTACGGTCCGACGGCCGCCCGTGCGCATGGCAAGCCAGGACGTGAGACACGGCCGAAATCGGTCACGATCGATATGCACAGCCACATCTACATCGCCGAGGCCGATGCCTTCGTCGCCCCGCATCTGGACATTTCCACCATCCCGATGGCGCGCCATTCCACGCCCGCCACGCGGATGCTGAACCGCAAGCAGGATTCCGATCGCACGCCGAACATGCTTGATCACGCCGTGCGCATTGCCGACATGGAACTCGCCGGCATCGACATGCAGGTGGTGATGGCCGCCCCGCAGCAATGCTATTCCACCGTGGCCCCCGAAGTGGTGATCAAGGCTGCGCGCATGGTCAATGACGGCATCGCCGAATGGATCAGCCGCAAGCCGGACCGTTTCGTGGGCCTTGGCACCGTGCCGATGCAGGCGCCGACCGAAGCGGTGGCCGAGCTTGAGCGGTGCATGACCGTGCTCGGTTTCAAGGGCGTGCAGATCCTCACCAACGTGAACGGCAAGGAACTCAGCGATCCGATGTTCGCGCCGTTCTGGGCGGCTGCCGAGCGGCTGGGTGCTGTGGTGCTGCTGCATCCGTTGGGCTTTACCGATGGCAAGCGGCTGGAGCGGTTTTACTTCAGCAACATTATCGGCAATCCGTTGGAGACCACCATTGCGCTGCATTATTTGATCTTTGACGGTGTGATGGAACGTCACCCGAATCTTAAGATCGTGGCCGTGCATGGCGGCGGCTACCTCGCCGGTTATTCGGGCCGCATCGACCACGCCTGGGGTGCGCGCAGCGATTGCCATGGCGACTTGCCTTTGCCACCCACGACCTATCTCAAGCGGGTGTTCTTTGACACGGTGGTGTTCACGCCGCATCAGCTTGACGGTCTTATCAAGACGTTCGGTGTGGACCAGTTGCTGATGGGCACGGACTACCCGTACGACATGGCCGAACTGGACCCGATTGCGCATCTGCGTTCGCTTGAGGGGCTGGATGAGAGCGTTGTTGCTGCGATTGCTGGTGGGAACAGCCGGAAATTGTTCAGCATGTGAAGGAAGTGTTTGTTCTTTTTTATAAAAAAGAACCAAAAAATTTCATTCATTTATGGCGTGTCGCGGATATTTCGCGACACGCCATAAATTTTTGAAAGTCTTTTTGCTTCTTTTTCTTCAGAAAAAGAAGACCTTCCTGATTGTTCTACTGTACCAACGCCGCCCACAAACGCTGCGCCGTGAACGGCATCGTTGGCAGATCGCGCCCGCCCAGCGCGTCGAACACCGCGCTTGTGACAGCACACAGCGCACCCGTGGTGCCGGCCTCGCCGATGCCCTTTACGCCGAGTGGATTGAATGGGGACGGGGTGTTGCAGCCGATCACGGTATACGACGGAAGGTCGTCGGCGCGGGGCAGTGCGTAGTCCATCAGGCTGGCCGCGATCATTTGCCCGCTTTCCGGATCAATGACCGATTCTTCGCCCAACACCTCGCCCACGCCCTGGGCGATGCCGCCGTGGATCTGGGCATCGGCGGCCTGGTGGTCGATGACGACGCCGGCATCGTCCACCGCCAGATAGCGGAGCAGGTTGGTGACGCCGGTTGCGGCATCGACCGCGATTTCCACGATGTGGCAGCCCGAGGCGAAGGCGTTGCTGGGGGCCACCTTGCCGGTGACGGCGATGGGCGCCGTGAGGAGGGAGGCGATGGAACAGATGCTGACGCCGTCAGCCTGTTTGACACAGCCATCCGCCAGATACAGTTCGTCGGCGGCGCAATTGGCCCGCAGGGCGGCGAGGCCGCGAAGCTGGCGTGCGATTTCGTCCGCCGCCTGCGCCACGGCGCTGCCGGCGGCGATGGTGCTGCGGGAGGCGTAGGAGCCGGCGCCGGACAAGGTGGTGTCAGGGTCGCTCGCCACCAGGGTGACGTCGATTTCTGTGAGGCCTAGCCTGGGGGTTGCGATGTTGGCGAAGGTGCGGGAGTGGGATTGGCCGGTGCTGGCCGTCACGGTCTCGATCACCAAGGATGCTGAGCCGTTCACGGCAGACAGTGTGAGGGCTGCTTCGTCGGGAGCGCCGCCGCCGCCGGAGACTTCCACGAACAACGCCATGCCTCGGCCGAGAATCTGTCCCTTGGTTGCGGCCAGATCGCGGCGTTTGGGGAAGTCGTCCCACGTCGATTCTGCCCGGGCCATTTGCATCAGGGCCGCGAAATCGCCGCTGTCGTAGCGTGCGCCGCTTGGCAGCGCGTAGGGGAACGCGGACGACGGAATGATGTTGCGGTTGCGGAGTTCGAACGGGTCGATCCCCAGCTTGCGGGCGGCGATGTCCACCATGCGCTCGATCAGCAGCGCCATTTCGGGTCGCCCGGCGCCGCGATAAGGGCCGGTAGGGATGCTGTGGGTCAGCAACAGGCGGAACGATGCATGGGCGTGGGGGATGGTGTAGCAGCCGATGACGGATTGGAGCGGGTTGTGCACGGCGGCGAAGGCGCCGACCGGGGTGATGTAGGCGCCAAGATCGGCGTCATACTGCATTTCCAGCCCGGTGAAGCGGCCGTTCGCATCGATGGCCAGTCGCCCGTGCACGCGCACGCCACGGCCTTGGATATCGGTGAGAAATGATTCGGTGCGGTTGCCGTGCCAGGCCACGGCGCGGCCGGTCAGTCGTGCGCCGAGCAGCAAGGCGGCATATTCCGGATAGGCGATGTTGCGGGGGCCGAAGCCGCCGCCGACATCGCCGTGGAGGACGTGGAAGCGGTCCGCCGGCATGCCGAAGGCGGCTGCGAGATCGCGGCGGATTTCGTTCACACCCTGATGCGGGGCGCGAAGTTCGTAACGCCCGACTTCGGCGTCCCAGCGCCCGACCGCCGCGCGGGGTTCCAGCGTGACGGGTGCGAGGCGCGGCATTTCGATTTCGGTTTCGATCACCAAGGCTGCCGCGGCCATGGCAGCGGCCACGGCAGCGGCGTCACCGTTCTGGTGGTGCAGCGCCACGTTGCCTTGGGCCTGGGCATGCACCAGGGCCGCACCGCCTGTCAGGGCGGCGGTGATGCCGATGACGGCGTCCAGCCCGTCATACTCCACCTCAACCGCCTCGGCGGCGTCCATGGCCTGTGCTTGGGTTTCAGCGATCACCATCGCCACTGCCTCGCCCACATGGCGCACCACATCGGCGGCCAGAACCGGGCGGACAGGGATGATGAGGCCGGTGCCGATACGGTCGATGACCGGGAAGTTGCCAAGGCCGGCCTGCGCACAGTCCGCGCCTGTGAGGATGCCCAGCACGCCCGGCATGGTCGCGGCAGTTGTCGTATCGATCCGGGTGATCCGTGCATGTGCGTAGGGGGAGCGGACGAACACGGCCCGCACGGCGCCGTTGAAGCGTTCATCGGCGGTGTAGCGCCCCTGGCCCGTGACCTTGCGGATCCGATCGGTCTCTGCTTGTGGCAGCCGGTCCGTCTTGGTGACGTGTCCCATGGGGCGTTCCTTGTTTGTCATCTTGGTTGTTGGCAGGTTGGTTGGACAGAATCGCAGCGTCAAGACGTGCGCTTGGCCGTATATGTATGGGCAAGCCGCCTTCAGGCAAGACGAGCTGCAAAAACCGGAGACGACATGAAGAACGAAATACTGGCGAATGGATTGGTTGAGGCGCAGGTGCATGGGGCGGGCCCCACGCTTGTGCTGTTCCATTCGCTGCTGGCGGATCGCAGCAGTTTTGACGGTGTTGTCGCGCAGTTGGCCGAGCGGTTTCGCGTGGTTGTGCCGGCCCTGCCTGGGTTTGGACCGTCAGCGGCTGTGGAGGGCGGGCTTGCGGCGGTGGCCGATCGGATGGCGGAGGCGTTGCGGGGCTTGGCGCCGGTGATGTTGCTTGGCAACGGTTATGGTGGGTTTGTGGCGTTGCAGATGGTGATACGCCACCCCGATATCGCCACCCGCCTGGTGCTGGCCGATGCCGGTGCCGCGTTCTCGGAACTCGGTCGGGCGGCATTTCGCGGCATGGCCATGGGGGCCGCGGGCAAGGGGCTGGACGGCATTGCCGACATCGCCATGCGCCGCCTGTTCGCGCCGGATTTTCATGCGGCCAATCCCGATCTGGTGGCCCAGCGTCGTGCGGTGTTCCTGCAAAGCGATCCTGCTGTGATCATTGCCGCCTGTGAGGCGCTGGCGGCGTTGGATCTGCGGCCGGATCTGCGCCACGTGACCATTCCGGTGCTGGCCGTGGTCGGCGCGCAGGATGAGGCCACCCCGCCGCCGATGTCGCATGAAGTGGTGGAATTGCTGGGCGATGCCAAGCTCGTGGTGCTGGACGGGCTTGCGCATGTGCCGCAGTTGCAGGATCCGGCGCGGTTCCTGGAGGCGGTGCTGCCGTTCCTCCAGGGCGCCTGATGCGGTCAGGCAGATGGCCGCGCCATCTGCCACCACTGCAGGATTTCCTCGCCGTTCCAGAACACCACGCCTTCGTGGCTCTTGGCATAGTCATAGACCTGCTCGAGATACTTGATGCGGTGCGGCACGCCGGAGATATACGGGTGAATGGCAATGGCCATGATCTTGGCCCGTTCGGCGCCTTCGAGATACAGCCGGTCGAACGCATCTTGGCAGCGGGTGGCCCAGTAGGCGCTTTCGTGGTGCTGGATCATCATTGTGGGGATGTCGTTCAGTTCGGCTGAATACGGCAGTGTTACCAACGGGCCTTTTGCGGTTTGAATCTCGGATGGCTCATCGTCCCAGACCCAGTCGCCGATGTATTTCACGCCGGCCTCGGCCAGCAGTTCCGGGGTTTCCAACGTTTGGGTCAGCCCCGGCCCGAGCCAGCCGACAGGGCGTTTGCCGGTGAAATCCTCCAGGGTGTCCATCGCCCGGTGGATCATGCCGCGCTGGTCTGGAACTTGATGGATGGGCCCCTGGTCCCAGCAATGGCCCATGAACTCCCACCCGGCATCGCGGGCGGCTGAGGCCACGCGGGGATAGTCCTGGCAGACGCGGGCGTTGATGGAGAGGGTGGGTCGGATGTTGTGCTTGGCGAACATGTCGAAGAACCGCCATACGCCGACGCGCATGCCGTATTCGTGCCATGACCAGTTCGGCACGTCCGGCAGCATCGACTGGCCCATCGGCGGTGACAGGATCTGGCGCGGCATGGGGCGGCCGATGTCCCATACTTCAAGATTGACGATGGACCATACCACCAGCTTCGTGCCGTTGGGCAGTTTCAGGGGCGGGCGGTCGACGATGGCGGAATAGGGGGCTCGGTCGCGCGGCTGCGTCATGGTCGTCTCCGGTTTGGGTTGTCTCGGTCTTAGGCGATCTCGCCCCATACGGCGTTCACGCGGAGTGTCTCTTGCTCCAGCACGCCCAGGAAGGCCGCTGTTGGCGCTTCGAGGGGCTGCTTGGAGGACTCGATCAGCATCAGGTCCACCGACAGGCCGGGGTCCGCCAAGGGCCCCACCGTCCAGCGCCCGCCGGCGGGTTCGCTGGCCATCATCACGCCGGGCACCACGGTCAGCCAGTCGGACTGCCCCACAAGATCCAGCGCGCCCAGCATGGCGTCCAGTTCCAGAATACGCACCACATCCACGCCGTTGGCCGCCAGATAGGCATCCAGCGTTTGGCGCCTTGCGTTCTGCACGCCGGGGAGCACGAGTTTCACCGGGCCGAGGTCGGCCATCCGCACCGGTGCGCCGTGGACCAGGCCGCGTGCGGCTGCCGCCACCAGAACCTCCGGCGTGCGGCCGAAGGGGCGGCTGCGCAGGCCGGGGCCCACGGTGCCGCCCGGCACAACCGCGAAGGCCAGTTCGCCGGCGCGCACGCGCTCGGTCAGCACGCCGCTATAGGCTTCCACGATCCGCACCAGCACGTTGGGGTGCAGGTCCAGAAACCGCGCCAGGGCAGGGGCCAGGGCGCAGCGCGTCATGGAGGGCATCAGGCCGACCAGCACCTCGCCGTCCAGGCTTTGACCGAAGCCGCGCATGGCCTGGGCGGCGGCGGCGTGGGCGCGCATGACATCGACGCATTGGCGGTAGAACGCCTCTCCGGCCGGGGTGGGCACGATCTCGCTGGCGCTGCGCGCGAACAGCCTGACGCCGAAGCGGTCTTCCAGCTTGCGCACGTGCTGTGACACGCCGGATTGCGTGGCGTTCTCCCGCCTGGCCGCGGCCGTGAAGCTGCGTTCCTCGAACGCGGCCACGAACAGTCGGATTTCGGGCGGGGCGTTGGACATGTATTCACCCTGTCCGATGACTGCAAATCCGGCAAGCCCCGCCGCTTGATCATTGCGTAACTTGCGATGGGATCAGTTGCTGTTGGTGTCGGCAATCACCGGGAGGAATACATCCTTGTAACTGGCGGGCACGCGCTTCAGTCCACCGACCCGGCCCATGAAATCGGCCACCGCCTTCACGCCTGTGACTTCTGTGCCGAAATCGTCTTTCTCGGTCTTGAGCAGGGCGGTGACGCGGGCGATGTCGAGAACCTTCGACGGCTCGACCTTGAGGTAGATCGCGGCTGCCTTTTCGGGATCGTTGCGGATGATGTCACCGGCTTCGCGCAACGCCTTGACCATCACCTCGGCCATTTTTGGATTGGTGTCGAGATAGCGTTTGGTGGCGCCCAAGGCGAGGAAGGTGGAGCGCCCGCCGAAGGCTTCCTCGGAGGTGGTCAGGACATGCGCCTTGCCACTGTCCAGCACGATCTGGGTGAAGGGCGGGGTGGAGAAATACGCCTTCACCTCGGTGGCGCCGGTCAGCAGGGAGTTCACTGATTCCGGGTGCGGCAGGGCCACCACGGACGTGCGGAAATGGTCCTGCTGGCCTATGCCGTAACGTTTTTCGGCGATCATCTGCAGCGCATACATCTGCGGCGAGACCATCGCGGGCATCGCGATCTTTTCGTCGGCCCCTAGATCGGTGATGTCTTTGGCGGCGGCTTTGTTCGTGACCAGCACAAGTGGTGTTGCATTCACGCCGGAAATGCCGAACACCTGCTGGGGCGTGCCACGGGCCTTGTCCCAGGCGATCAGCATCGCCGCCACGCCGTAGACGCCCATATCGACGGCGCCGGACAGAACGGCGTCCTGCATGGCCGAGGAGCCGGAGAAGCGGATGTAGCTCGGCGTGACGTCGAGCCCGGCTTGGGTGGCGTATTTCTGCACCAGCTTCATGTCATCGGCGATGAACATGGGCAGGAAGCCAACGCCAAAGCCGATGCCGATCTTGACCGGGGTTTGGGCCTGCGCGGGCAAGGATGCCGCCAAGGCTATGAAGGTGAGGCAGGCGCGGATGATTTTTTTCATTCTTTTTATGTCCTCCCGAGACCGCCCGAAGGCGTCAGATGCGTGGATCGAACACGATACGGTCCCGCGATGAGCCCAGTACCGTCACATAGGCCCGCGCCGCGTCGGCAAGGGCGAAGACGGCGTCTGGGTGGATTGGAAATGGCTTCAGATGGCCGGTGCCGAAGCCGGGCGCCAGTTCGCGCAGGATGTCGCCGGTTTCCACCGATGACAGGGCCAGCGTGTCGATGCCGACATAGGTGTGACGGCCGCGATAGAATTCGAAGATGTTGAACTGCACGATCTTGTCGACGGCCGAGATCAGGATCTGCCGGCCGAGCTTGGCGGTCGATTGATGCGCGTCCTGGTAATACGGATCGCCCACCGTGTTGAACACGATGTCCGCACCGCGATTGCCGGTGAGCGCCATCACCTGTGGGGCCACCGGGCCTTGGCTGGAGACGATGACATCCAGCGGGGCACTGGCATGTCCGGCATAGGGTTCGGATTTCCGCACCACGCCGATCACCCGCGCACCGCGCCAGGTGGCGATCTGGGCGGCGGCCTGGCCCACCTTGCCGTTGAGGCCCATGATCAGCACGGTCTCGCCGGGTTTTGGCATGCCGGCCCGGCGGAAGCCTTCCAGGGCTGTGACGAAGGGCACGCCGATGCCGGCGGCTTCGGCCAATGTTATATTGGCCGGCTTGCGCACCACGGCGGCGGCTTCGACAACCAGATGGCTGGCATGGGTGCCGTCGCGCCTGATGCCGAGATCGCCGGAGGAGCCGAACACTTCGGCGCCGATCAGTGATTCTGGTCCGTCGATGACCACGCCTGCGTAGTCCCGGCCCGGCGTGCGAGGGAAGACGGCATACGGCATCATGCCGATGGCGGCCTTCACGTCGGACGGGTTGACGGCGGCGGCGTGGATT
The DNA here is from genome assembly GCA_040399685.1 of Acetobacteraceae bacterium. Lineage (GTDB taxonomy): Bacteria > Pseudomonadota > Alphaproteobacteria > Acetobacterales > Acetobacteraceae > CAIQQQ01. The sequence continues at coordinate 323,972 of JBBART010000001.1, forward strand.
TCCACCAGCACATCCTCCGGTCCGCGTGACAGGCGCAGGGTTTCCAGCGCGGGTTGCACGCTGTCGGCGTTGGCGGCCTTGGCGTGCAGGCGGAGGCAGGTGGCGTTGACGGTCAGCATGGGATGATCGCTCACAGGGCCCGGCCGCCGTCGACGATGATGTTGCTGCCGGTGGAAAATCCAAGATGGGTGGCGCAGGCGAGAATGGCGGCCGCGACGTCCTCGGCCTGTGCGACGCGGCGTAAGGGCGTGGTGGCGGCGGTCTTGGCGTTGAATTCCGCGCCACGGCCAGGAACGAAGCCGGTTTCGACCACACCAGGCGAGACGCCGAGCACGCGGATTTCGGGCGCCAGCGCGCGGGCGAGGGATTTGGTCATCACGTCGATGCCGGCCTTGGTGGCGCCGTAGACGATGGAGGAGCCGGCGCCGCTGAGGCCGGCAATGGAGGACACGGACACGATCAGTCCGTCGCCGGATGCTTTCAGCATGGGGGCGAAGGCGCGCACGGCGGCGAACTGGCCGCGCCAGTTGATCTTGAACATCTCGTCGATCAGGTCATCGGTCAGGGCGTCCAGATTCCCATGCGCGATCGGTTTGGTGAAACCTGCTGTGTTGATCAGGATGTCGCAGCGGCCATAGGCGGACTGCACGGCGTTCTGCAACGCCACCAGCGTGGCTGTTTCACCAACATCGGCGGGCATGGCCGCGTGACCGGTGCCTTGGAGGGTTGCCAAAACCCCTGCTGCTGCCTCGGCCTTTGCGGTGGAACCCGCAGCATCGGGGCGGTGGGTGATGACCACCTTGCAGCCTTCGGCCGCGAACATCCGGGCGGCGGCGGCGCCGATGCCGCCGGCACCGCCGACGATGACGGCAACTTTGTCAGCAAGCGAAATCGGCGGGGCCATGCGGCCTCCTTCTTGTGTCGGACGGGTGGGAATGAAGACTTGGAGCAGGATGGGAAGGTCTTCTTTTTCTGAAGAAAAAGAAGCAAAAAGACTTTCATTCATTTCGGTGCTTGGTGTGGCAGATGCCGCGCCAAGCGTATAAATTCATGACGTTTTTTGGTTTTTTTTCAAAAAAGAATCTCTTTTTCAACTTATGGGCGGGGTGGGCAGCGTGGCCTCGCCGGGCATCATCATCAGGGTGTGGTTCATGGTGTACCAGGGGCCGGCGACGTCCGGCGCCGGCGGGGCATCGGTGTGGCGCGTGAAGGTGCCGATCAGGTGTTCGGTGACGCCGAACGTGACGTCGTCGGCGAGGTTTTTCTCGTCGCTCACGAAAATCTGGCTGATCAGGGTTTTATAGCCGGGTTTGAACGCCAGGAAATGCAGATGCGCCGGGCGCAGCGGTTCGCGTTGTTGGGCTGCCAGCAACGGGCCGGTGGGGCCGTGGGTGGGAATGGGGTAGCCCACCGGGCGCACGGTACGAAACGAGAAGCTGCCGTTGGCATCGGTGATGAACTTGCCGCGCAAATTCATGTCGGCCTGGTTTTCGTCCTGCACATCATACATGCCGACGGTGGAGGCGTGCCAGACATCGACCTCAACGCCGGCCAACGGCGCGCCCGTGAGGTCGGTGATGCGCAGGGTGGCAAACAACGCGGGGCCGGGTGTTTCGGAGCGGATGATGGAGCCGCCGTTTTCGGTCAGCGGGTGGCCCAGCCGCCAGAACGGGCCGAGGAGGGCGGCTGCCGGTTCGGTGGCACCGCCGGCGCCGTTGGTGAGCATGCAGGCGAGGGTGGAGATGCCCAGGATGTCGGCGAAGATCATGCCCTCGTTATGGCTGTCGTTGGTGGACTGGCCGATGGCGTTGAGGAAGGCGATGCCGGTGTCGAACTCGGCTTCGGTGGGGCGCACTTCACGCACGAAATCATGCATGTGGCGCACGAGGGAGCTCATCACCGCGCGCAGTCGTTCCGGCCCGTGTTGCATCGCAGCAATAACGATGGGGGTGACTGATTCTTGTGTGTCGATCAGTTTTTTTCTGTCGCTCATGTTCTTGGCTCCCCGCACGTCTTCGTCGTTAGACCAAGTCCGGGATCGGCACAACAATATGCGAACGGGTGGTCCTACGTGGGGTCGAGGTCGTTGATGCTCATATCGGCACGCGCCCACCAACGCGGGGCAAGCTGTGCGGCCGGCAGCATCGGCGCTGGATCGCCGGTGTAGGTGACGGTATTGGTCGGCGTCTCCTGGATTTCGATCGATGCGCAGGACAGCCTTCCACCATCGGCCGCCAGCAGGGCGTTCAGCTTGGACATCATGCAGCAGGCCAGCATCTCGGTGGTCGGATCGCCGGGTGTGATCAGCAGGCGGGCGGCGCGTGCGGGTTCATGCGCCTGGAACCAATCGATCAACGGATCGTGATCGGATAACTGGAAGGCGTGGTCGACATGGTTGTCGATCCAGCGATGCCATGCCGATTTGGCGCGCTCGAACGTCTCGACCATGTTGACGCGGCCATCGAGCGGCGTCGGCGCGGTGGCCTGCAGCCGGACCGTGACGTATTCATTGTGGCCATGCGGCGTGGCGCATTTTTCTGATTCGCCCGCGATCAGACGGTGAGCCATGGAATAGCGCCGGCTGAAGACGAGGCTGAACACAGGCGTTCTCCGAGATCGTTCTTCGCTTCGCAATAGCCCAGGTTGGGTCCGGGCGCCACTGATGGCCCATGACCATCCTAAGTCAATTGCAACACAATGTTTCCAAACGCGTCGCGTGCGGCGGTGCAGCCGGGTGGAACGAGGCAGGTTGCGTCGTATTCCTGGATGATGAGCGGGCCGGGCCGTGCGGTGTCGGTGAGGGCAGCACGGGGCAGGACAGGGGTTTGAATCCAGCCCGGGCCGTCGAACCACACCTGGCGTTGGTTGGGCGCCTGGCCTTGGCCGGGGGGCATGGAATCGGGCAGGCGCGCCTGCTCCGGCACGCCGCGGGCGATCAGGGCGAGGCTGGTGATCTCCACCGGGTCGCCCTCAGGCGCGCTGAAGCCGTAGGTGCGGGCGTGTTCGATGCCGAAGGCGCAAGGGAGGTCGGCGAGGATGCCGGCGGCTTGGGTGAGATGGAGCGGGACGGCGATCTCGCTGGACTGGCCGACATAGCGGGCCATGGCGGTGAGCCGGGTTTGGCGGCGGTCCGGGGGGAAGCCGTCGGCGGCGAGGCGTTGGTCGCCTTCTGTCAGCAGGGAGTGCAGGACGGATTGCAGGGCATCGGTTGCCGCGTGGTCGGTGCGGGCGCGGAAGCTGCGGGAGAGGTGGTGCTCGGTGTCGGCCAGCAGCAGGCCGAAGGCGCTGAACAGGCCGGGCATGGGTGGGATGATGACGCGGCTGATGCCGAGTTCGGCGGCGATGGCGGCGGCGAACAGGGGGCCGTTGCCGCCGAATGCCATCATGCTGCAGGCCCGCACGTCTCGCCCGCGTTCGACGCTGACGGCGCGGATGGCGCGCATCATGGTGTGGGCGGCGATGCGCAACATGCCGAGGGCCGCCTGCTGGACGGACAGGCCCATGGGATGTGCCAGATGGGTTTGCACCGCTGCCGTGGCGGCTGCGAGGTTGAGGGGCAGCGTGCCGCCGGCGAGGCCGGCAGGGTCCAGATAGCCGAGCACGAGGTTGCAGTCGGTGATGGTGGGGGCTGTGCCGCCCCGGCCGTAGCAGGCGGGGCCGGGGTCGGCGCCGGCGGATTGTGGGCCGACCTTGGGGGCGCCGGCCGGGTCGATGCGGCAGATGGAGCCGCCGCCGGCGCCGACTTCGGCGAGGTCGATGGCCGGAAGTTTCAGGATGTAGCCGCCGCCGACCAAAAGGCGGGCGCCGGCCATGACGCCGCCGCCGACCTCCATGGCCTCGGCGCGCATGACTTCGCCATGTTCGACCAGGCCGGCCTTGGCGGTGGTGCCGCCCATGTCGAAGGTGATCATGCTGTCTTCGCCGAGCCTGGTGGCCAGCACGGCGGCGCCCACCACGCCGGCGGCGGGGCCGGATTCCACGATCTGGGCCGGAAAGTCGGCCGCGTGGCGGGAGGAGGCGAGGCCGCCGTTGGATTGCATGAGGCGCACCGGGGCTGCGATGCCCATGCCGTCCAGCCGCGTTTGCAGCGAGCGGAGATAGTGGCGCACGACCGGCTGGATGGCGGCGTTGACGACGGTGGTGCTGGTGCGGGGGTATTCCTTGATCTCGGGCAGGATCTCGTGGCTGACGCTGATGGCCATCTCCGGCATCGCGGCGCGCAGGGCGGTGGCGATGCGGCGTTCGTGGTCGGGGTTGGCGTAGCTGTGCAGCAGGCAGATGGCCACGCTTTGCACCTGGGCGGCGATGATCTGGCGGATCGCCTCGTCCACTGAGGCTTGGTCCAGCTGGATGGAGATGCTGCCGTCGGGGCGTGTTTTCTCGGTGACCTCCAGGCGGAGGTGGCGGGGCACCAGCGGGGGTGGCTTGGTCCAGTTGATGTCGTAGAGGCGGGGCATGCGCAGATCGCGGATTTCCAGCACGTCGCGGAAGCCGCGGGTGGTGATGAGGGCTGTGAGCGCGGTCTTGTGCTCCAGGATGGTGTTGGAGCCGATGGTGGTGGCGTGCAGCAGTTCGTCCACCTGCTGGGCCTCGTCTGGGGCGGTGAACAGTTCGGTCAGGCCGCGTTCGATGCCGATGGAATAGTCCTGCGGCGTGGAGGGGGTTTTGACGGTGCGGACCAGGCCATCGGAATCGATGGCCACGATGTCGGTGAAGGTGCCGCCGATGTCGACGCCAACGCGGAGGCTCATGATGTGTGGTCCTGGCTGGATTCGTGAAGCGGGTGCCAGGCGGGGCTGGGGGCAGGGCCGCGTTGGGTTTTGAGGTGCTGGCGCAGGGCGATGGTGGCGGGCGCGTCGATGACCGGGGGCGTGGAATGGGAGACGACGCCGTAGTCGCGGTGGGCGGCCTGGTGGGTGATCTTGCCGGAGAGCAGGTCAGAGGCGACGGCGGCGAGGTCGCGGGTCAGCGGGTCGCCCCAGCCGCCGGCGCCGGGGAGTTCGTGGCGGAAGATCTGGCCGCTGCGCAGGGTCATGGTCAATTTGGCCGCGAGTTGTTGTTCGCTGGGCTGGCCGGGGTTCATGACGTTGCGGCTGGGCGCGCCGGGGCCGCCGCCTTGCAGGCCGTAGGGGCGGTGGGTGGCGCGGTCGGCGCGGACCTGGAGGATGCCTTCGGCCTCCAGCATGCGCCAGGTGCGGCGCAGGCTGACGCCGCCACGGAATTGTCCGGGGCCGCCGGTGTCGGGCACCATTTCGTAGTCCAGCACTTCCAGCGGGTTCTCGGCCTCGATCACCTCGATGGAGAAGCTGGCCATGTTGGCGAACATGTTGGTGTTGCCGTCCAGACCGTCGCGCGTGGGCCTTCCGCCCCAGGCGCCGGACATGAAATCGACGTAGATGAAGGGCTTTCGGTCGCTGTCGGTGCCGCCGATGGTCAGGCCGGTGTTGCCGCCGTCCGACGCTGCGAAGACCAGATGGGGGTAGAGCTGCGCCAGGGCGCCGAACGCGCAGTCGGCGGCGCGAAAACCGGTCAGGCCGCGGGCGGCGCAGGCGGCGGGGGGCAGGGCGTTGGTGATGGTGCCGGGTGGGGCGATGACCTCGATGGCGCGGAAGACGCCGTCATTGTTGGCCATGTTGATCGACAGCACGCATTTGGCCGCACAGTAGCTGGCGCCGGCGGTGTAGCTCCAGGTGTTGTTGATGGCACCCTTCACCTGCGGGCTGGAGCCGGTCCAGTCGAACACCATCGAGGTGCCGGATTTGGTGACGGTGCAGACCAGCTTGATGGGCACGCCGGCGTCGATCTGGTCGTCGTCGATCCAGTCGGTGAAGGTGGCGGTGCCGTCGGCCAGTTCGGACAGGCAATGGCGGGTGAGGCGCTCGGAATGGTCCATCGTCTCGCAGAGCAGGGCCTGCATTTCGGGCACGCCGTGGCGGGAGACGAGATCGGTGATGCCGCGAATTGCGATTTCGCAGGCGGCCAGCTGGGCGCGCAGGTCGCCCATCACCCGCTCGGGCAGGCGGACGTTGCGTTGCAGCAGGCGAAGGAGCGTGGCGTTGGGGATGCCGGCATCGTGCAGCTTCAGCGGCGGGATGCGGAAGCCTTCGGCGAAGATCTCGGTGCTGTCGGAGGCGTTGGAGCCGGGGACGCGGCCGCCGACATCGGTGTGGTGGCAGACGGTGGTGGCCCAGGCGATGGGACGGGCGCTGCCCGCGGTGAAGGCGGGGCGCATGACGAAGATGTCCGGCAGGTGCATGCCGCCCTCGTAGGGGTCGTTCATGATCAGCACGTCGCCTTCGGCGATATCGTCGCCGAAATGGCGCAGGCAGGCCTGCAGCGCCTGGGGGATGGAGGCGAGATGGCCGGGCAGGGACAGGCCTTGCGCCACCAGCCGGCCATCGGCGTCGCAGATGGCGGTGCTGAAATCCATGATGTTCTTCAGCACGCCGGAATAGGCGGCGCGGTAGATGGTCAGCGCCATTTCATCCGCCAGCGCCACGACGGCGTTGCGGAACAATTCGGCGGTGATCGGGTCGGGCGGGGCAGGCTGCGGGGCGGAATGATCGTGCATGGGTGGAAAGCTTAAACAGCAAGTTGCATCCTGGCGATGCGTTGGGAGTGGTTTATTTTGCGGATTGGAGGGGCGGGGATGATCAAGGTTTATGGCATGGCGATGTCTGGGAATTGCTGGAAGGCGGCGCAGATCCTCCGCCTGACAGGGCGGGCGTTTGCCTGGGTGGAAACCGATCCGAACCGGGGCGATACGCGCACCGAGGCGTTCCTGGCGCTCAATCCGCAGGCCGAGGTGCCGGTGGTGGTGTTGGCGGACGGCACGGTGCTGACCCAGTCCAACGCCATCCTGGCGCATTTGGCCGAAGGCACGCCATGGATGCCGGCTCCCGGCCTGTTGCGCACCCGCGTTCTGTCGTGGCTGTTCTGGGAGCAATACAGCCACGAGCCGTATATCGCCGTGGCACGCAACCTGATCGCCTATCGCGGCCTGAAGCAGCAGGAGGCGGCCCGGCTTGCGGTCTGCGCCGAGCGAGGGGGGCGGGCGCTGGGGGTGATGCAGCAGCGATTGGCGCAGCATGACTGGCTTGTGGATGGCGGCCCGACCATCGCTGACCTGGCGTTGTTCGCCTACACGCATGTGGCGTTCGAGGGGGAGTTCGACCTGGCGCGCACGCCGGCAGTGGCCGCCTGGGTGGCGCGGGTGGCCGCACTTCCTGGTATCGTTCAGTTGCAGCAATCATAACAGAGGCGATCAGGAAGGGTGACGATATCGAGAGCAAAAGATCGGCCATATTTTAGCCTCACACAAAGGGTATTTATTTTAGGTGATCGACGTGTTCGCTTTGTTCCTTGCGGGTCTTTCATGATTTTTTGGAACGATAGTGCCTATATATCGTTAGATTAACTGTTGAATTCATCAGTCAACGCCAGCCGAACGGGCGTTGTGGGGAGTAGGCATATGATCCGATCTTTGGTTCTTGGCACCGTTTTGCTGGCATCGGCTCTCGTGCTGCCGAGCGTGGCGCACGCTGACCAGGATGGGCATCGTGGCGGTGGTGGCGATTGGCGTGGGCATGGCGAGCGTGGCCGTGGCGACCACGGTCGTGGCGGCTGGGGTTGGCGCGCCCCCCGCGTGATCGTGCAACAGGGCTTTGGCCCGCCGCCGGTTTATTACGCACCGCCGCCTGTTTATTATGCGCCGCCGCCGGTGTTCTATCAGCAACCCCCTGTCGTGTATCAGCAGAACCCGGTCTACGTGGCGCCGAGCATTTCCCTGGGTGTCAATATTCCGTTGCGCTGAACTGGAACGATGCGGACATCGCTGCGTTATCAATTTGATCGACGACCAACGACGCGACATAGGTGGACGACATGAAATTCCTCACCACGGCGACTGTTCTGGGCGGGCTGGTGGCCTCACTCGCCGGCTGCACCAATCCGTATGATCCAGGACAGCGCGCCCTTGGCGGCGCCGCACTCGGGGCAGGCGCGGGGGCGGCCATCGGCGCCCTTGCCGGTGGCGGCAGTGGCGCGTTGACCGGCGCCTTGCTGGGTGGCGCGGTTGGCGCCGTGGGCGGGGCTGTGACGACGCCGACACCGCCGCCCCAGCAGCAATATTACGCGCCGCCGCCGCCGCCGCGGCAATCCGGTCCGTATCGTTATTGATCGGACGCATCGCATGACCCGATCAATAACGGCGATGGCCTTGTGTGCAGGGGCGATGGTGGCCTGTTCCGCCCCCGCTTTTGCGCAAACCCATGTTCTCGCCTCATCCGGCCTGTGGTCGACCTATGGCGGCACTGTTGGCGACAATCGCTCGGTGTGCGGGCTGACGACGGTGGGGCCGGATGGGCGGCGGATCAACGTGCAGCAATTCGGTGGCGAATCCGGTATCGAACTGGAATTGCAGAAGGACAGCTGGGCCATTCCGCCCAGCACGCCGCTGGACCTGCGCATCCAGTTCGACCGCAGCGAGCCGTTGCCGGCGCGTGCGACGGGGCGTGGCCGGCAGGTGGATGTGCGGATGTCGTTCGACGAATCGATCCCGTTCATGCGCGCCTTGCGCAACGGCCAGCAGATTCGCATCCTGTTCGTGAGTGGCAACGAGGGCGTGTGGACCGGCGGTCTGGCGGGCAGCGGGCGGGCGATCGACGCCTTCAACGAATGCCGCGCACAGACCATCTCCACCACGCCGACGCAGCCTTTTGCCCAGCCGGACCCGACACCCAAGGCAGCACCGGTGCCCGAGGGGCCGACGCAGCCGTTCAGCCCAACCACAGGTTCGGCCACGCCGGGTGAGCCACCATCGGGCTTGCCGCCTTTGCCGCTGGCGACGGGCGTGCCGCCGCGCAGCTGAGAGCGATCAGGCTGTTCGGCCTGATTGGCGCACGATGGGCGCCGGGAGATGCACGATGAAACGCGTGTGATGGACGCTTCGATCGATTTCGAGGCGTCCGTCACGATCGCGCAGCAGGCGCATGATGAGGCGCATGCCGATGCCGCTGCCCTTGCCGGGTATGAAATCGGCTGCAAGGGCCGTGCCCTCGTCCTCGACCGTGAGCGTGGCTTGTTGGTCCTGGCCGGTGGTGACGCCGACACGCACGCCGCCTGTGCCATATTTTAGGGCGTTGGTGACCAGTTCGGTCAGCACCAGCCCGAGCATCGATACGTCCGATGACGGCCACTTGGTCGGTTGCACATCCAGCGTGATCGGCCGGCCTGTGAGCGTGGCGCCGATTCCGTCGCGCAGATCGGCGACAAGAAGCGCCAGATACGTTTCTAGGTCGACATGAGTTCCGTCGGCGATGGTGTAGAGCGTCTCGTGCAGGGCGCCGAATGTGCGGACCCTTGCGGCGCTTTCCTGCATCATGTTCGCGATCGCCGGATCTGCGATGGTGCGCGCCTGCAGGGTCAGGAGGCTTTGCACCATCTGGAGGCTGTTCTTGACGCGATGATGCGTCTCCAGCATCAGCACTTCCTTCTGGGCCGCCGCTGCTGCCAGTTCGTGCTCCATCTGTTTTCGTTGGTCGATATTTTTGATGTAGACGGCCAGTCCACCGTCAGACATTGGATAGACCGACATGTCGCACCAGCATTGCAGGGCGTTGCTGTAGAGTTCGCGCTGGGCCGAGCGGCGCTGGTGCATCACTTCGGTCAGAAACCGCATCCCATCGGTGCTGCTCAGTTGTTCGACGTCCGGGAACAGGGTGAACAGGCTGGCGCCGATGATGTCCGGCATCGTTCGGCCGATGGCGTTCATGACGTGACGGTTCGCGTAGGTGACCATGAAATCGCGGTCCACGACGAAGAACGGATTGTCGATGCTGTTCAGCACGTCGCGAATCCGCCTGTCGGCGATCGTCAGTGTTGCTTCGGCGTGCATACGTTCATGCAGGGCGCGGCGCAGTTCGATTTGCGTCATCACCTGGCGGGCGAGGGCGGCAAGCCCCTCACGCTGGGTGGGCGTGAGTCCTTCGGGGCGCGCGATGCTGTCCAGCACGCAGAGCGTGCCCAGCGGCAGGCCTGCCTCGGTGACCAGCAAGGCCCCGGCGTAAAAGCGGAGGTATGGCGGCCCGGTGACCAGCGGGTTGCAATCGAATCTCGGGTCCTTGGTGGCGTCTGGAATGACCACGAGATCGGACTGCAGGATAACATGGCTGCAAATCGAGACGTTCAGCGGTGTTTCCCGGAGGCCGAGGCCGCTCTCGGCCTTGAACCATTGTCGTGATTCATCGACCAGATTGACGACAGCGATCGACGTTCCGCAGATCAGCTTTGCCAATTTGACAAAATCGTCGAACGCCGGCTCCCGCTCGGTGTCCAGCAGGCCGAGGCCGCGCAGGGCCGCCAGCCTTTCGGCTTCGGTCCAGGGGGGCGGGGTGGGGCCGAGAGGAGGTGCTGCCTTGTCAAACATGGCGATCACGCTTCTCCGTTGTTATTATGGGCAATCATGTGGGGAACGTTCTGCCGATTATCGCTTTCAGTTGCTATCGTATTTTATTGCCGGGCGCGCAACACGCCGGGATCGGCGATTTTTTCAACGTAGGCCACCAGCGTCAACGCGGCGCTTGACGCTTCGTGCTGGCCGTTGGATTGATCGCTCCCGCCCTGCGCGCGGAACCGAGGAAGTTCAACATGCCAGTTCCAGAAATGATGACGGTGATCTCCCATGTGGCCGGCGGCCCGGAGACCTTGGTGCCCGCGCAGGCGCCGGTGCCGACGCCGGATGCCAGTGAGGTGCTGATCCGGGTGCAGGCGGTGGGCGTCAACCGGCCGGACGTGGCACAGCGCGCCGGATCGTATCCGCCGCCGCCCGGCGCCAGCCCGTTGCTGGGCCTTGAGGCCGCCGGCGAAGTGGTGGCGGTGGGTGCGGCGGTGACACGGTTCAAGATTGGCGATCGAGTGTGTGCGCTGACCAATGGCGGCGCGTATGCCGAATATTGCGTGGCGCCGGCCACCCAGGCGCTGCCGTGGCCGAAAGGCTTTGACGCCTTGCAGGCCGCCGCCGTGCCGGAGACGTATTTCACGGTTTGGGCCAATCTGTTCATGATGGGCCGTCTCGCCGAAGGCGAGAGCGTGCTGGTGCATGGCGGCACGTCCGGCATCGGCGTGACGGCGCTGCAACTGGCCAAGGCGTTCGGCGCCACGGCCTACGCCACTGCCGGATCGGACGATAAGACCGCTGCCTGTCTGCGCCTGGGGGCTGCGGCGGCGATCAATTACAAGAGCGTCGATTTCCTCGACGAGATCCGCCGCCTGACCGACAAGCGCGGTGTGGATGTGGTGCTGGACATGGTCGGCGCGCCATATTTCGAGCGCAACCTGCGCAGCCTGGCGATGGACGGGCGGCTGGTGCAGATCGCCTTCCTCAACGGCTCCAAGGTTGAGAAGGTGGATCTGATGCCGATCATGACGCGTCGGTTGACCGTGACCGGCTCGACCATGCGGCCACGGACCGCCGCCCAGAAGGCGGTGATTGCCGATGCGCTTTACGCCAAGGTGTGGCCGTTGCTGGAGGCCGGGCGTTGCCTGCCGGTGATTCACAGCGTGTTCCCGCTGGCAGAGGCGGCGGCGGCGCATCGGCTGATGGAGTCGAGCGCCCATATCGGCAAGATCATGCTCACGGTTGCTCCATGATTCTGGCTGGAACCGAGCTTGGCTCGGGCCAGCCGGTGGCCTTGCTGCACGGGCTGTTCGGGGCTGCCGCCAATTTCGGCACCGTGCAGAAGCAACTGGCGGAACGGCACCGGGTGATCACGCTGGATCTGCGCAATCACGGCGCCAGCCCGCATGCGCCGTATATGTCCTATCCGGCGATGGCGGAGGATGTGCTGGAGAGCCTGCGCGCCCGCAACGCCTTGCCCTGCGTGCTCGTGGGGCATTCGATGGGCGGCAAGGTGGCGATGGCGGCGGCGTTGGAGGCTCCCGGGGCGATCAGCCGGCTGCTGGTGGCCGATATCGCGCCGGTGACCTATCCGCCGGTTTTTCGCACCTATGCCCAGGCGATGGCGGCGTTGCGGCTGACATCGGATCTTACGCGCATCGTGGCCGATCGTGCGCTGGCGGCCACCGTGGAAAGCCCGGCGGTGCGGGCGTTCTTGTTGCAGAATCTGCGGTTCGGCGCGCAGCCGGGATGGCGCATCGGGCTGGATGCCATCGCCGCCGGACTGCATGTGCTGGAGGGCTGGCCGGACCTGGACGAAAACGCCTATCCCGGCCCGGCGCTGTTCGTCTCGGGGGCGCGTTCGGATTATATTCTGCCGGAGCATCGCCCCATTATTCGCGCCATGTTCCCGGCCGCACGCTTCGTGACGTTGAAGAACGCCGGGCATTGGCTGCACGCCGACAATCCAGAAGGTTTCGTCTCGCTGGTGGACGCTTTCCTGGCCTGACCCATATCGGGTGAATGAACACAGAATTCCTGCCGACACGTGCAGCCGGGATCGCCCGGCTGCAAAGCTTCGCGCCCCGCATGGGGGGCGCGTATGCGCATGGCCGCAACACCGATTCTGGGCCAGAGCAGCGCCAGGACGTGTCGATGCTGTCGCCGTATCTGCGCCGCCGGTTGATCACCGAGGCGGAGGTGGTGGCGCTGGCGGTGGAGCGCCACGGCGATCTGGCGGAAAAATTCGTCCATGAGGTTGTTTGGCGCAGCTATTTCAAGGGCTGGCTGGAGCAGCATCCGTCGGTCTGGTCCGCCTATCTGGCGGAGGTGGCGCAGGGCGAGAACCGGCTGGCCACCGAAGGCGGGATGCGGCGCGTGTATCATGACGCGTGCGCGGGGCGGACCGGCATTGACGGGTTTGACGACTGGGCCATCGCCCTGGTTCGCGATGGCTGGCTGCACAACCATTCCCGCATGTGGTTCGCCAGCATCTGGATCTTTACCCTTCGGCTGCCCTGGGCGCTGGGGGCGGCGTTCTTTCTCCGCCACCTGATCGACGGCGATCCGGCCAGCAACACGCTGTCATGGCGGTGGGTGGCGGGGCTGCACACCACGGGCAAGCATTACGTGGCCCGCGCCGACAATATCGCCCGTTATACCAACGGTCGGTTCAATCCAGCCGGGCAGTTGGACGAGGCCCCGGAGTCGCTGGTGGAGGCGTTCGCGCATCCCCAGACGGCACTCGTTGTATCTGATCCCGTTCCTGCCGGCGATTACGCGCTGTTGCTGCATGACGACGACCTGTGCCCGCACAGCCTTGGTCTTGATCTGACACGCGCACACGCAATCGGGGCGGTGGTGACGGCCTCCGGCGCTGATCCCGTGCGGGCCTTTGCCGATGGTGCGATGGACGATTTGGCGGCGCGGCTGGGACGCGAGGTAACGCGGTTGGATCCCGCCGAAATCGGAGGCTGGCGTTTGGCCCAGACACTGCCGGTGGTCACGGCCTGGGCACCGGTTGGCCCCAATGCCACCCTGCTGGAAGGGATGGGCGTTTTTCGTGTCCGGCGGGCATGGGACAGCGCCATCTGGCCGCACGCGACGCGGGGGTTCTTTCAGGTGAAGCAGCGCCTGCCGCGGCTGCTGGAAGCGCTTATTCCGCCAGCGGTTTGATTTTCTTGTGCTCATCCGCCGCCCGCCACAGATACCAGGCGGCGGTGCTGCGAAAGGGCGCCCAAGGCCGGCCGAGTTCGGCCAGGGCCTTGGGTTTCGGCTGGGCTTCCAGGCCGTGCAGAATGCGATAGCCCTCGCGCACTCCGAAATCGTCGACCGGCAGGATGTCCGGGCGGCCGACATCCATCAGCAGCATTTCCACCGTCCAGCGGCCTACGCCACGGATCTGGATCAGGCGGGCGATCATCTCGGCATCGTCCAGCTTCGCCATCTCGGCATGGGTCGGCACCACGCCCTCGGCCGTCTTGAGGGCGATGTCGCGGATGGCGGCGATCTTGTTGAAGCTGAAGCCGCAGGCGCGCAGATCGGGCTCGGGCTGGGCCAGCACCAAGGCGGGGGGCGGGAAGTCATGGTCGGGGAACAGGCCGAGGAAACGGCCGAAGATGGTCTCGGCGGCGCGGCCGTTCAGTTGCTGGTGGGCGATGGCGCGAACCAGCCGGCCGTAGGGGGAGCGGCCGTCATCCGGCTTGTTCACGCGTGGCCCTATTCGGGCGATCAACGCGGCGAATTCGGGGCTGATGGCGGAAAGATGGGCTTGTGCGTGGCTGTGCATGGTTATCCGATCACGATGGAACATGTGCCCACCAGCAAGGCAATGAATACCACAGGCCACATGATCCGCCAGATCCGCGCCGGCGTCACGTCGCCACCGGCCAGTCCTGCCGCCACCGCCGTCAGTTGCGGGGAGATCACCAGCGCCAGCGTGCCGTTCTGCACCGCCGGCAGCACAGCGCCGCCGAGCCCGGCGGCCTGGCCGAGGGCTGCCTGCAGCGGCATCATCGCCGAATTGGCGCCCACGTTGGTGCCGGCGAAAAATCCGGACATCACGGCCAGGATGGGGGAGGCGAACGGGGCGGCGGCGCCGAAACCGGCGACAAGGGCGGCGGCCAGGGCCACCGGGATGCCGGCATTGGACAGCACCCGCGCCAGGACAACGAAACCCAGCAACGCCGCCGCTGGCCGCCGGGCGCGGGCCATCGCCCGGACCATGAACCGGGGGCCGTGGCCTGACACTGCCAGCATGATGCCGGCCGCCAGCCAGATTGACGTCATCGCGTGGTTGAGCGGCAAGGATGGCAGGTTCGCAAACGGTTGCAGCGCCGGCGCGGTGTGCCAGAGCTGGCTGGCCAGCAGCAGGGATGTCAGCAGGATATAAGGACCGGACACCACCACGGCGCTGCGCCGTTCTGCCCGGTTGCGGGGTGGTGCCGCCAATAGAAGCCGTGCGGCAAGGGTGAGCCCGGTGGCCAGCAATCCGCAGAGCTGCCATGGCAGGATGCGATGGCCGGCCACCAGCAGCGCGCCCATCCCCAGCAGCCATCCGGCCTGGCCGAGCCGGGTGCGCCAGCTGATCCTGACGCCCGCGAGGCTGCACCACCACCAGAACAGCGGCAGCAACAGCAGCCATGACGCCGCCAGCAGCGCGGCGTTGCGCGATGCCAATGCCTGCGGATCGATGGAGGCCAAGGCGGCCCCGATCGACGTTCCTGGGCCAAGTCCGCCCCAGGGGATGATCGTCTGCGCCATCAGGCCGATGGCCGCCGCCGGCGCGCCGGCAAGGCCCAGCGAGCGAACCGCGCCCACGGCGAACACGGTGCCCACGCCGAAGCCGGTGGCGGCCTCGGTGAAGGGGCCGAGCAGGAACGCCGCTGTGAACAGCCGGTCTGCCCGCACGCCGGGCGACACTTCACCCGGCGCGGAGTCGCGTCTGGCAGCGTGGTGATGCACGCCGGCGTGAAACACCAGCCCGCCGGTGATGATTCCAACCGGGATGACCGCCAGCCAGGCGCCTTCCAGCACGCTGCGGCCGATGAACCCGGAAAACCTGGCCACATCCGGCAGCCCCAGCCATGCGGCAGGCAGCGCCAGCACCAGGGCCACGGCGCATGAGAGCACCGGCCCCGCGCGGCCGGTGGCGAGCAGGGCCACGAGGGCGATCAATGGAAGAGCCTGGATCAACAACATGCCCCGATGGTGCCGGGATGCAGCCGTTCACGATAGAGTGACACGGCATCGTGCGGCTCAGGCCCGCCATGTTGAAGAAACTTGACTTGAAAGAGTTAAATTGAGGGATTGTAATGTCGTGGTAGGAAAAGGCCGCGTGTGATGGCGCCCATGTATCGTCTGAGCTTTCGCCGGTCTGACGCCGAGCTGGACGATTCGAACCGACAGACCTCTGGGCTGTTCGGGATTGTCGTGGTGCTGGCGCTTGTTGTTGCGGGCCTGTTTCTCGTCAAACGGCTTCATGTGGCCTCGGTGCTGGAGACGTGTCTCATCACGGGGCGGACCAATTGCGAGATGATTGTGTCTGTCTATCACTGACGTCATTGACTGAAATTCAGATATCCTGATCCATCGCGTTTGCCTTCCGTGCGAGACGTGCCACGCTCTCATCCCATAGGGATATGGGAGCAGCGATATGCGCATTTCAGACATGGACTGGCGGATGATCGAAGACTGGACACGGTCTGACGATCGCTGCGTGTTGCCGCTGGGCAGCACCGAGCAGCATGGCGGCCTTTCTTTGATGGTCGATGCGATCCTGTCCGAGCGCGTGGCTGTGGAAGCCGCCGAGCCGTTGGGGGTGCCGGTCTATCCCTCCATTCCGTTCGGCATTGCGCCGTATTTCCAGGCGTTCCCGGGCAGCGTGACATTGCGGGTGGCCACCTATGTGGAACTGGTGCGCGACGTGCTGGACAGCCTCAAGCGTTCGGGGTTTCGGCGTATCCTCATCGTCAACGGCCATGGCGGCAACCAGCCGGCGGCGGCGCTGGCGCAGGAATGGATGATGGACAACCCAGATTGCCGGGTGCGCTTCCATGACTGGTGGCGGGCGCCGCAGACCTTCGCGGCCGTGCTGGCAACCGACCCGCAGGGCAGCCACGCCAACTGGATGGAAAATTTCCCCTGGACCCGCCTGCCCACCACGCCGGCCGATGACGTGAAGGATATGGTGGACACCGCCCTGCTCAAGACCTTCCCACCGTTCGAGACGCGCCAGATGCTGGAAGACGGCAGCTTCGGCGGCCGCACCCAGCGCCCGGATGCCGAGATGCTGGCGATCTGGCAGGTGGCGGTGACGGAAACCCGTTCGTTGATCGAAACATGGTGAAGCTGCTCGTCTGGGGCGCCGGCGCCATCGGCGGAACCGTGGGCGCGCATCTGGTCCGCGCCGGGCATGACGTGACGTTCGTGGATGTGGCCGCCGATCATGTGGCGGCGATCCATGCTGACGGATTGCGCATCACCGGGCCGGTGGACCAGTTCACCGTGCGTGCGCCCGCGTTCACGCCGGAGCAGCTGGTGGGCACGTGGGAGCGGATATTCCTGTGCGTGAAGGCCCATCACACCCATGCCGCCGCCCGCGCCCTGGCGCCGCATCTGGCGGAGGGCGGCTATGTGCTGTCGTTGCAGAACGGCCTGAACGAACTGGAGATCGAACAGGTGGTGGGCCGCGCCCGCACCATCGGCGCCTTCGTGAATTTCGGCGCCGACTGGATGGCGCCGGGCGAGGTGATGCTGGGCAACCGGGCCGCGGTGGTGCTGGGCGAGCTTGACGGGCAGATGACGCCACGCCTCGCGGATCTGCTGACGTTGATGCAGGAGTTTGAGCCGGACGCCATCAGCACGCCGGATATCTGGGGCTATCTGTGGGGCAAGCTTGGCTATGGCGCGATGCTGTTCGCGCAGGCGTTGGGGCAGGCTTCGATTGCCGAGTGTCTGGGCAATCCGGCTTTGCTGGGTCTGTGGCGATGCATGGCGGGTGAAGCGGTGGCGGTGGGGTTGGCCGAGGGCGCCGATCTGCGCGGCTTCAATGGGTTTGACCCCAAGGCGTTCGGCCCTTGTGCGTCCGAGGACGCGGCGCGTTTCAGCGTGGCGGCGATGGTGGCCTTCAACGCGGGCAGCGCCAAGACTCATTCCGGGGTGTGGCGCGATCTGGCGGTGCGCAAGCGCCAGACCGAGGTGGACAGCCAGATCCTGCCTATCTCGATTATCGGCGCGCGGCATGGCATCGCCTGTCCGACCATCGATCGGCTGGTGGCGATGATCCATGAGATTGAGGCCGGCACACGGCCCATGACCGATGCCAATCTTCTGGAGCTTGCCGCATGAACCTTCGGTTTGATGGAAAGATCGTGGCCGTCAGCGGCGCGGGGCAGGGATTTGGCCGGGTGATCGCGCAAAGCTTTGCCGATCTGGGGGCTGTTGTGCATGGCTGCGACATTCTGGCGGAGGGGCTTGCGGAGACCGCCGCCGGGCGGGGCATTCATACTGCCGTGGTCGATCTCACCGACCGTCGGGCCGGGGCTGCCTGGATTGCCGGTATTGGCGGGCCGGTGGATGTGCTGGTGAACAATGCCGGTGGCGTGGCCGGGCAGACGCCGCATCCGTTGGAGGAGGTGTCGGACGAGGACTGGGACAGGTTGTTCGACGTCAACGTCAATGCCGCCATGGTGCTGTCCCGCGCGGTGGCGCCGGGGATGAAGGCGGCGGGGCAGGGGCGGATTGTCAATATCAGTTCCGGCGCCGGCCTGGCTGCGTCCCTCACCGGCATTCAGGCCTATTGCAGCGCCAAGCACGCCTTGATTGGGCTGACGCGGCAATTGGCGCATGAGTTCGGGCCGCATGGCATTACCGTCAACTCCGTCGCGCCTGGGTTTATCCGCAGCAACCCGGCGACGGAGAAGCAGTGGGAGGCCTATGAAGAGGCCGGGCAGAAGGCGCTGGTGGAGCGGATTGCCCTGCGGCGCCTGGGGCGGGCGCAGGATATTGCCAACGGGGTGATCTTTTTTGCGTCCGAGCTGGGGGCGTTTGTGAATGGGCAGATTCTGTCGGTTGATGGTGGGAAGTAGGAAGGGGTTCTTTTTTGAAAAAAAGAACCAAAAAACTTTATGAATTCAGATGCGTGGCGCGGCAGATGCCGCGCCACGCATCGAAATGACTGAAGTTTTTTGCTTCTTTTTCTTCAGAAAAAGAAGGCCTTCCTCTCCTGATCCTCTAAGCGACTTCCTGTTCGATCGTCTGCTGGCGCAGCAGGTCTCGGTATGGCCCGGAGCGGTTGGACAGTTCGTGCGGTGAGCCGTCGTCGATGACGCGGCCATCGTCCATCACCACAATACGGTCGAAGTTGCGCAGCGTGCTGAGGCGGTGGGCCACGGCGATGACGGTGCGGCCCTGCATCAGATTGTCCAGTGCGTGCTGGATGGCGGCCTCGCTCTCGCTGTCGAGTGCGGAGGTGGCTTCGTCCAGCAGAAGGATCGGGGCGTTCTTGAGCAAGGCACGCGCAATGGCGAGGCGTTGGCGCTGGCCGCCGGAGAGTTTGGCGCCGCGATCGCCCACCATGGTGTTGAAGCCTTCGGGCAGGGCTTCGATGAAGTCGCGGCAGCGGGCGATGGTGGCGGCGTCCAGCACGTCCTGCTCGCTGGCATCGGGGCGGGCGTAGCGGATGTTTTCCATGACGCTGCGATGAAACAGCGAGATGTCCTGCGGGACGATGGCCATGGCGTGGCGCAGGCTCTGCTGGGTGCAGGCGGCGATGTCCTGGCCGTCGATCAGCACCGCACCGGCCTGAACGTCGTGGAAACGCTGAAGCAGGGAGACGATGGTGGATTTGCCGGCGCCGGATGCGCCGACCAGGCCGACGCGGGTGCCGGCCTGGATGGTGAGGTTGAAATGGTCGATCACGGCGCGGCGGCCGGGATAGGCGAAGGTGACGTTGCGGAATTCCACTACGCCGTCATGTGCCATCAGCGTTGCGGCCTCGGCGCGGTCGGGCAGGTCGTGCGGCACGAGCAGGGCGCCCAGCGCCTCGTCCATGCGGGCGATATTCTGGGTGAGTTCCACCAGCGCCACCGCCAGATCGCGGGTGCCGTGCAGGATGGTGAAGCCGAGCGAGCAGATGAGCACCAGGTCGCCGGCGCTGGCCTGGCCTTTTTGCCACATCACGATGCCCCAGCCGAGGAGGCCCGCGGTGATGACGGCGGTCATGACGGCGTGGATCAGCCGTAGTTTTTCCATGTAGAGCAGGCTGCGGCGGCGGGCGGACATCTCGCTGCCCATGCGCTGCGTGAAGCGGGCCTGTTCGCGGAAGGTGGCGCCGAAGGCGCGGACGACGCCCATGTTGCCGATGACGTCCACCAGTTCGCCGTCGACGGCGGCGGCTTCGTGGGCATAGGCGCGGTGCAGCGGCGTGCCGCGTTTGGCCAGGAGGTAGATGATGCCAGCCATGGCGAGGCTGATGCCGGCCAGGGAGAGGCCCATCCAGGGCTGGACGGTGGAGATCAGCGAGATGGCCACGATGACGGCGAGGCAGGGGGGGAAGACGTTCCAGCTGAGGACGTTCTCGGTCTGGAACATCGCCTGGGCGGTGGAGGTGACGCGGCCGGCGAGGGTGCCGGGGAGGCGTTCGGCGTAATAGCTGGGGGAGTGGCCGGCCAGATGCGCGAACAGGTCGTGCCGGACGCGGCTCGTGACCTTCACGAAGCTGAACGCCGCCGTGGCGCAGCCAACGCGCCACATGAGGTTGTCCGCCGTGATCAGGCCACAGAGCAGGAAGAAGGCGCCCCAGACGTCGCCGCCGCCGCCCGGGCCCTTGGAGACGGCGTCGATCAGGGTTTTCATGCCATATTGGGTGCAGACCGACGCCATCACCGCCAGGATGACCGCGCCCAGCACCACGGCGTGGCCCAGCGGCTGCCGGCTGACGTAATGCCACAGAAAGCCGATGGGGCGGTGCCGGAAACGGGTCATTTCAGACGCAGGGACGGGGTCGGACATGCTGGGCGCTGCTTTGTTTGGGGTGGGGGAAGAGTGCCTTCGCACTGCGGCGGTTTTGCGGCAAGACGTATCAAATTGGAAAATGACTTGCGTTCTTTTGCCACAATCGGTGTCTAGCAGTCCTTTCGCATGAACCCGTAACCGCCGAGGCTCCCTTTATGCGTATCGCCCAGATCGCGCCTTTGTTCGAAGCTGTTCCCCCCAAGCTCTATGGCGGCACGGAGCGCGTTGTTTCCTCGCTCACCGAGGAACTTGTGGCCATGGGCCATGATGTGACGTTGTTCGCCAGCGGCGACAGCGTGACGTCCGCCAAGCTCAGTGCACCATGGCCGCGCGCGCTGCGGCTTGATCCGGATATCCGCGATTGGGTCAGCACCTATGCCATGCTGATGGAGCATGTGCGCCAGCGGGCCGATGACTTCGACGTGCTGCATTTCCACGTCGATTATTGGCCGAACTCGCTGTTCTCCCGCCAGGACGTGCCGTTCCTGACCACGCTGCACGGCCGGCTCGACCTCAAGGAATTCGCGGCCATCTATTCGATGTTCCCGAAGGTGCCGTTGATTTCGATCTCGGACAACCAGCGCAGCCCGGTGCCTGATCTTGGTTGGGCGGCCACCGTGTATCACGGCATGCCGCAATATCTGCTGACGCCGCAGAAGGTGGAGAGCCACGACTATTTCGCCTTTCTTGGACGCATTTCGCCGGAGAAGGGCATTGAGCGCGCCATTCGCATCGCCCAGGCCTGCGGCGTGCCGTTGAAGGTGGCTGCCAAGGTGGACAAGGCGGACGAGGAGTATTTCAAGGCGCAGGTTGAGCCGTTGCTGGCCACCGGTGGCGTTGAATTCATTGGTGAAATCAACGACGCCCAGAAGCCTGCTTTCCTGTCTGGCGCCAAGGCGCTGCTGTTCGCGATCGATTGGCCCGAGCCATTCGGCCTGGTGATGATCGAGGCGATGGCGTGCGGTTGTCCGGTGATTGCGTTCCGCCGTGGGTCGGTGCCGGAAGTGATGGATGACGGTGTCACGGGCTTTATCGTGGACAACGTGGAGGAGGCGATTGCCGCCTGCGGCCGCCTGGGCGAGCTGGACCGCGCCAAGGTGCGGGCGCAGTTCGATGCACGCTTCACCGCGCGGCGGATGGCTGAGGATTATGTGACTGTCTATGAGAAATTGATTGCAAACCGCACTGTGGCGGGGCGTTTGGCGGCTGATTGATTGCGCCGGCCCAGGGCTTGGTGACGTCGTGTCTTTGATGTCACCAAGTCGACGTCTTTGATAGTGTCGGCTATCGGCAGGGCTTTAGATGGGCGCATCTAAAGCCCTGTTTTATTAGCCAGTGATTTGTTGCTGGCTTTGATAGGACATCGCGATTTCCCGCAGATTTTCCATCAGCGCCAAGCCGCCGGGCGTGTGATCCACGATCACGCTGCGCGCATCCAGCGGGTCGACGCGCCGCGACGCGAGTCCGAGTTCTCCCAATTTGTCGAGCGCACGTGTCACGACAGATTTCGAGACGCTGAGTTCCTTGGCCAGGCCGCGCACCGTGTGGTCTCCGGAACCAAGGTAGCACGTCAAGAAAACACTAAATTGATGGGCTGACAGAGTTGGTTCCTGGCGCTTGACCAGCGTGACGATAACCTCTCGTAGAACATGGACGGCGATGTTCGACGCAATCTCTTGAGACATCCGATATTTTCTCCGGGTAATCAGCGTTTATGCGAGGCGTTGCTCGCTTTTGAGTGGCGAAGCGATCTGCCGGAATGCCGCCCACCAATTCACAAAAGTTAGTTGACACGTTTAAGTGTAACATAACGGTGTGCATGACAATGTGATTTACGCAATAAAGTGTAATACTCTTTTGCGCTAGCGATTAGATCGCATTGGGCCGACGATTGGGTGTTGCCAGGGAGAAAAATCAATGAAATCAGAGATAAAATTCGACAGGGGCATGGAGGATGTTGGCAATATCGTGGAATTCGGCCACGTCAACATTCGGGTGCCGGACCAACGAATCGCAAATTTATTTTACGTCGGCGGTCTTGGGCTGACACGTGACCCTTACCTCGTCACCGGCGTTGACAACATGTGGATCAATGTCGGCGCCACACAATTCCATTTGCCAACCGGACCGGCGCAGCTGTTGCGTGGCGTGACGGTGATCGCGCTGCCGAGCCTGGCAGAACTGGCTGCGCGACTGATAGCCGTGGCGCCGCTGCTGGACGGGACGCAATTCAGATTTACAGCGGACGAAGCGATGATCGAGGTCATTTGCCCCTGGGGAAACCACATGCGCTGCGTCCAGGACGGCCCGGTCAGGCTTGGGATTGTGGCGGTGGAGCTGGATACGGCGCCTGGCACCGCCGAGGGCATTGCGCGCTTCTACCGGGATCTGTTCGCCACGCCGGCCGCTGCGTCTGGCGGCGTGGCGCGGGTGACGGCCGGCCTGCACACGCAGCTTGTCTATCGCGAGACCGAAGCCGCGCAGGCGGCCTATGACGGCGCCCACATTCAAATCGCGCTGGCCGATTTTTCAGGTCCGCATGGCCGGCTGCTGGCCCAGGGCCTGATCACCGAGGAAAGCAACCAGCACCAGTATCGCTTTCAGGACATCATCGATCCGGCGAACAACGCGGTGCTTTGCACGATCGAGCATGAGGTGCGCAGCATGCGTCATCCGATGTTTGCCCGGCCGCTGGTCAACCGCGACCCCACCATCACCAATGCGCGCTTTGCCACGGGACACGAGGCCCTGGCGCTTGGCTGCGCTCCCGTTTCCATCTGAAAAGGCCCTAATATGCAAAAAGTTCTTCTTGTCACCGGCGGTAGCGCCGGGATCGGTGCGGCCACGGTTCGTCTGGCCGCCTCACGCGGCTACAAGGTGGCGTTCTCGTATCGCTCGTCGGATGCGATGGCGCGGGCGCTGGAGGCCGAAGTGGCGAAAGCCGGCGGCACGGCGCGCGGCTTTATGGCCGATTCTGCCGACGAGGCCGCCACGATCGGCCTGTTCGCCGCCGTGGACGACGTCTTCGGCCCGGTGACGGCGCTGGTGACCAATGCTGGCATCACCGGGCCCACCAGCACGTTGGAGGGCATCACCGTCAAAACGCTGGACGAGGTGATGGACATCAACGTGCGCGGCGTGTTCCTGGCCACGCGGGAGGCCATCAAGCGGATGGCCACCGACCATGGCGGCAAGGGCGGTTCGATCGTCAATCTGTCATCGGTGGCGGCCCGTCTCGGTGGCCCGAATGACTGGGTGCATTACGCGGCGTCCAAGGGGGCTGTTGACAGCTTCACCATCGGGGCCGCCAAGGAACTGGCGCCGCGCGGCATTCGTGTCAACGCCGTGGTGCCAGGGCTGATTGACACCGAAATCCACGCCAAGGCCGGCATGGGCGACCGTTTGGCCAAGCTGGGTTCCACGGTGCCGATGGGCCGGGTGGGCACGGCCGAGGAGGTGGCGATGGCGATAGTGTGGTTGCTGTCGGACGAGGCGTCCTATGTCACGGGTGCGTTCTTGCCGGTGGCGGGCGGGCGCTGATCATTCGGGCGGCAATGGCTCGGTGAGGGCAGGGACTGTGCCGGCGGGTATTCTGCCGGCCAGTCTCAACCCGATCACCCAGGGGCGTTCGCCGCGAATCATGCGGTCCGACACGATGGTGGCGCGATCTGGTCCCAGCCAGATGGCGTGGGCGCCGTTGTGCCAGACGGTGAAGCGGTCAATTTGCGGCACCCGCCCAGCGCAGCGCAGGCGGATCGGCTCGGCCGATAGCAGGAGCGCGCTGCCGCAGAGGCTGGCATCGGCCTCCCCGCGGACCAGCACCGCCGCCACATCCTGTGGCCGGGGCTGCAACAGGCAGTTGGGCGTGGCGCAGGCCAGGATCTGCGGCGGTGGTGTTGACCAGTATTGCTGCCAGGACTCCTGGGTGAACGCGGAGCCGCCGTTGGTTTTTTGCACCAGCATCCCGCTTTGGCTGCGATAGGCGATCAGCCGCGCATCGGCCGAGACGAGAATGTCGGGCAAGGTTTCGAACGCGGGCGAGGCGAGCCCCGCCGCCATTGCCATTATTCCGGCCAGCCGCAGCCGCGTGCGCCAGATGCCCAGCCACGCCAGCCCCAGGCTGAACACCGCCAGCCCCCAAGGCGGCATGTGCGGCACCGGCAGCGTGGCGGCCGGGAGCGACTGCACGGCGCGGGCGATCCAGAGGATGGCCTCGATCCCCCATCCCATCGGGATTAGCGCCAACGCCTCCAGATGCAACGGCATCAGCGCCAGTGCGACCAGCCCGGCCGGCATCACCAGCATCGCCGTGATCGGCACGGCCACCATGTTGGCCAGGATGAAATAGACCTGCACATGGCCAAAATGATACGCGCCATACGGGGCGGAGAAGGTGCCGGCCAGCGCGCTGGTGAGCGCCAATGCCACGATGTGGGAGGCCAGTCGCCGCGTCTTGCCGCCATCGCCCTGGAGTTTTGAAAGCCAGGGGCGCAGCGCGGCATAGCCCACGATCAACGCCAGCACAACGGAAAAGCTCATCTGAAACGAAACGCCCACCACCTCGTTGGGTGCGATCAGCACGATGGCGGTCATTGCCAACGCCAGCGCCCGCAGCGAGATGGCGCGTCGCCCAACCAGAATGCCCAATGTGACCAGGCTTGCCATGGCGAAGCTGCGGATGATCGGCACATGCGCGCCCGTCAGCAGCAGATACATCCCGCCCACTGCGAGTGCCAACCCGGCGGCGATGGCCTTGGACGGCCAAAACAACGCCGCCCGTTCCGACAGCGCCAGCGTGGCGCGGGTGGCACCGAACACCAGACCCATGACGATGCCGATATGCAGCCCGGCGATGGCGAGCAGATGCGCCAGGCCGCTGTCGCGAAAGGCCGCGCGGTCTGGCTCCGGGATGGCGGTGGTGGTGCCGGTCAGCAGCGTGGTGGCGATGGCGCCGGGTGATCCCGCAAGCGTGGCGGACACGCGGGCGGCGATGATTTCGCGCAGGCGTTGAAGCCAGCCATGGCCTGATGTCGGGTGCGCGTCCCCCACACGCTCGGATGGGTTGAGTGCGCTGCCGAAGGCGCCCATGCCCGCGAAGAACGCGTCGCGCTGCAAATCCCATCCGCCCGGATAGGCGGGCGGCTGCGGGCGGGTGAGCAAGGCGCGGACACGCAGATGGTCGCCGGTGGCAAGCTCGGCGGTGTCTGCCGGCTTGAGGCGGATGCGAACGGCGCGGGGCTGCACCTCGCTGGCGTCGAATCGCGGGTTGTCCAGCACCACCCGGCGGCCGGCCGGCAGGCGTTCCACCGCCCGAATGGTGCCGGTGACGATTGTGGCGTGGGTCGGCACCTCGATCAGCGGTGCGGCGCGGCCGGTGGCAAACTGGGCCGAGGCAAATCCAAGGGCGCCCGCGGCCAACAGCGCGCCGGCGGCAGCGGGCACGCGCCAGCGCCGCGCAAGCATCAGCAGAATGCTGAAAACGGTGAAAACACTGGCCCCGAGCCAGGGCCATGGCTCGGTCAGTCCTTGGAAATACGCCACCACGCCGCCCGCCATTGCCACCGGCAGCCACAGCACGAACCGTCCGCGCTCGGCCTCGCACCATGTTTCGAAGCGTGTGGGATGCTCGGTTTCTGCAAAGCGCATAGCTGCCACGCTAGGTGTTGGTGCCTGCCATGTCTGCCCCTGGCATGCTACGTAGCAGTCCCGTTGCCAGAGACCCATTTGCATGACCGTTCGTACCCGTTTCGCGCCTTCGCCCACCGGCCTGCTGCATATTGGCGGCGCCCGCACGGCGCTGTTCAATTATCTGTTCGCCCGCCATCACGGCGGCGCGTTCATGCTGCGGGTGGAAGATACCGACCGCGAGCGCAGCACAGAGGCCGCCACGCAGATGATCCTGCAAGGCCTGGAGTGGCTGGGCCTGGCCTATGACGGCGAGGTGGTGTTCCAGTCCACCCGCCAGGCGCGCCACACCGAGGTGGCGTTGGCGATGCTCGAAGCCGGCAGCGCGTATCGCTGTTATCTCAGCGCGGCCGAACTGACCGCCATGCGTGAGGCCGCCGCCGCTGAGAAGCGGCCGTTCCGTCTTGTGAGTCCGTGGCGGGATCGTGATGCGTCCGAGGCGCCGGCGGATATTAAGCCGGTGATCCGCCTGCGCGCGCCGCGCGACGGGGAGACGGTGGTGCAGGATCTGGTGCAGGGCGAGGTTCGGGTTGGCAATGTCGAGCTTGATGACATGATTATCCTGCGCAACGACGGCACGCCGACCTATCTGCATGCGGTGGTGGTGGACGACCATGACATGGGCATCACCCATGTGATTCGTGGCGATGACCATTTGACCAACACGTTCCGTCAGATCCAGGTCTATGAGGCCAATGGCTGGGACATGCCGCAATTCGCGCATATTCCGCTGATCCATGGGGCGGACGGGGCGAAACTGTCCAAGCGGCATGGGGCGGTGAGCGTGTTGGAGTTCCGCGAGCAGGGGTTCCTGCCTGAGGCGGTGTGCAATTATCTGCTGCGGCTTGGCTGGGGGCATGGCGATGCCGAGATTTTGTCGCGCGACGAGGCTGTGGCTTTGTTCGATGTGGATGGGGTTGGTCGTGCCGCCAGCCGGATGGATTATGCCAAGCTGACGCATCTGAACGCGGTGTATATCCGCCAGGCGGAGGATGCGCGCCTGACCGGGGATGTGGTGGCGCGGTTGGGCATCACCGATCCGGTGGTGGCGTCACGGATCGAGGCGCTGATGCCGGGGCTGAAGGAGCGCGCGCGCACGATGGTGGAACTGGCCCATTCGGCGGCGTTCCTGGCGCTGTCATTGCCGTTGACGTTCGATGCCAAGGCGACAGCTTTGTTGACCGATGAGTCACGCGCCATGCTGGCCGATGTGGCCATTGCGCTGGAGGCGGGTGATTTCACCGTCGAGGCCATCAACGCCGTGCTGCACAGCACCGCCGAAGCCACCGGCCGCAAGCTGGGGCAGGTGGCCCAGCCGATCCGCGCCGCCTTGACCGGCACCACCACAAGCCCGCCGATCGACGCGACGTTGTTGGCGCTTGGGCGGGTTGAGGCGTTGGCGCGGATACGGGCGGTTTGCGTCTAGAGCCGTATCTGTTTGGTTTGACTCGTCCAGCGATCGTCAGGGTAGGAAGATCTTCTTTTTCTGAAGAAAAAGAAGCAAAAAGACTTTCAGTCATTTCGGTGCCTGGCGCGGCAGAAGCCGCGTCAGGCATCTGAATTTATGAAGTTTTTTGGTTCTTTTTTTCAAAAAAGAACTCTTTTTCACATTTTTTGTCTAACGAAATTCTGCTCCTCTCCCAGAGCGGATCAACTTCAGGCGATCAGGCTCTAGCGGGGCCGGTGTGCCGGTTATTCCCGATTGCCGTCTCGCTGCTCCTGTTCGCGCAGGGCGCGTGCTTTCAGCAGGCTTGCCAACGCCTGCTGCTGCTTGCCGTGCGCCTGGGCCACATTGGCCGCCATGAGATAGACGCGGGGATCTCTGGGCGTGATCTCCTGCGCGTCGGCCGCAAGCTGTGCCGCTAGTTTCATGGCCCCTGCACCGATGGCCGCGCCGACCACGGCGCGTTGCACATCGAGATTGTCGGGTGTCTGCTCCAAAACGTCCTTGGTGATCCGCAACGCGTTTGCGGGGCGCCGGTCGGCCAGATAGGCACGGGCGAGCGCCAGTTTAAGTTGGGGGTTGTCTGGTTTTGCTTGCAGCGGGGCCCTGATGACGGTTTTGGCGGCGGCGCTTTTTCCGGCGCGGAGCAAGCTGTCGGATTGCATGACGGCAAGCTGGATTTGCAGGTTGTCCAACTGGGTTGCCTCAAGCGGTGTCAGGTCTCGTGCGTCGATGTCGTGTAAGAGCTGCGCTGTGCTGTCGGCAAAGCCAGCTTTTGTGAGGGCGGTGACGTAGGTCAGTCGTTGGAGGGCGGTTGGTTTGCCGGTGGCGGCCAGGCTGGCAAAGATGGCCGCGCGTGCGCCGTCTTTATCGCCGAACTGGATCAACGTCCGTGCCACCGAAGCACCGCGCTCGCCGGTGGGGTCGGATTGGGCTGCGATGGCCAACAGCCCCTTGTCGGTTTTGGGACGATTGGGAACGGCGATGACATGGCGTATCTCCTCCTCAACCGATGCCCGGGTGGCGAGGTTCACCATCAGCGGTGTTCGATCTTTCACGGGCACCGGACCGACCAGAACGCTCACACGCGACAGGTCTTTGTGCGCGTCGGCCCAATAAAGAGCTGCCTGGATTTCATCGAGGCTCGGATGCGGGCCGGCGGCCACGTTTGCCATCACCTGGCGCGCCTGGGCCATGTCGTGTCGGTTGGCCAAGAAGCGGGCGAGTTCCAGGCTGGACCAAGGATTGGCAGGGTCAGCCATCACGATTGCGCGCAGCAGGCGCATCTTCTCGGCCGGATCGGCGGCACCTGCGAGTTGCGTGCGCAAGCCCGCCACCTTCAGGGTTGCCAGGGCCCGCAACGCGGCGGGCTCGTTCGGGTCAAGCTTCAGGGCTTGTCGGAAATTTGCCTCGGCGTCTGGCATGTGGGCCGCCAGCAGCTGGATTGATCCGAGTTGAACATAGAAGCTCGCCTGCGGTCTGTCCCCCTTGAGCCGCTGCAAGGCCGATTCTGCCCCAGCAAAATCCTTGCTGGCGGTTAATTTTTCAACCTTCAGGTAGCCGCGACGGATCTCCGCGGCCTGGTTTGCGCGTGCCGCAAGGCGTGTGTCGATGGAGGCGTTGTTGGCGGCGCCTGTGAATGGCAGCACGCCGCCCAAAGGTTCCAGAATGTCGGCACGTCGGTCTGGCGCCAATTCCAGCGCCCGGTCAATCAGGCGCTTGGCCTCGGCCGGCTGGTTGTGACGCATCTTGACGGCTGCCAGCATGGCCATGGCATCGAAGTCTGTGTCGTCCATGGCCAATGTTGCCTCGAACTCCGTCTCGGCGACGCTGTAGTCCTTGCGTTCCATGGCCTGATAGCCAGCGAAACGGCGGAGATCTTGCTCGCGCGGAAGACTGTGCATGTAATCGTCGAGCAAGGCCGCCAGGCTGGTGTCGTTCGGATATTGTTTCATATAGGCCTGGAGCTGCGCCTTGGCCCTGAGGTCCGCGCCTTGCCATTGCAATGCGTCGTGCCAGACCTTGCGCACCTCGCCTTCAATTTCAGGTATTTTGGAAAGCGCCTGCAACGTGTCGATGGCATTGGCCCGCGTCGCTTCCCGGAAGCTTTGCAGCTTTGCCAGATCAAACTGCAACGATACGTCGGTGGGGTCCTTGGCCAGCATGCCGGCAAGCCCAATCTGAGCCTCCTCGCGGCGTTCCTGGATGCTTCCGACGGTCATGTAGTATTCCCCGACATACAGGACCGTCGGCGTGTCGCGTTTGAAGAAGCGTTGATAGGCCAGGATCGCTTCGGCTGGTTTGCCGGAGGATGCCAGCCGGCGCGCCGCGTTCAAGAGCTTTGGGTCTGTCGGCCCAATTCGTAGCGTCTCGACCAGATCAGCAATCCGCGCATCGTCAGGCTTCACGGTTCGCAGATGTTGAAATGTGAATTTTGCCGCGTCGTACTGGTCTTGCTCGATCTGGAGGCGAACGAGCAACGCGAGAGCTTCAACATTGTCAGGATCGCCCTTCAGAAGCCGCTCAAGGGATCATGTCCCGCCCCGTGGTGTAGCAACGTCGCTGCCGAGCAGGGCTGGTT
>JBBART010000002.1:0-322634 GCA_040399685.1 Acetobacteraceae bacterium
ATTGGACGCTGTTTACCCCTGGAATCTGGAAAGTTTTGCACGCTGTTTTGCAGCAAAGACTGGCAAGCGCTCGCGGATTCCGCTTCTGACGTGCGGTATGGAGCGGAACAACTCGTCAAAGTCACGCGCGATTTTAAGACGATGATGTTGGAGGGGCTCTCGGCCGTGCAGACCGAGGGGGCGGACCGAGGGAATCGTCTTGAGCAATGGGGGGTCGATGCAGAGCATCTCGAACGGAGTGCGGAGACGGTCGAGAAGCAAGTTGATGATTACAGAATCTCGGCCTCGCGGGCCTGGCGCAGGTTCTGCACCCCAGGAATATCGGCTCACACCTGATACAGCATCAGGACAACGACCCAAATTCCGGGCTGTTGTCCTGATGCTTTGCGTAATCAAATTAGGTTTAAACCGACCACAAGGCCGACCGGCGCTCCGCTTGCGCCAACCAAAGGATCGACGAGAATGCGCAATCGCTAGCTCACTTCATTTTTGCTAATGAAGCCGACTTCGGATCGTATTCATATTCCACTATACTTCCATCCTTGAGCCGCCGAACCGTTTCATCGATCGCGGATAGCGGCAACAAGAACCACTCCCTCGGACGGACGGGCTTTCCAAAGCGATCCTCAATCACAAGGTCAAGCCGAGCCGGGGCGAATACCCTGTGAAGGATATTTTCGAGTGCAGACCGCTTGATGTGATAAAGCCGGTAGCTTGCGACCACGTCTACCTCAGCTAACAGGTAGGTTGGATCATTCGCCGCATTGGCGATGCGGGTTTTCACTTCACCGCCGGTCACTCCAATCTTGTGGATAATGTCCCGGTGCTCAGTGACATAAGGATGTGTCGACCGGCTGCGGAGAACGTAGATCGTCCCGCTTTCGATGTCGTCCTCTTCGGCGCTGTCGCCAAAAAGCGGGCCAGCAGAAGGATTGGTGATGCGTCGGCCAGCGTCGTCCTTGTGGAGGGACCGCTGCAATGAGCGCATTAGCAGGTTGCCTTCCGTGCCGTTGTCGAAAATCACGCGAAGGCGAGCATCCGTGCGGCCTTGAGCGTTGGAGAACACCTGCCCCATCTCAGCCACGTATGCCTTCTGGCCACTCACGATGAAGAAATTTCCGGGTTGAATTTCGGCCTTCAGCTCAAACGGGCGCGTCTGGCGAACTCCGGTGTCGAGGTCTTTCTGCACGTCGCGAAACAGCGGTTCAAACTTCTTGAAATCCTCGCATTTCTGACGATTGGCGATTTCCTCAGCGGCGCGGCGTTCTTCGTAGGAGCTTACATGCCGCAGGGAGGTTATGTCGTCATCGTCAGCCTCGCCGACGCCCAACTCCGCAAGCAGAGCCTCGTCATCAAGCTCATTCAGCGCCGTATCAGCCTGATCGGTCCCGGTGGCCAGCAATCCATGCACATCCAAGCCTGCAAGCAACTCCAGAGCTTCCGGAAGCTCTCTAAGCCGATCCAAACGCACCGCATACAGCCGCTCGAAGATGTCGCGCTCGTCGCCGTGCTGAGGCGCCCGACCGTGCTCCTGGTGAAAGCGCACGATATCCTCAAACCCGGCGATGATACGCTCTTCTCGCGCCGTGCGCCCGCCAGTCTTCTTGGCCTCTACGCTGACGCCGAGTTCCGCCAGTAGATCGTCATCGGTTAGATCAGACATTGGCGGCTTTTTGCTGTGCGCGGTGACGGGTAAGGGCGACAACTCCCTCAGCCATACGCTTTTCCCAGGCGTCTGTTGACGTGATGTCCGGCGCTCGGCCGCGTTCCTGCTTGAACTTCACGGCGCGCACAGCCAGCTCCCGCGCCTCCTCATACGGGATGTTCACCCGCTTGGCGGCAATGACGGCCGCAACCTGCTTGAGAGATTTCTCATCCATCGCCTTGGCCATGATGGCGTAAGCCGCTTGAAACGGATTGACCTTGTCAATCAGATCGATATCCAATTCGCGAACCTCAAGCACGAACCGCCGAACGCCATCGATTAGAGCCGTGTTCGCGGTGATTTGTTCTCCGCCATCGTCGATGCGGGATGCGATTGCCTTCGCTTGCTGCGTGATATTGATCGCTGAGATCGCATGTTGCCTTACTGCTTCCTGATCGGCTTCGCTCAAATCTGGATAACGCTCTCGCACAATTTTGCCCATCCGGAGCTGCGTCAACTCCTCGGGCAGCGTGTTCTCGCGGTCGAACAGTCCGCGCTCCAGGGCAGATTTGTCCTGCACAAAGGCGGTAATGACCTCGTTCAGATCCTCACGACAAATCCGGGTAGCCTCTGGCGTCTCTGGCAGCGCCAGCCCCTTTACCTCAACGTGAAACTTCGCCTGGTGCTCGCTGAAGCCCACATTCGTCGCCCCTGCCACGTAGCCGCCGGGCCCGTAATCGAATCCTTCCTTCGGGCCCGTATCCTTTGGCGTGAATTCATATCTTGGGGCCAGCACCTGCTCCATTAGCAAGCTCGCCGCGATGGCCTTCAGCATGTCGTTGATCGCACTCACCACCTGCGCCTCGGCTGCATCCGGCTCGGCGATCAGGTTGGTGAAGCGAGACTTCTCCTTGCCAGGCGCATCGCGCGTGGCGCGACCGATAATCTGGATGATTTCGGTCAGGCTGCTGCGATACCCGACCGTCAGCGCGTGTTCGCACCAGATCCAGTCGAAGCCTTCCTTCGCCATGCCGAGTGCTATGATGATGTCCACGTGGTCGCGGTTAAAGCGTTGCGCCGGGTCTTTCAGCGCCGATAGAACCTTGGAGCGCTTTGCAGGGTCGCCGTCATCAACCAGATCGGCAATCTTGATCGTCCGACCATCAGCGATTTCGATTAGATGGAATCCGGTGGTGTCATCGATGCCTTTCCAGGTGCCGAGGCCGCCCCAGGTAGCGAGACCGTGCATGATCTCGTTGACTTCCTTGTGCTTATCCTTGGTGCTCTCGCGGGAATTCACGCTTGGGATGTGCACAATGGTCTTCAGCGCCGGGTCAAGCACCTTCATGATCGCGTTGAGATAGCTGCCCGTATAAAAGAAATAGCCGATTTCTAGTGACTTCAGATAATCATAGCCGTTGAGCTGCTCGTAATAGGTGTAGGTGACCGTATCGAACCGCCCCTCATCCTGTGGGGCCAGCACAGCCTCGGCATCGCCCCGGAAATAGGATCCGGTCATGGCGACAACGTGAACTTTGTCCCGCGAGATGAACTGGCCAAGCTGACTGCCAAGCCGGTTGTCCGGGTTGGCGCTGACGTGATGGAATTCATCTATCGCGATGAGCCTATGATCGAATGCCGCCACGCCAAGCTCATCGACGGCGAAACGGAAGGTGGCGTGGGTGCAGACAAGCACTTGGTCATTGCTGGCAAGGAAATCGCAGACCGCCTTAACCTTCGATTTGGCAACCCTCGGCTCATCGATGCCGGGCGCGTTGCAGAGGTTCCACTGCGGCTTGACCGTCCAATCCGCCCAGAACCCGCCTGCGGTCAGCTTCTCGTCGGCGAAGCTGCTGCCGATCGAGCGCTCTGGCACCACGATGATCGCCTGCTTGAGGTCCTGGTGGGCGAGCTTGTCCAACGCGATGAACATCAACGCGCGGGACTTGCCGGAGGCCGGGGGCGATTTGATCAGCAGATACTGCTCACCCCGCCGCGCGTAGGCGCGTTCCTGCATCGTTCGCATACCCATGGCATTGGCTTTGGTCGAAGCGCCAGTGCGGCCAGTGCTGATTGAGACGGACGGGATCGTTCGATTGTTAGTGGGATTATCAGACATCATGCCGCCGTCTTTCTTTGTTTTTTTGGCCCTGGCACGGAAGTAGTCGTCTTGGTGTAGAGTTCGAACAGCTTTTCCAGGCGTTCCGTGTCATTACGGAAGCGGCGACCGATGTAGATGCGTTCGAGCACCTCGTCGTTGTTCTCATGCGCGAGACGGAGGTTTTCGGGCATGGTTTCGGGCTCATAGAGGTCCGCAATCGTCGCTGGGAAATGCGATTCCCTTGCCAGGAGAATGTTTTCTGCACAGCGAGCTAAATCTGCTTTGTTCTGCTCCGTAAGAACTGGAACCGGAAAAGTATTCCAACCTAGGGTATTCGAATACGAGAAGCGCATTTCAAGTCGCGCGCAAACAGTTCCTATCCAGACCCAATGAAGTCGCGATGCAATTAGAGCCATATTCCAAATGGGAGCGTCATATATAGCAAACGCCTTTTCTTGTATAATGTCATCTTTACCAAGAACACCCACTGGGAGAAAGGGTCTATTTTCTGAACTAACGCGCGGGACAATGAAACTATGATGTTTTGCTGTAATCTGCTCGCGAAATTTATGCGGCGTTTTGGCTAGTTTTTGAGCGGCAATATCCTGCTTCGCTGCGCTCCGGGATTGAACTACCGCCGCGACTTTCAAGGCAATCGACGGGATAGCCATTGCGCTCTTTACATACTGGTCTTCGATCCATAGGCACGCACGTGGCGAATTGGATATAAATTCCTGTGACCCATAGAGAGGCCTTATAAATTTAGCAGCTTGTGGATTGTCTTGTATTATTTTTTTAGCTTCTGCATGTGAGAAAATCAGAGCTGCCCCGTAATACGGATGATTTCCAAACTGCATAATTCCGAGCTGGGATGACGGCGTTGAGCGCGGAAAGACTTCAACATTCTTCGCAGAAACTAGATAAGCATTTATGTTTTCCACTTCCTTGAATACATACATACCTTCTTCGGCTGAGGAGCCGAGGCGGCGAATTTTCCCTGCATGGTTGGAAATTCCGACAATGACCACCGTAACGCCCGCATTGTGACTTGCGAGATTTGTCCATTTGAATGAGCTGTGTGCAAATTCAATTTGATGTCCGGTCCCAAATATTAAAGGCCAGAGTATAGGAACTTGCTGGCCCTGGCAAATTGAATTAGTTGACACAAATGCGGCAACTGTCCTTGTTTTCGTTCCGTAGTCGGCGGCTTTCATGAACCAACCGGCTACGTAGTCAAGGGATTTCCAACCCTTAACGCGCCCATCAAAAACAGCAGCAAGATCCGACTTCTGATCGTCTGATTGCCATTTGCTACCAAGATAAGGCGGGTTCCCGCAGATATATGTTTCACCACCCTCGTTTTCAAAATCAATTTGAGCTTGGTCCAAAGGAGAGTGGAACAAGTCATCGGCAGAGAACTTCACGCCCGTGCCGGTCGGCGGGCAGATGCTGAGCCAATCTAAACGGAGCGCATTGCCACAGGTGATCCAGTTCATCGCGTTAAGCGGCAGAAGGTCATCCAGAGCTTCCTTCTGCCCGCGATAGAGCACGTCGCACTGATACTCGGCGATGATCAGAGCCAGGCGCGCGATCTCCGTCGGAAAATCGCGCAACTCAATCCCCCGGAAATTGGTGAGCGGTATTTCGGACCGGAGCTCGGGCTCTGTGCGTTTGCGATTGATCTCAGCTTCGATTTCCCGCATTTGCTTGTAGGCAATCACAAGGAAATTTCCAGATCCGCAGGCTGGATCGAACATGCGGATCTTCGCCATCCGCCTTCGTAGATTGAGCAGCATGCGCGCGTTGTCGCCAGCAGAATCCAACTGGGCGCGGAGATCGTCCAGGAAGAGCGGGTTCAGCACCTTCAAAATATTCGGGACGCTGGTGTAGTGCATACCAAGCGCGCCGCGCTCTTCATCATCGGCAACGGCCTGGATCATCGAGCCAAAAATATCCGGGTTGATCTCGCGCCAGTTCAGCGCCCCAGCGTGCATGAAGTAGCTGCGCGCCATCTTGGAGAAACGCGGTACATCCGTGCTACCGGAGAACAGCCCGCCATTGACATAGGGCAGCGCGTCACCCCAGCTTGGAATCTTTGCGGCAGCCCGCCCCACAAACTTCGTATTCATCGCGCGGAACAGCGTGCCGATCACCTCATGTGTATTCGACGAATCCCGATCAGACATCCGCTCGACCGTTTTGGTGAACAGCCCCTCGCCGTTGAAAATGCCGGTATCCTCCGCGAAGAAGCAGAAGATTAGCCGCGCCATGAAGTGGTTCATGTCGTGCCGACGGTCGGCAGCGCTCCACTCCGCGTTGTCTTTCAGCAGCTCTACATAGAGTTTGTTGAGCCGACCGGTGGCGCGAATATCGATGGGGTTGTTCTTGATCTCCTTGACGGTGGAGATGCCCGCGAGCGGCAGGAAGAAGCCAAAATGTTGGGCGAAGTCGGGGAAGTCCGACGCGATGGTCTCGCCGCTGGCCAGATCCTCCGCTTCCAGCGTGGTGCCATCGGTGGTAAGAATGAATTTCGCCTTGCTCGCCGTGGTCTTGGGACTATCCCGCAGCGCCTTGAGCGTGGCGTGGACGGCGCCTGGTTCGCAGGCGGCGATGTGGATGTTGTTGCGCTGGAGCAGGCCGCCCGGAAAATCGGACGTGTTGGACTCGCCCTTACGCAGCCGCTTGAGCGTCGTGTCCTTGTTGCCGAAAGCGCCGAGGAATGCGAACGGGAACTCCGCAGCGTCGAACGGCGCGCCTGCCAGCTCGGATACAGCTTCTTCGATTTCAACGGCGTTCATGGATTTCCCTGCGGTTCAAACGTAACCCCACCGGAGGAAGAGGCGAGATTATTGCATCGACGCCAGCCCGGCGTTCCTGAAATCCGAGAGAATTAAGCTACTCGCGTCCTCCATCTTGGACCAGGGGGCAGATACCATTCGGCGATACAGTTAGTGGGCGACGGAGCCGTTACCGTCGTAGCTACAAAATGGATGCTGGAAATCGAGAGTGATGCGTCGGTCAGCTTCCCGAAGGAAAAATCGGCCTCATCCGGGAAACTGGCACCGGCAGGAGGTGCCCAGCGCGCTCGCAATCGCAACATTTTTCCAAAATGTCTTATTCGGAAGTGCGGTTAGACCCATTTTCGTCACCCGGTGACGCCTTGCGCTTTGGACATTCTGATGATTTTCAGGCAACCGTCACCCGGTGACGGGTGCCTGCAACTGATGAAGTCGCGTTCGATGGCGGTTACAAACAGATCTGCTCACGTCATCCTGCACAGGAGTAGATTTCGCGAATATGTCTAAACCGAAACATTCATCGTCACGCGCCCAGGTAAAAATCAAACCAAACGTGGACAAGATTATTTGGAATTTCCTCGCCGCATCGTCCAGGCGAGAGGGAGAGATCGACGACGGCCTTGCTGAAGCATGGATGAATGCCCACCCGGCATATCGTCAAACTGTGCGGGCTTGGCTTGATGGTGCCGAGGATATCGGGCTGCCTCAAACGTCACCCGGTGACGGAACGACAAATTCAACGCCACCGCCTACTCCTCTGATGTCGCAAAGTGGGGCCGAACGCCAGCGGCGTTATCGTGATCGACGTGAGATGCGGTCTCTGGATTTGCCCGAGTCCACATACCTCGAACTCAAGCGCTTGTGTGAAGCACGGGAGTTGTCGATTGATGGAGCCATACAATGGCTTCTTTCTCTTCCCCGTGGCCCCTAGGCTTCGCCATTGTTTCTCGCATTTGCCCGAATCGACGTTGGCCCGACAGGAATAGCTTTAGATTTTCCATATCGGCACGTGCAGTTCGAGCCTTGTTATATCAGCCCATGCCTCCGTTGACGTTTTACCTCACGCAACGAGATCCGTTTTGCCGCAGCAATTTTCTTGTTAGAAAGGTTATCGTGCTGGAATGAGGCCGACGTCACATGATCGTGGACGGCCTCGATAAGAAGATCGTGTAGCCTGTCGTCCATCAACTCGGCCAGCTTCACTTCCGCCTTTTCGTACAACGCTTTGACACGGCTTGCGGAATTTTTAGAAATTTTACCTAATTCGTCTGAAAACGCTTTCTGGCGTTCACTGGCCAGGGATTCGAGTTGTAACCTCGGTTCTTCAAGCCATCCCTCAGTCGAGGATTCGACCTCTTCAAGCCGTGTCGTTAAGGCATCTAACCGGCGCTCTTGATCAGGAGCAAGTTCGCCCAGGTTGGCCACGAATTTCGTAAGTTGCTCCTCAAGACGTTCGCACTGCGCAGCGTAGATAGCGTTCAGCTTTCGGTGCAGGCTCGCCTTCGCCTTCTCAGCCAATTGCTCGGCTGCCTCCTTCAGTTCCACACCAACTTCGCCGACAACCTCCCCCCGGAGAATTTTTTCAACGTGCTTCCTGGTTGCATACGCCCCCCCGGGGCCAGAGATCACGTCATCAATGACTGT
This sequence comes from Acetobacteraceae bacterium, assembly GCA_040399685.1. GTDB lineage: Bacteria > Pseudomonadota > Alphaproteobacteria > Acetobacterales > Acetobacteraceae > CAIQQQ01. Next base: position 8,189 of record JBBART010000002.1, read on the forward strand.
CCGCAATCCGCTTTCTGTCCAGAATACCAAGTCGGTCTTCTCCCACTGACCACAAGCGGCCGCGATGACCAAAGGGTCCCACACCGGCCTAACAAATCCTCATCTCTTCTGGATCTCGGTCCGGAGCCTCCATCGAGGTCCATAGGCAACCCAGCCACGTGCCGCCGCCGATGAGGCCCCATCAGGAGGTTATCACCCCGACGCGTATCACCCCGCGTTAGGCTTTCACCGCACGTACGGTCACAGCGTTGCTGGTCCTATCTCCTCAAATTGAGCCCCGGCGCTGTATCCGTCCAAGTGCCTGACAGTTCGCCTAGCTGTTTCACCTCCAGATGTGCCGGAGAACCACCCCGGGTCTGCGCAGTCGTTGGTTAAACGGATGCGGATCATCGCGACCGCCGTAACGATGTCTTAGTGCAGCAACTCTTGCAACAAGCCGCTATGGTCGCCAGCCTTCTCCCGCGTCCCTATCAGGGAGTAACGACAGTTGGTGGTGGCGGCATAGGTGACTCTGGCGCTGACGCTGACGCGAAATCGCAATCGTGTGGCAGCGGAAAAAGGCCCTTTGGAACCTCCGATACACGACGGCCGATATCAGGCCAAAGCTGCAACGCTTCTGCGCCCACACGGTCCAAATCGCGCAAGATTGCCCGCCGCGCCGGTTCCCCAACACCGACACGCCGCAGCCTGGCACACACCCCCATGACCGCAGCGCCTGTCATGGCGTTGATGGCCGAAGCCTGGACAGGCGTCAGGAATTCCGCAGCCTCGGGAATGAACCCTTTTGCGATCATTGGCACACCGGACAGCTTCCATTCCGCATAGGCCAGCACCGCTGCCGCTTGGTCCCGCACCGGAACCGCACAGCCAAGTGCCACGCGCTCCCGAAGCGCCTCCCGGCGGCTCAGTCGCTGCGCTATAGGGTGACGGCCATCAAATCCGATCCAAGGGTCTGGCAGTTCGAGTTGGGCTGCCAACGCGGCCATGCCGCCCAGCAACTGGAACAGTAATTGCCCTTCCCAGGACCGAAGGAAGTCGGCGACCAAATCCTCACGTCGAGATGGAACAGGGCGCCGCAACCGCCTCCACCACGCCCAGCGAACTCGACGCCGCGCACGCTCTCGAAGGGCCGCCCGTAGCGCCAAGACTTCCATCCATGACGGCGGACGGCCAAGCCGCTGCCGCAGCCAGCGGACCAGGAATTGATCGGCTGCATGCGGCGCCGGGATATCGGCGTCATCCGCAAAGGCAAGTTCAATCAGATCGGGCAGCATTATTGTGTCCTCCAGTCATCCAGGGCGGGGTGTTGGCGCGATGCCGGTGGAAGGGCCGGGCCGTAACCGGTCTAGTTCTTGGGCCAACCGGTCCCGCTCCGTGCCCAGACCGGCAGCGGCATCGGAGACGGCGACGAGCCGGGCTTCAGTCTGTCGCAATTCTGTCCGCAGCCGATCGGCCTCGATGCGCGCAAGTGCTGCCCGTCCGGCTGCGACGGCCTGCTCCTCTGCACGCGCCGCAACAGTCGCCTCGCGCGCCACCACCGCCGGTGCCATGCCGCGCAGCCCGTGCATCAGAGCGCCAAGCCACGCGCCCAGGCCACGGGCGCCACTTCGCGCCCTCTCCGCCTCCTCTCGCGCAGACTTAAGAATTCGCCGCGCCTCTTCCCGCGTATGCTCCACGAACCGGCGGCCCCGCGCTGCCAGAAATCGCGTCTGCCGATCCGCCTCGGCCCTTGCAGCTTCCGCCATATCAGCGGAAGCTTTTGCTCCCGCCGCTTGTTCCTGGGCCACCGTGATCGCCGCACGCGCACGCGCCGCCGCGACCTCGGCACGGGCCTGCAAGGATTCAGCGGCAATCCTTTGCATCTCAGCGGCGTCGGTAACCGTCGCGGCATCCTGCCGAGCCGCATCGGCTTCCGCCCGCGCCACGTCTGCAACCTGTAACGCCTCGGCGGCAGCGGCAACCCCAGCCTTCTCCGCATGCCATTCCGCCCGCGTCAGCCGCCGCCGCGCCGGTCCAATCCGAGCCAGCGCACACGGAATCCCAACCGACCGCCAGAACGAATCCTGCATCGCCCGCATCGCTCCGCGATATGCCTTGTCACCCGTTGCGTTGGCCGTCTTAGCGTCGGCACCATTGGCCGCTGCTTCGAGTTTCACCGCTTCCTTGGCGGCCGCGCCGGGATGAAGCCGCCGTGCGCGCATGTCGGCTTCGCCGGGGAGGATATAGGCGTGAAGGTGCGCGTGTTTCTCGTCGGTATGGCGAACGACGCACGCCAGGTCATCGCCCCAGGTTTCGCGCAACCAGGCAACGACACGACCTTCCCAGACCATAACCTCGGCCGCGACTGCTGGGTCAGCCCGAACATCGGCAACGGTGGCCGGGTGCGACGCCACCAGCGTCATCAGTGTCAGTTGGTCTTGACGGATCTTCCGGGTTTTTCCACCCGCGATGGTCGCCATTGCCTCAGCGGTCCGGCTGTCATGCGCAATCCGCATGTCGGCCAGCGACGAACCGAAGACCAGTTCAGGCAAACAAGGGTCAGCAACATGCGGACACGACTCCGGGCGCCTCTCCGCTTCCGAGAGAACGTAATCGACCGACCGGCCCCGCGCGTCGGCTTTGCGCGCGTAACCCTCGATGTGCACGAATTGATATCCACGTCCTTCCATCGAAAATTGTTCTGATGGAGACATGCAAGGCACAAGCAAGTCAGCGAGAAGGAAGGCGCTTCGCGTAGTGACCGACTACCACTTGCAAGCAAGTGTCGGCTCTCCGAGGGCCGGGCGTTGCCACGGAACCGGCTAGAAGCGGCTCAGACAGGTAAGCGACACTCTTGGGGTATCTTACTCCGCGCGCCTTCCGACGCCTCGCTTGGTATCCGCGTGGGCGCGCTCACCATGTCGTCGGGTGGCCAAACGTCTGACCCAGCATGAGAAGCAATGCCATCGCCGGGAATGAAGGGGAAGGTCCGGTGCTCGCAATCCTCGCCATGCTCCCGGCCAAGAGGCCGCTGCGCGTGGCTCCGGGTTGCTCCGCGTCTCCGATCCCCTTCATTCCCGGCGATGCCTTTTTTATGGTGTCGGGACGAGGGGCGTCCTTTCGAGTCGCCCGCTGCCAGCGGGTCGAACAAGGGGCATTCCTTCGATTCGCCTACTGCCAGCGAGCAAAACAAGAATGCATCAGCGGGTCAGACGATGGTTAAACCAATTCTGGTTGCACCATGGTTGCAGGATAAAGCATAAAAGTGTGGACAAGACGGGAACGGCGCCGAAACCCCAACCCGTTGGGGAATATGCGTTCTTCCAAAAAACGCTAATGTTGACAAGGCTTTAATCAACAAATTTGCTGGTGCCGGGTGCAGGATTTGAACCCGCGACCTTCGGTTTACAAAACCGCTGCACTACCACTGTGCTAACCCGGCGCCGGGTACATCCTTTCCACGATGACAGGCAGCGATGTCAACGTGGTTTTATGATAACAACACCTTCAAGCTTACAGGATAGGCGCCAAAGAGCCCAGCATTCGGACTTGACCTTTGCCCGCACGCTTGACGGCATACAACTCCGCGTCGGCCTGCTGGATCACTAGATCGACCTCGGCGCTGATGGATCCTTCGCCCTGCCGGCCATCCAGATGCTCGGGCCAGCACGCCCCACCCAGGCTGCAGCCGATGCTGACCATTTGGCCATTGATGCTGTATGGCGCTGTAATCAGTTCCTGGGCACGGCGGGCGACGGCCAGGGCGGCGGTGTCGGCGCTACCCGCTGGCGCCGGCAAGGCGAGGACGAATTCATCGCCGCCCACGCGCGCCACCACATCCTCAGCCCGCATCGCCTGCTTCAGGCGCTGTGCCACATGGCAGAGCAGCGTGTCGCCCATGGCATGGCCCATGCTGTCGTTGATGGCCTTGAAGCCGTCCAGGTCAGCCACGAACAGCATCAGGCTGGTCTGACGTTCCTGCGCCAGGGCCACCGCGGCCTCCAGCTTGACCCGCAGACCATGGCGGTTCAACAGCCCGGTCAGCGGGTCGCGCAAGGCAAGTGCCTCCATTTCGTCCAGCGCCATCTGTTTTCGCGTGAGCGTGGCGACCAGCGCTCTCAGCGACGCGGAGAGGCTTTCAATTTCGGCCGGTCCCTGGATTCGCGGTATCTCCACGTCATCGCCCTGTCGCAGTCGCTCGGCCGCGATGGCGATGCGGCCCAATGGCGCTGTCACCATGCCGCCGATCAACCAGCCAGCAGCGGCGAACACCAACGCAACACCGAAGCCTGCCACCCAGATGGTGTCGCGCAGGGCGGTGGCCGGAGCGAACGCCACGCTCTGCGCCTGGCGCACCAGCACGCTCCACCGCATGGTCTGCGAGCCCGGCCCGGGAGCTGGACCGTCGCCTGATGCAAATGCGGCGCCAATCAAAAATGCGTCCGACATGCGGCCCACCATGGGCGGCCAGTCCTCGACCGACCAGCCATAGAAGCCCGCCCGCGCGCGTGCGGCGGCGGCCACCGGCAACGTCAGTCCCACGGTGCCTTGCGGCCCAAGCGTCACGATATCCTGCGGATTCAACAGGAACGTCTCGCGGCGGGTGACGCCGTCGCTGTCTGGTGTGATGACGGAGCGCTCGATCGAACGCACCCAGTTCCAGGCCAATTGCGCCGCCACAACGCCCACCACCGTACCATCCAGATCCCGGATCGGCTGGGTGAGGTCCATGACCCGCATGGCCTCCCGCTGCCCGTGCAACGCTCCTACGCCAGGGCCGCGCATGCCTTCGCCCACCACCGCGCGGGTGTTGATGTCGGTGCCGATGCTGCTTGCGTCCGTGGCCGCCAGCACGTGCCCGGCGGGATTTGCCACCGCGATCCAAGTATAGGCAGGAAAACTGTTCTTCAGCCCATCGAGCAGCGCCTGTGAGCGATCCCACGCCGGAACCGCAGCCGATGCCCCGCCCAGAAGGGCTGAATGGGCGGCGAAGGCCGGCAGGTCGCGCACGGCATCGATGTTGGCCAGCAAGTTCAATTCCCGCGCCCGCGACGCCATTTCCGTGGTCAGGCGGTCCGCCAGACGCTGCGAATCGATGGCCAGGGACTGGCCGATGCGGCCGCGCGCCTGGATCTCGGACACGCGCCCGATCAGTCCGCCAAGCACGCCCGCCACGACGAACACAAGCAACGCAAGCCCAACGCCAATCCGTTCGCGCAGGCTGCGGCGGATGAACCAGCGGAATGGATTTGCCGTCATAGCCGTCATGGCATCGCCTCCGCTGTTTTTCGGCGATGGAAGATAACGCCGCTTTCATTGCCACGACATCCGTGTGTGCGGAGTGAAGCTGCATTGTCTAACTGTCGCGACATTCCGAGGTGTCGCATCTTTTTGTCTATATGCAATGGAGAATTCCCAATGACAAATCTCGTGCGGTCAATTGCAGTGTCTCGCCGACGGGCGCGCCACCCGTTCATTGGTGGCGCAATGGCTGCGATCTTGATGGCCAGCACAGCGCTGACGGCATTGGCGCCGGTCCCTGCGCATGCTGCTGAGACGCCCGTGACCGCCAGCGCGCGTCTTCCCGATTTTGCCGACCTCGTGGCGCGCGTGAAGCCAGCTGTTGTCTCCATCACCGCAAAGATGCCGGCCCAGACCGCGTCTGATGAGGAGGATGTGCCGATGCCGTTCGGCCGCGGCGGCCCGCAGCAACGCCGTCCGGGTGGTGGCCACAGCAGCATGATGGAGGCGCGGGGCTCCGGATTTCTGATCGATGCGGATGGCACGGTGGTGACCAACAACCATGTGATCCGCCAAGCGAAGTCGATCAGCGTGACGATGTCTGACGGCACCGAATTGCCGGCCAAGCTGATCGGAACCGATCCGCGCACAGACATCGCGGTGCTCAAGATCACCACCAGCCAGAAACTGCCGTTCATTTCCCTGGGCGACAGCGCGGCCGTGCGCCCCGGCGAATGGGTGGTGGCGATGGGGAACCCGTTTGGTCTCGGTGGCACGGTCACGGCCGGCATCGTCTCGGCGTTGGGCCGCGATATCGGGTCTGGCCCGTATGACGACTACATCCAGATCGACGCCCCCATCAACCAGGGCAATTCCGGCGGCCCGTTGTTCACCCAGGATGGTCGGGTGATCGGCATCAACACCGCCATCCTGTCACCAACCGGGGGCAGCGTCGGCATTGGCTTTGCCATTCCGGCTGTCATTGTGCGCCAGGTGGTGGCGCAGCTTCAGAACGGTGGCCACGTGACGCGAGGCTATCTGGGCGTTGAGTCGCAGGCTGTGACACCGGCGATGGCCGCCGCCCTGCATTTGCCGCGTGGCGCATCCGGTGAGCCGGGCGGGGCGCTGGTGGCCAGCGTTGCACCTGCCTCGCCAGCCGCGCGGGCGGGGCTGGAGCCGGGTGACGTGATCGTGGCGCTTTCCGGCAATCCGGTGAAACTGCCGCGCGACCTTGCGCTGGCGGTGGCCGCCGCGAAGCCGGGTGATGAGGCAACGCTGAAGATCGTACGCGGCGGCTCCGAGCGGGACGTGTCGGTCAAGCTGGCGGTTTTGAAGGCCGATCCGGGCACCATTGCAAAGACGCCGGCGCAGGGCGGCCTCGGACTTGCGCTGGTTCCCCTGACGCCAGAACTGCGCGCGGAACTGAGCGTGCCCAGCGGCGTCAAGGGCGCTGTGGTGGCGAATGTGGTCCCTGGTTCGGTTGCCGAAGCATCAGGCTTGCATCAGGGCGATCTGATTGTGGGCGTGGGCGCGAAGGCGATCACGTCAGCGCAGGAAGCAGCCCGGACGATCACTTCGACCTTGGCAAATAAGGAAGATGGCGGCAACGCGGCGCTGGCACTGCGTATTCTGCGTGATGGCAGGACGGCGTTCGTCGCTGTCGACATCAGCGGTGTGAGCCGGGCAGCTGAACCTGCGGATGCGGACAGCGACGCGGGCTGAGTCGACAAGGCGGTGGCGGGAGGGCGCGACGCGCCCTCCCGGTCATGTCATGCATGGCCAGCCACGGTGGAGAGCGGGTGAATGTTGTCGCCAACCCGCACGATGGCCGCGAGCAGCCGAAGCGCGTCTGGCCCGCCCCGATCGTTCAGGCCGCCGGATTCTATTTCAAAAGCGAGAAGTTCGGCCTGGGAGGCGATCGTCTCGGCGGCCAAATTCAAGGCCTCCCGTGTGACGGCGAGTTGCAGGTCGTCAGACATAACATTCCAGTCTGGAAGCATCGGGGTCGTCCCGTTGAGGCCGTTCTGGCGGTGGACGTCGCGGAGTTTGCGCGCGATCATGCAACGCTTGTGACAGAAAAAGCTTAACGCAACGTTGACGGGGACGTGATCCCGTCAACGTTGCGCCTGTCGTGATCAGACTTTGCGGGACAGTTCGTAGAGCGCCACGGTGCCGGCGGCCGACACGTTCAGGCTGTCGATCGCTGAGCCGAGGCCCCCGATCATTGGAATGCCGCCCAGTTCGTCGCAGGTTTCGCGGGTCAGGCGACGCATGCCTTCGCCTTCGCTGCCGAGCACGAGCGCCACGCGACGCCCGGCCAAGGCTGGGCCGGACAGCGGCGCACCGGCGGCATCAAGCCCCACAACCCAGCAACCGGCAGCCTTCAGCGCCACCAGCGTGCGGGCGATGTTGACGGCGCGCAGCAACGGGATTTTCTCCAGCGCGCCAGACGCGGCCTTGGCCAACGCACCGCTTTCGTCCGGGGCGTTGCGGTCCTGGGTGATGACGCAGGCAGCGCCGAACACCGCGGCCGAGCGCAGGATGGCACCCACGTTGCGCGGGTCGCTCACCTGGTCGAGCACCAGAACCGTGCCGGGACGCTCCAGCGCCTGCACCAGCGAGGGCGACCCGAGCGGATCGGCGAGCAGGGCCGCACCCTGGTGGACCACGTTCTGGCCCAGCAGCAGATCGAGTCGCGCCCGTTCGGTGATCTCGGACGGAATCGGCCATGGCTTCGGGTAGGATTCAGCGAGAGCTGCTTCGGCTTCCGCGGTCAGCAGCAGGCGGCGCAGGCGGCGCTGCGGATTCTGCAAGGCGGCGCCAATGGCGTGAATGCCGTAGAGCCAGATCGTGCCGCGCGGCGCGTCAATGTCGTGGCGCTGCACAGGTGCGCGGGGCTGGCGGTCGCCCTGCGGCGGACGGCGCTTTGGCTGCGGCCGCTCTTCGCGGAAGGCGGCCTCGCGGATGGGGGCTTCGCGTTCCGGGGTGCGGCCACGGGGGGCTGCCACCGGCTCAGGCCGCCCGAAGGCGCCCTTCGTCGACACGGTCAGCATCGGCCGCTCGGACGTGCGGGCCGGTGCCCGGCTTGGCTCACGGCTGGGCGCTGGCGCCCGTTCCGGGGCTGCTGCCGCTGCATCCGGGCGTTTTTCGCCACGCGGACGCATCGGCGCCTTGTCTGTCGGGTTGCGGGGAGTAGATGGGCGAGGGCCGCCGGCGCGATAGGGCTTTGCGCCGCTGCCGCTGCGGCCGCCGGGACGGGTGGAGCTAGGAGGTTTCATGACGCCATCTTATACAAGATTGCGCCATTGCGACAAATATCGTGCTGCTTCGTTGACAGGGGTGCCCTGATGGGGATAGTTCGGCGCCTCCCTGGAAGGGTGCCCGAGTGGCTAAAGGGGGCGGACTGTAAATCCGCTGATGTACGTCTACGTTGGTTCGAATCCAACCCCTTCCACCAACTCCCCCGATCGAGAGCCGACAGAAGGCGCGCCACACGGCGTTTTGAGCGTTGTTCAACAACGTTTCGCATGCGAGCATTTCCCGGAACGCGCTGCATCAGACGGCGCGCATGCTGGAGGAAATCATGGGATCGTTTCGTTCAAAAATAGCGGTGCTGGGCTTGCTTGGCGCCTTGGTGCTGGCCGGGCCGGCCGGAGCGCAGGACGGCCCGATCGAATTGCGCGACATGGGTTCGTTTCATGTCGGCGGTCGCACGGTTGATATTTCCGGCAAGGAAATCAAGGAGGTGCTGTTCTCCCCCGGTGGTGTTCCCGCCAAGGTGGATTTGAACGGCAGCTACCAGGTGGAGCAGATGTACGCGCAATACTTCCTGGTGAAGGACCGTCGCGGCACGGTGCCGCTGCTACTGTGGCACGGTGGCGGCATGACGGGTGTGACGTATGAGACAACGCCGGACGGGCGCCCCGGGTGGCTGAACTATTTCATTCGCAAAGGCTGGGACGTCTATAATTCCGACGCCGTCGAGCGCGGGCGCTCCGGCTGGGCGATGTATCCGGATATTTTCAAAGGCGAGCCGGTGTTCCTGACGACTGCGAATCCGTGGGAGCGGTTTCGCATCGGCTCGGGCGCGGGCTCCTACAATGCTGATCCCGCCAAGCGGCTTGCTCCGGCCAGTTCACAATTCCCGGTCGAGGGATACGACCAGTTGACCAAGCAGTTCGTGCCGCGCTGGACGACCACGGATGACGCCACGCTGGCGGCCTATATCGCGTTGATCGACAAGGTTTGCCCCTGCGTCATTGTTTTCCACAGCCAGGCGGGGCTGTTCGGCTTCAAGGCCGCCGCTGCGCGCCCGGACAAGGTTCGGGCGCTGATCGCGGTCGAGCCGGCCGGCGTCGGCAACGACAAGGACGCAGCCGCCCTCAAGGCCATCCCCACCATGATGCTCTACGGCGATTTCATCGAAACCGATTCGCGCTGGCCCACCATCCGGGCGAACGGCGTGGGGTTCGCTGAGAAGATCCGCGCCGGCGGCGGCAGCGTGGACGTGGTGGACCTACCGAAAATCGGCATCACCGGCAACGACCATTTCTCAATGATGGACCGCAACAACATGCAGATCGCGGACCTGCTGCAAAAATGGCTGGCCGATCACGCACTCTGGAAATAGGGGCGAAGTGAAGGGAATGGAGCGGACGACGAGACTCGAACTCGCGACATTCAGATTGGAAATCTGAAGCTCTACCAACTGAGCTACGTCCGCGCTGGGTTTGAAAACGCAGCATTCCGAAGAAGAGAGTACCCCGCGTCAATCTTGAAGGCAAGCTTGGCGCGGGGGTGAGGCGCATCTGCCCGATAATCAAACACGCATCGAGGGCCTTTGCCCCACAAGCGTGCACCGGCCGCGTGATGCGGTGTCGAAATGGCGCTTTCCGGGAGTGGCCCGAAAAATGCTGTGCAGTGATGGCATGACTGAATTGCCATGCATCGTAAGCATGGCAGACGCTTGATTTGTTTTGGTACAGATGCAGGATGCCGGGGACACTCCCGAGGTGTCGCATTGCACAGGAGATTGTCGCATGAAGAAGCCACCCAAGCTCACATCCACCGAAGCCACGGTGAAGGCTGCCAGCCAGTTTACCCGTCGCGTCCTGCTGACCCGCTCGGCCATGCTGGGCAGTGCCGCCGCCCTCGGTCCGTGGGTTGTGAAGGACGCGTTGTCGTCCTCCGGCACACTGAATCTTCTGAACTGGGACGATGAAATTCCGAACCCGGTGGTGCCCGACTTCGAGAAGAAGACCGGCATCAAGGTGAACACCACCCCGTTCAGCCAGAACGAAGAGCAGATCAACAAGCTGCAGGCCACCGGTGGCGAGGGCTTCGACCTCTGCCAGCCCACGCATGACCGCGCGCCGCAGTTCTTCGATCTCGACGTTTTGCAGCCGTTCGACATGAAGAAGCTGAACCTCGATAGCCTGCTGCCTTCGATGGTGGCCACGTCAGAGAAGCTGTGGACCGGCAAGGGCGGCCTGTATCACGTGCCGCATTGCTGGGGTTCGGAAGCCATTTCGTGGCGCACCGACCTGACCACGCTGGATTACAAGACCCTCAGTTATGGCTCGCTTTGGGACGAGAAATACAAGGGCAAGGTCCAGGGTCGGCCGCATTCGCTGCTGCTCGGCATAGGCCTGTGGATGGACGCCACTGGCAAGCTGCCGTCCAACCGCATGCTCGACGCGTTCAAGGACGAGGCGTCGATGAAGAAGATCTACGACCAGATCCTGCCCTTCGCCATCGCCCACAAATCCTGGATCAAGCAGTTCTGGGACAGCGGAGACAACACGAAGTCGGGTCTGCTCGAAAACGGCGTCGTCATCGGCCAGACCTGGGACGGCCCGGCCATCAGCCTCAAGAAGGCCGGCAAGCCGGTGTCGTACATGGCGCCGCAGGAAGGCGCCATCACCTGGCTCGACGGTTGGGCAATGCCGAAGGCCGCCAAGAACACGGCGCAGGCCTATGAATGGCTGGCCTATGTTCACTCCGCCGCCGGTTCGGCCGCCGTTGCCGAGAACTCCGGCTACAACCCGGTGGCCAAGGGCGCGGACGCCCTGCTGTCAGATACGGCGAAGAAGAACTTCCTCGAAGCCTATCCGGGTGACGCGCTGCAGCGCCTGTGGCCGCGTCCGGCCGAGCCTTCGTGGTTCGCCGAAATGCGCACGCAATACGCCGAGAAGTTCAAGGCAGCGTGACAGCCGACGTTCACCTTGACGCCATGACGGTCCGGTTCGGACCGTTCACGGCGGTCGATCGTGCCGAGTTACGGATTGCGCCGGGGGAGTTTTTTAGCTTCCTCGGCCCATCCGGGTGCGGAAAGACAACAATCCTGCGCACCATCTCAGGATTCATCGATCCCACCGAAGGAGCGGTGCGAATCGGCGGCAAGGACATGGCCGGCATCGGCGCCAACAAGCGGCCGACTGCGCTGATCTTCCAAAATCTGGCCCTGTTCCCGATGATGTCGGTGGCCGACAACGTCGGCTACGCGCTCCGCGTGCGCGGCCAGTCGCGCAAGCAACGCCAGAAGCGGGTGGACGAGCTGCTCGACCTGGTGGCCCTCGGCGACCAGGGTTCCAAGATGGTCGATGAGCTTTCCGGCGGCCAGCGCCAACGCGTGGCCATCGCCCGCGCCCTGGCCGTAGAACCGCAGGTGCTGCTGCTCGATGAGCCGCTCTCCGCCCTCGATTTGAAACTGCGCCAGCACATGCGCCGCGAATTGCGCGCCATCCAGCAGCGCGTGGGCATCACCTTCATCTACATCACCCACGACCAGGGCGAGGCCCTGACGATGTCGGACCGGATCGCCGTCATGAACCGTGGCCGCATCGAGCAGGTGGGCGACGGGCGGACCATCTACGACCATCCCGACACCGATTTCGTGGCCAGCTTTGTGGGCGAAACCAACGCGCTGCCGGGCAGGGTGCTTGAAATGACCGGCGAGACCGCCGTGATCGAAACCGAACTTGGCCCGCTCTCCGGCGTCAATCCCCGCAAGCTGATGCGAGGGTCGGCAGCCAAGCTGTTCATCCGCCCCGAGGCCTTGCGGCCAACATCCGGTGAGGGACTTTCGGCCCTGGTGACCGCGGTTGCCTATGAGGGCAACCTTACCCACGTCTCGCTGCTGGCCGGCGCTACGCCTTTGGCCATGCTGCTCGGCGCCGGCGACGGCTTTGCCCCGCCAAGCCCCGGCGAGACGATCAACCTGGCTGTGACCCACGCGACCATTCTGCCGGTGTCCGATGCTGGCATCTGACGGTCATCCGTTTGTCCTGCTGCTGCCGTTCGTGGTGGTGGCGGGGTTCTGGCTGCTGTCGCTGCTGGACCCCAAGCCGGTGCATCGCGTGTCCTTCTGGAAACGCAACGGCACAGCCGTCTCGATTTTTCTGATCGTGGCGGTGGGGCTGTGGGCGCTGTTCATGATCGTGCTGCCGCAGCTTTTCATGGTGGAAATGAGCTTCCGCCCAAAGTTGCCGCCGACGGCGATGGGCGGCGCACGCGACATCTACACCTTTGAGAATTATCGCTATTTTCTCTACGGCAGCACGCGCGACAGCAGCAATTGGAACAGCCTGCACCTGACGGCCTTCTTCACGACCATCTTTGTCTCGGTGCTGGTCACGCTGTTCAACTTCCTGTTCAGCTATCCGCTGGCCTTCTACATGGCCCAGGTGGCCACCGCCGCGCGGGTTCGGCTGCTGCTGCTGCTGCTGATCGCCCCCTACTGGATCAACGAGGTGCTGCGCGCCTTCGCCTTTCGCGTGATGTTCGCCGGCTCCGGCGTCATCAACCGGGCGCTGCAAGGCCTCGGCATTCTCTCCGAGCCGTTCGACTTCCTGGGCAACAACGTGGCACTCTACATGGGGCTCAGCTACGCCTATCTGCTGTTGCTGGTCTTTCCGCTCTACAACGCCGTGGAAAGCCTGGACCGCCGGCAGATCGAGGCGGCGCGCGATCTCGGTGCGCCGTGGTGGCATATCCATCTGTTCATCGTCATGCCGCACGCCAAGCCCGGCATCGCCAGCGGCTGCACGCTGGTGTTGATGCTCACCTCCGGCGCCCTTGCGGCCCCCCTGGTGCTCGGCGGCCCCCGCACGCTGTGGTTCACGCCGATCGTCTATGACCGGTTCTACCAGGCGTTCAACTGGCCGCAGGGTTCTGCCTACGCCTTCATCCTGCTGCTGACCTGCGTGGCCTTCGTGCTGCTGGTGTTGCGCCTGACGAAGCTCAGCCTGGGCGAGATGACGAAATGAGCAGTCGCCACATCCTCAAGCTCATGACCGGCTTCTACATGCTGGTGTTCTTCACCTATCTGTTCGGCCCGCTGGCCATCATGGGCGTCACCGCGTTCAACACGCCGTCCTACCCGCAGGCCTTCCCGTTCGAGGGCTTCACCTGGCATTGGTTCGACGTGCTGTTCGCTGATTCGGACGTGCTCTACGGCCTGAAGAAGTCGCTCACCATAGGCGTGTTCGTGGTGCTGCTCTCCGTGCCGCTGGGCCTGGCCGGCGCCTTGGTGATGCAGCAGATCAACCGCCGCGCCCGTTCGCTGTATTACCTCGTGGTGGTCTCGCCTGTGCTGACGCCGGGGGTGATCATCGGCATCTCCACCGTCATCTTCTGGCGCGACTTCACCACCCTGACCGGCATGCGCTTCATGTATGACGGCATGGTGCTGACGGTGCTGGGCCAATCCAGCTTCATCGCCGCCTATTGCATGTTGATCATCCTGGCCCGCCTGCAACGCTTCGATCGCGGGCTGGAGGAGGCGGCGCTGGACCTTGGCGCCAGCCACACGCAGGTGTTCTTCCACGTCCTGCTGCCGTTCCTGCGCCCGGCCATGCTGTCGGCCGGCGTGCTGGCGTTCTTGTCCAGCTTCGAGAACTACAACACCACCACCTTCGCCATCCTGGCCGACAAGACCCTCACCACCGTTCTGGCCGGTCGGGTCCGGCAGGGCACCACCCCCGCACTTTCCGCCCTGGCCGTGACCATCATTGCCGTCACTGTGCTCGGTGCTATCGTTTATGAAGTGGTAAAACGCCGTGAAGACGCGCGGCGCGACACCAAACTTCGCGCGGCGGAAGCCCTGGACGCCCAGGAAATGGTTGCCGCATAACTTTGGGAATACCGCCGATGACCGTAAATTCCGCCCACGCCCGTGACATCGCCTATCTGGTGCACCAGCAGACCGATCTGGCCTCGTACCAGGAGACCGGCGGCACGCTGATGTGCAAAGGCGACGGCGTGTATGTGTATGACGAGCACGGCCACAAATACCTCGAAGCCATGGCCGGCCTCTGGTGCGCCTCGCTTGGCTTCTCGGAAAAGCGGCTGGCCGATGCCGCCTACAAGCAGCTTCTCGAACTGCCATATTACCACACGTTCTTCGCCAAGGGGCATCTGCCCAGCGTCGACCTCGCCGAAAAGCTGGTGCGCGCGGCGCCGGTGCCGATGAGCAAGGTGCTGTTCCAGTGCTCCGGCTCGGAAGCCAACGACGCCGCCATCAAGCTGGTCTGGTATTACCACAACGCCATCGGCAAGCCGGCCAAGAAGAAGATCATAGGCCGGGTGCGCGGCTATCACGGCAACACCGTGGCCTCGGTCAGCGTGTCGGGCCAGCCGCACATGGTGGCCGATTTCGACCTGCCGCTGCCGGGCTTCCTGCACACCGACAACCCCAACTACTACCGCTTCGCCCATGACGGCGAGAGCGAGGAAGACTATGCCACCCGCATGGCCGACAGCTTCGAGCAGCTGATCCTGCGCGAAGGCCCCGAGACCATCGGCGCGTTCTTCGCCGAACCCGTGCAGGGCGGCGGCGGCGCCATCACCCCGCCTGAGACCTATTGGCCCAAGATGCAGGCCATCCTGCGCAAATACGACATCCTGTTCGTCGCCGACGAAGTGATCTGCGGCTTTGGCCGCACCGGCAACATGTGGGGCAGCCAGACCTACGACCTCCAGCCAGACATGATCAGCTGCGCCAAGGCGCTGTCGGCCGCCTACCAGCCGATCTCGGCATTGCTGATCAACGAGAAGATCCACCAGGCGATGCTGACCGAAAGCCGCAAGATCGGCAGTTTCGGCCATGGCTTTACCTACGGCGCCCATCCTGTGGCCTGTGCGGTGGCGCTGGAGACGCTGGCGATCTACGAGGAGCGCAACATCGTGGGCCACGTCGCACGCGTGTCACCAGCCTTCCTGGACGGTCTGAAGGCCCTGGAATCACACCCGCTCGTGGGCAACGCGCGGGGCGTGGGGCTGATTGCCGGTGTGGAGGTGATGGCGGACAAGGCCACGCGCACCCCGTTCGACCCGGCCCTGAAGATCGGCACGCTGGTGCAGGACAAATGCCAGGAGGCCGGACTGATCGTGCGCGCCATCGGCGACCGCATCGCCTTCACGCCGCCGCTGATCATCACCGCCGAACAGATCCAGGATCTGCTGGCCATGTTCCGCCAGGGGCTGGATGCCGCCTGGGCGGAAATGCAGCTTAAGGCCGCCGCCTAATCCTTGCGTGGGCGGTTGCGAAACATCGTGAACGCCCACATCAGGATTTTGGTCCAGCCGAAGGACGCCCGAATTTCCTGACGCGCGGAGGCGCCCATCTCGGCCGCCTCCCGCTCGCTCAGGCCCGGTTTCGAACGCAGCGCGATCAACGTCACGATCAGCGCCACCACAAGGTCGCCGCCGGCCAGAATACCGTAGGACGCCGCTGGAGACAGCCGCGCCGCCAGCAGCTCGAACAGGGCCGCGTGGGCGATGACGAGCGCCATCATCACCAGGAAAAACGCAGCCGCCAGCAATCCGGCACGGATCACCAGCCGCCGCATCAAAAGATTGAGACGGATGCTCTCGGCCTGCACGGCGATCGAGGCAAGCCGGAGCGTTTTCATCCGTTCAGCGGGTGAGGCGGGCAGCGATATAGCCGATGGCAACGGCTGCCAGCACGGCGGTGAACGGCCGGGCGCGCACATAGCCGGCCGCAACCTCGGTTTCTTCCTGCGCCAGCTTGCGGGCCTGATTCATGGCCAGCGAGGCCTGATCGGCTGCCGCGTGCAGCGCCGGTTGGACGCGATCGGACATCACCGAATCGAGCTGCTTGCGAAGTTGGCGAATCTGCGACTGGGCGTCAGCGAGACTGGTTTCGAGGGTGGAAGAGCTCATGGTCGTGGGTCTTTCACAGCAATGTTTTTTGCGTCGCATCGCGCCTATAAGCAGTCGGTCCTGGTGAAAGTTCCACGCTCCGCCCGCCTCCGTCACGTTCAAAATCAACCTACGCTCTTGACTTATTCGTCGCGACATTCTTTCTACGCAGCCCGGGCCTATTGCCGGCAGGCACGGCCTGCGGGCGCATGGCCTGGAAACGCGGGTGGGATAGGGGCGTAGCTCAATTGGCTAGAGCGCCGGTCTCCAAAACCGGAGGTTGCGGGTTCGATTCCCTCCGCCCCTGCCACCCCCCGGGCTGATGTCAGTTTTCTTGACGTCATCCGGGCCCCCCGTGCCAGCTCGTCGTTTCTGAAAGGCAGTGAGAAATATGAGTGGCGTGATGGCTCCGGCAAAATTCATCCGCGAGGTACGGGCCGAGATCGCCCGTGTGACCTGGCCGTCCCGCAAGGAGACGCTGGTGACCACCGGTCTTGTCTTCGTCATGGCGGCTCTCGCAGCCTTGTTCTTTTTCATCGCGGACCAGATCATCGGCATTGGCGTGCGCGCCCTGTTCGGCGTCGGGCTTTAGGAATCACTGCCATGGCAAAGCGCTGGTACGTCGTGCACGTCTATTCGGGCTTCGAGAAAAAGATCGCCCAGCAGATCAAGGAGCAGGCTGCCCAGAAGGGCCTTGCCGACCAGTTCGAAGAAGTGCTGGTGCCGTCCGAGGAAGTGGTGGAACTCCGCCGCGGCCAAAAAATCAACGCCGAACGCAAGTTCTTCCCCGGCTACGTGCTGGTGAAGATGGAGCTGTCGGACGAAGCCTGGCATCTGGTCAAGGATACCCCCAAGGTCACCGGATTTTTGGGCACCAAGACGCGCCCAAGCCCGATCACCGAGGCTGAGGCCGACCGGATCATGAAGCAGGCCCAGGAAGGTGTGGAGCGTCCGCGTCCGGCCATCCTGTTCGAGATCGGCGAGCAGATCCGCGTGGCCGATGGCCCGTTCACCAGCTTCAACGGCGTGGTGGAAGAAGTCGACGAGGAAAAGGGCCGCGTGAAGGTCAGCGTTTCCATCTTTGGCCGCTCTACCCCGGTCGAACTGGAATACAGCCAGGTCGAAAAGGTCTGAACGTCGCCTGCTAACCGAAATCGGAAACGGCCGGGGGAAACCCCGGCCGTTTCTGTTTCAGGCGTGGGCCACGCGTCCGCCCCAGGTTGGCAGCAGGTCGGCGCCAGGCTGAGAGGCGGGGCCGATCAGCAGATCGGGGCGCAAGGCATGCAGCATCTCGGCCGGGTTGGTGCTGTCGATCATCACCACCAGATCCACCATGTCCAACGACGCCAACTGCGCCGCGCGCACGGCTTCCGGCGGCTGGTTGCATTGCTGGGTGTCGCGCTCCAGCCCCACCACCAGCCGGTCGCAGGTGACGCGGCCATCGCGCAGGCTGTGCACATCGTCGTCGGTGATGGTGGTGAAGCGGCCCAGCGTGACCGCCGTCTGCCAGCCTTCGCGCCGCCATTTCTCCACCCGGCCGGCCGCCACTTCCAGGCTGACGATCTTGCGCAGGGCGCTGCCTTGCGGCGAGATGGCCGCCAGCATGTCGCCCTCGCGGGCCACCGAGATGCCGCTGCGCCCGAGCACGACCGAGCTTGCGATCATGGCCACGCGTGACGCGATCGCAAGGTCCAGCCCTGCCGCCATCGCAGCCGCAAGGGCGGCCACAGCGGTGTCGCCTGTGCCGGACACATCCAGGATATCGGCGGCCTGGGTGCGCAGGTGCAGCGCCCCTTTGCCGTCGACCAAGGTCATGCCGTCCTCGGCGCGGTTGACCAGCACGGCGCCGAAATTATGCAGGGTGCGCAGGTTGGAGGCAGCGGTCACGATCGCGTCATCGCTGCCAAGCGGGTTGCCGGCGAAGCGGGCAAGGTCGTCGCGGCTGGGCAGAATCACATCTGCGTCCGCATAGCGGCCGAATTCGCCGCCATGGGTGTCCACCACCACCCGGCGGCCCATGGCCCGGGCGGCGGCGATGATCTGGGACGGCATGTCCCCGGCCAGAACGCCCTTGCCGTAATCGGACAGGATGGTGACCGAGGTGGCCGCCATCGCGTCACGCACGATGCGCAGCATGCGCTCGGCCAGCTTGGGATGAATGGGGGAGGTGTCCTCGCGGTCGGTGCGCAGCAATTGCTGGCCCTGCGCCATATAGCGGGTCTTGCGCGTGGTCGTGCGGCTCCCCTGCACCATCAACCACGGCTCCACCCCCGGCTGGCTGCCGATCAGGCCGGTGAGGTCCGAGCCCGCCTGGTCGTCGCCGACCACGGACACGAACGCCACGGCCACGCCGAGCGCACCCAGATTGCGCACCACATTGCCGGCGCCGCCCGGCACGACCACCTCTCGGTCCACCGTCAGCACAGGCACAGGAGCCTCGCGGCTCACCCGGTCAACGGTGCCGTAGATATACCGGTCGAGCATCGCATCGCCGACCACCAGTACGCTGGTATGGGCCAGCCTGCGAATGGCGTCGGTCAACTGCGCCGTGCCGGGCTCGCGGCTAGGAGCGTCGTTGGAGGCGATGGGGACGTCTGTGCTGCGGGTAGATTGATATTCGTCCATCCAATACCGCTAGCGCCGGGGCGATTTGTGCGCAAGCGAACACCGCAGGCTGTGCGCTGGAAACCTGCTGTTAATTGATTTGCGACATTGTGCGGCCAAGACGGTCCGCGATTGACGCGAGATCGTTGTTCCTCCGGCCGATTTCCATCGGCTTCACGAGCAATGTTGGCGCAGGAAGGGCAGGGCAGGCGATGCATGAAGGTTTTTGAGCACAGCGGCGGCACGCGCCCTCCATCGCTAACGGAGCAGGCCTTGCATGATGCAACGCTGCGCGCGGGCAGATCTCCGTTGGGCCGGGTGGCGGTGGTGCTGCATCTGTCACGGCTTTGCCCGCCCGGGCCGCGCCTGCATCACCTGCGCATCATGCGCGCCTTGCTGCAGGACACAGCGGATTGGTACGAGGGCCAGGTGTTTGCCCTGGCGAGCGGAGACATGGTCCTGCTGTGCCGCGCCACCCCCCCAGGGATTGCACCCGCAATCCGGGCCGCGCCGTCCTTTGCCACCGATCCCTTCGCAATGCCGGACATACTGGGCCGCCTGCTGCGGGCGGACACGCCATCTGCCGCGTCCCTGGTGACAATTTGGCCGCTGGAATCGGCACAGGCCGAACTGCTTGTCTACACCCAGGCCTGTGTGGAGCGGATGCGGGTCCATTCCGGGATCACTTCAACAAAAATGCCGCAACGCGGCCTCAGGGGGGCCAAGACCGTGTCGATCGATGAAGATTTTGCCAGGCAGACCGGATCGCTGGATGCCATCGGCACATTGGTCAACGCTGCCGCGATCAGCGACCTTATGCAGCGTCAGACGGCCATCCTGCTGGACCCTGCTGCTCCCCAAGGGGCCGGCCTACGGCCGTTGTTTCGGGAAATCACCTTCTCGATCGGTGTGCTGGAGGAGCGAACCGCCAGCAGCGGCCATGCCACCGCCGATCCTTTTCTGTTTCGCCATCTCGCCGGCCGGCTCGATCAACGGATGCTGGACGTGCTGAGTCAGGAAAGCGGGCGCGGCGGTCCGTTGGACATCACCCGCGCCAGACCCGGTGAGCCCGGCCTGGATGAAGCAGGCCTGGCGCCGGTGCTGCATCTCAATCTCACGTTGCCGGGGACGCTGTCGCCGGCCTTCACCCGCTTTGTCGCTGCCTGCCATCGTGCCAAGTTGCCGCTGGGTGTTGAAATCAGCCTGATCGAGGCGTCTGCGAATGCGAAGCTTTTCGCTGACGCCCGTGCCCGCATCGCTGATGCCGGATTGCATCTGGTGCTGGACGGCGTGTCGCATGTGGCCTTGCAGATCTGCCGTCCATGGGCGCTGCAACCGGATTTGCTGAAGCTCGACTGGTCCGTGCGGCTGGGCGATTTGCCGGACAACGAACAGCAGTCAATCGAGACGGCGTTGGCTGAAATCGGTCCCGCCCGCGTGGTGCTGCACCGGGCTGAGACGGAGGCCGCCCTCAAATGGGGCCTGTTGCGTGGCATTCGGCGGTTCCAGGGGCGGCATGTCGATTCCATGCTGGGCGCTTCACGTATTATTGCCTGCCCATCCGCCGATGGGTGCACGCTGCGCCAATGCATCGAACGCGCCGCCGCGACGGGGCGGGCCGGGCGAAGCGGCTGCCACAACACGGACCTGCTCGACGCCGGGGTACCGGCGTCGGCTGCCGCGCCGTATCTAGGGGGCGGCACGGGCCGCCCCTCGCAGGTGATCGCATGATCGGTAGCATGCGAAAGCGGGAACCACAGGCGTCGGAGCCTGTCGCGCAGCGTCAGGATGCGATGCAGTTGATCGCCTTGGTCCGTGAATGCCTGCTTGCCGGCATCGCGCGACGGGCCTGCGTGGTGCATCTGTCCCGCCTCGGGATCGATCGGTTGCGGCCGCATCATGTCCGGCTGGCCCGTGCGGCCCTGGAGCCCCTGGCTCATGCCGACCGGGCGCGTCTGTTCACCTTGCCCAACCAAAGCCTGGTGACGGTGTGGCGGGGAGATGCAAAGGTGGCGGTGGCCACCAGCAAGGCCGCCATCATGCATTTGTTCGCCGACGGTGACGCCGGTAAAATCGCACCCGATATGGTGTGGGAAGAGCTGGATATCCCAGGTGCCGCCGAGCGATTGCTCGCCATGGCCAAGGCCCTGCTCGACCCTGCCACCACGAGCACGCCGCCCGCCGCATCCGGCCTTCCACTGGACCCCGCATCCCTCTCGGCCCTGGAGGCCCAGCTTGCGAATGCGGACGTCGCCCGGTTTGCCCGGCGTCATCCCGTGTGCAGCCGGTTGGCGGATGGCAGTTTTCGGTTGCGCTGGGAAAAGCGAACCCTTTGCATCGATGAACTGGCCGAAAGCCTGACGCCCGATCACGCACCGGAAGCCGATCCGTGGTTGTTCCTCCGACTCACCCGAACACTCGACCGACGGATGCTGGCGCTGTTGGCGGCGCCCGGCAAACTAACGGGCGCCCGGCCGTTTGCCATCAATCTCAACGTATCATCTATCCTCGGGCCAAATTTTCTGCGCTTTGACACGGCGCTTCCCGCTGCCCTGCGCGGCCAGGTGACGCTGGATCTGCTGCCGGCGGACGTGCTGGCGGACCCCTCCGCATTCCTGTTCGCCCGCGATTTCGCCCGCGCGCGGGGGTACCGGCTGTCGCTGCGGTCCATCACGGCGGAGTTGCTGCCAGTGTTTCCGCTGGCGCGCCTGGGACTCGATCTGCTGCAACTCAAATGGTCAGCGCAACTCTCGACGTTCGATGGGATGGCGGCGTTGGCCGATGTGTCCAAAATTATGCTCAGCCACGCAGACACGCCGGCCGCGATCGCCTGGGGCAGCGCATTCGGAATCGAGCTGTTCCAGGGATATCTGGCAGCCGAGCCAGCGCCTCATGCGACCTTGGCGCGTTAGTACGCCGGTGCTGTCTCGATCGGGGCCGATGTGACATCAACTCTTGCCCTTGGCGGAAGTCACAGTCGCCTCTAAGTCCCACACATGACAGCGATCTCGGTGACAGGACTGACCAAACGCTACGGCGACACCCTGGCGGTGGACAATGTGGCATTCTCCTTGCCGCGCGGTCGCACGCTCGGGCTGCTGGGCGGCAACGGGGCCGGCAAGACCACCACCATCGCCATGCTGCTGGGGTTGCTGATCCCAACCTCGGGCACCATTCGCGTGCTGGGCCACGACATGGCGACCAACCGCTTCGCTGCCCTGGCGCGGATGAATTTCTCATCGCCGTATGTCTCCCTGCCGGGGCGTCTGTCGGTGGCCGAAAACCTGCGGGTCTACGCGCATCTCTACGGGGTGCGGAACCGGGAGGCGCGCATTGCCGAACTGGCCGAGCAACTCGATCTGGGGGCGCTGCTCAACCGCCCGGCGGGCGATCTGTCGGCGGGGCAGAAAACCCGCGTGGCTTTGGCAAAGTCGTTGATCAACCGCCCCGATCTGCTGCTGTTGGACGAGCCGACCGCCAGCCTCGACCCCGATACCGGCGATCTGGTTCGCGGCTGGCTGGAGCGGTATCGCGCCGAAAGCGGCTGCACCATTCTGCTGGCCAGCCACAACATGGCCGAGGTGGAACGCCTGTGCACCGACGTGCTGATGCTTAAAAAGGGCCAAATCGTCGACCAGGGCGCCCCGGCCGAGTTGCTGGCCCGCTATGGGCGGGATGACTTGGAACAGGTGTTTCTCGACATCGCCCGCAACCGCTCGCACCCGGAGGATCGGACATGAGCACGGCCCTGCTGGCATCCCTGGAGCGGATCTGGGGTCTGATGTATCGCCATCTGGCCCTGTTCCGTCGGTCCTGGCCGCGTTTGGTCGAACTGGCCTATTGGCCAGTTCTGCAAATGTGCATCTGGGGCTTCACGGCCAGCTTCCTTGCCACCCGTATGGGCAGCCCCGCTGCCTTGGCCGGAGGGGCGCTGCTGGGCGGCGTGCTGCTGTGGGAAGTGTCGCTGCGCAGTCAGATGGGCATGTCGATCACGTTTCTGGAGGAGATCTGGTCGCGCAATCTGGGACATGTGTTCGTCAGCCCCCTGCGGCCGTTCGAACTGGTGGCGGCCCTGATCGGCATGTCCTTCGTGCGCATGATGGCCGGTGTCGTCCCGGCGGCCTTGTTGGCCTGGGCGTTGTATGCGTTCAATCTTTTCTCACTCGGCCCAGTGCTGATTTTGTTTTTTGCCAATTTGATGGTGATGGGCTGGGCGGTGGCACTGGCCGTCGTCAGTCTCATCCTGCGCCACGGTGCAGGGGCGGAGGCGCTGGCGTGGTCGGTGTTGTTCGGGCTCACGCCGGTCTCGGCGGTGTTCTATCCGGTGGCGATCTTGCCTGCGTGGCTTCAGCCGGTGGCGTTCGTGGTGCCGGCCAGCCATGTGTTCGAAGGTATGCGCACGGCGCTGCTCGATGGCACGATCGCGTGGGACCAACTGGGCTGGGCGGTGGCGATGAACGCCATCTGGCTCGTCGGTGCAGCCGCTATCTTCAAGGCCCAGTTTCAGGTGGCGCGCCGTCGCGGCGCGCTGCTGTCGATCGGAGAATGACATGACTCGCTTCTGGATGATCCGGCACGCGCTGGTGGCCGAAAACGCCCGCGCCCTGCTGTATGGCACGATGGATGTGGAACTCTGCCCGCACACGTTGCTGGCGCAGGTGCCGAGCTATCAGGCCATTGCCCGTGCGTTGCCGAATCCGGCCGTCTGGGTGGCAACGCCGCTGTCGCGCACCGTGCGGACCGCCGGCGCCATCATGGCGGCTGGCTACGCTGGCCCGGCGCTGTTGGTCGAGCCGGATCTGATCGAGCAAAATCTTGGTGATTGGCAAGGCTTGCCGCATGCCGCCCTGCCCGAGCGGCTCACCCTTCCGGCGCACCCGTTCTGGCCGCTGGCCGGCATCGAACGGCCGCCGGGTGGCGAAAGCATGGTGGAAGTCATCCAGCGCGTGGGTGCCGCCATGGAGCGTCTGGCGCGTACGCATGACGGGCAGGATGTGGTGATTGTCAGCCATGGTGGCGCCATTCGCGCGGCGGTGGCCCATGCGCTTGGTATCGCCGCCGACAACGCGCTGCATCTCTCTGTGCAGAACCTGTCGCTCACCCGTCTGGAGCGTCAGGCCGAAGGCTGGCGAGTGTCCTGCGTCAATGCGATGCCGGCGCTGTGATTAGGTGCTAGGGTTGCGAACGCGCATGAGGCTTGCCCGGTAACGGGCTGCAATGCCACATCTACACCTCAGTTTTGCCACGGTGGCCGGGTCATCATGCCAGCCCCACTCGGGAGAAACGACATGATCCGATTCCTCATCGCCGCCTTGCTCGTTCTGGCCGCACCGATTGCCGCCCACGCCCAGACCGAGCAGCAGACGCTGGTCGACCGCTCCACATTGACCGTGCAGGAAATGCTCGGCACCAAAGAAGCCAACGACGCGCGCAACCTGCTGCGCAAGGCAAAGGGCGTGATGGTCTGCCCGCAGATCTTCAAGGCCGGTTTCATCCTCGGCGGCCAAGGTGGCAGCTGCATCATGTCCGGCCGCACGCAGAACGGCTGGAGCAGCCCGGCCTTCTACGGCATGGGCAGCGGCAGCATCGGCCTGCAGATCGGCATTCAGGACGCGCAGATCATCTTCATCATCCTGACCGAAAAGGGCCTGCAGGCTCTGCTCGACAGCCAGTTCAAGCTCGGCGCCGATGCCTCTGTGGCCATCGCGACCATCGGCGTGGGCATCCAGGGCTCCACCACGGCAGCACTCAATGCCGATATCGTCGCCTATGCCGCCACGCGCGGCCTGTTCGCCGGCGTTTCCATCGACGGCAGCCTGATCAGCACGAAAAGCGACTGGAACCAGATCTATTACGGCAAGCCCATGGGCGCGCAGCAGCTGGTGATTTCCAATGAAGGCGCCAATCCCGGCGCTGACCCATTGCGCGAAATGCTGTCCCGCTTTTCGGGCGGCTGATGCTGGGATAAGATCGTCACGTGGCAGTCGAGAAACCTTTCTGGAAAACCAAGACGCTGAGCGCGATGTCGCAGGCGGAATGGGAATCGTTGTGCGACGGGTGCGGGCGCTGTTGCCTGCACAAGTTGCGCTATGAGGAAAACAACGCGCTCGCCTACACCAACGTCGCCTGCCGGCTGCTCGATAAAACCAGCTGCCAGTGCAAAAAATACGCAACCCGCCGAGACCATGTGCCCGATTGCGTGACATTGACGCCGCAATCGCTCGCCGAGATCGACTGGCTGCCGCCGTCCTGCGCCTATGTCCGCATCTCCGAGGGCCGGGATCTCGCCTGGTGGCATCATCTCGTGTCCGGTGATCCGAACACGGTGCACACTGCCGGCGTGTCCGTGGCGGGCCGATTCGTCGACGAGCGCTATGCCGGACCGTTGGAACATCATATCGTTGAGTGGCCCGCAAAGGCGCCACGCGTGCGCAAACCTAAACCCGTCGAAGACAAGCCGACATTGCAAGAACCTGGGCTCAAAGACCCCGGACACGAGGAGAATTCATGATGCAGACCGCCCTTTTTGGTGGCGTTAACGCGGCCGTCCTGACCGCCATGCGCGCCGACCTGTCCATCGATCTTGCCCGCATGGTGGCGCATGGTCGCTGGCTGCTGGACAACGGCTGCAACGGCCTGGCCATTCTCGGCACCACCGGCGAGGCGAACTCGCTGGGCATCCAGGAGCGCATCGGCGTGATGGAAGGCTTCGTGGAAGCTGGCGTTCCCGCCAGCGTGCTGCTGCCCGGCACCGGCACCACCGCCATCACCGACACCGTCACGCTCACCCGCAAGGCCGAGGAACTGGGCTGCCGTGGCGCCCTCATCCTGCCGCCGTTCTTCTACAAGAACCCGTCGCAGGATGGCCTGTTCGCCTATTTCAGCGAAGTCATCCAGCGCGTCGGTGGTGATATCGGCATCTATCTGTATCACTTCCCGGCCCAGTCGGCCGTGCCGTTCACCGTCGATTTCATTGCCCGCCTGCTGAAGGCGTATCCGGGCAAAGTGCGCGGCATCAAGGACAGCACCGGCGATTTCGAGAACACCAAGGCCTATGCCGATGCCTTTGCGGCGGACGGCTTCGAAGTCTATTGCGGCGATGACGGCGCGCTGAATCGCCTGCTCGCCGTCGGTGGTGCCGGGTGCATCACGGCTGCGGCCAATGTCGGCTGTGCCGTCAGCGCCAAGGTTTACGCCAACCATGGCACGGCTGAAGGCGATGCGGCCCAGGCGATCCTGACCACCATTCGCGCTGCGGTGACGTCGGCTCCGTTGATTCCGGCGTTGAAGTCCTTGGTGGCCCGCAATTCTGGCAATCCGGACTGGCTGAACATCCGTCCACCTCATACCCAACTGACCGATGCGCAGGAGCAGGCCTTGTTCCGTACGTTCGATGCAACGAGCGTGGTTTTGGCTGCAGCCTGAACCGAGAACATGAAGAAAAAACTTCATTCATAAAAGCCATGAGTCAGATCCCAAGACACGACTTATGACTGAAAGTCTTTTTGCTTCTTTTTCTTCAGAAAAAGAAGGCCTTCCGCTGTTTCTCTAAGTTACACACCCCTCAGTTCACGGCCATCGCGGTCGCAAACTGGGTGGTGTTGTGGCGCAACATCCGCAAATACGTATCCGCCACGCCGCCTTGTGCGGACAGCGCGTCCGAATAAACCGCCTGCCCGATAACTGCGCCTGCTTCCCGCGCCACCGATGCCGCCATTCGCGGGTCGGTCATGTTCTCGACGAACACAGCGCGAATTTTCTCCCGCCGAATTTGCCCCACCAGCGTCGCGATATCGCGTGCCGACGGTTCGCTGTCGGTATTGATCCCTTGCACCGAACGCAGCGTAATGCCGTAGCGGGCGCCGTAATAACCGAACGCATCATGGCTCGTCAGAATCCGCCGCTGTTCCGGACGCACCGACGCCAGCGTCTGTTCGATCCACCGATCAACCTCCAGGATCTGTTCGACATAAGCGCGTGCGCGGTCCTCAATGGCCGCAGCCGATGCTGGGATCGCCTGTTTCAGACCATCCGCAATGGCGCGGGCGTAAAGCACACCGTTGCGCGGGTCCTGCCAGGCATGCGGGTCGGTGATTTTGTGACCGATGGCATCCATCAAACGCGGGATTACCGCTTTCGAAGCTGTCACGCGAACGCCTGTGAACCTGGCCGCCTCCGCCATGCGCGCCATCCAGCCTTCGAATCCCAGGCCGTTTTCCACCAGCATGCGCGATGCCTGCAACGCCCGCAGATCAACCGGTCGTGGCTGCCAGACATGGGCATCGCCGTCGACCGGGACCAAGGTCGAGACCACCACGTCCTCAGCGCCGATGACCCGCGTCATGTCCGAGAGCACGGAGAATGTTGTCATCACCGCCAGCCCGGTTGCGGCTTTGGCTCTGCGGAGTGGGGCCAGCAGAAGCGGTGCGAGGGCAAGCAGGTGGCGACGGCGCATGGGGATCTCAAATATGTTATAATATAACATTGCATACCCATATGGTCTTGCACAACCGCTTCATTGCTCTGGACAGCGGAACCCGTCACACTTTGACGCATGGAATTGACGCAGTCCGAGATCTTGGCGTTGCCGGGTGGCCCCACGCGCGTCGAGTGGCGCCGCAGTGCCCGCGCTCGGCGCGTGAGCCTGCGCATCGATCCACGTGGCGGGGCGGTGGTGATCACACTGCCGCAACGGGCTGCACGCCATGCCGGCATGGCGTTGCTGATGACGCATGCCGCCTGGATCAGTGAGCGCCTGGCTCAGCTTCCGGGAGCGGTGGTGTTTGCCGATGGCGCCGAATTGCCGTTGCATGGCACCGCGCATCGCATTCGCCACGTGCCGCAGAGCCGTGGCGGTGTCTGGGTCGAAGGGCGGGACATGTTCGTCTCCGGCGAGGCGGCCTTCCTGCCGCGCCGCGTGTCGGATTTCCTGCGGGCCGAGGCGCGACGCAGCATCACGCTTTACGTCGCCGAAAAAGCCGCCCTGGCGAAGGTGAAAGCCGCGCGCATCACCCTGAAGGACACCACCAGCCGCTGGGGAAGCTGTGCGGCCAACGGCAACCTGGCGTTCAGCTGGCGCCTGGTGATGGCGCCGTCCTTTGTGCAGGACTATGTGACGGCGCATGAGGTGGCGCATCTGCGGCACATGAACCACGGGCCCAAATTCTGGGCCTTGGTCGACGAGATCACGCCTTACACGGAACAGGCGATGTCCTGGCTCCGCACTGACGGCATGCGGCTGCTGCGCATCGGCTGAAGCGGGTCAGCCCGGCATGCGGCCATCGTCGAGCCACGCGTTGATCTGGGTGATGGCCCAGGGCAACTGCGCTAGACTGTCGATCACCAGATCCGCCCCCGCATCGGTCAGGTCCGACGTCGCCTTGCGGCGGATGTCCTGGATGGCGGCGGCATCGAGCGCTGCGAGTTCCTCGGCCGACAAGCCGCACATGTTGCCACTCAGCGACAGCCCGACGGTCCATGTCCCGGCTGCCATGCCTTCGCCGATGCCCGGCGTGGTGTCGTCTACCTTCACCACCGATTCCGCCGGCCAGATGCCCATCTGCGCCATCGCGTGCCACATCATCAGCGGCGAGGGGCGACCGGCCGGAAGATCGCCGGCGCACACCGTCAACTCCGGCGTATAGCCGCCGCGCGCCGCGATCGGCGCCAGAACATCCATGATCGGGCGGGTGTAGCCGGTGGTGGCGCCGATGCGGATGCCCTGGGCGCGCAGGGCGGCCAGCGCATCGAGTGCCCCGGGAATGAAATCGGCATGCGCCTCCACCGAGGCCACGTTCATCGGCTCGAACACCGCCATCACCGCGTCGATCTCGGCTTCGGACATCGCATGCCCGTGCACGGCGCGCCAGCCGGCATCCACGGCGGCGGCCCGGCCCACTTCCCGGATATGATCGCGCTTGGCCATGCCCATCGGTCCCCGCGCATCGGCGATGCTGATGGTGACGCCGAACTGCGCGAACGCCCGCACGAACGCCCCCATGGGGGCGCGAGAGCCGTGGTCGACCACGGTGCCGGCCCAGTCGAGAATCACGGCCTGGATCTGTGTCATGCGGGGCGTTTCCTTCAGGCGTGGGGGGGCGGCTGGTGTCCAAGCAGATCGGCGATCGTTTCCTCGGCGATGGCGAACGCGGTGCTGGCGCCGGTGCCGGACGTGACCATCACCAGTCGGACGCCGGCCATCGGGGCCTCGCTGAACGCTGTGTCAGGGCCGGACGGATACACGCCCACCCAACGCTCGATCACCTCGGGCGCATCCACCGCCATGGTGGCTGACAATTCGGCGAGAATACGATCATCGACCGCACGCGGCTGGAACGGGTCTGGCGTGTCGGCGTAATGGTGGCTGTCGCCCACCACCAGCGAGCCATCGGCCCCCTGAACGGCGATCAGGTGAATCCCGTCTGCCAGGAATTCCGGCTGCTCGGCCTCAAGCCTGCGACGAAGCGCGGGCAGGGAGGCGCTGTCGGCGTAGCCGAGGTAGCGCACCAACCCCAGATCGCTCATCACCGCCGTGTTCATCGAAAAGCCGGGATTGGCCACGCGCATCATATGCAGCTTGCACAGAGTAATGCCGCGCCGTGCCATCACCTCGGGAAACAGCGTCGCCAGATCGGTGCCGGGGCAGACGATGATGTGATCGGCGGTGATCTTGCCGGAAGGCGTGTCCACCCGCCCGGTCTCCACCGACAGGGCGGCGGTGCGCGGCAGGAACGTGACGCCCTCGGATTCCAGCCACGCCGTCAGTTGGCCCACAGCAAACCGGCTTTCCACCCGCAGTTCATGTGGGCTGTAGAGCGCGCCCACCAGATCTGGCCGCAGTCCTTCGCCGATGTCCCACAGATCGGTGCCGCGCAGAATGCAGCAGCCATCGCCCATCATGGTGTCGGCGAACTCTTCCAGCACCGCCAGCGCCTCGGGTCGGCGCGCACACACCAGCAGGCCGTGCTGGTGGATGGCAATGCCCGCCGGTCCGGTAATGTCGGCCCAGATGTCCCGCGCCCGCCGCGCCCGCCGCCAGGTGAGGCCCTCTTGCTGGCCGGTCACGGTGATGAAGCCGAAATTGCGCACGGACGCACCGGCGGCCCGCGTGTCACGGTCGATCACGGCGGTGCGCAACCCGGCGCGTTGGGCGGCCAGCGCATGGGCCAGGCCCACAATGCCGGCGCCGACGATGAGGCAGTCGAAATGTTGTGTCATGACCCATCCGGACTAGCGGCTGCAACGTAAGGCGGCAAGCGCCGTGTGGTGACGATTTGGCACGCAATGCCGTAGGGTCGCGCCGCATAGCCCAGCAGGGGAGCATGACAATGCCGCTCAACATCTCGATCATCACGGATTTTCACGCACATATTTATTACCAACCGGGCGTGACCGAAGACGCCGCCGCTCGCTTGCGCGCCGGAGTGGCGGCTGCGTTTCCCGAGGCCCGGTTGGGGCGATGGCACGCTGTCCCGGTCGGCCCGCACACGCAGGCGATGTATCAGATCGCATTTCCAGTGGCGCTGTTCGCCACCCTGGCCCCGTGGCTGATGCTCAACCGTGACGGCCTGAACGTGCTGCTGCACCCTGAAACCGGCGATGCGCCCACCGATCACACCACCCACGCCGCCTGGCTGGGCGAAAAGCTGCCGCTGCGGATGGAAGCCTTCACACCGTAGGTCGGGCATCGCCCGACACGATGCCCGACCTACGTGTCGCGGCCAGCACGATCACCCCCACTGCCAGCACCCCAAGAGGCGAGGGTGCCGGAACCGGCGTGGGCGCCAGGCTGGTGAATGCGTAGATTTCACCAGTCGCCTTGTTGGTGACGTAAAGCGCGCCGTTGCCATCAACGCCCAGCCGCGCGTCGGCGCGGGAGGCGCCAAGGATGCCGAGCAGGCTTTCCGGCCCACTGCCCACGTCCAGCAGCACTTCCGCGAAACCCACAACCCCACTTGGGTCACCGCTGGAGGTCAAGCCGGTTACGTCCGTGACATACAGTCGGCCTGATGGAATATCGGCGACGATATATTTGCCGATCAGTTCAGGAATGTCGGTCCCCTGATACAGAACGCCGGACCCGATGGCGGCCAAGGCGCTGCCATCGTGAAAATACTGCGCCACCGGATACAGCAGACCCGGATCGGTGCCCGTCAGTTCGAAGATGTTGCGGACATAGCCCACGCCCAAGGTTGGGTCGCGGAAGGTGGCGAAGGTGCCCTCGCGGGTGGACCATCCGTAATTCCCCCCCGCCACGCCGGTGTCGACCTCCTCCACAAACCCTTCGCCGATGTCGTTGATATACATTGTCTTGGCCCCGCCGATTTCCCACGAGAAGCTTTGCGGGTTGCGCAGGCCATAGGCCCACACCAGCGGCTCGGCCCCGGCTTGGCTCACAAACGGATTATCGGCTGGAACGGTGTATCCGGCTGTGCCGCTCGGCGTGGGGTCCAGCCGCAGGATCTTGCCATAGGGCAAAGCCAGGTTCTGCGCGTTGACGGCGTAGCTGCCGTTGTCGCCGGTGTCGCCCATGCCGATGTAAAGCAAGCCGTAATCGGCATCGGTGGGGGATGTGGCGTTCGGGTTGAAGGCGATCGACCCGACCGTGTGGCCCTGGCTGGGCATGGACATCCGCATCACCTCTCGCGAGGTGCCGCTGAAAATGTCGGCGGCGGGATTGGCTGCGGTCCACGCGCGGATGACGATGTCGTCAAACCCCGCGACCGATGAGGCGACGGGCGTGACGCCAGTGCCGGAAGCCGCCTGATAGGCGGTGTAGAACGTGCCGCTGGTGGCGAAATCCGGCGCGAAGGCCAGGCCCATGAAGGCGCCGTCAAAACCGGTGGTGGCGGTGGCGAGGTTGAGATAGGGGGTGGAGGACACCCCGCCGGCCGCACTGGTCAGGAACAACGCACCGTTGGTGTCGTTGATCGCCAGACGGCCGGAGCCGTCACGGACCGGCTGGATATATTGCGGAGAGCCGGCACTGTCCTTGAAGAACGGCGTCAGGCCCAGGGTGATGCCAGAGGACTGGATGGGCAATGCCGCGGTCGCCATCGCCGCCGGCAGCACCGGAGCCGCGAGGGCTGCCTGGGTGGAGAGCGCCAAGGCAATCCAGGCGACAACAATTTTCATCGGTGATCCCTGACGGATGGCCATATCGTTTCGGTTTTGTCAGGATGCACCGACCTGGGGATGGATTGCAAACGGCGCCATTGCCGCGGCAGAGGGCAGGCCCAAGGCGCTCAACGCCAGCCGCGATAACCCCGTCCGTAATAGCCATGCCCATAATATCCCGGCCCACCGCCGAAATAGAAGGAACCGACAAACGGCGCCGGAGTGGGGTAATAATATGGCGCGTAATAAGGAGCCGGAGCCGCATACACAGGAAAGCCCGGCGCAGTGGACTGAATGCTCTGCCCCTTGCCTGTCATGCACTGGATATAGGCGAAGTCATATTGCCGTTGCAGATCGCCGCCCACGATCCCGGCATTCGATGCGCCGGCAGCACTCCCCACCAACAGCCCTGTCCCCGCGCCAATCGCCGCTCCCGCCCCAAGATTGCCGCTGACTGACCCAATCGCCGCCCCGGCCGCAGCCCCCAGCAAGGTGCCGATCGCAGCACTGCCCACGGCGCTCTGGTTGGCAGCCTGTCCAGGCGTGACCGGTCCAATCCGGTACTGCGCGTAGTTGCGGCACTGCGCCTCATCCACCTGGAACTGGTTGAAATCCTTGCCCTGCCCGGGCACGGCCAGAACGCTGGGCCCAGACGGCGGCGCCACCGCACAGGCCGCCGGCAGGAGCGCGATCAACAAGAACCCCAGGGATGTGCGACGCATGACAATGGACCTGCTGTTACTGTCCTATTGCTTTTAGCAGTTGGGCCATCACAGCAGCAGTTAAAGATCGTCCACAGGGATCGGCCATCTGGTAGACCGATCCCGGCGCAGGGCGGTAATATCGATCGCATGACCCTCGATCAGCTTCGCGTTTTCATCGCCGTGGCGGAACGACAGCACGTTACCCGCGCGGCGGAGGTGCTCAATCTGGCGCAATCGGCGGCGAGTGCGGCCATTGCCGCCCTGGAATCCCGCCACGGCGCCAGGTTGTTTGACCGCGTTGGCCGCACCATCCGCCTCACCGAGGCCGGCGCGCTGTTTCTGGTCGAGGCGCGGGCGGTGGTGGCACGAGCGGCGGCGGCGGAACTGGTGCTGTCCGAACTGGGCGGCCTCAAGCGTGGCACGCTGCTGATCCAGGCCAGCCAGACCATTTCCAGCTACTGGCTGCCGCGCCATCTGGTGGCATTCCGACGGGCGCATCCCGGCATCGACATCCGCCTGACGGTCGGCAACACCAGCCAGGTGGCGAAGGCCGTTCATGCCGGCATCGCCGAACTCGGCTTTGTCGAGGGACTGGTGGCCGATGCCACGCTCCGCAGCGCCGAGGTGGCGCGAGACCAGCTGGTGGTGGTGGTCGCCCCCGATCACCCCTGGGCGAGCGCCGGCGCCGTGACCGCGTCTCAATTGACCGACACGGATTGGGTGCTGCGGGAACCTGGGTCCGGCACGCGGTCCATCTTTGAGCAGGCACTGCCCGGTTTCGGCATCGCGCCATCTGCGCTGAACGTGGCGCTGGAACTGCCCTCCAACGAAGCGGTGCGGGCGGCGGTCGAGGCCGGCATGGGGGCCAGCGCCCTGTCTGCCTCGGTGGCCGCCCCCAGTGTGGAGGCGGGGCTGCTGTGTCAGGTGGGCGTCACCCTGCCGGATCGCGCCTTCACGGTGCTGCGCCATGTCGAGCGCCGATGCAGCCGGGCGGCGGACGCGCTGCTGCGCATGATCGGGGGCGCGGCCATCACCCTCACGGATGACTGAGCGCCAGCAGCTGGATCAACCCAAGGCTGATCGCCCCCAGCACCAGCAATGACAGCACCACCACCGCCGTCACCCGCCCCCCGGCGCGCGCCACCACCCGCAGATCCGTGCCCAGCCCCAAGGCCGCCATGGACACAACCGTCAACCCATGTGCCGCCACGGCCATCGGCCCCAGCGCCCCCTGCGGCACCAATCCTGCGGACCGCAGCGCCGCCAGCGCCAGAAACCCCACGATAAACCACGGTACCAAAGCCGGACGCGTCGCCCCTGTCGGCGCTGCATCCTGGCGGCGGCGGGTGAGCAACGACAGAACCAGCACCACCGGCCCCAGCATCAACACCCGCATCAGCTTCACCAGCGTGCCCATCTGCACCGCCACAGCCCCAAGCGGCGCCGTCGCCGCCAGCACCTGCGGCACCGCATACACCGTCAGCCCCGCCAGCACGCCGTATTGGAGGTTGGTCAGATGCAGCAGCACCGGCAGCAGCGGCAACGCCAGCACCATAATCACCCCCAGCACCGCCGTGAACGCGATAGACGCCGCCACATCCTTCGCATCCGCCCCAATCACCGGCGCCACGGCGGCAATGGCGGAGTTGCCGCAGATGGAATTGCCGCACGCGATCAAAACCGCCATCCGGTGCGGCAGGCCCAACAGCCGCCCCATCCCATAACTCGCGGCAATCGCCACAACCACAACGCCGGCAATGCCCACCAACAGCAACGGCCCCGCCGCCGCGATGGAATCCGCACTGACGGAAGCCCCCAGCAGCACGACGGCCATTTCCAGCAAGGTCTTGGCGCTGAACCCAATGCCCCCAGCCCATCGCGCGCCGGGTTGCCAGACGCTGCGCAGCGCGGTGCCAACCAGAATGGCCAGCACCAACGCCTCAAGCCACACGCCGCCCGCGAAACGCAATTCGGCCCGTTCGAGGATCTCGGCCGCCAGTGTGACGCTGAGGCACAGCAGCAGGCCGGGGAGGACGCGGCGAACGCCCGCGGCTCTGTGCCCGGCTGGGTGGAACGAGCAATCGGCCGGTGTGGTCATGAGGCGTGTCATGGTGTGCTCGCTGGGTTCTGCGAGCCTGAAGCTGGGCGTCAACGAGCAGCGAGGCCAACGGTGAAGTTCGATCTAAACAATCTAAAAATCAGATTGAATTCTGGATCTGCCGCAATTTCTATGATTGATCTCATCATCCATCGTAGGTTGGGTAAGCCCTTGCGCCACCCAACCTACAAAACGCTATTCCGCCCCCAGATCCCACCAGATCCCCGTATACGCCAACACCCCCTCCCGCGCCGCCGAGGCCAGGAAATGCTCGTTCGGGCCGTGCTGCTTGCAGCCGTTGTAGCTCAGCGGAATCCACACCAGCGGCACGCCCAGGAATTCCACCATCATATCGCCCGGCAGCCCGCCGCCGCCGTTGGGGATGATCTGCACGTGCTTGCCCAGCGTCCGCTCCATGCTGGCCTTCGTGCGTTGCACCCAAGGGTTCGACGGGTCCGTACGGCTGGCGCCAAAGCCGCCGGTGCCGTCGTTCTCGATGGCGATCTCCGGAAATCCGGCCGCGTCCAGATGGCGGCGGATGGCGGCGCAGAAGGTGGCGGGGTCGCAATCGACGGTGTAGCGCAACTGGCACACCGCGCGGGCGTCCGGCGCCACGGCATTGACCGGCGCTTCCGGGCGGCCGGACAGCATGGCCAGCACGATGAAGCTGGTCCAGCCATAGATCTTCTCGGTCGAGGTCAGGCCCGGTTCACCCCAGTTGGGGTTGATGGTGGCGCTGGCCTCGCTCTGCAATTCGCAGCCGGCCAGCACGTCGCGCACCGAATTCGGCAGGCCGTGCGGCGGCACCAGATCCCGCACCAAAATGCGGCCATTGCGGTCGGCGATGCTGGCGATGGCATGGGCCATCACGATGGCGGGGTCGGTGGTCATGCCGCCCCAGTTGCCGCTGTGCACGCCGCCGGGGCGTTCGCGCAGCACCAGGTCGAATCGATAGGCGCCGCGCGAGCCGGTGGTGATGGTCGGCGTTGTCGCCGTCACGCGTGGGCCGTCGCTGGCGATCAGGGCGTCGGCGGCGAGCAGATCGGCGTGGGATTGCACGAAGCTGCGCAGGCCGATGGAGCCGCGCTCCTCGCTCATTTCCAGCAGCATCTTGACGTTGAAGCCGAGCTTGCCCCGAACCGCGAGCACGGTCTCAAGCGCGGTGATGACGGTGGCGTGCTGGCCTTTGTTGTCCGCCGTGCCGCGCCCATACCAAAGATCGCCGTCCACGGTGAGCACCCAGGGGTTCAGCCCCGCATCCCACTGGTCTTCCAACCCGCGCACGGTGTCGCCGTGGCCGTAGGTGAGGATGGTGGGCAACGACGGATCTTCGATGCGCACGCCCACCAGAATGGGGCCGGAACCGGCCACCGGATTGGGATGGATCTCAACCGTGAAGCCCAGCCGTTCCAGCCAGGGCTGGATGGCGGCCCCCAGATAGCGGTTCACATCGGCGGCGCGTTCCGGGTCC
Organism: Acetobacteraceae bacterium; assembly: GCA_040399685.1. Lineage (GTDB taxonomy): Bacteria > Pseudomonadota > Alphaproteobacteria > Acetobacterales > Acetobacteraceae > CAIQQQ01. Next base: position 44,565 of record JBBART010000002.1, read on the forward strand.
TGCGAGGAACTCGGAATGGCCACCAAGGCGGCCAGCCGGTCGCGGAAGGCGTTGCTGTCGAAATCGGTGGCGGCGTGGGCAATGGCGGCTTCGCGGGTCATGCGGCTGTAATCCTTGGGCGGAGAGCGAGTTGGGCAAGCAAGCCGAGTACCAGACCCCAGAACGGGGCGCCGAGCCCGAACAGTGTCATCCCGGACGCGGTGCAAAGAAAGGTGATCATCGCCGCATCGCGTTCACGCGGCGAACCGAGGGCTGCGGTCAGCCCGGCCATGATGGCGCCGAGCAACGCCAGACCGGCAATGGCCGCGATCAACTCGCGCGGCAGGGCGGCGAACAAGGCGGCCAGCGTGGCGCCGAACAGGGCGATGCCGAGATAGAACACCCCCATCGCCACGCCCGCACGCCAGCGTTGTCGCTTGTCGTCATGTCCTTCCGGTCCCGCAATGAGGGCTGCGGTGATGGCGGCGGTGGTCACGCCGTGACACCCGAACGGGGCCAGCAGCAGCGACGCGCTGCCGATGGTGGCCACGATCCGGCGGGCCGGCACCTCAAACCCCGCCGTGCGCAGCACCGCAAGCCCCGGCAGATATTGGCCCGTCACGGCCACCAATGTCAGCGGCAACGCCAGATTGAGGGCGGCCCGCCATGAGAATTCTGGCCAGGTCAGCACCGGCACGGCCAGCGTTGCGTGAACGGCGCTGAAATCCGTCTGCCCGCGCAGAACCGCCAGCGTTACGCCCGCCAGCAGGGCCAGACTGACGGCAAATTTCGGCACCATCCGCCGCCCGGCCAGCCACACCGCCACCATCACGCCCACCAAAAGCGGCTGATGGCCAAGCGACAGCCAGGTGTCCGCCCCGAAGCGGAACAGAATGCCGGCCAGCATGGCGGCGGCAATCGACGGCGGCACCAGCCGCATCACCCGGTCGAACAATCCGCTGACGGCGAACAGAAGAATCACCACGGCAGACAGCACATACGCGCCGATCGCCTCCGGATAGGACACGCTCGGCAGTGACACCACCAACAGCGCCGCCCCCGGCGTGGACCACGCCACCGAGATCGGTGCGCGGCACCACAGGCTCAGGGCGATGCCCGAGATGCCGCAGCCGAGCGAAATGGCCCAGATCCACGACGACAGCAGATCCTGCGACAGATGCGCCGCCTGCGCCGCCTGAAAGACGATGACGATCGAGCCGGAATATCCGGCCAAAATAGCCACCATGGCGGCAAGAACCGGCTGGAGCGTCCAGCCGGGGCTCGTATCAGATATTGAGTGAGGCGAAATCACGCTTCTCCGCAACCAGTTGTTCCAGCAGCGGCGCCGGCTCCCAGCCGGCTCCGCTTTCGGTGTGCATCTGGCGCACGAGAGCGAGGATGTCCGCAAGCCCCACGGCATCGGCCGCATGCATCGGCCCGCCGCGCCAGCTTGGGAAGCCGTAGCCATGCACCAGCGCCACATCGATGTCCGATGGCCGCTGGGCGATGCCCTCGCCCAGGATCTTGGCGCCCTCATTGACCATGGCGGCCAGCACGCGGGTCTGGATGTGCTCGGCCGGCACCGGCTTGCGGGTGAGGCCACGTGCGGCGGAGGCGCGTTCGACAATCTCCGTCACAACCGGATCGATCTCGCGCTTGCCGCCGACATAGCGGTAATAGCCGGAGCCGGTCTTTTGCCCGAAGCGGCCAAGCTCGCGGATCCAGTCGGCAATCGGCACATAGCGCGCGGCCGGGTCGCGGGTGGCGGCGGTGCGCTTGCGCTGGGCCCAGCCGATATCCAGCCCCGACAGATCGGCCACCGTATAGGGGCCCATCGCCATGCCGAACGCTTCGAGGGCGGCGTCCACTTCATTTGGCAACGCGCCGTCTTCCAGCGCGAAATCGCATTGCTTGCGCCAGGTGGTGAAGATTCGGTTGCCGATGAAGCCGTCGCAGATGCTGGAGATCACCGGCTGCTTCTTGATGCGCTTGGCGAGATCGAGCGCCGTGGCCAGCACGCTGGGCGACAGGCGGGCGGGGCGGACGATCTCCAGCAGCTTCATCACATGCGCCGGACTGAAGAAATGCAGGCCCAGAACGCGCTCGGGGTTGTCCACCACGTCGGCCAGCAGGTCGATGTCGAGATACGAGGTGTTGCTGGCCAGGATGGTGTTGCGCCGCGTGATGGCGGACAGCTTGCGGAACACGCTCTGCTTGGCGTCGATGTTCTCGATGATCGCCTCGATGACGATATCGGCATCGGCCAGCACCTGCATGTCGAGCGAAAAGCCGATCCGTTCCAGCCGCTCGGCATAGGCCTCCACGGACAGACGGCCAGATTTCACCTGCCGGTCATACACGCCGCGAATGCGCTCCTCGGCCGCCAGCACGGCATCGGCGCTGACTTCCACCAGCGTCACGTCCAGCCCGGAATCAGCGAGGGCGATGGCAATGCCGGCCCCCATCGTGCCGCCGCCGATAACGCCGGCGGAGCGGAGCGGCCAAGGCTGCTCGGTGCCGGGCGCCTTGGCGGCCGCGCGATCGGCGGCGAAGATATGGCGCAGCGCCTTGGATTGCGGGCCGTTGCGCAAGGTCAGGAATGTCTCGCTCTCCCGCGCCAAAGCGTCATCGAACGCGAGATCGAGCGACCACGAAACCGCTTCCGCCGCTTTGACGGGCGCGATGGCGCCGCGGGCGCGCTTGGCCACGGTTGCAACCGCAGCATCGAACGCCGCGCGGTCCACCGCCGGCGTGGCAACATCGCGCAGCCGCGTCCATGTGCCGGCATCGGCCAGTTCGCGGGCCAGCACCATCGCGGAGGCGCGCAGATCGGTGGCGGTTTCATCCACCAGGCCCAATTTGATGGCCTCGTCCGCCGGCACGTGGCGACCGGAGGTGATCATGTCCAACGCCACCAGCGCGCCGGCCAGCCGTGGCAGGCGCTGGGTGCCGCCCGCGCCGGGCAGCAGGCCGATGCGGACTTCAGGCAACCCCACCGCGCCCTCGGGCGCAATCACGCGGCCGTGGCAGGAGAGGGCCAATTCGAACCCCCCGCCCAACGTGGTGCCGTGCAGGGCGGCTACCACCGGCTTGGGGCTGGCATCCAGCGCGGCGCAGACCGCGTTGGTGGTGGTGGCGCCGGGCACCGGATTGGCGAATTCCCGAATGTCGGCGCCCGCCACGAAGGTGCGGCCATCGCAGGCGATCACCCCGGCGCGCAAGTACGGGTTTTCGGCCAGCGCCTTCAGCGCCCCCACCAGTTCCAGACGCACCGCCGCCGACAGCGCGTTGACCGGCGGATGGTTGATGACGATGAGCCCGATATCGCCGTGGGCTTCAAGGCGGACGAGTTTAGACATGACGATCCCCGCATTTTGCGCCCAGTGAACGCGCCCGCGCCGGTTTCGGCAATCCGCTTCAACCGTTTTTGGCGGGCTCCATCGCAAGGGCGCCGGTCAGTCTGGCGTCGAACCCCTCCGGAATTTCCCGTCCGGCATCGGTATATGCCTTGCGGATCGCCGCCACGTTCGGCCCGAAGATGGTGGAGCGGTTGGCCTTGGCCCATTCGAACGAGGCGTTGATGGTGTCGAGCGAACCCTGGAAGCGCGGCATCACATAGCGGGCGAACAACTCATAGCTGCGCCAGGTCTGCTCGCGCGTGGCCCAGTCATGGGCGCGGAACATGAAGCCGCCGAAGCCGCCATCGCTGCATTCCAGCAGGTTCTGAATGCCCGCAGCCATCGTGTCCGGCGAGCCGACCAGCGTGGTGCCGGCGTTGACGCCATCGGTCAGTGGATCTTGCGAACGGCCGGGCGGGCGGCCCAGCACGTCGGTGAAATACCCCACCGTCTCGGCGCGCTCACCCGCGCGCACTTCGCGCAACGCCTGTTCGTCGTCCTCGGCCACATGCACGTTCATCACCATGCGCCAGTCGCGTCGGTTCATGGTCTTGCCATGCTTGGCGGCCTGTTCCTCGGCAATGCGCCACTGCCCGGCAATCGCCGCCGGCCCCCCCGGCATGCCGGCGCCGAGCGACAACATGCCCACGCCATGCTTGCCCGCCGTCATCGGCCCGGACGGGGTGAGGGTGGAAGCAACGGCAATGTCGAAACACGGATCGCTATACGGCGCCAGATGCAGCCGCGCGTCGCGCATCTCGAACCAGTCGGTCTTCATCGTCACAGGCTCTTCGCATCTCAGCAGCGCCATGATGGCGTCCAGGCTCTCATCCATCCGCCGGCGTTGGGTGGCGGGATCGATGCCCAACATATAGGCATCCGACACCAGCGCCCCCGGCCCGCACCCCAGCATCGCCCGGCCGCGCGTCATGTGGTCCAGCTGCACCCAGCGCTGGGCGACCATGAACGGGTGATGATAGGGCAGAGACGTCACGCCCGAGCCGAGCTTGATGTTCTTGGTCCGCTCGGCGGCGGCGGCGATGATCAGTTCGGGGGCCGCGATGATCTCCCAGCCAGCGGAATGATGCTCGCCGATCCAGGCTTCGTCATAACCGAGATGGTCGAGCCACTCGATCATCTCGATATCACGCGACAGGGCGAGCGACGGATTGTCGCCCACGCGATGAAACGGCGCCAGGAAGACTCCGAACCTCATGCCGCGTTTTGCCATCTCGTTCGTTCCCCTATCTATTTCCCCCCAGTGCAGCACCGCACCGGGAAAAAGCGAAGCGGATTTTCCGCCGCAGGTCGGGCACCGCCCGACCCCACGCCAGCCTACGAAGCCAACTCCCGCATCACCTTCGCCAGATCGCTCTTGCCTTCAAACCCGATGCCCGGCAGTTCCGGCATGGTGATGAACGAGTTCTCCACCCGCACCCCGTCCGGGAACCCGCCATAAGGCTGGAACAGATCCGGATAGCTCTCATTGCCACCCAGGCCCAGGCCGGCTGCGATGTTGAGCGACATCTGATGCCCGCCATGCGGCACGCAGCGCGTCCAGCTCCAGCCGGCGTCTTTCAACACCTGCAACGTGCGCTGGTATTCGCAGAGGCCATAGCTGAGGGCGCAGTCGAATTGCAGCCAGTCGCGATCCGGGCGCATGCCGCCGTAGCGAACCAGATTACGGGCGTCCTGGTGGCTGAACAGGTTTTCACCGGTGGCCATCGGGCCGGGATAGAATTCGGCCAAGGCCGCCTGCAACTGATAGTCCAGCGGGTCGCCGACCTCCTCGTACCAGAACAGCGGGTAGTCCCGCAGCATCTTGGCGTAGGCGATGCCGGTTTCGAGATCGAACCGCCCGTTGGCGTCCACCGCCAGCCGGCCGTCGCTGCCGAGTTCGGCCAGCACCGCCTCGATGCGCGCGCGGTCCTCGTCGATCGACGCGCCGCCGATCTTCATCTTCACCACGGTGTAGCCACGGTCCAGATATGAGCGCATTTCACCGCGCAGCGCCGAGTTATCCTTGCCTGGGTAGTAATACCCACCCGCCGCGTAGACGAACACGCGCGGATCGGCCTCACGCCCATGCCGTTCGGCCAGCAACCGAAACAACGGCTTGCCGGCGATCTTGGCCACCGCGTCCCACACCGCCATATCCAACGTGCCGACGGCGACCGAGCGTTCGCCATGCCCGCCCGGCTTTTCGTTCTTCATCATCGCCGCCCAGACGGCATCGGGGTCCAGATTGTCGTCCGTCGCGTCCACGAGGCTCGCAGGATCGGCCTCCAGCAGACGCGGGGCAAAGCGTTCGCGGATCAGTCCGCCCTGGCCATAACGGCCGTTCGAGTTGAACCCATATCCCACCACCCGCCGGTCGCCGGCCTGCACGACAACGGCCACCAGGCTCGTCGTCATCTTGGTGAAATCGATATAGGCATTGCGAATGGGCGATGAGATTGGCTGCGTGATTTCACGCACATCGATTATTTTGACAGACATCCTGGCTTCCCTCAGATAGCGATATCATTGTGCCCCGCAACCCTGCTGCGCACCATCCCCGGTCCGAAAAATCTTGACTATGCTGCACCGCACACGTAAGAAAGTTGCGCGCCCCTTGATGTGGTTTTGTGCGCTGCCAGCCGGGATAAATCTTCCTCCCGGCGCCAACGCTCCCAGGTAGCCCTTCACACTCAGCAATTTGCGCCGGTCCGCGATCCTGTAGATCGCAACCGACACGCCATTTTCCTGCCCTTTGTCTCACGACGAAGGGCTGGGGTGAGGGCTGTCGACACGCGAGAGACCTATATTAATGACGATGACGTTCGAAAAAATCGGCCTTTGCGCTCCTCTTTTGAAGGCGCTGACCGCCGAGGGCTACACCGCTCCCACCCCCATCCAGTTGCAGGCGATCCCGTTCGCCCTCGAAGGCCGTGACGTTCAGGGCATCGCCCAGACAGGCACCGGCAAAACCGCCGCCTTCGCCCTGCCCATCCTGCATCGTCTGAACGCCTCCCAGAAGCGCGTCGGCCCCGGCGGCTGCCGCGTGCTGGTGCTGTCGCCCACCCGCGAACTGGCCAGCCAGATCCATGAGAGCTTCCGCGTCTACGGCAAGTTCCTCAACCTGAAATCCACCGTCATGTTCGGCGGCGTGCCGAAGGGCCGTCAGGCCCGCGCCATGCAGATGGGTGTGGACATTCTGGTGGCCACGCCTGGCCGCCTGATGGACCACATGCAGGACCGCACCGTGCGTCTGGACCAGGTGGAAATCCTCGTCCTCGACGAAGCCGATCACATGCTCGACCTCGGCTTCATCGTGCCGATCCGCCGCATCGTGCAGCAGATCCCGGCCCAGCATCAGACGCTGTTCTTCTCGGCCACCATGCCGGGCGAAATCGGCGGCCTTGCTGGCCAGATGCTCAAGAACCCGGCTCACGTTGCCGTCACCCCGGTCGCCACCACGGCCGAGCGCGTCGAGCAGCATGTCATCATGGTTGAAACCTCCCGCAAGCGTGCGGTGCTGTTCGACCTGCTGATGGGCCCCGCCGCTGGCCGCACGCTGGTGTTCACCCGCACCAAGCATGGCGCCGACCGCGTTGTGAAATACTTGGAGGAATCCGGCCTCGCCGCCGCCGCCATCCATGGCAACAAAAGCCAGGGCCAGCGCGAGCGCGCGTTGCAAGACTTCCGCTCCGGCAAGTGCCGCGTGCTGATCGCCACCGACATCGCCGCTCGCGGCATCGATGTCGACGGCGTCACCCACGTCATCAACTACGACCTGCCGAACGTGGCCGAGAGCTACGTCCACCGCATCGGCCGCACGGCGCGTGCGGGTGCGACGGGCGTTGCCATCAGCCTGTGCGACGGTGAGGAGCGGGCCTTCCTGCGTGGTATCGAAAAGTTGATCCGCGCAAAAGTCCCGGTCATGGTGCCGGTCTCCGCGCAGCAGCAGAAGCGCGCCGCGTAAGCTTTTGTTAAGGTTCGCCGGACTGCGTTGACGCAGTCCGGCGATACCCGCATGCAGGGTGTATGTTCAGCAGGATCTTGCCATGCGCCCGATTGACCGCCGTTCCCTGCTGGCTGCCGGACTGTCCGCCACAGCCCTGACGACCCTCGCGCCCTCGTGGTCGCATGCCTCCAACGATCCATCGATTTCCGCCCTGAACGCCCGCGCCCATCGCAAGGGGCTGTTCTTCGGCTCGGCCGTGGGTGACGCAACCCTCACCACCGACCCTGCGGCGCTCACCAGCATCGCGGTTGAATGCGGAATGGTGGTGGGCGAGGCTGTCTTCAAATGGGCCGATATTCACCCCGAGGCCGAGCGCTACGACTTCAAGCGCGGCGATGCACTGCTGGACTGGGCCACCAAGCGCCGCATCCGCGTGCGCGGCCATACTTTGGCCTGGCACGAAGCCAATCCTGAATGGTTGGAACCTGCCCTCACATCGGCCAACGCCGAGAAAATACTGACCGATCATATCAAAACCGTCGCCGGGCATTGTGCTGGTCGGCTGGCGCATTGGGATGTTGTCAACGAAGCGCTGGACGGTGACGACAAAAAGCCGTTCGGCCTGCGCAACACGCTCTGGCTGCGCACCCTCGGCCCCGCCTACCTGGACATCGCCTTTCACGCGGCGGCCAAGGCTGATCCCGGCGCACTGCGCGTGCTCAACGAATTCGGCATCGATTATGCGCTGGACTGGCAAAGCCGCCGCCGCGCCGACATGCTCGCCTTACTGGCTGACCTGCTGCATCGGCGCGTGCCTATCCAGGCGGTGGGGCTTCAGGCGCATCTGGATGCTGGTGAAACCACGCTCGATCAAAAAATTCTCAGCGGCTTCATCGCCGATATCGCCGCTCTCGGCCTGAAGGTGATCGTCACCGAACTGGATGTCCGCGACCAGCGCCTGCCGGCCGACATCCCCTCCCGCGATACAGCCGTGGCCGACCACGCCCGCGCGTGGCTGGACGCCGTGCTGCCGAACCCTGCCGTGCTGGGCATCGTCTCCTGGGGCATTTCCGACCGGAACACCTGGCTGAACAAGAACTTCGCCCGGGCAGACGGGCTGCCGCAACGTGCGCTGCCGCTGGATGCCGATCTCAATCGCAAGAAACTCTGGTCCGCCATCGCCGCCGCCATCGATGCGGCGCCGGCGCGCGACCCGGTTAAAACCTGACGCGTTTCACTTGCCGCTGATCCGGATCGATCTGGAACCACACATGGCGCCGTGTCGTTGCTGCTCCATTGACCCGGGAGCAAGCAATGGCATTCGTCGAAACGACCGATGGCGTCAGGCTTTTCACCAACGACTGGGGCGCCGGGCCGCCTGTGGTGCTCATCCACGGCTGGCCGCTGAACGGCGACATGTGGGAATATCAGGCCCGCGTCCTCGCGGGGCAGGGCTTCCGCGTCATCGCCTATGACCGCCGTGGCTTCGGCAAGTCCGACCAGCCCTGGGGCGGCTACAACTACGACACCTTCGCCGACGACCTTCATGCGATCCTGACCAAGCTGGACCTGCACAAGGTGGCCCTGGTGGGGTTCTCGATGGGCGGCGGCGAGGTGGCCCGCTATCTGGCGCGGTACGGTACTGAACGCATCGCCAAGGCGGCGCTCATCTCGGCCGTCACACCGTTTCTGCTGCACACCGCCGACAACCCGGACGGCGTGGATCGCCACGTGTTCGATGAAATGGTAACGGGGCTGAAAAAGGACCGCCCGGCGTTCCTGGCGCCGTTCGCCAGGCATTTCTTCGGCGCTGGGTTGCTCAATTTCACCGTCTCGCCCGAGCTTCTGCAGGCCACGCTGTTCCAGGCCATGCAGGCCTCGCCAAAGGCCACAATTGACTGTGTGCGCGCCTTCTCCCGCACCGATTTCCGGGGCGACATGAAGGCCTTCACCGTGCCCACCCTGATCGTGCATGGCACCGGCGACGCCATCGTGCCGATCGAGATCTCAGGCCGAGAGGCGCATCGCCTGGTGCCGTCGGCCACTTTCCTGGCCTACGAGGGGGAGCCGCACGGACTGCATTTCACCGCCAAGGAACGGCTGAACCAGGATCTGATCAGCTTTCTGCGGGCCTGAGCGGTGGTTTGATCCAGCCGTCAGACCACGAACCGCGCCAGCCGAACGGCGGTATGTCCTCGGCTGGGCCGCAGGCTGGGCATCACCAGCAGGCAGTCATCATAGGGCGTTCTGATCTCCGCCGTGCCGTCGGTGGCGATCAGGGTGTTGCGCCTGGCGATGATGTCGCCGCCACGAAAGGTTTTCACGAAGGCGAAGCTGGCCGTGGCCGCCGTGATGACGTGACTGACCTCGGCCACGCGCTGGTGCAGCGGCGCGGGGATAACGGATTTTGGCCGTGCGATCATCGCCTGGCCGTGGAGCAGCGACAATGTGACCCGTTCCGTCATCTCGACGGTGGCGTGGGACCAATGCTGGCCTGCCTCGATCAAATTGGCGACAGCGCCCAGCTCGGCCGTGTGGAATGGCTCGTAGTCAATCATTCGTCGCCCGCCCAGGTGGCCCGCATCGGCGACAATCAGCTCCGGGGCGCCAATCGACTGCGCGAGCGTCCGCCCTTTGGGGGTGGGGCCGCAGAGCATGAGCGGTTCGGAGGGCCACAGCATCGAGTGCAGGTCGAGCAGCACGTCCACCGTGTCGATCAGGGGGCGCATCTCGCGGGCGCGCATGATTTCATAGGTCTCGCGCACGCCGTCCAGCACGTCGATGTCCCACACCCGGTTGAGATCCTCTTCGACGAACCTGCTGGCGGTGGGCTGGTTTGGGTCGAACCGTGCGAAGGCGCCCATATTGGCGAAACCGAGCGTCAACGTGCCACGCAAGGGACGGATGCCCTCGCGCAGCAGCCGGTCCAGCACGATGGCGCCGGCGATTTCGTTGCCGTGGGTCAGCGCCACCACGGCCACGTGCGGCCCCGGCTCGGGGCCGCGGAAGCTGGTGAAACCCGGCAGGCCGATATTGCCGGCAAGCCACGGCGCGATATCGGGCGCGGCGATCTGCACGTCGAATTCCGGTAGAAACGACGGGGCCAGCATGGCGTTGTCCGGGTGCGGGTTCATATGACCAGTCGCTGCGCCAGGTTGCGGATGAAGGCATCACAGGAATCGAGCTGCGATTGCGCGATCCACTCGTCTGCCTTGTGAGCCTGCTGGATGGAGCCGGGGCCGCACACGATGGTGGGAATGCCGGTCTGCTCGTAGATGCCGCCCTCGGTGCCGTAGCTGACATAGCCGGTGCTGTTCGAACCCGTCACCTGCTTGATCAGGTTGGTCAACGGGTGCGTCTCGGCCAGGCCCATGCCAGGAATATCGCCGATGATCTCGTAGCTGAAGCCGCAGGCGGGATCGACCGCCTTCATGGCGGGCTCGATGGTGGCGGCGATGTGCGCGCGGAACTGCGCCACCTCGGCGTGCGGGTCGTGACCCGGAATGGCGCGCCATTCCATCACGAACTCACAATCCTCGGGGATGATGTTCAGGATCGTGCCGCCGGAAACGGTGCCGACATGAATGGTGGTGTGCGGCGGATCGAAGCCCGGATTGAACGGGCCAGTTGCCGCGAACCGGCGCGCTTCGGCGGCCACATGCGCGATGGCCTCGGCCGCCGCCAGCACCGCGTTGACGCCACGACCCGGCTCGGACGAGTGGCCGGTGAGCCCGCGCACGCGCACCTTCAAGGCCACGCGACCCTTATGCGCCAGGATCGGCTGCATCAGGCTCGGCTCGCCCACCACGCACATGTCCGGCTTCAGGTCGCCGGCGTCGAGCGTGTCCATCAACACCCGCGCGCCTTCCATCGTGGTTTCTTCGTCGAAGGTGATGAAAAGATGGATCGGCCGCGCCAGCTTCATGGCCGCCAGATCCGGCACTGCCGCGAGGCAGCAGGCCACGAACCCTTTCATGTCGCATGCGCCCCGGCCATACAGCCTTCCGCCGTCCGCGCGCAGCGTGAACGGGTCGTGGGTCCAGCCCTGGCCGTCCACCGGCACGGTGTCCACATGGCCGGACAGCGCGATGCCGCCAGAAATCTGCGGTCCGATAATCGCGTGAAGATTGGCCTTCTCGCCCGATGGGTTGGTGCTGATGCGATACGGGATTTCGTTCTGGTCCAGCAATGCGCTTGCGAATTCAATCAGCGTCAGGTTGGAGTTGCGGCTGGTCGTATCGAAACCGACAAGGTGACGAAGGACATCGGACGAGGCCGGGCGGGCAGGCAGAGTGGGGTGCGAATGATCCATGCCACCAGTCTATACGGCACGCGAACTCCCGCAACCGCAGTCGGCACATCTGGCCAATTCCCCAAAGGTTGTTGTATGAGCATAGGAGTAATGCAGCATTGGGGTGGGTGAATGGCGAAGCGTCGGGCTGGACTGATCCTGCAGGCGGCCATCATGGTGGCTGCATCCGGTGTGGCCCAGGCCCAGAGCGTGACCGTGGGGGTCAGCGCCCCCGTCACCAGCATGGACCCACATTATCATACCCTCACCCCCAATACCCAGGCGCATAGCCATATCTTCGATCGTCTGGTCGAAACCGATGCGAAGGCCCGCCTTCGTCCGGGCCTGGCGGAAAGCTGGAAGCTGATCGACGACAAGACCTGGGAATTCAAGCTCCGCACCACGAATTTCCACGACGGCTCGCCCTTCACGGCCGAGGACATCGCCTACACCATCGCCCGCGTGCCGACCGTGTTGAACAGCCCCGGCAGCTTCTCGATCTACACCAACGCCGTGAGCGGCGTTGAGATCGTTGATGACCACACCATCCGCCTGCACACCAAAAGTGTTTACCCGCTGTTGCCGGTCGATCTCAGCCAGGTGTTCGTCCTCTCGCATAAATTGGGCCCCAATCCGCTCACTGAAGATTTCAACAGCGGCAAGAACACCATTGGCACCGGCCCGTTCCGCTTCGGTTCCTTCAAGAACGGCGATCGGATCGAGATGGATCGCAACGACAGCTACTGGGGCGAAAAGCCGGCCTGGTCGCATGTCAGCTACCGCATGATCACCAACGAGGCCGCCCGCACGGCCGCCCTGCTGTCTGGCGACGTATCGCTGATCGACGCGGTGCCGACCGCCGACATCGCCCGGCTGCGGGCCGATCCCAAGATGAAAATCTGGGAGGCGGTATCGCTGCGGCTGATCTATCTGATGCTCGACCAGTCGCGTGACGGCCCCACGCCCTTCGTCACGGGGCCGAATGGCGAGACGCTGGACAAGAACCCTCTGAAGGACCATCGGGTGCGTGAGGCCCTGTCGCTCGCCATCAACCGCCCGGCCATCGTCGACCGGGTGATGGAGAACGCGGCCATTCCCAGCGGCCAGTTCCTCCCCCCAGGCAGCTATTCCTACGCGCCGGACGTGACGCCGCCCGCCTTCGATGCCACCCGCGCCAAGGCGCTGCTGGCCGAGGCCGGCTATCCGAACGGCCTGCGCATCACCTTGCACAGCTCCAACGACCGCTATCTGAACGATGCGAAAATCGTCCAGACCATCGGCCAGATGTGGTCGCGCATCGGCATCCAGACCACCGTCGAGCCGTCGCCCTGGACCAACTTCGTCGGCCACGCCAACAAGCAGGATTATTCGGTGTTCCTGCTCGGCTGGGGCAGTTCCACCGGCGAATCGTCCAACCCGCTGCGTTCGCTGGTGGCCACGTTCGACGCCAGCAAGGGCCGCGGCGCGGTCAACCGGGCGCGCTACAGCAACCCGGCTCTGGACGCGCTGATCGACAAGGCGTTGGTCACGGTGGATGACGGCGCCCGCGAGAAGATCCTGATGGACGGCGTACGGATGGTGATGAAGGACGTGGCCCTGATCCCGCTGCACCAGCAAAAGAGCATCTGGGCGACCAAGGCGGGGTTGACCTTCACCCCGCGCGTCGATGAGGAAACCCACGTGTTCGACCTGCGGCCCGCTCAATAATGGCAGGCTGGCTGGCGCGGAGGCTCCTCCAGGCTTTATTCGTGATGCTGGCGATGTCGGCCATCGTGTTCGTGGCGCTGCACGCCATCGGCAACCCGATCGACATCCTTATCTCACCTGATGCGGACCAGGCCGAGCGCACCCGCGCCATCGCCGCCCTTGGGCTCGATAAGCCGCTATGGGAGCAGTATTATTACTTCCTGCGCGGCGCTGTGGTGGGTGATCTCGGCCGCAGCTTCGTGTTCAACGAACCGGCGCTGAAGCTCATTCTCGGCCGTATGCCCGCCACGCTGGAACTGGCCGTCACGGCGGTGCTGATGTCGGTGATCGTGGGCCTGCCGTTGGGGCTGTTCGCCGGCCTGTATCCCAACAGCTTCGCCGGCCGCACGGTCATGGCGGGGTCCATCATGGGGTTCTCGCTGCCCAGCTTCTGGGTGGGGCTGATGCTCATCATGGTGTTCGCCGTGGGCCTCGGCTGGCTGCCCAGTTCCGGGCGCGGCGCCACCGCCGAGTTGTTCGGCGTGCAATGGTCGTTCCTCACCAAAGACGGCTTGCGCCATTTGATCATGCCTGCGCTGAACCTGTCCCTGTTCAACATCTCCCTCGTGCTGCGCCTGGCCCGTGCCGGCGTGCGTGAGACGATGCCGCTGGACTATATCCGCTTCGCCCGTGCCAAGGGCCTGTCGCCGCGCCGGGTGGTGTTCGTGCATGTGCTGCGCAACATCCTCATTCCTGTGGTCACGGTGGTGGGGCTGGAGCTTGGCAGCACCATCGCCTTCTCGGTGGTGACCGAGAGCGTGTTCGCCTGGCCGGGCATGGGCAAGCTGATCATCGACAGCATCAATGTGCTCGATCGCCCTGTTATCGTGGCCTATCTGATGATCGTGGTGGCCCTGTTCGTGACAATCAATCTGGTGGTGGATCTGCTCTACACCGTGCTCGACCCCCGCGTGCGCATCGGTGGAGCCGGCTGATGGAACAATCTCCCTTCCGCCGCGTGCTGTCCGATTTCGCCACCAACAAGGTGGCGCTGGTGGCCCTGTGCGTTATCGGGCTGATCACCATTCTCGCCCTCACCGCCTCGCTGATCGCCCCGCAAAACCCGTATGACCTCGCCCAGCTGGACATCATGGACGGCCGCCTGCCGCCCGGTTCGGTATCGGCCGATGGCCTGAAATTCTGGCTCGGCACCGACGACCAGGGGCGGGACATGCTGTCCGGCATTCTCTATGGCCTGCGCATCTCGCTTATGGTCGGCGCCGGCTCGGCCTTGGTGGCCGGCATCGTGGGCACCTCGCTCGGCCTGACGGCAGCCTATGTGGGCGGCCGGGTTGAAGCCGCCATCATGCGATTGGTGGATTTGCAGCTGTCGTTTCCCGCCATTCTGGTGGCGCTGATGATCCTGGCCTTCCTCGGCAAGGGCGTCGTCAACGTCATGCTGGCGCTGGTGATCGTGGAATGGGCCAGCTACGCCCGCACCGCCCGGTCCGCCGCCCTCAGCGAGCGGGCGCGCGAGTATATCGAGGCCGCCGAGTGCCTCGCCTTGCCGCAATGGCGCGTGGTGTTCCGCCACCTGCTGCCGAACTGCCTGCCGCCGCTGATCGTCATCGGCACCATCCAGGTCGCCCGCGCCATCGCCCTGGAAGCCACGTTGAGCTTCCTCGGCCTGGGCGTGCCGATTACCGAGCCGTCGCTCGGGCTGCTGATCGCCAACGGCTATCAATACATGCTCAGCGGCAAATACTGGATCAGCTTCTATCCCGGCATCGCCCTGCTGATCACCATCATGGCCATCAACCTCGTGGGCGATCAGCTGCGCGACGTGTTGAACCCGAGATTGCAGAAATGACCCTCGAAATCCGCGATCTCCACACGCATTTCGACACCCGCGCCGGCGTGCTGCGGGCGGTGGACGGCGTCAGCCTCACCGTTGGGCGCGGCGAGGTGCTGGGGCTGGTGGGCGAATCAGGTTCCGGCAAATCCGTCACCGGCTTCTCCATCATTGGCCTCATCGACCCGCCCGGCCGCATCGTCTCGGGCCAGATCCTGTTCCAGGGCCGCAACCTCGTGGGCCTGCCGGAGCCGGAACTGCGCCGCCTGCGCGGGCGTCACATCGCCATGATCTTCCAGGATCCGATGATGACGCTGAACCCGGTCCTGCGCATCGACACGCAGATGATCGAGACCATCCAGGCCCACGAAAAAACCTCCCACGCCGAAGCCCGCCTGCGGGCGCGCGATGCGCTGGGGCAGGTGGGCATTCCCAGCCCGGATGAGCGCCTGTCCGCCTATCCGCACCAGTTCAGCGGCGGCATGCGCCAGCGCGTGGCCATCGCCATCGCCCTGCTGCACAACCCCGCTTTGATCATCGCTGACGAGCCGACCACGGCGCTGGACGTCACCATTCAGGCGCAGATCCTGGCGGTGGTCCAAAAACTGGCCATCGAGCGCGGCACGTCGCTGCTCTGGATCACGCATGATCTCAGCGTGGTGGCCGGCCTCGCGGACCGGATTGCGGTGATGTATGCCGGAAGGGTGGTGGAATCCGGCAAGGTGGACGACCTGCTGGATCACCCGCGCCACCCCTACACGCTCGGCCTCATCGGCAGCGTGCCCAGCCGCAACCAGCGCGGCGGCAAACTCCGCCAGATCCCGGGCATGACGCCGTCGGCGCTGAACCGCCCCGATGGCTGTGCCTTCCGCACCCGTTGCGCCAACGCCGACGCCGCATGCGAAGTTGAACCCGAAATGACCGCCCCTTCCGAGGGACGCACGCTCCGGTGCTTTCATCCGGTGCTGGAGGTGGCATGACCAACGCGCCGATCATTGAACTGCGCGGCGTCTCCAAGCGCTTCGGCAAACCGCCTGGTGGACTTTCGCGCTTGCTGGGCCAGAAACCCTCGCTGGTGGTGCACGCGGTCGATCACGTCGATCTCAAGGTCAATCCCGGCGAGGTCGTGGGCCTCGTCGGCGAATCCGGCTGCGGCAAATCCACCCTCGGCCGTCTGGTGGCCGGCATCATGCAGCCGAGTGACGGCGAGGTATTGTGGCGCGGCCACAACCGCAGCTCGCTGTCCGCCGCCGATTTGAAATCCGCCCGCCTCGGCGTGCAGATGATCTTCCAGGACCCGTCATCGAGCCTCAATCCCCGCCTGCGGGTGGATGAGATCGTCGGCGAGGCGCCCCGCGTGCACGGCCTGATCGGGCCAGAGGGCGAAGCCGCCTATGTGGATGCGCAACTGCGCCGCGCCGGGCTCGATCCGTCCCTGAAGCGTCGCTATCCGCATCAGTTCAGCGGCGGCCAACGCAGCCGCATCGGCATCGCCCGGGCGCTGGCGGTGCAGCCGGACATGCTGGTGTGCGACGAATCGGTGGCGGCGCTGGACGTGTCCATCCAGGCGCAGATCATTAATCTTTTCCTGGACCTGCGGGCCGACCTGAACCTGACCTGTCTGTTCATCAGCCACGATCTCGGCGTGGTCGAACATGTCAGCGACCGGGTGGCGATCATGTATCTCGGCCGTATTGTCGAGGAAGCGCCTGCTGAAAGCGCTTTCTCCCGCCCCAACCACCCCTACACCCAGGCTTTGCTGGCCGAAGTGCCGCGCCTGGAGAACCGTCGCAGCCGGTTTGGCGCCATCCAGGGGGAATTGCCCAGCCCGCTGAACCCACCCACCGGCTGCCATTTCCACCCGCGCTGCCCGCACGCCATGCCGCTGTGCGTCGCCCAGGTGCCTGTGCTGCGCGAGATTGCCCCGGGCCATCGCAGCGCCTGTCACTTGAACGACATCGCGTAGCCCCCTTGCGGTCCTGCCGCAGGGGCGGCAGGTTCCGCACGCATGTCCGAAAAATCACCTCAGCCTCGCCCGACGCAACCCCTTCGTCTGACGCACCGTCTGTGGCGGGCGCTGCCCGCGGGGCCACGCCGCAGTGCGCTGTCGAAGGTAACGTCCCTGTTGGCGCCGCGCCCGGACCGCAACCCGCCGCCGGCGTGCGGTGGGCTGGTCGTTGCGGGGGAATTGGAGCGCCCGTCCGGTCTCGGTGAAAGCGCACGGCTGATGCTGAAAGCGCTGGTGCCGATGGGTGTGCCGTCGGTGGCGCTCAATCTTGGTGATCCGATCGCGCGGCGGGCGGAGCGGCTGGATATTCCGCCACAGGGCATGCCGCTCGTCATGCACGCCAATGCTCCCATGCTGCCGCTGGTGCTGCTGCGCGCACCCAGACGCCTGATGGCCGGGCGACGGGTGATCGGCTATTGGGCGTGGGAATTGCCGACCATGCCGCCAGACTGGAAAATGGGGCTGCACTTCGTCCACGAAATCTGGGTGCTGTCGCACTTCACGGCGCGTGCGGTGGCCAGCATGCTGCCGCAGGGCTCCGCAATACGCGTGCGTGCGGTGCCGCCGCCGGTGGCCATTGCCCCGCCGGTGCCCAGTGCCTTGACCCGCGCGGATTTCGGTCTGCCGGACCATGCGCTGATCACGCTGGTCTCGTTCAGCCTCGCCTCCAGCTTCGCACGCAAGAATCCGTTGGCCGCCATCGCCGCCCATCGTGCCGCCTTTGGAACCCAGGCCGATCGGATTTTGCTGATCAAGGTTACGCATTCCGAGCAATACCCGCACGACTACGCAGCGCTGCGGGCAGCGGCGCTGGACCTGCCGAACGTGCGCTTCGAAACCCGCATGTTCCCCGCAGCCGACCGCCACGCCCTGACCGCCTGCGCCGACATCGTGCTGTCCTTGCATCGCAGCGAGGGGTTTGGCCTCGTGCCGGCCGAGGCCATGCTGCTGGGCGTGCCCGTGGTGGCCACCAACTGGTCCGCCACCACAGAATTCATGGATGCCACCTCCGCCCGCCTTGTGGATTTCCGGTTGATCCCGGCGGTGGACCCGCGCGGTGTGTTCGAAGCGCCTGGCGCCGTGTGGGCGGATGCCAATATCGACGATGCGGCCTCCCATCTGCGGGCGCTGGCAGATGATCCCGCCACCCGCATCGCACTCGGTGCGGCGGGCCGGCGCATGGCCACGCAGCGGCTTGGCTCCGCCAGGCTGCGCGAGGCCGTTGTGGCGCTTGGTCTGCCCGTCCCGTGACAGCCGCCGACCCGATCGCACCAACCTTGCGCGTTCTCGTCTGGCATTGGGGGCGGCGCGGCGGTGGGCCGCGTTTCGCCGTTGAACTCGCAGCCGGTTTGGCTGTGGTACCGGGCGTTGCGTCCCTGCTCTCGCTGTCTGCCCAGTCCGAACAGTTACGCTCGGCGTCACCGCCGGCGTGTGCGCTGCCCTGGTCCACCTATAATGGAATGGCCGGTTATGTGTGGCGCATTCTCACCATCCCTGCCACCCTGCCGTCCTTGCGGCGGCGGCTGCGGGCCCTGGCGCCAGACGTTGCGGTCTGCGCCATGCCGGCGCTGCTTGACATGCTGATGGCGCTCGCGCTGCGGGGGCTCAAAATTCCGTATTTCGTGATCGTCCATGATGCCGACGCCCATCCCGGCGATGGCCTTCCGATGCAGATGGCCTTGCAGCGCCATCTGGTGCGCGGCGCCGCCGGCATCGTCACGTTGTCCGACCATGTTGCGCGGCGACTGGCGGAGCGGGGTGAAATTGGCGCGCGCGGACTTGTCGGTTTGTATCACCCGCCCTTCGCTTTCGGGCCACAGCCTCCGCCGCCGCGCGCCCATGGCGGCCCGGTGCGGTTGCTGTTTTTCGGCCGGCTGCTGCCCTACAAAGGCCTCGGCCTGCTCGCTGAAGCGCTGCTCCTGTTGCCCCAAGACGGCGCGTTCGACGTGCGGATCGTCGGCCAGGGACCGGAAACGCCCATTTTGCAGACCCTGCGCGACATGGCGAACGTGTCCGTCGACAATCGCTGGGTGCCTGACGCGGAGGTGGGCGAATGGCTCGCCTGGTCCGACGCCGTGGTGCTGTCCCACACAGAAGCGAGCCAGAGCGGCGTTGCAGCGGCCGCCATGACTGCGCGTCGGTGGCTGGTGGCAACCCGCGTGGGTGGCCTGGTGGAGCAGTTGAGCCGGGAGCCGTTGGCGCGGCTGTGCATGCCGGACCCTGCAAGCCTGGCCGCGGCGATCCGCTCGCTGGTCGATGACCCACTTCCCGTCTGTGCCGCCTCGGAAAATGCCGCGCTCTCCTGGCACGACATGGCGGCATCGCTGACGGCTGGAATTCGCCGTGTACTGCGGCGATGACGGTGAGAGCCGGAGGCGGCTCGCACGTTGTAAGAACGCGTTTGCAGGGCATATCGTGAAGCAGCGTTGGGAGTGTGCAGTTGGCTGACGTCAGCGATGAGGATTTGGAGCGTTTGGCCAGCCGCATGGCCATGCTGGTGTCCGAAGCTGGTGAGGCCGACAACGCCGGACGTGCGGTGTCGTCCCTGGCCCGACGGCTTGGCCTGACGGGCGGCCAGATCAAGGCATTCTTCCTGGCAGGGGCGTCGGACAGCCAGACTTTCACACGCCAACGTGCATCGCCGGATGCGGCTTTGCAGATCGACCGGCTGGAGCGGGAGTTGTCCGCCTTGCGCCACGGCCTGAAACTGACCGAGGCCCAGGCCCGCAATGCCCAGCGCGAGCGCGATGCGCTGCGGGCGGAAAACAGCTCCTTGATGGACGCGCTGGATCGTGCCCGTTCGGCTGCCCAGGTGCAGAAATTCATGGGCGGTGCCGCGATTGCCGCCGTCATCCTGGGGGGGCTGGTGTTGTATTATGGCCCCACGCTGCATGCCACCTCGCCCTCTGGCGTGACCGAGCGGCCGGTGGGCTCGCCGTTCCAGCATGCCGGAACCGTGCGCGGCAACGGCGCAGCCGTGCTGCGGGCGCCGGAACCCGATGCGCCCCTCATCACCCGGCTTCCCGCCGGTGCCCACGTGCAGGTGCGCCAGATGGTGTGGCGGGCGCTGCGGCAATGGGCAGAGGTCGAGATCGGCGGCGTGCCCGGTTATGTGCTCTCGACCGAAATCGACGTTTCGTAGCAGGCGTATTCGTCCTTCAACGCCACGCCGGTCAGCCGCAGCTGCCGCATCTGGTCCATCAACCACCGCAGCTTCAACGCCGCCTCGGCAATCGGCAAACCACCTGGCCGAATGTTCGACACGCAGTTGCGCGCCGCATCCACGCAGCCCCGCTTCGGCTGCCACGTGAGATACGCGCCCAGGCTGTCCGCCGATGTCAGGCCGGGCCGCTCACCGATCAGCACCAGAACCGCCTCGGCCTGCAACGCGCCGCCCACATCGTCTCCAAGGGCCACGCGCGCCTGGGTGGCGATCAGGATCGGCCCGGTCTCACCGAGAGCCACCACCAGGGCGGCCGCATGGCGCTGCGCGGCAATCGCTGACAGACCGTCCGCGATCACGATGGCGATGCAGCCCGGCTGTGGCGCCAGCACGATATCCGGATGCAGCCGTCGCCCCAGATCGGGCCGGCGAAGATAGCTCGCCCGATCCGGTGCCTCGCTGCGGATAACGACGCAAGGCCGATCCAAATCCCGTTGCAGCGCCTCCACATCCAGCACCGCATGAACCGCATCCCGCGCTGCTGCATGATCTGCCTGGAATGCCAGATGCGCCGCGGTCGGCACCCCATTGCCCACGCGCCCCAGCGCCACGCGGGCGGGGGTGAAACGGCGCAAATCGGCCCAGCGCGTGGGGACGCTCATGCCGCGAGCATCCCGGCGATGCTGGGGGGCAGCAATTCTGGCGTCGCGCCGTCGAACCCCATGCGGTGCAGCCACGCCTCGAACTCCGGCGCCGGCCGCAGCCCAAGTGCCGCGCGCACATACAGCGCGTCATGAAACGAGGTGCTTTGATACGACAGCATGATGTCGTCAGCCCCTGGCACGCCCATCACGAATGTCACGCCGGCCACGCCGAGCAGCGTCAGCAGCGCGTCCATGTCGTCGGAATCAGCCTCGGCGTGGTTGGTGTAGCAAACGTCCACCCCCATCGGCAGGCCGAGCAGCTTGCCGCAGAAATGGTCCTCTAGCCCGGCGCGGGTGATCTGCTTGGCGTCCGCGAGGTATTCCGGGCCGATGAAGCCCACCACGGTGTTGACCAGCAACGGATTGAACGCCCGCGCCACGGCATAGGCACGCGTCTCGATGGTCTGTTGGTCCACGCCGTGATGGGCGTTGGCCGACAGCGCGCTGCCCTGGCCCGTTTCGAAATACATCACGTTCTGCCCCACCGTGCCGCGCTGCAGCGACAATGCGGCGTCCTGCGCTTCCGCCAGCATCCCCAGCGTGATGCCGAACGACTCGTTGGTGCCCTGCGAGCCCCCGATCGACTGGAACACCAGGTCCACCGGCGCACCGGCCTCGATGCAGCGCATCGTGGTGGTCACATGGGCCAGGATGCAGCTTTGCGTGGGAATGCCGGCCCGCTCGATCAGCCCGTCCAGCATATGCAACAGCCGGCTGGTGGCCTCGGGGCTGTCCGTGGCGGGGTTGATCCCGATCACCGCATCCCCGGCGCCGAGCAGCAGTCCGTCCAGCGTGCTCGCGGCGATGCCGGCCGGGTCGTCGGTGGGATGATTGGGTTGCAGGCGCACCGAAAGCCGGCCCGGTAGGCCGATGGTGGAGCGAAACGCCGTCGTGACGCGGCATCTGGCGGCCACCGACACCAGATCCTGCAACCGCATGATCTTGCTGACCGCCGCCACCATCTCCGGCGTCAGCCCCATGCGAAGCCCGGCGAGATCACTTTCGGCCAGCAGAAAATTCCGCAGCCCGCCGACGGTGAGGTGCGAAATAGGGGCAAAGGCGCTGCGATCATGGCTGTCCATGATCAGCCGCGTCACGTCGCACGCCTCGTAAGGGATCACCGCCTCGGAGAGGAACACCGACAGCGGCAGGTCCGCCAGCGCCATCTGGGCTGCCACCCGCTCGGTGGCTGACCGCGCCGCAACCCCCGCCAGCACGTCGCCCGACCGGTGCGGCGAGGCGGCTGCGAGCAACGCGCGCAACGTCTCGAAGCGATAGCGGGTTCCGCGCAACGTATGACAATAAGCCATCGGTGAATATTTCCTCTGGACGCCGCCGAAAATATCCTCTAGCTCCCCGCTCTCATTTGGAACGCGGGAGATTTCGCGCCACGCATCGTGCGTGGAGAAATCGTATGCACCGCGGTCCCTGGAAAAGAGCCTGGGATTATGGCGAAAAAGATTGTTGGCTACATTAAGTTGCAGGTGCCGGCTGGCAAGGCAAATCCGTCCCCGCCGATCGGGCCGGCTTTGGGTCAACGCGGCCTGAACATCATGTCGTTCGTGAAGGAATTCAACGCGTTGACGGCGCAGATGGAAGTGGGCATGCCCATTCCAGTCGTCATCACCGCGTTTGGTGACCGCACGTTCACCTTCGTGATGAAGACCCCGCCAAACACGTACTTCCTCAAGAAGGCGGCTGGCATCACCAAGGGCACGACCACGCCAGGCAAGGGCGCGCCGATCGGCCGCGTGACCTACGACCAGCTGCGTGAGATCGCTGCGACGAAGATGAAAGATATGAACGCGAACGATGTCGAAGGCGCCGTGAGCATGCTCGCCGGCTCGGCCCGCTCGATGGGTCTCACCGTGGTGGAGGGCTGAACACATGGCACACAACAAGCGCCTCGAAGCCGCCCGCAAGACGGTCGACATCACGAAGTCCTACGATCTGGCCGAAGCCATCTCGCTGGCCAAGAAGAATGCCACCGCGAAGTTTGACGAGACCATCGAGCTGTCGATGAACCTCGGCATCGATCCACGTCACGCTGACCAGATGGTCCGTGGTCTCGTCGGCCTGCCGAACGGCACCGGCAAGACCCTGCGCGTCGGCGTGTTCGCCCGTGGCGCGAAGGCTGACGAAGCCCGCGCCGCCGGTGCGGACGTGGTCGGCGCCGAAGACCTCGGCGAGAAGATCCAGGCCGGCGAGATCGACTTCGATCGCTGCATTGCCACGCCGGACATGATGGCCCTCGTCGGTCGTCTGGGTAAGATCCTCGGGCCGCGCGGCCTGATGCCGAACCCGCGTCTCGGTACCGTGACCATGGACGTCAAGGGCGCCGTTCTGGCCGCCAAGGCCGGCCAGGTTGAGTTCCGCGCCGAGAAGGCCGGTATCGTTCACGCCGGCATCGGCAAGGCGAGCTTCACGGACGAAAGCCTGCTGCAGAACGCTCGCGCGTTCGCGGATGCCATCGTCAAGGCCCGTCCGGCTGGCGCCAAGGGCGTTTACGTGCAGAAGGTTGCCGTCAGCTCCTCGATGGGCCCGGGCGTGCGCGTCGACGTGAACTCGCTGGGCGTTTGATTTTAATCGCCTGCCCCTGAAAAGGGGTGGGCGGTTTTTCGCTATTCGCCTTGCAGCGATGCAAGGCGGGCAGGGGGCGGGAGCCCCCGATCCTGTCCGAGACCGTACGTTGCCTCAAAAGCATTAAGGATTCTTCGGAATCGCGCACGGGAGACGGGGATGCCCGGAGATATTGGCCGCAAGGCCCGTTATTTTCTGGCGGTTCCGGCTGGTTCGACCGCGCAGGCGGTTGGGCATGGACAGGCGAACCGGGTCACCCCGGGCGCCTGGAGTTTGGGTGTTCGGCTGGCCCATTTGGGCAAAACCGGTCTGATGCGGTCCACACGCACCAGGCCACCGATCGGAGACGGGATTTGGACCGTACGGAGAAGCGAGAGTTCGTAGCCTCGCTCGCGAGCGTGTTCGCAGAGACCTCGATGGTTGTCGTGACCCAGAACAAGGGCATGACGGTCGCTGATGTCACCAAACTGCGGCGTTCTATGCGGGCGGCGGGTGCAAACTATCAGGTCGCGAAGAACCGGCTGGCCATCCTTGCCTTGGACGGAACCAAATTCGATGGCATCGCTCCGCTGCTGAAGGGCCCGACCGCGCTTGCGTGGTCGCGTGATGCAGTGGCTGTGGCGAAGGCTGCCGTCGAGTTCGCCAAGACCAATGATAAGTTCGTCGTGCTCGGTGGAGCGCTTGGAGCCCAGACGCTTAGTGCGGATGGAATCAAGGCGCTGTCCGAGCTGCCAAGCCTGGATGCGTTGCGTGCTGGCCTGTTGGGGATGATTCAGACCCCGGCAACCCGTATCGCTGGCATCCTCCAGGCTCCTGGCGGACAGATCGCGCGGGTCTTGGCTGCGTTCGCGGACAAAGGCGAGGCTGATACAGCCGAAGCTGCTTAACACACACCCAAGCCTGAACAGCCGCAAGGCTGGCATGACGTATGTCAGCCGGCCTTGAATGGAACTGACCAGACTATACTTATAAGGACGATGAATATGGCTGACTTGGTGAAATTGGTCGACGAGCTTTCCGCCCTCACGGTTCTGGAAGCCGCCGAACTGTCGAAGATGCTGGAAGAGAAGTGGGGCGTATCCGCCGCTGCTCCCGTGGCCGCTGCTGGCCCGGCCGCTGCCGCTGCTCCTGCTGCTGCCGTCGAAGAGCAGACCGAATTCACGGTCACGCTGACCGGCGCTGGCGACAAGAAGATCAACGTGATTAAGGAAGTCCGTGCGATCACGGGTCTCGGCTTGAAAGAAGCCAAGGACCTGGTCGAAGGCGCTCCGAAGGTCATCAAGGAATCCGCCACGAAGGACGAAGCCGCCAAGATCAAGAAGCTTCTTGAAGACAACGGCGCGACCGTCGAGGTGAAGTAATCTGGGCCGCATTTCGATGCGGCACTGATCTGGATCGGACGGAAGCCACGTTGGTTTCCGTCCCATTCCGCGTTGCGGCCCCTTTTGCTTCGGCCCTTCGCACCATAATTTGATATGCCCCAGAGTGGTCGGGGCGCTTGCTGGACCTCTCATGCGACCAGAATTGACGAACAAACCACGGGGATCAGGACAGGCATGAACGCGATCACGAGGTCCTTCACCGGCCAGAAACGCATCCGCAGGAGCTTTGGGCGTATCCCTGAAGTGGCCCAGATGCCAAATCTGATCGATGTGCAGCGCTCGAGCTACGAAGCGTTCCTCCAGATGCATACGCCGCATGACAGCCGGACCAACACCGGTCTGCAGGAAGTTTTCAAGTCGGTCTTCCCGATCGACGATTTCGCCGGGCGCGGGCGCCTCGAATTCGTTCATTATGAGCTGGAAGAGCCGAAATACGATGTCGAGGAATGCATCCAGCGCGGGCTGAACTTCGCCGCTCCGCTGAAGGTCATCCTGCGCCTGATCGTCTGGGACCTCGACGAGGACACCGGCGCGCGCTCGATCCGCGACATTAAAGAACAGCCGGTCTACATGGGCGACATGCCCCTGATGACGGATAACGGCACGTTCATCATCAACGGCACCGAGCGCGTCATCGTCTCGCAGATGCACCGCAGCCCGGGCGTGTTCTTCGACCACGACAAGGGCAAGACGCATTCGTCGGGCAAGTATCTGTTCGCCGCCCGCGTCATTCCGTATCGCGGCTCGTGGCTCGATTTCGAGTTCGACAGCAAGGATCTCGTCTACGTTCGCATCGACCGTAAGCGCAAGCTGCCGATCACAACGTTGCTGTATGCGCTCGACAGCGCCGAGACCGACATCCTCCGTCAGGCCCGCATCGCCAAGGGCGAGCCGATTGAGTTGAACGAAATCAAGGGCATGGACGCCGAGGAAATCCTCTCGATTTTCTACGGGCAGGTCGTGTTCAGCCGCACCCCCAAGGGCTGGGCGCGTCCGTTCGACCCCGAGGCGTTCCGTGGCATCAAGCTGCTTGAGCCTTTGGTGGACGCACAGACCGGCGAGATCGTCGCCGAGGCCGAGACCAAGCTGACCTCGCGCACCGCCCGCAAGATCGCTGAAAAGACGAGCGAAGTGCTGGTCGGCCGTACCGATCTGCTCGGCCGCTTCGTGGCTGTTGACCTGGTCAACGAGCACACCGGCGAGATCTATGCCGAAGCCGGCGAAGAGCTCGCCGAAGCCCGCCTCGCAGCCCTTGAGGATGCCGGCATCGATCGCCTGCCGACGCTTGCCGTCGACCAGTCGAACGGTCCGTGGATCCGCAACACGCTGGCCGTGGACAAGAACTCCGGCCGTGACGATGCGCTGATCGACATCTATCGCGTCATGCGCCCCGGCGAGCCGCCGACGCCTGAGACTGCCGAGAACCTGTTCCGCGGCCTGTTCTTCGACACCGACCGCTACGACCTTTCGGCCGTGGGTCGCGTGAAGATGAACATGCGCCTGGGCGTCGAGGCCGAGGACACCATGCGCATCCTGCGCAAGGAAGACATCCTCAAGACCGTCAAGATCATGTGCGAGCTCAAGGACGGGCGCGGCCAGATCGACGACATCGACAACCTCGGCAACCGTCGCGTGCGCTCCGTCGGCGAGTTGATGGAAAACCAGTATCGCCTTGGCCTGCTCCGCATGGAGCGCGCCATCCGCGAGCGCATGGGCTCCGTCGACATCGACACCGTGATGCCGCACGACCTGATCAACGCCAAGCCGGCAGCAGCCGCCGTGCGTGAGTTCTTCGGCTCCTCGCAGCTGTCGCAGTTCATGGACCAGACCAACCCGCTGTCGGAAGTGACGCATAAGCGCCGCCTGTCCGCCTTGGGACCTGGCGGTCTGACCCGTGAGCGCGCCGGCTTCGAAGTGCGCGACGTGCACCCGACGCATTACGGCCGCATCTGCCCGATTGAGACGCCAGAAGGCCCGAACATCGGCCTGATCAACTCGCTGGCCACTTTCGCCAAGGTCAACAAGTACGGGTTCATCGAAACCCCGTACATGCTGGTCAAGGACGGCGTGGTTCAGAAAGAGCCGCGTTACCTGTCGGCGATGGAAGAAGAGAAGCTCGTCGTCGCCCAGGCCGACGCGCCGATGGATGCCGGCGGCCGCTTCACCCAGGAACTGGTGTCCGTGCGCAAGCAGGGCGACTTCCGTCTGGTGAAGCCGGAAGACGTCACCGCCATCGACGTTTCGCCAAAGCAGCTTGTGTCCGTGGCCGCAGCGCTCATCCCGTTCCTTGAGAACGACGACGCGAACCGCGCGCTCATGGGCTCGAACATGATGCGCCAGGCCGTGCCGCTGGTCCGTGCCGACGCCCCGCTCGTGGGCACCGGCATGGAAGCTTCCGTGGCCCGCGACTCGGGTGCGACGATCGTGGCCAAGCGTGAAGGCGTCATCGACCAGATCGACGGCGCCCGCATCGTGGTCCGCGCGACCGGCGAAGACGGCATGACCATGGGCGTGGACATCTATCGTCTGCGCAAGTTCATGCGGTCCAACCAGTCCACCTGCATCAACCAGCGTCCGCTGGTGCGCGTCGGTGATCGCGTTTCCGCCGGCGACATCATCGCTGACGGCCCATCGACGGAACTGGGCGAATTGGCCCTCGGCCGCAACGTGCTCGTCGCGTTCATGCCTTGGAATGGGTACAACTTCGAAGACTCGATTCTGATCTCGGAGCGCATTGCGCGCGACGACGTGTTCACCTCCATCCACATCGAAGAATTCGAAGTGATGGCGCGCGACACGAAGCTCGGCCAGGAAGAAATCACGCGTGACATCCCCAACGTGGGTGAAGAAGCGCTGAAGAACCTGGACGAAGCCGGCATCGTCTATATCGGCGCCGAAGTGAACCCGGGCGACATTCTGGTCGGCAAGGTCACGCCAAAGGGCGAAAGCCCGATGACGCCGGAAGAGAAGCTGCTGCGCGCAATCTTCGGCGAAAAGGCATCGGACGTTCGCGACACCTCGTTGAAGCTGCCCCCGGGCACCACCGGGACGATCGTCGATGTGCGCGTGTTCAGCCGCCGCGGTGTCGACAAGGACGAGCGCGCGATGGCCATCGAGCGCGCCGAGATCGAGCGTCTTGCGAAGGACCGTGACGACGAGAAGGCGATCCAGGAGCGTTCGTTCCTGAACCGTATGCGCGAGAAGCTGTTGGGCGCGAAAGCGGCCGGCGGGTTCAAGGGCCTCAAGGCCGGCACGTTGATCACCGAGGAAGTGCTCGCTGAACACCCACGTGGTTCGTGGCGCAACATCGGCGTCCAGGACGACGCCGTGATGGGCGAGTTCGAGGTTCTGAAGCGCGAATACGACGCCGCAATTGCGAAGTTGCAGGCCCGTTTCGAGCAGAAGGTCGAGAAGCTGCAGCGCGGTGACGAGCTGCCGCCAGGCGTGATGAAGATGGTCAAGGTGTTCGTGGCCGTGAAGCGCAAGCTTCAGCCGGGCGACAAAATGGCCGGACGTCACGGCAACAAGGGTGTGGTCAGCCGCATCAACCCGATCGAGGACATGCCGTTCCTTGAGGACGGCACGCCTGTCGACATCGTGCTGAACCCGTTGGGCGTGCCGTCGCGCATGAACGTGGGTCAGATCCTCGAGACGCATCTGGGTTGGGCCTGCGCCACGCTCGGCAAGCAGATCGGCGAGTTGGTGGAGGAGTATCGCCGCAATGGCGAGGCGCGTCAGCCGCTGCTCGACAGACTGCGTGACGCGTATGGCGACAAGATCTTCGAGGAGCAGATCGCTCCGATGGAAACCGCCCAGCTCACCGAGCTGTGCGACAACCTCAAGAAGGGCGTGCCGATTGCAACCCCGGTGTTCGATGGCGCTCGCATGAGCGATATCGAAGGCATGCTGACCACGGCGGGTCTCGCCACGTCTGGCCAGATGATGCTGACCGATGGCCGCAGCGGCGAGCCGTTCGAGCGTAAGGTGACTGTGGGCATCATCTACATGCTCAAGCTGCATCACTTGGTCGACGACAAGATCCATGCGCGTTCGATTGGGCCTTACTCGCTCGTGACCCAGCAGCCGCTGGGCGGCAAGGCGCAGTTTGGTGGCCAGCGCTTCGGAGAAATGGAAGTT
Source organism: Acetobacteraceae bacterium (assembly GCA_040399685.1). Taxonomy (GTDB): domain Bacteria; phylum Pseudomonadota; class Alphaproteobacteria; order Acetobacterales; family Acetobacteraceae; genus CAIQQQ01. The sequence goes on from JBBART010000002.1 coordinate 73,691, forward strand.
TGGGCGCTTGAGGCTTACGGCGCCGCCTACACGCTGCAGGAAATGCTGACGGTGAAGTCCGACGACGTGTCGGGCCGCACCAAGGTCTACGAAGCCATCGTGCGCGAGCAGGACAACTTCGAAGCCGGTATTCCCGAGAGCTTCAACGTGTTGGTGAAAGAGCTGAAGTCGCTCGGCCTCAACGTCGAACTGGATATGCGCCCGTCTTGAGTTCGGGTGCAGTCCGACTGATTAAAACGCGTTTCTTTCAAGTCCGCCGGGGTGCTACCCCGGCGGCTTCAGGAGTTTCAGCATGAACGAGCTGATGAAGATCCTTGGCCAGGCCGGCCAGTCCATGACGTTCGACCAGATCAAGATCCAGATGGCCTCCCCGGAGCAGATCCGGTCATGGTCGTATGGTGAGATCAAGAAGCCAGAGACCATCAACTACCGCACCTTCAAGCCCGAGCGCGATGGCCTGTTCTGCGCCCGCATCTTCGGGCCGATCAAGGACTACGAGTGCCTGTGCGGCAAGTACAAGCGCATGAAGTTCCGCGGCATCATCTGCGAGAAGTGCGGCGTTGAAGTCACGCTGGCGAAAGTGCGCCGCGAGCGTATGGGTCATATCGAGCTGGCCTCGCCGGTTGCCCATATCTGGTTCCTGAAGTCGCTCCCAAGCCGCATCGGCCTGATGGTCGACCTCACGCTGAAGGAGCTGGAGAAGGTTCTGTATTTCGAGAGCTATGTGGTTCTTGAGCCGGGCACGACCGACCTCAAGTTGCACCAGTTGCTCACCGAAGACGGCCTGATGTCCAAGCAGGACGAATTCGGCGAAGACGCCTTCACGGCCGCCATCGGCGCCGAGGCGATCAAGCACATCCTGTCCAAGATCGACAGCGATGCCGAGAAGGTGAAGTTGCGCACCGATCTGCGTGAGACGACGTCCGAAGCCAAGCGCAAGAAGCTGGTCAAGCGCTTGAAGCTGATCGAGGCGTTCTCCGAGTCGGGTGCGAAGCCGGATTGGATGATTCTCGAAGTCATCCCGGTCATCCCGCCTGAGCTGCGTCCGCTGGTTCCGCTCGATGGCGGCCGTTTCGCCACGTCCGACCTGAACGACCTGTATCGCCGCGTCATCAACCGCAACAACCGCCTGAAGCGCTTGATCGAACTGCGCGCGCCGGACATCATCGTGCGCAACGAGAAGCGTATGTTGCAAGAATCGGTCGACGCCTTGTTCGACAACGGCCGCCGTGGCCGCGCCATCACCGGTGCGAACAAGCGTCCGCTGAAGTCGCTGTCCGACATGCTGAAGGGCAAGCAGGGCCGCTTCCGCCAGAACTTGCTCGGCAAGCGCGTCGATTACTCTGGCCGTTCGGTCATCGTTGTGGGGCCTGAGCTGAAGCTGCACCAGTGCGGCCTGCCGAAGAAGATGGCGCTCGAACTGTTCAAGCCGTTCATCTATTCAAAGCTTGAGAAATACGGTCACGCCACCACCATCAAGGCCGCCAAGCGCATGGTGGAAAAGGAGCGTCCCGAGGTGTGGGACATCCTTGAGGAAGTGATTCGCGAGCATCCCGTGATGCTCAACCGCGCGCCGACGCTGCATCGCCTGGGCATCCAGGCGTTCGAGCCGGTGTTGATCGAAGGCAAGGCCATCCAGCTGCATCCGCTGGTGACAACCGCTTTCAACGCCGACTTCGACGGCGACCAGATGGCCGTTCACGTGCCGCTGTCGCTCGAAGCCCAGCTTGAAGCCCGCGTTCTGATGATGTCGACCAACAACATCCTCAGCCCTGCCAACGGCAAGCCGATCATCGTGCCGTCGCAGGACATCGTGCTCGGCATCTATTACCTGTCGCTGGAGACGCCGGAATTCCGCGTGGCTCCGGATGAGGCCACTGTGGACAAGAAGGGCGAGGTCAAGGTTCCTGGCCCGATCGCGTTCTCCACGATCGGTGAAATCGAGCACGGCCTCGCCGCCAAGACCGTGCAGATGCACACCAAGATCCGCGCCCGCTTCCACTCGGTCGATGCCGATGGCAAGCCGGTCGTGCACAAGGTCATCACCACCCCGGGCCGCATGATCATTGCCCAGGTGCTGCCCAAGAGCCCGCTGATCCCGTTCAGCCTGATCAACCGTCAGTTGACCAAGAAGAACGTGTCGGACGTGATCGACGCCGTGTACCGTCATTGCGGCCAGAAAGAGTGCGTGCTGTTCGCCGACCGCCTGATGGGCATTGGTTTTGCGAACGCTGCGAAGGCCGGTCTGTCGTTCGGCAAGGACGACATGATCATCCCCGCCAGCAAGCCCGCCATGATCCTGAAGACTCAGGGCGAGGTGAAGGAATTCGAGCAGCAGTATCAGGACGGCCTGATCACCGCTGGCGAGCGCTACAACAAGGTGGTGGACGCCTGGTCGCGCTGCACCGACGAAGTGGCCGGCGCCATGATGAAGGAGATCTCCCGCCAGGAGATCGGCTACCCGACCAACTCGGTGTGGATGATGAGCCACTCCGGCGCGCGTGGATCGCCGGCGCAGATGCGCCAGCTTGCCGGCATGCGCGGCCTGATGGCCAAGCCGTCCGGTGAGATCATCGAGCAGCCGATCATCGCGAACTTCAAGGAAGGCCTGTCCGTTCTTGAATACTTCAACTCGACCCATGGCGCGCGTAAGGGCCTCGCGGACACCGCGTTGAAGACCGCGAACTCCGGCTATCTCACGCGTCGTCTGGTCGACGTGGCGCAGGATTGCATCATCGTCGAGGTCGATTGCGGCACCAGCTTGGGCCTGCAGGTTCGCGCCGTGATGGATGGTGGTGACGTTGTTGCTTCCCTGTCCGAGCGTATCCTGGGCCGCACCACGGCCGAGGACGTGCTGGACCCGGTGACGGCCAAGTTGCTGGTGCCCGCCAACACGCTGATCGAGGAGCCGCACGCCGAGATCATCGAGAAGGCGCTCGTCGAAGAGATGAAGATCCGCTCGGTGCTGACCTGCGAAGCCAAGGTCGGCGTCTGCGGCGCCTGCTATGGTCGCGATCTTGCCCGCGGCACGCCGGTCAACGTCGGTGAAGCTGTCGGCGTCATCGCCGCCCAGTCCATCGGCGAGCCTGGCACGCAGCTGACGATGCGCACCTTCCACATTGGTGGCGCTGCCACCCGTGGCGCCGAAGTCAGCTCCGTCGAAGCCAGCCATGACGGTGTCGTGGCCATGCGTAACCGCTCTGTGGTGTTGAACTCGCAGGGCATCGCCATCGTGATGTCGCGTAACTGCGAAATCATCCTGACCGACGAGAAGGGCCGTGAGCGCGCCCGCTTCCGCGTGCCATATGGCGCCAAGCTGCTGACGGATGAGGGCGCCATTGTCACCCGCCTCCAGAAGCTGGCCGAGTGGGACCCATACACCCTGCCGATCATCACCGAGCGCAACGGTCGTCTGGAATACCTCGACCTGCTCGAAGGCGTCACGCTCGTCGAACGGATGGACGAAGTCACCGGCCTCACCTCCAAGGTGGTCGTCGACTACAAGCAGAACACCCGTGGCGTCGACCTGCGTCCGCGCCTGCAGCTGAAGGATGCCAACGGCGAGGTTATCCGCCTGCCGAACGGCACGGATGCCCGCTACTTCCTCAGCCCTGACTCGATTCTCTCGGTTGAGAACGGAGTCGAGGTGGCCGCCGGCGACGTGCTGGCGCGCATTCCGCGCGAAGGCTCCAAGACCCGCGACATTACCGGTGGTTTGCCGCGCGTTGCCGAGTTGTTCGAAGCCCGTCGTCCGAAAGATCACGCCATCATCGCCGAGACCGATGGCCGCGTGGAATTCGGCAAGGACTACAAGGCCAAGCGCCGCGTGATCGTGAAGAACGACGACACCCAGGAAGAGACCGAATACCTGGTGCCGAAGGGCAAGCACGTTTCCGTGCAGGAAGGCGACTTCGTGCGTCGTGGCGACCCGTTGGTCGACGGTCCGCGCGTGCCGCATGACATTCTCAAGGTGCTGGGCGTGCCCGCTCTGTCCGACTACCTGGTCAACGAAATCCAGGACGTCTATCGCCTGCAGGGCGTGAAGATCAACGACAAGCACATCGAGGTGATCGTTCGCCAGATGCTGCAGAAGGTCGAGATCATTGAGCCAGGCGACACCACGTTCCTGACCGGTGAACAGATCGATCGCGTCGACTTCGATCACGAAAACCGCAAGCGTGCCGCTGAAGGCGATCGTCTGGCCACGTCGATGCCCGTGCTTCAGGGCATCACCAAGGCCAGCTTGCAGACCCACAGCTTCATCTCGGCCGCTTCCTTCCAGGAGACGACTCGGGTGCTCACCGAAGCCGCAACCGCAGGCAAGGTGGATACGTTGGTGGGCCTGAAGGAAAACGTGATCGTCGGTCGTCTTATTCCGGCCGGCACAGGCTCGGTGATGAACCGCCTGCGCGGCATTGCCGCAGGGCGCGACAACCAGCGCGCCATGCGCGGGGAAACACCGGCTCTCACCAACCGCTAAGGAAGGCAAGGCGAGGGGTTCCACCCCCTCGACCCCCACCAGGGGCCGAGCCCCTGGACCTCCCTATTCGGAGCGTTTCAAAGGGCCTGGAAGAGCACATACACGTCGGGGACAACTCGCCGTGTATATGTTCCTCCAGGCCCTTTGTGATTCAATCATCGAATGGTGCCCTGAGGTTCCGCCTTGGGCGGGGAGCGAGGGGTGAAACCCCGTGCCTTGCTTCCCAAGCGTTGCAGATACCCGACGTTTCTTCAGCCCAGGGCATCGATCCCTGCTTGACTCATCCCCCGCCGCATCATAGGTTCCGCGCCCTTAGCTGACCCCTGATCGGGTCGTTTTTGCAGGCACTTTCTCTCGTGCGGCGCCGCCCCTTGGGGCTTAGGCCGTGTGGTGATAGGACCCCGCAGGGCGGTTTCCGCCTTCTGTGGGTGTTGTCTTTGGAAACGGCCTGGGTTTGGGCTTTTGCAGTACGGAGTGAACAGGGTCTATGCCGACCATCAACCAGCTGATCGCGAACGGGCGTGAGCCTGCACCGAAGCGGAACAAGGTTCCTGCCTTGCAGGGCTGCCCGCAGAAGCGCGGCGTTTGCACGCGCGTCTACACCACGACCCCGAAGAAGCCGAACTCGGCGCTTCGTAAGGTCGCCAAGGTGCGCCTGACCAACGGCTTTGAAGTTGTGAGCTACATCCCGGGTGAGGGTCACAACCTTCAGGAGCACTCTGTGGTGCTGATCCGTGGTGGTCGCGTAAAGGACTTGCCGGGTGTGCGTTACCACATCCTGCGCGGCGTATTGGATACGCAGGGCCTGCCGAAGCGCCGCAAGCGCCGGTCGCTCTACGGCGCCAAGCGGCCGAAGTAAGAGAGGGAATGCTATGAGCCGTCGTCACCGCGCTGCGAAGCGTGAAATTCTGCCGGATGCGAAGTTCGGCGACACCGTTATCACGCGTTTTATGAATGCGCTGATGTATGACGGGAAGAAATCTGCCGCCGAAGGGATCGTCTACGGCGCGATGGAAACCATGAAGAAGCGTGGAGGCCCTGCCGCCGATCCGGTGCGCATGTTCCACGAAGCTTTGGACAACGTGAAGCCGGCCGTCGAGGTGCGTTCGCGCCGCGTCGGTGGTGCCACGTATCAGGTGCCCGTCGAAGTTCGGACCGAGCGCCGCCAGGCGCTTGCGATTCGCTGGATCATCGATAGCTCGCGCAAGCGCGGTGAGCACACGATGGAAGAGCGTTTGAGCAACGAGCTGATGGACGCGGTGAACAACCGTGGTTCGGCAGTGAAGAAGCGCGAAGATACCCATCGTATGGCCGAAGCCAATAAGGCATTCAGCCACTATCGCTGGTAACCGAAGACTTTAGAACCAACCCCCGTTTGTAGTTCGGGCACGGAGAAGACCACGATGGCCAAGGCGAAATTTGAGCGGAACAAGCCGCACTGCAACATCGGCACGATCGGCCATGTGGACCATGGCAAGACGTCGCTGACGGCTGCGATCACGAAGGTGCTCGCGGAAACCGGTGGTGCGATTTACACGGCGTATGACCAGATCGACAAGGCTCCCGAGGAGCGTGCGCGCGGCATCACCATCTCGACGGCTCACGTCGAGTATGAGACTGCCAACCGTCACTACGCTCACGTGGACTGCCCTGGTCACGCTGACTATGTGAAGAACATGATCACCGGTGCCGCCCAGATGGACGGCGCCATCCTGGTCGTCTCCGCTGCTGACGGCCCGATGCCGCAGACCCGCGAGCACATCTTGCTCGCCCGTCAGGTTGGCGTGCCGGCTCTCGTCGTGTTCCTCAACAAGATGGACATCGCCGACGCCGACCTCGTCGAGTTGGTGGAAATGGAAGTCCGTGAGCTGCTCAGCAGCTATCAGTTCCCGGGCGACGATATCCCTATCATCATGGGCTCGGCCGTTTGCGCCTTGCAGGACAAGCAGCCTGAGATCGGCCGCGAAGCCGTTCTGAAGCTGATGGCCGCTGTGGACAGCTACATTCCGCAGCCGATGCGCGCTCTTGATCGTCCGTTCCTGATGCCGATCGAAGACGTGTTCTCGATCTCGGGTCGTGGCACGGTCGTCACCGGTCGCGTCGAGTCGGGTATTGTGAAGGTTGGCGAGGAAGTCGAGATCGTCGGCATCCGCGACACCACCAAGACCATCGTCACCGGCGTTGAAATGTTCCGCAAGCTGCTCGATCAGGGCCAGGCTGGCGACAACATCGGCGCGCTGCTGCGTGGCACGAAGCGTGAAGACGTCGAGCGCGGCCAGGTGTTGGCAAAGCCGAACACGATCAAGCCGCACAAGAACTTCAAGGCCGAGAGCTACATCCTGACGAAGGAAGAGGGTGGCCGTCACACACCATTCTTCACTAACTATCGTCCGCAGTTCTATTTCCGCACCACGGACGTGACCGGCATCGTGTCGCTGCCCGAGGGCGTGGAAATGGTCATGCCGGGTGACAACGTGTCGATGGATGTCGAGCTGATCCAGCCGATCGCCATGGACGAAGGTCTCCGCTTCGCTATTCGCGAAGGTGGCCGCACGGTCGGCGCCGGCGTCGTCGCGCAGATCGTTGACGTTGCTCCGCCTGCCAAGAAGTAAGACTCGCGAATAGCGCCCGGGGTGATGAAGCCCCGGGCTGCAGGAAAGATTGCGTTATGGACAACCAGAATATCCGCATCCGGCTGAAGGCCTACGATCACCGCGTGCTCGACAACAGCACCAAGGAAATCGTGAACACGGCCAAGCGCACGGGTGCACAGGTGCGCGGGCCGATTCCGCTGCCGACCCACATCGAGCGTTTCACCGTGAACCGCAGCCCGCATGTGGACAAGAAGAGCCGCGAGCAGTTCGAAATCCGGACCCATCGCCGCCTTCTCGACATCGTCGACCCGACCCCGCAGACGGTCGACGCGCTGATGAAGTTGGACCTTGCTGCCGGCGTTGACGTCGAAATCAAGATTTAACTCCACTGTTCTTTGACTAAGGGTCCGGACAGTGGTTCGGATCTCCTTTTGGCCTACGGACCTGCGTTAAGGGTCCCTCTGGGGAAAGAAATTAATGCGTACAGGATTGCTAGCAGTAAAGCTGGGCATGACCCGGCTTTTCAAGGCGGATGGGACTCACGTTCCGTGCACCGTTCTGCACCTCGATGAGGTTCAGGTCGTTTCACAGCGCACGGTTGAGAAGGACGGCTACACAGCAGTTCAGCTCGGCTGGGGAACTGCGAAAGTGAAGAACGTCTCGCAGCCCAACAAGGGACATTTCGCCGCCGCGAAAGTCGAGCCGAAGAAGCGCCTGGCAGAGTTCCGCGTGTCCGAGGACGCGCTGCTCGAGACCGGTGCGTATCTTTCCGCGGACCATTTCGTGGTTGGCCAGAAGGTCGATGTCTGCGGCATCAGCAAGGGCAAGGGTTTTGCCGGTGCGATGAAGCGCTGGAACTTCGCCGGTCTTGAAGCCTCGCATGGCGTGTCGGTGTCTCACCGTTCGCACGGCTCGACCGGCAACCGCCAGGATCCAGGCAAGACCTTCAAGAACAAGAAGATGGCAGGTCATCTCGGCGCCGAGCGTATTACCACGCTCAACCTCGAGATCGCTTTCATCGACTCGGACAAGGGCCTCGTCTTCGTCAAGGGCGCAGTTCCCGGTGGCAAGAACGGCTATGTGTTCGTTCGCGATGCGATCAAGAAGGATCGCCACGCCGATGCGCCGTATCCTGCGGGTCTTCGTCAGGTTGCCGTCGTGGCAGCGGCCGATGCTTCGCCTGTCGAAGCTTCGGTCTGAGGAACAGAGAAATGCAGATCGAAATCAAGACGCTCGACAATGGCAGCGCCGGTACGGCCGAGTTGCCTGACGAGATTTTTGCCATCACCCCGCGCGAAGATATTATGGCGCGCGTCGTGCATTGGCAGTTGGCCAAGCGTCGCTCGGGCAACCACAAGATCAAAGGCATGGGCGAGGTGTCTGGCACCACGCGCAAGCCATACAAGCAGAAGGGCACCGGCAACGCGCGCCAGGGCTCGCTGCGCGCTCCGCAGTTCCGCAAGGGCGGCGTTGTGCATGGTCCAGTGGTTCGTGATCACGGCTACGATCTTCCCAAGAAGATCCGTCGCCTTGGCCTGTTGTCCGCTCTCTCGCAGAAGCAGGCCGATGGCAAGCTTGTGGTGATTGACGTGGCCGCTGGCGCCACCAAAACCCGCGACCTGGTTGCGAAGATGAAGGTGCTGGGCTGGAAGTCCGCACTGATCGTCGATCACGAGATCGACGGCGGCTTCCTGCTGGCGAGCCGCAACATCATTGGTCTGGACGTGCTGCCGACGATCGGCGCCAACGTCTATGACATCCTCAACCATGACGTCCTGGCCATCACCACGGCCGGACTTGCTGGCCTGAAGGAGCGCCTGGCATGAGCGAGACCAAGAAGGCTCCGAAGCGCAAGCCGGTTCTTTCCCGCGAGGCGATGTACAACATCATCCGCAACCCCGTCGTGACCGAAAAGGCCACGTTGCTGGGCGAGAAGAACCAGATTGTCTTCAAGGTTGCCATGGACAGCACCAAGCCCGAGATCAAGACCGCGGTCGAGACTCTGTTCGGTGTCAAAGTGACGGGCGTGAACACGTTGGTGGCCAAGGGGAAGACGAAGCGCTTCCGCGGCCGCCCGGGTGTCCGCTCGGATGTGAAGAAGGCGTATGTGACGCTCGCCGCTGGTCAGTCGATCGACTTGACCACCGGGCTCGCGTGATCGGGAAGAACGGCCGATGGCACTGAAACAATTTAAGCCGGTCACCGCGTCACTGCGTGGCACGGTTCTGATCGATCGCACTGGGCTCTGGAAGGGCAAGCCGGTTAAGGCACTGACGGAGGGCAAAAGCCACTCCGGCGGTCGCAACAACCACGGCCGCATCACCAGCCGGTTCCGGGGCGGCGGACACAAGCAGTCCTACCGCATCGTCGACTTCCGTCGCCGGAAGTGGGATGTGGCTGGCATCATTGAGCGTCTTGAGTACGACCCGAACCGCACCGCCTTCATCGCACTGGTGAAGTATGCCGACGGCGAGCTGGCCTACATCCTTGCTCCGCAGCGTGTCAAAGCGGGCGATGCGGTGATTGCTGGCGCCAAGGTCGACATCAAGCCAGGCAACGCGATGCTGCTGAGCTCGATTCCTGTGGGCACGATCATCCACAACATCGAGATGAAGCAGGGCGCCGGTGGCAAGATTGCACGTTCGGCCGGGCAGTTCGCCCAGCTGGTCGGCAAGGATAGCGGCTACGCCCAGGTGAAGCTGATGAGCGGCGAGCTGCGGGTTGTCCGCGGCGAGTGCATGGCGACGATCGGTGCGGTGTCCAACCCGGACAACTCGAACCAGTCGCTTGGTAAGGCCGGTCGTTCGCGTTGGTTGGGCCGCAAGCCGCATCAGCGTGGTGTCGTCATGAACCCTGTCGATCACCCACATGGTGGTGGCGAAGGTCGTACGTCTGGTGGCCGTCATCCTGTGACGCCATGGGGCAAGCCGACGAAGGGTTACAAGACTCGTGTGAACAAGCGGACGGATAGCCTGATTATCCGTCGCCGCAACAAGGGGAAATGAGCCATGGCTCGTTCCATCTGGAAAGGCCCGTTCGTTGACGGGTATTTGCTGGGCAAGGCCGAAGCTTCGAAGGCATCGGGCCGCAACGAGGTCATCAAGATCTGGTCGCGTCGCTCGACGATCCTGCCGCAGTTCGTGGGCCTCGTTTTCGGCGTCTACAACGGACACAAGTTCCTGCCGGTGCAGGTGACCGAGAATATGGTAGGGCACAAGTTCGGCGAGTTCTCGCCGACACGTACCTTCACCGGCCACTCGTCGGACAAGAAGGCGAAGCGGGGCTAACATGAGCAAGCCAAAATATCCTCGCAAGCTGGCCGATACGGAAGCTCAGGCTTTGATGAGCAACATCCGCATCAGCCCGCGCAAGCTGAACCTGGTTGCCGGTTTGATCCGCAACCAGCCAGCCGCCGCCGCTGTCGCGTCCCTTACCTTCTCCAAGAAGCGCATTGCGCAACAGGTGAAGAAGGTTCTCGAGAGCGCCATTGCCAACGCCGAGAACAACCATCAGCTCGACGTCGACCGCCTGGTCGTCGCGCGCGCTGAAGTGGGCAAGTCCGTTGTCATGCGCCGCTTCCATGCGCGTGGCCGTGGCCGGTCCGCCAGCATCGAGAAGTGGTTCAGCCACATCAAGATCGTGGTTGCCGAGCGTTCGAACGAACTGCCGCCGTCGGTTGTGTCTGACGAAGCCGGGGAGGCCGCGTAACATGGGTCATAAAGTCAATCCGATTGGCCTGCGTCTCGGCATCAACCGTACGTGGGACAGCCGCTGGTTTGCGGACGCCGATTATGCGCGTCTGTTGCACGGCGATCTTCTGCTCCGCACGCATCTGCGCAAGAAGCTTGCTGGCGCCGGCGTTAGCCGCGTTGTCATCGAGCGTCCGGCCAAGAAGCCACGCGTGACGATCTATGCTGCTCGCCCTGGTGTGGTGATCGGCAAGAAGGGCCAGGATATCGAGACGCTCCGCAAGGAGCTGACGAAAATGGCGAAGTCTGAGGTCAGCCTCAACATCGTCGAAATCCGCAAGCCCGAGATCGACGCAACGCTGGTGGCCGAGAACATCGCCCAGCAGCTTGAGCGCCGGGTGGCTTTCCGTCGCGCCATGAAGCGCGCCGTGCAGTCCGCCATGCGTCTTGGCGCCCAGGGCATCCGCATCAACTGCGGCGGCCGTCTGGGTGGCGCCGAAATCGCCCGCACCGAGTGGTATCGTGAAGGCCGTGTGCCTTTGCATACGCTCCGCGCGGACATCGATTACGGTGTTGCAACGGCCAAGACGACCTATGGCACGTGCGGTGTGAAGGTGTGGATCTTCAAGGGCGAGATCCTGTCCAATGATCCGACGGCTCAGGACCGTCGCGCCGCCGAACAGGCGCCGCAGCGGTAAGGATGAATTGAGATGATGTCTCCTAAGCGGACCAAGTTCCGCAAGGCCCACAAGGGTCGTATTAAGGGTGTTGCCAAAGGTGGCACGGCGCTCAACTTCGGTCAGTTCGGCCTGAAGGCCATGCAGCCGGAGCGCATCACCGCGCGTCAGATCGAAGCGGCTCGCCGCGCGATTACCCGTGCGATGAAGCGTGCTGGACGCGTGTGGATCCGGATCTTCCCGGATGTGCCTGTGTCGTTGAAGCCTGCGGAAGTGCGAATGGGTTCTGGCAAGGGTGCGCCGGAATTTTGGGTGGCGCGGGTCGCCCCAGGTCGCATCATGTTCGAAGTCGATGGCGTTCCGGCCGAGCTTGCGCGTGAAGCGCTGAGCCTCGGTGCCGCGAAGCTGCCGATCCGGACCAAGTTCATCACCCGCATCGGAGACGCGTGAGATGAGTAAGGAAGCCAAGCCAGCCGATCTGCGGACCAAGTCCGCGGACGAATTGCAGGCAATGTTGCTGGGCCTTCGCAAGACGCAGTTCAACCTGCGCTTCCAGCGGGCCACGGGACAAAATGAGGGTGTGGGTCAAGTGCGCCAGGTGCGCCGCGACATCGCACGTGTGAAGACCATCATGGCCCAGAAGAAGACCTCTTCTGCGGCCGCCAAGTAAGGGGGGGGAGCGATGCCACGGCGCGTTCTCACAGGGCGAGTGACCAGCGACAAGATGACCAAGACCATTACGGTTCTGGTCGATCGTCGGGTCATGCACCCGCTGTATAAGAAGTTCATCCGGCTGTCGAAGAAATACGCAGCCCATGACGAAGCCAACGAGTGCAAGATTGGTGACAAGGTGCGCATTGAAGAATGCCGCCCCATCAGCAAGCGCAAGACCTGGATGGTCGTCGAGCGCAATGGCGTGAAGCTGGGCGAGCCCCAGCCTGTAGCCTCTGATGCCGCACTCGTCTCGGCCTAGGAAGTAGTACAATGATTGCTGTTGAAGCAACTCTCGACGTAGCTGACAACTCTGGCGCAAAGCGCGTGCTGTGCATCAAGGTGCTCGGCGGCTCCAAGCGCAAGACTGCCTCCGTCGGCGACGTGATCGTGGTGTCAATCAAGGATGCCATCCCGCGCGGCAAGGTGAAGAAGGGCGATGTCCACCAGGCTGTGATCGTGCGCACCGCGTTCCCTGTGCGTCGGGCTGATGGCAGCGCCATCCGCTTTGACCGCAACGCGGCCGTGCTGATCAACAAGTCGATGGAGCCCATCGGCACCCGTATTTTTGGCCCGGTCGTTCGCGAACTTCGCGCAAAGAAGTTCATGAAGATCATCTCGCTCGCGCCGGAGGTGCTGTAACATGGCAGCTCGTATTCGTAAGGGCGACACAGTCGTCGTCACCAGTGGTGCCGATCGCGGCAAGCGCGGCGAAGTCCTGAAGGTTATGCCGAAGGACGAACGCGCCGTGGTTCAGGGCGTCAACATCGCCAAGAAGCACACCAAGGCCAAGGGCATGGGCCAGCCGGGCGGAATTGTGGAGGTCGAGGCGACCATTCACGTTTCCAACCTGATGCTGGTCGACCCGGCTTCGGACAAGCCGACCAAGGTTGCCTTCCGCGTGCTGGAAGACGGCCGCAAGGTGCGGGTGGCCAAGGCCACCGGCGCCGTGATCGAGAGCTGAGGACAAGATCGTGAGCGATTCGAAGAACAAGGGCAAACCGGGCGGCAAGGGTTCGCCCAGCAAGTCCGGCAAGGGTGGCGGGCCGCAGGGCGCCGAGCCGATTCAGCGTCGCGGCGCGAAGCCCGACGCGAGCCTGGTTGCTGCCGGCCCGGCGAAAGCCTCGCCGGAAGAGCAGCCGCGCATGCAGAAGCGTTACTATGCATCGGTTCGTGGCGAATTGCAGAAGCAGTTCGGCTACAAGAACCCGATGCAGGTGCCGCGTCTGGAAAAGATCGTGATCAACATGGGCGTGGGCGAAGCCGCCGCCGACCAGAAGATCCTCGACAGCGCCATTGCAGAAATGACGCTGATCAGCGGCCAGCGTCCGGTCAAGACGATTGCGAAGAAGGCCATTGCCGGCTTCAAGATCCGCGCCGGCCTGCCGATTGGCTGCAAAGTGACGCTCCGCAAGGCGCGCATGTATGAATTCCTCGACCGTCTGGTGACGATCGCCCTTCCGCGCGTGCGTGACTTCCGCGGAATTTCGGCGAACGGCTTCGACGGACGTGGCAATTTTGCCATGGGTCTCAAAGAACAAATTGTGTTTCCCGAGATTGTGTACGACAAGGTGGGCGCGATCCGCGGCATGGACATCGTGTTCGTGACCACGGCGAAGACCGACGCCGAGGCGAAAGCCTTGTTGAAGGAATTCGAGATCCCGTTCGCGGGTGAAGTTGCTCCGAAGCAGGTCGGCTAACACCCGATTTACTGTGCTGACGCGCGGCCCGGCCGGGTTGCGTGGTGTGATTGGAAAACGGTGGGGGTGACCCCACAGGTTCCGGAGGATTGGAAGACAATGGCGAAGACCTCTCAGGTCAACCGCAATAAAAAGCGGGAAGGCATGGCGGCCCGCGACAAGGGCAAGCGCTCGGCGCTGAAGTCCATCGTGATGGATCGTACGCTTCCGGTGGAAGACCGGTTTGATGCGACAATGAAATTGGCGGCTCTGCCGCGCAACGGTGCGAAAGTTCGCATTCGTCTGCGTTGCGAACTGACCGGCCGTGCGCGGGCGAACTATCGCAAGTTCAAGCTCTGCCGCATCGCGCTTCGGGACTTGGCCAGTGCTGGTCAGATTCCGGGCATGGTCAAAGCCAGCTGGTAAGGGAGCCGCATTATGTCGATGTCTGATCCCTTGGGTGATATGCTCACCCGTATTCGTAACGCGCAGCGCAGCCGTCACGCCTCGTGCGTGGCCCCGGCTTCGATGCTGCGCGCCAACGTTCTCGATGCTCTCAAGCGCGAGGGCTTCATTCGCGGCTTCTCGTCTGAGGAGCTTCGCGCTGGCGTCTCTCAGCTGCGTATCGAGCTGAAATACAATGAAGGCGAGCCGGTGATCAAAGAGATCTCCCGCGTGAGCCGTCCGGGCCGTCGCGTTTATTCGAAGATCAAGGAGCTGCCCCGCGTGTATGCGGGTCTCGGCGTCTCGATTCTGTCGACGCCGCGCGGTGTGTTGAGTGATGCCGAAGCGCGCGCTGCCAATGTTGGCGGCGAAGTGCTTTGCCGCGTATTCTGAGGGGCACAGCAATATGTCTCGCGTAGGCAAATATCCCGTCGAGATCCCCGCCGGCGTCCAGGTGGCCATCGTCAATGGCCTGCTGACTGCCACGGGCAAGCTCGGCAAGCTCGAACTGAAGTTGACCGACAAGGTCGACGCCAAGGTCGAGGACAACAAGGTGTCGGTCGCACCGCGTGGAAACTCCACGCCGGCGCGGCAGATGTGGGGCACAACCCGTGCGCTGGTTCAGTGCCTGGTGAAGGGTGTTTCCGAGGGGTACTCCAAGCAGATGGAGATCACCGGAACGGGTTTCCGCGCTGCGGTTACCGGACCTAACCTGGTGATCAACCTCGGGTTCTCGCATGACGTCGTCTACCCGATTCCGTCGGGCATCACGATTTTCTGCGAGAAGCCAACCTTGATCAAGGTCTCCGGCATGGACAAGCGCCAGGTCGGCCAGGTTGCATCGGAAATCCGCGCTTGGCGTCCGCCTGAGCCTTACAAGGGCAAGGGTGTGAAGTACGAGAACGAGCAGATCCTCCGCAAGGAAGGAAAGAAGAAATAATGGCCGACAACAAAGATCTGCAGCAGCGGCGCAAGACGCGTCTCCGCTTCCAGCTGCGTCGCAAGGCCATCGGGCGTCCGCGTCTGTCCGTCTTCCGCTCGGGCAAGCACATCTATGCCCAGGTGATCGACGATGTCGCTGGCCGCACGCTTGCGTCCGCTTCGAGCCTCGACGGCGCCCTTCGCACGGCGCTGAAGACCGGCGCCGACAAGGACGCTGCGACTGCGGTTGGCAAGCTCGTGGCCGAGCGTGCGCTCGCTGCTGGCGTGACCATCGTGGTCTTCGATCGCGGTTCGTACATTTACCATGGCCGCGTCAAGGCGCTGGCCGAGGCCGCCCGTGAGGGCGGTCTGGCCTTCTAAGGAAGAATAATATGGCACGTGAACCCCGCGAAGGCGGCGGCGGCGGCAGAGGCCGCGAGCGTGAGCGCGAGCGTGATGGCGGCGACGAGCTTCTCGACAAGCTCGTAACCATCAATCGCGTTGCGAAAGTGGTGAAGGGTGGACGTCGTTTTGCGTTCGCAGCCCTCGTCGTTGTTGGCGACCAGAAGGGTCGTGTAGGCTATGGCGCTGGCAAGGCGCGCGAAGTTCCGGAGGCCATTCGCAAGGCCACCGAGCGCGCCAAGAAGACTATGGTTCGCATTCCGTTGAAGGAAGGCCGCACGCTGCATCACGACGTGACCGGACATTTCGGCGCTGGTTCGGTTGTCCTGCGCTCGTGCGCAGCCGGCACCGGGATCATCGCTGGTGGCCCGATGCGCGCCGTGTTCGAAGCGCTCGGCATCCACGACGTGGTTGCCAAGTCGCTCGGCAGCCGCAACCCGCACAACATGGTGAAAGCCACGTTCGACGGTCTGATGCGCGCGGCTTCGCCGCGTTCTGTTGCTGCCCGTCGTGGCAAGAAGGTCAGTGATCTGCTCGGCAAGCGTGATGCGCCGGTGGATGCTGCCGTGGAGGCCGAACATGGCTGAAGCTGAAGTCAAGAAGACCGTCCGTGTCACCCAGATCAACTCTGCTCTGGGCCGTAAGCCCGGCCAGAAGGAAACTCTGGTTGGCCTCGGTCTCAACAAGATCCGTGCGACGCGCGTGCTCGAGGACACTCCCTCGGTGCGCGGGATGATCCGCAAGGTGGCCCACCTCATCAAGGTGGAGGATGTGGTCTGATGGAACTCAACAATCTCCGCGACAACCCCGGCGCCCGTCCGAAGTTTAAGCGTCTCGGACGCGGCATCGGTTCCGGCAAGGGCAAGACGTCCGGCAAGGGTCATAAGGGCCAGAGCGCTCGTGAGGGCGTGGCTCTTAACGGCTTCGAAGGCGGCCAGCTGCCAATCTATCGGCGTCTGCCGAAGCGCGGCTTCACCAATATCTTCCGCAAGGAATATGCACCGGTGAACGTCGGCGCCATCACCAAAGCGATTGAACTGGGCCGCATTGATGCGAGCCAGCCGATCACCGAGGCGGTGCTGAAGGATGCTGGCCTGATGCGTGGCAGCCAAGTGGCTGGCGTGCGCCTGTTGGCTTCCGGCGAGATCACGGTTGCCGTGCACATTCATGTGTCCGGCGCTTCGGTTGCAGCCATTGCCGCCATCGAGGCCGCTGGCGGCACGGTGACGACGACGGTTGCGCCGAAGGCGAAGGCCGAAGACGCCGCTTCCTGAGCACGTGCACCGCCTCTGTTATGGGGGGCGGGACACGCCGAGGGACGATGATGTAGACTTTCGGCGCTGCGCGGGTTGACCGCGCGGCGCCGTTTGCCTTTATGGGGAACGCTGCGCAGCGTATTGGCGCACGTGCATGAAGTCCGTTTTTGGCGAGGGTCGCTGGCCGTGCAATGCGCATGACGGCATGACCCTCTAACGAGGATACCACCATGGCTTCGGCCGCTGAGCAGCTCGCGTCAAATCTCAGCCTTGGGACGTTGTCCAAGGCGACCGAACTTAAGGCGCGCATCTGGTTCACACTGGGTGCGTTGCTTGTGTACCGGTTGGGCACCTACATCCCGGTGCCCGGGGTGGACGCCACGGTGATGGGCGAAATGCTCAGCCAGCATGGCGGCGGCATCTTGGGCATGTTCGACATGTTCAGTGGCGGCGCGCTTGGGCGGATGACAGTGTTTGCCCTGAACATCATGCCGTATATCTCGGCCTCGATCATTATTCAGCTGATGACGTCCGCGGTCCCCGCGCTCGAGTCGCTGAAGAAAGAGGGCGAGTCGGGCCGTAAAAAGCTCAATCAGTACACCCGGTATCTGACCGTGCTCATTGCATTGTTCCAGAGCTACGGCATTGCCATTGGTCTTGAGAGCATGCGCGGCAGCCTGGGCAGCGCTGTGATCGATCCTGGGATGTTCTTTCGTATCTCCTGCATCGTGACACTGGTGGGCGGCACCATGTTCCTGATGTGGCTCGGCGAGCAGATCACCGCACGCGGCATTGGCAACGGCACATCGTTGATTATCTTCGCCGGCATCGTGGCCAATCTGCCGCATGCCTTGGTCAGTCTGCTTGAGCTTGGGCGCACCGGCGCGTTGAGCCCAGTCTTCATCGTCTCGTTTATCGTCATCGCAGCGGCTGTGATTGCCCTTGTGGTGTTTGTGGAGCGGGCGCAGCGGCGCATCGTTGTGCAATATCCCAAGCGCCAGGTTGGCCAGCGCATGTTTGGCGGCGACAGCACGCACATGCCGCTCAAGATCAACACCGCTGGCGTCATTCCGCCGATCTTTGCCAGTTCTATTTTGCTGATTCCGGCCACGATCGCTGGTTTTTCGGGGCAGACCGGCGAAGCGAGCTGGCTGCAGGCCATCGGCAACGCGCTCGCGCACGGCCAGCCGATGTATATGGTCGCCTACGCTTCGATGATTATCTTCTTCAGCTATTTTTACACCGCCGTTGTGTTCAATCCTGAGGAGACGGCGGACAATCTGAAAAAATACGGCGGCTTCATTCCGGGCATTCGGCCTGGCGCCAACACAGCCAGCTATTTCGACTATGTGCTGACGCGCCTGACGACCATCGGCGCCATCTACATGTGCGTGGTCTGCCTGCTGCCGGAGATTTTGATCAGCCGCTATGGCGTGCCGTTCTACTTTGGTGGCACCAGCCTGATGATCATCGTTTCGGTGACCATGGACACCGTGACGCAGATCCAGTCTCATCTCCTCGCGCACCAGTACGAGGGTATGATCAAGAAGGCGCGCGTGAAGGGACGAGGACGTTGAATCTCATTTTTCTGGGACCACCGGGCGCCGGCAAAGGCACGCAGGCAAAAATTCTTGAGGATCGCTACGGCATCGCGCAGATCTCCACCGGGGATATGCTGCGGGCCGAGGTGAAGGCCGGCAGCGAGGTTGGCCTTCAGGCGCGGGCCGTGATGGAGGCGGGGGGATTGGTTTCGGACGAGATCATCATCCGCATGCTCGCTGGCCGAATTGCGCGTCCTGATTGCGCGCGCGGGTTCATTTTGGATGGCTTTCCGCGCACGGTGCCGCAGGCTTTGGCGCTGGACGCGATGCTTGAGAGCCACAAGATGAATCTGGATGCGGTGATTGAGCTGAAGGTTGACGACTCGGCGTTGGTCGATCGGATTGCCGGGCGCTTCACCTGTGCCAAGTGCGGCACGGGTTATCACGACAGTTTTCATCCAACCGTGGCGGCTGGCTTGTGCGATCGGTGTGGCAGCACGGAGTTTATTCGCCGTGCTGACGACAACCGTGAGACGGTTGCCGCCCGGCTGGATGCCTACCACAAGCAGACTGCCCCCATCCTGCCGCATTACGCAGCGCTGGGGCGTCTGCGCAGCGTCGATGGCATGTCGGACATGGCTGATGTGACAAAGCAACTGGTCACCATCCTGGACGGTCTGGCTGTAGGATAGAGAATGAGTGTGCCGGGTGTGTGCCCGGCCGCTGTCGGCGTGTCTATTGCGATATCACGAAATGTTGATCTCAATTCGTTGACTCTTGTGATGCCATGGCTATAGTGCGCGCCCTTGACGATGCCTGCGTGTGTGGGTGTCTCGACCGGATTTTTTGATTGTAGAGATAGACCGCGGCGGGCCATTTCGGCGTGTAGCGTGTGACCAGGAGACGAAGGCGTGGCGCGTATTGCCGGCGTGAATATCCCGACCAACAAGCGGGTAAAGATCAGCCTCCGCTACATTTTCGGTATCGGACCAGCGAAGGCGCAGGAAATCTGCACCAAGCTGGCCATTGCCGACGATCGTCGTGTGAACCAGCTGTCCGATGACGAGGTCCTCAAGATCCGTCAAATCATCGAGGCCGATTATCGCGTTGAAGGCGATTTGCGGCGTGAAGTTGCGATGAACATCAAGCGTCTGATGGATTTGGGCTGCTATCGCGGCCTGCGCCATCGTCGCGGGTTGCCAGTCCGTGGCCAGCGCACGCACACCAATGCGCGCACGCGCAAGGGCAAGGCGGTCGCGATCGCCGGCAAGAAGAAAGTGACGAAGTAAGGCGCTCCGCGCGCCGCTCGTCTTCATACGAACGATGCCGCGGCGGGGCGTTCCCGCCGCGGCCTGATTGGAACAGGATCACCTCACCATGGCGAAGCCAGCCGCCTCGCGTCCCCGTAAAAAGGAACGCAAGAACATCACGTCCGGCGTGGCCCATGTGGCCGCGACCTTCAACAACACCATGATCACCATCACCGATGCACAGGGCAACACAATTGCCTGGTCGTCGGCCGGTGCGCAGGGCTTCAAGGGCAGCCGCAAGTCGACCCCTTATGCAGCCCAGGTCGCCGCCGAGGACGCAGGCAAGAAGGCCCGCGAACACGGCATGGAGACGTTGGAAATTGAAGTGAACGGCCCGGGTTCGGGACGCGAGAGCGCACTGCGCGCCTTGCAGGCGGTCGGCTTCTCGATCTCCGCCATTCGCGACACCACGCCGGTGCCGCATAACGGTTGTCGTCCGCGCAAGCGGCGGCGGGTGTGATCAGCACATGAGATTGTCCCTCGTTCTCCAAAAGAACTGGCAGTCGCTGATCAAGCCGGAAAAGCTCGACGTGGAGCCCGGCTCCGATCCTGCGCGCGTCGCCACGATTATTGCCGAACCGCTCGAGCGCGGCTTCGGCATGACGCTTGGCAACGCCATTCGTCGCGTTCTGATGTCGTCGCTGCAGGGTGCGGCCGTCACGGCCGTGCAGATCGATGGCGTCCTGCATGAATTCAGCTCGATTGCCGGCGTTCGCGAGGACGTGACGGACATCGTGCTGAACATCAAGCAGCTTGCCCTTCGCATGCATGGCGATGGTCCGAAGCGCATGGTGCTGAATGCCACCGGTCCTGGTGAAGTTCGCGCTGGCCAGATTTCGGCTGGTCACGACATTGAGGTGATGAACCCCGATCTCGTGATCTGCACGCTCGATGACGGCGTGAAGCTCGGCATGGAATTCACCGTGAATTCCTCGAAGGGCTATGTTCCGGCCAGCGCCAACCGTCCTGAGGATGCGCCGATTGGGTTGATCCCGATCGACAGCATCTTCTCACCGGTTCGCCGCGTGTCCTACAAGGTGGAGCCGACCCGCGTGGGTCAGATCACCGACTATGACAAGCTGCTGCTGACCGTCGAGACCAATGGCGCCGTGACTCCTGAGGACGCCGTGGCCTTGGCCGCGCGCATTCTTCAGGATCAGCTGCAGCTGTTCATCAACTTCGATGAGCCGCAGGCTGTGCGTCTTGAGGAGCCTGAGGACGATCTGCCGTTCAACCGCAACCTGCTGCGCAAGGTTGATGAGCTTGAGTTGTCGGTGCGTTCTGCCAACTGCCTGAAGAACGACAACATCGTCTATATTGGTGATCTCGTTCAGAAGTCGGAGCAGGAAATGCTGCGGACGCCGAACTTCGGCCGCAAGTCGCTCAACGAGATCAAGGAAGTTTTGGCTTCCATGGGTCTTTCGTTGGGCATGAGCGTCACCGGTTGGCCGCCCGAGAATGTTGAAGACCTGGCCAAGCGTCTAGAAGAACCATTCTAGGCCTTGCCATCATACGATCAGCCCGGCCACCCGTTGTGAAATACGCGGACTGGCACTGATATTTAGTTAGGGATTTAGACCATGCGTCACGGGGTAGCCGGCCGTAAGCTCGGCGTGACCACCAGCCACCGCTTCGCCATGTTTCGCAACATGGCGCATGCGCTGATTAAACATGAGCAGATCACGACGACGTTGCCGAAGGCCAAGGAATTGGGTCCGGTTACCGAGAAGTTGATCACGCTCGGTAAGCGCGGCACGTTGCATGCGCGTCGCCAGGCCTATGCGCAGCTGCGCGACAACGTGATTGTGGCGAAGCTCTTCACTGTCATCGCTGAGCGTTACAAGGATCGTTCGGGTGGCTACACCCGCGTGATGAAGGCCGGCATGCGCTACGGTGATGCCGCCGACATGGCGATCATTGAGCTGGTCGACCGCGATGTGTCTGCCAAGGGCCTGGATAGCGGCCCGAAGGCTGAAGTCGCCGGAGACGAAGACGGCGAATAAGATGCCTCGCTGACTCGTTCAGCGAAGTTGATCTATGATCACGAAGCCGGCCCTCGTTCGACAAGAGCGGGGGTCGTTTTGGTTTTGGGGAGGCTGCGGTGATTTCTCCACTCGCTGATCGCCTGCGCCCGAAGGCCCTGGCTGAGGTTGCGGGCCAGGACCATCTGGTCGGCCCGAACGGCACGCTGACGCGCATGCTGGCGCGTGGGAGCCTGGCGAGTCTCATCCTCTGGGGGCCGCCGGGGGTTGGAAAGACCACCATCGCGCGCCTGCTGGCCGCCGAGGCTGGCCTGGAGTTCGTCCAGCTTTCCGCGGTGTTCTCTGGCGTTGCGGATCTCAAAAAGGTGTTCGAGGAGGCGACCAAGCGCCGCAGGCTAGGCGAGGGCACGTTGCTGTTCGTTGACGAGATCCATCGCTTCAACCGGGCACAGCAGGATGGGTTTCTTCCGGTTGTCGAGAACGGCACGGTCACGCTCGTGGGCGCCACGACGGAAAATCCGTCTTTCGCGTTGAACGGAGCCCTGCTGTCACGCTCCCAGGTTTTGGTGCTGAAGCGTCTGGATGATACGGCGCTCGAAACGCTGCTGGTCCGTGCCGAAGAGACGCTGGATCGGAAAATGCCGCTGACCGACGAAGCGCGGGCAACCTTGCGGGCGATGTCGGATGGCGATGGCCGGTATCTGCTCAATCTGGCCGAGCAACTGGGTGCGGTGGAAGACCCGACGCCGATGGACGTGTCGGCGCTGTCCGAGCTGCTGTCCAAGCGCGCCGCGCTTTACGATAAGGACCGCGAAGAACACTATAATTTAATCTCTGCCCTGCATAAGTCGCTGCGCGGGTCCGATTCGGATGCTGCTTTGTACTGGTATGCGCGCATGCTGACGGGCGGCGAGGACCCGCGATTTATCGCACGGCGGCTGGTGCGATTTGCGTCTGAGGATATCGGCCTTGCCGACCCGCAGGCGCTGGTTCAGGCCTTGGCAGGGTGGGAGACATATGAACGGCTGGGCTCGCCCGAAGGGGAGTTGGCGCTCGCCCAGGTGGTGCTTTATTTGGGCGCCGCACCCAAATCCAATGCCGCCTATAAGGCGATCGCTGCTGCCATGCGGGCGGCGAAAGCCACTGGAAGCCTGATGCCGCCGGCCCATATCCTGAATGCGCCCACCAAATTGATGAAAAACCTGGGCTATGGCGCCGGCTACGCCTATGACCACGATCAGGAGGATGCGTTCTCCGGCCAGAATTACTTCCCGGACGGACTGGCCCGTCAGAATTTCTATAGGCCCCGTGATCGCGGCTTCGAGCGCGAACTGGGCAAGCGGCTCGCCTATTGGGCGAAGCTGCGCGAGGAAAAGTCATGAGCATCGCCACCAAAACCGTCACCGCCGATGAGGCCGATCTCCGGCTCGATCGCTGGTTTCGCCGTCATTTTCCGTCCGCAACGCAGGGCGTGATCCAGAAACTGTGCCGCACCGGCCAGATCCGTGTTGACGGCAAGCGCGCCGAAACCGGCACGCGCCTTGCTTTCGGCATGAGCATCCGCATCCCACCTTTGCCACCGTCCACGCCGATTGTAGCCGAGCGGCCGGCGCCGGTGTTCGATCCCCTGCTGGAGCAGGAGATGTCGAAGCTGGTTCTGTATCGCGATGACCATGTGATCGTGCTGAACAAGCCGTTTGGCCTCGCCAGCCAGGGTGGGCCGAACATCTACCGCCACCTGGACGGCATGCTCGATGGCCTGCGCTTCGGCTCCGAGCATCGGCCGCGTTTGGTGCACAGGCTGGACCGGGACACCACAGGCGTGATCGTGGTCGCCCGCACGCCCGGCGTTGCCGCCAAGCTGGCCGCGTCGTTCCGTGGTCGCGATGTGGAGAAGACCTATTGGGCCGTGGTCGTCGGCCGTCCGGTGCCGGTTGAGGGTCGGATTGACCTCAATCTGGTGCGGATCGACGGCTACCGGGGCGATCGTGCCGCCGTTGCCGGACCTTATGACACCGAGGTCGCGCGCGCGATCACCGATTTCCGCACGCTCGACCATGCGGCCCGCAAGCTGGCCTGGCTGGAGATGAAACCGTTGACCGGCCGCACCCACCAGCTGCGCGTCTCCTGCGGCGCCATCGGCGCGCCAATTCTGGGCGATACGCCGTATGGCAAGGAAGTCGAGGGCCGCAACACGGCTCTGGTGGACGGCCTGGGTGAAAAACTGCACCTGCACGCCCGCCAGATCTCCTTCCCACACCCCTCCGGCGGCACATTGATCGTCGAGGCCGACATGGCCTCGCACATGACCGACACGTTCCGCACCATGGGCTTCACCGTGCCTCCGCTGTCGCCGCCAATTCGCCGATAGATTCCAGGAGGTGCCCGGCGGGCACCTTCTATCCGCGCCGGTCCGGAGGTAGTGTCCGCCCGTTCGCACGGAGCCGCACATGTCACGCCGTCGCCGCACATCCTCGACGTCACTTCAGATCGTTGTCACCACCGTTGTGGCGCTGCCGGTTGTGGCTGCGCTGGCCACGTGGCTGCTGTTTGACCCGAACAGCATCAAGCCGCGGATCGTTGATGCCGTGCGTGCGGCGACCGGGCGTGAGCTTGTCCTGCAAGGGCCACTGAGCATCGGTCTTTCGCTGCAACCGACCCTGCAGGCGCAGGATGTCCGGCTTTCGAACCCAACGGGATTTTCCCGACTTGACATGGCGACGCTGTCCAAGGTCGAAGCGCGTCTGGCGCTGTGGCCATTGATGCGTGGCCGGGTTGAGATTGTGCGCCTGGACGTGACGAACCCGGACGTGATGCTTGAGACCAGCGCGTCCGGTCAGAACAACTGGCGCTTTGCCCCCGCGGCCCATCGTCAGACGCCCCCGCGTGCTGCGCAGGCGCCCGCGCCCGTGACGGCGCCTGCCCCGACCGGGGCGCCATCTTTTGCCGTCGGCGAGGTGCGCGTGATGGAGGGCAAGCTGACCTGGCGAGATGCCCGCAGTGATCAAACCCGCAGTGCCCTCATCAATCAGTTTTCCGCCGAGTCGGCGGGGGCGCAGGCCGCTGTGTCGGCCAAGGCCGATGTCAGTGTGGACGGTCACGCAGTGGCCCTTTCGGCCGAAACAGGTCCGATTGAAGCCCTGATGGGGGGCGAGGCCGGGGTGCGCGGCTGGCCGTTGCAGGTTGTCGCTCGTGTTGACGGCGCACGGCTGTCGGCATCCGGCACTGTGGGGCTTCCGCTGGAAGGGCGCCTGTATCGCTTGACCCTGGATGCGACAGCGCCGGATCTGAGCGCATTGGGCTGGCTTGTGGGCCAGAAGCTGCCGCCGCTGCGTGATGTGTCGGCGTCCGCCAAGGTGAGCGATGACAGTGGCGCGCCGGTGGCATCCGCCATCGCTCTGCATGCCGGCGCCGCCGATCTGGCAGATCTGGCGCCTGGGTTGAGCATGGAGCGGTTGGAGCTCTCCGCGCCGGCGTTGGACCAGGCCGCACATATGGAACTGGATGGTCTTTTTGGCGGCACGAAGTGGCGTGCTGCTGGCACGCTGGGGCGCCTGTCATTTCTGGCGCCGCACAGGCGGAGCGATGCGGTTCCGGTTGATCTGGCGTTCAGCGCCGGAGATGCCACGCTGACGGCCAAGGGCGTTATTGTTGGGCCAGATGGGTTCGACGTGGCGCTGGCAGGACAGGTGCCTGATGTGGCGACGCTATCTGGTCTGGCCGGGCGGCCGCTGCCGAGTCTGCGCGGGTTGGCATTCGAGGTCAGAGCGTCCGACCCTGGTGGATTGGCCCAGGGCGTGGTGTTGCATAACCTGAAGCTCGCCGGGGCCAATGGGGATGTGGCGGGTGATCTGACGATCGCTCGGCAGCCCCGGCTGGCGTTCCGGGGCCAATTGTCAGGCAAAAGCCTGGATCTGGACGGGGTCCTGGCGGCCATTCCGGATGCTTTGTCCGCGCCGCGATTGGTTGCGGCATCCCCCGCTCCAGCGGCGCCGGCGCAAGCTCCCGCGCCTGTGCCAGGGGCCAAGCGGTTCATCTCCGGTCGTCCTTTCAATCTCGCCGTGCTGGATCGACAAGATGTGGATTTGCGGTGGGCGTTCGGTGAGGTTCGGTCCGGAGGCGCGGTCTACCGCGACGTCATAGGGCGGTTGGACCTGGCGCAGGGCAAGGCTGCTCTTGACCCATTCACGGCCACGCTGCCCGGCGGCCGCATGGAGTTGCGGGCGGGGTATGACACCAAAGATCCGCAACTGCTGTCGCTGGCCATCAGCGCGCCCGGCCTCGCCCTGAAGCCGCTGCTGACGGCATTTGGCTTGCCGGACGATTCGAGCGGGACGATCGAGGTCGCGGCTGATCTCACGGCATCCGGCAATTCGCCCTATGCACTGGCGGCGTCGGTGGCCGGCAAATTTGGCGTCGCGATGACGGATGGTGAGTTGGACAATCACCTGCTTGGCATTTTGGTGGATCTGCTGAAGGTGGCAAAGCTCCCGACGGATATGATCTCCGGGGGCGCCGGTCGCACGAAATTGCGCTGCTTTGCCACTCGCATCGATGCTGTACGCGGCGTGGCCACGGTGTCGTCGCTGGTGCTCGACGCCAGCCGGTTGCTGGTGCAGGGCGGTGGCGTGGTGAATCTGGCAGATGAAACGCTGGCAATGAAGATACGGCCGTTGCTGCGCACAGGGGGCGCCGGGATTGTGCTGCCCGTGCGCATGACCGGCAGCCTCACGCGCCCAAATGTGGCGCTCGATGCCGGCGGTGCGTTGGAGGGTTTGGCGGGCAACTTTGCCGGGCTTGGGCGCAAGCCGGTCGCAACCCTTGGCAATGCCGCTGCCGGCGAGCGTGGCGGCGACGCCTGTGGGCCAGCGGTGGCCGCCGCGCGTGGCGCTCGTCCGAATTTTAAATAACGATGAGATTTGAGGGATTGATCAGGCCATGAAGCGTTTTTGGGACCGTGCGGATGCTGTCGAGGCCGAGCAAGGCTGGTCGGTGACGTTGGATGGCAAGCCGGTCCGGGTGCCGGGCGGCGGCTTTTTGACGCTGCCGACGCAGGCCCTGGCCAAGGGCGTGGCCGAGGAATGGCAGGCCGCGGGTGGGGCAAAGGGCGGTGAGATGTCGTATGATGACCTCCCTCTCACCCGGCTGGCCGGCACCGCGCAGGAGCGTGTGGCGCCTGATCCGGGGCCTGTGGTGCTGGAACTGGCGCGCTACGGCGAGAGCGATCTGCTTTGCTATCGCGCCGAGCAGCCGCAGGCTCTGGTCGAGCGGCAGGCGGAACAGTGGCAGCCCTGGCTTGACTGGGCGGCAGAACAGACCGGCGCTCGTTTGCTGGTCACGGCGGGCATTGTTCATCAGTTGCAGCCAGAAGCAGCCCTCGCGGCGCTGACGGTGGCGCTGGCGCGGTTTGATGCCCATCGCCTAGCCGCGCTGGGCATCCTTGTCCCTTCGTTCGGCAGCCTCGTTCTGGGGCTGGCCGTCGCCTCAGGCGCTCTGGCCGCCAGTGAGGCACACGAGATCGCCACGCTGGACGAACGCCACCAGGCTGAATTCTGGGGCTGGGACCATGAGGCCGAGCACCGCATGGCGCGTATTGCGACGGACGTGGCCGCCGCCGGGCGGTTCCTCGACCTGTGCGCTGCATGACGGCCATCCGCATCATCATCGCCGGCCGCGTGCAGGGCGTGGGCTATCGCGACTGGCTGTGCGCCCAGGCAGAGGCGCTGGGCGTCGCTGGTTGGGTGCGCAATCGTGCTGACGGCACGGTGGAGGCGTTGATCGACGGCGACCAGGGCGCGGTGCAGGAATTGCTCCGGGCCTGCCGGCGTGGCCCACGCCACGCCGTGGTCGCTGATATTGTCGAGGCATTTGCCGAGCCGCCCGAACAGCCTGGTTTTGTTCGCCTGCCGACGCTCTGACGGAAGGGAAGAGATCTTTTTTTGAAAAAAGAACCAATAATCTTCATTCGTCGAGGCGCCTCTCGCGGCATTACGAGGACACGGGGCCGAAAGGATGAAAGTCTTTTTGTTTCTTTTTCTTCAGATAAAGAAAGCCTTCTTGCTGAATGCCGCCCTCTCACCGTCCGTCCATAACCACCGCACGTCCGAACACCTCGCACCACGCCTCCCGCAGTGCCGTGTCCACCTCGTCCATGGTCGCCAGAATGCCCAGCGCATGCAGGCTCGTGACGCCATGCTCGGCGATGCCGCAGGGCACGATGCCGCTGAAATGGGTAAGGTCAGGCTCCACGTTCAGCGCCACGCCGTGCCAGCTGACCCAGCGCGTCACGCGCACGCCGAGGGCTGCGATTTTTGATTCGGTGCCGGCCATCCGGTCTGTCACCCAAATGCCAACACGGCCCTCGCGCCGCTCGCCGCGCACGCCGAAGCGGTCCAGCGTGCGGATCAGCCATTCCTCCAGCCCGAACACATAGCTGCGCACGTCGCGCGCCTGCACCATGCCGTGTGGCTGGGTGAGGTCGAGCATCACATAGCCGGTGCGCTGCCCGGGGCCGTGATAGGTCCATTGCCCACCGCGCCCGGCGTCGAACGTGGGAAAACGGTCCGGGTCCTGCAGGTCCGACGGCTTGGCCGAGGTGCCGGCGGTGTAGAGCGGCGGGTGCTCCACCATCCACACCAATTCCGGTTCCGTGCCGGCGCGAATGGCCAGTGCACGGGCCTGCATGGTCTCCAAGGCCGTGGGGTATTGGGTCAACCCGTCGGAGATTCGCCACGAGACGGGGGCATCATCGATCGGGTCTGCGATGCGATTATTTAAATTTTCTTTGTCGTCGGTCATTGCTGCCTGCTGGTTCATCGGCTATACGCCGCATCCTCCATCCCTGCGGTCGTGGCGGAATGGTAGACGCGCAAGCTTGAGGTGCTTGTGGGGGTAACCTCGTGGAAGTTCGAGTCTTCTCGACCGCATACCCATCTAATGCAAGTGGCTGCCAACGATCTCAGGCAGTTGCTTTGTGCGCCAGACCCGACGATCTTGCCCGCTGCTGATCCCGGGAGATTTCGATGGCTATGGACGATGATTTTCGCAAAGCGGCGCTGGACTACCACCGTCTGCCCCGCCCAGGTAAACTCAGCGTTGAAGCCACCAAGCGGATGGCCACCCAGCGTGATCTCGCACTCGCCTACTCGCCCGGTGTGGCGGCGGCCTGCGAAGAGATTGTGGCAAACCCCGACGCTGCCTATGAATACACGGCCCGCGGCAACCTTGTTGGCGTGATCTCCAACGGCACCGCCGTGCTCGGCCTTGGCAATATCGGCGCTCTCGCCGGCAAGCCGGTCATGGAGGGCAAGGCCGTCCTGTTCAAGAAATTCGCCGGTATCGACGTGTTCGACATCGAGGTGGACGAGCAGGACCCCGACAAATTCGTCGAAGTGGTGGCGGCTCTGGAGCCCACCTTCGGCGCGATCAATCTTGAAGACATAAAGGCGCCGGAATGCTTCGAGATCGAAGCCAAGCTGCGTGCCCGCATGAAAATCCCGGTCTTCCACGACGACCAGCACGGCACCGCCATCACCGTGGCCGCCGCCGTCCGCAACGCGCTGGTGTTGCAGGGCAAGACGCTGGGCGACGTGAAGCTGGTCACGTCCGGCGCCGGGGCTGCGGCCCTGGCCTGTGTCGACCTGTTGGTGGCGATGGGGCTGAAGGCCGAAAACGTCACGCTCACGGACATCAAGGGCGTGGTGCATGCCGGGCGCGAGAACCTGGATGAACGCATGGGCCGCTATGCCCGCGTGACCAATGCGCGCCTGCTGCCCGATGTGCTGGCGGGCGCCGATATTTTCATGGGCCTGTCCGCACCGCGCGTGCTGAAGGCCGAGTGGCTGCCGCAGATGGCGCCCAAGCCGATCATCCTGGCGCTGGCCAACCCTGAGCCGGAGATCCTGCCGGAGGCCGTTCGCGCCACGCGGCCTGATGCGATCGTGGCCACTGGGCGCAGCGATTACCCGAACCAGGTCAACAACGTGCTGTGCTTCCCCTTCATCTTCCGCGGTGCACTGGATGTAGGGGCGACGACGATCAACATGGAAATGCAGCTCGCCGCTGTCGAGGCGATTGCCGAACTGGCCCGTGTGGAAGCATCCGAAGTGGTGGCGGCCGCCTATGGCGGACAGGCGCCGGTGTTCGGCACCGAATACATCATCCCCAAGCCGTTCGATCCGCGCCTGATACTGCAGATCGCCCCGGCCGTTGCCCGCGCCGCCATCGCCTCCGGCGTCGCGCGCCGGCCGATCACCGATTTCGTGGCCTATCGCAAGGAACTGGAGCGCTTCGTGTTCCGCTCCGGCCAGCTGATGAGCCCGGTGTTCGAGCGCGCCCGCGCAGCCCCTGCGCGAATCGCCTATGCCGAGGGTGAGGACGAGCGCGTTCTGCGCGCCGTGCAGACGCTGGTGGATGACGGCATTGCCGAGCCGGTGCTGATCGGCCGTCGTGCGGTCATTCAAAAGCGGGTGGCCGAGATGGGCCTGCGGATGGATTTGAACGAGACGGTGCGAATCCTGGACCCTGAGTTGGACGAGGGGGTGTTCGCCCCGATGGTGGCCGCCTACCAAACCCTGGTCGGGCGCCGTGGCGTGCCGCCGGATGCTGCAGCGCGGCGGATGCGCAACCGAAACACCGTTGTCGCCGCCATGCTGCTGCAAGCTGGCGAGGTCGATGCGGCCATCTGCGGCGGCAGCGGCGATTGGTGGCGGCACATGGAATATGTGATGCCGATCATCCCCCGCCGCCCTGGCGTGCGCCGGATCTATGCGCTGTCCTGCCTCATTTTGCAGGGCGGGGCGTTGTTTGTGTGCGACACCCATATGAACACCGATCCGTCCGCCCAGGAGATCGCGGAAATGACTCTGCTGGCGGCCGCCGAGGTGCGCAGCTTCGGCCTTACGCCGAAGGCGGCCTTGCTGTCGCATTCCAGCTTCGGCGCCAGCAACTCGCCATCTGCCCGCAAGATGCGCACCGCCCTGCAGTTGATCCGCGCCGCCGAGCCTGATTTGGAGATCGACGGCGAAATGCATGCCGATGCGGCTCTATCCGAGGCGCTTCGCGACAAGGCGGTGCCGGACAGCAAGCTGAGCGGCACCGCAAACCTGCTCATCATGCCGGGGCTGGATGCCGCCAACATCGCCTTCAACCTTTTGAAGGCGGCTGCTGACGGCCTGCCGGTTGGGCCGCTGTTGCTCGGCATGGCCAAGCCGATCCACGTGGTGGTGCCCAGCGTGACCGCGCGCGGCATTGTGAACGTCAGTGCGATTGCGGCGCTGGAGGCCCAAACCCGCAAGCAGGAGGCGCTCGCGGCGCTCGATTCGAGCACGAACGGGTGATCTTCCTGCTGCTCGGCTGCGCCAGCCTGCTGGTGCTGATGGGCGCCCTGGGCATGTTCTCGCGTGCCCAGGTTGCCAACATCAAGCAGTTCGGCGTCTGGACGGTGGCGATCGGCGGGCTGTTGATGGCGGCCTTGCTGTTTTTTACTGGCAGAGGGGCAGTGGCCCTTGCAGCATTGACGATGCTTGGGCCGTTGGTTTGGAGTTGGGTTGGGCTGGCAAAGCCCGGGAGCGGCGCGCAGAACGCCCGTGACCCGGGGCGGTCTTCGTCCGCCCGCCCCACCGGGATGAGCCGTGCTGAGGCGTTCGAAGTTCTGGGGCTGAGACCGCAAGCCACGAAGGCCGATATCCAGCAGGCCTATCTACGCCTTATGCGAGCGGCGCATCCGGATAAGGGCGGTTCAGACTGGCTTGCAGCCCGAATCAACCAGGCACGCGACGTTCTGCTTGGCTAACGGGTAACGAATTCGTGACAGCCTCCGCTCATGCGTTTAATTCATTTCATTTTTGGCTTTTGTACAAATTTCATCACACTCTGAGACTGTGGAAACAGTGCCTTGCGTGCTAACTCCACGGCTGTGACAGGAGGGCCGGCCTTCCGGTATCCATGCAGGGTAAGATTGCCGGATTGGAGGCGTCTCGTTCCTGTTGCATACACCAGCGTGCCCGCAAGCCGCTTGCCGAAGGACCAACAATGTGATCAAGCCGCTCCGCAAGGCCGTGTTCCCCGTCGCCGGTCTTGGCACCCGTTTCTTGCCCGCCACCAAGGCGATGGCCAAAGAAATGCTGCCCGTTGTCGACAAACCATTGATTCAATATGCCGTGGATGAAGCGCGCGCTGCGGGTATCGAGCAGTTCTGCATGATCACCGGCCGTGGTAAAACCGCGATCGTCGAACATTTCGATATCGCCTACGAGCTCGAAGCCACGCTGAAGATGCGGAGCAAGAACGCTGAACTGGCCGCTTTGCGCGAACTGCAGATGCCGCCCGGATCGATCAGCACTGTCCGCCAGCAAGAGCCGCTCGGCCTGGGCCACGCAATCTGGTGCGCCCGCGCCTTTATCGGCGACGACCCCTTCGCCATTCTGCTGCCAGACGATCTTGTAATGTCCGACGTGCCCTGCACCCAGCAGCTTGCGGATGCCTATAACGAGACGGGCGGCTGCGTTGTGGCCGTGACCGAAGTTCCCCATTCGCAGACCAATCGCTATGGCATCCTTGATATCGGTTTCGACGACGGGCGCCTGGTTGAAGTGAAGGGCATGGTCGAAAAGCCAAAGCCTGAGGATGCGCCGTCCGATCTGTCGATCATCGGTCGCTATGTGTTGACGGCTGGCGTGATTGAACATCTCGGCCGCATGGAGCGCGGGGCTGGCAACGAGGTGCAATTGACCGACGCCATGGCCAAAATGATTGGGCAGGTGCCGTTTCACGGATTGCGCTATGAGGGTCGGCGCTTTGACTGCGGCGACAAGATTGGCTTCCTTGAGGCACAGATTGCCTTCGCCCTCAAGCGCCCTGACATGGCGCCTGCGGTGCGGGAATTCCTGAAGAAGTACACCTGATTTTAAGGCCCTGCGATTGAAACCGGGCCGGTTGGAGCACACGCAATCATGAACTTTACGCATCATTTCGACGCAACCGTTCTGCGCGAATATGACATTCGTGGCATCGTTGGGAAAACGCTGTATCCCGCCGATGCGTTCGCGATTGGCCGCTGCTTCGGCTCGGTTGTCGTTCGGGCCGGTGGGCGCACGGTCGCCGTCGGATATGACGGCCGTGTGTCTTCGCCGGACCTCGAACCGGCGTTGGTGGACGGACTCAAGGCCAGCGGGATCGACGTGATCCGCATCGGCCTTGGGCCGACGCCGATGCTGTATTTCGCCTCGACGATCCATGAGACCGATGGCGCGATCATGGTGACGGGCAGCCATAATCCGCCCGACTATAACGGCTTCAAGATGATGCTGGCCCGTAAGCCGTTTTTTGGCGACAAGATCCGCCTGCTGGGCCAAATGGCTGAAACCGGTGACGTGGTGCCGGTGGCCGAAGGCTCTGACAGCACCATAGATGTGTCTGAAGCCTATATCGATCGGATCGCCCAGGATTGGGATGGCGGCGACCGTGCGCTGGACGTGGTGTGGGACAACGGCAACGGTGCGGCCGGCGACGTGCTGGTGCGTCTGGTGAAGCGCCTGCCGGGCACGCACACGATCCTGTATCCTGATATCGACGGCGGCTTCCCGAACCACCATCCAGACCCGACGGTGCCGAAGAATGTGGAGGCGTTGATTGCCGAGGTGCTGGCCCGCAAGGCCGATCTCGGGATCGCGTTCGATGGCGACGCCGACCGGATCGGCGCTGTGGACAATTCCGGCGAGATTTTGTTTGGCGACCAGCTTCTGGTCGTGCTGGCGCGCGATGTGCTCAAGACCCATCCCGGCGCCACCATCATCGCCGACGTCAAGGCGAGTCAGGTGTTGTTCGACGAAGTCGCCAAGGCGGGCGGCAATCCGTTGATGTGGAAAACCGGGCACAGCCTGATCAAGGCGAAAATGGCTGAAACCGGCTGTCCGCTGGCGGGCGAAATGTCTGGCCACGTGTTCTTCGCGGACAAATGGTATGGCTTTGATGATGCGCTTTACGCCGGGGTTCGCCTGCTGGGTATCGTGGCGCGCATGGACGGCACGCTGGCCGATGTCCGCAGCGCCATGCCGCATGTGATCAACACGCCAGAATTGCGCTTCGATTGTGATGACCAGCGCAAATTCACCGTTGTGACCGAAGTGGCGGCGCGCTTGGCCGCTGAGGGGGCCAGCGTATCCGAGATCGACGGCGTGCGCGTGTTGACCGATGATGGCTGGTGGCTGCTGCGCGCCTCCAACACCCAGGCTGTGCTGGTCGCGCGGTGCGAAGCGTCGTCGGACGCCGGGATGGAGCGGCTGAAGGCGGCTCTGACCGCCCAGCTTGAGGCGAGCGGTCTGGAAGCGCCGGATTTTTCGGGCGCCAACGCCGGTCACTGAACGCCCCGCTCTGGTATTTGATCCGACGGGCGGCGAAGCTGTTGGTTGAAGGAGACCACCATGCTGCAAAACCCGCCCGCCCGGATTGGAATGACTGAAGACGAGATCGACACCCCAGCGCTGGTGCTGGATCTGAATGCGTTCGAGGCCAATCTCGACACGATGGCATCCATGCTTGCCGCAGCCGGTGTGAAGCTGCGGGCGCATGCGAAAACCCATAAATCGCCGGTCATCGCCCATTTGCAGATTGCCCGCGGGGCGGTTGGGCAATGCGTGCAGAAAGTGGGTGAGGCCGAAGTGCTGGCCTGGGGCGGTGTTGCCGATATCCTGGTCAGCAACGAAGTGGTTGGCCCCCATAAACTGGCGCGACTGGCGGCTCTGGCGCGCATTGCCCGTATTGCCGTTTGTGTGGACGATGCTGGTCAGGTGGATGCGATCGAAGCGGCGGCTGCGGCTGCGGGCGTTACCATTTCGGTTCTCGTCGAGATCGATGTCGGCGCCGGACGCTGTGGTGTAAAGCCTGGAAGTGAAGCCGTGGCACTTGCCCAGCATATTTCCACCAAGCCGCACCTGCGATTCGGCGGCTTGCAGGCTTATCACGGCAGCGCCCAGCACTTGCGGACCCACAGTGAGCGCCGCGCTGCCATTGCCGCGGCTTCGGATGATTCGCGGCGTACGGTGGAGCAGCTTCGCCAGGTGGGGCTTGAGTGCCCGATCGTTGGCGGCGGCGGCACAGGCACCTTTGAATTCGAATCCATGTCTGGTGTCTATACTGAAATCCAGGCGGGCAGCTATTGCTTCATGGACGCTGACTATGCGGCCAATTTCGACCTCGGCGGCCACCATGCCAGCCGGTTCCAGCATAGCCTGTTCGTGCTGGCCACCGTGATGAGCGCCGCACAACCTGGTGTGGCCGTGGTCGATGCCGGCCACAAGGCGGTGGCCATCGATAGCGGTATGCCACTGATCTGGCAACGACCTGACCTGACCTATGTGGGTGCCAGTGACGAGCACGGAAAACTGACCTTTGCTGTCGATGCGCAATCCCCGCGCGTTGGTGAAAAATTGCGCCTGATACCGGGACATTGTGATCCGACAGTGGATCGGTTCGACTGGTACGTGGGCGTTCGCAATGGCAGGGTGGAGTGTTTGTGGCCGGTGGCAGCGCGAGGGGCTGTGAATTGATGCTCCACGCGGCCTGACCTCATCGGCTGGCCGTCATCGCACTGGCGGGGAGTGCGCGCTGCGTTGGAGCGAGGCTGGTGCGCTCGTAAACGCCGCGTTCTCCTTGTTGGGCTGCGAACGCGCCGGTTATTCCCAGAACGGTTTCGGCACCGCCGAGATAAAGAATGCCGTCGACGGGCATTTGCTTGGCGATGGCTTCCAAAACCCGCGCCTTGGTCGGTTGATCAAAATAAATCAAAACGTTGCGGCAGAAGACAATGTCGAACTGCCCGAGGGACCGGAGGTCCGCAAGCAGGTTCCAAATGCGGAACTGCACCATGGCTCGAATTGTGTCAGCCACACGCCAGTTCGGGCCGTCCTTGCGAAAATACTTCACAAGATTTTGCATCGGCAGGCCGCGTTGCACTTCAAATTGTGTGTAAAGGCCTTCCTGCGCGCGGGCCAGCGGCTCGCGGGCAATGTCGGTCCCTACGATCTCAACGTTGCGCGTCCCCAGCATGGCTTTGCTCTCAGCCAGAATCATCGCCAAGGAATAGGCTTCCTGGCCCGTGCTTGCGGCGGCCGACCAGATACGCAGCCGTGCGGTGGGTGGCCTGGCGGCAATCAGGCGCGGTAGAGCGTTGGTTCGGAAATGCGTGAAGGGTTTGTCGTCGCGGAAGAAGAAACTTTCGTTGGTCGTCATCGCCTCGATGACGTCCTGTTCGAGCAATCCCGGCAGGCCGCCCATAGGCGCAGGACGCACCCGCTCTGCCAGCGCGTCGAGCCCAGACAGTTTGTGCTTTTTCATCACCGGGCCGAGACGATTTTCCAATAGATAAAGTTTGTCAGGGCCAATGACGAGACCCGATCCTGCATAAAGCAGAGCAGCCAAAATTTCGAAACTACCCGGCTTCACGAGGCTTTTCCTTCCAAGATTTCGCGCACTTTGGCCGCGATACGCGGGAGTGGCAGGACGGCGTGGCACAGTCCGGCGTTCGCAATAGAGCCAGGCATGCCCCATACAACGCTGGTTGCCTCATCCTGCGCGATCGCGGTTCCTCCGGCCGCGACCAGATCGCGGGTCGCGGCCAGGCCGTCATGGCCCATGCCGGTGAGCATGACCATCAGGACCCGGCCGCCACATGCGAGTGAGGCCGAGCGCAACATTGGGTCGACAGAAGGGCGGCAGAAATTCTCGGGCGCGTCGGCCGTCAAGCGGGCGTGCAACGCGCCGCCACTGCTATCGATGCAAAAGTGTTGATCTCCCGGCGCGAGGTGTATCCGGCCTGGTTCGAGTTTTTCACCATGCCGGGCTTCGGCGCACGGCATTCCGCCGAGTTTTGTGAGGTGGTCAGCCAGAATCGGTGTGAAGCTGCGCGGCATGTGCTGCGTCAGAACGACAGGTACCCCGAGCTTGGGGCCAAGACCTTTTACGAAACTGAACAGGGCCTGTGGGCCGCCCGTGGAACTTCCGATTGCGAGAAGCGTCGGCTTGCTTCGTCCTGCAGCACGCAGGGCGATATTGCCCAAACCGCTGGCTGTGGCCTGCGGCGCAACAGGGGTCCGTGCTGTTTGGCGAAGCCGCGCCAACCCGCGGACCTTGGCCAGCAATTCGCGCCTGAAGCTATCATCCTGGATTGCGGCTGTTGTGGGCTTGGGCACGTAATCGGCCGCCCCAAGACCCAGCGCCCGCAAGGCGATATCCGCGCCTCGGGTGGTGAGCGTGCTTGCCATGATGATCCGCACGGACGGATCTGCCTGGAGCAACAGCGGAAGGGCGGTCAGCCCATCCATGACAGGCATTTCGATATCCAGCACAATCACGTCAATGGACTGACGTTTCATCTCGGCCAGGGCTGCCTGTCCATTGGCGGCGCGAGCCACCACACGGATGGCGGGATCGGTCTCGAGCATTCGAGCAATCGCTGCGCGGATCACCACCGAATCGTCGCAGATCATCACGCGGGCAATTTGGCCGGCTGTGCTTGTTTCTTGCGGCTTGTGATGGGCTGCGCTGCTGACGTTCACAGAAGACCAACCTGCGCAAATTTTCCAAGCAGGATTTCCTCGTCAAACGGCTTCATAATGAATTCCTGTGCGCCGTGTTCGATGGCCTGTTCAATGAAGGAGATGTCGTTCTCCGTTGTGCAGAACATGACGGGCGGCTTGTCTGGGCCGAATTCAAGCCTGAGAGCCTTGAGGAATTCGATGCCGTTCATCACCGGCATATTCCAGTCGAGCAGGACAGAATCGGGCATGCTTTGCCGGCACGCATTCAGCGCAACCATTCCGTCCTCGGCTTCACGCACGTCAAATCCCTGACTTTCTAGGATACGGCGCGCGACCTTGCGCACAACGCGACTGTCGTCGACGACGAGGCAGGTTCGGGGCGAGCTGGGCATCTTGATGTCCTTCAGACGGTTTCGGTGGAAAGGGCGAGCAATCGCGCCACGTCTAGGACGGCCAGCAGGCGACCTTGCAGCCGATAGATTCCGGTGCTGTATCGCGCCCACTCCGCTGGTAGCGTTGGCGGGTTGTGTTCAAATTGCCGAGACGGAAGGCTAAGTACCTCCGACACCTGATCGACGAGCAAGGCGTATAGTTCGCCGCCCTGTTCCGCGACGACGGACATCTGGATGGCGCCCGTTGGCGCTGGTGGCAGTTGCAGGCGTCGCCGAAGGTCGATTGCGGTTACGATTCGGCCACGCAGATTGAGGCTCCCGGCAACCTCTGGCGGCGCCAGCGGAATACGCGTGATGGTTTGGGGGCCGAGAACATCGCGCACGGCCAACACCGGAATGCCGCAAAGCTGATCAGCCACCGAAAGCGTGACGAAGATCTCCTCGCCGCGATGAGCATGCTCATCGGTCGTCGATTTGGTACGGGCTTGCAGAAGGGCTTGCGAAGTCATGACTGTCCTTTGATCGACCATTGGTTACGACCCATGCTCAGGCCACCATGCGCAGCGGTTGTTGGTAGGCTTGGCTGAGGCATTGGCGCAGACTGACCAGCAGCGCTTCCTTGGCGAACTTGCCGACATAGTCGGTAAAGCCTGCTTCGCGGCCGAGTTCGATATCACGGTCGCCAACCCGCCCGCTCAGTGCGATCATTGGCAGTTCGGCCCAGGCCCCGTTGGCCCGAACGGTGCGCACGAAGTCCAGCCCGTTCATGTCCGGCATTTCGATATCCGACACGACGGCATCGAACATCGCCCCACCTTCGCGCAACGAGAGGGCGCGGGCGGCGTCTGGGACCGCAGTCACGTCGTAACCGGCGGCCTGCAAAACAGGCACGATCATCTGGCGGAAGAAGTCGCTGTCTTCCACCACCAGCAGCCTTGGCCGTTCGCCACGGGCGGCGCCAGTGTCGGCCGTTCCTTCGAACCAATCGGGCTGCGCCTGCGTGAGCCAGAACGATGTGTCGATCACATCCGTCGCACGGCCGGCGATGATGGCTGTGCCGAGAATGCCTTCACGTGCCCCGCATAGCTCGATGTGCAGATGATCCTCGACGACGTCGACGATGTCATCAACCACAAGGCCCATCCGACGATCGCCGGTGGCGCTGGACCCTGCGTCAGTGAAGACCAGCACGGCCTGATGTGCCTTCTGCATGTCCACGGCGCCGGACAGCGGCACAAGGCGCATCAGCCGGCCGCGATACTGGGTGACGGGGGCGCCAGCAGCGGCTTCGATCCGGTCTTGCGGGATGTTCTCAAGACGGGCGACGAGCCCGAGCGGAACTGCCTTGATGTCGCCTTCACCGACCCGGAACAGAAGCATCGCGGTTTTGTCCAGATCGGTGGTGGAGCCGGACATGGTGCCGGCCGCCGTGTTGCTGCTGGCACGGCCATCGGCCGACCCGGCGATGCCGCTGGCACGGGCAATGCCGCTTGGATCGAGGATCATGATGACGGACCCGTCCCCCAGGATGGTGTTGCCGCTGAACATGCTGATATGGCGCAGTACGGGCGCGACTGGCTTGACCACGATCTCCTCGGTGTCGAACACGCGGTCGACGATGAGGCCCAACTGGCTGGCGCCGACTTGCGCCACGATGATGGTGAGCATGCCGTCTGGCCGATCGGTGGACGATGCGGCATCCGCCACTCTGGCGTGCTGGTGCGCCGGCTCGCGCAGGCGGAGCAACCGGTCCAGGCTTACCAGGGGCAGCAACCGCTCCCGCAGGCGCAGAACCGGTGTGCCGTTGATGCGCTCGACCAGGCTGGTGATCGTCTCGGCGCTTGCATCGGCGGACACGTTGCCAGCCATGCCTTCGCGTGCGCGTACCAGTTCAACCACCCTGATTTGCGGAATGGCAAAGCGCTCATCGCCAGCCTGCACAATCAGCGCGGAGACGATGGCGAGCGTGAGTGGGATCTTGATGGTGAAAACCGTGCCTTCGCCAGGCCGGCTTTTCAATTCGATCGTGCCGCCGATCCGTTCGATGTTGGTTTTCACAACGTCCATGCCCACGCCGCGGCCAGACACAGCCGTTACCGCAGCCGCCGTTGAGAAGCCCGCACGGAAAATGAAGCGCTGGATGGCCTCGTCGGTCATCAACGCCAGTTCGGCCTCAGTGGCGAGGCCTTTGGAGATAACCTTCGACTTGATCCGGTCAATCGGCAGGCCCCGCCCATCATCGGCGATCTCGATGACGATATGCCCACCCTCATGAAACGCGTTGAGCGTGATTCTGCCTGTTTCTGGTTTGCCGGCGGCACGGCGCTCGCCTGTTGTTTCCAGTCCATGATCGCCGCTGTTGCGCACCATGTGCGTGAGCGGGTCCTTGATCAGTTCCAGCACTTGTCGGTCGAGTTCGGTCTCGGCGCCGAGCATGACCAGATCGATTTTCTTGCCCAGTTCCCGCGCGAGGTCGCGCACGATGCGGGGAAGCTTGTTCCAGGCGTTGCCGATCGGCTGCATGCGGGTTTTCATCACCCCTTCCTGCAAATCCGATGTGATGTGTGACAGGCGCTGCAGCGGCCCGGTGAAACTGCTGTTTTCCTGGCTTCGGGCGAGTTGCAGAAGCTGGTTGCGGGTCAGGACCAATTCACTGACCAGCGTCATGAGGTTTTCAATGACATCCACGCCCACCCGGATCGTCTGGCTGGCCAGTGCCTGTTCTGACGCGGCTGGATCGACCTGGGCCGCCTCTATGGTGGGTTGAGGTGGTGGTGGCGCAGCCGGTGCAACCTGTTCGTTGACGGGGGCGGCCGGGGCCGGTTCTGGTGTGGGGGGCGGGGCAATCTGGCGCGCGACGGGTGCTGGCGGCGCAGTTGGTGCCACCGGTGCACGGCCTTCGCTGATGGCATCCAGATTGGCGATCAATGGGCCGTCATCGCCGGTTGGTTCCACGCCGTTGGCAGCAAGGCCCGCGACGATCAGCTTGATTCGGTCGAGTGAGACCAGGATGGATGTGACCAGATCAGGCGTGACATGCAGCGCACCGTCTCGCACGCGTCCCAGGACGTTCTCGGCTGCGTGGGCCACATGCTCCAGCCTTGGCAGGCCGAGAAACCCGCAGGTGCCCTTGATTGTGTGAACCAGGCGGAAGATCAACGACAGTGTTGCTGCGTCCTCCGGCTCCTGTTCCAGGCGGACCAGCGCTAAGTCGGCCTCCGCGAGGCTCTCATTTGTTTCAGTGAGGAAGTCCGTCAGCAGGTCATCCATCGCGTGGTCCATGCCCCGGTTTGCCGTAAGCCGGGCGATATGCCCGGGCGGTGGTGAGGTTCGATGGAGCCAGTGTGACGACGGGATGGAAAGAAATCGTAAACGACGAGAAAGTTTTGCCGATTATCCGAGGGTTGCGACCAAGGGCGGGGCCGCTTGTGCATGGGCGCCCAGCAGCATTGTCAAACGCATGTTGCAGGCATGCGCTATGAGGGCCGTCAACGGTGCGAGAAGCTGGCGGGGCTGGCTGTTCGCGGCCGCTGCCAGGGCGGTGTCGGCATCGGAGATCTGGCTTGCAAAGCCAGGTGGCCATGCGGCACGCGGGCCGGATATTGTGATGACGACGTCTCCGCCAGGCGCTTCGGACACGCGCAATGTGCCGTCTCCTGCCAGGCTTTCCACGCCCACCATGAGCAGGTTGAGCAGCAGGCGACTGGCCTGCTGGCTGAAGTG
This sequence comes from Acetobacteraceae bacterium, assembly GCA_040399685.1. Lineage (GTDB taxonomy): Bacteria > Pseudomonadota > Alphaproteobacteria > Acetobacterales > Acetobacteraceae > CAIQQQ01. Next base: position 115,028 of record JBBART010000002.1, read on the forward strand.
GCGGTCAGGCGAAATCGCGCTCATTTCCACCTTCACGCGCCTGCCGACGGGCAGCCCGGCTGCGAGTGTCCGCAAGCCCGCGACGTCTATCTCCTCGCCGCCATCGCCCCAGGCGGCCCGCATCAGGCGAAGCTGTTGGCCCAGCCTGATGCCTGCCTCGCGTGCAATCGGCAGTGCCTCCGCTTGCATATCGGGTTCTTCGGCGGCCATTTCCAGCGCGCCGATCAGCGTTCCCACACCGCCGGCCAAGTCGTGGCAGAGCCGGGCGGTCAGGGTCTCGGCCAGTGCCAGGCAGAGATCCGGGCGCCCATGAGGGGCCTGCGCTTGTTCGCCTGGGGGCCTGTGTGTCACGTTGTTCTTTCTGGTCACAAATCCAGCAAAGCGGGCGCTGTCGCAATGCCCGCCCGTTATGCGACCACACTATTGCTTACACAGGAAGGTCTGCATGAGTTCTACTCCACCGTATGGTCATGACAGTTTCTACGCTGGCCTGGAGCCTGGCCAGCGTGTGCGCCACCCGGCCCAGGCTGATTGGGGGGAAGGGCAGGTGCAGTCGGTGGTCGGAAGCCGCGTGACGGTGAACTTCGAGAATGTCGGCAAGGTGTTGATCAATGCGCGCATCGTGACGCTGGAGAGCGTATCGGAGTAGCGCATGGGGTTGCAGTTCTGCTCTTGACGGACAACATCATCTCCCAGGGAGACCTCACGACGTTATGATCGATCCATTCGGACGCACCATCAGCTATCTGCGCGTGTCGGTAACCGACCGCTGCGACCTTCGTTGCGTCTATTGCATGGCCGAGGACATGACGTTCCTGCCAAAGCCCGAGCTTCTCACGCTTGAGGAACTGGAGCGGCTGTGCGGTGCCTTTATACGCCTGGGCACCGACAAAATCCGCATCACCGGTGGCGAACCGCTGGTGAGGCGCGATGTGATGAAGCTGTTCCAGGGGCTGGGCAAGCGTCTTGGAAACGGATTGAACGAACTGACACTGACCAGCAACGGCAGCCAGTTGACCCGCTTTGCCGGTGATCTTTATGCCTCGGGCGTGCGTCGGGTGAATGTCAGTCTCGACACCCTGAACCCGGCTTTGTTCGCCTCCATCACCCGCTGGGGCAAGATCGACAAAACGCTGGAAGGCATTTTTGCCGCTAAGGCAGCGGGGATTGCGGTCAAAATCAACGCGGTGGCGTTGAAAGGCGTGAACGAGCATGAATTCGACAGCATGTTGGCGTGGTGCGGCGAGCATGGTTTCGACCTGTGCTTGATCGAGACGATGCCGCTGGGCGAAATCGACGGCAATCGCGTGGATCAGTATCTGCCGCTGTCGCAGGTTCGGGCGCGGTTGCGGCAAACCTGGACGTTGCAGGACACCGACTATAAAACCGGCGGCCCGGCGCGGTACTACACCGTGGCCGAGACCGGTGGCCGCATCGGTTTCATCACGCCGATGACCCATAATTTCTGTGAGAGCTGCAATCGCGTGCGGCTGACCTGCACCGGCACTCTCTATATGTGCCTCGGTCAGGACGATGCGGCGGATTTTCGGCCGTTGCTGCGCGCCAATGCGTCAGACGATGAACTTGATGCAGCCATTCACAGTGCCATCGCCCGCAAGCCGAAGGGCCATGATTTCATTATTGATCGCCGTGAAACCGCGCCAGCGGTGGGGCGACATATGAGTGTCACGGGCGGCTAGTTTCCGAGCACGTCACGCAGCGAAACCTGCGCAGATCCGGGCTTCAGGGGCTGTGGCTGCGACGGCGCTGGTGCCCACCCGGTGAGCATCGCCACGCGCAACGTGCAGCCGATTTCGCCGTCCGCATTCGCCATGCGGCCAAGTGCGTTGGCGAACAGGCCGATCGGCGGAATTGTCCGGCTGCGCAAGGTTGTGGCGTTGGTCTCGCCGGCAGCGCGCAGGTCTCGGAACAGGTTGAACGGTGTGGCATAGCGCAACTTGATGTCTTCGGCGTCGGCCACCGGCAGGGCGAAGCCGGCGCGCTGCAACAGCGATGCGCCGTCGCGCAGATCCGGGAACGGGGCCACGCGGGGGGCTGCGCCTTCGCTCAATTCCGCCTCGGCCTCGGTGAGCGCGGCGCGCAGTTCTGACAGCGTGCCCAAGGCGGGCAGGCTGGCGAGAAACAGTCCGTCCGGCACCAGCACACGGCGCAGCTGGATCAGCGCGCCTGGCAGGTCGTTGATGCCGTGCAGCGACAGGTTGGCAACCACAAGGTCAAAGCTTGCCGGGGCGAAGGGCAGGAATTCCTCGTCCGCTGCCAGCGCTGGGCTGCCGTTGCGGGCGGCCATGGCGGCGGAGAGGTCACAGGCCACTGTCCAGATTCCGCGGTTGCGGAGCATGGTCGCGGTCACGCCGCGTCCGCCCACGTCCAGGGCCCGGGTGAAGCGGCGAGTGGTGTCCTCCAGCCGGTCCAGCAGGCGGTCCGCCACCTCTTGCAGCACGGGCGCCACGCGGTCCACGTACGGGGCTGCGCGGTCTCGGTGGCGGCGCAGGGCCAGGCGGTCGAAAATCTGGGGTGCGGTTGTGTGTGCGGACATGAACGCGGATGTGACGTTGTATTGGCTTGGTGCCAAGCCCCATGCCACCGCAAACTGGTAAAATGCACCACATCGCATCGTATTCCGCAGGCTTGGTGACCCGCTGGAGCGTTGCAGTGCTGAACATGCTGCTCCCGCCGCAATGCCTGACCTGCGATGCGCCGGTGGATGCGCCCGGCCGCTTCTGTGCGGCCTGCTTTGGACGCGTGCATTTCATCACTGCCCCGTTTTGTGTGCGCTGTGCCACCCCATTCGCCCATGCAAGCGAAGGTGGTCCGGACCGCGTCTGCGGAAATTGTGCGGAAAATCGGCCCCCTTGGCGGCAGGCGCGGGCGGCGTTGCGGTATGACGAGCATAGCCGCCGCGTGGTTCTGCCATTGAAATACAACGACAGAACCGAGTTGGCCGCCTCCCTGGCAGCGATGATGGTCCGCGCCGGCGCGGATCTGCTGGTGGGCGCAGCCGTGCTGGTGCCGGTGCCTCTGCATCCCTCACGGCTGCGGGGGCGGCGATACAATCAGGCTGGCCTGATCGCACGGGAGATCGGGCGACGGAGCCGGGTTCCAACCGCGCTGGATGCGCTGGTGCGGCTGCGGGCAACCGACTCGCTTGGCGAATTGTCAGCTGAACGGCGGGCGGCGATGGTCGCTGGGGCATTCGCTCTCCGGCGTGGGCGCGGTCAGCGGATCAAGGGTCTGAACGTGGTTCTGATCGATGACGTGCTGACGTCCGGCGCCACCGCGTCTGCCTGCACGCGGGCTTTGCTGGCCGGTGGGGCTGCCCGCGTCGATGTGCTGGTTGCTGCCCGGGTGCCAGATCCGCGGGTGCGGTAGGACAAGGGGCTTGCGCAGAACGCCCGGTCGACCGATCTGTGATAATGGCTTCAAAAGGAAGACGGATGTGGCGATGATTGAGATCTATACGCAGGATTGGTGCCCATACTGCGTGCGCGCCAAGACATTGCTGACGGCCAAAGGGGCTGCGTTTCAGGAAATCAACGCGCCCGGTGGTTCGCCGCAACGTGTCGAGAGCCAAACACGGTCGGGGCGCACCAGTGTTCCGCAGATTTTCATCGACGGCGCCCATATCGGTGGCTGTGATGATCTCGTGGCCCTGGATCGTTCTGGCAAGCTCGATGGTCTTCTGAAAGCCGCCTGATACGGCGCCGTCCTTGTGCGGGAACGCGGCAGTTGCCACATTCCATGACACCATCGTGACAACCGGAACATACTGATGATCCATTACGTCCTCCAATGCAGCCACGCGCACGAATTCGACGGCTGGTTCCCCAGTTCCGCCGGCTTTGACGCGCAGGTGAAGCGGGGTTTGGTGGAATGTCCGACATGCGGCGACGTGGCTGTCACGCGGGGCATGATGGCGCCGTCTGTACCGAAGAAGGGCAATGCGGTGGTGCCGTCAGCACCGCAATCGGTGGCGGTGGCGGGCGAGCGGGTGCCGGATCAGGTCCGCTCGGCCCTCCAGAAGCTGCGGGCAGAGGTGGAGCGGAACTGCGACTATGTCGGTGACAACTTTGCCGACGCCGCCCGCCGTATTCATGCCGGCGAGGAAAAGCCGCGTGGCATCTACGGCGAAACCACGCCGGAGCAGGCCGAGTCGTTGGCGGAGGACGGGATCGGGTTCGCCCGCATCCCGTGGGTTCCCCGCGCCGACGGGTAGATCAGTCTGCCCGTGCCGCCATGAGGTAGTTGATCCCGGTATCTGAAACCGCTCGCCATTTGGCGGTCATGGGGCTGAACCCCATGCCGGACACGTCCGTCACCCGCAGCCCGGCAGCCCGCATCATGCTGGCCAGTTCGGCGGGGGCGATGAAGCGGGACCAGTCATGCGTGCCCACCGGCAGCAGGCGCAGCACATACTCGGCACCGAGCTTGGCCACGAAATACGAGCGCCGGGTGCGATTGAGGGTGGACATCACCAGCACGCCGCCCGGGGCCAGAAGACCTGCAATGGTGTTCAGGAACGCCTGTGGGTCAGCAACATGCTCGATCACCTCCAGCGCCGTGATCGCTTCGAAGCGCGCGCCTTCCGCCAAGATCGCCTCGGCGGTGGTGGCCCGATAGCACAGCGGCAGATCCTGGCCGTCGGCATGGGCCTGGGCCGCCGCGATCACCTCGCTGGCGGCATCGATGCCGGTGACAGTATGGCCAAGCCGGGCCAAGGCTTCCGACGCCAGGCCAGCGCCGCAGCCGATGTCGAGAAGTCTGGCGGCTTGGCCATGGGCAGCGCGAATGTGGCGGTCGGCCCATTCCACTCGCAGTGGGTTCATGGCGTGCAGGGGGGCCATCGGGCCGGTGGGGTTCCACCAATCCTGCGCCAGCGCGTCGAACCGCGCCACTTCGGCCGCCACCACGCTATTGCCAGACATCGTCTCTCACCCCGTTTGCCCGACAGATGTGTGGCACGAAGGCGGTTTGCGCAAGGCTGCAGGCTGTGTCAGGTGTCGAGCACCTCACGCAGGGCCTGCGCCAGTTCGCTTTGGCGGAACGGCTTGCCGAGCACCCGGATCTTGGCGGCGCCGATCGTGGGCGTGTTGCCGAATTCCGCGAAGCCGGAGGTGAGCAGGAGCTTCACGCCTGGGCGCAGTTCGGCAGCCCTCTGCGCCAGGGCGAAACCGTCCATTCCCCCAGGCATGACCACGTCGCTGAACAGCAGATTGATCGGTTGGTCGCTCGTCAGCACCTCCATGGCGCTGTGCGGGTTGTCCGTCAGGATGGCATTGTAGCCGAGTTCCTCCAGAAGTTCGGCGGTCACCATCCGCACTGCATCGTTGTCCTCCACCACCAGGATGGTCTCGCTGCCGCCCCGGATGGTGGGCGTCGCCCGCGCTTCTGGTTCGGCCGCGATCACACCTTCGGCCCGCGGCAGGTGCAGGCGGAAGACGGTGCCCTTCCCGGGCGTGCTGTCCACCACGATGTGCCCGCCGGATTGGCGCACGAAGCCGAACACCATGCTGAGGCCCAGCCCGGTTCCCTGGCCCTCGTCCTTGGTGGTGAAGAACGGTTCGAAAATCCGCCCCACCACATGCGGCGCCATGCCGGCGCCGGTGTCGCCGACCTCGATCAGCACGTAGTCGCCGGGTGTGACGTCAGAGCGGCCGCGGGCGTCAGCGGCGCTCAGCGTGCAGTTGCGGGTCTGGATGGTCAGCGTGCCGCCCTGTGGCATGGCGTCGCGCGCGTTGGTGGCAAGATTTGCGATCGCGGTTTCAAGCCGTGTGGCATCGGCGTTGACCGGCCAGACGTCCGGGCCGAGGTTGAGGTTGATATTGATGCCAGCCCCCAGGGTGTGTTCGAGCAGGTTGGCAATGGCGCCGATCCACTGGTTGACCCCGATATGCTGTGGCGCGAGCGGTTGCCTGCGGGCGAAGGCCAACAGCTGCGAGATCAGGCTGGCGCCGCGCAACGAGGCCTGCAGGGCGCGCGTGGCGTGCTTGCGCACGTCTTCGGGGTTTCCCGCCCGGCCCATGAGATGTTCAAGATTGAGCGAAATCACCAGCAGCAAATTGTTGAAATCATGCGCCATGCCGCCGGTGAGGTTGCCGATCGCCTCCATCTTCTGCGCCTGGGCCAGTTGCTCCTCAGCCTGCCGTCGCTCAGTGATGTCCGAATAGGTGGCAACCCAGCCGCCATCTTGCATGGACTGGTGCGACACCGCGATGGAGCCCATTTCACCGGCGGCGTTGAACATGGTGTCGCTGTTTTCGACGAAGAACCCGCCAGACTGGCGCGTGGTCATCAACGCTTTCTGCTTCTGCCACAGACGGCGGACGAGGGGGGCGTCGGCACGGCCGGCGTGCAGCACCTCGTCGAACAGGCTCGCCACGGGTATGCCGCCCGACGGCGCTTCAATGCCGAACAAAGCCAGGAATTGCTGATTGCACACGATCAACCGGCCATCCGGCCCAACCATGCACAGCGCCTGGGACATATTGTTCAATGCTGCCTCGAACCGCGTGTTCTGCAACGCCAGTTCGTGATCGCGCGCTTGCAATGTGCGGTTCTGCTGGCGGATTTCCTCGGCGGCGCGCCGGGCCTCGTCCGTGGCTCGGCCGAGTTCGCGACCGGTGCGGCGCAGATCCACCACAAGCGCGCCGACATTGCGATGGGCGCGGCTGAGCATGCGGTTGTTCAGCGCCAGGAAGCCGATCAGGCCGATACAGCAGCTGATCACGGCCATCAGCATGCCGGAAAAGACGAAATTCAGCGTCCGCAACTGGGCAAGGTCTGCTGCGACCAGATTCCCGGCGTCGTCGTGCGCAGCGCCTGCGAGCCTGGCCATCGGAACGTTCAGGGGGGCGATTGTCTCGGCCAATTCGCTGGCCACCCCCGGCTCATCAATCCGGTCGATCAGTTTATCCGCCCGCTCGACGGCGGACTTGAGGTGCTGGTAGATGTCGGCCAGTTCCGTATGAGCGCGGAGCAGGTCGCCTGATTCTCCATGTCCCAACACCTGCACGCGGTTGGCCACGATGTCGAACCGGATTTGCACCTGCGACGGATCGGCCTTGGGGCCGGCCATCGCGAAGGTGCGCGCCGCGTTTTCCAGCCGTGCCACCTCAAGGGATGCCTGGCTGGCAACCCATGTGAGGTTATACCGCGACGCCTCGCCGAACGTCCGCTGGCGATCGCCGATGAGCATGGCGGTGTAGATGCTCGCCGCCAGCATCAGAAGCATCAGCACGCCAAGGAATGCGCTGAACGAGCGCGGCGTTATCCATCTCGCCACTGGCTCCAAGGGCGCCGCACCGCTCGCCGGTGCGGTTGGCTCGATGTCCAATTGCGCTATTTTCATGCAATGACGAATTGCGCCACCTGCCAGGCGGAGCGTCCGTAATATTTCTGCTGCTTCAGTTCAGGGTCGCTGTCGTAGGGGTAGACCACGAACAGCGGGCCTTTTTCCCGGACGCTGAGATAATTGCCGTCGCGCTTGAGGGCCAAAATCGTCCCGAAGCGACTGAAATCGGAAATCGGAATTTTGGTGGCGTAATCGTTCAAGGCGATGGCGGTCAGATTCTCCCCATAGGCGCCCACCGCTTCGAGTATGCTGACGAGCGTGGGGCCTTCAAACAACACCTTCTGGTCGTACCAGGGCGTTTGGGTTGTGAAGCTCCGCATGCCAAGCGCTTCCAGCATCGGGCGGTCGAATTGCGCGGTCTCGCCCACGTTTGTGACGCGTATCTTGCCGGAAATGGTGAGAAGAGCGCGCTCGGTCGGAACTGCCAGGCCCGCGGCATGCGCTGGGCGCACAGCCGAAAGGCTGGTTGCCGGCACAATGGCCGCCAGAGCCAATACTTGCCCCGAGAAAGCGCGCCGTGAGATGGCCTTCGGTATCATGGCGTTCTCCTAGAATAAATCCGCAGCACCGGACGTATTTTTGTTTTTGACAAGCGACTCTATCACCCCTTTGTGATGATGGAAATGCAGTCTGCGAGGTTGAGGCCTGTTAGATCAAGCATTTGTTGTTTTTCAAATCTGGCCCAACCGATCGTTTCGCAATGATATGCTGGATTTTGCGCTTGGCGAGGCCGTCATGATTCGCGCACGGCGCAACCGGCCGGCGCCAATGCGGCTTGCAGGGGGTGCGGCCCATCGGTATTGAACGCATTCTGGCATGTCGGCCATTTTTGCGTTGCCGGAATTCTACTTTATCAGACCTCCCCGACCAAGGCGCCACATGTCTCGCATCGTTATGAAATTCGGTGGCACTTCGGTTGCCGATCTCGATCGTATCCGCAACGTGGCCCAGCGGGTGAAACGCGAGGTCGATGCCGGCCACGAGGTGGCTGTTGTGGTGTCCGCCATGTCCGGCACCACCAACCAGCTGGTCGGCTGGTGCCAGGCGCTGTCGCCGCTGCATGATGCGCGGGAATATGACGCGGTTGTGGCCACCGGCGAACTGGTGACAGCGGGGCTGATGGCCATTGCGTTGCAGGACATCGGCGTGGATGCGCGGTCCTGGCAGGGCTGGCAGATCCCGTTGCGGACCGATGACGCCCATGGCCGTGCGCGAATCGACAGCATTGACGGCGCGTTGCTGATCAGCCGCATGCAGGCCGGCCAGATTCCGGTGGTCGCCGGCTTCCAGGGCATCGGCCCGGACAACCGCGTGACCACGCTGGGGCGTGGCGGCTCGGACACCTCGGCGGTGGCGCTGGCGGCGGCGCTGAAGGCCGATCGCTGCGATATCTATACGGATGTGGATGGCATCTACACGACCGACCCCCGTATAGTGCCGAAAGCCCGCAAGCTGAAGCGGATCACGTATGAGGAAATGCTGGAACTCGCCTCCGTCGGCGCCAAGGTGCTGCAAACGCGCAGCGTGGAACTGGCGATGAAGGAACGAGTACGGGTTCAGGTTCTGTCGAGTTTCGCAGACGCCGATGGCGGCGATCTGCCGGGCAGCCTGGTGGTGGATGAGGACGAGATCGTGGAAAAGGAAATCGTGGCGGGCATCGCTTATTCGCGTGACGAAGCGAAGATGACCGTCAAAAGCGTGCCGGACCGGCCGGGCATCGCCGCTGGAATTTTCGGGCCTCTGTCCGAAGCCGGCATTAACGTGGACATGATCGTCCAGAACGTGTCGGACGACGGCACGACCGACATGACCTTCACCCTCAGCCGCAGCGACCTCGCACGCGCCCAGGCAAAGCTCGGCGAACTGCGCGATCAGATCGGTTATTCCGAGCTGTTGTGCGACCCGCATGTGGCCAAGATCTCGGTGGTGGGCGTGGGCATGCGCAGCCATGCCGGCGTGGCCGCCACGATGTTCCGCACGCTGGCCGAGAAGTCGATCAACATTCAGGTCATCTCCACCAGCGAGATCAAGGTGAGCGTGCTGATCGGAGCCGATTACACCGAGCTGGCGGTGCGTGCGCTGCACAGCGCGTATGGTCTTGATGCCGCCTGATTTCATCCTGCCGCCGCGTTCTTCCCAAACTGAGCGGCTGCGTCTGGCCCGGCTTCGTCTTGGGCGTCTGTCCGTGCGCGGATGTGAATTTCTGGGCTGCGAGACCGCCATCATGGGCGGGGCGATGAGTTGGGTCAGTGATCGCACCCTGGTGTCGGCCATCTCCAATGCTGGCGGTTTCGGCGTCATCGCCTGCGGGTCGATGTCGCCGGCACTGCTGGATGCCGAGATCGCCGCCACAAGGGCACGGACGCTGCAGCCGTTCGGCGTCAACCTGATCACGATGCATCCGCAGCTGACGGAGTTGATCGCTGTCTGTCACAGCCACAAGGTCAGCCATATCGTGCTGGCCGGCGGCATTCCGCCCGGCCACGCTGTGCGCGCCATCAAGGATGGCGGCGCCAAGCTGATCTGTTTCGCGCCCGCCCTGGTGCTGGCGCGCCGTCTGGCGAAAACCGGGGCCGATGCGCTGGTCATCGAGGGTTCGGAGGCGGGCGGCCATATCGGACCGGTGTCGTTGACCGTTCTGGCGCAGGAGATCTTGCCGGTTATCCGCGATATCCCGGTGTTCGTGGCCGGCGGCCTCGGCCGTGGCGAGGCGATTTTGGCCTATCTGGAGATGGGGGCGGCCGGCGCGCAGTTGGGCACACGGTTCGCCGCCGCCACCGAAAGCATCGCGCATCCGAATTTCAAGTATGCCTTCCTGCGCGCCAATGCCCGCGATGCGCGGCCATCGGTGCAACTGGATGAGAATTTTCCGGTCATCCCCGTGCGCGGTCTGGTCAATGCCGGAACGAAGCGGTTCATGGCCCATCAGGCCGACATCATCGCGCGCGTGAATGCGGGCGCCTTGTCGCGTGAGGAAGGGCAGCTTTCGATCGAACATTTTTGGTCCGGCGCACTGCGGCGCGCGGTGATCGACGGGGATGTGGAGAACGGCTCGGTGATGGCGGGCCAGTCGGTGGGGCTGGTCACGCGCGAGCAGCCGATTGCCGAGATCATCGCCGAGATGGTGGGCCAGGCGCTCGACGCCCTGGCAGCGCGCGACATGGAAATGACGGCAGATGCCGGACTTGGCCAATTTGGCCATAGTTTCGCCGTTCCTGTCTGAGAGACCCCGGGGCCATGTCAACGCCCCGTCGCCTGCTGGCCAGATTGCGAAACCTCATGGCCCATGGCGATACGGGGCCGGGGGTGCACGACCTGCCGGCGCTGGCGCAACTGGTGGCCGGCGAACTCGTCAGCGAAGTGTGCTCCGTCTATGTCTCGCGCGGCGGCGACATGCTGGAGCTGACGGCCACGCAAGGATTGCGCGCCGAATCGGTGGGCCGCACGCGCCTGCGGGTGGGCGAGGGGCTTGTGGGGCTCGCGGCCGCCACCGGCGAGACGCTCAATTTGCCGGATGCACAGAACCATCCCTCGTTCGCCTATCGGCCTGAAACCGGCGAGGATGCGTTTGCCTCGCTGCTGGCGGTGCCGGTCCGGCGCGCCGGACGCATCCTGGGCGTGCTCGTGGTGCAGAACCGTGCGCCGCGTCGGTATGAGCCCGACGAGGTGGAGGTGCTGGAGACGGTGGCCATGCTGCTGGCCGAGTTGCTGGCGGCCGGCCAGCCGGAGCGCGCCGAAACCGGGCTTGGCGCCATGCTGCCGCGCCGCTTCGGGGCGGTTGGCCTGGCGCCCGGCATCGTCATTGGCCCGGTGGTGCTGCATTTCAGCGGCGTGGCCCCGCTGCGGCTGCTGTCCGACGATCCAGACCGCGAGCAGGTCCGGCTTGAGCAGGCGTGGGAGGCGATGCAGCGCGGCATTGACCGCATGATCAACGATCAGCTTCCCCAGCCCCAGGGCCGGAAGGCGGCGGATGCCAACGCGTCGCGCGAGATCCTCGAAGCCTATCGACTGGTGGCCGCCGATGCCGGCTGGCTGCGGCGGGTGAACGAGGCCATCCGCAGCGGCTTGTCCGCCGAGGCCGCCGTCGCCCGTGTGGCCGGCGAATTGCGCGACCGGATGCGGCGGATCACCGATCCCTATCTGCGGGAGCGCCTGGCGGATCTGGAGGACATGGCGGGCAGGCTGCTGTCCAATCTGGACGGTGCCCAGGTGCATGCCGCTGTGCCGCCTGGCGCCATCCTGCTCGCCCGCCGCCTGGGGCCGGCCGAGTTGATTGACTGGCACGCCCGCGGCATCGCTGGCGTGGTGATTGAGGAAGGCAGTCCGGGCGGGCACGCGGCCATCCTGGCGCGGGCCTTGGGCATTCCGGCTTTGGGCGGTGCACGCGGCGTGGTCGAGAGTGCGGATCTCGGCGACGAGGCGGTACTGGACGGCGATGAGAACCAGATTTTCCTCCGCCCCGAGCAGCTTCTGAAAGCCGGCTACCTGCATGTGATCGAAGCGCGTGCGGCCCGTCAGGCCGGTTGGGCGTCTTTGCGCGACACGCCGGCGATCACGCGCGACGGCACCAAGATCCGGCTGATGCTCAATGTCGGCCTCGCCATGGAACTGACCCAACTGACCGCCACGGGTGCCGAGGGCATCGGCCTGTTCCGTACCGAGATCGCCATGCTGGCGCGCGGTGCCGTGATCGACACGCCCGAGCAGGCGGCTGTGTATGGGCGGGTGCTGGACGCCGCCGGGGATTTGCCGGTGCTGTTCCGCACGCTGGACTTGGGCGGCGACAAATTGCTGCCCGGCAGTCCGCCACCGGAGGAGGAAAATCCAGCGATGGGCTGGCGCTCGCTGCGAATCGGCCTCGACCGGCCGGCCCTGCTGCGCCGGCAGTTGCGGGCGCTGTTGCTGGCGGCCGGTGGTCGGTCGCTGTCGGTGATGTTTCCGATGGTGGCCACGGTGGCCGAGTTCCGCGCCGCCAAGTCGCTGCTGCTGGCGGAGGCGGCCCGGATTCGTCCCGCGCCGCTGTCGCTGCAGATCGGCACGATGCTGGAGATCCCGGCGCTGATGTGGCAGTTGCCGGCCTTGCTGCGGGAGGTGGATTTCATCTCCGTCGGCACCAACGACCTGATGCAGTTCCTGTTCGCGGCTGATCGCGGCGCGCCGCTGCTGGCCAATCGCTACGATCTGTTGTCCCCGCCGGTGCTGGACCTGATCGCCGAGCTGGTCGCCAAGACCGGCGCCGCCGGCGTGCCGCTGTCGGTGTGCGGCGAGGCGGCCTCCCGCCCGCTGGAGGCGATGACGCTGATTGGGCTCGGCGTGCGCACCTTGTCGATGCCGGCTTCCAGCATCCTGCCGCTCAAGGCGCTGCTCGCCGATCTGGACCTGAGCGCGTTCCGCCCGTTCCTCGAAGCCATCCGCCACACCTCGGCGGGGGCGGCCAGCGTGCGTGAGCCAATCGCCACCTGGGCGCGGGAGCGGTCGCTGACGGTTTAGGGTTTGGGTGGGATTTCAGCAGGAAGAATTTCTTTTTCTGAAGAAAAAGAAACAAAAAGACTTCTATGCGTTGGATGCGTGCCGGGATATCTGCGGCGCTGCGCATCCAACACCTAAAATTTTTTGGTTCTTTTTTCTAAAAAAGAACAACCCTTCCGCTTCTTGCCGCTTTTTCCGCCCTAAACGATCCCACTGGCCACCAGTGCTCCAAACACGGCGGCACCACCGCCCAAAGCAGCCGCGCCATAGGTCAGAGGCGGCATGCGGGTGACGATGGAGACTGAGGCGAGCACGATGGCGATCTGCAGTGCCCCGGTTGCCAGTTCGAACTGGTGATAGACGTGGAAGGCATGATCGCGGTCATGCGCGAGGATTTTGGCTTTCTCGAGCAACTGCTTGGCGCCGTCGCCGCTGCCTGGCTCGTCGGCCATCCGTGCGGCCTCAGCGCGTAGCTTTTCGGCGCGTTTGGCGCCGTCGGTGCCAACGCCCGGCGTGCTGTCGATCACATCGGCCGATGACGCATAGACAGCGCGACGAATATTCTTGGCCTGCATGAAGGCATATGTGTCGCTGACCGAGATATGGTGCGTGAGATAGGAGTTCTGCGCGGCCTTTTCGCCCATTTCGCTCAGCGCCAGGCAGGCTGCCAAAATCGCAATCAGAATCGCGACATTGCGCGGCGATTTATCCGACCCGCCGTGTTCAGCGGCGTGATGGGCGCGTTCGAGACCTTCCTGGGCCTGCTCGATCGTCTCGGACATTTTAAGCCTCCAACATATATTGATCAGTTTTTCACGATGTCTGTGCAACGCGGGCGGTGTTACCGCACTTATCATACAAATGTTGGAACCGAATGGTGGGCGCGACAGGGATTGAACCTGTGACCCTTCGCGTGTGAAGCGAATGCTCTACCGCTGAGCTACGCGCCCGTTGCCAGGGCCGGGGTAATAGGTCGCGTGGCATAGGGTGTCAAGCGGTGGTCTGATGTAGAGTGTCGAAATGTCATTGTCAGGAGATGCGTGATGCGACGCAGTGGAATCGCCGGGGCGATAATGGCCGGATGTCTGATCGGACCATTGGCCGCGGAGCCGAACGCATCGTCGCGCACTGCCGCCCCGATGGCGGCCGGCCGGGCGAGCGCCGAACTGCGATACGCCGGCTATGTCGCGGGGTTGAACGTGAGCAACATTCGCGCTGCGCTAGACCTGCGGCCGGACGGGTATGAGATGGGCGTCGCCTTTCGCACGGCCGGGCTGCTCGGCTCTTTGTTCCGGGCGGAGAGCATCGCCCGTGTGAACGGCGCGTGGCGCGATGGGCGGGCGGCGCCTGAGCATTATGCGAGCGCCGGCGTGTGGCGTGGCACGCCGCGTGAGGTCGCCATCGCCTATCCGGATGGACAGCCGCATCTCATAACCTTCCTGCCGCCGACGGACCCGGAGCACGAACCCGTGCCAGAGGCGATGCGTCGCAACACCACCGATGCCCTCAGCGCCATTGCCTCACTTGTGCACACGGTCGCCACGACCGGCGGCTGCGATGGCCATCTGACGACCTATGACGGCAGGCGGGTGTCTGACATCACGGCGCATACCGTGGGGATGGAAACGCTGCCGCGGGAAAGCCGGTCCAGCTTCAGCGGCCCGGCGCTGCGCTGCGATATGGAAGGCAAGCAGATCGCCGGATTCCCGATCGATGCCGGACCGGATGACATGGTGCGCAAGGTGCAGCATTCCACGGTGTGGCTCGCCTCGGTGCAGCCTGGCATGCCGGCAGTGCCGCTGCTGATGTCGTTCGAGGTTCGATATCTGGGCCACATGACGGTTTATATGACGCAGGCCCAGCCAGGCGCGCAGATGGCCCAGTTCACGCCCCGTCTTCCGCAGTAGAGGCCACCACCGGCTCTGTGCCCGCCAGCACCCGGAATTCAGCCTCTGTAACGGTGCGGACACCTAGTTCAGCGGCCTTGCGCGCCTTCGAGCCGGCATCGGTGCCGAGCACGACCAGGTCCGTCTTTTTGGAAACACTGTCCGTGACCTTCGCGCCGAGGCGCTCCGCCAACGCCTTCGCCTCCGGGCGCGACAGCGTGGCAAGCGTGCCGGTGAACACCACCGATTTGCCGGCCAGTGGCGAGTCTGAGGCCACAGGCGCCACCGCATCGGTGATGCGCAGATAGGTGGCCAACTCGTCTAATTTTTCCCGATTGCGTTGTTCGGCAAAGAATTCCGCCAGTTCAGTGGCGATGGTCGGGCCGATTCGCAGGATGCTGCCAAGGTCGCTGCGCGCCTCGGAGCCGATCGCCACCGCCTTTTCCATTTGCTCGCGCCAGTTTTGGAAACTGCCGTAATGTCGCGCCAACAGCTTGGCGTTGGCCTCGCCGATGCGGCGAATGCCGAGGCTGTAGATGAAGCGGTCGAGCGGCACGGTCCGCCGCTGCTCGATGCTCTGGATGAGGTTTCGCGCCGACAGCTTGCCCCAGCCCTCGCGCACCGCGATCTCGGCTTCGCGGTCCTTGAGCCGGAAAATATCCGCCGGGCTGGCGATCAGGCGGTCGGCGAAGAATTCCCGCACTGTTTTCTCGCCCAGCCCCTCGATGTCGAACGCGCCGCGTGAGGCGAGGTGGATCAGGTGCTCCTCGGCCTGGGCGGCGCACACCAGCCCGCCGGTGCAGCGGCGCACCACTTCGCCCGGGGCGCGGATCGCCGGGCTGCCACAGACCGGGCAGTGCGACGGTGGCACGAACGGCGCGCTTCCGGGCAGGCGGCGCTCCAGCACCACGGCCACAATCTGCGGAATAACGTCACCGGCGCGTTGCAGCACCACGGTGTCGCCGACGCGGATGTCCTTGCGGGCAATCTCGTCCTCGTTGTGCAGCGTGGCGCGCGTGACGAGCACACCGCCGACGCCCACGGCGGTGAGGGCGGCCACCGGGGTGAGGGCGCCGGTGCGGCCCACCTGGATCAGGATGTCTTCAAGCAGCGTGGTGGCGCGTTCGGCTGGGAATTTCCACGCGATCGCCCATCGCGGCGTGCGCCCGACGAAGCCGAGCCGGGACTGGAGATCCAGCGCGTCGATCTTGTAGACAACGCCGTCAATGTCGTAGGCGAGCCCGGCACGTTCGGTGGACAGGCGTTCCTGGAACGCGGCCGCCGCGTCGGCATCGGCCAGTGGGGTGTTGAGCGGATTGACGTCAAAACCCCATCCGGCAAGGCGGCCGAGGAAATCCCAATGGGTGTTGGCCACGGCCTCGCTGGCCTCGCCCATGGCGTAGGCGAACATGCGCAGGGGGCGGGTGGCGGTGATGGCGGCATCCAACTGCCGCAGGCTGCCCGCCGCCGCGTTGCGCGGGTTGGCGAAGATCTTGTCGCCTGCCGCTTCCTGGGCGGCGTTCAGCGCCAGGAAGTCGGCCTTGGAGATGAACACCTCGCCACGAATCTCGATGCGGGCGGGATGTGGCCCGGCCAGCGTGGTGGGGATGGTCTTGATGGTGCGGATATTGGCGGTCACGTCCTCGCCCTCGCTGCCGTCGCCACGCGTGGCGGCATGCAGCAGGCGGCCCTGCACGTAGGTCAGTGAGATTGACAGCCCATCGATCTTCGGCTCGCCCACGAAGCTGAGCTTGGGGGCGTGGGTGCCGAGAAACCGGCGGGCGCGCTCGACGAATTCCACGAAATCATCGGCACGGAAGGCGTTGTCGAGCGAGAGCATCGGCACGGCGTGACGGATTTTGCCGAACCCGCCGGCGGCGGGCGCACCGACGCGCAGGCTAGGCGAATCAGCGCGCACCAGCAGGGGAAACGCGGCCTCGATGGCGGCGTTGCGCTGGCGCAGGGCATCGTATTCGGCGTCCGAGACGATCGGCGCGTCCTGCTCGTGATACAGCCGGTCGTATTCGGTGAGCCGTGTTGCCAGATCGGCGAGTTCGCGTTCGGCCTGTTCCGGCGTGGTCGGCAAGGCGGCGTCGCTCATAAGGTTCCCATCAGGCTGTCAGCGGCGGCGCGGGCGGCTTCGGTCACGGTTTCACCGGCCAGCATGCGGGCGATCTCCTCGCGCCGCTCCGGGCCGTGCAGCAATTCGACGCGGGTTTCAGCGCGTCCGGCGTTGGTGGATTTCGCCACCCGCATGTGCGCGGCCCCACGCGCGGCCACCTGCGGACTGTGGGTCACCAGCAACACCTGAACATCCTCGGCCACCCGTGCCAGCCGTTCACCGACGGCGGCGGCGGTGGCGCCGCCAATGCCGCTGTCGACCTCGTCGAACACCAGCGTGGGCACGGTCGAGCCGCCGGCCAGAACCACCTTCAGCGCCAGCATCAGCCGCGACAATTCGCCGCCCGAAGCGATCTTGGCCAGCGGGCCGGGCGTCTGGCCCGTGTTTGTGGAAATCAGGAACCGCACCTGATCGGCGCCGGCAGCGCTCCAGCCGGCTTCCGGCAACGGCGCGACTTCGGCGATGAACCGTGCGCGGTCCAGCTTCAGCGGTGGTAATTCGGCATCGATCGCCTTTTGCAGCCGGCCAGAGGCCACGGCGCGGGCGGCGCTCAGACGTTCGCACGCGACCACGAACGCGGCGCGTGCCGCCTGGCTGTGGATGCGCAGGGCGTCGATCTCGGCGGTGCCGGTGTCCAGCGCCGCGAGGCGAACGCGCAGGGCGGCCAGATGATCCGGCAGGTCGCCCACCAGCACGTTGTGCTTGCGCGCAGCCCCGCGCAGGGCGAACAGCCGCTCCTCCGCTGCTTCCAGCAGACGCGGATCGGCATGGGCGCTGTCCGCGAGGCGGGCGAGCATGGTCTCGGCCTCTGACAACGCCTCTTCGGCTCGTTCCAACGCGGCCATGGCCGGGGTGGCGGGGTTGTCGATATCGGTGGCCCCGCCCGGCGCCAGGCGCGCCAAGGCCCGGCTGGCGGCGCGCAGGGCTGCGGCCGGGCCGGCGCTGCGACGGTCGCGGGGTGTGAGTTCGGACATGGCGGCGGCGATGGCCTCGGCGCGGCGCTCACCCTGCTGCAGGCGCTGGCGCTCATCGGCCATGCGCGCTTCCTCGCCTGGTTCGGGGGCCAGTTTGGTGAGTTCGTCGGTGGCGTGGCGCAACCAATCTTCGTCGCGCTGGGCGGCGGCGATGGCGTCCTCTGCCTGCTTGAGGGCCGTCACGGACTGGCGCCAGCCGCGGTAAAGACCGGACACATCGCTGCGCAACCCGTCCTTCACGCCATAGGCGTCGAGCAATCCGGCATGGAACGCCGGATCGGCCAATCCCATCTGGTCGTTCTGGCCCTGAACTTCCACCAGCAGCGCGCCCACGCGCTTGAGCAACGCGGCGCCCACCGGCTGGTCGTTGGCGAAGGCGCGGGAACGGCCGTCCTTGGCCACCACGCGCCGCAGCACAATTTCGCCGTCGGCCTCGATGCCCTGCTCGGCCAGAAGTGCAAGCGCCGGATGATTGGAGGGCGGAGAGAACACCGCCGCCACGCTCGCCTGTTCGGCGCCGTTGCGCACCAGACCGGCCTCGCTGCGGGCGCCGAGCGCCAGGCCGAGACTGTCCAGCAGGATGGATTTTCCGGCCCCGGTCTCGCCCGTCAACACGGTCAGGCCGGCTTCGAACGTCAGGTCAAGCCTCTCGATCAGCACGACGTCGCGGATCGAGAGGCTGCTCAGCATGCGGGGATCAGAAGATGGAGGGCAGATTGCGCGAGATGAAACCCGGCTTGTTTGCGGAGGGAGCCGAGGCGCCAACGAGCGTGCCGTCGATCTGGCCGGTCGAGACCAACTGGTTATAGCTGTCCTCATACCACTCGCTGCCGGGGTAGTTGTGGCCCAGCACGGCGGCGGTTTTACGCGCCTGATCCGGCAGGCCCAGCAGCAGGTAGATCTCCGTCAGGCGATGCAGCGCCTCGGGCGTGTGGTTGGTCGTCTGGTAATCGTCCACCACGCGCTGGAACCGGCCGATGGCGGCTGTGTAGAGCTTCTGCTTTTCGTAATAGCGGCCGACTTCCATTTCCTTGCCGGCCAGATGGTCGCGCGCGAGATCGATCTTCAGGCGGGCGTCCCGGCCATAGGCGCTGTCGGGGAAGCGGGTGACCACTTCTTGCAGCGCCGTCATGGCATCCTGCGTGCCCTTCTGGTCGCGCTGGATATCGGCGATCTGCTCGTAATAGCTCAACGAGCGGAGATAGTAGGCATAGGAGATGTCGCGGTGCGCCGGATGCAACTGGATGAAGCGGTCCAGAACGCTGATCGAGTCGGTGTAATGGTTACGCAGGTATTCCGAATAGCCTTCCATCAGCTGCGCGTTCACAGCGAGGTTCGAATACGGATAATTCTGCTCAAGCTGATCGAACTGCTTGACCGCCGTGTCGTATTTTTTGGCGTTCAGCGCGTCCACGCCGCGGCCATACATCTCTTCCACGGGAAGATTGGCTGCGGGCAGGGGCTCGTCGGAGGAGCCAAAGATCGAGCAGCCCCCCAGGGACAGCAGGATCAGGAACGGGGCCGCGAGTCGGGGCAGGTACACGTCAATCACCGAGTGCTTAAGGATGGGGCTCTATAGCACAGCTCTGCCCAAGGCGAAGCCTGCCAGCGCGCATCCTGCACGTATAGGCCCAATCGTTTGGGCCGGTGTGTCAGGCTGCGGCGGAAATCGGCTGCCAGAGGGGGTTTATCGTCGAGTCGTCCCGCACCAGGCGCCAGTTGGCGTCATCGGCGAACATGGCGCGCAGCAATTGGTTGTTCAGGGCATGGCCGGTGCGGTGGGCCACGAAACGACCGCAGAGCGGGGCGCCGGCCAGCGAAAGATCGCCCACCGCATCCAGCAGCTTGTGGCGCACGAACTCGTCGGTCATGCGCAGGCCACACGGATTGAGGATCTTGTCGCCATCCACGACGATGGCGTTGTCCAGGCTGCCGCCAAGGGCGAGGCCGGCGGCCCGCAACGCGTCCACTTCCTTCGCCATCGCGAAGGTGCGGCAGCGCGCCAGCTCGGAGCGGAACGTCTCGGGCGAGAGCCGCAACGACAGCGCCTGCTTGCCGATCGCGGCGGCTTCGAAATCAATCGACAGCGCCATGTCGAAGCCGAATGAATTGGGCCGCAGCTCGGCAAAGGCCGAGCCGCTTTCAACGCGCACGGTGCGCAAGACCTCGATCCGCACGACCGGAGCGGCCTGTTCAACGAGGCCGGCGCATTCCAGCAGGAACACGAAGCTGGCCGACGAGCCGTCCAGGATCGGCACTTCCGGGCCGTCCACTTCCACCAGCACGTTGTGCACGCCGCAGCCGGCCAGCGCGGCCAGAACATGTTCGACGGTGCTGACACGGCACTCGGCGCGGGCCGGGTGGCCGATCACGGTGCAAAGGCGGGTGTCGATGACATGGTCGTGACGGGCAGGAATATCGGTGGGGCCGGTGCTGGCATCGAGGTCGGTGCGGCGAAAGATAATGCCGCTGCCGATCGGCAACGGGCGCATCATCATGCGGATTTTGCGGCCGCTGTGCAGGCCCACTCCGACACACCCGATCGCTGCGGCAAGGGTCCGCTGTGTCGCGCAGGTTGTCTGAAGCGAGATTGTATGCGGCAGCCCGTCCATCGCATTGTCTTTCCCGATTGCATCGACCCACCCCAAGGGAGCATGGCCGCGCCGGAATTTTATCGGCGCATTCGAGAAACTAGGGATGTGGGCGGCCCGAGGCGAGTCAATGATTATTTCCAAATATTTCTCTCTAACGCATTGATACTAAAGTAAATTTTGCAATGCGCTGCGTTACAAACGGAAACAATCAAGATCTGTGATTCGAAGGCTGAAAAAGCGAAGGCTCCGTCTCTTTGGTTCGGGTGAACCAAAGAGACGGAGCCAGGTGCCGATGCATAGGGGCGCGCAGCTTGAACTGCGCGCCAAGGGTCTCAGGATTGACGGCGCAGGAAGGCCGGGATCTCGATGCCAATTTCCTCGCTGGCGGATGGGCGACGCGGGGCTGGCGCTTCGTCACGCGGCTGGGCCTCGTAATGCGGCTCAACCCGCGCCTGCGGCTCAGGCGCCGGCTCGGGCGCGGTATGGCCACGGATGGCGCCGGTGACAATGCCGAACAGGCTCTTGCGTGGCGCCGGGGGCGGGGCCTCGGCGAACAGGTTCTGCTTGGCGGGGGCGGGTCGTGCGTCTGCCGTGCGTGCGGCGGGGCGCTGCGGCTGACCCTGGGGTCGCAGTGGCTGTTGCAGATGCGCCGGGATCTGACGCGGTGGCAGCGGTGCATCGTCGATCTCGTGATGGGCGGGGGAGGCATCCGCGCCCCTCATCTCTGTCGAACGTTCATCCTGGCGCGACGGGCCTTGCTGCGGTGCGCGCAGACCTGTTGGCGCGTTCTGCGTCGGCGGCAGCGGACGCATGACCGGAGCCCGCGATTCGCGCCCGACAACCGGCGTCAGGCCGCGTGGCGCGGGCATCGCATTGGCGTGCGGGCTTGCATGCTGCTGCAAGGCGGCCTGCGCCGCACCCGCCTGGGCTGCTGCGATCTGCGAGGCCTGCTGGTGGCCCACGGCGTTGGTCATCGCGGCGACGTTGTTGCCCCCGACGGCGACCAGCTGCGGGCGCTCGGCATTGCGGTTGGTGTTGGTGTCGATGCCGGTGGCCACCACGGAGACGCGAATGCGGCCGTTGAGGCTTTCATCTGTGGCCGAGCCGAAGATGATGTTGGCTTCCTCGTCCACTTCGTCGCGAACGCGATTGGCGGCCTGGTCAACTTCGAACAGCGTCAGATCGTCACCGCCGGTGATGTTGATCAGCAGGCCACGCGCGCCGGCCATCGAGGTGTCTTCCAGCAGCGGGTTGCTGATGGCGAGTTCGGCGGCGCGGAGCGCACGGCCTTCGCCGTCGGCCTCGCCGGTGCCCATCATCGCCTTGCCCATCTCGGCCATCACGGTGCGCACGTCGGCGAAGTCGAGGTTGATGAGGCCAGGCGCCACCATCAGGTCGGTCACGCCGCGCACGCCCATATACAGGACGTTGTCGGCCATCTTGAACGCTTCCTTGAAGCCGGTGCGCTCATTGGACAGGCGGAACAGGTTCTGGTTCGGAATCACGATTAACGTGTCCACCCATTGCTGCAGCTCCTCGATGCCCTGCTCGGCGGCACGGGCGCGGCGGGCGCCTTCGAAGGTGAACGGCTTGGTGACGACGCCGACGGTGAGAATGCCGCGTTCCCGCGCCATGCGCGCGATGACGGGGGCCGCGCCGGTGCCGGTGCCGCCGCCCATGCCGGCGGTGATGAACACCATGTGCGCGCCGTCGAGGTGGCGATAAACCTCGTCCATCGCCTCTTCAGCGGCGGCGCGGCCGATTTCCGGCTTGGCGCCCGCGCCCAGGCCCTGCGTCAGATGCGGCCCAAGCTGGATGCGACGATCGGCCTTGGCGTTCTGCAAGGACTGGGCGTCGGTGTTGGCCACCACGAAATCCACACCCTTGAGATCCAGCGAAATCATCGTGTTGACCGCATTCGTGCCGCCGCCGCCGACCCCGATAACGGTGATGCGGGGCGTGAAATCCGTATGCAGCTGCTGCGGTATGGACAAATTCAAGGTCATGGAGTTGCTCCTCCCAGAGAAACGTGTTGTACGAAGAGTTTTCGATTCGGACGCATTATTACGTGCGGTCCCGCAGAAAATTAACGATCCGCCGCAGCAGCCCACCGGAGCTGTCGGCGTTGAGATCAAGGTCCATCACCGTGCGGCCTTCGCCGCCGGCCCAGGTCAGCAAGCCCACTGCGGTGGCAAACGCCGGCCCGCTCGCGTTCTCAGGCAGGCCCCGCATGGGCGCGGGACGGCCGATCCGCACCTGACGGTCCAGGATCGTGGCGGCCATCTCGCGCACGCCCTGCAACTGGCTGGCGCCGCCCGTGAGCACCACGCGGGTGCCGGAGATGCTGCCGAAACCCTCCAGCCGCTCGCGCACCATTTCGAATGTTTCTTCCAGGCGCGGGATGATGATGCCCACCACGGCCTTGCGCGGCACTTTCGCAATCTGGTGCTCGGCCTCGCCCACCAGCTTCACCGGCAGCATCTCCCGCTCGTCGTCCGGGCTTGATTGCGCGCTGCCGTAGAGGGTTTTCAGCCGCTCGGCATGCGCCACCGGCGTGGACAGCAGGCGCGCGATGTCGTTGGTCACGTGCTGGCCGCCGATCGGGATCTGGCCGGTGTGCAGCAACTGGCCCTCGGCAAAGATCGCCATGCCGGTGGTGCCGCCGCCCATGTCCAGCACGGTGGCGCCGAGTTGCTTCTCGTCCTCCACCAACGTGGAGATCCCGGCCGCCATCGGGGCGGAGACGAGATCGGTGATGCCCAGGTCGCAGCGTTGCAGGCAGGCCTGCAAGGTGCGCAGCGAGGTGTGCAGCGCGTCCACCACATGCAGGCGCGCGCTCAGCGTGTCGCAGAACAGCCCACGCGGATCGTCCACGCCCATGGTGTCGTCGGCGGCGAAGTTCAGCGGCAGGGCATGGACAATGTGGCGGCCCTCGGTGGCGGCGCGGGCGCGGCCGTCCAGCAGAACGCGGCGCACATCCATCTCGGTCACGGCACGACCGCCCACTGGCCAGCGCACGTTGAACAGCCGGCTTTCCGGCTGGCCGCAGGACAGATTGACCGTCACGGCCCGCAGCCGCGTATCGGCCATTTCCTCGGCAGCGCCCACGGCGGCGCGAATGGCGCGCTCGGCCTGTTCGATATCCACAATGCCGCCGGCCCGCACGCCCTGGCCGCGCTGCCAGCCAAAGCCCAGCACGCGGGGCGTGCCGTCTGACTCGATGCGGCCGATGATGCAGGCGATCTTGGTGGTGCCGATGTCCAGAACGCCGAACGGCCCGGACGGGCGCGGGCCGATGCGCGGCCGCGCGCGCGGCTCAGGCTGCTCGGGCAGCGTGTGCGTCGCCTGTCGGCTGCCGCTGCCGGAGGGGCCGGCCCGCATGGTGGCGTCTTGCATCATGGGTTCATGTGGCCTTCCTGGAGGGTGGAACGGCGGCACGGCCTTGGGCTGGATTGGTGGGATCGCGGCTTTGTCCGCACGGCCCTTCGGCCATCGGGCGCATGCGCAGGCGATCAGGCAGGCGAAGGTCGATTTCCTGCAAGGGTCTTTCCAACAGCGATTTGCTGGATTGTAACTCCGCCAGCTTCGCCAGGGCCGGAATCTCGGCCCCTTCCGGCAGCAGCACGTTGGCGCCGCTGGACATGCACAGATCCCAGCGCCGCTCGCCCACCCGCACCGCTGCCACCAGGCGGCTGGAAAGCGTGGGGTATTCATTGAGGCTTTTGAGCAAGGCGCCCGCCGCCATTGGCGCGCCCACGCCCACCACCAACGGCAACTTGTCGGCAAATGTTGCAATGTCGCTGTCGGTGACAACATTGCCGGCCTGGTCGATCAGCTTTAATTTGCCCTGGTTCTGCCAGACCGCGAACGGACGGCGCTCGTTGAGCACAACGCGAATGGTGTCCGGCAGCACCCGCTCGACAATGGCAGAGCGAACCCAGGCGATGCTCTCAATCCGCGCCCGCGCATCACTGACGGAGAAGGCGAGAATCGGCGTGCCCTTGGTGGCGCTGATCGCCGCGTTCAGCAGCGAATCGGGCGTTTTTTCCTGGCCGCTGATCTCGATGTTTCGAATTTCCAGGCCGATGCCGGCGGTGGCGCGACCCAGCCGCTCGCGCACCGGCGCACCTTTGACCAGGGTGTTGGCGGCAATCACGATCAGAACCAGCACCGTGAACGCGATGGAGGCGAACGCCGTCGGCCGCAACAGCTTGCGCTGGCGCCGCAGCAGCAGCTTCCAGCGGCCCGGCCGGTCGGGCAGCGGTGCCGGGATTGCGCGGGGTTTTATGAGCGGCATGCGGCGTGCTCCACCATCCAACGGCACAGCGACACAAAGTCGATCCCGAGGAAGGCGGCCTGCTCTGGCAGCAGCGATGTGGGGGTGAGGCCGGGCTGGGTGTTCACTTCCAGCAGCACCAGCCGGCCAGGCTCGCCCTTGGTGTCGTCATAGCGGAAGTCTGCGCGGCTCGCGCCGGCACAGCCCAACGCCTGATGTGCGGCCAGGGCGATCCGCATCGCTTCGGCGGTGGCGGCCGGGTGGATCTGTGCCGGCACAACATGGCTGGACCCGCCGGCAGCGTATTTCGACTCGTAATCGTAGAAGGCGTGGCCCGCGACGATCTCGGTGACCGTCAATGCGCGGTCATCCATCACGCCCACGGTCAGTTCGCGGCCGGGGATGAATTCCTCCACCATCGCGGTGGACCCAAAACGCCATCCGGCAGCCACGGCGGCGCGGCGGTTGTCGCCCTCGCGGATGATTTCCACGCCCACCGACGAGCCTTCGTTCAGCGGCTTGATGACATACGGCATCGGCAGCGGATCGGCATCGATCAGGGTGGAAACGTCAAAGATCCCGCCCGGCGCCACCGGCAGGCCGGCGGCGGCAAAGATCGCCTTGGCCGCCGCCTTGTCCATCGCCACGGCCGAGGCGCGCACGCCGGAATGGGTGTAGGGAATGTCCAGCCAGTCGAGCACGCCCTGGATCGCGCCATCCTCGCCGAAGCGGCCGTGCAGGGCGTTGAAGACCACGTCTGGCTTCGGGGTGAGGGCGGCGATCGTGGCGTGCAGATCGGCTGTCACGTCGATGGGGGTGACGTCGAAGCCCGCGCTGCGCAGGGCGGCGATCACCTGAAGGCCCGAGGACAGGCTGACTTCGCGTTCGGCCGAGATGCCGCCGAACAGAACGGCCACGCGGGTCATGCCGCAGTCTCCATTTTGAGGGGAACGCCGAGGCGGCGAATTTCCCATTGCAGGTCTATCCCGCTGCTGGCGCGCACGCGGGCGCGCACATCCTCACCCAGGGCCTCGATGTCGGCAGCGGTGGCATCGCCGGTGTTCAGCAGGAAGTTGCAGTGTTTTTCAGACACCTGTGCGCCGCCGCGTGTCAGCCCACGGCACCCGGCGCCATCGATCAGTTCCCACGCCTTCATCTCGGGCGGGTTGCGGAACGTGGAGCCGCCGGTGCGGGCGCGCACCGGCTGCGTCGCTTCGCGGCTGGCGCGGATCTCGGCCATGCGGGCGGCGATGGCGGCAGCCTCGCCAGGCAAAGCGCGGAACCGGGCGCGCACCACCACACCGCCGGCGGGCAGCTTGGCGTGGCGATAGGCAAAGGACAGTTTGGCTGCGGTCAGCGTCACCAACTCGCCGGTCCTGGTCACGATCTCGGCCCAGTCCAGAACATGCGCCACGTCGCTGCCATAGGCGCCGGCGTTCATCGCGACAGCGCCACCGATGGTGCCGGGAATGCCGGACAGGAATTCCAGCCCGCCCAGCCCGGCGGCAGCGGCGTGTTCGGCCACTGTGAGGTCAAGTGCTGCCGCGCCTGCGATGATCCCGCCGTCATCGACGACGATCTCGCCAAAGCCGCGTGCGAGGCGAATGACCACGCCGTGAATGCCACCATCGCGCACGATCAGGTTGGACGCAGCACCCATCACCGTCACCGGGATCTCATGCGGCAACGCCTTGAGGAACGCGCACAGATCCTCGGCATCGGCCGGTTTCACCAGCGCCTCAGCCGGGCCGCCGACGCGAAACCAGGTCGACGGCGCCAGTGGCGCGTTCGCCTGCACCCGGCCGCGCAATTCTGGCAGCATCCCGATCACCGACGCGGCCCTTGCAAGGCTGCAAGCTGCGCCGGCAGTGCGTTGGCCCACTGGGTGATGGTGCCCGCCCCCAGGCAGATGACAAAATCGCCCGGCTTGGCGATAGCGTGGATCATCTCCGCCAGATGGTCCGGCCCTGGCAACGGCACCACGCTGCGATGGCCGCGCGTGCGCAGGCCCTCGATCAGCGCGTCGCGGTCAACGCCCGGGATCGGCGCCTCGCCGGCAGCATAGACGTCGGCCACGATGACGGTGCCGGCGTCGTTCATGCAGGCGCAGAACTCACTGAACAGCGATTGCAGGCGCGAATAGCGATGCGGCTGCACCACGGCGATCACGTCCCGCGCACCGGCCTGTCGGGCCGCCTTCAGCACGGCCATGATTTCCACCGGGTGATGGCCGTAATCGTCGATGACGGTGATGCCGCCCGACTCGCCCGTCTTGGTGAAGCGCCGCTGCACGCCCCGGAAATTCAGGAACGCGCTGCGCAACGTGGCGTCGTCGATTTCCATCTCAATGCCGATGGTGATGGCGGCCAGCGCGTTGGACACGTTATGCGCCCCCAGCATCGGCAGCCGGAACGGCCCCATGCGCCGCGTGCGGCCCCGGGCGCGATCGGCGATCTCCACCTCGAATGTGGCGCCCATCCGGTCCATCACCAGGCGGTCAGCCCGCACATCGGCCTGCGGCGAAAACCCATAGGTGATCACGCGGCGATCCGACAGACGCGGGATCATCTGCTGCACCGAGGGATGGTCGATGCACAGGACCGCAAAGCCGTAGAACGGGATGTTCTGCACGAACTGGTCAAAGCCAGCGGTCATCGCCTCGGCGGTGCCCCAGTGGTCCAAATGCTCGGGGTCGATGTTGGTGACAACCGCGATGGTGGCAGGCAGGCGCAGGAAGCTGCCGTCGCTTTCGTCAGCCTCCACCACCATCCATTCGCCCGCGCCCATGCGGGTGTTGGAACCATAGGCGTTGATGATGCCGCCGTTGATAACGGTTGGGTCCAGATGCGCCGCCTCCAGCACCGCCGCCACCAGGCTGGTGGTGGTGGTCTTGCCATGGGTGCCGCCGACGGCAATGGCCCAGCGCAGGCGCATCAACTCGCCGAGCATCTCAGCACGGCGCACCACCGGGATCAGCCGCGTGCGGGCAGCGCGCACCTCGGGGTTGTCGGCCTTCACCGCGGTGGAGATCACCACCACGCGGGCAGTGCCGAGATTGGCCTCGTCATGGCCAACAAACACCGGAATGCCCACTTCGCGCAGGCGACGCACATTGGCGCTTTCGGAAATATCACTGCCCTGGACGGAATAGCCCAGGGTGTGCAGCACCTCCGCGATGCCGGACATGCCGATACCGCCGATACCGACAAAATGTACGGTGCCGATGGAGAGGGGCAACGCTCTCATGCCGCGTTCTCCGGAAAATGGATGGTCTGTTCTACAAGGTCGGCGAGGCGCGCGGCCGCGTCGATACGACTGAAGCCGGACGCTGCCTTCGCAAGCGGCGCCAGCAGGTTTGGCTCGGCGATCAGCGGCGCCAGGAACTCCGCCAGATCGACGGCGGTGAATATGGATTGGTGCATCATCCACGCGCCGCCGACATCGGCCAACGCCAGCGCATTGGCGCGCTGGTGATCGTCGATGGCACTGGGCAGCGGCACCAGGATGGACGGGCGGCCGATGGCGGCAAGCTCGGACACCGTGGACGCGCCGGCGCGGGCGATCACCAGATGAGCGGCTTCCAGTCTCTGCGCCACATCGGCAAAGAACGGCGCCAGATCGGCGGCAACGCCCAACGCGGCATACGCGCTGCGGACCTGTCCGAGATCCTCGGCACGGCATTGCTGGGTGATCCGCATGCGCTTCAGCACATCGTCCGGCAGGCGGCCGATCGCATCGGGAATGACGGTGCTGAACACCCGCGCGCCCAGCGAGCCACCGAGCACCAACAGATTGAAGATGTCGCCCCCTGGCACATACGCAGCCGCGGCCAATGCCACCACGGCCGGGCGTACCGGGTTGCCGGTGACATGGCACGCGGCAGAACGCGGCACGCGCGTGGTGTCGGCAAAGCTCAAGGCCAGCCCGGTGGCAAACCGGTTCATCGCCCGGTTGGCCCGACCCAGCACGGCATTCTGTTCGTGCAGCAGGACGCGCGGGCGATGCAGCAGGCTGCGCGAGGCCAGTACCGGCGCCACGGTCGGATAGCCGCCGAAGCCCACGATGGCGGATGGACGCAACCGGCGCAGGATGCGCCGCGCCTGCAACGTACCAGCCGCAAGGGCCAACGCCGATTTGGCGGCCTTCACTGCGCCGCGCCCGGCAATGCCCGAGCCGCTCAGGACAAACCGCTCACACTTGGCGAACACGGCGGAATTTCCAGCGCCAGAGCGCGCATCGGTCATCAGCGCCACGATGTGCCCGCGACCTTGAAGTTCCGCCGCCAACGCTTCGGCCGGAAAGAAATGCCCGCCGGTGCCGCCGGCTGCGATGATGATGGGCGCGCTCACAGCAATTCCGCCGATCCGCCGCGCCGTGTCAGCGCCAGCAGCATGCCCATGCCGAGCGCCACCGCCATCACCGACGATCCGCCATACGACACGAACGGCAGCGTCATGCCCTTGGTGGGAATGAGGTGCAGGGTGGAGGCCATGTTGACGAAGGCCTGCAATCCGAAACTCGCCACCAGCCCGGTGGCCGCCAGCACGATGAACAGATCAGCCTCGTCCAGCAGCCGCAACAGGCCGCGCAGCACGATGAAGGCAAACACGCCGATCAGCACCATGCAGATCAGCAGGCCGAATTCCTCGCCCATCACGGCAAACACGAAGTCCGCATGCGCGTCGGGCAGCTTGTCCTTCACGAAGCCCTCGCCAGGCCCGCGCCCCAGCAAG
This sequence comes from Acetobacteraceae bacterium, assembly GCA_040399685.1. Taxonomy (GTDB): domain Bacteria; phylum Pseudomonadota; class Alphaproteobacteria; order Acetobacterales; family Acetobacteraceae; genus CAIQQQ01. The sequence continues at coordinate 144,451 of JBBART010000002.1, forward strand.
CCGCCGCTGCCGAAGGCTTCGAGCGCACGGTCGATCTGGAAGTGATCGCCCTTGCTGCTGTCGAAGAAGCTCAGCAGCCGATAGCGGAAATGCGGCAGGGCCACGAAGGCCCCCACGCCGCCAAGACCGATCATGCCCGCGCCCAGGCCGATCCAGATCAGGTTCAGTCCTGAGACAAAAAGCTGGGTCAGGAACACCACCGTCACCACGGCCAGCATGCCGATATCAGGCTGCGATTTCAGCAGCACGGCAATGACGGCGAAAATGCCAAGGCAGATGGCCAACCCCGGAACCCTGGGGCTGCGACGCCCCTCGTTCAGCAGCCATGCCGTGACGACGGCAAAGCACGGCTTTAGGAATTCGCTCGGCTGGATGGACATGCCGGGCAGCGCAATCCATCGCGTCGCGCCCTTGATGTTCGGGCCGATCACCAACGTTGCTGCCGTCAAAATCAACGCCCCGGCGCATAAGACCAGCGACAGTCGCCGCACGCCGCGGGGCGACAGCAGAGACACCGCCACCACGATGGCTCCGGCAATGGCCAGGAACAGCACCTGCTTGAGAATAAAGCTATCACGCGCCTGGCCGATTCGCTCGGCCACGGCAGGCGAAGCCGCCAGCATCATCACATAGCCGAAGCCAATCAGCGTGCCGACGGCCATCAGGGTCCATCGATCGATCGACCACCACCAAAGGCCCAGCAGCGAGGTATCGGCGCGTGACAACACGGGCATCAGCCAAGCTCCTGCACAAGGCCGCGGAAACGATCGCCGCGCTGGTCGAAGCCGGTGAACTGGTCCCAGCTGGCGCAGGCCGGGGAGAGCAGAACCACTGAAGGCGGCACGGACGCCTGTGCGATCCAGGCGGCGGATTCAGCGATAGCGGCTTCCAGCGTGCCGACAATGCTGTGCGAAACGCCGTGTTCGGCCAGCGTTTCCGCAAAAATCGGCGCGTCGCGGCCGATCAGGAAAGCGTGGGCGATGCGCGGGAAATACGGCGCCAACGACTCGATCCCGCCTTCCTTGGACGTGCCGCCGGCGATCCAGAGAATGCTGTCGTAGCAGGCCAGCGCACGGGCGGCGCTGTCGGCGTTGGTGGCCTTGCTGTCATTGATCCAATCCACGCCCGCGATGGTGGCCACGCGCTCCTGGCGATGCGGCAGCCCGGCATAGCTCTGGATGGCGGCTGCAATCATCTCGTTCGGCACCCCCAGCGCCCGCGCCAGGGCGGTGGCGGCAGCGATGTTCTGGGCGTTGTGGCCGCCGGGCAGCGTGGCGGCTGTGGCAATCGGCGCGTCGTTCTCGGACACGCGGATGGCGCTCGGAAGTGTTTCTGCCATGGCACGGGACATCGGATCGTCGATGCCGATCACCGCCACGTCCGACGCCGTCTGTCGTACGAAAATCTCGCGTTTGGCGGCGGCGTAGCCGTTCATGTCGCCGTGCCGATCGATGTGGTCCGCGCTGAGATTGAGCATGCAGGCCGCATCGAACCGAAGGGCTGCGAGTCTTTCCAACATGTAGCTGGACATCTCCAACACGTACACGCCATCGTCATCGAGAAGTGGCAACGAAAGTGCCGCCGTGCCGAGATTGGCGCCCGCCGCGTTGGCGATGCCGGCTTGCGTCAGAATATGCGCCAGCAAGGCCGTGGTGGTGGATTTGCCGTTGGTGCCGGTGATGCCAACGAAGCGCGCGGCGGAGCCTGCGGCGCGAACCGCCCGGAACAACAGATCGGCATCCGACAGGATCGGCACGCCAGCGGCGATGGCCTCGGCGGCAATCGGATGCGGCATGGGCAGGCGGTGCGGAATGCCTGGCGACATCACCAGCGCCGTCAGCCCGGCCATGACGGGTTTGGCCACCACGAGGTCAGACGCAGCTTCACGCGCCTCGGGCTTGTCGTCCCACACCGTCACGTCAGCGCCCATCGCCACCAGCGCGCGCGCCGCCGGCAGGCCGGCACGGCCAAGGCCCAGCACCGCGAAACGCTGGCCGAGGAAAATGTCGGGGGGGAAAGATGCAGGGGTCATCGGATTTTCAGCGTCGCCAGACCGATCAGCGCCAGGATCATGGAGATGATCCAGAAGCGGATCACGATGGTCGGTTCGGCCCAGCCCTTCTTTTCAAAATGATGGTGCAGCGGCGCCATCAGGAACACGCGGCGCCCGGTGCGCTTGAACCAGAACACCTGGATGATGACAGACATCGTTTCCACCACGAACAGCCCACCGACGATGGCGAGCACGATTTCATGCTTGGTGGCAACGGCCACCGCCCCCAGCGCGCCGCCGAGGGCGAGGCTGCCGGTGTCGCCCATGAACACGCGCGCGGGGGGCGCGTTGAACCACAGGAAGCCGAGCCCCGCGCCGATCATCGCCGAGCAGAACACGCTGAGTTCGCCGGTCCCGGCCACTTCGCGGATCTTGAGGTAGTCGGCGAAATTATGATTGCCCACCAGATAGGCGATCAGCGCGAACACCCCGGCGGCGATGATGGTGGGCACAATCGCCAGGCCGTCCAGCCCATCGGTGAGATTGACGGCGTTCGATGCGCCAATCATCACGAACGTGGCCACCAGCGGGAAGAAGATCCCCAGCGGAACCAGCACGTCCTTGAAGAACGGCAACGCCAGGCCGGAGCCGGTGGGGCCGGGGGTGATGCTCATGATCCAGATCGCCGTACCCATGCCCATCACCAGCTGAACAATCAGCTTGCCGCGCCCGGACAGGCCACGAAACGAGGCTTTGGACAGTTTGATATAGTCATCCACAAAGCCGATCGCGCCATAGCCGAGCGTCAGCAGCAGCACCGCCCACACATACTGGTTGCGCAGATCCGCCCAGAGCAGAGTGGAGACGGTCAATGTGGACAGGATCAGCACGCCGCCCATGGTGGGCGTGCCTTTCTTGGTCAGAAGATGGCTCTCCGGCCCATCCGGACGGATCGGCTGGCCAGCGCCCTGGACGGATTTCAGCCAGCGAATCAGCGCCGGGCCGAGCAACAGACTCAGCACCAGCGCCGTCATGCACGCAGCACCCGAGCGGAAGGTGAGGTAACGAAACAGGTTGGCGAACACGACCTGATCGGCGAACGGGCGCGCCAGATTATACAGCATCAGCGCAATTCCTTGGGCTGGTCGATCGCATCGACCACGATTTTCATGCGGCTGCCCAGGCTGCCTTTGATAAGGATTGCGTCGCCCGGGCGGAGGGCGCGCAGAACGAGAGGTGCCAGCGTTGCCGAATCCGGCATGTGGGCCCCTCGTTTGGCGGCGGGAATGACATCGTGCAACCCCTGCATCAAGGGGCCGCAGGTGAAAACCAGATCTGCGTTGGCCACAACATCCGGCGCGAGGCCGATATGCTCCTGCGGACCGACCTCACCCAGTTCCAGCATGTCGCCCAACACCGCGATGCGGCGGGCAGCCGGCACAAGCCCGAGCAGTGACAGCGCCGCGCAGACGGAGATGGTGGACGCGTTGTAGCTTTCGTCGAGCAGCGTACCGGTGCCTTCGGCCACTGCGATGCTGCGGCGCAATCCGCGGCCGGCGCCGGGGGTGAACTGTGCGAGGGCAACCGCGCCGTCGAACGGGTCCGCGCCCAGAGCGTTGGCCGCAGCCAGGGCCGCCAGCGCGTTCATCGCCATGTGCAGGCCGGGTGCGCCGAGCCGAAACGCGATCTCGTCGCCCGCGATGCTCACCACCATATCGGTGCCGTCCGCATCCGGCTTGGCCGACAGCAGGCGATGCGTGGCGTCAGCGCTGGTGCCGAATGTCTCGACGCGGGCGGTGCAGGAGGCGGCCATGCGGGCAAACTGCGGCGAATCGGCTGGCAGCAGCAAAATGCCATCCGGCTCCAGACCGTTGGCGATGCTGGCCTTTTCGTCGGCAATCGCCTCGATGCTGCCAAGATGGCCGATATGGGTCGCGGCGATGTTGGTGATGACGGCCACATGCGGGCGGGCCAGCCGGGCGAGGGGCGCGATCTCCCCCGCATGGTTCATGCCGATCTCGGCCACGGCGTAGCGGGCGTGCGCCGGCATGCGCGCCAGCGTCAGCGGCACGCCCCAATGATTGTTGTGCGACGCTTCGGCCGCCCAGGTCTTGGCCTGCGCCTGCAGGATGGTGCGCAGCATTTCCTTTGTGGTTGTCTTGCCGACGCTGCCGGTGACGGCCACCAGCCGCCCCTCGAATCGCGCCCGCGCGAAACGCCCGAGATCATGCAAGGCGCGGAAGGTATCCGCCGTCATCAACAACCGTGCGTCATCGCCGACATCGTCGGGCAGCAGATGCACCATGGCGCCAGACGCACCGTTGGCCAGAGCGGTGGCCACATGCGCATGGCCGTCGCCATATTCGCCCACCAGTGCCACGAATATCTGGCCAGGCTTCACGCTGCGACTGTCAATGGAGATGCCGTTGGCGGAAAACGGCCCGCGCAACATGCCGCCAGTGGCCGCCAGCAGGTCCTTGGGGGTCCAAAGCGCGCTCATGCCAGCCCCGCCAGACGCCGAATAACGCTGACATCATCGAACGGCATCGTTTCGCGGCCGATCGTCTGTCCCTGTTCGTGGCCCTTGCCGGCCACCACCAGAACATCGCCGGGTGCCAGATCGGACAGTCCGGCGGCGATGGCGCGGGCGCGGTCGCCGATTTCGGTGGCACCCGGGCAGCCAGCCATCACGGCGGCGCGGATGGATGCCGGATCTTCGGTGCGCGGGTTGTCGTCAGTGACGATCACACGGTCGGCGGCTGCGGCTGCGGCGCCCATCAGCGGACGCTTGCCGGGATCACGGTCGCCACCGGCGCCGAACACGAGGTGCAGTCGCCCCGCGGTATGGGGGCGCAAGGCTGCGATCAGCCGGTCCAGCGCGTCCGGCGTATGGGCGAAATCGACATAGGCGGCGGCTTTGTTCGGCAGCCGCGCTGCCAATTCCATCCGGCCGCGCACGCCCGTCAGCCCACCGAGCAGACGGCTGGCATGTGCGACCCCGGTGGCCTCGGCCAGCGCGCAGGCGAGGACGGCGTTGTCCGCCTGAAAGCGGCCCACCAGCGGAAGATGCACCATCTGGCCATTGAACGTGATGCGCTGCCCATCGGCCTGGGGCGTGACGCTCTCCGGGCCGACGATGTGGAAATCAAGCCCGCGCGCCGTCGCCGCATTTCGCAGCAACGCACACGTGTCCGCATCGAGCGCATCGCTGACGATGGCCGGCGCGCCGCGTGGCAACAGATCGGAGAACAGCCGCAGCTTGGCCGTGCGATAGGCTGTCATGCCGCCGTGATAATCCAGATGATCACGCGTCAAATTGGTCATGGCGCCCGCCGCCAGACGCACGCCGTCGAGGCGGAACTGGTCAAGCCCGTGCGAAGACGCCTCGATGGCGGCCGATTGAATGTCAGCATGCGCCAGCAGCGCCAGCGTGTCCGCCAACGCCACCGGATCGGGCGTGGTGAGGCCGGGTCCTGCGGCAAAGCCGGGTGCGATCAGGCCCAGCGTGCCGAGACTGGCGGCGGCGCGCCCGGAAAGCTGCCAAAGCTGGCGGAGGAATTCGGCCGTGCTGGTCTTGCCGTTGGTGCCGGTGATGGCGACCACCTGGGCCGGTTGCGCGCCTGCCAACGCAGCAGCGATCCGGGCGAGGCAACGGCGCGGCTCCGCATCGGTGATCATCGGCCGCGGCGGCACGCCGGGTGGCCACTCGGCTCCGGTGGGCGCCAACACGGCCACAGCGCCGCGACTGACGGCATCGGCGATGAAGGCTTGGCCGTTGGCGCGCACCCCGGGCAGGGCTGCGAACATCATGCCAGGACGGACGGCACGGCTGTCGGCGGTGATGCCGCGCAGATCCAGACCCGCGATGGCGCGCCAGGCCGGTGGATCGACCCCGGCCACCGCACGCATCAGTTCAGCGCCCGTCATCTGTGCGGGCCCGCAGCATGATGTTTTGCCGCATGTTCTGCACGGGCACCGTGGCCGCCGGAATCGGGGCACCCGGCGGGCGGACCTGCGCCACCGGTGCCGCAGGCTTGCCGGCAGGCGGTGCGACGGGCGGCGCGGCCGCCTTGGGCACGCCGGCGGCCGCACCTGGGGGGCGGCCGGGCTGCAACGGAATGGCCAGCGAGGCCTGGGTGGCGGCCGCCGTGTCGGTCTCGGGCAACAGGCCCAGCATCGGCCCAATCCGCGCAATCACGCGCCCTGCCGCAGGGGCCGACACCCAGCCGGCCGTGGCATAGCCATGGGTGCTGGCGTTCGCCTGTGGTTCATCGAGCATCATGTAGACCGCATAGCGCGGCGCGTTCATTGGAAACACGCTCATGAACGCCGAAACGTTGGCGTGCTTGCGATAGCCATGCCCGCTGGTTTTCTCGGCCGTGCCGGTCTTGCCGCCGACGAAATAGCCGGGAACTTCGGCCGGTTTGCCATAGCCATCCGTCACCACCAGCCGCATCAGCTTGCGCACCGTGTCCGAAATGGTCTGCTGCATCACCCGCGTGCCGACCGGCATTTCACCAGGTTCCGGCACCACGATCGTCGGCTTCATCTTGATGCCGCCATTGGCCACCGCCGCCGTGCCGGCCACCACATGCAGCGGCGTGACAGCGATGCCGTGGCCGAAGCCGATGGTCAGCGTGGCCGATTCTTTCCAGTTCGCAGCGGGCGGCACCAGCGGCGCTGATTGCTCTGGCAGTTCGATGCCGGTGCGCGTGGTCATGCCCAGCTTTTCCATCCAGGCCCGTTGGGCGGCGGTGCCGGTGGCTTCCGCCATCCGGGCAGCGCCGATATTGGACGAATAGGCAATGATCTCAGGCACCGAGAGCCAGCGGTGCTTGCCCTCGAAATCGTTGATGGTGAAGCGGCCGATCCTGATCGGGCTGGAGGCGTCAAATCCGTTCCAAATATGCACAGACCCGAAATCCAGCGCCATCGCCACGGTTTGCAGCTTGAAGGTGCTGCCGGGCTCATAAACGCCGGTGACCGCACGATTGAACCGCTCGTCCGGCGTGGCCAGGCGCGAATCGTTGATGTCGAAATCCGGTAGCGAGACCATGGCGATCACTTCGCCGGTGCGCACATCCATCACGATGCCGCAGGCGCCGATGGCCTGGAACTCCGCCATCGCCTTGGACAACTCATCGCGCACCACCGCCTGCGCACGCACATCCACAGACAGCCGCAGGGGCGTTGATTCACTTAAAAGCCGCTGGTCGAAATGCCGCTCCACGCCGGCGATACCACGGCCATCCACATCCACGCCGCCAAGAATTTGCGCCGCCACCCGGCCCAACGGGTAGCGCCGGCGTTCGGTTCGCTCGAAATCGACGCCCGGAATGCCGAGCGCGTTGATGGCGAGTTGCTCACGCGGGGTCACCTGGCGGGCGAGATAGACGAACTGCTTGGACTGGTCGGCCAATCGCTCCAGAACCTGATTTTCATCCAGTCGCGGCAGCACGGATTTCAACTTGTGGGCCGCGTCCTCGGGGTCGATCAGCGCACGCGGATTGGCAATCACGGCGGCGGTCGGCAGCGACAGCGCCAACACCTCGCCATTGCGATCGGTGATCATGGCGCGCTTTGCGCGGGCCAACTCCATCGGCCGGGCGGCGGCGGGAGCCAGATTTTGCGGCTTGTCGGCGGTGGGGGCGGCAGCCGGCTCTGTGCGCCGCGCTTCGGGGCTACGCGGCTGCATCGGCAGCACCACCGTGGCCAGCGTCAGCTTCAGTCCGAGGGCTGCGAACAGCGTGGCAAAGCCGGTGGCGGCGATGACGATGCGGCCGCGTGTGCGCTCCAGCGTCGCGCGGCGTTCGAGATCGGGAGCAGTCGCGCGCACATCGTCCATCCGGGGCACGCCAGCATGACGCGGCGCGCCAAATCGTCGGGCCGGCGCATTCGCTTTCGGGGCGTTTTGCGGCGGCGTATCAGGATCGGGCGGGCGCTTGCGGGTCATCGCCGCGCAAGGCCAGAAGCCGGTGGGGTGTATGCGGAGGACGACAGATTTGCGTCATTGCCCTGTATGGACAGGTTCGCGGGCGCCACGGCCGAACGGGCCATGCCAAGCGCTGACGCGAACACCGGTGGTTTGAACACAACCGGGGTTGAGGTCGGTGGTGCGATATCCTGCTTCATGGGGCGCTGGCTGTGCGCGGGTTCGGGTATGGCCTGCGCCACCACCGAACGTTGCGGCGCAGGGCGAATTTCAGCGGCCGCGGCCTGACGGATGATCGGCGGCCGGGGTGCTGGCTGCTGCGCAAGCGCCAGGACAGAAGGCGTCGGCGTCGTAACGGCAACAGCTGCGGCTGCAACCGGCCGTGGCGCCGGCACGATGCGGGGGGGCGTCAGCATCGCAACGGCTTTCTCGGGCGCAGGCTTGTCCGCGAGGGGCTTTTCAGCGGGAGCCTTGTCCGCGAACGATTTCTCGGCAGGGGCCGGGGCAATCGTCGTCGCCGGAACACTCGCCATGACGACGGGAACCTTGGCCGACATTTCAGAGGCAGGGGGCGCAATTGGCTGCGGGTCTGGCTGCACCGTGGCGCCGATGGCGAACAGGCGTCGGTCAAGATCTGCCATCGATGTGAATTGCGTGGGGTCGGTCGGCTGCAACGTCAGCACCTGCGTTGCCAACTCGCGCAGGCGATCCGGATCGCCGAGCCTGTCGTATTCTGCCCGCAGCAAAGCCGCCCGGGTGCGGCCATCCTGCGCCTGGCGACTCAGCCGGGTGATTTCACGGTCCTGCATCTGCGCGTCGTGCTTTGCGGTGTAGAGATAAAGACCGGAACCGGCGGCGAGCAGCAGGCTGATGCACGTGAACGGACGAATCATGCGCACGCCTCCATCGTCTCAAATGCGGCGTCTGGGCCGCCAAGGCGCTGCAGAGCCCGCAAACGGGCGCTTCTGGCGCGGGGGTTGGCACTTGTTTCGGTATCGCCAGGGCGAATGGCGCGCGGTGTCAGAAGCCGGAAATCAGCCACAGCGCGCTCCAGCAGGCCGCGTGGATCGAAGCGGGACGGGGCAGGGGTGCGGCCGGAGGCCTCGGTCATGAAGCGTTTCACCAGGCGGTCTTCCAGCGAATGGAACGACACCACCACCAACCGTCCGCCGGGAGCGAGCAAGGCTGCGGCCTGTTCCAGCGCCCGCTCGATCTGGCCCAACTCGTCGTTCACCCGGATTCGCAGCCCCTGGAAGCTACGGGTGGCGGGGTCGATGCCGGATTTGTCCTTCGGCACCACCGCGCGGATAATCTCGGCCAAACGCCCGGTGGTGGTGATGGGCGCCTGCGCGCGGGCAATGACCACAGCGCGGGCGATGCGGCGCGACAGGCGCTCACCACCATACTCATATAAGGTGTCGGCCAGTTCTGCCTCGGACAAGGTGGCCACGAGATCGGCGGCGGTCGGGCCGCTGCGGGCCATGCGCATGTCCAGCGGGCCGTCATGGCGGAAGCTGAAGCCACGGTTCGGATCGTCGATCTGGTAGGAGGACACGCCGAGATCGAGCACCACGCCGTCCAGCGCCGTCACGCCGCGATCGTTCAGCAGCGCCGTCATGTCGCCGAAACCGCCCTGCACCAAATGAAGCATGCCCGGATATGCGGCGGCGAGCGTGGCGCCGCGGGCAATGGCGTCAGGATCGCGATCGATCGCCCACAATGTGCAGCCCGTGGCCAGGATCGCGGCCGCATAGCCGCCGCCGCCGAACGTGCCGTCGAGATGCTGTTCGCCCTGGGTGGGCGCCAGGTACTGCATTACCTCGTCCAACATGACGGGGATGTGGCTGAATTGTTCTTGGACCGGGGAAGATTGGGTCATGCTGATTGCGCCGGCAATGTGAAGCCGCGTGCCCGCGCCCGCTGATGCGCTTCTTCGCGGCGGCGGGCGACGGCTTCGGGTGTCCAGATTTCGAAATGGTCGCGCAGGCCGACGAACACGACCGCTTCGGTCAGGCCCGCGTGCTTGGCCAGCATGTCCGGCAGCACGATGCGGCCCTCTTTGTCAGGGGTCAGTTCGCTTGCATCCGCATAAAAGGCGAATGTCAGGTCGTCTTGCGCTTCGCTGAACACGTCCAAACGTTCCATGGCGGCACCCAGGCGGTGGAAATCGACCGCGGGCCATCCTTCGATACAGGTGTGGCGATGTGATGGCCGCAGCACGACGGCGCCGCTTTCACCTTCGTGGGCTGCATCGCGCAGTTTACCACGAAACGATGCAGGGATGCTCACGCGCCCCTTGGCATCCAGCCTGTTGTGATGAGAGCCCATGAATTGGGTCATCTGTCCGGATGGGCCCTCTTCCTGCGCTGTTCCGCCGGCCATTTTGGCGCGGCTTTAAGATCGATTCCTGACCGGCGCGTAACCGTATCTTGGGATGATATGGGATATCATGGGCCAATATGGGCGTCAAAGGGATTTCGGGTTCAACTCTTTGTGGTAACGGCTAAAAACGGTCCGTTAATCAGTCTCTTAACAAGAGAAAAACGGGAACCTTTACGCTTGGCATGAATGCGTTGCCCCCTGCACAAATAGTCGTGGTTTGTTCTTGTGCACTTGGCTGTGGACAAGGTGCGCCAGTCCTGTGGGTAACTTTCTAAAAAGCGCAGTCCGCCGCCGCCAAATGGCGGGGGGACAGCGCTCGGGTATGAGTGGATAAATGCCAGACGGCCTGTAAGCCGGGTTCTGTTCATGCGCCGAAGCACTTGACGACCATTCCTCTGGGACGCGCATTGCTGCGCGCCTCACGCGACCAACCCGGGCGACAGGGCGGAAATGCCCCCGCGTCACCAAGCCAGGACGCAAGCAAGCCGCTTACGTTCTGACAAAGCCGCCGGCCGCCCCTATTCGGTCTTGCTCCCGGTGGGGTTTGCCCTGCCATCTCTGTCGCCAGAGATGCGGTGCGCTCTTACCGCACCGTTTCACCCTTGCCTGCCGCAGTTGCGCAATGAAGCGCTTCTAAGGCCGGCGGTTTGTTTTCTGTGGCACTTTCCCTGAGGTCACCCTCGCCGGCCGTTAGCCGGCACCGTATTCCCGTGGAGCCCGGACTTTCCTCCATGGCAGGTTGCCCTGCCACCGCGGTCGTCCAGCCGTCTGGCGACGCCGTGATGCGCCCGCGCGTCGTGAAGGTCAACGACGATGCGGCGTTGACGGGGCAAAACCTATTCCATACGTGCCGCCACACGAACCGGCGCCCCACGATAGGCATCCAGCCCGCGCGCGGTCTCGGTTCCGGCGCGTGGGAGGATTTTCGCGGATTCGGCGTGATTGCCAAGCATCATGGCGCCCGCGCCTGACGCAGCAAGGCTTCCCCCGAGCATGCGGACAGGCGCCCCCGGATTTGCGGCCGGCGATGCAAGATCTTTTGTCGTCTCATCAGCCAGCACGGACATGACCTTGCGCTGATAGGCATCTCCCAACTCGGGCGTGGCGGAATGATAGGCTGCCGTGGCCCTGGGCCAACTTCCGGTCTGCTCATGCAACTGCGTCAGAAAGCGAGCGGCATAGGCAGCGTTGGCAGATGGGTCGAAGGCCTGTTCCAGCGAGCTGAACGCGGTTGGATGATACATCAGGTTCACCTGCATGCAGCCCACGTCGATGGAGCGCTTGCCCTGGGCCTGCATATCCCGCACCGCAGCGATCACCTGTTCGCGGGTGTCGTAGACGTGGTCAGTGCCCTCGACATTGATGCTCCAGGGCCAGGGATTGACCTGGCCGTCGCTGCCACGCCTGCCGCTTTCAACGCGGGCGATGGCGGACATCAGGTGATCTGGTATGCCCGCCGAACGTCCGGCCGCGTTCACGGCGTGACGGCACAGCATGCCTGGATCGGTCGTTGCAAGCGGGATTGGCCTGGCCGCGGGCGCCAACGGCGCCGTGGGGCTCGAATAGCCGAACCAGCGACGTGATTCGATTGGCCCTGCTGGCCTGACATCGGCATGCGCCACGCCCAGCGGCAACGTAGCCCAAAGGCAGATGACGATCGGCAGGATCGGTCTGAAATTGCTCATGTCCTGACTGTGGCCGACAAGCCTTAACGCTTCGTTACCGCCGCCCGGAGGCCTGTCCAAACATTTATGCTGCATTGCAAAATAGGTGTTGCGATCTCTCATCCGCCGCAGCTATATTGTGCATCGCAGCATGACGGTTTCGACCGTCGCTGCTTTCTTGGACGTTTCCTCCCTAAACTTGGCGGTGCTGCAAAGCACCGTCACTTTTTTTGTCCGATCTTCGGCCGTGTCCCCACGTCAACGGCCCATTTCAGGGTGTTGGAAAAAACCCTGGGTTCGCGATCAGCGCTGCCACAAGCCGGGTCATGCGCGCCTGCACCTCAGCGAAATGCGGCAACCGTTCAATCCGCTGCTCATTCATATAAAGAGATCGGCAGATTTCGATCTGAAGCGCATGCACATGCTCGCGCGGACGGCCGTAATGGCGGGTGATGTAGCCGCCGGCATACGGATCGTTGCGACGAACCCGGTAGCCGAGCGCCACCATCTGGTCTTCCACCCGACGCGTGATCGCTGGCGCGCAGGCGGTGCCATGCAGGTCGCCCAGAATAATATCGACGCGGGCACCGCGTGTCTGGCTGTTGGCGGGCATGGAATGGCAGTCCACCAGCAGACATTGCCCGAACCGGGCGTGCGTGCCGTCGATCTCGCCGCGCAATGCGTCATGGAAGGGCTGCCAGTAATCGGCCACCCGTGCCTCGGCATCTGAAAAATCCAGCTTGCCGCGATAGATCGCCTCGCCGGAGGCCACGATTCGCGCGATCGTGCCGAGTCCCGCGCCCACCCGGGCGCTCGTTGTGTTCACCCAATCCGGAAGCTTGCCTGCGAACATCGCGGGATCAAGCTCCCACGCCTCGCGATTGGCGTCGCAGAAGGCGCGTGGAAAATGTGCCACCACCATCGGCGCGCCCAGGCATGGCGCCGCCTGGAACAATTCCTCGACAAAACTGTCTTCGCTGCGCCGTAGCCCTGGCATGTCCAGCCGTGCCGAAGCCACGAAAGCCGCGGGATAATGGCGGCCAGAATGCGCCGAGGCGAACACCAGGGGGGCTGCCTGGGTGAGGGGCCGGAGCACCGCCACCGGCAATGGTATCGCCATTTCCGACTCGTGTGACAGTGGCTGATGCTTCATGCACGGATCAATTCAGCACGCTCCAAAACACTTTTCTGCTCACACCATAACACGCATGCAGATTGTGACACTTGCAGGTGAGGAAGGCGCAGGATAGAAGCCTTTCACGGATGGGCGATTAGCTCAGCGGGAGAGCGTCCCCCTGACACGGGGAAGGTCACAGGTTCAATCCCTGTATCGCCCACCATCCAATCATTCGGCAGGCAGTTGCTGCAAGAACGGGTTCGTGGCGCGCTCAGTGCCGAACGTCGATCCCTCGCCATGGCCGCAAACGAAGCGGATATCGTCGCCCAGCGGCAGCAACTTGTCATGAATTGACCGGACCAGCGCCGCACCATCGCCATAGGCGAAATCGCTTCGCCCCACGCCGCCCTGAAACAGCACGTCCCCCACCAGGGCAAAGCGGGCCGCACGCTCCACGAACACCAAATGACCGGGGGTGTGCCCAGGGCAGTGCAGCACATCGAATCGCAAGGCGCCGAGTTCGATCACGTTGCCTTCGGTCAGCCAACGGTCCGGCGTCACGTTGCGCAGGCCTGAGATGCCGTAGGCAGCAGCCTGTTTTTCCAATGATTCCAACAGGAACAGATCGCGGATATCCGGCCCGATCACCGGAATGGCCGCCAGGCCAGAAGTAGCGCGCGCCTCGTCGATCACGCCTTTCAGCGCCTTTGCCCCGCCGGCGTGGTCCAGATGGCCGTGGGTCAGCAGGATCATCTCGGGCATGAGATCCAGCCGGTTCAGCGCGTCAATGATACGACCAGGCTCGCCGCCCGGATCGATGACAGCGCAACGCCGGCTCGCGGTCTCCCATAGGATGGTGCAGTTCTGGCGAAAAACAGTGACGGGGACGATTGCGATCTGCAAGGCGGACATCGGTCAAGGCTCCAGAAAATAGGGCGTTCTCTCACGTCATGCGCGCTGGTTCTAGTTCACCAGCCTGACACCTGCCGGGCGCAATATCCCGTCGGGCATGCCGCGAACGCCCTGCACCTTCTCGCCCAGGCCCCACAGATAGGTGAAGTGGAAAAGCACCATATTCGCCCGGTCTTCGCTCATGATCTCCGCCACGCGACGGTAGGACGCGATTCGCGCCTGCGGGTCGTTCTGCGCGGCGCCAGCGGCCAAGAATTTATCCATGTCCTTGTTGCAATACTGCCCCCAATTCAGAAAGCCGGCGCAGGACATCCAGATGCTGGCGTTGCCGTCCGGGTCTGGCCGGCCGCTCCAGATGCTCATGATGGATTGAAAGGCACCGCTGCGGGCCGCGGCCACCATCGTGGCGCCGTCCTGGGCCTGCAATTTGATGTCGAACCCGGCATCGGCGGCCATCGACTGAATCACCTGCCCAATCTGGGCGTTCACCGGATCGGTGCCGATGATCATGGTGAAGGCCACCCGCTTCACACCCGCTTCAGCCATCAACCGGCGTGCGCCCTCGATATCGCGTGCCGGCACCGGCAGGGCAGGGTTCCAATAACGGCTGCCCGGCGCTTCGGTCTGGTTCGACGGCACATAGCCGCCTTCGAAAACCACCTGGTTGATCACGGCGCGGTCGATCGATTTCTCAAAGGCCGCGCGTATGCGCTTGTCTTGACCGATCGGGGTGGCCGATTCGGGGCCGTGGGCGGTGTTGAACGAGATCAGCTGGAACCCGATGGCGGGCGTGCTCAACAGTCGCAGCCGCGGGTTCGCCTTGACGGCGGCAACGTCGGTGGGGGCCACGCGGTTGTGGATGTCCAACTGTCCGGATTGCAGGTTCACCAGTCGGATGGTGCTGTCGGTCATCGAGAGGAAGATGACCCGATCAGGCCCCATCGCCGCATTGTTCCAATGCCCGGCGAACCGGTCGAGCACGATGCGGTCCTGGGCCACCCGCTGGGTGAACCGATAGGGGCCGGAACACACAGGGTTTGCCACGATCTCGTCGCGGGTTTTGCCCAGGATGCGTGGCGACATCATCGTGCCGCTCCTGTTCGCCAGCACCGACAGCAACGGCGCGTAGGGGCGAGAGAGGATGATTTTGGCGGTCAGCCTATCCGGTGTCTCAACGGCAATAACCGGCTTCAGTTCGGCTTTGCGCAGGCTTTCCGGGGCGGACTGATAGCGATTGATGTTGTCGCGCACGGCCTCTGCGGTGAACGGTTCGCCGTCCTGGAACACCACATCCGGGCGCAATTTCAACGTCAGAGCCAGCCCGTCATCGGACCAGTGCCACTCGGTGGCCAGGCCCGGCACGTAGTCCAGCTTGTCATCCACGTCGAGCAACTGGTCGCACATCCAGTTCGTCACGATCCGGTCGGCGTAGCTGCCTGAGACGGCGGGGTCGAGCGGGTCCGCGTCCTGGTCCAGCGCCCAGCGCAACGTGCCGGCGGCCTGAACCGGGGCCGCCATCGTCATCGCCGCAAGAAACAAGCCGATCCACCGTCCGCGCATGACCCACTCCGAACTGCAAGGCATCATGCAAGCAGAGTGGACCGACCCTCCGGAAGCGGTATTTCGCTAAAGCCCGGTGAAAAGTGCCGTCGAGAGATAGCGCTCGGCAAAGGAAGCGGCGATGGCGACGATCAATTTGCCCTCATGCTCGGGCAGCATCGCCAGATCGAGCGCAGCCTTGAGGGCGGCACCGGAGGAAATGCCGACGGGTAGGCCCTCCATCTGGGCACAGCGGCGGGACATGGCGATGGCTTCCCGCTCAGACACGCGCAGCACGCCGTCCATCAGTTCAAGCGCCAGGTTTTCGGGCTGAAATCCGGGGCCGATGCCCTGCAGCCCATGTGGACCAGGCTCGTCACCCGACAGCACCGCGCTTTCGGAAGGCTCGACGGCAAAGACCATCAACCCCGCGCGGCGCGGCTTCAACCGCCGGGCGATGCCCGTGAGGGTGCCGCCAGTGCCGGCGCCGCCCACGACGATGTCGACCTTGCCGTCCGTGTCGGTCCAGATCTCCTCGGCGGTGGTGGCCTCATGCATCGCCGGATTGGCGGGATTGTCGAACTGGCGCGGCATCCAGGCGCCCGGGGTGGCGGCCACGATCGACTCGGCGCGGGCAATGGCGCCGGCCATTCCGGCGCGGGCCGGCGTGAGCTGCACATCCACGCCCATCAGCCGCAGCATCTTGCGTCGCTCAATGGAGGCGCCTTCCGGCATCGTCACCACCAGATGATAGCCTCGCGCCGCAGCCACGAAGCCCAGCGCGATGCCGGTGTTGCCGGACGTTGGCTCCACCAGTGTGGAACGGCCTGGCTCAATCAGCCCGCGTGCCTCGGCTTCGTCGACCATCGCAAGGCCGATCCGATCCTTCACCGAGCCGAGCGGATTGAAGAATTCGAGCTTCACCGCCACATCCGCCCGCAGGCCGTCGGCCGCCGAAATGCGCGGAATGCGCACCATCGGCGTGCCCCCGATCGTCTCCAGAATGCTGCCATAGATCCGTCCCCGCGCCGCAAGGGCGAGGGTGATGGGAAGGGCGATGTCATGGGACGGTTCGAGTCGGGCGGATTTCTTGCTCATGTATCGACGGTATCACATTTATATTTGGTGGTTTAGTGTGGTCGAAGAATGGAGAACTCGGAATGCTGATACGCAGGGACCGCGCGATGGTGGCCGTCACAATCATGCTGGATGTGGCGTTCCATGGCGGGCGAAGTGCGACGGTGAGCGCGGCCGACATGGCCGAGCGCCTGGGCATGGCGCGGCGCGGCATGGAGCCCTTGCTCCAAGGCCTGGCACGCGCCGGCCTGCTTGAGTCGGTTCGCGGCCCGCGCGGCGGCTACCGGCTGGGCCGGCCGCGCCGGGATATCAGCTTGTCGGAAATCGTCGAGGTTGCGGTGGCCGGTGCGGGCAGCGAGGCGACGGACAACGCCGATGGTCCGGTGGGCCGGCTGCAGTCAGATGTCATCGATCCGCTATGGGCTGAGATCGACGTGGCGGCCCGGGCCAAATTGGGCGCGCTGACGCTGGACGATTTGCTGAAGCGGGCCGCCGCCGCGGGATTGCGTCGCCCGGCCGCCGAGCCGATCGTTTTTGCGATCTAACATTCCACACAAACGCATCGTAATTTCGGCGGCCCCGTTGTCTGCTGCGTGATTTGCGTGGTAACCCCTGCCGCCACGCGTAAGCACCAACTTCTGACCAGGAAGGACAACGGGGACCATGACGATCCAACTCGGCCAAATCGCGCCTGATTTCAACCAGATCAGCAGCCACGGTCCCATCCAGTTCCATGAATGGCTCGGCGATTCCTGGGGGGTTCTGTTCAGCCACCCGAAGGATTTCACGCCTGTCTGCACCACCGAACTCGGTGAAGTGGCGCGGCTGAAACCAGAGTGGGACAAACGGCATGTAAAGGTGATCGGCCTGTCCGTCGACAGCGTCGAGCGTCATGCAGCCTGGGATGCGGATATCGCTGAAACCCAGGGCCACAGCGTCAATTTCCCGATGCTGGCCGACTCAGATCGCAAAGTGTCTGATCTTTACGGCATGGTGCATCCCGACGCCGACCCCAGCATCACCGTGCGCAGCGTGTTCGTGATTGATCCGGCGCATAAAATCCGCCTCATCCTCACCTATCCGCCCAGCACGGGGCGGAATTTCAAAGAGATCCTGCGGGTGATCGACAGCCTGCAACTGACCGACGCACACAAGGTGGCAACGCCGGTGAACTGGTGCGACGGTGACGACGTCATCATCGTGCCGAGCCTGTCAGACGCAGATGCACAAGCGCGCTTTCCTGACGGCTGGAAGACGCTGAAGCCGTATCTGCGCGTTGTGGCCCAACCAAAACTGCCGCGCTAACCCACGACCGGACACAAAAAAGCCGCCGCCGGAAACCCGGTGGCGGCTGGTGGAGTTGGGAACAATCAGGCCGCTAAAAACGCAGCAACAATCGTGACGCAGATGGCGCCGACGGTGGTCCACAGGATCGTGACCGCGTCGCCCATGGGCTCACGTGCTTCGGCCACGGCGTCCTGTGCGTTGTTTCCGTTCCGGGGGGCGCGATCGGCTGCGGAGAAATAAGCTGCGATGAGCGTCGTCATGGGGAGTTTCCCTATTCCACATCTGTTAATAGGTATATATAAAATAAACTGCGGCTGCAAGGTGTGATTTATCCTTTGTCCGCCGCCCGCGACATGGAGACTGCAATGAGCCCGCCCGACGGTCTGACGCCTACCCCCTCCGCCGCCCCCAAGAAGCTTTCCGGCGTTGAAGCGCTGAAGCTCGGCAGCCATCATCTCCGCGGATTGCTCGCGGAAGAGCTTGCGGCCGGTGGCACGCAGGTCTCGGAAGACGGCTATAACCTTCTGAAATTTCACGGTTCTTACGAGCAGTATGACCGCGACACCGCCACCGCCCGCAAGCAATCGGGCGTGGAGAAGGATTATTCCTTCATGGTGCGCGTGCGCATGCCCGGTGGCCGCCTGACGGCTGCGCAGTATCTGGCGCTCGACGAACTGGCGGATAATTTCGCCAACGGCACGCTGCGTTTAACCACGCGCCAGGGCGTGCAATTCCACGGAATCATAAAGCACGATTTAAAATCGTCTATTGCGGCGATCAATGACACGCTGCTCACCTCCCTGGCGGCCTGCGGCGACGTGGTGCGCAACGTGATGACCACGCCCGCGCCACGGCGTGACGCGGTGCATGCCCGTCTCGATGCCGATGCCAAGCTGCTCAGCGCCGATCTGCTGCCGGTCAGCCGAGCCTATCACGAGATCTTCCTCGACGAGGAAGCGACCGGCGCCGACGAAGTTGAGCCGCTGTATGGCGACACCTATCTGCCGCGCAAGTTCAAGATCGGCATCGCCACCCCGCAGGACAACTCGATCGACGTGTTGACCAACGATCTCGGCCTGCTGGCCATTTTCGATGGCGACGTTCTGCTCGGCTACAACATCGCGGTCGGCGGCGGCCTGGGCATGACCCATAACCGGGCCACCACCTTCCCACGCATCGCCGATGTGATCGGCTCGGTCGGGCCGGACGAGATGCTGGCCGTCACCCACGCCGTCATCGGTTTGCAGCGCGACAACGGCGATCGTTCGGACCGCAAGCGGGCGCGGTTGAAGTATGTGGTCGAAGACAACGGCCTCGATTGGGTGCGCGTCACGCTCGCCGGCTATTTCGGCCGTGAACTGGCGGCGCCATTGCCGATGCCGGCGCTGGAGATCCCCGAGCTTCTCGGCTGGCATGAACAAGGTGACGGGCTGTTGTGGCTCGGCATCCCCGTGCCCTCCGGCCGGATCACCGATGCCGGCGGCGTGTCGCTGCGCACATCGTTGCGCGAGATCCTTGGGCAATGGGGCATGGACCCGGTGGTGACGGCGCAGCAGGACATCCTGCTCACCAACATCGCCCCGCACGACCGCGCCGCCATTGAGCAGAACCTCCGCGACCACGGTGTTGTGCTGTCGGAAAGCCTCACACCGCTGGCACGCTGGGCTTTGGCTTGCCCGGCCCTGCCCACATGCGGCCTGGCGTTGACGGAAGCCGAGCGGGTGCGGGCGCCCATTCTGGTGCAGGTCGAGCAGGCGCTGGCGGCCGAGGGGCTGCTGGATGAGCGGATCAGCCTGCGCATCACCGGGTGCCCGAACGGCTGCGCGCGTAGCTATGCCGGCGATATCGGCTTGGTGGGCCGCGTTCCGGGTTCCTACGCGCTTTATGTCGGCGGGGATTTCGTGGGCACGCGACTGTCCTTCAAGCTGCATGAGCGGGTGCCGGAATTGGGCATCGGCGCTGCTCTGGCGCCATTGTTCAAGGCGTTTGCGGCTGAACGCGACGGCGCCGAGGAATTTGGCAATTTCTGCCATCGAGTTGGCATTGCGTATCTGCAAACGCTGGGTGCCCCGCGCGCCTAGGCTGGCCTGAAGCCATCGGGTTCCAAGGTCTGGGCCCGGCGCCGTGCCTCCATATTGCAAGATGTGGCGGCACGGTTCCGGGCCGATATCGTTCCTGGTGCGCACGATAACTTGCAAATTCATCCGGATAAGACGTCTGTCATAAAATCTTAACCTGAATGAAATCTTCTGGACTTCACCCTTGCGTAAGTTGCGCTCGTTACGGGATCTGGCGGGCGTCTCGCGCCTGGGGGTTCTGACAGCGATTCTTCGGAGGTTTTATGAAGTTCACATCCACGGCTCTCGCCATCGTTCTGGCCGGCATCTCGTTCGCGGCCCAGGCCCAGCAGATCACCGGCGCCGGCGCCACCTTCCCCGCGCCGATCTATGGCAAGTGGGGCGAGGCCGCCAAGACGGCGATCGGCCTCGAACTCAACTACCAGGGCATCGGCTCGGGTGGCGGACAGAACCAGATCACCAACCGCACCGTCGATTTCGGCGCGTCTGACGCGCCGATGGATGCGCCAAAGCTCGAAGCCGCCAAGCTGCTGCAGTTCCCGGCCGTGATGGGCGCCGTGGTGCCGGTCATCAACCTCAAGGGCGTCGACAGCAACAAGATCAAGCTGACCGGCGAGATCCTGGCCGATATCTATCTCGGCAAGATCACCAAGTGGAACGACCCGAAGCTGGTTGAACTGAACCGCGGCATCACGCTGCCGAGCACCGCGATTGCACCGGTCTATCGCGCTGACGGTTCGGGCACCACGTTCGTGTTCACCTCGTACCTCTCGGCCGTCTCGCCCGAGTGGAAAGATAAGGTCGGCGCCAACTCCGCCGTGCAGTGGCCGTCCGGTGACGGCGCGAAGGGCAATGATGGTGTGGCCGCTGCCGTGAAGCAGGTTGCCGGCGGCATTGGCTATGTCGAGAACGCCTTCGCCACCTCCGCGAAGCTGACCACCACGCAGCTGCGTAACCGCGCCGGCAGCTTTGTCGAGCCGACGCTGGCCGCCTTTACCGCTGCGGCTTCGAATGGCGACTGGGCGGGTGCCAAGAACTACGCCGTCAGCCTGATCGACACCCAGGGTGCGACCAGCTGGCCGATTGTGTCGGCCACGTTCATCCTGCTGCCGAAGGACCCGAAGGACGCGGCGCGCAGCGCCAACGTCATGAAGTTCTTCGACTGGGCCTACAACAACGGTGGCGAGATGGCGAAAGCTTCGGAATACATCGCCCTGCCGACCGCCGTTCAGGATGCTGTTCGCAGCTCGTGGCGCGCTGAGATCAAAGACGCCTCGGGCGCTGCGATCTACAAGTAAGACCGCTTCGCGCGATCTGGGCGCCGGGCAACCGGCGTCCAGATCGCGTGTTTCTTTCGCCGACCGCCTTCGCAAACGCTTGCAGACGGAAATTTGCCTTGTCACAGACCCTCGTCCCCCCCCGGAAGGCCGCCCGCTCGTTCAAATCGCTCTCTGGTGACGCGATTTTCTCGTTCCTGGCCGCCGCCTCTGGTGTGCTGGTTCTTTTGCTGCTGGGCGGCATTATCGTCGAGCTGTTCATCGGAGCCTTGCCCGCCTTCCAGGCATTCGGGCTCGACTTCATCTGGAACGTCGACTGGGACCCGAACCAAGCCATCTTTGGCGCCGCTGTTCCCATCTATGGCACGATCCTGACCTCGGTGATCGCCATCCTCATTGCCGTGCCGGTCGCCTTCGGCATCGCCTTCTACCTCACTGAACTGGCGCCGAACTGGTTTCGCCGCCCGGTTGGAACCGCCGTCGAACTGCTGGCCGCCGTGCCGTCCATCATCTATGGCATGTGGGGCCTGCTGGTGATCGCCCCGTTCATGGCGCAATACGTGCAGCCCGGCATTATCGATGCGGTGGACGGCATTCCGCTGCTTGAAACCCTGTTCCAGGGACCTGCCCGCGGCAAGGGCGTGTTCACCGCAGCCCTCATCCTGGCGGTCATGATCATCCCCTTCATCGCCGCCACCATGCGCGACGTGTTCATGACGGTGCCGCCGGTGTTCAAGGAATCGGCCTACGGCGTGGGCTGCACCACCTGGGAAGTGATGCGCTCGATCGTCATTCCCTACACCCGCGTGTCGGTGGTCGGCGGCATCATGCTCGCCCTCGGCCGTGCGCTGGGCGAGACGATGGCTGTCACCTTCGTCATCGGCAACGCCAACCGCATTTCGCCCAATCTGTTCGGCTCAGGGGCCACGATCGCCTCGCTGGTGGCGCTGAATTTTGGCGAGGCCCAGCAGGGAAGCCTGCTGCTGTCGTCGCTCCTGGCCATTGGCTTCATTCTGTTTGTGATCTCGTTCATCGTGCTGGCCATCTCACGCGCGCTGCTCAAGCCGAAGGCCGTGAAATGAGCCTGGCATTCGCCCCACTCTTGCCGGAGATCATCCGATGAGCGCCTCGATCACCGCAGCCGGCCCGTCGCGCAATGCGAAAGTGGCCAATCAATTGTCTCGTTCGCGTCATCGCACCAACAGCATCGTCAAGGCGCTGTGCGTGCTGGCGACAGTGATCGGCCTGGCGTTCCTGGGCTCGATCCTGTTCACCTTGATCGAACTCGGCGGCGGTGGCCTGAGTGCGAAGGTGTTCACCAACATCACCCGCACCGGCCCAGACGGCGGCCTTGCCAACGCCATCGTTGGAACGCTGTTGCAAACGGCCCTCGGCACCGCCATCGGCACCCCGATCGGGCTGATGGTCGGAACCTACCTGTCCGAATATTCCGCCGGCTCCACGCTCGGCAACGCCGTGCGCTTCGTGTCTGACATGCTGCTCTCCGCACCGTCTATCCTCATCGGCCTGTTCGTTTATCAGGTGATGGTCGGCGGTCGTGGCTACACCGGCATCGCCGGCGCCGTGGCCCTTGCGATCATCGTCATCCCGATCGTGGTGCGCACCACCGAGGACATGCTGCGCCTGATCCCCACCGCTTTGCGTGAGGCTGCGGTGGCATTGGGTGCCCCGAAATGGAAGAGCATCGTGCTGGTCTGCTACCCGGCGGCGCTGGACGGCATCGCCACCGGCGTTCTGCTGGCCATCGCCCGCGTGGCCGGTGAGACGGCGCCACTGTTGTTCACCAGCTTCGGCAACAGCTACATGTCGCTGGACATGTCCGCCCCGATGGCCAGCCTTCCCTTGGCCATCTACCAGTTTGCCGGTCAGCCAGACGCCGATCTGGTGCAACTTGCCTGGGTGGGTGCGTTGCTGATCACCTTCGGTGTTCTTGCCTTGAATATCGTGGCCCGCGTCGTCCTGCGGCCGAAAAGTTAGTGCCCTGACTTGGGACGTGTTTTTGAGTTCTGACGCCAGCAGGCCACATACCAACGACTGGATCGAGAGATGAGCATGACGAACGAGACCGCACATGAAGCCGCCCCCAAAGCCAATATCGGCGCCATGGAGGCCCGCTCCTCAGCCGAATTGAATGCGCCGCGCATCGCCATCAAGAATGTGGATTTCTTCTACGGCACCCACAAGGCGCTGAAAGGTATCAGCCTCAACCTGCCGGAAAAGCAGGTCACGGGCATGATCGGCCCGTCCGGCTGCGGCAAGTCCACGCTGCTGCGGGTTTTGAACCGGATGTATGACCTCTATCCAGGCCAGCACGCCGAGGGTGAGGTGTTGATGGACGGCGAGAACATTCTCTCACCGAACGTGGACCTCAATCAGTTGCGCAGCCGCGTGGGCATGGTGTTCCAGAAGCCGACGCCGTTCCCGATGTCGATCTATGACAACATCGCCTTTGGCGTGAAGCTGCACGAGAAGCTCAGCAAGTCCGAGATGGACGAGCGCGTCGAATGGTCCCTGACCCGCGCGGCCCTGTGGGGCGAAGTGAAGGACCGGGTGCATTCCTCCGCGATGGGCCTGTCCGGCGGCCAGCAGCAGCGTTTGTGCATCGCACGCACCATCGCCACGCGCCCCGAGGTTATTTTGTTCGACGAACCGACCTCGGCGCTGGACCCGATCAGCACGCTCAAGATCGAAGAGCTGATCGATGAGCTCAAGCGCGAGTTCACCATCGCGATCGTGACGCACAACATGCAGCAGGCCGCCCGTTGCGCCGACCAGGTGGCGTTTTTCTATATTGGCGAACTCGTCGAGGTCGGAACCGCGATCCAGATGTTTACGGCGCCGCGCGAGAAGCGCACGCAGGAATACATCACCGGCCGCTTCGGCTGAGATCGGGCAGGCGGGCCACAACGCCCGCACGCCACGCAAACGCACCCTGGCTGAGCCGACCGGAGAGACCACCATGACCCAAGATGCTGAACACATCGTTAAAAGCTATCAGGCCGAACTGAACCGCCTGCGCACGCTCATCTCTGAAATGGGCGGCATGGTGGAACATCAGGTGGCCGACGCCTGCGAAGCCGTGATCAATCGCAACGCCGCCGCAGGAACCGCGGCCGTGACGCAAGACCCGTTGGTCGATGCGGCCGAGCGCGAGATCGAACAATTCGTGATCCGTCTCCTGGCCCTGCGCCAGCCGGTGGCCGGCGACCTGCGCCAGATCGTGTCATCGTTGAAGATCACCGGCGACCTGGAGCGGATTGGCGACTACGCCGCCAACGTTGCCAAGCGCAGCGTGGTGCTTCAGCAATTCGCGCTGCCCTACACCCTGACCGGCCTGGCGCATATGACGCGTCTGGTGCAGGAGAATCTCAAGAACGTCATCGACGCGGCGGGCGAAAGCGACTCCGAAAAGGCGCTCGAAGTCTGGCGCTCGGACGAGATGATCGACGATATCTACAATGCGCTGTTCCGTGAGTTGATCACCTACATGATGGAAGATCCGCGCAATATCACGCCCTGCACGCATCTGCTGTTCATCGCCAAGAACCTGGAGCGGATTGGCGACCACGCCACCAACATCGCCGAGACCGTCTACTACGCGGCCACAGGCGAACCGCTGCTGGCCAAGCGCCCAAAGGGTGACACGTCTGCCTATGCAGTCGTTCGCCCCGCGCGCGATTAAAGGACCCATCATTTATGCTCGAAGGTAATTCGTCGCTCTCCAAGCCGCTTGTGCTGATCGTGGAGGACGAGGCGGCCCTGGCAACGATGCTGCGCTACAATCTCGAAAAACAGGGTTTCCGCGTCGAGGAAGCCGCCGATGGCCAGGAAGCCCTGACACGCATCGCCGAAGTGCAACCCGATCTGGTCCTGCTCGATTGGATGCTGCCGGTGATGTCCGGCATCGAGGTTTGCCGCCAGATCCGCCGCCGGAGCGCGACGCGGGACCTGCCGGTGATCATGGTCACCGCTCGCACCGAGGACCAGGACGCGGTGCGCGGCCTGAACACCGGGGCAGACGACTACATCACCAAGCCGTTCAGCATGGACGCCCTGCTGGCCCGCATGCGCGCTTTGCTGCGTCGCTCGAACACGGTGCCCACCAAGGTCCGCCTGACGTTTCACGACATCGCCATGGACCTCGCCTCCCATCGCGTCAGCCGCAATGGCCGCCCGATCCATCTGGGGCCGACCGAATTCCGCCTGCTGGAATTCTTCATGCAGCATCCCCGCCGGGTGTTCTCGCGCGAAGAGTTGCTCGATGCGGTCTGGGGGCCTGACATCCATGTCGAGCCACGCACTGTGGACGTGCATATCCGCCGCCTGCGCAAATCCATCAATGGCGAGGGCGAGTTGGATCTGGTTCGCACCGTCCGCGCCGCTGGCTATGCCTTGGACACAGAGCCGGTCTGACAGGCTACGATCATGTTCATGCGTTGAGGTTGCTGTGCCTGAACGCATGAACGGGCTGAACAGAACAATGATCCGCCGTCGCGGCATGTAATGAATGCCTTATGCCGCCAGGCCCAACTCCTTGAAGGCCTGGATGGCGCCGGGATGAAGCGGGGCCGGGAAGGGGGCGGAAATCATCTCGCTGACCTTCAGATTGGCGAGAGCAGGATGTTTCAGCCGGAGGGCGTCGATGTTGGTGATGATTTTCTTCGCCAGCGCGGCCACCATGCGTGCATCCACGCTTGCTGATGTCATCAAGACATTATCGCTGCCGACCGTTGGCACATCCACCGGCAGCCCATAATGCTGCGCTTGTATGGTGCTGCGATAGAAATAGGGCTCATTGCGCAGAAAATTGCCAATTTCCGATCCCTCCAGCGGAACCAGGCGCGTGGCGCATCGTGCCAGATCGTCGCGCACCAGTTGCGATGGCTGGCCAATGATAACAATCGTCGCGTCAATGTCGCCCTTGCATAGCGAAGGGCCACTTTCACCCGTGCGCATAGCCATTTTTTGGCTGCGTGCTTCTCCAGCCCAGTCGAGAGACTTCTCGATCGCAAGCCAGGCTGCACGGATGCCGGATCCTTGACCGCCAACATTGACGCGCTTTCCAGCCAGATCAGCCAGTCCGCGGATCTGCGAGCCGTCCCGGACGATGATGGTCAATAGTTCGGGAAATAGCCTGAGCACACAGCGAAGATTCGGATCCGCACGGTCGCGCCAGAGGCCACGCCCCGTGGTGGCGGCAAAGGCGGTGGAGGATTGGGCCAGGGCAAACTCCAGGTCGCCCGAGCGCAGTCCCTCCATGTTATAGGCTGAACCGGGCGTGGATTCGGTTGAATAGAGCATCTCCGAGGTGGACTTGCCCGCATTGGCAATCTCACAGATCGCAATGGCGACAGCATAATATACGGCGGATATCTCGCCGCTGCCAATTGACGCAAAGGCCGGCGCTGCCCGCGTGCCGTGCGCAAAAGCTGTCATCGCCACGCAGAACAGTGCGCGACGACCAAGCGGCGCTGTTAACCTGGATCGTCCCATCTCATGACCACCTGATAAATGGATTCGAATGCTTCTGGCCTCATGCCCATGGCAGGTTGCAACGGATGATCCAGTGCATAGACAAGAAAAATCATAGCTCCCAAAAATACAGAAGTAACGCACCCAAACAATATCTGAGGAACAATCGACATATTAAGCATCCACAAGAACGATATATTTATAAAAGCTCCAAGTAAAACGATATAACATAAAATACTTGGAATTGCGGTGCTGATAATGTTCACTCGCTGTTCGCGAGCCAGGTATATGTCGTTGAGATAGCGCAGCATTTCTGTGTGCAAGACCTCTTGTGACTTTTTGGTTGGCTCGAACTGAAGTAACTGTCTGCGAATGACCGCCAGCCTGTGCTCGCCGCCCACCGGCACAATTCCCAGGCGGTGGGCCGGCCAGTCTTTGTCGATCACGTAGCGTGTGTAGTCGCGTAACTCCATCTTCAGGGTGTCGCGCAGCGGCTGGGGATAATCCTCCGCACTGCGATAGATCGCTGCCAGATTGGCTGCCTCTCGGCCCACATCGTCATAGACGAGCTTTGTTCTCTCGAAGGCTGCAACCGTCAGCAAACCCATCAGAACGGCATAGATCAAGCCGAAACTGCCGGCCACGCAAACCACAACGTCGTTCACCGAACGGCCGCCGTGGATCAGCTTGCGCATCCTTGGATGGATCAGCAGAATCCCCAACAGCGTGACGGCCACAAGAGCCGAACAGAAGAGCAACGCCAGCGGCACGGCATCCAGGCCGTGCAGCCAGGTTATGAACGCTTCGGTCATAGTGCCGGTTCACGCATGTTGGGGACCTATCGCAGGATCAGCCGCCGGCGATCACGCGAAAAGCAATCCGGCGATTGCGAAGCCTGCCGTCGATGGTGTCGTTGGCAGCCACCGGATCGGCGCTGCCATAGCCCTTGGCGACCAGCATGCCAGGATCAACACCTTCCGTGACAAGCCGGTTGCGCACGGCGTCGGCGCGTTGTTGCGACATGGCGAGGTTGGCCGCCGCATCGCCGGTGGAATCGGTATATCCGGCGATCTCGATCACGGTGCCGGCGGGAAGGCTCTTCAACATCAGGGCGGTAGAATGCAATAATGCGCTGCTGACGGCCGGCAGTTCCGCACTGTTGTTCCCGAAGTTGATGACAGCATTGTTGAACGCCCCGGTGAGGTCTTTGGCCGTGTAATTCGGCTTGAGTGCGGACAGCGCCGCCATGGCCTGCTGGTTGGCATTCGCGGCCATCTCCGTCATGCGCTCACTCAGTCGCCCCACGGTGATGGCGGTCCCGAGCGCCGGCGGCAGCGTGCGGGCCAAATCTGCCTGGGCCTCGTCGGTCGCCAGGCCGCCAACACTGACCTTGTTGCCCTCGAACAACGCACTGACGCCGTTGGCGCGCAGTTTTTCGAGCCCTGCCCCGAGATGGCCAACCCACGGCGCCGGCGCGACATTGGACGCAAGGCCGATGGCACCGCGAACCTTGTCCTCACCAAACGTGCTGCGCAAGGCCTCCAGGATGGCGGCGCGTGTTGCATTATCCCCGACGGTGCCGCTGTAGGTGACGATACCGTTCTCGGTGGTGATCAGCAGCCGTGGCTGGGCCATGGCCGGCGTTGGCAGGCTGCCGGTGGGCGCTGTCGGCAAGGTCGCCTCATCGAGACGGCGTGGGGTGAAAAACTGCCAGACGAGCGCACCAAGTCCGATGCACAGCAAGAGCAGCGCGCCCCACCGCCAAAGATGCTTTTGGTGGTCGGGCATGGCCAGCAGGTTGTTCGCGCGGGTGGCGCCTGCGGACTCCGGTATCGAATGTCCGTTGGTGGCCAGAACGCCGATTGCGTATGGCAAAATCTGCCCAATCGTGGCGCTGGCCTGCTCGGTCGGAATGCCAACGCGGTCAGCAATGCCGCCAATGGTCTGCGCGCCCAGCACCGCTTCCACCCGTTGCGGCGACAGGCTGCGCGGGCCCGCGCCGCGCAGCCATGATGTCACCTCGGTTCCGAGCCCGGCTGATTTCAACTTGGTCAAAAAACCTTCCACCCCGCCCGGAGAACGGGTGACGAGGTTCAGCACCTCCTTGACAAACGGGGCTGCGGATCTGCCAAGGCCGGACTTTCCAGCCACGTCCGACGCGATTTGATCAAAGTCTGCCATTTGAGCTGACATTTGTATTTTCTCCTTGCTTCAAGTCGCGAGGCAATTTCCCGCGAATATGTTGCGATGCCATCAGAGAATGAGACGAATGTTGCAGTCGTGGTTCGTCTGGATTTCATATTGTCCAGGACGACGGGCGCTCTTGTGTTTTTTTCAGCGACCGAGGTCACGGATATACAGGTGTTTACGTTCCGACAATTTCACTAGTATGTTTGTCGCGTTTCCACGTTCACATGCCATTGATTGAATGTGGATTTATATTCATAAAATTATGGTGATGCTGGTCTTTTGCTTCTTGAGAGTGTCGTGGCATCGCCGCCGTCCTATCTGGCGGCGGCGATGGCCTCCAGGCACCGGCTGCGTGAACGGTCGCGCAGGCGCGACATGCCGCACGCATTGCGCATGCCCGTCAGAACCGTCTCGTCGTCATGGCTTCGGGCCAGTTCAGCCCGCGCCAGCACCACCAGTTCCTCCATGGCTATCTCCGCCGGATCGCGCATGGCGCCAATGGCGGGTTTGCGGAAAGCGGCGTGTTGCGCTGGAACCTTGTCGACCGCCCACAGAAAATCACCGACGGCTTCGCGGGTGATCCGACAGTTGACCGGAACTGCGGACAGCACGCGCGCCCGAATATCGGCACCTGCTCTTTGAAAACCGTGGGCGCGCGCGATCTGCAGGACCAGAATGTCGTCGCGAACGGGAGCCTGTTCCTGCAACAGGGCCAGCACCATCGCCTGCAACAAGGGCTGATAGCCGGGTGAATAGAATTGCGCGGCATCGAGGCCGGCGGACGCGGCGGTCCCAGCAGCAACGCACTCCGGCTGCGGCACAGTTTCCTGTGTTTCCTCTATCGTTGGAGCGTCGGCCGGCCGCGCCAGCCGAACGGCGTCCAGGCGTGCTGTCAGGGCCGCATGCAGCCGCGTCATTTCGCGCTCTGGGTTGGTCCACCAATCGGTCGACCATATCCGCAGGATGGTCCACCCAAGCCCTTCCAGAACGTTCTGACGCAGTCTGTCACGGTCGCGCGCGGTCGCACTGCGATGATAGGTTGCGCCATCGCATTCGACGCCGGCCAGGAAGCGCCCCTGTGCATCGGGGTCGACCACACCCAGATCGATCCGAAATCCCGACACGCCAATCTGTGGACGGACATCCCAACCGAGGCGCCGAAGCCTTATGGCCACGGCCTCCTCAAAGCCACTGTCGAAGTCGCCCACCGAGCCGTCATCGACTGCGATCATCGCACGCGCACCATGCTCGGCATAGGCCAGGAACCGCTTCAAATCCCGCACGCCCTGGGCGTTGGTGCGCGCCAGGTCGATGTCCTCAGCGCGCAGGCTGCTGAACACGATCAGTTCCTCGCGCGCCCGCGTGACGGCCACGTTCAGCCGGCGCTCGCCGCCGGCATTGTTCAACGGTCCAAAATTCATCGCAATCTTGCCGGCAGCGTCCGGGCCGTAGGTGAGCGAGAACAACATGACGTCGCGTTCCTCGCCCTGGACGCTCTCAAGGCTCTTGATCATCACCGGCTCACCGCCCTCCTCGGAGAAGAACGGTTCCAATGCGGGGTTCTTGCGACGTGCGTCTTCCAGCAGGTTCTCGATTAAATCCTGCTGCGCCGCGTTGAACGTGACGATGCCGATCGAGCGCCGCGGCTGGCCCGCCAGGCTTCGCTCCAACCGCCGCAGCGTCTCGGCCACGATGGCCTGCGCCTCGGCCAGATTGGTCCGCGCACCACCCTTGGCATAGACGCCCTGGCGGATATAGCGCAGCGACACCGCCTGATCCTGCGTGGACGGCGAGGGAAACGTGACCAGCCGGCCGCCGTAATAGGTGTGGTTGGAAAACGCGATCAGGCTTTCGTGCCGGCTGCGATAATGCCAGTTGAGTTGCACGGTCGGCATCCCGCGCCCAAGGCACTCGTCCAGCACCGATTCAAGGTCCTGCAACTCGGGTGCAATCGTGTTGCCCTGCTCATCATCCACCTGGCGCTGGAAAAAATCCGTCGGCGGCAACTGCTTCGGGTCGCCCACCACCACAACCTGCTGGCCCCGGCCAATCGCCCCCACCGCATCCCATGTGGCAATCTGCGAGGCTTCGTCGAAAATCACCAGATCCACGCCGGCCGCATCGGCCGGCAGGAACTGCGCGACAGACAATGGGCTCATCATCAAACAGGGCGTCAGTTGCCGCAGGATACGCGGCATGCCCCCCATCAACTGCCGCACCGGCAAATGGCGCATGCGCTTCTGCAGTTCGCGGTTGAGCAGCAGATGCTCCTTGTCGCCACGTTCAGCGCCATCGCGTTGCGTGTTGCGCGACAGCCGCAGCCGCACGAGCCGTGTGGCAAGCCCCATCATGGCCTGGTCGATCTCCCGAAAGCGTTCAATCCGCTTTTCGTGTGTGGCCGCCGCGAATGTTCGCAATTCAGGCGTGGCCTCGACTACAAGGCCGATCCACCAGCGCGCGTAATCGGCTTCGAAAACGCGGGGCAGGTCGGCAGGGTCGATCAACCCAAGTTCCAGCGCCACCAACAATGCGTCCACCCCCAACCCGGTGGCCACGTGATGCATGCGCTGCCAACTGCACCAGTCCTTCAGGCCGCGAATACTTTCAATCCAGCCGCCGAGTATCTCCGTCAGCTGATCGGTCCAGCCCGGTTCGGTGGCCGGCACCAGTGCGGACGGGTTGGTGCCACACAACGGGATCAACTGGTCCAGCGCCGCCAATGTCTGGTCGCGCGCCTCAATCAGGCTGGTGAGAGTGCGGCCAACATGGGCGGTTGGCTCAAGCAACTCGCTCGCCTCGCGCATCAGCAGGCGTATCCGCTCCCGCATGGCGGACAAGGACAACGCATCGGTGGCACACGCCGCCTGCGCCACGCGAAGTGTGCGCGACCAGGCATAGCCACTCTCGATCTGTCCAAAATCAGTCTCCAACGCCTTCCAACGTTGCCCGAGCACGGTGTCCAGCGGCAACGCCCGCACGGCGGTCTTGATGGCCTGCATCTCAATCAGGCGATCAAATTCCGCCACGCCCAGCCCTGTATCCGTGCCGCGCATCTCCAGCGCCAACAACTTGCGCAGCTTGCCCAGCGCCATGCTGCGCGGCACGGCCCACCGCGTCTCCGCCGCCAGCCATTGCGCACGAAGATCATGCAGCGGCAGCGCCCAAATCCCCGGCTTCCAGTCCAGCACCAGCGATGTCTGAAGCTTGAGATGCGCCGCCGCCAACCTGCTTGCCTGGCGGACAAGTTCGATGGTTGCATCAGCGTCGTTGCCCAGTGCCCATCCGGCGTCCAGCCCCGGCGCGTCGAGCAGCAGGCGCGCCATATGCGCCAGCCTTTGCAACCCCTCGGCCGATGTCTGCGTGCGAATCTCCAACCCCATCGCCTCGCACATGGCGGCGGTTGCTTCGTGGAGGACACGCAACCGCGCCGCCGCCGCCCGTGCCGCGTCGAGCAACCGCCGCTCGGCCGGCGGCGACCATTCGCGTAGGTGCACGCCCTTCAGCGGGGCAGACAGGATCGCATCGCCGGTTCGCTGCCACGTGGCCTGTGCCTCATCGACGAACGCCACCATGCGCTGGTAATCGGCGACTTCGTGCAGGTCCGCCTGCGACCATTGCAGGCCGAACGAGGGAAGCTTCTGATCCTCGGCCAGCAACACCTTGCTCATCGCCCTGAAGGCCGTGAGCCCGTTGCGACCGCGCTTGTGCAGTGCCTGCACATATCCATCCAGCGTATCGCTCAGGCCTTCGATCGTGGCGTTTGCCGTCTCCCACTCGGCCTCTTCGAAGCTTTCAACAACATTGCGGGCGCGATCAAGCTGTTGCAGCACCGCCTGTTTGCTGGCCTTCGATGAAAACAGGTCCAGGCAGAAATCCGACAGCCCCACGGCCTTCATCCGCCGCTGCACCACCTCCAGCGCCGCCCGCTTTTCAGCCACGAACAGCACGGTGCGACCCTGTGCCAGCGTGTTGGCGATGATGTTGGCAATTGTCTGGCTTTTGCCGGTGCCGGGTGGCCCGATCATCACGAAGCTGCGACCGGAGGCGGCAACGGCCACAGCATGGGCCTGCGATGAATCAGATTCCAGCGGACAGACCAACTGCGAGGTCGGCACAAGATCATCGCGGCGCATCGCATCGAACGTGCCTGCGTGATCAGTCGCCGTGTCAGCATCAGGCGTAGCCATCAGGCGGCGAACCACCGTGTTCTTTTGCAGCGCCGCCGCGCGGTCCACCAGGTCTTTCCACATCAGATACTTTGTGGACGACAAGGTGGTGAGCGTGATGTCCTCTGCCACCTCCCAGCCTGGAATATGTCGCAACTTGGTGCGGACGATGTCCAGGACGGCCAGAACGTCGAGACCTGCTTCATCAGTGGGCAACGGGCCAGACAAGTGCGGCAACGTGATTTCGAAATCCTGCCGCAGCATTTCAAGCAACGTATCGTTTATGCGTGTCTCGTCGTCATGCACCCGCAGCACGAAGCCCGAGCGCGCGCTTTGCCGCTCCAACGTCACCGGGATGAGAATAAGTGGCGCCCGATAAGGTTTTTCCCGATCCTGCCGTCGCCACAGCAGCGAGCCAAGCGTCAGGAACAGCGTGTTGGTGCCGCCTTCCTGCAGTGCATTGCGGGCGGTACGGGATATCTCGATCAACGCCGCCTGCATGCCGGCGTCATCGTGATCGGCCACGAGCTCGTTGCGTGCCATGGCCTCAGCGGCAAACCTGTGATGGGCCTCTGCTGTCGTCTCGGCGCCGGTGTGCCCGTCGCGCCGTGGGTCCTGGCCCTGCATGAGGCGGGGATGGGACACGAACCGCAGCGGCGCGGTATGGTCGCGGCCACGCATGGCGGCGAGAACGGCTTCCAGGCGGGCAAGATCCGTCGTGGCGATATTCAAAACCTGCTTGCTGGATAACGGCAGGTTCAAAAGGCGGTTGCGGCCGGACAGATCCAGCAGACGCTGGCGCCATCGCTCCAGACGACCGGCGGGCTGGCCGGACATGGAAGGGCGACCCATGTCCGGCGCTGGACGCATCGGCGGGGCGGGATCGATCGGTGGCGCGCCATTGTTCTGGCCCTGAGGCTCCACCGTCTCGTCTGATGGGGGGGCGAGGGTTGCGAGTGGCTTGATGCCCCGCTGCCGCGCGCGCCTGATGTCAATCATGCATTCGAAATTGTTTTCGTTCTCAGCGGAAACATGGGCGTGCCCGACGTCCCGCGCGGCCAGAAATCCAGGCTTTGGACTGTGGGTGCAGAGCGTCGTTTCAAACAGCAGCATGTCGTCAAGCTTCAGGCGGTTCCGCAACCCGGCGGCATCCTCGATAATGGAGCGGCCGAAATCCTCGGGGATCAACCACACGCCAGCGTGGGCGTGGGCTTTGCTGAGAACCAGCACCGGATTGAGCCCGATCTGTTCAAGGCACGCCGCGAACAGCGTGGCCGTGTCCAGGCAGGTGGCGAGTTGATCGTCTACGACCTGCGACGGCAGCCGTACCCGTTGGCCGTTTTGCTCGAAAGACGGCGGTGGGTTGATGTAGCGCAGGTCCAGGGCACACACCGCGCCCCAGACCGTTGCTGCCTGTTCCCAAACGCGGACCTTGCTGGCGCTTTGATAGCCTTCTAACTGGTCGCTCAATTTCCCGGCGCGCAACATGTTTGATGCGGTCAACAAAATCCTGGCGACAGCGGGATCATTGGGGAGCACGAACGCAGCCAGAATATCAGGTATGCCGGCCACGCCGCCCCACTGGTTGGCCGGCAGCAGGCGAAGTTCAATGGTCTGCACGCCGAGAACGGCATCTCCGGCGGTTGCCGTGAGGGTGACGACGCAGGGGCATGGCTCGGTCAACGCGTCGAGTAAAACCCCGTCCAGTCGCACCGCAAGGTCGTCGATCTGGCGGATCTGGCCTGGGGCCAGATGCTGGATCAACCAGCTGCGTGGGTGCAACGCCGGCGGTTCGCACGTGAGTTGCAACACGACGTTGGGCAGATGCCGGGGGCTGATGTTGGCCAGCGTCAAGTCGCAGAGTGCGGGAATACTGTTGTGCCATAAGGCTTTGCTGATTGAAGGCTGCAGCCCGGCCGAAATTGTGAGACACAAGGCAACTTCGCTGGCATCCGGCGTCAGGGCTGTTTCCAAATCGTCCGGCTGCATCATAATGTCCTGAAAAGTCGTCGCTGGAAAATGTGTGCCGACGCGCTGCCAAAACGTGGCGTGAGCATCACGAAATTTAAACCCACAGATAGAGTCGTCGCCTTTTTGATTCGTGGCAGACCGACTCCACAGCCTATCGTGGATTGATAAGCAGCGTAAGCTCCCCCTTGCCCACATCAAGAAGATGGGGGCGTTGGCTCCCTCACGTTGATGCCCGAATCAATATGGAAAATCGGACAGCAATGATCTGTCAGAGGGCGCCGGATGCAAGGTATTGGTGGTGGAGGTTGGGCTGGCGCATCGACGGCGGCGAGCATAGACGGATGATGCTACCAAAGGACATCATGTCTTGAAGCCTGTTCATAAGTGAACCTGCATATAGGTTTGAGCATAATAGACGCCAAAAAATCATCGTGGCGTATTACAGTCCTCTGGTCTTTCATCACGCACGACATCACCGCTCATGGAGTGAGGCAATGCCTTCGGACACAGCACCCACCTTGTCGATCAGCGCTTTGTTTGCCGATCGTGATGCAAAACGCCGTCGCGAGAGGGAGCAGGAGGAGCAACTGCGGCGGCGCAAGGAGGAGGAACTGGCAGCCTATCGCCAGCGCCTTGAAGATTTCCGGGTGACCGACGAACACCGTCAGACCATTGTGGCCCGTATCAGGCGGGCCTTTGAGAAGGGGGACACGGAATTGATGCTGGCATCGTTCCCCTGCGGTTTTTGCACCGACAATGGCCGTGCCATCATCAATTCTGATGCGCCGCCCATCAACAAGCCAGATCCCAACACACTATCCGACGAACCTGAATGGATAGGCACGATGCCGGCCGGCGCAAAATCGGTTTATGCATATTGGAAAAACGAACTGAAACCCGGCGGCTTCAAGCTTGGCGCGCGTATCATCAGTTACCCTGATGGAATGCCGGGCGAGGTTGGATTGTTCTTCACCTGGCCAAAATCCATGCTGGACGAGGAAATGTCCTGATTGGTTTTCAGCCGTGGCAGTCTAAGTTTGAATCTGCTTCAAGACAGACGCTGTGTGCTGGACGATCATGGCTTCTTCGTCCGTGCGTATCACCCAGGCGGATATGGGGGATTCTTCGGCGCTGATCCGTCCTTCGCCTGCGTTGTTGCGGGCGTCGTTCAGTGCAAGGCCAAGCCACCCGCATCCGCCCGCCACCTCGCGGCGTGTGGCCGCATCATTCTCTCCAATGCCGCCGGTAAAGACGATGGCATCGAGCCCGCCAATGGCCGCAGCCAGTGATCCAATTTCGCGCGTGATGCGATAGACGAACAAATCAATCGCCTCGCGCGCATTCGGATCAGATGATGCGCGCAAAATCCGCATATCCGATGAAACACCGGACACGCCGAGCAATCCGGACTCCCGATAGATCAGCCGCTCCAGGGCGCGCGCGTCCATGGCGTGCGTGTCCATCAGATGAATCAGCACGCCGGGGTCCAGCGCACCGCAGCGTGTGCCCATCATCAGCCCGTCCACGGCAGTGAAGCCCATCGTGCTGGCCACGCTTTTGCCTCCGGCCATCACGCACAGGCTGGCGCCGTTGCCAAGATGGGCCACCAGAACACGCGCTTGGGCCAATGCCGGGTCAATCCGAGGAAGTTGCGTGGCAATGTACTCGTAGGACAGGCCATGAAATCCATAGCGCCGGATGCCGGTGTCCGTGAGCGTGCGTGGCAAGGCAAAGGCCTGTGCGACATATGATTGCGACCGATGAAACGCCGTGTCGAAACAGGCAACCTGCGGCAGATGCGGCGCGAATTCGGCAACGGTGCGGATGGGCCCCAGATTATGCGGCTGGTGCAGCGGCGCCAGTGGCGACAGCTTTTCCAGTTCGGTCAGAGCATGCGCATCGATACGCACCGGCCCATCGAATATGAGGCCGCCATGCACAACCCGATGCCCCACCCCCACAGTGCGTCGGCCCACCATAACCTCGGGGCCCAGGCTGAGCAGTTCCCGAACAGCTGCGCGATGGTCGAAGCCTTCAGCCGGATAATTGCGCGCGATTGCGCCTCCCTGCGCGGTCAGGCGGGGCGCTGTGCCGATTCCTTCGATCTGGCCGCGCGTCAGCCGCAAGAACCGCGCGGTGGCTTCGTGTATTGCGAATTTGATGCTCGATGAACCAGCGTTCAGAACAACGATGCACTCCGTCACTGCTGCTGTCATGGATTTTGCGCCACCGCCGCCAGTTGCGTGCGGCGTGCGGCCGCCACCAGGGCTGCCACGGCGCAAGACGCCACGCGCGTTGTCAGACTGTCGGCGCGGCTGGTGAGAATGATCGGCACGCGCGCGCCCAGCACGATGCCGGCGGCCAGGGCGCCGGCCAGGAAGGTGAGGCTTTTTGCCAACATGTTGCCGGCGTCCAGGTCGGGCACGATCAGCACGTTGGCGTGCCCGGCAACGGGAGATTTTATGCCTTTGATGCTGGCGGCATCGAGATCGATCGCGTTGTCGAGTGCCAGCGGACCGTCCAGGAAGGCGCCGGTGATCTGGCCCCGGTCGGCCATCTTGCAAAGTGCCGCAGCCTCCACGGTGCTGAGAATGTGGGGGTTGACTGATTCCGTGGCTGACAGAACAGCCACGCGCACTTCCTGAAACATCAAGGCGTGTGCGAGATCGATCGCGTTCTGGACGATGTCCATCTTCTCGGCCAGCGTGGGTGTTATGTTCACCGCCGCATCGCTGATGATGAGTGGGTCGGCATGTCCGGGGATGTCCATCACGAAGCAATGACTGATCCGCCTGGCGGTCCGAAGTCCGTCTTGCGCGACCACCGGGCGCAGCAGTTCGTCGGTGTGCAGGCTGCCTTTCATCAGGGCGCTGGCCCGCCCCGCCCGCACCATGGCCACGGCAGCTTCCGCGGCGGCGTCGCTGTGCAGAACGTTTTCGATCTGCGCATCTCTCAGCGAGAGTGAGGACGCTGCCGCCACATCCTGAATCTTGGCACGCGGGCCGATCAGGATGGGGCGGATGATCCCAAGACGGGCCGCTTCAAGGGCCCCTTCGAGGGAGGCCTTGTCGCAGGGATGCACAACGGCTGTGGTGGTGGGCGGCATGGCCGCCGCAGCGGCCAAAAGTCGTTCGTACCGCACAGACGAGGTTTTCGGATGATCGTTCATGGCCGTGTCCTTGCAATGTGTGAAGGCCTCGTCAGGCGATGATGTTGGCGCCGCCATCGACATAGACGGTGCCGCCCGTGACGCGCCGGGCGAACGGCGTGGCGAGGTAGGCGCAGGTGAACCCGACATCCATGATGTCGACCAGTTCGCCCACTGGCGCCTTGTGTGCGGCTTCGTTCAGCAGTACGTCGAAATCCTTCAACCCGCTCGCAGCACGTGTTTTCAACGGTCCGGGCGATATGGCATGCACGCGGATACGGCTGCCGCCGAGTTCGTAGGCCAAATAGCGGCAGGACGCTTCGAGAGCCGCCTTGATGGGGCCCATGACGTTGTAGTTCGCCACAACACGGTTGGCGCCGAGATAGCTCATGGCGAACATCGTGCCACCGTTCGTCATCAGCGGCGCCGCCAGCCTGGCCATGCGGATGAACGAATGGCACGAGACGTCCATCGCCTTGGCGAACCCCTCGGCCGAGCAATCCAGAAGCCCGCCCTGCAGGTCCTGCTTCGGCGCGAAGGCGATGGAGTGGACCAGAATGTCGAGCGTGCCCCAGCGGGTGCGAACCTCGTCAAACACCGCTTCGAGTTGCCCGGGGATGGCGACATCGAGCGGGGCCAGGATATGGGCGCCCAATTCCTCCGCCAGTGGCGCCACATGGGGGCGCGCCTTCTCGTTGAGATAGGTCAGCGCGATGTCGGCGCCGGCGGTGTGAAACGCCTTTGCGCAGCCGTAGGCGATGGAGTCGCTGTTGGCGACGCCGACCACCAGGGCCTTGTGCCCGGTGAGCACCGGGTTGATCGCTGTGTCCATGCTGGTTCCTCTCATCCGCTCAGGAAGATGGCGCGGGCTTATTTCTTGATGCGCTGCCCTGCCGGGGCACGCGCAGCGGCAGCCGCGACGGTCGCTTCGGGGGCAACGATCTGGGCGGGTTCGGTTGTGAACAGTGCCTCAACCCTGGCGAAGCGGCGCGCCATCTCGTCCGTCAGTTGTCCTTGCGACGACACGACCCGTTGGATCGCGGCAAGCGCCTTGGTGCGTGCGGCATCGTCGCCGGGCAACATCCGGGGGATGGCCGCCACCGCGCGTTCCTCGTCCATCCGCACGATCAGCGCCTGCTCACGCAGCAGTTCCTTTAACTGCATCAGGCTGATCCGCGCATCTGGCCGGTTGGCCTCGCGCTCCTGCATGAGAGCTGCAAAAACGCGTTCGTCGACCGTTCGTTCACCACGGACAACAAAGATCAGCGCGCGCAGAGCCGCCTCTATCAGGCCACCATGTTCCACGCGCTTTTCCAGCGCGGCATGCAGGTTGCTGGTGGCGGCTTCATGCGCCAGATCTCGGGCCTCCCTGCGACGTGGCGGGGTTTTGCCGTCACTCAAGCCCACAGCCGCCTGTAGCAGCGGGGCGCCATAGACCGTCAGGAACATCGTCTCGGTGAGGGCGTCGCGCATTTTGCCGAACGCTTCCAAGCCGCTGGTCATCGCCTCGGAAAAGGCGTGTTCATTGGCCAGGAACGGGTTGTTCGCAACAGCGGGCGCACGGCGGTCACGTATCATGTCCGCCCAGGCGCGCACCGGCCACATGAACGGATTCTGTGACGACATCATTTCAAACCGGGCGCTGTTGGCATGAAGGCGGCGCGCAAGCTCGGCTGTGTGCTGGTTGCTCACAGACTTCACGATGGGGGCCATGAAATTTTCATACAGGGCCTTGTTCACCTCAGACACGCGCGCCGCCGTCTCGAACCGCCGTTCGTCTTCGGCATCGTTGCCGCCCAGCGCATGGATGTCGGCGAGCGTGCGTGGCTCGATGCGGAACAGATAGCGGCCATACACCAGATCCCGATGCTCGATGGTCTCATCGATATCGGCGATGACCGCCTCGTAGAGGCCGGGCGGCAGAACGTCGATCATGTCCATGCAGTTGATGAACTGGTCGTGTTCCTTCACCGCAACCTTGCCGGACACGAAGATGCCCAGATGGCCGATGCTGTGGTGCAGCGTGTAGATGATCGTCTGGCCGCTCTTGGCCAGGTCGGCGTCGCTGGCATAGAGGTCTGTAATCCATCCCAAGGCCTGTTGCGGCGGGGTGATGTCGTCCCCCCAGGAGCAGAACACGACGATGGGCGAGCGGATGTTGCGCAGATCCACCTTCACGCCGGTGGAGGTGCGAATTTCGCCAGATGTCAGCTTGTTGCCGACGAACAGATTGTCGGCGATCCACTGCATCTCCTCTGCGTTGAGCAGGACCGGGCTGCCCCACCATGTCTCGAAGTCCAGGAAGCGGGCCGCTTCTGTGTCGATTTTGGAGAAGGCGTTGTAGGGCTTTTTCCAACAGGTGTTGGCTGGGTTCATCTGTTCGAAATTGGCCACCAGCGCAGCACCGTCAAAGATGCCGTGCCCCAGATCGCCGGCCAGTGCCGTCAGCCAGGTTCCACCCAACATGCCGCCCAGGTAACGCAGCGGGTTCTTGCCATGCACACCCGCCCAGTATGACAGGGGGGCACCGGCCAGAATGATGGGGCCGACGCTGTCAGGGGTCATGGCGGCCATCATCATGATCTGCCAGCCGGCCTGGCAATTACCGATCAGGCAGGGTTTGCTGTCTGCGTCGGGGTGAAGGGCCGAGACTTTTCGCACGAACTGCGCCTCGGCATGACAAACGTCCTCGATGGTCTGGCCTGATATAGGTTCCGGCAGGAAACCCACGAAATAACAAGGGTGACCGGCCCGCAGCGCCACGCCGATCTCGCTGTCATGCTTCATGCCGCCAATGCCTGGGCCATGGCCGGCACGGGGATCGAACACGATAAAGGGGCGTTTGGTCGGGTCTGTCGTCACATCGACGGGCGGGAGGACGCGTACAAGGACGTAGTTGACCGGGCGGGACAAGGTTCGGCCGTCCATGACGAGTTCGGCGCCGAAGTCGAGGACATGAGGCGCGAGCTGCTTTGTGCGTTCCACATAGGTGTCGCCACGTTGGCGCAGTGCGTCGAGGAACAGGATCGAGCGCTGCCATGCATCCACCCAGTATTCGCCGGCAGGACTGAAGTGACGCATTGGCCCGTCCATCCGCTCAGAGGCGGGTCCTGCTAACGCGGAAGGCCACAAACGCATGAACTGATTCATCAAAGCGGTTGCTTCGGTCTGGGATGTGCTGCTCAAAGCGGCCTCCTTACCCGCACTCGGCGAAAGACCGATGCGGCATCGTCTTGAAATAGGTTTGCATATTCTGCGACAATATATAAATAAATATTGTGTTTTCATTGATTTGTATCAATATAAATCAGTAAAAAGTATTACTAACTTTTTTAAAAATCCAACAAGAAAATTAACTTTACTGTCTTCGTGTAAAATTTACGTGATTCATATTGATATTTTGGTAATGAGTTCTGCCGTAGGTCTGTTTATTTTTTGTCTGAGGCATCACGGTTTTATATCAAAACGTATTGTTGCGTAGCAAT
This sequence comes from Acetobacteraceae bacterium, assembly GCA_040399685.1. GTDB lineage: Bacteria > Pseudomonadota > Alphaproteobacteria > Acetobacterales > Acetobacteraceae > CAIQQQ01. The sequence goes on from JBBART010000002.1 coordinate 186,162, forward strand.
GGAATGCCCGGCGGCGAACAGGGATTGGCGCTGTTGCCCCCGTACCGTCATCATGATGTCAGTGACGTCGCTCGTGGCCAAGCACTCAAAATATTGTGGTTAACCGAGGCAGCAACATGACCGATGCGACGAAAGATTTTACGGCAGGATTGGACGGCGGGTTCAAGCCGCATACGTCGCATTGGGGCGTGTTTTCCGCCAGATTACAGGGTGGCCAGCTGGAAGTGCGCGCGGACCCCAACGATCCAGATCCGAACGGGATCATCCATAATTTCCCCACGGCTTTGCAGCATCGCGCCCGTATCGCCCAGCCCATGGTCCGTCGCGGCTGGCTGGAGCGCGGCCCAGGACCGGATGACCGGCGTGGTGCGGACGAGTTCGTGCCGATGGCGTGGGATGCGGTGCTGGACCTGCTGGCGGCCGAACTGCGCAGGGTGCGCGATGCCCACGGGCTGGGTTCTGTGTTCGGCGGCTCCTATGGCTGGGCCAGTGCCGGGCGCTTTCATCATGCGCAAAGCCAGATCCACCGGTTCCTCAACATATCGCTGGGCGGGTATGTGCGGTCGGTGAACAGCTACAGTTCGGGCGCATCCTCAGTGCTGCTGCCGCAGATCCTGTCCAATTACGAAGACCTGACCAAGCGCAACGTGTCGTGGGACCAGGTGGCCGAGCACTCCGACATCGTGGTGGCATTCGGCGGCATGGCGCTGAAAAACAGCATGGTGGCCGGTGGCAGCATCAGCAAGCATGTGGAGCGCGGCGCCATGGAGCGCGCTCGTGCGCGGGGTTGCGAATTCGTGCTGGTCGGCCCGCTGCGCGCCGATCTGCCGGACGAGGCGGGCGCTGAATGGATGAGCCTCATTCCCGGCACCGACACCGCGTTGATGATGGCGCTGGTGCACACGCTGGTCGTGGAGGGCCTGCATGACCGGGTGTTCCTGGATCGCTGCACCGTCGGCTGGCCGATCTTCGCGCAATATCTGCTGGGTGAGACCGATGGCCAGCCCAAGGATGCCGCCTGGGCCGCTGGGATCACCGGTGTGTCCGCCGAGGCGATTACGGCGTTGGCGCGTCGCATGGCCGGCCGTCGTGCGTTGGTGGTGGTGGCGCATTCCCTGCAACGCGCCCGGCACGGTGAGCAGCCGGTGTGGATGGCGCTGGTACTCGCCGCGGCTTTGGGGCAGTTGGGGTTGCCGGGCGGCGGCTATGCCTACGCCCTCGGCGCCATCGGTTACTACGGCCGCCGCACCAACGCGGCCCCGGCGCCCACCTTGGCGCAAGGGCGTAACCACGTGACGGATTTCATACCGGTGGCGCGCATTTCCGACATGCTGCTGCATCCCGGCACCAAATATCGCTACAATGGCCGCACGCGCATCTACCCGCATATCCGCCTGGTCTACTGGGCCGGCGGCAATCCGTTTCACCACCACCAGGACCTCAACCGCCTGCGCAAGGCGTTCGGCCGGCTGGACACGCTGGTGGTGCACGAGATGGCCTGGACCGCCACCGCCCGCCACGCCGACATCGTGCTGCCCTGCACGATGACGCTGGAGCGCGAGGATATCGGTGCCAGTTCCAACGATCCGGTCATGGTGGCGATGCACCAACTTGCCGAACCATATGGCCAAGCGCGTGATGATTAGACAATCTTCGCCGGTTTGTCCGAGCGCCTTGGCACCGCGGAGGCGTTCACCGAAGGCCGCAGCGCACGGCAATGGGTGGAGTATCTGTATGAAAACACCCGCTCGGCCCTCGAAAAACTGGGCGAGCCGGCCCCCAGTTTCGAGGCGTTCTGGAAAGCGGGCGAGATCACGCTGCCGCAATTCCCCGATGATGGCGGCATGCTGCGCAGCTTCCGCGCCGACCCGGAAGCCAACCCTCTGCGCACGCCGAGCGGAAAGGTGGAAATCTACTCCGACACCATCGCCGGGCACGCTGAGCCTGACTGCCCCGGCCATCCCACCTGGCTTCCGCCCATCGACGTTCCGGATGCTTCCGCACCGCTGTTCCTGATCGCCAACCAGCCGGCCACCCGCCTGCACAGCCAGCTTGATTTCGGCGCCCACAGCGCCGGCGCCAAGCGCCGCGAGCGGGAGGTGGCGTGCATGCACCCCGACGATGCCGCGCCACGCGGCATTCATGACGGCGACATCATTCGCCTGTTCAACGAACGCGGCGCCTGCCTTGCCAGCGTGACCCTGACCGACGGCATCCGCCCCGGCGTGGTGCAACTGCCAACCGGCGCCTGGTATGACCCGGCCGACCCCACGCAGGACATGTCGCTGTGCGTGCATGGCAACCCGAACGTGCTCACCCGCGATCTGGGAACATCCGGCCTGACGCAGGGCTGCACCGGCCAGTTGACCACGATCGAGGCCGAGCGGTTCGACGCAGCATTGCCGCCTGTCCGTGCATTCGATCCACCGATTGGCGTCGTGCCGCCTGGCTGAGGGCACCCAGTTGCGGCCCGACGCGCCGTCCTGCTGCTGCGGGTGCAGGTCGTTGACCACGGCCGGCATCCGCTGGTCGGGCCGGCCATTGGGTTGGGGGCAATCGGCAGAGAGGTAGATCGTCCGCCACACGCGTGCCAGCATGCTTGCCCGGTCCAGCATCAACAGCGAATGCAGGAATGTGGTGCCGGAGCGGGGAGGCCCGGCCACGATGACGGGCCGCACACTGTGTTGCAGGGCAATCGTTGGGGCGCAACGTCCGCCTGGTGCAGGCAAGGAGGTTGGACCGAAGGTGAACACTGCCCAGGAAGTGCTGTAATGGCTCATGGCACGCTATGCCGCCGAAGGTGGAGAGCCCCGCGGCGGATTTTACCTGCTTGATGAGCGCGTCTGCCGTCGATTTTTATAAATCACGTCGTTGTTTATTTTATGAAGGCATGATGAAAATGATTGTCGGATGGTATTTTTATAATACTTTAGAGTAATGCCGACAAAGTGATGCAAAAAAATATCTCACTGTACCGATGGTAGTCGGGCGCCGCACTGTGGCCTTGGGGATCTGGTTGTTGCCGGGTTCAGTTTGAGGTGCGTTATGATACGCTTGCGCCCGTGACCGCCCGGATGTTCGCCCTGTCCGGCGTCTTGCAGGCCTCGATCTGGTCGCGCTTGGACGTGTTGCCGGCCTGGATTTGGCATCGTGGATAGCGGATGAAGCCACATGCCGGTGGCCGTGGTTCCGGCAAAGCCTTCGGCCAGAATGGCCGCGTGTCGAAAGAGTGAAACGATGACACTTCCGCCTTCGGCACGCCTTTCCGCCCATTTGCGCCACCTTGAGGCTGAGGCAATCGGCATCATGCGCGAGGCGGCGGCCGTCTTTCGCAAGCCGGTCATGCTGTATTCCATCGGGAAGGATTCCGGTGTGATGCTGCATCTGGCGATGAAGGCGTTCTATCCCGGCAAGCCGCCGTTTTCGTTGCTGCACGTCGATACAACCTGGAAATTCCGCGAGATGATCGCCCACCGCGACGCCATCGCGGCGCGCTATGGCATGAAGCTGATCGTGCACATCAATGCGGACGGTGTGGCACGTGGTATAGGCCCCGTGGCGTCTGGTGCGGCCCTGCACACCCAGGTCATGAAAACCGAGGCCCTGCGCCAGGCGCTGGATGCGCACGGCTTTGACGCAGCCCTCGGCGGTGCGCGGCGCGACGAGGAAAAAAGCCGGGCGAAGGAACGAATTTTCTCCTTCCGAAATGCCCATCATGGATGGGAGCCGCGCGAGCAGCGTCCGGAATTATGGAGCCTGTTCAACACATGCCTGCACGAAGGTGAATCGATGCGGGTGTTCCCGCTCTCCAACTGGACCGAGTTCGACGTGTGGGACTACATCGCAGCCGAAGACGTGCCGGTGGTGCCGCTGTATTTCGCCGCCAAGCGTCCTGTGGTGCGTCGATCCGGCACATGGATCATGGTGGACGATGACCGTCTGCCGCTGGAACCCGGTGAAGTTCCGGAGCTGCGCTCGGTGCGCTTTCGCACCCTGGGCTGCTATCCGCTGTCCGGTGCGATCGAATCGCACGCCACCACGCTGGACGAGATTATCGCGGAAATGCGCGCCGCCAGGACGTCTGAACGTCAGGCCCGCCTGATCGACGGTGAGGGCGGCGCCTCGATGGAAGCCAAGAAGCGCGAGGGATATTTTTGATGGCCCGCGATCTGCTGCGCTTCCTAACCTGCGGCTCGGTGGATGATGGAAAATCCACGTTGATCGGCCGCATCCTGCTCGATTGCGGTGTGGTGCCCGACGACCAGTTGGCAGCGCTCGAACGCGACTCCCGCCGCTTTGGCACCACCGGCGATGCTCTGGATGTGGCGCTGCTGCTCGACGGGTTGGATGCCGAGCGCCAACAAGGCATCACGATCGATGTCGCCTATCGCTATTTTTCCTCCGCCAACCGCGCCTTCATCGTGGCAGACACCCCAGGTCACGCTCAATTTACCCGCAACATGGCGACCGGAGCCTCCAACTGCGAATTGGCGGTCATTCTGGTCGATGCGCGCAAAGGCGTGCTGGCGCAGACAAGGCGGCACTCTTTTATCTGTGCACTGATGGGCATTCGCCATGTGGCGGTGGCGATCAACAAGATGGATCTGGTGGCGTTCGATCAGGCTGTTTTTGATCGCATATCGGCGGAATATCAAAAATTTGCGGCCGCGCTCGGCTTCCAATCCGTCACGCTGTTGCCGGTGGCGGCGCGTGACGGTGACAACGTGGTGCATCGCTCCACCCGCGCCGCCTGGTATCAGGGACCCACGCTGCTCGAATACCTCGACCACGTGGATGTGCGCCAGGATGCCGCCACCAGGCCGTTCCGATTCCCTGTGCAGTATGTGCTGCATCCCGACCCCGATTTTCGCGGGCTCTCCGGCACCATCGCGTCCGGCGCCGTGGCGGTGGGTGACGGCATTGTGGTGGCGGCATCCGGCAAGGCCACCACCGTCAAGCGCATCGTGACCTTCGATGGCGACCTGCTGCAGGCCGAGGCGGGGCAGGCCGTGACCCTGGTGCTGGCCGATGAGGTGGACATCATCCGGGGCGACCTCCTGGCGCCGCCGCGCGACCGCCCGGAGGTCGCCGACCAGTTTGCGGCGCATGTGGTGTGGATGAGCGACCAGCCCATGCTTCCCGGACGCAGCTATCTGTTGATGTGCGGCACTCGCCTGGTGCCCGCGCGCGTTACGCTGCTGAAGCACCGGATCGATATCAACGACCTGTCTGAACGCAGCGCGCGCACGCTGGAACTGAACGACATCGGCGTGTGCAACATCGCCACCGACCAGCCGTTGGTATTCGACGCCTATGCCGCCAACCATTGCACGGGCGCGTTCATCCTCATCGACCGCACCACCCATGCCACCGCCGGCGCCGGCATGATCGATTTCGGCCTGCGCCGCGCGAACAACATCCACCCGCAAAGCCATTCCATCGGAAAAGCGGAACGGGCGGCTGCATTGGGCCAGAAGCCACAAATTCTGTGGTTCACCGGGCTGTCGGGGTCGGGGAAATCAACGATCGCGGATCTGGTTGAGAAGGATCTGCACAGGCGCGGCATTCACTCCGTCCTGCTGGATGGCGACAACATGCGCTCTGGCCTGAACCGTGACCTGGGCTTCAGCGATGCCGACCGTGTGGAGAATATTCGCCGCGTGGGGGAGGTGGCCAGGTTGATGCTGGATGCGGGGCTGGTGGTGATCTGTTGCTTTATTTCGCCCTTCGCCGCCGAGCGAGAGATGGTGCGCGATCTGGTGCCTGCGGGCGAATTCACGGAGATCTTTGTTGATACGGCTCTTGAGGAATGCATCCGGCGGGATCCCAAGGGTCTGTATGCCAAGGCGTTGACCGGCAAGATTCCCAATTTCACCGGCATCGGTTCGCCGTATGAAGTGCCCGTGCAGCCCGATCTGCGAATTGCAGGCGCGATGGAGGTGGCTGTTGCGGTGGACGCGGTGGTGGCCTGGGTGATGGCGCGGCAGGGGTAGTGTCCCCGCACTGATCACTGAGGATGCACCTGCCATACTGTGCATGCAGGCCCCGGGCACAGTTCGAAACTTCCTGCAGGGACGTGATTTTTAAATAATACTGGTTCTGTGTTCATGGAGAGAGAATCTGGAGCGGGCGAGGGGGATCGAACCCCTGACCCCAACCTTGGCAAGGTTGTGCTCTACCGCTGAGCTACGCCCGCACTCCAGTCTCTGTTACCGTCGTTGGCGAAGTCTCGTTCGCCCTCGTCGGGAGGCGAGCTTTTACGTTGGCTTTTCGAACGACGCAAGTGGGGGTGGCAAACTATTTTGCGTGATCGCTTGCCCGGTGTGATTTTTCGTGGCTTGTGCCGGACCAACGGCGCGACATTTATCAGCAGGCGCCCATCAGACAGCGAGGATCGTCATGGATTATCTCATCGGTCAGAAGCCGCCGGCACCCACACCCACCGCAGGCGCGTCCGCCGCGGCCGGGGCGATGATCATCGATACCACCGAGGCCGGCTTCATGGCCGATGTGATCGAGGCGTCGCGCACAATGCCCGTGCTGGTCGATTTTTGGGCCCCCTGGTGCGGTCCGTGCAAGCAGCTGACGCCCACGCTCGAAAAAGTCGTGACCGCCGCTGGTGGGCGTGTGTGGCTGGTGAAGCTGGATGTCGACACGGCGCCGAATCTGGTGGCGCAGCTCAGCCGCATGGGACTGCCGTTGCAGTCCATCCCGACCGTGGTGGGCTTTTGGCAGGGCCAGATTGCGGACATGTTCCAGGGCGCGCAGACCGAATCGGAGGTGAAGCGGTTCACTGAGGCGCTGCTGAAGCTGGCGGGCGGCGCGATGCCGGCGGCGGATCTGGTTGCCGAGGCAAAATTGGCGATCGAGGCCGGCGCCCCGCAGGAGGCCGCCGAGCTTTACAGCGCCGTGCTGGACCAGGACCCGGAGAATGCCGAGGCGTGGGGCGGCCTGGTGCGCACTATGCTGGCCCTGGGCGACGAGGCGCAGGCCGAGGAGGCATTGTCGCAGGTGCCGGAAAAACTCGCCGAGCATATCGAGATCACCGGCGCCCGCAGCGCCTTGGCGCTGGCCGTGGAGGGCCGCGCCGCGCAGGCGCAGCTCTCCAGCCTGGACGCGCGGCTCGAAGCCGATCCGCTGGATCATGAGGCACGGCTTGACCTCGCCACCGCCTATAACGCCATGGATCGGCGCGAGGACGCGGCCGAGGCATTATTGTTTATTCTGAAGTCCAATCGCGCCTGGAACGATGGTGCGGCACGACTACAGCTTCTAAAGTTTTTTGAGGCCTGGGGCATGGACGATCCCGTCACGATGATCGCCCGCCGTAAATTGTCAGCACTTTTGTTTAGCTGAGACGTCCCAATGTAGGGGCCCGGTGGGATGCTCCGCCTGGAAGATGCAAGGTGACATGAGAGACCAGCAGCCGCGTTTGGAAGAATTGCCGGAAATTCTACCCGTGTTTCCGCTCACCGGCGCCCTGCTTTTGCCGGGTGGCCGACTGCCGCTCAACATCTTTGAGCCACGCTATCTGGCGATGGTCGAAGACGCGCTGGGTGACAGGCGGATGTTCGGCATGATCCAGCCCGATGCCAACCGACCGGAGACCGAGCATGGGCCGGCGCTGTATCGCGCAGGCTGCCTGGGCCGTCTGTCGAGCTTCAGTGAAACCGACGATGGGCGGTATCTGATCACGCTGACCGGACTGGTCCGCTTCGATGTGGCCGACGAGTTGCCGATGCATCGGGGCTATCGGCGGGTGCGAACGGATTATCGCCGGTTCGCAGCGGATCTGATCGAGGCGCCGGTGCCTGCCGGTTTTGAGCGCGCCGAGCTTCTCGAAGCGCTGCGCGGCTATTTCGATCGTCAGGGCTTCGATGCCAACTGGGAGTCGATCGAGGCGATGGACAGCCATCATCTGGTGACCAGCCTGGCGATGATCTGCCCGTTCGATCCGCTGGAGAAGCAGGCGTTGCTGGAAGCCGTGTCGCTGACGGAGCGCGCCCAGACCTTGCGCACCTTGCTGCGCATCGACATGCATGAAACGCCACACGATCCGGATGAAACACCGCAGCGCCGCATGGCCAGTTAACGATCAGGATTCCCGCATGACCGATCTCCAGCCCACAGCCGTTGACCCGCGGCTTCTCGAAATCCTCGTCTGCCCCGTCACGCGCACGGCGCTGGAATACGACAGGGCGGCGGGTGAATTGATCAGCCGGGCGGCCGGCCTTGCCTATCCGATCCGCGACGGCATTCCGATCATGCTGCCGGACGAAGCCCGCGATCTTGCGAACATCGGATGATCACCGCCACTGAAATCCGGCTCCGTCGGGTCGAGAAGCGGCTGGACGTGGGGTTTGACGACGGCACCTCGTTCGAACTGCCGGCCGAATATCTGCGTGTCGAGAGCCCCAGCGCCGAGGTGCAGGGGCATGGGCCAGGGCAGCGCAAAACCATCGCTGGCCGCCGACATGTGGGCATCATGACCATCGAGCCGATCGGCCATTACGCCGTTCGGCTGGTGTTCGACGACTTGCACGACACCGGCATCTACTCGTGGGAATTTCTGCACCAGCTTGGCCGTGAGCACGATGTGCGCTGGGCCGATTACCTGGCCGCCCTGGCCGCCAAGGGCCTTTCCAGAGACCCCTGACGCGGATTATTCGCCCGGCAGCACCCGAATGGCGGTCAGGCCGGTGGCGAGCAGCCCTACAAGCTCTGGCAGCGGCAGGGCGATGCAGCCTCGTGTGGGCGTCAGGTCGCGCCGTGCGACATGCATGAAGATCGCCGAGCCAGCGTGGCGGACGACGGGCCTGTCGTTCCAGCCCAGCACAACCACGATGTCGTAGACGTCGTCATCGCGCCACAGCCGTTCATGGCGGCCGTCATAGGGCAGGCGCACGGGGGTGTTGTAGGCCACGTCATGCGGGTCGTCGCACCAGCCGTCATCCTGGGCGATCGGCTCGCGCGGCACCGAGGCGCGGGGCATGGCCACCCGGTCGGCGCGAAACAATATGCGGCGCAAGGACAGCAGGCCAGCCGGCGTGGCGTCGTCCCCTTCCTGCTTGTGGATGCGAACGCCTGCGCGACCGATGGCCGCGCGCCAGGGGCGTCCGGCAAGCAGTAGCCGGCCGTCGGGATGGAGGATCGCCTCAGTCATGTCGGTGTGCCGATTCAGTCGAGGCGTTTACAGGAAATGGCCGAAGCGCTCGGCTTTGGTGGACAGATAGGCGTCGTTGATGCCGTTCGGCGCGATGACGTGGCGTTCGCGGGCCACCACCTCCACGCCGCAGGCGATCAGCGCCGCCACCTTGTTGGGATTGTTGGTCAGCAAGCGGATGCGGTGAATGCCCAGCTGCTCCAGCATGGTGGCCGCCACCAGGAAGTTGCGTTCGTCATCCCCCCAGCCAAGGGCGCGATTGGCGTCGATCGTGTCCAGTCCGCGATCCTGCAGGGCGTAGGCCCGCAGTTTGTTGACGAGGCCGATGCCACGGCCTTCCTGTGCCAGATAAAGCAGCACGCCGCTGCCGTCCTCGGACATGCGGCGGATGGCGCCGCGCAACTGCGGGCCGCAATCGCAGCGCAGGCTGCCGAGCAGGTCGCCGGTGAAACATTCCGAATGCAGCCGCACCAGGGGCGTGGTCTGGTCTTCCGGGTGGCCGACCAGGATGGCGAGATGCTCGATGCCGCTGTCGGGGGCGCGGAACGCGACGATTCGCGCGTTGGGTGCATCCTCCAGCGGGACGGCGGCCTCGGCCACCCGCACGAGGTGGGTCGCCAGCGCGTCGGGATAGTCTAGAACATCTCTTTCGGACACGCAGAGAAGGCCCATCGCATCCCCCGAATGGGGCATGTCCCCATCCACCCGGGCCGCGATTGCGGCGGGCAGAAGGCGGCCGAGCTTGACCAGCGCCAACGCGGCCTGTGCGCTGGGAGGCGGGTCGGTGAAGACTGGGGGCTCGGGCAGAAGCTGTGCGGCCGTAGGGTCGGCCAGGCTCCGCAGAGTGGCCGGGACGAGCAGTGCTGGCGGCAAACGGATCGCCTGCACCTGGTCGGACGCCGCGTCGTGACCGCCCAGCAAGGCTGCCGCGCGCACCGGCGCCAGCAGCAGCACCGGCGGTGCCGAGGCCACCGCCGCCAACTCCGCAAGGCCACGGGCTCCCGCGGTTTCCGCGGGCAGAAGCACAAGTGATTGCGCCCCCGTCAACACCACCGGAGTGCCGCGGCGCAACTCCGCCACCGCTCGATGGACCGCGCGGAGACGCATGACCATCTCGTGGGTAACTGGGGGCGACTCGGTGGTCCGTAGGGCGTGCGGCACCACGTCTGCCGTCTGCGTGGCCGCTTCGTCACGCCTGGGCAGATGATTCATAAGGTCACTCGGGGGCTGGATGTTGCGGGCCTCTGAGATATTGATGCGATTGTCGTTATCTACAATGCGGGAAGGCTTCTGAGAAACCTGCCGGATCATCAGGCGACCCTGTAGAGGGACATGTGATCTTTTGGGCCACGAAACAAGTGCGGCGCCGTGCTCGACCCTTTTACCCCGTTTGCGGCGCACCCAATTTACAGAGTAACATCAAACAGGAGGCTGTCAGCATGGCAGCACTGCGACGGTGTCGATGCTGGGTTGCGTTCGTTTGTTCGAGCCGACCCGGAGCGAATGTCTTCGTATAGCAATGAGGACGCATGTATGTCGGGGGAGCGCCCAATCCTTCTGGTTGACGACGATCAGAGCCTGCGGTCGATGTTGGTCGAGCAACTCGCGGTCGATGGAGAATTCGTGGCCACCGAGGCGGGAACGTTGGCGGAGGCCGAGGCAGCCATGGCCGCGCCCGGCGCGCGGTTCGACGCGCTTATTCTGGATGTGCATCTGCCCGATGGCGATGGCCGGAACCTGTGCGAGAAATTGCGCCGGCAGGGGCACAAATTGCCCATCATCATGCTAACCGGGTCGGACGATGAGACCGATGTCGTGCGGGGGCTGGATTCAGGCGCCAACGATTATATCGCCAAGCCGTTTCGGTTGGCCGAGCTGCTGGCCCGTTTGCGCGCCCAGATGCGGATCTTTGAGAACAGCGAGGACGCGGTTTTCATCATCGGCCCTTATCAGTTCCGCCCATCCGCCAAACTGCTGCAGGACGTGGCCCGCAACAAGCGCATCCGGCTGACCGAGAAAGAAGCCGCGATCCTGAAATATCTGTATCGCGCCGGCACCACGCCGGTGGCCCGCCAGGTGCTGCTGAACGAGGTGTGGGGCTACAACGCCTCCGTCACCACGCACACGCTGGAGACGCATATTTATCGGTTGCGTCAGAAGATCGAACCTGACCCCGGCCGGCTGCGGCTGTTGATCACCGAGGCGGGCGGCTACCGGCTCGACCCGACGGGCGGCGTGCCGCAGACCTAAAGATAGCCAGCTTCCCGCGCCCATGTGCGGGAAGCTGGTTGTGCGCTCAGCCCCCGGTGTTCGGCCGGGTGATCATGCTCAGCAATTCGCGCCGCGTGGTCGGGTCGTCGCGGAAGGCGCCCAGCATCTTGCTGGTCACCATCGAAACGCCTGATTTATGGACGCCGCGCGTGCTCATGCACTGATGCTCGGCTTCGATGACCACGGCCACGCCGCGCGGCTGCAGCACGTCGTTGATCGTGTTGGCGATCTGCGAGGTCAATTTCTCTTGGATCTGCAGTCGCTTGCCATAGGCTTCCACCACGCGGGCGAGTTTGCTGATGCCGACCACACGCCGATGCGGCAGGTAGGCCACATGCACGCGGCCGACGATCGGCACCATGTGATGCTCGCAATAGCTTTCCAGCCGAATGTCGCGCAGCAGCACGATTTCGTCGTAGCCGTCGGTTTCCGCGAATGTCGTCTCCAGCAGGGCGACGGGGTCGACGGTGTAGCCGGCAAAGAACTCGTCGTAGGACCGCACCACCCGACTTGGCGTGTCGATCAGTCCTTCTCGGGTTGGGTCATCGCCGGCCCAGAGCAAAAGGGTTCGCACGGCGGCTTCGGCTTCTTCCCGCGTGGGGCGGCCGGCGACTTGGGTGGGCTTGGGGTGGGCGATGTTCACCGCGGTCTTTCCTCAGGCTGGTCGCGGGGCAGGGGCCGCCGCGCAAGGCTCTTATGCGGATGTGGGGATCACTCGCGCCGTGGCAAGTCGGAACGGCAACGCTTCGATCAACCGGATGGTCAATGAAGCCGCCCGACGTGATGCGGGCTGTCGAGGCTGAATGCAGGCACGGCGACATCGAAGGCCTCGCCTGACTGAACGGCGAGCATGTGATAAGTGCCGGACATGAAGCCCGAGGGCGTGTCGAGCGGCGTGCCGGAGGTATATTCGAAGCTCTCGCCGGGTTCCAGCAGCGGTTGCTGGCCGATGACGCCTTCGCTGTGAATGGTCTGCGTGCGGCCGTGGCTGTCGATGATCTGCCAGGTGCGTGCGAGCAGTTGCACCGTGTCGGGTCCGATATTCTCAATCCGCACCTGATAGGCCCAGGCGTAGCTATTCTCCTCCGGACGCGATTGGTCCGCGAGATAGAAGCAGCGCACGCTCACGCGGAGCGAACCGGTTGTTGCGGTGTAGTCGCCTGACATCGAACCCTCTCCCGATCCGGCATCAAACGCGCCGGACCGGGCAGTGTAAAGTGCGATGGATTATTCGGCCGCTTGGCCAACGGCGTGCGCCAGGGTGTCCAGCGCCCGGCCGAGGTCGTCGATCAGGTCCAGTGCGTCCTCAAGCCCCACTGACAGGCGGATGGCGCCGTCGCTGATGCCAAGCCGGGCCCGCTCTTCGGCGCCGATGCGCATGTGGGTGGTGGTGGCGGGATGGGTGGCGAGGGATTTCGAATCGCCGAGGTTGTTGGAAATGGCGATGATCCGCAGCGCATTCATCATGGCAAAGGCAGCGGCCTTTCCACCGGCCAGTTCGAACGCCACCAGCGTGCTGCCGCCCGTCATTTGCCGCTGGGCCAGCGCATATTGCGGATGATCGCTGCGGCCAGGATACAGCACCCGGCTGATCTCGGGGCGGGTGGCCAGGAAGTCGGCCACCGCGGCGGCTCCTGCACTGGCGGCATTGACCCGCAGCGTGAGGGTCTCAAGGCCCTTCAGCAACAGCCACGCGTTGAACGGCGACAGCGACGGGCCGGTGTTGCGGATGAAGGGCTGCAAGGTTCCCTCAATCCACTTCTTGCTCCCCAGCACGGCGCCGCCGAGCACGCGGCCCTGGCCGTCGATATGCTTGGTGCAGGAATACACCACGATGTCAGCGCCAAGTTGCAGCGGCTTTTGCAGCAGCGGCGTGGCGAACACGTTGTCGACAATCACCAGCGCGCCGGATTTATGGGCGAGGTCGCAGACGGCCTGGATGTCCACCAGGTCGAGCATCGGGTTGGACGGGCTTTCCAGCAGCACCATCGTGGTTGGCGTGGCGAGCGCTTCTTCCCATTCCGCGAGATTGCCGCCATCGACGAACACGGTGGTGATGCCGTAGCGCGGCAGCAGGGTGGACACGATCCAGTGACACGAGCCGAACAAGGCGCGGGCGGCCACCACGCGGTCGCCGGTGCGCAGGTGGCATAGCATGGCGGCGTGAATGGCGGCCATTCCGGTGGCGGTGGCAAGGCATGCCTCGGCGCCCTCGAGCAAAGCAAGGCGCTTTTCGAGCATGGCGACCGTGGGATTGCCGAAGCGGGAATACTGGTAGTGGGTGACGTCACCCGTGAACGTGGCCTCGGCCTGCTCGGCGCTGTCGTAGACAAAGCCGGATGTGAGGAACAGCGCCTCGGTGGTCTCGCCGAAATTGGTGCGCTCGATGCCGCCATGCACGAGCAGGGTGGCTGGCCGCAGACCGGATGTGGCGGAATCGGTGGTGGTGTCGATTGGCATCGTCGTGGCCCTATAAGTATGGGCCGGCCGTGAGGTCAGCGATGTGCGCCGGGCCCATTCCCCACGCATCGCACCGCTGGCCTCTTTAGCGCGCTTGTTTCACCTCGCCGCAATCCGGCCGGACAAATCACGAGGAGCGCCATGCCAAAGGCCTGCAACGCTGAAACGAAGCTAAGACCGACGTGTTGCGCCGTCAACGCGGCAATCCTATAAGGGCTTCGGCGTGCGGGTGTAGTTCAATGGTAGAACGGCAGCTTCCCAAGCTGCATACAGGGGTTCGATTCCCCTCACCCGCTCCAGCCGATCTCAAATTTCTGTGATGTTTTCGCAGCTTGCCCGGCCAGCGTTGGGTCGCATTAACCTTTTGCGCAGCGCGCATTCTATTTTTTGGGACGTTATCCAATTAAAGATATTGTTTGTTAATCTTTGGGTCGGAAACTCGGCACAATCTCACGGATCAGAATGACCGTGCCGCAGTTTCCGGATTTCCAGAGCGCAGCGCCTGGATGTCGGGTGGAGAATTGGGCTCCCGGCCATGCAATCGAATCAGGGGGTGCGACAGCATCCGGCGGGCCGCCGCGCGGTTCTGGCCACGGCGGGGTGTGGCGCCGTCGCGCTGGCGGGTATGGGCTGGGCGGCGGTGGACCCGCTGAAGGCGAGTGCGAGGACTGCGCTGGAGGAAATGTTGCAGTTGACGCCGCCGCGTCCCGTGTTGGCCCCGCCGTTGCCGCCGCGCCGGGTAACTCATCCCGCTGTCTACCCAGCCGAGGCCATTGCGGAATGGGGTGAATTCAAGCGTCGCTATGTCTCCCCCGACGGGCGGGTGATCGACACCGGCAATGGCGGGGTGTCACACACCGAAGGGCAGGGCTGGGGCATGCTGGGGGCTGTGGCGTTCGATGATGTCGCGACGTTCGAGAGCCTGCATGGATGGACGGCGCGCACCCTTCAGCGCCGGGGTGATCGGCTGCATTCCTGGCGCTACCAGCCGAACGCGCACATTCCGGTGGCAGACGCCAACAATGCCACGGACGGTGACCTGTTCATCGCGCAGGCCCTGTGGCGGGCCGCCTGGCGCTGGGGGCGGGCAGATTGGGCGCAGGCGGCGCAGGCGATCGCGCGTGACATTCTGGCGCTGCTGGTGCGGGAAACTGGAACGCGGAGTGTTTTGTTGCCAGGCGTGCATGGTTTTGAGACATCCGCCTGCCTGACGGTGAACCCGTCCTATTATGTGTTCCCTGCCATGGAGGAGATGGCGGCCCTGGCGCCGTCGCCTGTCTGGGGCCGGTTGTTGGCCGATGGCCACGCCATGCTGGCGGAGGCCCGGTTTGGTCGCTGGCAGCTTCCCCCGGATTGGCTGCGTATGGATCGAGAGACGGGGGCCTTAGCGCCACATCCGAATTGGCCGGCACGCTTTTCATATGATGCAATGAGAGTACCACTATGGTTGTCATGGTCCGAACAAAACCTACAAAGCGATTTAAATTGTTTTGAAACTTACTGGAATTTTTACACAACGTTTACTCCAGCTTGGGTTAATCTTAAAACGAATATTTCGGCTAACTATCCAGCCCCTCCGGGGTTGCTGGCCGTCGGGCAAGTTGCGGTGGCATTGTCGCGGTCTGTCGCCAAACAACACTCCGTGATCACGTTCCCACTCATACGTTCATCCCCAAATTATTACTCTGCAGCCCTGACGATGTTGTCGCGCTACGCTTGGCAGGAGTGCCGTAATATGTAACATCGCACCCATGTGGCCCGGAGTGTGTGCGTGACAGATAAAAATTCTGACGTGGATCGCGCGATTGCCTCCATAGGCGGTGAGCCTTGGGCGTATCGCAGTTTTGCGCATGCAGCCGTTCGGCCATCGTCTGATAGGCATAGGCGCCTCTTTACGTATAACGACCTTGGAGAGCCCGAATACACGCCTGAGGAAGCCGCACCCGTTCAGGCCTTGGCGAAGGAGGCGGTTTTTCTGGAGCCTGCTCCGCTCAAGCCGAACCCGCAGCAACCCGAGCCGCAACCCCAGCAGGTCCCGGTTCGTTCCCCTGCATTGCGTTATGTGGCTGCGCCACGCCCGGTTGCTGCACCGCCGCGCATGACAACCGCCGCTCCAATTTCAGTTGTTGCGCCATTGCCGGTTGTAACGATTTCGCCCGTTTCTGACCTCCCTGCGCCCGGTGTTCACGTTGATGTGATGGCGCCGGCTGTGCTTGATGCGCCGCCGCCTTTGCCGGCCCCGACCCCGGCGCGCGATCCAGCGCCTCCGTCGTCCGCGCTCCACCAGTTTCCCCCGGCATACTCACTGCTGGCAGCGGCCCTTCCCAGCGCTGCTGGGTCTTCCTATACGCCTCGCTATCGTCAGCCGGTTCCGCAGGCTGTGCCGGAGTGGGCCGCGCCTGTGCCTGCCGCCAAGCCGCTCGTGGCGCCCACATCCGTTGCAAAATCGCCCGTTGTTCCTGCGCCGCCTGTCGCAATGGCTGCACCGTTGCCGGCAGCGCCCGTCGGCGCACCTGGGCCGAAATCCTCGCCTGCTCCCACATCTGTGATCGCTGAAACAGGCGTTGGAATGTTCCGGCGCATATAATTTGTTCGCACATGCGGCATGAGGCGCTATGTCTGGCCGAACGTCTCAACGATACTTTTGGATAGCAACGCATGGGGGTGATCCCGGGTTGCCCAGGTTTTGACGCGAAAGGCTTCATTGCAATATATGGCGTTTATTTGTTTCGCTTCGCCCAGTGGAGGTGTTGGTCGCACAACCCTTGCTGCCAACGTGGCCCGCGCCCTCGCGCGCGGCGATTCACGGGTGATTGCGATCGATCTGGACCCACAAAACGCACTGGGCCTTCATTTCGGGTTGGATTTGCGCGATGCGTTCGGCTTCCTGTCCACGCTTCATTACGCGGCTGACCCACTGGCTGCCTGGCGTGCGGCTTTGCGTTCAAGCCTGAGCGGTGTGTCCTTTCTGCCTTACGGCCAAGTCGGGCTGGATGGCGCCAATGCGGTGAATGCCGCCCTCTTCGCGCGGCCGGACATTTTGGCGACCGCCATTGCGGACATGCTTTCAATCCCGGGCCTGACCCTGGTGGCAGATTTGCCGGCCGGGCCCTCGCCGGCGTTGTCGGCGGTGCTGTGTCTGGCAGATTTGCTGATCGTGCCCTTGCTGCCGACGCCTGCCAGCGCTGCCCAGGTGCCGGCGATCGAAGGTGGCCGCTTTGCCGGTGCCGGGCTGGCGGGTGGTTTCGATGCAACGCGTGTGCGCTTCGTTGTCAATCAGTGGGCTGCGGCCGGCAGCATGACCGGCCTGATTGCCGAAAGTCTGGTGCAGCAATTGGGCGAGCGGATGATCGGCGCGGTCAGATACCATGATGCGGTGGCCGAGGCTGCCGCGGCCCAAAATTTGCTTGCTGATGTGTCGCCTCTCAGCGACGCCGCCCTCGATATCGACGATCTGGCTGCGGCGGTCGCCTTGTTCATCAGTCGGGTGCGCAAACACCCAAAATCCGAAGTCGAAACGGGTATCAATTCGAAAATGTCACGAAGTTTGTATGGATGAGCGACCTGTCCAGCGATATTGCACGCACTCCCAATGACCGACGCCCAGAAGGCATTCCCATGAGCACAACAACGACCAGGCGCACTGAGGCCTCGCGCGGGACGGGGCGCGCCGGGCCAGATTTTGGCGGCAAGACGATCGATCTTGTGATGGGTCTGCTGGGCATGGTCCTGGTCTTCGTGGTGGCCACTGTGCCGCTGGAAGCGCGCGAGCAGGCCCTCTTTGCCGTGGGTGCGGCGATCATCTTCTTCATCGCCAATCGCTTCGCCGGCAAGGCCGTGACGCTGTTTTTGGTTGTGCTGTCGCTGTCGGTATCGGTCCGCTACCTCTACTGGCGCATGACGGAAACATTGTTCTTTCAGCATCCGTCTGAAATTATTCTCGGATCTGGTCTGGTTCTCGCGGAGCTCTATGCCATCTCGACCCTCGCGTTGGGATATATCCAGACGGTGTGGCCGCTGGACCGCAAGCCGAAGCCGTTGCCGGAAGATTCCACGACCTGGCCCACGGTTGACGTCTATATCCCGACCTACGACGAATCGATGTCCGTGGTTCGCGCAACAATCCTCGGCGCCATGGCGATGGATTATCCGGCGGACAAGATGAAAATCTTCCTGCTTGATGACGGGCGCCGCACGGAGTTTCGTGATTTCGCTGCGGCGTGCGGCATCGGCTACATCACGCGCGACAACAACCTGCATGCCAAGGCCGGCAATCTGAACGAGGCCATGAAGCGTACGGATGGCGAGTTCGTCGCCATTTTCGACTGCGACCACATCCCCACCCGCGCCTTCCTGCAGATGACGATGGGTTGGATGATGGCGGAACCGAACACGGCACTGGTGCAGACCCCGCACCACTTCTATTCGCCCGATCCGTTTCAGCGGAACCTCGCCGCCGGCACGCGCGTGCCGCCGGAAGGCAACATGTTCTATGGGTTGATCCAGGACGGCAACGATTATTGGAACGCGACCTTCTTCTGTGGTTCGTGTGCGGTCCTGCGCCGGACGGCGCTTGACGAGGTGGGTGGTATCGCGACCGAGACCGTCACAGAAGATGCGCACACTATGCTGAAGATGCATCGCCGTGGCTGGGACAGCGTTTACTTGAAGCTGCCGCTGGCGGGTGGGCTCGCAACTGAGCGACTGGCGCTGCACATCGGCCAGCGGACGCGCTGGGCTCGCGGGATGCTGCAGATTTTGCGCATCGACAACCCGCTGTTTGGCAAAGGGCTGAATCTGGGCCAACGAATTTGCTACTTCCAGGCAATGGGCCATTTTCTGTTCGCCTTGCCGCGGATTGTGTTCCTCACTTCCCCGCTGGCGTATCTGCTGGCGGGCCAAAACATCATCACAGCCTCACCGTTGGCCATTACGGCGTACGCTTTGCCGCATATTTTCCATTCGGTTGCCACCAATTCACGCATCCAGCAGAACTGGCGCCACTCGTTCTGGTCCGAGATCTATGAGACGGTGCTGGCATTGTTCCTGGTCCGCGTGACCATCGTGACCTTGCTCTCGCCCCGGCATGGCAAGTTCAACGTGACCGCCAAGGGCGGATTGCTGGAAAACGGCTTCTTCGACCTTGGCGCCGTGTATCCAAACCTGATCCTGGCCTTCCTGGTGTTCGCCGGTGTGATTCGCGGCGTTGTGTCGATGATCTTCTTCAAGACGGAGGCGCTGGTGTTCCAGGCGCTGCTGTTGAACACGATCTGGGCCTTTTTGAGCCTCCTGATCGTGTTGGCAGCCCTGGCCGTGGGCCGTGAGACCCGCCAGATCCGGTCCCGCGCACGCATCACGGCCGCTGTCCCTGTTGCCATCCATCTGCAGGATGGCCGGGTCGTGCCTGCCGTGACCCGCGACCTGTCGCAGGGCGGTTCCGCGCTGACGTCCCAGCGGCCTGAGGGCCTGGTGGACGATGCTGATGTTCAAATTGAGTTCGTGCTTGGCGATGCGCCACTTTTGGTGCCGGCCCGGGTGCTTCGCTGGGAGGCGCAATCCATGCAGGTTCGTTGGCAGCCGACGACAATTGAAGAAGAAGGTCGTCTGGTTCAGGTCGTTTTCGGTCGCACCGATTCATGGCTCGACTGGGGCGCGTTCCCGGCCGACCGGCCGCTTGCCAGCCTCTGGCGCGTGCTTGTGTCCATTCTTGGCCTGTTCCGTCCGCGTGACGAACCGTCCCGCCCGGCGCCCGGCAAGAGCGATAGCAGCACTGCCACTGCGGACGGCTCTGGGCAAAGCCCGATTCGGCGCGGCGCTGCTGCTGTGGCCGGGCCTGTGGCGATGGTGTTGGTGATGCTGCTGGCGTCGTTTGGCACCCAGGCTCAGCCGCGTCCGCCCGCCGTGCAAACGACCGTTCGATCCACCCCGCAGGCCGTGCCTTCGTTGAGCACGCCGGCTGCGCCCGATTTGAGTGCCGCGATCCCGCAATCCGTGAGGCCGGCGGAGGAGCAAAAGCCGCAACCTGCCGTCGATGATGCGATGCGTCCCGGCGTGCGCCGCGTTGTGTTCAACCTGCGCCAGCTTGGCGCGCCCGGTGCGCTCGCCATGCGCGGCACCAGCGAGTTGCAGGGCGTTGAATTCGGCATTCGCGCAGACGAGGTCGTGACGGCTGCCCAGATCAACGTCACCGGCGCCACCTCGCCGGCGCTGATTCCGGAATTCAGCAACATCACCGTCACGCTGAACGAGCAATATGTCGGCACCATCCCGACCTCCCGCACCGATCCGAATTTCAGCCTGCAGATGCCGGTCAGCCCAGTGTTCTTCCAGGACCTGAACCGGCTCAACTTCCGCTTCACCGGCCGATATACGCCGGAATGCAACGATCCGTTGAGTGGATTGCTGTGGGCCACCATCTATGACACCTCCACCCTGACCTTGACGCTGGAGAAGCTGCCGCCGCAGCGCGACCTGTCGCGCCTGCCGCTGCCGTTCTTCGATAGCCACGAGAAGATGCTGCTCACCCTGCCGTTCGTGCTGTCCGACACACCGGGCAACGAGGTGCTGAAGGCAGCGGGCATCATGGCATCGTGGTTTGGCAACCAGGCTGCGTTCCGCGGCGCCAATTATCCGGTTCGCAACGATGCGCCGGCCGAAGGCAACGCTGTGATGGTCGTGGTGGCCAGCGATGGTAAATCGGCGAAATACCTGCCGCCCATCAACGGCCCGACGCTTGCTGTCATCGCCAATCCGAACGATCCGCTGGCGTCCATTCTGCTTATCGCCGGCCGGACCGGTGATGAAGCCGTGGCCGCCGCCACAACGCTCGCGCTGGGCGGACGTGGCTTGGGTGGCGAGATCGCCACCGTGCAGTCGGTGGTGACTGCTGGCCGCTCGCCGTATGACGCGCCGAACTGGATTGCCAGCAACCGCCCGGTGAAACTGGGTGAACTGGTGGATGCCGCCGATCTCCAAAGCTCGGGCTACACTGGCCTGCTGCGGGTGCCGTTCCGTTCGGCTCCAGACTTCTACACATGGCGCGACCGTGGCTTTCCAATGGAGCTGCGCTATCGCGCTCCTCCAGGCCCGATCATCGACGTGGCGCCGTCTCGCCTGGATGTCGGGATCAACGGGATCTATCTCAACACCTTCTCCCTGGCATCCAACGACCGCGCGAACAGCTGGTTCTCGCGTCTGCTGGACGTTGGCTCGCAGCGGCTGGACGCGAAGGTGAATATCCCGATCTACAATGTGTTCGGGTCCAACGAACTGCAGTTCTACTTTGACGCGCAGCCGCTGCATCGCGGCGACTGCGTGGCGATCCCGTCGGATCTGCGCATGGGCGTGGACCCTGACAGCACCATCGACCTCTCGCGCGGTTACCGCTTCGCGCAGATGCCGAACCTCCAGTATTTCGTGAACTCGGGCTTTCCGTTCACCCGGATGGCTGATTTTTCGGAGACCGCCGTGGTGTTGCCGGAGCGTCCGGATGTGGTCGAGCTTTCGGCCTACCTGGCGGTGATGGGGCGTCTGGGCGCGTTGAGCGGCTATCCGCCGGTGCGGATGGAAGTGGTGCGGCCGAACGCGATGAGCCCGGTGAGCAATCGGGACATCCTGTTGCTGGGGACGATGGAAAATCTCAAGGGCGCTGGCGACTTGTTGCAGCGCGGGCCGGTGCGGTTCGTGGGCAACCGTATGAGCCTCTCCATTCCGTCTACCCTCGACAGCGTGCGGCGTCTGTTCGGTGACCGTGCCGATATCGAGCGCCAGCGTCTGGCCTCCAACCTGCAGGCAACGGCGACTGACTCGACCGCGATCATGGTTGGTACGGAAAGCCCGCTCAGCAATGGCCGTTCGATTGTCGCGATCCTGGCCACCCAGCCCGAGAGCCTTGGGAACATGGCGGCCACACTGCGCGATACGGAACAGTCAGCGCTCGTGCAGGGCGATCTGGCCATCTTGTCGGCGGATCGCATCACGGCCTACCGCGTGGCAGATGTCTACAACGTGGGTCGCCTGCCCCTGTGGCTCTACCCGAGTTACGTGCTGCGCGATCAGCCATTTGGGGTGGTGCTGCTGATGCTGATCGCTTCGTTGCTGGGCGGTGCCGCAATTTATTGGGCGATGCGCCGACGTGCGAATGTGCGACTTGCGCCGATGCAACATCCCCACACCCCGACACATTGAGGGTCTGACCGTGAGCCTCGATGACAAGACGAATGGCGCGCAGCGCTTGAATTCAGCCGGTCCGGGTCCGGGCAGGGAGGGGCGTCACGCCTCCCTGCGGTGGTCACTTCTCGCGGCCACGGTGGTGGCTGGCGGAGCGGGGCTTGCGGTTGCCATGGGGCTGCACGACGGGAGCGCCGTGCAGCCCAGTCCGCCTGTGCAGAATTTGTCCACGGCGGCGCGGATTTTCTCCGGTCCGGCTGCTGGAGATTCAACTGTGGCTGGGGTCATGCCGTCCGATCCACGGACATTGGTCGAACGCGCAGATCAGGCGCGTGCACGCGGCGACAGGGCGCAGGCATTGCGCGATCTGGCGCAGGCGCGGGCGCTGCGTGGCCAGCAACTTGGCTATTCCGCAGACGGCAACGATGACGGCAATGTGGCCTATGTGAGCCTTGCGCCCGAGGCTGCACCGGTGATGTTGCGTTCGTCTCCGAAGGTGCGGGTGGCGGAAGCCGGCTCGCGCCACCGCCCAAGTGCTGAAAACCTTGTTTATGCGGGCTCCGATCTTGGCCAGGACGCCCCCGATCCGTTGGCGGCTCCGC
Organism: Acetobacteraceae bacterium; assembly: GCA_040399685.1. Lineage (GTDB taxonomy): Bacteria > Pseudomonadota > Alphaproteobacteria > Acetobacterales > Acetobacteraceae > CAIQQQ01. The sequence goes on from JBBART010000002.1 coordinate 208,827, forward strand.
CAGGCTATGCGGCCGGAACGCGCCCCACGTCGCTGGCGCCGAGCCGGACCCGCGTGCTGAACACGGCTCCGGGCACAACGCCCCAGGCGACGAACGATCTGACAGCGGATCAGTTGAACGCGCGGCAACTCGGCGCATCCACGGCTCTCGCGCCCGGCGCTGCGCCTGTTTATCCCGATTACAGTGCACCCCAGTCACAGCAGATCGCACAGGCGGCGATGCCTGCGCCGGCGATGGCGGTGGACCGGCGTTATCAGCCGCCGTCGCAGAACTTGCTGCCGCGGTACCTGGCGGCTGGCCTGCCAGGCCCTGCCGGGGGCGGCGATATCCCAACCGGCGAGATGCCTGTCGAGCCTGATCCTCTGATGCAGGAAATAGACCGGAATATTGTTGCCCTGCGTGAGGGCCTGTCGACTTCCGTTCAGGCCGGGCTCGGCTTTCGCTGGAACTCTGGCGCGCAGGGGCTGGGCCGACTGGTCGAAGCGACGGCTCCATTGGAGGTTGTGTTCTCCGTTGGTGAAAACGGCCGGGTGAAGCTCGCCGCCACCACCACTTATCTGAACAGTGGCACATTGCACGGCAACGACATCAATCAGCAGAATTTCGGCACGGCCGCGCTTGGGGTTGTCCCGCCATCGGTCAGCGGGGGCACCTATATCCCGGTGGCCTATGCAGGTGCTCACCAAGGGCGCCAATACGCGCAGGGCGTTGGGCTGAACGCCCAATATACCAACGGCGAGATCACCGGGGACATCGGCAGCACGCCGCTTGGCTTCAAGGTGCAGAATGTGGTCGGCGGGGTTGAATACGCCCCATTGCTCACCGACCGGACGCGCCTGCATCTGGCGGTGATGCGCCGGGCGATGACCCAGAGCGTGCTGTCTTATGCTGGCACGACCGATCCGCGCACCGGCGCCACCTGGGGTGGCGTGGTTGAGGACCGTGGGCAGATTGCTGTGGACTATAGCGACGGTGATCTGGGGCTGTATGCCTCGGCAGGGGGCGGTCAACTGACCGGCCAGCATGTGGCGAACAACTCGGAATACAGCGTGGCCGCCAGTGCGTCCTACCCTGTTTTCCGGCAAGGTGAGCACGAAGTGCGGCTGGGGCTGGACCTGTCTTATCAGCATTACGACAAGAATCTTGGCTACTTCACGTATGGTCAGGGTGGGTATTTCAGCCCGCAGCGGTTCTTTTCCGCCATTGTCCCTGTCACCTATCGCGCCCGTATCGGCGAGGATCTGACGTACGAAGTGTCCGCCGGGGCCGGCGTACAATCTTTTGGTCAGGCTTCGTCCAACTACTTCCCCAATGACAGCTTGTTGCAGGCCCAACTCGTCGCAGCCTCCACCTATCCTGGCGCTGCGACCCAATATGCCAGCAAGAATGTGTCGGGTCTGGCCGGGAACGTACGTGGGAAATGGGATTACCGCGTCACGCCGAACGTGCATGTCGGAGGCCAGGCGTCATACCAGCATGCCGGCAACTATGACGAAACCGTCGCCACCGTTTATGCGCGCTATGTTTTCAGCGGGGCGGATAAGGATAAGTAGCCAGCAGATCCAGTACCGATTGCTGGGTGAGGATCTGTGACAGCATGACGGGTGGGCGGTTGGACGGCGGGAAGAACAGGTACAGTGGCACGCCGTCCCGGCCCTGTGATCGCAGGAAGGTGGTGATCTCGGGGTTGGGCCGCGTCCAATCTCCGGTCAGAAGTGTGACCTGGGATTGCCGCATCGCCTGACGTACATCCGTGGTGGCGAGGGCCACGCGCTCGTTGACAAGGCAGGTGACGCACCAGGCGGCCGTCATGTTCACGAACACCGGCTTGCCCTCGGCGCGCAGTTCCCCTAACCGAGCCATAGTGAAGCGCTCGCCCGCCTGGGGTTCGGCGGAAGCGGACGGGGCCGCCACCGGCGCAGCGGCCAGCACCAGTCCGGCTGCGACGATCGAGAGGAGGGCAAGGCCCGCGCCCCAGTTGCGGCCGACCCGCCATGTCCAGCCGGCAAAGGCCACCAGCACCAACCCTGTGGCAGCCGCCAGCACGCCGTCTGGCCCGGCTTGCAGGCTGATCACCCAGATAAGCCAGGCGCTGGCTGCATACATCGGGAATGCCAAGGCCTGCTTGAACACATCCATCCACTTGCCTGGGCGCGGCAGCAGGCGCGCCACGCCGGGCACCACCGACAGCAGCGCCGCTGGCAAGGCAAGGCCGAGGCCGAGGGCCAGGAACAGGGCCATGGTCTGCACCGGCGGTGCCGTCAGGGCGGCGGCGAGAGCCACGCCCATGAACGGGGCGGTGCAGGGCGTGGCCACCAGCACGGCCAACACACCGCTGAAGAAGCTGCCGGCAAATCCGTTTCGCAGCGTCAGGCCCTGGCCGCTGCCGGTCAGCCGGCCACCGACCTCGAACAGGCCCGACAGGTTCAATCCCACCGCGAACAGCACCCAGCAGGCAGCGGTGACGAACACCGGCGATTGAAACTGAAAGCCCCAGCCGACCGCATGGCCGGCCTGTCGCAGCCCCAGCACAAGCCCACCGATGGCGGCAAAGCTCAGCATGACGCCCAGTGTGTAGCCGGCCGCGTGCGCCCGTGCGGTGCTGCGGGCCTCCGCTGAAAGCCGTGCGATCGCCATGGCCTTCATCGCCAGCACTGGAAACACGCAGGGCATCAGGTTGAGAATCAACCCACCCAGCAGCGCGAACCCGAGCGTGCGCCAAAGGGAACTGCTTGCCGCAGCCGCTCCGGGCGTGGCGGTGACGGCGAGGGCTGTCTCCTGGCCGGATCCGTCGCGCAGCACCAGCACGCCGGCGAGAGGCTGGTCGGCGCGAAAAGCCTCGCCGGGGGGCAGCCGCAGCGAGATTTCGTCGGCGGTCCGGTCCAGGATCTGCTTGCCGGTGGGCGTCACCAGATCCGGCAGGTGGGGTATGAACCATGCCTCGCTGACAGACTCAGCTTTCAGCCCGGCCCCACCGACCACCAGCGTGCCATCCGGCGCGATGCGGGCCTGAAATGGGGAGGGGCGTGGTTGGGTTTGCGCGGCGATGTCGAACAGCAGGGCCTCGGCGGAGGATGCGGGCGTGCCTGCCGGAAGATCGAGGTTGAAATCGGCCTCTTCTGGCACACAGATATTGTTACAAATCAGCCATGAAGCGTGGAGCTGGATCGGGCCGGGGCCGGTGGCTGGAAGCGTCAGCATGGCGGATTTGGTGTAGCCGAAAGTCATCAGCGGACCCTCGGGAAGGCGCCGTGGCGTGGGCCAGGCGATGTCGCCGACCGTGGTGCCAGCGGGCAGGGTCCAGGCCAAATCGGGCGGAAGTCCGGCGTCGCCGGGGTTGCGGCTGTAGATATGCCAGCCATCCGCTATCTGAAACCGCAGGCCGAGCCGGTAGGCCGTGCCGGGTGCGACAGCGTCGGTATCTGACACCAATGTGACCGTGGCGCGTTTGGTCACGCTGGCGGTACTCTCGGCCGCATGGGCCGATAACGGGAGCGCCAGCAGGGCGAGGGACAGGAATGCAGCGCTTCGGGTCATGAACATACCTGCGATATGGGCCGGCAAGCCTCGCCGCGCCAGTTAAACGATGATAGGCGAGGGGCGTGAATTTTGAAGCGCCTGACCTTCCCGTCGCTGAATGCCTGCCCGCCTTGCGCGCGGCGCTTGAGGCAGGCTCGAACGCGGTGTTGATCGCACCCCCTGGTGCGGGCAAGACAACGTTGGTGCCGCTGGCGTTACGCGGCGCCCCGTGGCTCGGCGACGGTCGCATCGTGATGCTGGAGCCGCGCCGGCTCGCGGCACGGGCCGCGGCCACGCGGATGTCGTCGTTGATCGGCGAGACGGTGGGCGGCAGCGTTGGCTACCGCACGCGGCTGGACAGCGCCGTGTCCGCCGACACGCGCATCGAGGTCATCACCGAAGGGCTGCTGGTGCGGCGGCTGCAATCCGATCCCGGTCTTCATGGCGTGGCGGCGGTTATTTTCGACGAGGTGCATGAACGCGCGCTGGACGCTGATCTGGCGCTGGCGTTCTGCCTGGATCTGCAACGCGAATTGCGGCCAGAGCTGCGCCTGCTGGCAATGTCGGCCACCGCCGATGGCGCGCGGCTGGGGCCATTGCTGGGCGCGCAGATCATTGAGAGCGCCGGGCGGATGTTCCCGGTGACGGTGGCCCACAGCAAGCGCGACCTCGCCTCGATCCGGGATTTGCCCGAGGCGATGGCGCGGGCCATTCGCACGGCGTTGGCCGAGCATTCCGGCGATATTCTGGCCTTCCTGCCCGGCATGGGCGAGATCCGCCGCACCGAGCAGGCGCTCGCCGGGTGCGGCGCGCTGGTGCTGCCGTTGCATGGCGATCTGCCGCCGGCGGATCAGGACCGTGCGCTCAGGCCTGCCGAGGGGCGTCGGGTGGTGCTGTCCACGTCGATCGCGGAAACCTCGCTGACGGTGCCGGGTGTGCGCATCGTGGTGGATGGCGGCTGGCGCCGGGCGCCGCGCATGGACCCATCGACCGGACTAACCCGACTCGACACCATGCGCATCAGTCGCGCCGCCGCTGAGCAGCGCGCCGGTCGTGGCGGGCGTGAGGCGCCGGGGGTGGCGATCCGGCTGTGGAGCGAGGCGCTGCATCGCGGTCTCGCGGCGTTCGACCGGCCGGAGATTCTGGAGGCCGAATTGTCAGGCCTGGCGCTGGATTGCGCCGCCTGGGGCGCTGCTCCCGCCGATTTGCCGTTCCCCGACGCGCCGCCCGCCGGGGCTTTGGCCGCCGCCGGCACGTTGTTGACGGAATTGGGGGCTGTCACCGATGGGCGGATCAGCGATCTCGGCCGCCGCATGGCTCGGCTGGGCGCGCATCCAAGACTGTCGGCGATGATGCTCGCGGCCGGCACCCCGCCGGAGGCCGCTTTGGCCTGCAACATCGCCGCTCTGCTGGAGGAGCGCGATCCGCTGGGACGGGAGGCAAGTTGCGATATCGGGCTCCGTCTCGCGGCGATCGAAGGCACGCATGACGGCGACCGCGCCATTCTGTCCCGCATTCGCCGGGCCGCAGCGCAATATCGACGCCGGTTGGGATTGCGGGATCTCGCGGCGTCAGGCGAGCCTGGGCCGTTGATCGCCGCAGGCTTTCCCGACCGTGTCGCCCAGCGACGCGGGGAGCCTGGCAGTTTCCGCCTCTCTGGCGGCGGCGGTGCCCGTCTGGGCGTAGCCGACAAGCTGTCCCGCGCGCCGCTGCTGGCGGTGGCGAGCCTGGAGATGAAGCTGTCGGCCCAGATCCGCCTGGCGGCTCCGATCACGCCGGCCGACCTTACGGCGCGCACCACGGTTTCGGTGGAGACGGGCCTTGATACCGCCACCGGCTCGGTTCTGGCGCGAAGGCGTCGGCGGTTGGGCGCGCTCATTCTCGAAGACCGCACCGAACCGGCCGATCCGGCTGAGACGGCCGGTGCCCTGGCGCGGGCGGCGTCTTTGCCGTCGCTGCCATGGAACGATGCCGCCCGGCAGTTCCAGGCCCGCGTGATGTTGATGCGCGGACTGGCGCCGGATGTGTGCCCCGATCTGTCGGACGCGGCGCTGGAGGCGGATCGCGGCTGGCTGGCCGATCACCTGCACGGGATGTCCCGGCTGGTGGAACTGCAAAAAATCGATCTTTCCGCGATTTTGCACGCGCAGCTCGATTACGATCTGTCGCGCAAGCTCGACGCCGCCCTGCCAACGCATCTGGCGTTGCCGGGCGGGCGGGCGGCGGTGGATTACACCCAGCCAGTGCCGCTGGCCGAGGCGCGGGCGCAGCACTTCTATGGCCTGAGTGAAACGCCGCGTCTGGCCAATGGGCAGATCGAGCTCAGACTGGCGCTGCTGTCGCCGGCGCAGCGGCCGGTGGCGATCACTGCCGATCTGGCCGGGTTCTGGCGCGGCGCGTGGGCGGATGTCCGAAAGGATATGCGCGGGCGCTATCCAAGGCATCACTGGCCGGATGACCCTTCCTCCGCCGAGGATCGCAGACCTGCGCCGCGCAAATCATGAGGTTATCTTGTGACAGTGCGGCCGCAGGGCCACTTCAGTATGATGACGCATGAGAACGCCGGGAGTTTTCGCATGACCGACCTGTCCAGACGCCATCTCGGCGCGCTCGCCGCCGCCGTGGCCTTGTCCGCGTGCAGCAGCGCCCCTGTGTCCGCCCGCACCGGGCCGGAGAGCTTTTCTCCATTGGTCAAGCGGGTGCTGCCGGCGGTGGTGAATATCGGCGTCACCGAAACACTGACCAGCCAGGACCCGCTGGACGGCTTGCCGCCTGAAGTCCAACGCCAGTTGCGCGACCGCTTTCGTCGCAACCGGCGCCAGGTGCAGGGCGCCGGTTCGGGCTTCATCATCGACGCCGCCGGCTACATCATCACAAACAACCACGTGGTGGGCGCGGCCGACCAGATTATGGTCTCCCTGTCCGATGGCACCGAATTGTCGGCCAAGCTCATCGGCACGGACGATCTGACCGATATCGCCGTCATCAAGGTCAACACGTCCAGGCCGCTGCCGTTTGTCAGCTGGGGCGACAGCCGGGCGATGGAGGTGGGGGATTGGGTGATCGCCGCCGGCAATCCGTTCGGGCTTGGCGGCTCGGTGACCGCGGGCATCGTGTCCGCGCGTGGACGGGATATCGGCGCGTCCGCGTTCGATGATTATTTGCAGATCGATGCGCCCATCAACCCCGGCAATTCGGGTGGTCCGGTGTTCAACACCGATGGACTGGTGGTGGGGGTGAACACCGCTATCGTCTCGCCCAACGGGGGCGGTTCGGTGGGCATCGGCTTTGCCGTGCCATCGGAGCTTGCCAGCCGGATTGCGACGGAATTGCGGGAGAAGGGGCGGATCGAGCGCGGTTGGCTGGGCGTGTCGGTGCAGGATTTGCCGCCAGGGGATGCCACGCACAAGAAAGCGACCGGCGTGGCGATTGCCGGGGTGGATCGATCTGGACCAGCGGCGCGTGCCGGCCTCAAGGCGGGTGATCTGGTGATGGCGGTGAACGGCACGCCGGTGGAGACGTCGCGTGGTCTTATCCGCGCCGTTGCGGCAACAGCGCCCGGTGGCAGCTTGAGCTTGTCTGTGCGCAGGCAGGGGCGTGATTTTGAAGTGCCGGTGACGGTGGGCCGTCGTCCTGCCAACGACCAGGGTTAAAAAGCGAGGAGCAGCAAAAAGGGTTATTCTTTTTTGAAAAAAAGAACCAAAAAACTTCATCCATTCAGACGCGTTTCATGGCAGATGCCTCGGTCCCCGACTTTAATGGGTGGAAGTCTTTTTGCTTCTTTTTCTTCAGAAAAAGAAGATTTTCCTTAAACGCTTATCCTCTTTCTCAGGAATTTGAACAAAATGCGCATATTGGTTGTCGAAGACGACAAGGACGTGGCGAGCTTCGTGGTCAAGGGCCTGCGCGAGGCTGGCCACGTGGTGGAGCACACGGGCAACGGCCGCGACGGGCTGTTCATGGCGGCGAGCGAGAATTTCGACGCCATCGTGCTCGACCGCATGTTGCCGGGCGGCGTGGATGGCCTGCGGCTGCTGGAGACGCTGCGGGCGCAGAACAACCACACGCCGGTGCTGTTCCTGTCGGCCATGGCGCAGGTGGACGACCGCGTGAAGGGCCTCAAGGCAGGCGGCGACGACTACATGACCAAGCCGTTCGCCTTCGCCGAATTGCTGGCCCGCGTGGAAGCGCTGACCCGGCGTGGCAAGACCGATGCGCCCACCACCAAGCTGGTGACGGCGGATCTTGAGATGGACCTGCTGTCGCGCAGTGTCCGACGCGCTGGCCAAAAGATTGACCTGCAGCCGCGTGAATTCCGCCTGCTGGAATTTCTGATGCGCCATTCCGGCCAGGTCGTCACCCGCACCATGCTGCTGGAAGGCGTGTGGGATTACCATTTCGACCCACAAACCAACGTCATCGACGTCCATGTCAGCCGCCTGCGCCAGAAAGTGGACAAGCCGTTTCCGCAACCTTTGATCCACACCGTGCGCAACGCCGGCTACATGCTGCGGCTGGAGGAGGCTTGAGTCAGGCGTCCGTGCCCAATCTCCGGCCGAGTTCGTTTCTTCTGAAATCGGCTGGCGTTCGTTTCGGCGTGATTTATGCGGCGCTGTTCGGCATCAGCGCGGCGGCGCTGGCGGCGTTCCTGTGGTGGTCGACGGCGGGGTTGCTGGAACGCCAGACGATTGCCGCCATCACGTCCGACAGCGACGCCTTGTTCGAACAGTTCGTGCAGGAAGGTCCGTTGGGGGTGATGGCCGCCATCAAGGACCGGGTGAACGGCAATATCGACGACGATGCGCTGTATCTTCTGGTGGACCCAAGCTTCAACAAGATCGGCGGCAACCTGAACGCCTGGCCGGCCCGGATGCAGATGGACGAGGATTGGGGGCGGTTGAAGCTGGATCGTGCCGGCGTGCCCACGCTGATGCAGGTGCACTACTTCATGTTGCCTGGCGGGTTCCACATGCTGGTGGGGCGTGACATCGCGGTGCGCTCCCAACTGGGGGTGATGATGGAGGGCGCCCTGCTGTGGGCGGCGGTGATCGCGGTTATCCTGGGCACGGTCGGCGCCTGGGCGGTTCGCGGTCTGTTTCGTGCGACCATCGCCGATGTGTCCGCCACCGCCATCGCCATCAGTGCCGGCGATCTGTCGCGGCGGGTGCGGGTGGCGGGGGCCGATGACGAGTTTGATCTGCTGGCCGAGACCATCAACGACATGCTGGACCGTATCACCTTGTTGATGGACGGTGTGCGCCAGGTGTCCAACGCCATCGCCCATGATTTGCGCACGCCCATCACCCGCGCGCGCACGCGGTTGGAGGATGCATCCCTGCACGCCAGCACCGAAGCCGAGTTGCACGCCGCCATCGAGCGCGGCATGGCCGATCTGGACGGGATCGTGTCGGTGTTCCAAGCGCTGTTGCGGATTTCCGAAATCGAGGCCGGCGCCCGGCGCAGCGCCTTTGCACCAATCGAATTGGCACCGGTTTTGAATGATCTTGTGGAATTGTATGAAGCGGTGGCGGAGGAGCGGGGCATATGTCTGGCGGCCGATATCGCCGATCCGCTGTCGGCGTTCGGCGACCGCGACATGATTCAGCAGGCCGTGGCCAATTTGTTGGACAACGCGCTGAAATTTTCGCCGTCGGGCAGCGTTATCCAGTTTCGCGCCAGCCGGGTGTCTGGCGTGGTGCGGATCGAAGTGTCCGACCAGGGGCCGGGCATGCCGGCCGCCGATCTGAAGCGGGCGACGGATCGGTTTTTTCGTGGCGAAACGGCGCGCAGCACGCCCGGCTCGGGCCTTGGGCTGTCGCTGGTGCAGGCTGTGGCCCATCTGCATGGCGGTGAGATCGCCCTGTCGGATGCCAAACCTGGGTTGCGAGCCATACTGACCCTGACGGTTCAGGCGGTTGATGCACCGCCGCTTTTGAAAAGCTGATGGGGGCTTACGCTTCGTTCATGTCCCAACCAGTCTATCGAAAGCGAAGCCTCGGTATAGTCATATGTATGAAAAGCATGGGACGCATCCTGGGAGCGGTGCTGGCAACAGGCATGGCAGGTGCGCTTGCGCAGAGCGGACAATCTCAGCTTGTCGGACCCAAGGACGGTGTGATGGTGGAGTCACGGCACCAGGCTGTGCTTCCCGACCACGCCAATGGGCCGCAACCCATGCCGCGTATTCTCAATGACACGCAGGAATATTGTCAGGAACTGCGCGACGAGATCGGAAAGATTCGGGCGGAGCGCGGCGATTTGTCACCGGAGCCGGCGTTGCTGGCGGGAGAGGGGGAGCGGATGTGTCAGCTTGGACATTTTCGCCCAGGAATCTACCGGCTGCGCAGCGCCCTCTTGATGCTGCGTCAGCAGCCGTAGCGAGTCCGCCAAGGGTGATGGCTACTCGCTCCGCAGGGCGTGTTGCAGTTCGGCCGCGCCGGCTGGGTCTTGCATGGAGCCCAGGCGTAAAGCCGCGAGATGGGCAAAGCGCAGCGTCAGGGCACGCCGTCTGGCGGGTGGCATCTTGTGGATCGGCGCTTCGCGCAGCAGGTCGGCTGTCTCCCACACCACGATCAGGCCGGTATCCTGCGGCAGTAGGTCCTGCGGAAAATCAGTGTCGACGGCGAAATACAGCGCATCGGCGTAGTCGCGGTAATGGTGCCATTTTCGATCGGCGCGGAAGTCAGCCACGTCGGACTTGATCTCAATGCAGGCGAACTGGCCGTCTGGCCGCAATGCCAGAATATCGGCCCGACGGCCATTTTCCAGCCGAACCTCATGCAGCGGCGACCACCCCAGCGCCATGCACAATCTGCCCGTGGCCTGCCGGATACGGGCGGTGCGCTGCGGCGCGGGCAGGAGTGTCAGGGACAAAGGGCCGTGATGGACCGCGCCAGGGTCACGTCCTTGGCCGACAGGCCGCCAGCGTCATGCGTGCTTAGTGTGATGTCCACCTTGTTCCAACTGTTGCTCCAATCCGGATGATGGCCCTGGGTTTCGGCCAGCAGCGCCACGCGGGCCATGAAGCCCCAGGCTTCGGAAAAGTCGGCGAAGATGAACCGGCGATGCAGGGCATCGTGAAGGTCCACGAGTGTCCAGCCCGGCAGAATTTCGGCAAGGCCGGCAATTTCGTCCGTTGAGAGCCTGGTGGTCATGTGGTGTTCCTTGACGGGCCGCGCCGCGGCGTGGCCCTGTTGTGCAATGACAGTTTATACCACCCCGCCCGACGCCGATGCGATTGCTGACCTTGCCGAGGCAGCGCTGACAGAGATTCCGGCTGCTTTGCGCCAGCACGTGGCGGGCGTGTCCATCACCGTCGAGGAACTGGCGGATGATGATGTTCTGGACGAAATGGGCATCGAGAGCGCGTGGGATCTGACCGGGCTTTATACCGGCACGCCGATCGGCAACCGCAGCGCGGGCGACATCGCTCGTCCGCCGGACATGATTTTCCTCTACCGTCAGGCGATCTTGCTCGAATGGGTGGAGAATGGCGAGGATCTGGGCCGGCTGGTGCGCAATGTCGTGATTCACGAGATTGCGCACCATTTCGGCTTCACCGAGGCCGAGATCGAGGCCTTGGAGCGAGATTAGCGGAGGCTTACGCCGCCTTGAGGTAGGTGCCGAGCTTGGTGAGCGCGGTGGGCTTGTCGGTCTGGTCGATGGCGGCGAGTTCGGCGGCCATGCGGTCCAGCGCTGCTTCGTAGATCTGGCGTTCGGAGAAGCTCTGGTCCGGCTGGCCGGCGTTGCGGTGCAGGTCGCGCACCACTTCGGCGATGGCCATCGGGTCGCCGGAGTTGATCTTGGCCTCGTATTCCTGGGCGCGGCGCGACCACATGGTGCGCTTGACGCGGGCGCGACCCTTGAGAGTGGCCAGGGCTTCGTCATACGCCTTCTTGGTGGACAGGCGGCGCAGGCCGGCGCTGCGGGCCTTGGCGACCGGCACGCGCAACGTCATGCGGTTTTCTTCGAACGTGATGTGGATGAGTTCCAGCTTGTGGCCGGCGATCTCTTCCACGGCGATCTTTTCCACCTTGCCCACGCCGTGGGTTGGGTAGACCACGTAGTCGCTCTCGGAGAACGTCTCGTCCTTGTTCGAGGCGCGCGAGATGGGCGCCGGGCGGCCGTTGATGCCCTGCTGCGAATACTGGGCGCGGGTTTCGGCAGCCGTGCGTGGCGGGGGGGGGGCGCTGGGCGCGGCAGGCGTGGCAACGGAGGCAGGAGCCTCCTCGGTGGTGGCTGCGAGGATCGGGGCTTCGGCGATCTCGGCTTCGGCGGGGGCGGAAATCTCGGTCATGCGCGCAATCGCCTTTCCGGCTGGGGGTGTCGACCCGTCACAACGAACACCCACCGAAGGTAAGCCCTGGTGGGGTCGCAAGACGGGTTCGGGCAAACGCTGATTCAAAACCCGGCGGCGAAAACCGCGCCAATGTTTCGTAACTGTGATTACACCCTAACACAAAAACAGGCCGCCGTCATGCGTTGCAGTGCTTAAACGCGCGGCGCCAGCCATGCGGGTTGCATGGCTGGCGCGCGTTTCAGGCGATCACAAAGTTTGGCAGAAACTCAGGCGACGCCCGGTTCTGGCGAGAACAAGGCCGCTTTGTCCGGCTTGTCCTTCCATTCATCGGCATCGGCCGGCGGCTCGCCCTTGCGGGTGATGTTCGGCCAGGTGCCCGAATAGGTGCGGTTCTGCTCGGCCCAGGCGGCGGCGCGGTCATCGCTGTCCGGCACGATGGCTTCGGCGGGACATTCCGGCTCGCACACGCCGCAATCGATGCATTCATCGGGATGAATGACGAGCATGTTGTCGCCCACGTAGAAGCAGTCCACGGGGCAGACCTCCACGCAGTCCATGTATTTGCATTTGATGCAGCTCTCGGTGACCACGTAGGTCATCGCATACTCCTGACGTCTCGATGGATTAACTCCCCGGATATGAAGGCATATCGCTGGGGGCGCAAGGTTAGGGCAGCGCAATCTCCCGGTAGAGCGTGCGTGCCTCGGGCGCCGGGCCGCGCCTGTGGGCCAGGGACAGCACCTCGATCACCCGCACATCGCCGTGCAGCGGCACGGTGATGATGTCACCCACGCGCAGCCTTGCGTGCGGCTTTTCCGTGGGTTGGCGGTTGATCCGCAACAATCCTTCGGCGACCAGCCGGGCGCAATCGGAGCGCGCCTTCATGAATCTTGCGCACCACAGCCATTTGTCCAGCCGCTGCCAGTCCTGGTCTTCGCTCATCTGCGCAGCGCGGCCAAGGCCGCGAACGGGCCGTCGCGCACCGGCGGCGGTGGCAGCGGGGCCGGTTCTGCGCGTTTGCGGCGTATGGGGGAGATCGTGGTTGGCGCGGGCGGGCCGTACTCCTGCGCGCCCAGGGCGATGGCTGGGTTCATCCGCAGGCCAAGGATGCGCAACACCGTCGGAAGCATGTCGGCCCGCACGGACAGGCGCTGCGCCAGGTCTTGCGGCACGGGCAACGGCCGGCTGCGGGCGGCGAAGGTCAGTTCGGCGGCAATGCGCTCGGCAATGTCGAGTCGCAGCAGCACGATGCCGCAATCCACCCAGCCGATGGCGGCGGCGAATCCGTCTGGCCAGGCAGGCGTTGCGATCGAGATGGCGCTGGGCGAGGGCAGGTCCGGCATCGGCAGGCCACGCCCAAGCGCCCAGAGGGCGGCCCGCACCAGCCGGGCGCGCGGCTTCAGCAGCGCCGGCAGGAACAGCGAGAACCGGCCGGCGCGCACGTCCAGCGCCTTCAGCTGGCCGCGCAAGGCAGGTGGGATGTCGTCCTCGGTGGCGCCCGGCACCACGCCGAGGCCTTCGATCAGCCGGTGCAGCGGGCCACGCAGCGCGCCGTCGCGCTCGGCCAGGGCGGCGGCGGCGAACAGTGGGGTCAGTGCATCGTGGATGTGCTGGTCCAGATAGCGTTGTAGCCGCACCCGCACCCGTTCGCGTTGCAGGCCGTCGAGGAATTCGCTGGCGGTGATCTCCACCGCGGGGCGGATGATGGAGGCGCCCGGGCGCAGCCGGGCGACGGCAGCCCCCTCCCAGGCGATGCGCTGGCTGGGCAACCAGGCGAAGGCGCTGTCCTCGGCCGCTTCCAGCCGGGCCACGCGGCGCGGCATCTCGGTGATCAGGGCGCGACGGGCGGCGCGCAGCACCAGCCGGCGTTCGTCGCCCACGGAACTGGGGTCCGGCACGAAATCGAAGCCCTCGACATGGCCGACCGCGTGGCCTTCCACCACCACCTCGCCGCGGCGGGTGACGGCGGACAGCAGGTCGTCGCCCTCGCCGGCTTCGAGCTTGCGCATCAGATGCGCGGCCCTGCGGTCGACAAAGCGGGCGGTGAGGCGTTCGTGCAGCGCGTCGCTGAGCAGATCCTCCACGGCGCGGGCGCGGCCCTGCCAGTGGGCGGCGTCGGCCACCCAGTCGGACCGGGCGGCGATATAGGTCCAGACCCGCATGGACGACAGGCGCTGCATCAGCGTGTCGATATCGCCCTCGGGGCGGGCGAGGGCATCGATCTGGCCGGCAATCCAGTCGGTGGGCAGTTTGCCGTCATGGGCGATATGGCCGAACACGCGGGCGCAGAGGCGGGTGTGGCTGTCATCGGAGATCTTGCGGAAATCCGGAATCTGGCAGGCTTCCCACAGCAGTTTCAGGCGCGAGCGGCTGCGGGCCATGGCGCGGATGTCGGTCTCGCGTGCCAGATGGCCGAGGGTTTCCAGATCGGCGGCGTCGTTGCCGCGCACCAGGCCGTGCAGATGCGAGGGGGTTTGCAGGCTGGCGAGCAGGCGGTCGATATGGCTGAAATCGAGCTTGGAATTGCGCCAGAAGATCTGTTCCAGCGGCTGGAAGCTGTGGCCTTCCACGGCGCGAACCAGCTCGTCTGACAGCGGTGGGCATTCGCCGGTGGAGCCGAACGTGCCGTCCCGCATGCCGCGCCCGGCCCGGCCGGCGATCTGTGCGACCTCTGAGGCGGTGAGCATACGCGGGCGATGGCCATCGAATTTCGACAGGCGGGCGAAGGCCACATGGTCCACATCCATGTTCAGCCCCATGCCGATGGCATCGGTGGCGACCAGGAAATCGACCTCTTTTTCCTGATACAGCGCCACCTGGGCGTTGCGGGTGCGCGGGCTGAGCCGACCCATGACCACCGCGCAGCCGCCGCGCCGCCGGCGGATCATCTCGGCGATGGCGTAGACCTCGGCGGCGCTGAACGCGACCACGGCCGAGCGGGGCGGCAGACGGACCAGCTTGGCAGCGCCGGCATGGGTCAGTTGCGACAAACGCGGGCGGGTTTCGATCTGGATATCCGGGATCAGCCGGTGCAGCAGGGGGCGGATGGTCTCGGCCCCCATGAACATCGTCTCCACCAGGCCGCGCGCGTGCAGCAGGCGTTCGGTGAACACGTGGCCGCGATCCGGGTCCGCACAGAGCTGGATTTCGTCCACCGCCACGAATTCGGCATGCCGGTCCAGCGGCATTGCCTCCACGGTGCAGGAAAACCACCGTGCGCCGGGCGGGACGATCTTTTCCTCGCCGGTGATGAGCGCGACGTTGCCATAGCCTTTTTTGGCCACCATGCGGTCGTAGTTTTCCCGCGCCAGCAATCGCAGCGGGAAGCCGATGATGCCGGACGAGTGCGCGAGCATTCGTTCGATAGCGAGGTGGGTCTTGCCCGTATTGGTCGGGCCAAGGACCGCCTTCACGCGATGTGAGAAGCCAGACATGTCATTAAGTCTGGATGTTGCACCGCGGAATGCAAGAGGATTGCCGTTTCAATTGCATGAACGCGTTGAATTCCAACGCGCTAGGCCTCATATCCCGGCCACATCCACGGAGAGCATCATGAGCGAATCGACCATAGAGAAACACGACTTTGGCGCCGAAGTGGGCCGCCTGTTGGACCTGGTGGTCCATGCACTCTATTCCGAGCGTGAGATCTTTCTGCGCGAATTGGTGGCCAACGCCGCCGACGCCACCGACCGCCGTCGCTTCGAGGCGCTGACCCAGCCGGCTTTGGCGCTGCCAGACGCCGCCAAGGTGCGAATCGTCGCCGACAAGGCCGCCCGCACCGTGACCATCAGCGATGACGGCATCGGCATGAATCATGACGAAATGCTGTCCAACCTCGGCACCATCGCCCGCTCCGGCACCAAGGCGTTCGGCGAAAGCCTGGCCAATGCCAGCGCCGAGGACCGTCCGAGCCTGATCGGCCAGTTCGGCGTGGGCTTCTATTCGGCGTTCATGGTCGCCGATCATGTTGAAGTGACGTCGCGCAAGGCCGGCACCGATGTCGCGTGGCTGTGGGCCAGCGAGGGCCGTGGCCAGTTCACCCTGGCACCTGCCACGCGCGATGAGGCCGGCACCACCATCGTGCTGCACATGAAGGCCGATGCGGACGAATATCTGGAGCCGATTCGCATCGAGACCGTGGTGCGCAAATGGGCCGACAACATCACAATTCCCGTGATGGTGGCCGGCGAAGAAGGCGAGGATACCCAGGCCAACGAGGGCACCGCTCTGTGGCGTCGTGCGAAGACCGACGTGACCGAGGAGCAATACACCGAATTCTATCGCCAGGTCGCACACGCCTGGGACAGCCCGTGGGCCACGATTCACTGGCGCGCCGAGGGGCAGATCGAGTTCTCGGCCCTGCTGTTCATCCCCGGCATGAAGCCGTTCGAGGCCGTCGAGGGCGATCGTGCGTCCAAGGTGCGGCTGCACGTGCGGCGCATGTTCATCACCGATTCGGCCGAATTGCTGCCGCCGTGGCTGCGCTTCGTGCAAGGCGTGGTGGACACCGAGGACCTGCCGCTGAACGTGTCGCGTGAGATGTTGCAGGCAACCCCGGTGCTGGCCCGCATTCGCAAGGCCGTCACCAACCGGGTGATGACCGAGATCAAGACCCGCGCCAAGGACGCCGAGGAATACGCCAAATTCTGGGAGAATTTCGGCGCCGTGCTGAAGGAAGGCGTGTGGGACGACAACGACCACCGCGCCGATCTGGCGCCGCTGCTGCGCTTCCATTCCTCCGCCGTGGAGGGATTGGTGTCGCTGCCCGAGTATGTGGCGCGCATGAAGGACGGTCAGGAGGCCATTTATTACCTGACCGGCGACAGCGCCGAGACGCTGGCGCGCTCTGCCCAATTGGAAGGCTTCCGTGCCCGTGGGGTGGAGGTTCTGCTGCTGTCCGACCAGATTGACAGCTTCTGGCCGGAGCGTCTGGACACATTCGACGGCAAGCCGGTGCGCAGTGTCACACAAGGTGTGGCCGATTTGTCGAAGCTGGAAGCCCCTGAACTTGAAGGTGAGGCTGTTGCCACGGACGCGTTGATCGCGGCCCTCAAGGCAGCTTTGGGCGATCTGGTGTCGGACGTGCGGACCACCGATCGACTGGTGGAAAGCTCCGTGGTGCTGGCCGCCCCGGCAGGGCCGGACTTGCAAATGCAGCGACTGATGAAGCGCGCCGGCCGGGCAAATTTCGGCGCTGCGCCTGTGCTGGAGATCAATCCACGCCACAAGCTGATGGCCGGTCTGGTCGCGCGGCTTAATGCCGGGGAGAGCATCGAGGCGCAGGCGCATCTGTTGTTCGACCTGGCGCGAATGCAGGATGGCGACTTGCCGAAGGATCCCGCCAGCTTTGCCCGGCGTGTTGAAACGGTGTTGCTGGCGTCGGTCTGATCTTGTGCCAAGCGGCCCCGTTGCAACGGGGCCGCAACGGTGTGTGTTAAATATGGCACTTTATGCAACGTCGTATCTAAAGGGTAAAATCGTTGCTGTTCCGTGGAGGCTAAATCCGCCACAGACAAACACATTTCTGTGATAAAACACCTAATTTTGTCAAAAATTGTACAGATTGGATCTCGGTCGCATTAATTGTTGGTATGCCAAGCTGGTTTGTGACGAAACGACCTTGTTACCGATTCGTGTCACTGGCATATCAGTAGCGCATACCGTGTTGTTCGTGGCTTTGTGCCGCTTGGGGATCAAGTCGTTTGATGTATGTCGTAAGTCAGCAAAAGTTACCGTGCACCGGTGATTCGCCGATTGCGCGGACACTTCATGCTGTCCGTCCGGCGGCGCTCGATGATTTCATCTCGGGGTTAAGCTCGGCGCAGGCTGCCTATGTCATGGGCGTCGGTTTTACCGCACGAGCGCAGCAACTGGTTCTTGTGCCTGGCGATGACGGGGTGTTTGCCGCCGTGATCGGTCTGGGGCAGGACCGGACGCATATTGCGTTTGGCGATCTGGCCTACCGCTTGCCGGAAGGCGCCTGGACCATTGCCGCCGGCGACTTCGATATGGCGAAGGCGGTTCTCGGGTTTTGTCTCGGCGCCTATCGGTTCAATTTGTTCAAGCCGGCGCGCCGGCCCGCTGCAACGATCGTGGTGCCGCCAGGCCATGAGGCGATGCTGGCCCAGGCCGCAAGCATATGGATGGCGCGTGATCTGGTGAACCTCCCCGCCAATGTGCTGGGGCCGAAGGAACTGGCCGATGCCGTGGCTGAAGTGGCAGCTTCCTTCCATGCTTCGTTCCAACGCATCGAGTGCGAACAGCTTGATTATGAATATCCGACGATTTCTGCTGTCGGGCGCGGATCTGACAGGCCGCCAGTGGTGGCGAAGTTCACATGGCAGGGCAGCAAGGCGACCAGTGACTCAAAGCTGATCTCGCTCTGCGGCAAGGGCGTGGTGTTCGACACCGGCGGATACGATCTCAAGCCGCCCGCCGGCATGTTGCGGATGAAAAAAGACATGGGCGGCGCGGCATCCGTGTTGGCCCTGGCGCGCCTGATCATGGAGGCTGATCTTCCGGTGCGGCTATCGGTCCGCATTGGTTGCGTTGAAAACGCGGTGTCAGGCCGCGCCATGCGCCCGATGGACGTCATCCGTACTCGGCGCGGGCTGACCGTCGAGGTGGGCAACACCGATGCCGAAGGCCGTCTCGTGCTGTGCGACCTGCTGGCCGAGGCCAGCGACGAACTGCCGGACCTGTTGATTGACTGTGCGACCTTGACCGGCGCCGCCCGTGTGGCGCTGGGCCCAGATCTGCCGGCGCTGTTCTGCACCGATCAGGCCTGGACCGACGCCTTCATCCAGGCCGGCCAGGAAGAGGCCGACCCCATGTGGTCATTGCCGCTGTGGGATGATTATGATGGCTGGCTCGACAGTTCCATTGCTGATTTGAACAACGTTTCCGGGAAATCCCATGCTGGTGCAGTGACGGCAGCCTTGTTTATGCGCCGCTTTGTGCTGCCCGCCCTGTCGCAGGGGATGGTTTGGGCGCATCTCGATACCTATGCCTGGAATGACAACGGCCGGCCTGCGCGCCCCGAAGGTGGGGAAGCACTTGCGATGCGCGGTATCTTTCGGGCTATTGTGAAGAAATTTGTCGTTTCTTCAGGAAACCAATTGCATGTTCATGCGTAGGAGACCCATACGGTTCGCTGCGCAGAGGAATTCACCGAGTCCGATTGCTCGCGATCCGGTGTTCATGGTGTCGGAAACGACGCCAAAAACGGCAAACAAAGCCGTCTGAAAAAAGGAAGTATAGTCATGGCAACAACCCACACGTCCGACCAGCTCGTGAACATTCTTCGGGATACCGTCGTGGCGCTGGTGCGTCGTGATGGCCCGGACCTGTCGGCCCGCCAACTCGGTGTGTTCCTCACCTGCTATCTGCAGGAAGGCGCGCACACCGTTCGTGGCCTCGCCGCCGAACTGAATGTGTCCAAGCCCGCCATCACGCGCGCGCTCGATCGGCTCGGTGAGCTCGACCTGGCGCGCCGGAAGGTTGATCCGATGGATCGCCGCAGCGTCCTGGTGCAGCGCACGCTCAAGGGAACCGCATTCCTGCGCGACCTGCGTGGCATCATGACCGAGGCCACCGCCACCGAGAAGCCAGCCGCCGCCGAGTCAGGTCGCCGCGCTGCGAACGGCTGAAGACTGAAGCCTGGATGGGCACTGGGCGCCGCCCAGGCCCTCCAAGGACAAGCGTTTGAACAAATGGCCGCCCGGTTTTCGAACCTGGCGGCCATTTGTCCTAGCCGCCCTTCACACCGCCGGCGGTGAGGCCGGCCACGATTTCCTTCTGCATCAGCAGCGTCAGCAACAGGACGGGAGCTGTGACCAGCAAGGCCGCAGCGGCCAATGGGCCCCAGCTGACCTGCTCGAACGTCAGCACGTTGTAGATGGCCACCGGCAGGGTGCGCGTGGTCCGGCCAGCCAGCACCACGCCGAAGATGAAGTTGTTCCAGCTGAAGATGAACGCCAGGATGGTGGCAACCGTGATGCCGGGGCGCGCCAGAGGCAGTGCCACGTAGCGGAACGCCTGCCAGATGGTGGCGCCGTCCACCAGGGCCGCTTCTTCGAGTTCGCTCGGAAGCCCCTCAAAGAAACCGATCATCACCCACACCACGATCGGCACCGTGATCACCAGATGGGTGATGATGATGGGCGTCAGGGTGCCCGTCAGCCCCGCCCACTGAAAGATCAGGAACAGCGGGATGAGATATGACAGGCCAGGCGTGACGCGGGCGATCATGATGAGCGCCGCCGCACGGGACGCCTTGGACTTGGCGATGCCGAACCCGGCCGGCACGCCGAGCAGCAAGGCGAGCCCGGTCGCGCTGAACGAGACGACGATGGAATTCCACGCATAGGAGACGAAATCGTTCTTCTCGAACACGTCGTAGAAATTGGCCATCGTCGGTGGGTTGGGAATGAACACCGGCGGGAAGGCCATGTTGTCGACCTCGTGTTTCAACGCGAGCGACAGCATCCACAGGAAGACCAGGATGGCCGGGGAGATGAGGGCGAACACCGACAGGCCAAACGCCGCCTTGCCTGCCAGACGTCCGAAATTGATTGATTTCATTGGAATGTTGTCTTCTGGCGAACGGAGAACAGCACGAGGCTGATCAGCATGATCAGCAGGAAGAACACCACCGTGACGGCGCTGGCATAGCCCATGTCGTAATAGGCAAAGGCCGTTTGGTAGAGAAAGATGTTCAACGTCTCGCTGGCGGTGCCCGGGCCGCCGTTGCTGATGACGAATATGGTGTCGAACGCCTTCAGCGCGTCGATGGTGCGGATCACCAATGCCACCACGATATGCGGCCAGACGAGCGGCAACGTGATGTGGCGGAACATGTCCCACCCGCTGGCGCCGTCCAGCTTGGCGGCTTCATACGGGTCTTGCGGCAGGGAGGCGAGGCCGCCGAGCACGATGAGCATCACCAGCGGCGTCCATTGCCAGGTCTCGACCAGCACCAGCGTCGGGATGACCGAGACGGCGCTGTAGCTCCATTCCGAGGGCGGCAGGCCCACAGAGGTGAGCAGGTAGTTCAGCACGCCGAGTTGGGGATGAAACATCATCGTCCATACCAGTGCCACGGCCACCGGCGTTGCCATCATCGGCAGAATAAACGCCGTGCGAGCGATACCACGCAGGGGAAAGTTCTTGTGGAACGTGACGGCTGCCGCGATCCCCAGAACCATGGGGAACACCACGGCGAGGGTGGTGAAATACAACGTACGCAGCATTGCCCACTGGAAGCGGCCATCGGCGAACAGGCGGGTGTAGTTTTCCATGCCCACGAAATTCGGATCGCTGCCGACTTTCCACTCGTGTACCGACATCACCAGGGTGAATACCCATGGCAACACGATGACGGCGGCAACGACAATTCCGGCGGGCATGACGAACGGCCAGTAGACGCGGGCGTAGTTTTTCGTTCGAGCTTTCTTGGCGGCTTCAGCGAGCGTGAGCGTTGCGCTCATAGCATGTCCTCCCAGGACGTATTCGTTGCAGGGAGCATACACGCGGCGGATCGCAGCACCAGCCATGTCGTTGTGTTGTGATGAATGTCGGGTGTTGCCAGCCCCCCTTAGGTCGGGCAACACCCGATATTCATTACGGAACGTTGAGTTCCGTGACCTTGCACAAATCGGTCGTCCGGGCCTTGGCCGTCTTGTCGGCGAACACCACGCGCAGTTCAAAATTGCAGCCCTGGCCGCGGGGCGGCTTGACGTTGGTGGTGGCATCGGGCGGCAGGGCGCCCTTTTCCAGCAGATTGTTGCCGCGTGGCTGGCCGGTGGCGGTGGCATAAAGCTCGGCGATCGGCTGCTTGCCGCGGTTGGTCAGCCGGAACGACGGATCATCGCTGGCCTTGCCGGCTGGCATGGCGATTTTGGGGACGCCCGAGAAGGTGATGTCCTCGGCGTTGCAGGTGTTCACCGTGCGTCGTTCCTCGCGGGTGCTGTCGGCATAGATCGCCCGCAGGTCGAACACGCAGTTGCCGTCGATCTTGCGGCGGACGGCGAAGCTCGCGCCGGGCGCAACCGGGGTCGTCAGGCGGTTCTGCCCCCAATTGGCGTCACCGGCGGGGGTGACGAACAGTTCGCGGATCGGCTGGCTGGATTTGTTGAGCAGGGTGAAGGAGGGGTTCTTCTCCTGTGCCAGTGCCTGGGTCGGGGCCACTGCCAAAGTGGGGGCTGCGAGGCAGAGAATGAGGGCCAGCTTGCGGATCATGGTCAGCCTCCGAGTGTCAGGCCAAGATGGGCTTGGATGGTGGCCAATTTAAGATCACCAGGCACCGATATCGGTGCGGCTGGAGCGCAGCAGCACATAGGCCAGCCACACCATCTGCGGCAGCAGAAGCACCAGCGGCAAGGCCGGCTTCAACACGCTTGGCGCGATGACGAACAGGATGGCCACGCAGCCGCCGAAGGCTGCGAAGCCCCAATGCACGGCGGCGATCCAGCGCGCATCCATGCCGGAGCGGTGGGCGATCTGATACAGATGGCTGCGATGGGCCTGGGTGATGCGGTCGCCGTTTAACAGGCGGCGCACCAGGGTGAACGCCACGTCGAACAGAACGCCGTTGAGCAGCATCGGCACCAGCAGCAGAGACATCTCCACGCTGCCGAACCGGGCGGCGGCCACGCCGAGCATGGCGAGCACGAAGCCGCAGAACTGGCTGCCCACGTCGCCCATGAAAATCCGGGCGCGCGGGAAGTTGAACGGCAGGAACCCGGCAATGCCGGCGGCCAGGGCGAGGGCCGCGAAATAGACGAACCAGCCGGCCTGGGACTGCGCGATGGCGGCCAGGAACAGGCAGGCCACCAGCGTGACGCCGGCGGCCAGGCCGTTCAGACCGTCCATGAAGTTCATGGCGTTGGTGGCGAACACGATCCAGACCAGCGTGGCCACAGGGCCCAGCCAGCCGAGATCCACCGAACCCCAGAACGGCACCCGGATCTCGCTGACATACAATCCGCTGGCAATCGCGGTGGCGGCGGCCAGGATCTGGGCGGCGAGCTTCACCGAGAACGGCCAGTCCCTGACATCGTCGAGGAACGACACCACGGCGATGGCGAAGGCTGCCAGGATGACGCCGCGAAAGTAAGGCTCGGCCAGGCGCGAGAAATCGGCGAACCCGTAGAGCACGCCGATGCCCAGCATGAACGCCACCACAATGCCGATTCCGCCGCCTTTCGGCGTGGGGCGGGTGTGGGCGCTGCGGGCGTTGGGGCGGTCCATCATGCGCGCATCGATGGTCGCGCGCACCACGAGCGCGGAAATACCGGCCAGGCCGGTGCAGAACAGCAGATGGCGGAGGAAGGCGAGAAGGGTCATGCCCCTTGATTAGCCGTGCAGGGCGCGTATGGCCACTGGCAGGGGGCGGGGTTATAGCATTGCGTATGGCGACCCATCGATCTGACCTCCGAATCGCGTTGAATGTTGGGCTGGACGCAGCACTGGCGGCGGCGGCCGTGCCGTTGGCGCGCTGGCTGTCGAACCCGGGCGGGGATCCGTTCTCGCCGGGTTGGCCCATTTTTTGGGGCGCTGCGGCATTGCTGATCGCGGGTCTGCCGTTTCGGCTGTCCACGCAGTATTGGCGGTTCGCGACGATTTCCGATCTGGTCGGCGTGGGCGCTGCCAGCGTGGCGGCCACGGCGTTGTTCGTTATCGGCCTGGTGGCGGGCGCCGGCATGGCGCCGCCCAGCCCGGCCTATCCGGCGTTGCACCTGATGTCGCTGGCCCTGCTGCTGACGCTGCCGCGTATTGGCTATCGGATGATGCAGGGAGAGCAGACCGCCGATTCGCTTTCCCAGCCGGTGTTGCTGGTGGGGGCGGGCGAGGGAGCCGATCTGTTCCTGACCGCCCTTTCAGCCGAGCGCGCGCCGCCGTTTCACGTGGTGGGCCTGCTGTCGCTGGGCCAGGCGCAGACCGGGCGGCGGATTCACGGCATTCCTATTCTGGGCGCGGTTGATGACGCCGAGACGATTCTGGCGCGGCTGCGCGACGAGGACCGGCTGCCGACGTCACTGGTGCTGACCGAGCACGATCTGCCCGGCCCGGTGCTGGCGCGGCTGATGCAGGCGGCGGACCGCGAGGGCCTGCGCATGGCGCGGGCACCGCGACCGACGGCGCTGGACACCGAGGGCGGATCGTCCAATCTGGACCTCAGGCCGGTGGTGATCGAGGATCTGCTGAACCGCGCGCAATGGAAGCTGGACCGCGAGGGCATGGCGCGGCTGGTGGCCGGCAAGCGCGTGCTGATAACCGGCGCCGGCGGCACCATCGGCTCGGAACTGGTGCGGCAGGTGGCGGCCCTGGGGCCGGACCTGCTGGTGCTGCTGGACAACGGCGAATACGCGCTGTGGCAGATAGAACAGGAACTGGGCCAGCTCGGCAGCTTCCGGCGCCGCATCGTGATTGCCGACATTCGCGACGCCGGCCGTATCCAGGCGGTGATGGAGGATGTGCGGCCGGACCTGGTGTTCCATGCCGCCGCCCTCAAGCATGTGCCGATGGTGGAGCGCAATCCGGGCGAGGGCCTGCTGACCAACGCCGCCGGCACCCGCAACGTGGCCGATGCGGCGCGGGCGGTGGGGGCATCGGCGATGGTGCTGATCTCCACCGACAAGGCGGTGAACCCCACCAGCGTGATGGGCGCCGCCAAGCGATTGGCCGAGATGTACTGTCAGTCGATCGACATCGAGGCGCGCGCGCGGGGTGGCATGCGCTGCATCACCGTGCGCTTCGGCAACGTGCTGGGCAGCACTGGCTCGGTGGTGCCGCTGTTCCAGCGCCAACTGGCGCGCGGCGGGCCGCTGACGGTGACGCATCCGGACATGGAACGCTATTTCATGACGGTGCGCGAAGCGGTGGGGCTGGTGTTGCAGGCCAGCGTGGTGGGCTGTGACCGCCACATCCAGGATGGCGGCATTTTCGTGCTGGACATGGGCGAGCCGGTGAAGATCGTCGATCTCGCCCGGCAGATGATCCGGCTGGCGGGGCTGCGGCCGGAAGACGACGTCAAGATCGTCTTCACCGGGCTGCGGCCGGGGGAGAAACTGTTCGAGGAAATGTTCCACGGCCGCGAGCCGCCAACGCCCACGGATTTCCCGGGGCTGCTGATGGCCGCGCCGCGCACCGCCGACCCCGCCATCGTGGGCCGGGCGATCGACGAGATCGCGGCGGCGTGCAAGGCGGACAACGTGCCGAAGGCGCTGGCCATACTGGGGCGCATGGTGCCCGAATTCGATCATAACGCCGATGGGAGCGCGGGTTCGGCCCGCGCCTGATAGGATCAGCCGATGGATGATACGCTCAAGCCGATCCCGTTTCTCGATCTGAAGGCCCAGCAGGCCCGGATCGCCGCCGATCTGAAGCCGCGCATCGACGCGGTTCTGGCGCATTGCCAGTTCGTGCTCGGGCCGGAAGTGGTGGAGTTGGAGCAGAAGCTCGCCGCGTTCTGTGGGGCGAAGCATTGCGTCAGCGTGTCGTCCGGCACCGATGCGTTGCAGATCGCCATGATGGCCGAGGAGATCGGCCGCGGCGATGCGGTGTTCCTGCCGGCGTTCACCTACACCGCCACCGCCGAGGTGCCGTTGGTGCTGGGGGCCACGCCGGTGTTCGTGGATGTCGATCCGCGCACGTTCCAGATCGACGTGGAGCATCTGCAGGAGCGGATCAATGCCATCCGCGCCGAGGGCAAGCTGCGGCCACGCGCCATCATCGGCGTGGATCTGTTCGGCCAGCCCGCCGATTGGCCGGCCATTCGCGCCATTGCCGACCGCGAGGGGCTGTTCACGCTGGATGATTGCGCCCAGGCGTTCGGCGCCATCCATCACGGCGCCAGGCTTGGGGCGTCTGCCGACGCCACGGCGACCAGCTTCTTTCCGTCCAAGCCGTTCGGCGCGTATGGCGATGGCGGCGCGCTGTTCACCGACAGCGATGAGCGGGCGGCGCTGTATCGCAGCCTGCGCACCCACGGCGAAGGCACCACCCGCTATGAGGTTCTGCGCACCGGCATGAACGGGCGGCTGGACACGATCCAGGCGGCCATTCTGCTGAGCAAGCTGACCGTGTTTCAGGAAGAGCTCGACGCACGGGCGCGCATCGCCGGCGTGTATGACAGCCGGCTCGGCAATGCCGTCATCACGCCCGCGCGGGTGCCTGATTCGACGAGCGCCTGGGCGATCTATGCCGTTGTGCTGCCGGATGGAGCGGCGCGCGACAGGATGCAGGCCGGGCTGAAGGCCGATGGCGTGCCAAGCGCCATCTATTATCCGCGCCCGCTGCATCACCAGCCGGCCTATGCCCACGCGCATGACGGCGCGGCGTTGCCGGTGAGCGAGGATATTTCCACCCGCATCCTGGCGTTGCCGCTGCATCCGGATCTGTCCGATAAGGATGTGGACCGGATCTGCGCGTCCGTTCTGGCGCATATCTGACGATGCGTCGCGCCATCGCCGCCTATGCGGTTGTGGCGCTGGCGCTGCTGTGGGGGCTGGACCGGCTGTGGCCGATCTGGCCCGTGCATGGGGTGGCGATTGCTGCTTCACTGGTGGTCGTGGCGCTGGCCTTGCTGGCCGCGCAGGCGACGGGGAGGGGTTGATGCGGTGGTTATTCGTGGTGCCGTGGCTGTTGCTGCCGGGGGCAGCCCAGGCGTTCGACTGCGCCGGGCCGCGCTTTCAGGGCAGCGATCCGAAGATCAATCTCGTGCACATCTTCTGCGGCGAGATCCGTCGCGGCAAGCCCGATGGGTATCACACCGAACTGGTGCAGCCGACGCCGTCGGTGCAGGGCGTTCGTGACCCGCGGCCGGTGCGCAACGGGCGCGGCCTGTATAATGCCACGGTGCTGTTCGCCAACGGCATGACCAAGTTCTCGACGTTCTATCCGCGCACCTGCACCGAGGCGCAGATCGTGGCGTCCATCCGCTATGCCGTGCAGCAGCCGGAGCAGCCCAAGCCAGGCAGTTGGGGCAACATCGCCCCGTCCGCCCCGCCGCAGGGTGGGGCCGCGTATTGCACCGGCACCGATGGGCGGCCGTTCACCATCCGCTATGCGCGGCTGAGCCGGGGGGACGTCAACACCGCGTTCCCGGACGCGCCATGACCGCCCAGCAGGTTCTGGCGGATTTCCTGCGCACCGATGTGCAGGATTATCAGCCCCGGATCGCTGAGATCCGGGCGGCGTTGGCGCAGGGCGCCACGGCCGCGTTCATCGGCAACGCGTTCGAGTTGGCGCTCTCGCCCACGCAGGCGGTGATCCGTGCCACGCACGGGCCGAAATCGACGGTCAAGATGAGTGCGGCGACATTCGCCGCCGCGTTCGAGGCTTGGGTGGCGGCGCTGCCTTCGGGGCTATAGGTCTGGCTTCTTCCAGCAGAACGTGAGTTCGTGCTTGTTGTGGAACAGATGCATCACCTGCCCGCCGGGAATGGCCGCGAACGCCGCGACGGCATCGTGGTCGGTTTCGCCCTGGAGCTTGATGGTGCAGACAATCCGCCCTGTGGTGCCGGCGGCGATCCAGCGTTGCACCAGTTCCAGCAGCGGCGCCGGATAGGCGATGATGTCGCTGAACAGCCAATCCACCGGCTCCGGCGGCAGGGTGAACGCGCTGCCGAGGCGCAGGCTGACGCCGGGCATGGCGGCCACCTTGTCGGCCAAGGGCGCGCGGTCGATCGCGGTGACGGTGGCGCCCAGCCTGGCGATCGCCCAGGTCCAGCCGCCGGGAGACGCGCCGAGGTCCAGCGCCGTCTCGCCCGGCTGTGGCCAGGCGCCGATGCGGGTGCAGGCTTCCCATAGTTTCAGATAGGCGCGGGACGGCGGGCCGATATGGTCTTCCACGAAGCGCGGCGCACCGCCCACGAACGGGCTGGTCTTGGTGGGGCTGGCCAGCATCAGATTGGGCGCCAGCAGCGTCCAGGCGCCGAGATGGCTGGTGGGGGCGGGCTCGGGGAAGGCGAACAGGCGCGGCTTCATCGGCGGCAGGCGCTCGGTGATCAGCGCGATGCGGCGGTGGTGCTCCACGCCGTAGGACGACCAGTTGCGCTGCATCGCGCGCAAGGCGTCGGCGGCGGATTTGACCGAGGCGATCTCGATCTCGCGCGGGTCGGTCCAGACATCCAGCGCCCAGGCGCTGGCCACGGGCGGTTCCGGCGACAGCGCCAGCATGCCGTGCCAGGCGCTGATGGTGCTGCCGGCGCGGGTGAGTTCCTCGGCGAGGACCGATTCCAGGCCCTCGGCGGCGAGATAGGCGGATTTGA
The DNA here is from genome assembly GCA_040399685.1 of Acetobacteraceae bacterium. GTDB lineage: Bacteria > Pseudomonadota > Alphaproteobacteria > Acetobacterales > Acetobacteraceae > CAIQQQ01. Next base: position 236,918 of record JBBART010000002.1, read on the forward strand.
CGGTCATCGACGGAGTGCCGACAGGCCGAGCATGGCCCAGCCAGCCATCAGCGCCATACCCCCGATCGGCGCCAGGAACGCGATTCGCGGCACGCGCGCCCATACCGGGCCGATCGGCTGATAGACGGCGCCGCAGAACAGCAAAATGCCGATCACGAATGCAGCCCCTGCCAGATGCGCCAGAATGCCGCCGCGTCGCGCCCACAGGCCGGTGAACACCAACGCCAAGGCGTGAAACCCCTGCATCTGCACCGCATTTGCCACTGAGGCGAGCGTCGCGGGGGGCGTGCCGGTCAGGCCATGCGCCGCATAGGCGGCCATCGCAACCATCGAAACGCCGGCGATTGCGCCAAAACCTACCCAAAGCCGCTCCATCCGCACTTCTCCCCGGGGCCGCATGCCCTTATAGATTCAGTCATGCCCCGCGGTGACCTGTTCCCAGATATCGGCCCATACGAAACCGGCCACCTGCCGTTGTCGGCGCACCATGTCATGTATTGGGAGCAAGTCGGCAACCCCAGTGGCCCGGCTGTATTGTTCCTGCATGGCGGCCCTGGCGCTGGCGCGGGTGCGGTGCATCGCCGGTTCTTCGATCCGCATCATTGGCGGCTGGTGATCTATGACCAGCGCGGCGCCGGTCGCAGCAAGCCGCTGGGCGGGCTTGAGGCCAACACCACGCCGGATCTGGTGGCCGATATCGAGCGCTTGCGCCGACATCTGGGCATTGAGCGGTGGCTGTTGTTTGGCGGTTCCTGGGGCTCCACGCTGGCGCTCGCCTATGCGCAGGCCCATCCGGACCGGGTGGCGGGCCTGGTGCTGCGCGGCATCTTCCTCGGCCGGCCGTCCGAGGTGGAGTGGTTCATGCGCGGCATGCGCGCCGTGTTCCCCGAGGCGCACGCGGCGTTCGAGGGCTTCCTGCCGCCGGCCGAGCGTGACGATGTGCTCGGCTCATACCTGGCGCGACTGTGCAGTCCTGACCCTGCCGTGCACATGCCGGCGGCGCGGGCGTGGTCCACCTATGAGGGCTCGTGCAGCACGTTGATGCCGAGTCCCGAGATGGTGAACAGCTTCGCGATGGACCGTTCGTCGTTGGGGCTGGCGCGGATTGAGGCACATTATTTCGCAAATGCACTGTTTTTGCCCGCAGGCGGCCTGCTGGCGCATATGGACCGGATTGCCCATGTCCCGGCCGAGATCGTGCAGGGGCGCTACGACATGATCTGCCCGGCTGTCTCGGCGTTCGAACTGGTGGCGGCGTGGCCGTTGGCGCGCCTGACGATTATCCCCGATGCCGGCCATTCGGCGCTTGAAACCGGTGTGCGTCGCGCGCTGGTGGCGGCGGTTGAGCGGTTCCGGGGCACATTCTAACGAAGGAACTTGTGATGCGCGTTGGTGTGATCGGCCTCGGCTCGATGGGAATGGGGGCGGCCCTGAATCTTGTCGCCAAGGGGCATGATGTCTCGGGTTGCGAACTGCGCGAGGCCGGGCGGGATGAACTGCTCAAGGCTGGCGGTGTGGCCGTTGGCCGCGCGTGCGATTTGCCGGAGGGGCTGGAGGCGCTGGTGGTGTTCGTGGTGAACGCGGCCCAGGCCAACGAGGTTTTGTTCGGCAGCGAGGGTTGCCTGTCGCGCCTTGCACCTGGGGCTGTGGTGCTGTGCTGCACCACAGTGGCGCCCGAGGCGGCCCGTGTGTTGGACACGCGCTTGTCTGAATTGGGTTTCCTGATGCTGGACGCGCCGGTTTCCGGTGGTGCTGTTGGCGCACGGGGCGGCACGATGACGGTGATGGCATCCGGATCGGAAGCGGCGTTCGCCAAGGCCGAACCGGTGTTGGACGCCATTGCCAGCAAGGTTTGGCGGTTGGGCGATGCGGCTGGCATTGGCAGCACGGTGAAGATGGTCAACCAGTTGCTCGCCGGCGTTCACATCGCCACGGCGGCCGAGGCGATGGCGCTGGGCATTCGGGCGGGCGCTGATCCGCAGGCGTTGTTTGATGTGATCAGCACGTCGGCTGGGTCGTCCTGGATGTTCCAGAACCGGGTGCCGCATATTCTGGCGGGGGATGACACGCCGTTGTCGTCGGTGAACATCTTCGTCAAGGATCTGGGCATTGTGCTGGACCAGGCGCGGGCGCTGACGTTCCCGCTGCCGATGGCCTCCGCCGCGCATCAGCTGTTCCTCGCGGCCGCTGCCTCAGGCCATGGCGGTCGGGACGATGCGTTCGTGATCCGCTTCTGGGAGCAGCTGGCCGGAATTTCGCTGCCCAAGCCTGAATGACTGAAAGTTTTTGCTTCTTTTTTCAAAAAGAAGCGCTTCCTTCGGCCTAATGCTTGCATGGGGTCTTCCGAGATTCACTCGGGAGACCGTCCATGCGTCGTCGTATGTTGCTCGCGTCCAGCCTCGCCACGCCGTTCCTGGCCCGCGCGGCCCGTGCCGAGGATGTTGTGGTCAAGATGGGCGTCTTGAAGCTCATTCATTCCATTACCCCGTATTTCTATGAAAAATTCGCCCCGGCCGGCACCCGCATCGAGGTGATTTCGTTCGAGAGCCCGAACGATTGCAAGAACGCGGTGGTGACCAAATCCATCGATTTCGGCACGTTCGGCGTGGCCGCCGGTATTCTGAGCGCGGTGGCGCGGGAGCCGCTGACGATCATCGGCTCGGCCTGCAACAAGGGCATGGCGATTGTGGCCGCCAAGAACAGCGACATTTCCAAATTGGCCGATCTGCGGGGCAAGCGCGTGGCGATCTGGCCCGGCTCGACGCAGGAGGTGTTCGTGCTGGAGCGGCTGCGCATGGAGGGGATGTCGGTGCGCGACATCACGCCGGTACGGGTGTCGTTCTCGGAGATGCACGCGGCGTTGGCGCGGGGCGATGTGGATGCGTATGTGGGGGCCGAGCCGGCGCCGGGCGTGTCGATCAGCACCGGCATCGGCAAGATTGTGGAATATCCGTATTCCACCCCGATGGGCAGCCTGAACATGATCCTCGCCACACACCGTGAGACGACGACCAGCAATCCGGCCCTGTGCCGCACGATGGTGAACATCCAGCGCCAGGCCAGTGCCTATGCGATGAGCAATCCGGCGGCGATGGTGGACATGACGGTGGCCAAGCTGGGGCAGAAGCGCGAGGCGATTGCGATTTCCGCGCCGAACGTGGAACTGAACTGGCGTATGACGCCGGAATTCCTGGCCCAGGCCACCAGCTATGCCCAGCAGATGCTCGAACTGAAGCAAATCAAGGCGATGCCGGACATGGCGGCGCTGTTCGACGCCAGGTTCTCGGACGACGTGGCGAAGCAGGCCTGATTCATGCGCCGTCTGGTGCTGGCGGGGCTGGTGCCCGCGCTGCTGATGCTGGGCTGGTGGCTCGGCACGCGGGGGCAGGCGTATTCGCTGATTCCGCCGCCGTGGGAGGTGGGAGAGGCGATGGTGGATCTGGCCATCGGCGGCATCAACGACGATGCGTTCAGCAAGACGCTGCTGGTGCATCTGCTGGCCTCGGCCGGGCGGGTGTATGGCGCGTTCCTGCTGGCGGCGCTGTGCGCGTTGCCGTTGGGCATGCTGATCGGCCGACTGTCGCTGGCGCGGGACCTGCTGGACCCGATGTTCCAGATGCTGCGGCCGGTACCGGTGACGGCGTGGCTGCCGCTGTCGATGATCGTCTTTGGCCTGGGGCCGCGCTCGGCATTCTTTCTGGTGGCCCTTGGCGCGTTCTATCCGATCTTGGTGAACACCATTTTCGGCGTTCGCAGCGTGGAGCCGCGCTTGTTCGAGGCGGCGGCGATGCTGGGCACGAAGCCTGCGGCGATGTTCCTGCGCGTGGTGCTGCCGGCGTCGCTGCCCGGCATTTTCACCGGGCTCCGGCTGGGGCTGGGCTTTGCGTGGGTGGTGATTGTGGTGGGCGAAATGACGGGGGTGCAGACCGGGCTGGGGGCCATGATCATGGATGCGCGGCAGTTGAGCCGCACCGAGATTGTCATCGACGGTATGATCGTGATCGGCGCCGCCGGTTATGTGTCGGACCGCATCGTAATGGCGCTGGGCCAACGGCTGCTGCGATGGAGCCCGCAACATGGGTGAAATTATCCATGTGCAGGATGTGGGCAAGGTTTTCGGCGAATTCCACGCGCTCAACGGCGCTGAGTTGCGCATCAACGAGGGTGAGTTCATCTGCCTGATCGGTGCGTCCGGCTGCGGCAAGTCCACGCTGCTGCGGATTATCGCGGGGTTTGAGCCGGCGAGCAGTGGCTATGTGTTCGTCGGCGGCCGCGAGGTTTCGGGGCCGGGGCCGGAGCGCGGCATGGTGTTTCAGGATTACGGCCTGTTCCCGTGGCTGTCGGTGCGCGACAATATCGGCTTCGGCCCGCGCGCTCGTGGCATCTCGAAGGCGAAAACCCGCGAGACGGCGGCGCATTTCATCGACATGGTGGGACTGTCGAAATTCGCCGATTCCTATCCCCATCAACTGTCCGGCGGCATGAAGCAGCGCGTGGCGATTGCCCGCGTGCTGGCCAATGACTGCCGCGTGGTGCTGATGGACGAACCATTCGGCGCCCTGGATGCCATGACGCGCGAGCGTTTGCAGGACGAGTTGCTGGAAATCTGGGCGCGCACCAAGCTGACGGTGATTTTCGTCACCCATGCGATCGAGGAAGCCATCCTGCTGGCCGACCGTGTGGTGGCGATGGCCCCCGGGCCGGGGAGGATCGTATCGGATACGTCTATTACGCTGCAGCGCCCGCGTGATGTGTCGTCATCGTCTTTTAACGAATTACGGCGCACGTTGTCCGCGCAGCTTCACACCTGACCGTTCCGGCATGGCTGGATATATGAATTCGCAAAGACACGGCGGGCTTAGGGGGTGAGGTGGCGCAAATTATCCGGTATCTCCATCCCAGGCGGACAAGCCGTATCTAGAGGGCATCGACATGAGCAGTTATCTGACACCGAAACGTGCACCGCATGGCGAATGGGCCTATCTGACGCGTGAGCAGCGTGACCTGGCCTATAACAACACGGCAGCCACTGTGAACACTGCTGAAATCCAGGCGAACCGGGCTGCGGCGTCCGCCGTGTTCCGTGCGAAGCACCCGGCTCGGCTCGACCTCGCCTATGCGGACGGCGAGCGCACCAAGTGGGACATTTTTGCCGCCGCCGAGCCCACCTCGCCGTGCCTGGTGTTCATCCATGGTGGATATTGGCAGCGCGGCTCGCGCGATCTCGTCAGCGTTTTGGCAGAGGGCGTGCGCCCGCTCGGCTGGTCGGCGGCGTTTCCGGGCTATGACCTGACGCCGGATGCCACCCTGTCCGAGATCGTGGCCCAGATCCATGCATCGCTGGATTGGCTGGTTCAACGCGGCCCTGATTTCGGCGTGGCCGGGCCGATTGTGGTCGCGGGTCATTCCGCTGGCGGCCATCTGGCGGCCATGGCGCTGTCGCATCCGGGCGTGACCGCAGGGCTCGCCATTTCAGGCGTGTTCGAACTCGGTCCATTGCGCGATGTGGGCCTGAACGACAACCTGCGCCTGACCGACGAGGAAGTGGCCACGCTGTCGCCGCTCCGCCTGCCCGTCGTCAACAAGCCGTTCGGCATTGCCTATGGCACCGCCGAACTGCCGGCCCTGATCGAGGACAGCCGCCGCCTGCATGCCCGCCGCGCCAACGCACATGCGCCCGGCCCACTCATTCCAGTGGTGGGCGCCAATCACTTCAACATCCTCGATGAGTTGGAAAAGCAGGACGGCCTGCTGACCCGCGCCGTGCTCGACCTGCTGCGGTGAGCCCGCTCGCCGCGGCGCGGTCCGCCCTTAAAGCCGATCGTGCCGCGGCCGATCCAGCCATCTGGATCACGCGGCGAAGTGACGAAGACATCCTCCGGTGCGCCGCAGCACTGCAGGATGAAGGCCCGCAAGGCCGCCCGCTTTGGGGGCTGAGCTTTGCGGTGAAGGACAATATCGACGTGGCCGGGATGCCGACTTCGGCGGCATGTCCTGGCTTTTCGTATATGGCCGCGCACACGGCATTCGCCGTCCAACGTCTGCTGGATGCCGGCGCGCTGTTGATCGGCAAGACCAATCTGGACCAGTTCGCTACCGGGCTGGTGGGGGTGCGCAGCCCGTATGGCGTGCCGCGCAACGTGTTCAGCCCGGCGCACGTGCCGGGTGGGTCATCGTCCGGTTCGGCCGTGGCTGTGGCCGCCGGCATTGTCGATTTTGCGTTGGGCACGGATACCGCAGGCTCCGGCCGGGTGCCGGCGATGTTCGGCAATATTGTGGGTCTGAAGCCGACCATCGGCAGCGTCTCGGCCTCCGGCATGGTGCCGGCGTGCCGGTCGATCGACACGATCTCGGTGTTTGCGGGCAGCGTTGACCAGGCGATGACCGCCGCGCGGGTGCTGGCGGCATTCGATGGTGCCGATCCCTACGCAAGGCGCGCGCCGTTCGATCACCTGCGTGGCGCGGCATTGCCGCCGGCGTTGCGCGTGGGTGTGGCTGACGTGGCCGCGTTGTGCGATGCGCCACAGGCTGACGCCTATGCGCGCGTTGCTGCAACTTTCACAACCAGCACGATCGATCTCACACCGTTCCTCGAAGTCGCCCGGCTTCTGTATGACGGCCCATGGGTGGCTGAACGCACCGCCGCCTTGCGCGATGTGGTGGAGCAACGCGCGGATATCCTGCATCCCACCACCCGCGCCATCCTCGAAGGCGGCCTGAACCGCAAGACCGTGGATGCGTTCGATGCGTTCCACCGTCTGGCCCAGGCCCGGCGCGCGGCGGCGGCGATGTTCGCCACTGTCGACGTGCTGATGCTGCCCACAGCCCCGTTCACCCCAAGCCTGGCCGCATTGGATGCCGACCCGATCGGTCCCAACAGCCGCCTTGGCATTTTCACCAACTTCGTCAATCTGTGCGATCTCGCCGCCATCGCCGTGCCCTGCGGCATTGGGGCGGACGGGCTGCCCACCAGTGTGACGCTGATTGGCCCGGCCTGGTCCGAAGCCCGGCTCGTGGCCGTGGCGAACCGCATTCATCGGGCCAACGCGAACCGGATCGGCAACACCCAGGCGCCATTGCCGCCGGAAGTGGCGCCCGTGGTGCTGCGAGCAGACGAGACGGCGCTGTTCTGCATCGGCGCCCATATGTCGGGCCTGCCGTTAAACGGGCAACTGACAGCCCTTGGCGGCCGCCTGCTGCGCACGGACCAAACGCTGCCGGACTACCGGCTGCACGCCGTTGGCAGCCGTCCCGGTATCGTGTGCGCCCCAGACGGCCGCGCCATCGTCGGCGAGGTCTGGGCGTTACCCACCACAGCCATCGGCGCTCTGCTGGCCCAGGTGCCGGCCCCGTTGGGCTTCGGGTCGGTGCGGCTGGAATCCGGGCCGTGCCTGGGATTCCTCGCAGAATCCGCAGGCGTGGCCGCCAGCCCGGATATCACTGAATTCGGCGGCTGGCGGGCCTATCTGGCGCGGAGTTAAGTCCGCTCAGCCGCCAGCGCATCCTCCACCGCCGATGCGATGCGCAGCAGCTTCGCATCGCCCATCGTCTCGCCCATCAGCATCAGCCCCACCGGCGCCTCGCCCGGCTGGTGGCAGGGCAGGGAGATGGCGCAGCGATCCAGGAAATTGCCGATCGCGGTGTTGCGCAGTTGCAGAAGATTGACGCGATTGTATTCCGCCTCGTCCTCCAGATCGGCGATCGGTGGTGGCACCAGCGGGCAGGTGGGCATGATCAGCGCATCATAATCCTGCGTCTCGATGTTCATCCGGGCGCAGACATTGGCCCGCGCTTCCACCGTGTCGATGTAATCGGCGGCGCTCATGCCAAGGCCACGCTCGATTCGCTTGAGAATGCGTGGGTCATATCCCGCTGCATGCTCGGCCATCAGCGCCCGGTGCCAGGCCAGCGACTCGGGCGCCGTCAGTCCGCCACGCGCATTGGCGCCGGCGATGGCGCCGATGGCGGGGAACACGACGTCGATCAACTGCGCGCCTGCTGCTTCAAGTATTTCCAGCGCACGGGCGAAGGCGTCGCTCACCATGCTGTCCAGCCCGTCCAGCACGATCTTGGACGGCACAGCCAGCCGCAGGCCCCGCAACGACATCGGCGCGAGGGCCGCAGGCATGGAACCGGCCATGATGGCGTCAATAATAGCGCAGCAGGCCACCGAATTGGCCATCGGACCAACCGAATCCAGGCTCGGCGCCAACGGCAGCACGCCGGCGAGCGGTATCCGGCGGGCGGTTGGCTTGAAGCCGACCACCCCGCACATCGCCGCCGGCACCCGACAGGAGCCGCCGGTATCGGTGCCGAGTGCGGCATAGGCCATCCGGTCGCTGATCGACACGGCAGCGCCTGACGAGCTGCCGCCGGGAATGCGACCTGTCTCACGGTCCCATGGGCTGCGCGGCGTTCCATAATGCGGGTTGATGCCGAGGCCGGAGAAGGCGAACTCGGTCATGTTGGTGCGGCCCAGCGGAATGAACCCGGCGGCCTCAAGCCGGGCGATGGCCGGGGCCGTGCTCGGGGCGGGCAGCGCGTTCGCCAGCACCACCGATCCGGCGGGCGTGGGTTCGCCCTGGATGTCGAACAAATCCTTCACACTGATCGGAATACCGGCATAGGGCGAGGGCGCCCGGCCGGCGGCCCGCAGCGCATCGGCCGCATCGGCCATCGCCCGCGCCACCTCGGCATGGACCTTGAGGAAGGCCCGCCCCCCTTCGCCTGCCGGATCCGCAATGCGGGTGAGGCAATTTTCAACCAATGTCCGGGCGGTGGTGCGGCCGGAGGCGAGCGACGCGGCGAGGTCTGGGAGAGTATTCATATGTGCAGTCTTCCCAACCACGTCGATCCGCGCAAGGTTGCGCGCACGGATGAATGTTCGCGATACCTGCACGCCAACCGCAAGAGGACCCAATGCCCCCCAATCCCACCAAGCCTATCCTGCTCACCGGCGCTTCCGGCGCTCTCGGCCGCCAGTTGACGCGCCATCTCGCGAGCCTCGGCTGGTCGCTTCGTCTGACCGATCTCGCACCGTTTCCCGACCTGGTGCCTGCCGGATGCAGCTTCACGCGTGCCGACCTCGCCAATGGCGCCGAGATCCTGAGCCTGGCCAAGGGATGCGGCATGATTCTGCATTTTGGCGGCGTCTCGGTGGAGCGGCCGTTTAACGAGGTTCTGCAGCCCAACATCGTCGGGCTTTACAACATCTATGAAGCCGCCCGCCGTGAAGGCGCGCGGGTGCTGTTCGCCAGTTCCAACCACGCCATCGGCTTTCACGCGCGCAGCGAAAAGCTTGACGATGATTGCGCGCTGATGCCGGACGGCTATTACGGCTTGTCCAAGGCGTATGGCGAGCTGATGGGCAAGATGTACTGGTTCAAACACGGCGTGGAGAACGTCAACGTTCGCATCGGCAGCTCGCTGCCGGAGCCGGTGGATGCGCGCATGCTGTCCACCTACCTGTCATTCGACGATCTGTGCCGGCTGTGCGAACGCGCTACGCTGGCCAACGAAACCGGCAGCTGCGTCATCTGGGGTGCATCGGCCAACAGCCGCACGTTCTGGGGCAACGATGCCCGCAAGGCGATCGGCTGGGAGCCGTTGGATTCAGTCGATGGGTTCACCGACAAGCTCAAAGACAAGCTCAGCGGCGATCCGGTGATCGAACGCTACCAGGGCGGCGCCTACACCGCGATCGACCGCACCCGCAAAGACATGCCGTAGGTCTGGCACAGCCCGACACGCCGTTACGTTTCCGGAGGCCCGGGCCGCCCGACCGTGTCGGGCGTCTCCCGACCTACGTCGCGGCGACCCGCTGTAGGTCGGGCACCGCCCGACATGCGTCAGATGTAATGCTCTGCCAGCGGTTCAAAACCATTGAACCGCTGGCTGGCATAGGTGGTGACATACGCGCCGGTCGACATCAGCGCCAGCCGCTCACCGCTCTTGAGGCTTAGCGGCAGGCGGTAGTTGGACTTCTCATACATGATGTCTGCCCCGTCGCAGGTGGGGCCGGCAATCGCAACCGGGCCTGTCTCATCGCCGTCATGCTCGCTGGCGATGCGGTATTTGATCGATTCGCCCTCGGTCTCGGCCAAGCCGCCGAAGCGGCCGATGTCGAGATACACCCAGCGCACCGGGTCGTTGCCGCGGCGGCTGACCAGCACGATCTCGGTGCTGACAACGCCGGCATCGGCCACCAGGAAGCGGCCTGGCTCGATCAGCATTTCCGGCAGGGCGTTGCCGAAATGCTTGGTCATGGCGCCCATGATGGCATTGCCGAAGCGCTCGATGCCGGGCACGTCGTCGCGATAGGTGGTGGGGAACCCGCCGCCCAGATTGACCATGCGCAGATTGACGCCGGAATCGCGCAGATCGGTGAACAGCATGGACACGCGGCCGATGGCGGCCTCGTAGCTGCTGGTGTCGGTCTGCTGGCTGCCGACGTGGAAGGACAGCCCGAACGGGTCCAGCCCCAGCGTGCCGGCGCGGATCATCAGGTCGCGCGCATGGTCCAGCGTGGTGCCGAACTTGCGCGACAACGGCCAGTCAGCGCCGGCGTTTTCGACCAGGATGCGGCAATAGACGCGGCTGCCCGGGGCGTGCTCGGCGATCTTTTCCAGTTCCTCGTCGGAATCGAACGCGAACATGTCCACACCCGCAGCAAATGCGCGCTTGATGGCCGACACCTTCTTGATGGTGTTGCCAAAGCTGATGCGCGCGGGGGTGGCGCCGGCCTGGAGGCAGGAGTCGATTTCTTCGGCGCTGGCGGCGTCAAAGCTGCTGCCAAGACCCACCAGACGCTCCAAAATCGGCGCGGCCGGATTGGCCTTCACGGCATAATAGACCTGGGCGAGCGGCAAAGCTTCGCGCAAAGCACGGAAATTGCTTTCCACACGACCAATATCCAGCACCAGACACGGCGTTGCCGGTTGGTTGTAGGCAAGGAAACGAGCGACTTTTGGAGTCATCGCACGGGGCCCCCTGATATGACGCCCGCCTGTGAAGGCGACGGGCGAAGGTTATGAAACGGTCGAACGAACCAGCGACCAGACGAAAGATTTCGCGACGAGAGGGTGTCGCAAACCCGGTGTGCCAGAACGCTTGACGTCGTTACGTAACCCCAAAGTCAAAGGTTGGGGGGCCAGAGGCACGTGCGTTGCTGCGTGATTTCGAGATAGGACCCCCACCCCCCAAGTGCAAGAGTTTTTTTAAGTCATTTTAAAAATGCAAAAGGCCGGGGACATCCCCCGGCCTTTTGTCGCAATCTAACTTTTTATCAATCAGTTGCTGCGACGGTCGCCCGCGAACTGCAGAAGCAGCATGAACAGGTTGATGAAGTTCAGATACAGGCTCAGCGCGTCATACACGCTGCGCTTGCCCGCTTCTTGCGTGCCGCCAGCCTGGGCAAACTGCACATAGGTGGTCTTGATGCGCTGGGTGTCATACGCGGTCAGGCCCGTGAAGATGACAACGCCGATGGCGCTGATGGCGAACTGCAAGGCGCTGGAGCCAACAAAAATGTTCACCAATCCGGCGAGCACGATGCCGAACAGGCCCATGATGAGAAAGCTGCCCATCCGCGTCAGGTCCGTGCGGGTGACGTAACCCCAGATGCTCATGGCCGAGAAGGTGCCGGCGGTGATGAAGAACACCCGCACGATGCTTTCGCCGGTGTAGATCTGGAAGATGTTCATCATGCTGGCGCCCATTGCGGCGGCGAAGGCCCAGAAGATCGCCTTGGCCGCAGTGGCCGACAGGCGCTCCACGCCGAAGCTAAGCACCATCACGAAGGCCAGCGGCGCAAACATGCTGATATAGGCGAGCGTGCCGGGAACGTGCACCAAGCCGCCGGGGGTCTGCACCAGCGGGTAGAACACATCGCGGAAATACGAATTGCAGGCGAAGGCCACAATGCCGGTCAACAGCAGGCCAGACGACATCCAGTTGTAGACGCGCAGCATATAGGAACGCAGACCCGCATCGATCGCCGCTGCCGATGAGGCGGCACCGCCGGCGCCGGGGTAGGTCCGAAAGTCGGGGCTATAAGCCATTGCAGGGTTTCCTTTGACGCAAAGCGAGCTTGAGTGGGAGGCATAAACCGCCTGCCCGTGCCTTATAATTCATATAAAGGCAGGCCATGTTCAAGCGGTCATCATATTAAACCGCTGAAACAAAGCAAACTGCGGCAGTATAATTGCCCTAATCGTTTCGCAGCAATGGCGCGGCTTTGGCCCGCAAGGCGGCCTCTGTGCCAACAAAGCCGAACAAAAGCATCAGGCTCATGCAGCCCAGAATGGTCAGCGCCAGCGTTCCCGGCAGAAACGCCCAGTCGGTGCGCATGACGTAATGAACCACCCCGAAGCTGGATGCGGTGCCGATCACAGCCGCGATCACCCCCGCCACCACACCCAGAATACCGAATTCCACCAGCCATGCGGCGCGGATCTGCCGGCGGGTGGCACCGAGGCTTTTCAGGATGACCGCCTCGCCAATCCGCCGCCTTTGCCCAGATGCGACAGCGCCGCCCAGCACCAGCGTGCCCGAGATGAGCGTGAGCGAGCCGGTTGCGGCCAAGGCCGCGCCCAATTGGCCAAATATCTCGCTCACCGCCGCCAGCACGTCCGCCACCCGAATGCCGGACACGTTGGGCAGCGCGTCCGTCACCGCGCGCAGCAGGCGGGCCTGCGAGCTATCGGTGGCCCGGACGGTGGCGATATGGGTGTGTGGCGCCTTCTCCAGCAGGCCGGGGGAGGCAACCATGGTGAAGTTGATGCCCATCGTGCGCCAGGCGATGTCGCGCAGGTTGCGCACCTGCAGGTCGATATCCCGGCCCAGCACATTGACGCGGATGACATCGCCGATCTTGACGCCCCAGCCGCGCGCCAGATTGGCGTCAAACGACACCAGCGGCGGGCCGGCATAGTCTTGCGGCCACCAATCGCCCTCCACCAGCCGGGCGCCTTCGGGCGCGACGGTGGCATAGGTCAGTCCGCGATCGCCGCGCAGCGCCCAGGCGGTGTCTGGCGTGGCGGCCACCTTGTCCACCGGCACGCCGGCCACGGCCACAATGCGGGCGCGCAGGCTCGGCACCTCGGCCATGCTGATCACCCCCGGTTCGGCGGCGAGCACCTCGCGAAAGCGGTCCATCTGGTTGTTCTGGATGTCGACGAAGAAAAAGCTCGGTGCGTTGGCCGGAAGCTGCTCGCCCACCTGGCGCTGCACGTTGCCCTGGATCAGCGCCACGGCGGCCAGTGTGGACAGGCCGAGGCCGACCGAGACCAGCATCAGCGGCGTGGACGTGCCGGGCCGATACAGATTGCCGAGCCCCAGCCGCGCCCAGGGGCGGCCCTGGATCTTGATCCGCGATGCCACGCGCATCAACGCCCAGCCACCGACGCGAAACAGCCCCAGCGTGGCCAATGCGGCCGCACAGAAGCCGGCAGCGAACTTCCATTCCGTCGCCGTTGCGACCGTCAGGCCGATCAGGCTGCCCACCAGCAGGATGGTGGCGGCCACCAGCCAGGGCGGCGGCGGCGTCCGATCGGGCATGATGGCGTCCCGGAACAAGGCCCCGCCGGAAATGCTCATCGCCCGCGCCAGCGGCCACAGCGCGAAGCTGGCGGCGGTCAACAGCCCATAGGCGGCGGCCAGGGCCAGCGGCCGCAGGAAAAAGCCCGAAACCGGCGGCACCGGCAGGATGTTGCCCAGCAGCGATGCGGCGGCGATGGGCAGCAATCCGCCCAGCAGCAACCCCACGCCAATCCCCGCCGCCGACAGCGCCGCCACCTGCAGCGCACAGGTGGCGAACACGAGGCCGGGGGAGGCGCCGAGGCAGCGCAAGGTGGCGATGCTGCGGGCGCGGGACGCAAGCCAGGCGCGCACGCCGTTGGCCACGCCGATGCCGCCGACCAGCAGCGAGGTCAGGCCCACCAGCGTCATGAACAGGCTGGTGCGTTCCAGGAACTGGGTCACGCTGGGGACGGCGTTGCTGCGGTCGCGGATGCGCCAGCCGGTGTCCGGGAAGGCCTTTCGCAGAGTGGCGATCTCGCCCGCGATGTCGGTGCCGGGCGGGAAGGCGGCGCGCAACTGGTGTTCCACGATGGCGCCTGGCTGCACCAGTCCGGTGGCCGGCAGATCGTCCAGCCGCATCAGCACGCGGGGGCCGAGAAGAGAGGGGTTCGAGACGCGGTCCGGCTCCTGGACGATCGCCGACGCCAGCGTGGTTGCGGCGCGGCCGATATGCACGATGTCACCGGGTTTCACACCCAGCCGGTCCAGCACCAGCTGTTCCGCCGCCACGGTATGGGGCGCCAGCGCGGAGGCGGGGGCGAATTTGGCCTCCCCGATCAGCGGCCAGGCTTGGTCGACGGCCTTCAACTCCACCAGCATCCGCTCGCCGGAGGGAGCCACGATCATCGATCGCATCGTGACCACGTTTGAAACCCGCGCGCCGCGCTGGCGCAGCAAATCCCGCAGGCTGTCCGGCAAGTCCTGAAAGCCGCCCTGCACGCTGATGTCGCCGCCGAGGATGCGGGCGCCATCGGCCGCCAGCCCGCGGTCGATGCCCTCGCGCAGGCTGCCGACGCCGGCGATGGCGGCCACACCCAGAGCAAGGCAGGCGAGCACGATCCGCAGGCCGCGCACGCCCCCGCGCAACTCGCGCCGCGCCAGGACAAAGGCCATCCTCATGGCATGATCTTTCCGTCGGCGATGGCAATCGTGCGGTCGCACCGGTCAGCCAGCAACGGGTCGTGAGTGATCAGCATCAGCGTGGTGCCGTATTCGGCGCGCAGGCCGAACAGCAGGTCCATCACCGCCTCGCCGGTGGCGCGGTCCAGATTGCCGGTCGGCTCGTCGGCCAGCAGCAGACGGGGGCGGGCGGCGAAGGCGCGGGCCAAGGCCACGCGCTGTTGCTCACCGCCGGACAGCATACCCGGCAGATGCGAAAGCCGGTGGCCGAGACCCACGGCGCGCAGGCTGGCCTTGGCGCGCGCCATGGCGTCCGCGGCGCCCGCCAACTCCAGCGGAATTGCCACGTTTTCCAGCGCGGTCATGCTGCCGATCAGATGAAACGCCTGGAATACAATGCCCACGTCGCGTCGGCGCATGGCCGACAATGCGTCCTCGGATAGGCTGGTCACTTCCTGGCCGCCGAGCCGTACCGAGCCTGAGCTGGCGCGTTCGAGTCCGGCCAACACCATCAGCAGGCTGGTCTTGCCCGAGCCGGAAGGGCCGACCACACCGATGGCCTCGCCTTCGTCGATCACGAGGTCGATGCCGCGCAATATGTTGACCGGGCCGGCCGTGGAAGGCACGGTCAGGGTCAGATCATGCACCTCGATCAGCGTTGTGCGCTGTTCGTTCGGTGCGATTGTGGCCGAAGGCGGGGTGAATACGTCCATGATCAATCGATATGGCCTGTCTGCCGGGTTGCGCAAAGCAGCCTGGAGCCTGTGTTGCCTTCTTTTCATGAACCTTTTGGTGTCTGGCACAGCAATGGCCGCCCAGCCGCGCCTGCTGGTGCTGGGCGATTCGCTTGCCGCCGGCTATGGGCTGGCGCGGTCGGACGGCTTTCAAGCCCGGCTGGCGGCTGCGTTCCCCGGAATCACGATCATCGATGCCGCCGTCTCTGGCGACACCACGGCGGGCGGATTGTCGCGGCTGGACTGGGCGCTGGCCGATGGCGCCGACGTGGCGCTGGTGGAACTCGGCGGCAATGACGGGCTGCGCGGCCTGGACCCACGCACCACGGAAGCCAGCCTGACGGCGATTCTGGACGCGTTGCAGGCGCGGAAGGTCCCGGTGCTGCTGTCGGGCATGTATGCGCCGCCCAATCTTGGTGAGGCCTATCAGGCCGAATTCCGGGCGGTGTTCGACAAGCTCGGCGCCCGGCCTGGGGTGATCTACGACCCGTTCTTCCTCGAAGGCGTGGCCGGCGACCCGGCTTTGAATCAGGCGGACCGCATTCATCCCAACCCGGTGGGCGTCAATCGCGTGGTGGCGCGGATAACCCCCAGGGTGACCGAGCTTCTGGCGCGGATTCCGCCTAAATGAGACTGTTCGTGGGGCTGGATCTGCCCTGGGAACTGCGCCAACGCCTGGTGGGCCTGTTCGGTTCGCTGCCCGGTGCGCGATGGCTGCCGCCGGAGAACCTTCATCTGACGCTGCGCTTCCTGGGCGAGGTGCAGCCGAATCAGGCCGAAGATATCGACCTCGCCTTGGGCGCCATGCGTGGCAAGCGGGTGCAGCTTTCAATCAGCGGCGTCGGCACCGTCAATCGTGCAGGGCGGGAAGTGGCGCTATGGGCCGGGGTGGAGCGCAATCCGGCGTTGGAGCATCTCCAGGCCAAGATCGAGACGGTGGTCCAACGCGCCGGTCTGGCGCCCGAAAAACGGCGATTTCTGCCGCACATCACCCTGGCCCGATTGGACGGCGTGATGGAGGCCAAGCTGGCGGCTTATATGCAGGCGAACAATCTGGTCCGCGCCGGTCCGTTTGAAATGGACCATTTCACCCTGTTCAGCTCGCAACTCGGTAAGGAAGCCTCGGTCTACACCGCTGAGGTCGACTACCCGCTACAATGAGCGCCACGCCTGATCTGGTGGCGGCGCACGGCAACACCGCGTAACGGTATGTGATGCTGTTCGCGTTGAAGCGGGCGGCTTGCCATGCTAGGCCCGCGAGATGTCACAGCCCCCTCTGCCGCGCGTGGTCATTCTGAATGGCCCGAACATGAACATGCTTGGCCTTCGGCAGCCCAAGCTGTACGGCCCTGCCACGCTGGACGACGTGGAGGCCATGTGCGCCGAAACCGCCGGCCAATTGGGGTTGGACATTGATTTCCGCCAGACGAACGGCGAGGGCGAGCTGATTTCCTGGGTGCAGGAATGTCGCGGCCGGGCAGCCGGGATTGTGATCAATCCGGCCGGCTACACCACAACGTCGATTGCCTTGATGGATGCGCTGCTGGCCTGCGAACTGCCAGTGATTGAAGTGCACATCACCAACATTCACCGGCGGGAGGAATTCCGCCAACATAGCTATGTGTCAAAAGCGGCCCTGGGCGTTATTGCCGGGCTGGGCGTGGGCGGTTACAGGCTCGCGCTGATGGCCATGGCAGAATTTCTGGAGGACCAGGCGTGAGCACCCAATTCGACCCCGAGGCCGTGCGCAAGCTGGCCAATATCCTTGTCGACACCGGCCTCACCGAGATCGAGATCGAAGGCAAGGAAGGCCGCATCCGCGTGGTTCGCGCGCCGGCCCCTGTGTTCGCGGCCCCCGCCGTCACCGCGCCGGTGTTCGCCCCGGCAGCCTCGACCGCAGCCCCCGCCGCGTCCGTGGCAGTGGCCGCGGCCCCCGAGGATCTGGCGCATCACCCCGGCGCCGTGCTCAGCCCGATGGTGGGCGTGGCCTATCTGGCGCCCGAGCCGGGTTCGGCTCCGTTCATCACGGTGGGCCAGAGCGTGGCCGTAGGGCAGACCTTGCTGCTGATCGAGGCGATGAAGACCTTCAATCAGATCAAGGCCCCCAAATCCGGCATCATCACCCGCATTCTCGTCAGCCCCGGCAGCCCCGTCGAATACGGCGAGCCGCTGTTGATTGTGGAATAACCGGCGCGTGACCAGTCGTCCGGCTGCCCCCCTGTTCCAGAAGGTTCTGATCGCCAATCGTGGCGAGATTGCGCTGCGCATCCAGCGTGCGTGCCGCGAGCTGGGTATTCGCACCGTGGCTGTGCATTCCACCGCCGACGCCCAGGCGATGCATGTGCGCCTGGCCGATGAAAGCGTCTGCATCGGGCCGCCCTCGGCGCGCGACAGCTATCTGAACGTGCCGGCCATCTTGTCTGCGGCCGCCGTGACGGGCGCGGATGCGATTCATCCCGGCTACGGCTTTCTGTCGGAAAACGCCGATTTCGCCGAAATGGTGGAAGCGCATGGCCTCACTTTCATCGGGCCATCCCCTGCGCATATCCGCATGATGGGCGACAAGATTGCCGCCAAGACCGCCATGGCCTCGCTCGGCGTGCCGCTGGTGCCGGGCTCTGCCGGCGAAGTGACCACGCTGGAAGAAGCCCGCGAAGTGGCGGACCGGATTATGTATCCGGTATTGATCAAGGCCGCCGCCGGTGGTGGCGGGCGCGGCATGAAGGTGGCGCATTCGGCCGACGAGCTTGAGGAAGCCTGGCGCGTCGCCCGCACCGAGGCGCGGACGGCGTTCGGCAACGATGCCGTCTATATGGAAAAATACCTCGACCGGCCGCGCCACATCGAAATGCAGGTGATGGCCGATTCGTTCGGCAACGTGGTGCATTTTGGCGAGCGTGATTGTTCCTTGCAGCGCCGCCACCAGAAATTGCTCGAAGAGGCCGGCTCCCCGGCGCTGACGGCGGCCGAGCGCGATGCGCTGGGCGAAACCGTCACCACCGGCCTGTCCAAGCTCGGCTATCGCAACGCCGGCACGCTGGAATTCCTCTATCAGGACGGCCAGTTCTCGTTCATCGAAATGAACACCCGCCTGCAGGTGGAGCATCCGGTGACGGAGATGGTCTGCGGTGTGGATCTCGTGCGCGAGCAGATCCGCATCGCGGCCGGGCAGGCGCTGGGTTACACGCAGAAGGACGTCACCTTCTCCGGCCATGCCATCGAGTGCCGCATCACCGCCGAGGATTCGGAGACGTTCATGCCGACGCCGGGCCTGGTCAGCGTGTTTCACGCTCCGGGCGGCCTGGGTGTGCGCGTCGATTCGGCACTGTATGCCGGCTATGTGGTGCCGCCGTATTACGACAGCCTTGTGGCGAAACTGATTGTGCATGCGCCAACCCGCCCTGAAGCCATCGCCCGCATGAGCCGGGCGCTGGCGGAGTTCGCGGTGGTGGGCATCAAGACCACCATTCCGCTGCACCAGCGGATTGTGGAGGACCCTGAATTCCAGAAGGGCGACTACACGATCCATTGGCTGGAGCAATTTGTGGAACGCGGTCGGGGTTAGAAGGTATCAAGCAGAAAGCCTTTTGTCTGAAGGAAAAGAAGTAAAAAAACGTCATTCAACAAGCCGTGGTGCATCACATTTCCCCGCCACGCACCCTCATGAATTACGTTTTACGGTTCTTTTTCTCAAAAAAGAACCGGCCCTTTTCTCCTGCCTGTTCATGCGCTCTTGCCGTCCATCGGCGCCTTGCCCGGCGGCTTGGCCAACAAAGCCGTCGACCAGCGCGGCGGCAGAGCGCCGATCAGCCGCGCTCCCAGCGCCATCCACCAGGGAAACGCCACCCGCCGCTGCCCGCGTGCGATCCCGGCCAGAATGATGCCCGCCGCACGGTCGGCATCCATCAGCCCAGGCATTGGAAAGCGATTTCCGGCGGTCATGCTGGTGCGGACATACCCGGGGCAGACGCTGGTCATGATCACGCCGTGATTGCCGGCGGTGTGGGCGGTGGCGACGGTCCAGCGGTCCAGTGCCGTCTTGGCGGCGCAATAGGTCGCAGCGCCCGGCGCCGGCACGAAGGCCGCAATGGAAGCGACGGTGGCAATGCGGCCCCGGCATCCGGTGGCGTCCGGCGTTTGCTCCAGCATCGTTTCCAGCGCGGGCAGGGCGGTGTTCAGCGCGCCGCCCAAATTGGTGGAGAACACGGCGCGCACCTGTGCCGCGGGCTCCGGCCGTCCGTCATCGCTGCCCGCCCCCATACCGGCATTGGCGATCACCAGATCCAGCCGGCCGCAGCCCTTGATCCAGGTCTCCATCGAATCGGCGTCGCACACATCCAGCACGCGCGCCTCCACGTCGCAGCCCTTGCTGCGACAGTCGGCCGCCACCGCGTCCAGCCGTGCGGCATCGCGGCCGGACAGATGCAGCCGAACCCCCGGCGCGGCACAGGCAACCGCCAAGGCGCGGCCGATGCCGGAGGAGGCGCCGGTGATGAGAATGGTGCGAAGCGGGGCAGCGTTGAATTGGTTCATGTTCGCAACCTAGCGTGCGGCTGCTAGGAAACGCTCGGGCCGGTGGAGAAAATTTTCATGAGCATTGCTTCCATGACCGGGTTCGCCCGCAGCGAAGGCGTATCCGATGGCACGAGTTGGGCCTGGGAGCTGCGCTCGGTGAATGGTCGGGGCCTGGAACTGCGCTTTCGTCTCCCTGGCGGTCTGGATTCGCTGGAACCTAAATTGCGTGAACTGGGCGGATCGCGCCTCAAGCGCGGCAACGTCACCGCCAATCTCACCCTGAAGCGCGAGGAGCAATCACGCCTCGCGGTCGATCAGGCGGCACTCGATCAGGCGCTCGCCGCAGCCTTGGCGCTGGCCGCCCGCATTCCGGGCTGCGCCCCGCCGCGCGCCGAGGCCCTGCTGGCCCTGCCCGGCGTGCTGCGCGCCACCTCAGCCGCCGAAAACGAGGAATTGCAAAAGACCCAGGCGGGGATGCTGGCCGAAGCGGTCTCCGCAGGCTTCGCGGAAGCCCTCGGCGCATTGGTGGTGGCCCGGCTTGGCGAGGGTGCGCGGCTTGGCGTGATCCTGTCCGGCCAGATCGATGAGGTGACGGCTCTGTGCAGCCGTGCCGCCGACGAGGCTGCCGATCAGCCGGCCGCCCAGCGTGCCCGGATGCTGGAGACAGTGCACGCGCTGGTCGACCAGATCCCGGCACTGCCGATAGAGCGGATCGCCCAGGAGGTCGCCATCCTGGCCGCCCGCTCGGATGTGCGCGAGGAACTGGACCGCCTGTCCGCGCATCTCGGCGCTGCATCTGGATTGTTGGGGGAGGGCGCCAATATCGGCCGCCGTTTCGACTTCCTGGTGCAGGAATTCAACCGCGAGGCCAACACGCTGTGCAGTAAATCCGCATCAGTGGCCTTGACCGCGACCGGACTGCGGTTGAAAGCCACCATCGAACAGCTTCGTGAACAGGTGCAAAACATTGAGTGATCCCGCCACGCTTTGCATCCGTCGCCGTGGCCTTTGCCTCGTGCTGGCGGCCCCCTCCGGCGCCGGCAAATCCGCCATCACCCGCGCCCTGCTGGAATCCGACCCCAGCCTGATGCTGTCGATCAGCGTGACCACCCGTGCCCCGCGCCCCTACGAACAGGAAGGGGTGCATTATTATTTCCGCACCCAGGAGATGTTCGACGAAATGGTGCAGGCCGGCGACATGCTGGAATGGGCCGGCGTGTTCGGCCGCAGCTATGGCAGCCCGCGCGCACCAGTGGAGCAGGCGCTTGCCGCCGGGCGGGATGTGGTGTTCGACATCGACTGGCAGGGTTACCATCAGGTGCGCGGGTCTTTGCCCGGCGACGTGGTGGGCCTGTTCATCATGCCGCCCTCGCTGGTGGAGTTGGAAGCGCGCCTGCGGAAGCGGGCCAGCGACAGCGAGGCCGAGATCGTCCGCCGCATGGCCACCGCCGAAGCCGAGATCAGCCACGTGCGCGAATTCGACTACGTGCTTGTCAATCACGACCTGTCGGTGGCGGTGGCCCAAACCCAGGCTGTGCTGATCGCGTCGCGTCTGGCGATGTCGCGCCAGACCGGTCTTGAAGATTTCACCGGCGCCGTGACCGCCCACCCTCTGGCGTAGCCGATGCTGCCGCGGTATCGTTAACAATCGGGAGCGGGAACGAACGCGGGTGGATTACACCTTTCATTTTATAGACGTCTGGCGTGCACGCGACGAACTGCTGTGGGGCGCGGCACTGACCATCAAGCTGTCGGCCATCTCGATGGTCTTGAGCCTGGTCGTTGCCGTGTTCGGTGCTCTTGCCCGCACGTCCGGTCCTAAATGGTTGCAGGCTGTTGTTGCCACCTATGTGGAATTCATCCGCAACACACCGTTTCTGGTGCAGGTGTTCGTTATCTTCTTCGGCCTGCCGGCCTTCGGCATCCGCCTTGAAGCCGACACCGGCGCGCTGATCGCCATGGTGCTGAACGGCAGCGCCTACACCATCGAAATCGTCCGCGCCGGCATTGAGGCGGTCAATCACGGCCAGGTGGAAGCCGCCTACGCGCTGGGGCTGCACAAGATCCAGACCTTCCGCTCCATCGTGCTGCCGCAGGCGCTGCGGGCGGTGTTCACCCCGCTCGGCAGTCAGTTTATCCTGCTGATGCTGAACTCCTCCATCGTGTCGGTGATCTCGGCTGACGAACTGACGGCGGCGGCACAGAACATCCAGTCCCGCACCTTCCGCAGCTTTGAGGTCTATATCGTCACGATTGTGATCTATCTGGTGCTGTCGATGAGCTTCACGGCGGTCTTCGCCGTCCTTAACCGGGTGTTCTTCCCCAAGCTGGTGTCACGCTGATGCGCGATCTCGGACCCGGCGACTTCATCTTCCTCCTCACCGCGGCACGCTGGACCATCCTGCTGTCGCTGGCGGCTTTCCTTGGCGGCGGCATCATCGGTGCGGTGATCGCGCTCATGCGCGTGTCCAGCAAGCGTACCCTGCGGTATTTCGCCATCGGCTACATTCAGCTGTTTCAGGGCACGCCGCTGTTGTTGCAGCTGTTCCTGGTGTTCTTCGGCACCGACATGCTCGGCATGCCGCTCAGCCCCTGGATCGCCGCCTCGCTTGGCCTGTCGCTGAACGCCGGCGCCTTTTTGGGCGAGATCTGGCGCGGCTCCATCCAGGCGGTGCCGAAGGCGCAGACCGAAGCCGCCGAAGCGCTCGGGCTTCACTATCTGCCGCTGATGCGCCGCGTGGTGCTGCCCCAGGCCCTGCGCATCGCCACCGCGCCGACCGTGGGGTTTCTGGTCAATCTGGTGAAATCCACCTCGCTCGCGGCCATCATCGGCTTCGTCGAACTGACCCGCGCCGCCCAGTTGCTCAACAATGCCACGTTCAAGCCGTTCACCATCTTTGCCTCGGTGGCGGTGCTGTATTTCCTGCTGTGCTGGCCATTGACGATTGCCAGCCGCAGACTGGAAACCAGAATGGCGGCCGCCTACAAGCGTTAAGCTCAATCATAAAAAACAAAGGAGAGACATCCATGCGTTTTCTGAAGTTCCTCATGGCCGGCCTGCTCGCCATCGGCCTCGCCCGCACCGCCCAGGCCCAGACGGTCGATGAGATCATCACCCGCGGCGTCATCAACATCGGCGTGCTGATCGACGTGCCGCCCTACGGCACCGTCAACGACAAGCAGGAACCCGATGGCTACGACGCCGATGTGGCCAAACTGCTCGGCAAGTATCTCGGCGTGAAGGTGAACCTGGTGCCCGTCACCGGCCCGAACCGCATTCCGTTTCTGGTCACTGGCAAGGTGGACATTCTGGTCGCCACCTTCGGCATCACCCCGGAGCGTGCCAAGCAGGTGCTGTTCTCCATTCCCTATTCCGCCATCGAGAACTCGGTGTTCGCCCGCAAGGACAGCGGCATCAACAAGATCGACGACCTCAAGGGCAAGCGCGTCGGCGTGCCGCGCGGCGCCGTGCAGGACGTGCTGCTGACCAACGCACTGGGCACCACCGCCAAGATCCAGCGCTTCGATGACGACGCCAGCACCTACCAGGCCCTCGTCAGCGGCCAGGTGGATGCCATCGCCGAAACCGGCTTCACCGGCCGCGAACTGTTCGCCAAGACGCCGCAGGCGAACGCTGAAGAGCGCTTCATCCTGCTGCGCCAGCCGAACGGCATCACGATGCGCAAGGACCAGTTCAACCTGCATCGCTGGGTGAACACGTTCGTCTACTACACGAAGAACAACGGCGAACTGGCCGCGATCTGGACCAAGTGGTTCAAGACCGACTTCCCGGTGCTGCCGACGTTCTGATGTGTTGTTGAGTCGAAAGATCTTCTTTTTCTGAAGAAAAAGAAGCAAAAAGACTTTCAATCATTCAGGTGCGTGTTGCGAACATGCAGTGACACGCATCTGAATGATTGAAGTTTTTTGGTTCTTTTTTCAAAAAAGAACCCTTCGCCTTATATCTTTTGCCAGTCGACGTTCAAAGCGCCCGCGCCAACTGGTCGAACTCGGCGATCGTCAGCGTCTCGGCCCGCCGGGAGCCGTCGATGCCCACCTTGGCGAGCAGCGCCTCTCCACCAACCGATTTCAACGAGCCACGCAGCATCTTGCGCCGTTGCCCGAAGGCTGCGGCGGTCAGGCGCTCCATGGACTTGAACAAATCTGCCGGCGGCTGCACCGCGTGCGGGGTGATGACCACAATGGCCGAATTGATTTTCGGCGGCGGGACGAACGCCTGCGGTGGAATGCGCAGGCGGTGCTCACACACGGCGATCCACTGCGCCAGCACGCCCAGTCGGCCATAGCCGTCTGAATCCGGCGCCGTGCAGATCCGTTCGGCAACTTCTTCCTGGAACATCAGCGTCAGCCGTTCCCACTGCGCAGCCTGCCGCAGCCAGCCGACGAGCAGGGGCGAACCGATATTGTAGGGCAGGTTGGCCACAATCTGGCGCGGCGCCGGCACCAGTTCAGACAGGTCCACAGCCAGCGCATCGGCTTCGATGATCCGCAGGCGCGTGGGGTTGTGCGCCTGCAATTCAGTGATGGCGCGCACGGCCCGGCTGTCGACCTCGACGGCGGTGATGGTCTCGGCGTCGGTGTCCAGCAAGGCACGCGTCAGCCCGCCCGGACCTGGACCCACTTCCACCACATGCCGCCCAGCCAGATCGCCCGCTTGCCGTGCAATGCGGGAAATCAGCTGGGAATCAAGCAGGAAGTGCTGGCCGAGCGATTTGCGGGCGTCCAGCCCGTAGGCGTTGATAACCTCGCGCAACGGGGTCAACGGTGACAACATCGGGGTGTCAGACACGTTGGTCGATCACCGCGCGGCGCTGCAGGTCCCGCATCAACTGGCGTGAGGCGAGTTCGACCCGTTCATTGTAAATTTTCTCAATCAGGTCGGCGCGTGCTGGGATTCCCATGTTTTTCTGCTCACGTGAGCAAAGCATCAGCACCGCGATGCCATCTTCAGACGGCAGCGGTGGGGTGGCCTGGCCAAGCACCAGGCCGCTGAGCAGTTGGCGCATTTGTGGGTTTGCCACTGATTCGATGCGCAATTCACCAGGGTCGGCCGGCCGCACGCTGCCGGCTGCCACGTTGGCGGCTTCGATCGCCTCGCAACTGCGGGCGCCGGCGCTGAGGCGCTTGGCGGTTTCAAGTTGCGCGATCTGTTGGGCGGTTGGGGCCGTTGGGTCAAGTTTTTGCGTGAACGGAAGCCAGGCCTGGCGGATTCGCACGATGGTTGCCGGGTCCCGGCCCACTTCGCGCTTGGTGCGGAGGGTGACGACCGAATAGCCGCCGGCCACCTTGATTGGATTGCTGATGGCGCCAATCGGCATCTCCTGGACAACGCGCAGAACGGCGGGGTCGAGCTGATTGGCCTGCACCCAGCCGAGATCGCCGCCTTGCAGGGCTGTCTGGGACTGGCTGAACTGGGCGGCGATCACCGAGAACGGCGCACCTGCGCGCAACTGGGCAATCACGGTGTCGATGAAGCGGCGGGCCTCCTCGTCCTGCGACGGGGTGGTGACGGGCGTGAAGATCTCGGACACCCGAAACTCCGGCTGGCCGATCTGCGCCTTCAACTGGGCTTCCTGCTCTGCGATGTCGGCATCGGACGGTTCACCCTGCTGGGAGACCTGCTGGCGCAGCACGCGGCCCCAGGCGATCTGCACGCGGAACTGGTCGATCAACGTGCGCAGTTCGACGCCGTTGGACGCAAGCTGGCGGCTCAGCGCGCCTGGCTGCATGCCGTTGCGGCCCTCCACCTCCCCGATGGCAGCTGCGATTTCGCGGTCCTGCACCACCACGCGGCGGCGTTGGGCTTCCTGCAGGCGAAGGCGCTCGTCGATCAATTGCCGCGTGACCTGCACCGTCAGGCGATCCAGCACGTCGTTGGTGATGGGCAGGCCTGTGGACAGCGCGAACAGGCGCCGGCGATTTTCCACGTCGCTGCGGCTGATCACATCGCCGTTGACGACGGCCACAATCGCCGAATCGGGGCGTGGTGAGGATTGCGGGCGCGTTGCCGGTTGCGGCTGGGCCAAGGCTGCGGCCGGAATGGCGGAGGGGGACAAGGCCACGAGCAACGGGGCAGCCAGAAGCAGCAGGCGGGGGGACAGGCGTGCGAACATGGAGGCGGTTTTCAACTCCTGCGACGGGCGTGGCGCCCGCATGGACTGTAGCAGATTAGTTGGCATGGAAGCCGAACTCGCCGACGGTTTTGAGCGTGATGTTGAACTGCACGCCGCTGTCGCCCTTGTCCGCGAGCAGCGACGTATAGCGACGATAGAAGTGCACGTCGAAGATGAAGCACTCATCCTCATAGGTGCCGCCGGCGTCTATGCCAACGAACTTGTTCGTTCGCACGTCACGCCGTGTGCTGCCGCTGACGCGCCACTCGCCAAACTTGGCTGAGGCGCCGACCGAGACTTCGTTGCGTGGCGTGGTCAGGGAAGCGATGGAGGTGGCGCTGGTCGGATCGGCATCGTAATAGCGATACGGCGTGCTGGTGGAGTAAAGATAGCCAGCGTTGAAGCGCAGCCGAGACGTTCCGGTGGACATGGTGGCGTCGGCGAATTTGGCCTGATAGCTGGTTTTGTCGAACCGCTCGCGCGTGGTGAAATCCAGATATGGGCCTGGGGCAATGGTTTGGCGGGCGACGATGTCAGACACCGTGCCCTGCAGGCCCGAGGCCTTGGTGAAATAAGGGTCTTTCTGGGCGCGGTAGGATTGCCCGACGAGGCCCTCAACCCGGGCGCCTTGCGGGAAATCCCAGCTTCCGCGCAGCGCCAGCGCCAGGCGGGTGCCGCCCTCCAGCCTGTCCAGACCCTGCGAGCGATTGCGTTCGAACAGCGTTGCATCGGTGAAATCGACGTCCAGGCTGTCTTCGTTCGGAATGTCGCCGGCGCGATAGCTGGAGCCGCGGGGGCTGACCATCAGCTTGGCGATCGGTTCGATCACCTGGGTGCCCCAGGTCTCGCCGGCGCTGCGCACCAAGGGCAGCCGGGATTGCAGCGAGATGGTGGGCATCGCCTGGGTCTCGCTGGCTTCGGCAATCCGGGTGTAATTTGGAATTTTGCCCAGGCCGTGGGCGCTGTAGGTGGCGCTGTCGACATTGAACGAGGCCTTCCAGACATCGCCAACCGGCCCCATGAAGGGGCGTTCCCAGCCAAGTTGCAGGCTGGCGCGCTCGGTGCTGGTGCCAGCCTCGCGCACCACGTTGAAGGCGCCGGCATCCACGCTGAGCCGGCCGCCGAGCGCATCTGGCTGGCCGGAGAAGCTGTATTGGGTGCGGGGCAGCACGAAGGGCAACTTGTTCGTGGCGGTGGTGGACGTAAGGCTCTGATAGAGGCGCATGTCGGTGCGCGAATAGGAGCCTTTGCCAAAACCTTCGATGTAGACCGTGCTGTTCAGGTAAGGTGTGGCCGGCGCGATCCGGTAATCGCGTATATACGTCGCGTTGCTGGCGCGATTGATGTCAAAGCCGTAGCGCCATACGTCGTTGAGCGCGAACTGGCCGTTGGTGAAGATATGGCCATTGATGGTGTTGTTTTCGTCCGAGATCGAGCCGGTGCCCTTGACCGTGCCGAAATTGAACTTTTTGCGGGCATTGAGTTCAATCGCCTGCCCGGCATTCGCCGTGACGATCGCCGAGACCGTGACGTCGGCTGAGTCGTCGATGACGAAATAATAGGGCACGATGGCGAACGCGCCGAGATGCTTGCTGCCCGACCCGAACGAGGGGATCAGCAATCCGCTCGCGCGCTTTTCGGACGGGTCTGGATGCACGAGATATGGCAGGTACATGACCGGCACGCCGTAGATGTCGATCACCGCGTCGCGGTATTCGATGCGTTTGTGCTCGGTGTCCTGGATCGCTTCACGCGCCCTGATATCCCATAGCGGCGCCCGCGTCGGATCTTCGGCGCAGAGGTTGCAGGTGGAATAGATGGCGCGGGTCAACTCGTTCACGTTGCCGTTGGTTCGTCTTGCGCCGTTGGCGGCGAGGCGGCCGTTCTGTGCCAGCAAGGCCCGCATGCCCGACAGCACGCCGTCTTTCATTTCCTGCGTCAATTCGGCGTAGTCGGAGAACACCACCTGACCGTCCGGCTCTTGCAGAATAACGTTGCCGGTGGCAGCGGCCACGCCGGTGTTGCGGTTGAACACGATCTTGTCGGCGCGCAGCGTCCGGTCGTTCTGCCAGGCCTCAACCCGGCCGGTGGCCGTGACGACGCCTTCCTCGCGGTCGTATTGCACGTCGTCGGCGGTGAACGTGACAGGGGCGTTGCGGTCCTGTGCCAAGGCCGGGGCTGCCACGGCGGCGGTCATCACCAGACCAAGCGACAGGGCGCCGCGCCGGAGGAGGGCTGTCATTTTACGCATTGCGTGCATCTCGATCATCTAACCATCTTCAAGATGCAGCAGCAGTGCCACGGACAGCATAAGCCCGGACACGGTGGGTGCCCAGGCGGCGAGCATCGGCGGAATAGCGCCGCTTTGGCCGAATTCTTCCGCGACCTTGGAGACCACGAACAACGCAAATCCGGCCGCCACGCCACTGCCGATCATGCGGGCCACGCCGCCGCGCCTGGTTTGGCGCATGGAAAACCCGGCCGAGACCAGCGCCATCGTGCCGGCCAGCAGCGGTAAGGCTAGCAGCGTCTGGAAATGCAGCCGGTGGCGAATGGCCGAGAAGCCGGAGTGTTCAAGCAACGCAATGAATCCCGGCAAGGCCCAGACCGACAATGTGTCAGGCGGCGAAAAACTGTCCTGCACGCGGCGAACGGTCAGGTTGGTGGGCAGCAGTTGCAGGGCGGCGGGGCCAGGAAGGCCGCCGGGCTTGACCACGCGTGCGTCTTCCAGCGTCCAGGCGGCGTCACCGAGCTTGGCATCACGGGCCTCGATTCGCTCCAGCAGGCGGTCCTGGCCGTCCAGGCGAAACAGGCTCACGGATTGGGCGGACAGGTTGCCGTCATGCAGATTGACGGTGGAGGCGTGCAGGATGGCGATGCCTTGCTCCACAAGCCCGTGGTCGGACTGGCGCAGCCAAAGCTGGCCGCCGGCCAAGGTCAGCGGGCCGCCGCCGTTGCGCAGATAGGTCAGGTCCAGCGCTTCGGCGCGGGTGCGCATCACGGCGGACAGCGGGCTGATCGCGGCGGTGGCGAAGGCGCCGAGGACCACGGCACACAGCACCGGGGCGGTCAGGAATTGCCAGGCCGAGATGCCGGCGGCGCGTGCGACGATCAGTTCCGAGGACCGGGTGAGCCGCCAGAACGCCAGAATGCCGCCCAGCAGCACCGCGAACGGCAGGATCTGCATGCCGACCCATGGCAGCCGCAGGGCCGCGATGGTGCTGACAATGGCAAACGTCGCCTCTGGCTTGGTCGCCGAGCGGCGCAGCAATTCGATGAAATCGAACAGGCCCACCAGCCCCGACAGTCCGGCCAGCATGGCCAGAACGGCAAACGTGAAACTCCGCGCGATGTAGAGCGAAAGGGTAACGGCAATCGGCACGTGCGTTCGAAACTCCTGGGCCAAACCACGGCCGTCACTAGTGTAGCCGCACCGGCCTCCGGACGCGAGCCGTCGTCGTGACGTGATTGGCCTACGGCAGAACCTTGCCCGGGTTCATCAGCCCAAGCGGGTCGAGCGCATCCTTGATCTTGCGCATCGTGTTCAATTCGGCGCCGCCGCGCCAGTCCGGCATCATATAGGGCTTCAGCTTGCCCACGCCGTGCTCGGCCGAGAAGCTGCCGTCCAGCGACTGCACGATCTCACCCACCATGTCCATGATGGCGTGGTCCTGCGCCAGGAAGGCGGCTGCGTCCATGCCGATGGGCTGTTCGAAATTCAGATGGATATTGCCGTCACCCATATGGCCGAACGGCACCATGCGAATGCCCGGCATCAGCGCTGCCGACGCCACGGCGGCGCGGGCCAGCATCTCGGGCACTTTCGAAACCGGCACAGAGACGTCGTTCTTCACGCTCGCGCCCTCACGCTTTTGCGCCTCGGCGTGTTCCTCGCGTAGCTTCCACAGGCCGGTGCGCTGGGCATCGCTCTCGGCCATCACCGCATCTGTCACGATCTCCTCCTCCATCGCGGCGGCCAGCAGATCCTCCATGGCGTCGCGCAGTCGGGCGCCGGCGCGTGGCGTGCCCAGTTCGACGAGCGCGTAATGTGGCCCGCGTGCGAAAGGCAGCGTGGCGCCGGGAATGTGGCGCAACACGAAGTCCATGCCGGCGCCGGACATATATTCGAACGCCTGGATGGCCGATGGGTCCTGCCGGTTGAAGCGGGTGTAGAGTTCCAGCGCGGCCTCGGCGCTCGGCACCGCGCACAACGCCACCTCAACCTCCAGGCAACGCGGCACCAGCTTCAGCACGGCGGCGGTGATGATGCCCAACGTGCCCTCCGAGCCCACGAACAGCTGGCGCAAACAATAGCCGGTGTTGTCCTTGCGCAGGCGTCGCAGCCCGTTCCAGATCTGCCCGTCCGGCATCACCACCTCCAGCCCCAGCACCAGATCGCGGGCATTGCCGTAGCGCACGGTGTTGTTGCCGCCGGCATTGGTGGCCAGCACGCCGCCGATCTGGGCGGTGCCTTCGGAACTGATCGACAGCGGCAGCAGGCACCCGGCGTCGGCGGCGGCGTTCTGCGCGGCCTTCAGCGTCACGCCGGCTTCCAGCGTCAGGGTCATGTCCACCGGATCGATATGGCGGATGCGGTTCATGCGCGACAGGCTCAGCACCAGCTCCGTGCCATCCGCCGACGGCGTGGCGCCGCCCACCATGGACGTATTGCCCCCCTGCGGCACCAATGCCACGCGCGCCACAACGCAGGCGCGCACCACGGCCGCAAGTTCAGCGGTGTCGGCCGGGCGGATCACCGCCTTGGTGCTGCCCTGATACAGCCGGCGCCAGTCCTCGGCGTAGGCTGCGGTGTCGCTCGCCTCGGTCAACAGGCCACGATCGCCGACAATGCCGCGCAGTTCGGCGATGAGCGTGTCGATATGGCGGGGCAGGATCAACTCTGACATGACGGTTCTCTTAACGGCAGACCAGCGCAGGGTACCGGGACCGGTTGGCGGGTCAATGGGTGGGAATGCAATGCTGCGGACGGGCATGATTTACGCGATGGCGGCACTGTTTGAAATCGGTGGATGCTTTGCTGTCTGGATGGTGCTCAGGCAGGGGGCATCGGTTCTGTGGCTGTTGGTGGCGGCCTTGGCGCTGGGTGGCTTTGCCTATCTGTTGGCGCAGTCCGAACAGGCATTCGCCGGCCGCGCCTTTGCTGCCTACGGCGGCGTTTATGTGGCAGCAAGCATTCTTTGGTTGTGGGGCGTGGAGGGCGTGCTGCCAAATCGCACGGACCTGCTGGGCGGCGCGGTTGTGCTGTGCGGGGTGGCGGTGATTTTGTCGGGCGGGCGAGGATGAGGTGGGGTAGGAAGATCTTCTTTTTTGAGAAAAAGAAGCAAAAAACTTCATCCATCGGTCCCGGTATCGTTCGCCACCCGCACTCTAATGACTGAAGTTTTTTGGTTCTTTTTCTCAAAAAAGAACTCTTGCCTGCCCCTCTATAAATTATCAGCACGCGGCAACGGTCGTGGCGGCGCGTCATGCGGGTCGAAACTTTCGTTCATCACCGCCTGCACCCGGCAGTCCTCGCACATCCGCACCACGTCGATTCGCTTGGCGTGCACACCACTGAACATCCAGTGCTTTTCCGACAGCTTGGCCACGATCCTCTCCACCGAACTGCGCGCGCCGAACGGCTTGGCGCAGACGATGCACGGATAGGGTTCCTCCTGCTTGATCGTCACCGCCCCCTCTGACCAGGCAGCAAGGTCGAGGCGAGGGGACAGCGTGATCACTTTTTCTGGGCAAGTGGCTTTGCACAGTCCGCATTGCACGCAGGCATCCTCGGCGAAGCGCAAGGTTGGCTTGTCCGGATCATCCCGCAGCGCGCCCACCGGGCAGGCGGCGACGCAGGCAAGGCACAAGGTGCAGCCGGCGGTATCGACCAGCACGGCGCCGAACGGGCTGCCGGCGGGAAGCGGCGTGCGGGCCTGCGGCTGGCCGGCGGCGCGGTGCAGTTCCTTCAGCGCGGTCACGGTCAGATGCCGGCCGGTGGCCATCGGCAGGAACCGCGACGGATTGGCCACGCAAGGCCCGGTGCCGATGGCCCACAGCGCATCCGGATCGTCGGACTCCAGCACCACAGGCGCTTGCAGCCCCAGCGGCAGCAGGATCGTCGCCGCCAGTTCCACCGCCTTGTGCAGCGACGCAGTATCATGGTGCGGCCTGGCGCGGGTCAGCGCCACCACACAGCAAGCGCCATAGGCATAGGCGGCGGCAAACAGATCGAGTCCCGCCTGCGTCACCTCGTTCAGCCGCAGCGGCAGCACATGGGCGGGCAGACCGCGGCCGAAGCGGGCGGCGGCGTCGATCAGGGCGGTGCCGTGATCCTCGTCATGCAGCAGCACAACCGGGGTTTTGCCGCCAGCATCGGCGTAGGTGGCCAGCAGCACGCGCATCCGCTCCATCACCGAGGCGGGCGGCGGCACGGCATAGGCGGCAGCGCCGGTGGGGCAGACGGCGGCGCAGGCCCCGCACCCGGCGCAGATCTCGGCCGAGATCGCCACCACGTCGCCGTTGGGGGTGATGGCCCCGGTGGGGCAGGCATCCAGGCAACGCGTGCAGCCGGTGCGCTTGGAGCGGCTATGGGCGCACAGGCTGGCGGTGAATCGCACGTAAGCCGGTTTGTCGAACGTGCCGATGAGCCGCGAGGCATCCAGGATCAGCTTTTCCACTGTCTCGGGCCGGGCCGGATCGGCGCGCAGGTAGCCGTCGCGCAGATCGTGCGCCGGGAACAGCGGGGTGCCGCCGGTGAGGTCGATGACAATGTCGCAGCGGGACACGGCGCCCTGGCGCGGCTCGCCCCAGATGAGGCTGGCGCGGGAGGCGGGGGAGGCGGCGGCGCTGTCGTCCACCACCAGTTCGAACGCGCCCAGATGGCCACGTGCGGTGCGGATGGTGCCGCGCAGCACCGGGAAATCGTCGCGCGACGGCGGCGTGATCAAGTCGGGCCGGGTGAGGAGAACCGTGACGTCCAGCGTGTCGGACAGCCGTTTGGCCACGACAATGGCCGTCTCGTCGCGACCATAGATCAGTGCCACGCCCTCGCTGGTCAGTGAGATCAGCTCGGTGGCCGGCATTTCGACGGCGGCGGCGGCCAGCAAGGCGGCCATTTTCGGGCCGGTGGATTTGGCGTCCGACCAGCCGGCCTGCTCGCGGATATTGGCGAACTGGATCTCGCGCCCGGCCTCGTCGGCCAGTTCCTGAAACAGCGGCGCTTCCTGGGTGCAGCCGATGGTGATCGGCCGGCCTTCCGCCAGCGCCGCGCGCACGGCGCCAATTCCGCCCCGGCACAGATGGTTGGACAGGCGCAGTTCGCCGCCGGACGTGCCCAGCGCCGTCCGGTCCAGAATCATCGTGTCCTCACAGGTGCAGGCGAACACAATGCGATCTGGGGCAGCCTGCTTCATCAACTCGTCCTTTTGCGTCTCCGCACCTATATAGGCGGTCCGACCAGCAAGGGAGTGCCTACGTGCTCGATCTGCCGCCACCTTTTTCCGAGATTGTGCTCCGCGAGGGCTTCGATGCGCTCACGCGGGCCGCAGATGAAGCGCGTGCCGGCGCCGGCGCCGGGCTGCTGGTGTGGGTGCGCCGCGCCGACACCGTGGATTGCGCGGTGATTCTGGAACCCGAGGAATCCCTCGGCGAGGCGCGCTACGTGCTGCATGCCGGCATGGCCGCCATTGCCGACGCGCTGTCAGCGATCAGCCCGCCGGAAAAGCCACTCACGCTGGTGTGGCCGGACCGGGTGCATTTCGACGGCGGCCTGGTGGGCGGGGCGCGGCTGGCATGGCCGGACGGATGCGCCGAGCAGGATCGCCCGGATTGGCTGGTGTTCGGCTTCACCCTGCGCGCCATGGCGCCGGAAGAAGGCGAGACCGCTCCCCCGGCAGCGTTGATCGATGACGGATTCGACGATTTCGAGGCTGGCCCGTTCATCGAGAGCTTCGCCCGTCATCTGATGCTGGCACTGGACGGCTGGTCCCACTCCGGCCGCAAGGCGGCAGCCGCCACCTGGCGGCATTACGGCGAGATGCCCGAATCGGACGACCTCGCTCCGCTCCAGCGCACGCCAAGCTGGCTGGTCGATGGGGAGATCGGCCGGTGAAGCTGCCCCGCACGCTGCAACTCGATCCTTCGGACAGCTTCGTGTTCGAACGCACGGCCACAGCGGGCGAATGGGCTGTCTCCGGCGCATTCGCCTTCACGGATGCGGACCCGGCGACGATGTCCCACAAGGCCCGGGTGGCGTTGCGTTCGGGGTTCCTGGGTGTGGACAGCCTCGGCTGGTCCACCTTGGTGGAAGTGGCGGAGGGCGACGGCGATGCCGTGGCACGGATTCTAGCCGACCGGCTGGTGACCCATTTCGGCGCACCGGATGCGACAACCGCCCTGGCGGCGGCGCAGGAGGAGGTGGCCTTCGCCGCCTCGCTCTGCGACCTGCCGCTGGGCACCGTCATCGCCGTGCAGCGCAGCATGACCGATGACGGGCTGGAGGAGCGCTTCCGCACCCTGACCGCCCGCGCCGACCGCGCGCCGCCGGTGTTCGCCCTGGTGGAAACCAATGAGGACCCGGACCATATCGACCTCACCAAACTGATGCAGGATGGGCGCGCATGAACGAATTCTGGGTTTCGTCCGGCCATCTGCTGCTGGACCGCTCGCCGGACGGCTTCCTGCTGCTGACGGATGATTTCCTGCGCGCCTTCCTCGCCCGCCCGGAACTGATGCCGCCCGAAGAAGCCTGCGACGCCGAACGCGCCCTGCATGCAACCCTTCTCGCCACCCCGCGCGCCCAGGTCGATGCGTCCGCCTTGGCCGATGCCGACGCCGCCGAAAACTGGGCGGTGTTCCTGACCTTCCGCGATGCGCTGATTGCCGCCCCCACCATCGAGGCCGCCTATCTGCGCCTCGCCACCGGAGACGTGTCCGGCACGCCGCCCTTGTTCATGACGCAACTGGTGCATGTCATCCTCCGCAATGCCCTGCACGACTGCACAGACGCCGCCACCGTCCGCGCCGCGGAACTGTTCTTCCGTCCGCAGCGCGTGACCCATCACGACAACACCATCCTGCTGGCCGATGCCGAGGCCATCGAGACGCACGAGAACCAGCGCCGCGCCAGCCCGCTGCTCGCCATGCTGGCGCCGCCGGCCGTGGCCGAACTGACGGTGCTGACCGACGACAACGCCCAGGATTACTGGGGCCGCAGCGACGCGTTCGACATGGTGCTCAACCTCGGCGGCACCCCCGGCGGACGCGACGCGCTGGGCCGCGCCATCGTCATCTGGCTGCGCCACATGCTGGGCATTCACGCCAGCATCGACCCGCTGCCCGCGCTCACCGATCCCGACTGGCGGTGGTTCGTGGGGCTGGACAGCCAGGCCACCCAGATCGGCAACGCGCTCTGGGCCGGCGAGGACGTGGCGGAAGCAGACCGGCTTTTGGCCTTGTTCCGGATGATGCCCGACCCATCGACGCCGATCGAGGCCAGTATGCAGGGCCTGCCGATCTATCTGATGCTGGCCGCCAACGAGGACAATCTCGTGCGCTTCAAGCCGCAGAACCTGCTCACCGGGCTTCCCCTGGCGGCGTGCGCATAATGGCCACCGAAATCGTGATGGTGAGCGTGGTGCTGGAACGCCGGGCGGCGGTGAGCAAATGGGTTGATTACCTTTGGCTGCCCGTGGCCGTGCTGCCCGGCGCCCCTGAGATGGCCATCGGCACAAAGCTGGGCACCACCGAAACCGGCGAACGGTTCTTTGCCGGCAGCTTCGCCATGGAACTGCACCGCACAGACACGGCCACCTACCGCGACAACCTCGCCACCGATGCCGCTCGCATCTGGGTGGCCGCCCGCCCGGCCGCCGATGGATCGCAGCCGGTGATCGTGGGCGTGACGCCCGATCCGGCCGAGGGCGAATCCTACACCGAGGCCGGTGACGACATTGTCGAGCACGTGCCGATGACCGCCGATCTGGTGGCGCTGCTGCACGCCTTCATCGCCACCCATCATGTTGAACGCGAATTTATAAAGCGCAAACGCCGCCGCTGGGTGACCGACGAGCCGGATGATCGGGCATGAGTGAAGACGAACCAGCAGAAGGCTTCGCCCGCCGCTGGTCCCGCCTGAAGCGCGCCCCGCAGGCCGAATCTGTGGTTGCTCCTGCGGCCCCCGCGCCGCCCGTGCCGGAGGAGCCGGTCGAGATCCCGCCGCCCGCCGACAGCATCCCGCTGGAAGACATCACCGCCTGGCTCGGCAAGCGCCTGCCGGATGGCTGGCGCGAGGTGGCGCTGCGCCGGATGTGGTCCGCCGATATCTCGATTCGCGACTTCGTGGGACCGGCCGATTACGCGTGGGACTGGAATGTGCCGGGCGGTGCGCCGGGATGGGAGCCGATGCGCGTGGCCGACAATGTGGTGCGCCTCCTGGCGCGTGCGATCGGCGAGGAGATGCCGCCGGTAGACAAGCCGGCCGAATCTGTCGTGGTCGATGAGGCTGTCACACCCGAACTCGCCCCCGTGGAGGAACCTTTGGTGATCGACTGCGTTCCTGACACGCTGCCGGAGCCCGTTGTCGTTCCGGACCAGCCGCCTCGCCGTGGGGGGCGTGCAAGGCCAATATGACAAAATTATGACAACCACGACAGCCGTATGGCTTGCATAATACCTCATAAGTAGCACCTATATGGCGAAACCGGCCCTGGACCTCAAGTCATTGAGCCGAACGGGTTTTAAAACGATAATTGGGGCGGGAATGCGCGACCGAGGCTTAGAATTGGCACTGAATGCGTCAGGTGGGGTGACCTCCCTGGCCCGAGCGCTGCACGTGTCACAGCCGGCGGTGTCTGGCTGGAAACGCATCCCGCCGGACCGCGTGCTGGCGGTCGAGGCTGCCACCGGTATCCCGCGCACCGAACTCCGTCCTGATCTGTATGCCGAAGCCGAACTGACGGCGCCGGACACGCTCGACGAGGTCGCCGCTGCCCGCGCCGATACCTACGCGCTGCTGGCCCATCTGCTCTGGCACGCGCCGGAATCTATCTTGCTGCGCCGTCTGGCAGCGCCGGTGCTGGGCGAGGGGGCTTTGGTGGAGCTGCGCCGTGCCATCGCAGCCGCAGCCTTGGCAACGGACGCAGTGGCCGTCGAGCGTGAGCATTTCAACCTGTTCACCGGCCTCGGCGGCGGCGAATTCCTGCCATATGCGTCCTATTACCTGACAGGCTTCGTCCATGAACGCCCGCTGGCCGATGTGCGCGCCGATCTTCAGGCCCTGGGGCTGGTGCGCACCGAAGGCCTGTCCGAGCCGGAAGACCACATCGCCTTCCTGTTCGAGATCATGGCCGCCCTCATCCGCGACCCCGGCGATGCGGCGCTGCACGGCATCGACGACGCCGTTTTCTTCCGCCGCCATATCCAGCCCTGGGCGGCACGATTGTTCGACGACATCGCCCGCGCCGAGACGGCGCAATTCTACCGGCCGGTGGCCCAGCTTGGCCGCCTGCTGATCGACATTGAAACCCAGGCCGCGGCCCTTTCAGCATGAGCGGAGCATCCAACATGCCAGACGAAACCATCAAGGCACCCAAGCCGGTGCAGCGCCGTGGGTTTTTCGCAAGCCTCGGCATGGGGGCGGCCGCGGCTGTCGCCTCCACCGTGGTTGTTTCCGCCCCGGAGCCGGCGCAGGCGATGACGCCGCCCGGCACCAAGGGCGGCGCGCATTACCGCGAGAGCGAACATATCAAGCAGTTCTATCGCGTGAACCGTTACTGAGCCGGCGGACAGGACACATACCATGTTGATCAAACGCCGTGACGCAGTTGTGCAAAAGAACCGCCTGCAATCCGCCCTGGGCGAATTGTCGTCAGGCCAGCTCGACCGCCGCGCCTTCCTGCGCCGCGCCGGCTTCACCGCAGGGGCCGTGGGCCTGGCCGGCCTGCCGCTCGGCTCCGTCAAGCGCGCCCAGGCGGCGGCGGTTAACCCGGCGATTCCTGTCAAGACCGTGAAATCGGTCTGCACCCATTGCTCCGTCGGCTGCTCGGTGATCGCCGAGGTGCAGAACGATGTGTGGGTGCGCCAGGAGCCGGCGTTCGACAGCCCCATCAACCGGGGCAGCCATTGCGCCAAGGGCGCATCGGTCCGCGAGATCGTCAAAGGCTCACGCCGCCTGCGCACGCCGATGAAGCTGGTCGATGGCCAGTGGCAGAAGATCAGCTGGGACGTGGCGATTGACGAGATTTCCGCCAAACTGCTCAAGATCCGTGCCGATCAGGGGCCAGAGAGCGTGTTCTGGCTCGGCAGCGCCAAGTTCTCCAACGAGGGCGCGTATCTCTATCGCAAGCTGGCCGCGTTCTGGGGCACCAACTCGGCCGACCATCAGGCGCGCATCTGTCACTCCACCACGGTTGCCGGTGTTGCCAACACCTGGGGCTATGGCGCGATGACCAACAGCTACAACGACATCCGCAACGCCAAGACCATGGTCATCATGGGCGGCAACCCGGCTGAGGCGCATCCGGTGTCGTTGCAGCACGTGCTGGCCGGCAAGGAGCTGAACCGCGCCAATCTGGTGGTGATCGACCCACGCTTCACCCGCACCGCCGCCCATGCCACCGACTACATCCGCATCCGCCCTGGTACCGATATCCCGGTCATCTACGGCATGCTGTGGCATGTGTTCGAGAACAAGTGGGAAGACACCAGCTTCATCGCCCAGCGTGTCTACGGCATGGAGGACGTCCGCAAGGAAGTCGCCAAATGGACGCCGGAGGAGGTGCTGCGCGTCACCGGCGTGCCCGCCGAACAGCTCAAGCGCGTCGCCTTCATGATGACGCATGAAAAGCCCGCCACGCTGATCTGGTGCATGGGCGCCACCCAGAAAACCGTCGGCACCGCCAACGTGCGCGCCTACTGCATCCTGCTGCTCGCCACCGGCAATGTCGGCGCACCCGGCACCGGTGCCAACATCTTCCGCGGCCACTGCAACGTGCAGGGCGCCACCGATGCCGGCCTCGATGTCACCTCGCTGCCGTATTATTACGGCCTGGCGGAAAGTGCGTGGAAGCATTGGGCGCGGGTGTGGGAAGTCGATTACGACTATCTGCTGTCGCGCTTTGACGACAAGAAGATGATGGAACTGCCCGGCATTCCCACCACACGCTGGTTCGATGCCGTGCTGGCCAAGAAAGAAGACATCGACCAGCGCAACCCGCTGCGGGCGATGATGGTGTTCGGCCATGGCGGCAACACCGTCACCCGCATGCCCGAGATGGTGAAGGGGCTGGAGGCACTCGACCTGCTGGTGGTCGCCGACCCGCATCCGACCACCTTCGCCGTGGTGTCCGAGCGCAAGGACAACACCTATCTGCTGCCGATCTGCACCCAGTTCGAAACCAAGGGCAGCCGCACCGCGTCCAACCGTTCGCTGCAATGGTCGGACCGCGTGGTGCCGCCGATCTGGGAGAGCAAGGACGATTACGAGGTGATGTATCGCCTCGCCGCCAAGCTCGGCTTCGCCGACAAGATGTTCAAGAACATCAAGGTCGAGGGCAACGTGCCGGTGGCCGAGGACATCCTGCGCGAGATCAATCGCGGCGCGTGGTCAACCGGCTACACCGGTCAGTCGCCGGAACGCCTGAAGGCCCATATGGCCAACCAGGACAAGTTCGACATCGTCACCCTCAAGGCCAAGGGCGGCGAAGTGGACGGCGACACCTATGGCCTGCCATGGCCGTGCTGGGGCACGCCGGAGCAGAAGCATCCGGGCAGCCACATCCTCTACAACACCAATCTGCACGTGAAGGACGGCGGCGGCACCTTCCGCGCCCGCTTCGGCGTGGAGCGCAACGGCGTCACCTTGCTGGCTGAGGGCAGCTATTCGCTCGGTTCGGAGATCAAGGACGGCTATCCGGAAGTCACCCTCGGCGTGCTGAAAAAGCTCGGCTGGGACGGCGACCTGACGGCCGCCGAACGCGCCGTGATCGACAAGATCGGCGGCGCCACGCCTGATACCGTCTCCTGGGCCATCGATCTCTCCGGCGGCATCCAGCGCGTCTGCATCGCCCATGGCATCGTGCCCTACGGCAACGCCAAGGCCCGCGCCAACGCCTTCAACCTGCCCGACCCGGTGCCCGTGCACCGCGAGCCGATCTACACCTCCCGCCCCGACCTCGTGGCCAAATACCCCACGCTGCCCGACTCCCGCAGCTTTCGCCTGACCAATATCGGCGCCACCGTGCAGAAGCGCGCCGTCGATCTGGGCGTGTTCAAGAACTTCCCCATCGTGCTCACCTCCGGCCGCCTGGTGGAATACGAAGGTGGCGGCGAGGAAACCCGCTCCAACGTCTGGCTGGCCGAGTTGCAGCAGGACATGTTCGTCGAGATCAACCCCAATGACGCCAAGGCGCGCGGCATCGAGGACGGTGCGATGGTGTGGGTGACGGGCGCTGAATCGAACTCCAAGGCCCGCGTCAAGGCGCAGGTGACTGAGCGCGTCGGCCCCGGCGTGGCCTTCATGCCGTTTCACTTCGCCGGCTGGTTCCAAGGCGTTGACCAACGCTCGAAATACCCCAAGGGCGCCGATCCGATCGTGCTGGGCGAGAGCGTCAACGCGCTCACCACCTACGGCTACGATCCGGTGACCGCGATGCAGGAAACCAAAGTGACATTGTGCCAAATCGCGACAGCGATCGCGTAAGGAGCGCACACAAATGGCCCGCGTAAAATTCCTCTGCGACGCCGATCGCTGCATCGAATGCAACGCCTGCGTCACCGCCTGCAAGAACGCCAACGAGGTGCCGTGGGGCATCAACCGCCGGCGCGTCGTCACCATCAATGACGGCAAGCCCGGCGAGCGGTCCGTCTCCATGGCCTGCATGCACTGCACGGATGCGCCGTGCGCCGCCGTCTGCCCGGTCGATTGCTTCTTCACCACCGCCGACGGCGTGGTGCTGCACAGCAAGGATCTCTGCATCGGCTGCGGCTATTGCTTCTACGCCTGCCCGTTCGGCGCGCCGCAATATCCCAAGCTGGGCAATTTCGGCTCCCGCGGCAAAATGGACAAATGCACCTATTGCTCGGGTGGCCCGGAAGGCGCTGACGGCTCGGCCGCCGAATTCGCCAAATACGGCGCCAACCGCATGGCAGAGGGCAAACTGCCGCTCTGTGCGGAGATGTGCTCCACGAAGTCGCTGCTGGCCGGCGACGGCGAGATCATCGCCCAGATCTACCGCGAGCGCGTGCTCAAGCGCGGCTATGGCTCGGGCTCATGGGGTTGGCAGACCGCCTATCAGGAGACGGTTAATGTTTAATCACACTATCCTGCGTCGCCCCACCTTGCGTCGTCTGGCCTTGGTGTTGCTGCTCGGCCTCGCCACCCATACGGCGATGGCGCAGGCGCCGGTTCGCCCGTCCGCCCCCGAGCAGGGCATGAACACCGACACGCTGGAAGTGAAGGAGAAGGAGCTTCTCGGCCAGATGCGGCGCATCGAGGGCACGATCTCCATTCCTGACAGTCGCGCCGCCGTGCTGATCCAGCCCGATGGCCGTACATGGCGCGATTACCGCCGTGGACCGCTGCTGTGGATCACGGCGGCCTGCGTGCTCGGCACCCTGGCCCTGCTGGCGCTGTTCTATGTCATCAAGGGGCGCATGCTGATCGCCGGTGGACGTGGCGTGGCGACCTTGCTGCGGTTCGGCTCGTTCGAACGCTTCATGCACTGGCTCACCGCGGGTTCGTGGTGCGTGCTCGCCCTCTCGGGCCTGAACATGGTGGCGGGCCGTGCGGTGTTGCTGCCGCTGCTGGGAAATGACGCCTTCAGTGAAATCTCGCACTGGCTGAAGCTGTCGCACAACTTCGTGGGCTTCCCCTTCGCGGCGGGTGTTATCTTGATGCTGCTCGTCTGGGTGCGCGCGAATATCCCCAACAAG
The DNA here is from genome assembly GCA_040399685.1 of Acetobacteraceae bacterium. Taxonomy (GTDB): domain Bacteria; phylum Pseudomonadota; class Alphaproteobacteria; order Acetobacterales; family Acetobacteraceae; genus CAIQQQ01. Next base: position 278,931 of record JBBART010000002.1, read on the forward strand.
GTGGATATCGAGTGGTTTCGCCAGGGTGGCGGGTTTATCGGCAACCGGCATCCGCCGGCTGAAAAGTTCAACGGCGGTCAGAAGGTTGTGTTCTGGATCGTGGTCCTCGGCGGCGGCTCGCTGGCCATCACCGGCTTCGCGCTGCTGTTTCCGTTCTATGTCACCAACATCTTCGGCATGCAGATCGCCCAGGTGGTTCATGGCGGCATCGCCGTGCTGATGATCGCCGCCATGTTCGGCCATATCTATATCGGCTCGGTGGGAATGGAAGGCGCGATCGATGCCATGAACACAGGCAACGTCGATCTGAAGTGGGCCAAGGACCATCACAGCCTGTGGGTTGCGGAAGAACTGGCCAAAACCGGCAAACCCAACCCGCAGCAGCCGGCTGAATAGAAAGGCACACCCATGCGCATGTTTCTCACTGCCGTCGTGGTCATGGTCGCCCTTAGTTTTGGTGCGGCCGCCGTTCTGAGTGTTGTGCAACAACCCGTCGCCGTCGCGTTCGCCACCAAGGGCGCGCGGGTGGATGTGGGGGAGTAGCCACCCCTCGCGGCGTTACGGTGTCTCGCTGCTGGCGGGGGACTCCAGGAATGGCGGGGCTGTGTGCCACGGATATCCCGTACGAGCCCTTTCGTAGGCGTGGTTGAACAGCGCATTCATGTAGACGGGGGCGAAATCCTCGGTGTGCTCGGCTTTGAAGTCCGGCTCGATATACGCCAGCCGAAACGCCACGCCATCGCGTTGCGTCTGCGCGTAGATGCGCATGACGTCATTGACGCCGCTGTAATGGATCATCGTCGACACGGCGCGTCCGGCGATGGAAATGAAGCGCCGTTCGGTTGCGGTCCATTCCGGATCGAGCCGTCCGTTGCGAATGATATAGGCGGTTCGCTCGCGTTCGATGCCCACCCTGCGTGATTCGCGCTGAAGCTGTACTGAGACCGGATACAGGAATGTCTGGGCCACCACGCCCCCATCCACATGCATTTCCTGGCGGTGCTCGCCCTTGACGTCCACGTCGATCAACACCGGCGGGAATGCGCCGGGGATGGCGGCGGATGCCAGCATGATCCGCCGGATCAGATCCAGCGCGCCTGGATGGCCGCTGGCGGCGATGGCGCCGAGGTTCCACAGTACCGGGCGCTGAAGGTCGATATTCGTGGTGCCGATCAGCAGCAGGCGTCCCTTGCGGTATTCCCGCGCGATGTCCGCCACCATCTGCTCGTCCACATAGCGGCTGATCAGGCTGTACAGCGGCGATGTATCGGCCAGCGCATCATCGAACACTGCCGCGGTCAGGAAACGGGTGCGCAGGATATCCTTTTGCGTCACGCCGGTGAACACGGCGCGAAGCTGCGGGTCATAGGCGGGGCCGAGATAGGCGAACGGCGCGATTAACCCGCCGGTGGAAATGCCGGTCACCAGGCGGAATTCAGGCCGCTGCCCGCTTGCGGTCCAGCCAACCAGCAGGCCGGCGCCGAACGCGCCATCGTCGCTGCCGCCGGACAAAGCGAGGAAATGGGACGGCGGCCGCCGCCCGCGTGCGGAGAAGCCATGGGTTTCGGCCTCCGCCGCGACCGAGCGCGCCATTTCCATGGTGATGGCTTCGGTGCCGCGATCGACCCAGAAACGTGCATTGGGCACACCGATAACCGTTGCGTGCTCGCTCTCGGCGGCCGAAGGCGGTGCGCCCCGCGACACGGAACAGGCCGACAGAACGCCAAGCAGCGCAACGCATGCGACGATGTGCCAGGGCCATCGGGGATCTCTCTGTTGAGCGGACCGCCCGCTCAACAGGAAACCCGCAATCATGTGCCGAACTCCGGTCTGGTCCTTACGAACCGGACCCAGCGATGGTGATTTCGACGCGGCGGTTCTGCGCCCGGCCCTGTGGCGTGCTGTTGGTCGCCACCGGCTGCGTCTCGCCGAAACCCTGCGCCGTGAGAAGATCCTGCCGCACGCCCTGCGAGACGATGAACTGCATGACGCTCTCAGCCCGCTTCTGCGACAGATCCTGGTTCGTCATCACGCCCAGCCGCTGCAGGCCAGGGCCAATGGGGGCGTTGTCGGTAAAGCCCTTCACCAGCAGCTTCTCCTGCATGCTGGACGCCAGGGTCTTGGCCATCTTGCTGATGACGTCCTTGCCGTCATCCGACATCGTCCAGCTGCCCGACGGGAACAGCAGGTCGCTGTTGACGGTGTATTTGATCGCGCCCCGCAGGCGGCCGATACGCGCCTGGTCGTTGGCGACCTGCTGCTGAAGCTGTTGGTTCTGCGCCTGGAGCGCATCGTATTTGTCCTGGGGCACGCCGCAGGCAGACAGGAGCATCGCTGGCACGAGCACGGCAAGGCCGCGGAGTTTTGGGGCGAGTGTCACTTTCGGCACCTTTCGGTTTGGAGGAACAACAAGACTGATCAACAACTGAACCTCGAATGCAACTATGCAATTGATGCAGGTCAATGCGTGAGTATTGGTGGCGTTAATTACTGTTACGTCCGGCGATTTCGGTGGCGTATGTAAAATCAGAATTCCTGCGCCATCTAAATGACGCGCAAGGCGGGCATCACGCCTTCTGCTGCCTCAGCGTTGCACCGCGGCAAACCAGCCTTGCGCAGACCTTCCACAACAACCTCAATGAGATCGTCGTGAAGATTGTGGGCCTTGAGGTCGCGTGTGCGGTGCGCGCCATATGCGGGGTCGATCGTTAAAATGGCTTTCACTCCAGCCTCGGCCTCGTGCTGCAAGCCGAGTTGGGCCGCGGCTATGGCGATCATGATGTAGCCGTAGACGATATGCGGGGCCTCGATCTGGTGCGCCTGGGCCAGCGCCTCGTCGTAACGGCCATTCACGTAATGATGCAGCGACAGTCCAATCCGGTAGATGCTCGACTCAGCGGGGTTGCGTGCGAAGGCCTCCTCCAGGAGAGGCACCGCCTTGTCCCATGTGGCCCGCAATGCGTAGCGCAACCCGAGATCGGCCATGACATCCGTATCGTTCGGATTGAGCGCGTGGCTGCTCTCCAGTGCGACAAGGGCGCCGCTGACATCGCCGGCGAACCACAGGGCGAGCGCGAGGGCGTGGTGCCCACGGCTGGCGCTCGGGGCCAGTTCGATCGCACGGCGCGCCAACGCCAGCGCCCGCTGCAACGGAGGTGGCGTGCGGCCACGACCATCAGGACGGAGCCTGAAGGCGTTGGAATACATCTGCGACAGGCAGGCGAAAGCCTCCGCATAGTCAGGGTCGTTAACGATCGCCTGCTCCAGTCCCGCGCGAACGGGTTCGAACAGCGTGCGGTCATACGATCGCCAATACTGATAGAACTGGATAACCCGATCATACGACCCCAGATCCTCCGGCGGCGTTTCATCGGTGTGCCGGGCGATCGTGCTGAAGATGACCCCATAGGGCTGCGCCAGGGTGCGGGCGATGCCATTGGCAATCTCGTCGCGCACCGTGGCCGCATCGTGCGTCTGCAGGTTGCGCTCGAACGATCCGGCCCAGATATGTTGGCCTGTCCGTGCATCGATCAGCAATGCCTCCACGCTGAAGCGATCGGCTGAGACCGTGGTGCCGCCCGTGAGAAGGTATTCGATGTCGAACGCAGCCACGCGCGATGCCGTATCTGTCGGGCCGGCATGGCCCAGAGGGGCGTGCTGCCCAAAGACAAACAGATCGGTGAAACGGGTCAGCCCCACGATAAGCTGACGGGTGAACCCGCGCGTGAAGCCTCGCCATGCCGATGGGTCGCCGTCTTCCTCGAACGTCATCACCAGGAGTGCGCGTCCATTGCGACCGGAGCGTTTGGAATTCGTTGCTTCCGCAGGCGGTGGCAGGTCGGTGGCCGAGGCGTCGGTGGCTTCGAAGTCAGGCACATAGCTGCCTCGTGGGATTTCGATCCGGACCGGGTCCTTCGCGCCTGCGGTGAGGTAATAGCGCTCCAGCGAACGTCGCAGGCGGCCGGCTTCGATGCGGACAATCGAATCGATTTGCGGATCGAAGCTCGCGTCGCGGCCAAAGACGGTGGTTGCGATGGTGTAGGCCTTGACCCTGTCGGCCCGGCCTTCCAGCGTTTCATCGACCACGTATTTCAGGAAGCGCCGGTTGCGGTCCGAGGCATCGAAATCGGCGGACGCGAGCACCCGGGTCATTTGGTGGCGGACGGCGTCCGGCCCAGCGCCACGTTTGGCTTCATTGAACATATGCCAGCCTCTTCCGGTGCCTGATGTGCATCGCCGCAAAACAATCCAGAACCTGGAATGGCGCCAACCATGAAAACGCTGGCTCAATTCAATCATCAGATGACGAGGTCAGGATATATGTGCCTAAAAATTGCACAAGGAAAAAACACGAGAGTTACTTAACAGTGACGTGCGTAGAGTTATTAAAAAAATAGTTGTTTTATGCTTCGTAGATCTTTTGATCTGAGGGTTGGTGATCAAAGATGGCAAACAATGATGCCACAGGGCTCGATCTCAGGCAAGTTATTGAGAGATTTCCAAAGGATGCACTCCTTATCCGTCGCCTTTGGATGGCCAACCAGGACTTTCGGATTGTCTGCGAGGATTACGCTCTGGCGCGCCGCACGTTGGTCACGTTCGAAAGCCTGGCGGATGCCCACCAAAAGCCTGATGAGGTGGCCGATTATCTGTCCGTGGTCGCTGATCTTGAGGCCGAAATCAGGGCGCTGCTCGGCGCCGCCGCCCAGTCGACAGGAGACACATAGCGCCAGTCTGGGCGCTGCGGGGTTAACCCCGTTGGAGGATGGCGCCCTCTGGCACAGGCCAACCGGCGCGACACGCACCGGGTAGATGCGGTGATCCTGGGCGCCGGTCTGTCTCCCCCGCCCGGTCGTGGCGTCGGATCTTTCCCCGCCTTGGCCAATGGCCCTGCTCTGTCCTGCCAAAGCCACATGATTTTTTCGCAATGTGGGGCGGGGGGGTCATTGCGCTGACAGTCGATTGGGCGGCTTCGTTCTTGGGGATTGTGGCAACCGGGCATGCAAGGTTGCTCGCTCGTGCGGCCTCATGAACCAGCATGACCCTCCCGGTGCGTGGTCCCGTCAGCCTGACAATGCGCTGTCCCGCGCCGGTCTTTGTGGTCGGCGAGCGTTATCGCCGTTACGGCGACAATAGCCACGACAGTCGATCCCGACAATGTAGACAGAGAAATTTACTAAACATTCGCAGATACTTACCGGTAAAATGTCCATCGTGATCAATTTGGCAAATTGTATCGAAAGGAAAATTGTGTGGCAGTATGTATTTATTTGCAAATAATCATAAATAAATTTACCTGGTGTTGTTCCGAAACGACAGCAGAAATTAACAGCAAAAACACCAGGTTTTGGAAAAAATGGCGGGCAAATTTTCTAAAATTTCTACAAATTTTTTTAAAAAACTTGTAATTATTGGTCGTGAAAACTCGCAAAACCGTAAATATTCTAAATTTATCTGCTAGATGAACAGACCGTGACGCGCTCACGGGTGCACAGAGGCAGTTTCAATGTATGCCGACCAGGCAGCACGACCACAGGTCGTGTCTGAATACGACCTCCCCCAGGCGCAATGGACACGTTTTGACGCAGCCCTCAGAGTCGCAAGCGCCGTGTACGAAGCCCCCATCGCGGTGGTGTCCTTGGTGGCGGATGGGTCCACCCAGGTGCGGGCGGCTTGGGGACTTTCCATGTCCGACACGGCCGACATGGGTTCGTTATGCAGTCAGGTTCCACAAGGTTTTTCGACCTTTGTCGTGTCAGACACCCATCACGATCCGCGTGTTAGCGGACACCACAGCGTCCGCGTGGCCGCCAATATTCGTTTCTGTGCCATTACCCCATTGATAACAGCCGGCGGACACATCATCGGTTCGTTGTCCGTCATGGACCGGGCACCGCGCACGGACGTAACACCGGCCCAGCGCGGGCAGCTTGAAGACATCGCCAGCCTTGTGGTTCAACAGCTTGAGTTGATGCGTGACGGCCATCGCGCGGTCATTCAGGGGGAAAGTGCCGAGTAACTGCGCGACCGACTGATCATCGGCGCGGAGATTTGCCATCTCGATGACGCGATCGCTGACACCTTCACGACACTGCAAGGCATGACGCAGGGGGCTTTCTGCAGTGTGCTGCGCGTTTCTGCGCCGGGGCAAGGGGCCATCGCCGTCGCCGGTTCGGTGCCGAATGGCAGCGGCCAGGCCGCCCTCATCCACGCATTGTGCGCCCTGCGTATGACGGAGGATAACTCCGTCCTGGGAAGGGCGTTGTTTGCCGGACAGCAGGTTGCCTCGCGTGACCTGTCGACGTCCGATGCGGGGGTGGCTGATGCGAAGATCTTCCTCGCCCACGGGCTGGTAGGCTTGATCGCCACACCCTTGGGCATTCTGGACGACCGTTATGTGATCGTGGTCGGCTTTACCGAACCGCCAGCCGATCTCGCCCCGATCGCGTCCATGCTGTTGTACGCCGCTTCATCGCTGCGGCCCCTCCTGTGCCGCTTTAACTTACAAGACACCGATATCTTGCTGCGTTCCGCGTTTGCGGCCTGCAAAACGTCCGTGATGATCACGGACGCGGACTTCACGCGCGGCGGCCCGCACATTCTTTTCGCCAATCCTGCCTTCGAGCAGATGACGGGATATGACCTTGCCGAGATCAAGGGTCAGTCTCCAGCGCTGTTGCAGGGACCGCTGTCGGATATCAAAACCCGCCTGGGCATTCGCACACTGTTGGGGCGGGGGATGCCTGTCATCACGGAAATTGAAAACAAGCGCAAAGACGGCGGCAGATATTGGGTCGCGCTGAACATCTCGCCAATCCGCGACCATGCCGGGATCGTGACTCATTTCGTGTCCATTTCAGCGGACATCACCGAAAAGCGCGCAGCCCGCGCTGAACGGGCGTTGATGGCGACCGATATCGCCAGTCTGGTCGCCGCCATGCCCGGTGTGTTGATCCGCCATGAGCGCACCACCGCCAATGTCTGGGCGCGTAGTTTTGTCGCTGATTCCATTGAGGCGTTGACGGGCTATACGGCTGCCGAAGCCAAAGACATCAGATGGTTTCGGGAGAATACCGATCCCGCCGGCCGATTGAAATTGAACGCCTTGATGCTTCAGGCGGAGGCTGGCAAGGAAAGCAGTCTCGAATTCCGCTTCCGCCGCAAGGATGAAACCTGGACATGGCTGCAAATGACGAACCGTGGGCACGTCAATGCGCTCGGCGTCCTCGAAATGACCAGCATCCTGACCGACTTCACGGTTGAACGTCAGATGAACATCCAGCTGGCCCAGTCGAACAAGCTGGCCCAACTCGGCGAATTGGCCACGGGCATGGCCCATGAACTGAACCAGCGGCTGATGGGGATCAGCATGGCGGCCGAAAACGGACTGCGGGCCCTGGCGCGGGTGTCGGAGCCGACGGGGCGGGTGGAGCAAAAGCTGCAAACGATTATCGACCTGACGCATCGGGCGTCATTGTTGATCGATCAGGTTTTGTCGTTCGGTCGAATGGAAGCCATGAAGATTGAGACTGTGTCGCTGTCGGAGGCCATAATGGGCGTCAAGGTGCTGATGGTGGGCATCTTGCGCGACAGTCGGGTGCAATTGGCCATCAATATCCCCGGCGACCTTCCGCCGGTGAGCGGCCAGGTGGCGCGGCTGCAGCAGGTGTTCATCAATTTGATCGTCAATGCCTGTCACGCTTACGAAAGCCAGGGCCTCGCGGTGTTCCCCGGATCGCGCAAGATCGCGTTGACGGCGCAAGTGAACAACGACCTTATTGAAATCAGGGTCAGCGATCACGCGGGAGGTATTCCGGCGGCCATCCTGCCGCGAGTCTTCGAGCCGTTCTTCACCACAAAGGCCGCCGGCGTCGGCACCGGTCTTGGGCTGTCCATCATCGGCGATATCATATCCGAGATGAAGGGAAAGGTCTCGGTCGACTCCCTGGATGGCGGGACAATGTTCACAATCACGTTGCCCAGAAGCCTGGAGGCCTGATCCTCCCGTCTGCCTGCCGTAACGGCGGGCAGACGGGGACCGGGCCGCTGAGATCCTATTTTGGCGCCGGCGCGGCCAGGCCCGCCTTGGCGCCGCGTTCGGCCAGCATCTTCGGCAAGGAGGGATGCAGGTGCACGCCGTTGACGAGCGCCATCTCGCGCAGCAGCAAGCCGCGCTCGCCGGGCAGTCGGACCGGCAGGCCCATCGGGCCGGGCGGGTTGGTGTGGACGGCGTCTTTCATCCAGCCGGTCTCGCGCAGGAACGCCTCGCCGCCGCCGAAGCGGTTGGGGTCCACCACCATCACGAGCACCGAGGCGCCCCATTCGGTGGGGGCATCGGCGCGGCCGTGGCCCGAAAGGGCGGAGGTGAGGGCCTCCAGCAACAGTCCGAGCGCATAGCCCTTGTGGCCCGCTTCGCTGCCGCCGAGCGGTTGCAGGCTGCCGGGCGGATTGGTGAAGAAGGCGTTCGGGTCCCGCGTGGGGGTGCCGGCGGCGTCCAGCAGCCAGGGGTGTTCGAACTGCTTGCCCTCGGCGCGCATCCGGCCGGTCATGCCGTTGGTGGTGATGGACATCGACACGTCAATCATCACCGGGCCGCCCGGGGACGGCCAGCCGGCGGCCAGCGGGTTGGGCGTGTAGACGCGCTTCGTGCCGCCGAACGGGGCCACGGAGGCCACCGAGGGGTCGGAGCAGGTGACGATCAACATCTGGCCGCGATCGGTGATCGGCTTCAGATACGCCGCCAGGCAGCCGATATGCGACGCACGACGGATGGACACGGCAGACAGCCCCACCCCGGCGGCGCGCTGCGAGGCGAGTTCGGCGGCGCGCTGCACCAGCCAAGGCCCCGGCAGGCGCAGCCCGTCCCAGGTTTCGACAACCGAGGTGGCCGAGATCACGTCCGGCAGGCCGGTGCCGCGCATGGCGCCTGATTCGGCGGCGTCCAGATAGGCCGGCAGCAGCGCCAGGCCATGCGTGGTGTGGCCGAGCAGATCACCCTCCACGAGGATGTTGGCGGTCACGCTGGCCTTTTCGGAATCCAGGCCGGCTTTTTCGAACAGATGCGTGGCGAATTTGCGCAAGGCGTCAACATCGTAGCGATTGGTCATGGTCGTTCTCCCTATGGGCGAAACATGCCTGCGCATCGCGCGGGTGCCAAGGCTTCCGCAATCGCTGCGCATGCGTCACTGTTCCGCCCAGCAAAAAGGGGAGGACTGACCATGTGGGAACCACAGGCGCGCTATCCGGATTCGGACGTCGTTTCGCTGGACAAGAGCTTTGACCGCTTTCGCGTGCTCGGCGGTATCGAGCGGCTCTATACCGGCTGCCGCTGGGCCGAGGGTCCGGTCTGGTTCGGCGATGGGCGCTATCTGTTGTGGAGCGACATCCCCAACAACCGCATGCTGAAATGGGAAGAGGAGACGGGCGCTGTTTCGGTGTACCGCAAGCCGTCTGACCACGGCAACGGCAACACCCGCGACCGGCAGGGCCGTCTGATCACCTGCGAGCACGGCGCGCGGCGCGTGACGCGCACCGAGTATGACGGCAGCATCACCGTCCTGGCCGACAGCTTCGGCGGCAAGCGCCTGAATTCGCCCAACGATGTGGTGGTGTCCAGCGATGGCGCGGTGTGGTTCACCGATCCACCCTTCGGGATTCTGGGCTTTTACGAAGGCGAGAAGGCCGAGCCGGAATTGCCGCAATGCGTCTATCGTATCGACCCGTCGGGCTCGGTCAGCGTGGTGGCGGACGACATTCCTGGGCCGAACGGGCTGGCGTTCTCACCGGACGAGAGCCTGCTCTACATCGTGGCGTCTCGCGCCAATCCGCGTGAAATCCTGGTCTATGACGTTGACGGCCCACGCATCCGCAATGGCCGCACATTCATCAACGCAGGGCCGGGCGGCACGCCGGATGGGTTCCGGGTGGATGTCGAGGGCAATCTGTGGTGCGGCTGGGGCATGGGCACCGCCGAATTGGACGGCGTGCGGGTGTTCAACACACAGGGCGAGCCGATCGGGCATATCCATCTGCCGGAGCGCTGCGCCAATGTGGCGTTCGGCGGACGTCACCGCAACCGGCTGTTCATGGCGGCCAGCCGGTCGCTGTATTCGCTTTATGTCAACACGCAGGGCGCAACAGGGGGCTGAAGTCATGCCGCAATATGTTGTCACGGCTTATGACGGAACCGATGCGGACGCGGTGGCCCGCCGCATGGGCGTGCGGGAGGCGCATCTGGCGAACGTGGCGCCGATGCTGGCCGACGGCCGGCTGAAAGCAGGTGGCGCCGTGCTCGATGAGCACGGCGCCATGATCGGCTCGGTGGCGATCGTCGATTTTGCCAGCCGCGCGGAGCTTGATGCGTGGCTGACAACCGACCCTTACGTCACCGGCGGGGTTTGGCAGCGGATCGAGGTGCTGCCATTCCGCCTTGCGGTGTTGGGCACGCTTTAGCGTCTCGGGCTTACGGCTTCATGGGCGGGTGGCCACCCATTCCGCCCATCATGCCCTCGTGCATGCCGCCCATCTTGCCATCCGGGCCGTGCTCGCCGCGCGGTCCGTGATGGCCACGGGGCATTTCCACCTTGGTCAGCTTGTCAGCGCTCGGCCCCATTTCCAGCACGGCAATCGACTTGCCGAGCGGGCTGGACACGCCGAAGCCCTTCACGGCGATGGTCTGGCCTGGGGCCAATGCCGCCACCCGCTTCTGCGCTTCCTGCGGCGGCAGGCGCAGCACAGTGCCGTCCTCCAGCAAGGCGCCGCCGACATCGCCGCGCGGCGTGTGCAAGGTTGCCTTGATCTTGCCAGACACCTCCATCAGAGCGCCCTCGCCGGGGCGACCGGCCGGTTCCGTGCCGCCGATCACGGCGCCGCTGGCGTCGTTGGTGACGGTGACGGCGGACACCATCGGCACGGCGCGGGCCTTCAGGCCACGGATGCTGACCGCATCGCCCGGCTTGATGCTGAACACCAGAGCGTTGGACAGATGCGGCGGCACGTGCACTTCGGTGCCGTCAGCCAAAATGAGGCCATCGACATCGCCACGCGGCGTGAGGGTGTATTGCGCCACCTTGCCTTTGAATTCCGGCAGTTGGGCCGGGTCGAAATTACCGGACGCCAGGGCGGCAGGGGGGCGCATCTGCGCCACAGCCAGGCCGGTGGCACCTGCCAGCATGGGGGCTGCGAGCAGGAACGCTGCGAAACGCGGTTTTGTGAAAAACGACATGGTGCGGATCCTATTCTTGCGGGGTGTGTCCCGTGCAGTGTTGGATTGCATGCGCCGTGCCATGTTTTATCTCATTGATATAAAACAATTGTTAGAGAATTTTAAGGCTCTTCTCGTCCGCATTCCCGACAGGGGCTGTCCGGTTTTCGGACAGCTCGATTCCGTAGCGCCGCATCTTTTCATGCAGCAACTGGCGATGAATGCCGAGCCGTCGCGCCGCCTCGCTGCGGTTGCCGGCAGCATCGGCCAGCGCCCGTGCGATCATCGCTCGTTCCAGTTGCTCCACCGCACCCGGCAGATCGGTGGCCGGAATTGGGCCGACGGATGTGGCGGCGGTGTGCAGGAAGGCGAGGTCGGCGGCGGACACCACCGCCTGTCGGCCCAGCACGGCGGCACGTTCCATGGCGTTGCGCAATTCGCGCACATTGCCCGGCCAGTCATGTGCCAGCAGCAACGAGGCCGCATCCGCCGACAGACGCTTCGGCGGAGTGCTGAACAGCGCCAGGAAATGCTCGGCCAACTCGACAATATCGGCCAGCCGGTCCCGCAGCGGCGGCAATGCCAGCGGCACCACGCCGAGGCGGTAGAACAGATCCTCGCGGAAGCTGCCCCCGCGCACGGCGGCTGACAGATCCTGATGGGTGGCGGAGATGATGCGCACGTCCACCGCCACCGGCTTGCCGCCCAGCGGCGTCACGATGCGCTCCTGCAACACCCGCAGCAGCTTGGCCTGCAACGAGGCCGCCATGTCGCCGATCTCATCGAGGAACAGCGTGCCGCCATCAGCGGTGCGGAACGAGCCGAGCGTGTCCGCCACCGCCCCGGTAAACGCGCCACGGGTGTGGCCGAACAGCTGGCTTTCCAGCAACTCGGCGGGAATGGCGGCACAGTTCAGCGCCACGAACGGCTTGGCGGCGCGCCGCCCGTGGCGATGGATGGCGTGGGCCACCACCTCCTTGCCGGTGCCGGTCTCGCCGGTGATGAGCACGCTGGTGTCGCTGTCGGCCAACATGCCGATCGCCTTCTGCACGCTGCGCATCGCGGCCGAGCCGCCGACGAGCGTGTCGGCATCGATCTCGGCGGTGGGCATGCTGGCGCGGGCCGGTTCGGTCGGCAGCATGCGTGCCACCAAAGCGGCCAGTTCGATGCGGCCGATGGGCTTGGCCAGATGATCGACCGCCCCCAGACGCATCGCCTCGATGGTGTTGGCGGCGGTGGGCACGGCGGTCAGCACCGCCACCGGTGGTGGGCCTGGTCGTGCACGGATGCGGGCCAGAACCTCCATCCCGTCCATGCCCGGCATCCGCAGGTCGAGCAGAACCGCGTCCACCGGTCCGCGATCCAGCCGGGCGAGGGCGGCCCGGCCGTCGGCTGCCAAGGCGGGCGTGTGGCCCAGATCGGTCAGGGCTTCGGCCAGGCTTTCGCGCAAGGCGTCGTCGTCGTCCACCACCAGAATGAGGCTCATGGCCGGGGCTCCGGTGGCAGTTCGAGCGCAAACACGCAGCCGCCGTTGGCCCGCGCCAGGAACAGGCGGCCGTCATGGGCCTGGACCATCTCGCGGGCGATGGCCAGGCCCAGCCCGGTGCCGTCGGCGCGGCTGGTCACGAAGGGCTCGAACAGGCTGTCACGCAAGGCGGGGGGGACGCCGGGGCCGGAATCCTCGACCTCGAAGCGCAGCCAGTCCGGCGAGAGATGGGCGCGCAGCACGATCTCCGTTCCCGACGGCGCATGACGGGCCGCGTTCTGGATCAAATTGTCCAACGCCCGGCGGATCATCTCGCGGTCAAACAGCGCCGCGCCGTCAGCGGCTTCGATGCGCAGCGGTGCATCCGGCCAGTCGGCCTGGCATGTGGCCAGGAAATCCTGCAGATCGACCCATTCCGGCGCGGGCGTGCGCCGTTGCGTCATGGTGAGCAACTCGCCGCTTAACCGGTCCAGCCGGTCAATCTGGCCAAGAATGGCGTCCAGCGCCGTCCGGCCGCGTGCGGCTGCGCGCAAGGGTTCACTGTCCTGATCGATCGCAAGCGCCCCTTCGGCCCGCAGCCGCATGGCCGCGATCGGGTTGCGGATCTCATGCGCCACGCCGGCCGCCACCCGCCCCAATGCCGCCATCCGCTCCGCTGAAGCGGCCCGCGACGAGGCCGCCGCAGCCTCGTTCCGCGCTGCCAGCAGGCGCTCGCCGGCGGTGTTCAGCGCCATGGCGATGCGGTCAAGCTCCGCCTCGCCGGTGGGTGCGATGCGGGGCAGGCCGGCGGAGTCGTGTTGTGCGAGGGCATCCTCCACCCGGCGGATCTGGCGTGACCAGGTGCGGACCAGAAAGGCGAGTGCGGCTGAAAGCGCCAGCATGAGCCCCATCAGCACCGCCAGCCCAACCTGCAATGCGCCATAGCCCGGTGCTGATTCCACCTGCGTGGCCACCCAGGCCGCCAGATCCGGCACCGGCCCCGCGAGGCGGCAGGCATAGACCAGCGTGGTGCTTTGGTCAGACGTGTTCTCGTCCAGAGCCAGACCGCCGTCGCCGGCCAAGGCGGCGGCGGCGGTCTGGCTCTGGACGGTCGGCGGCGTGATCTCGGCGGGAGTGCGCAGGATGCCCCCGGTCAGGGACGGATGGGTGGCCAGCGCCAGTCGCGCCACCGCATCAAGATCGCCCTGCAACGCGGCGTCGCCGGCGGCGGGGGCGGCTTCGGTCCAGCCGGAGATATAATAGGCATAGCGGTCCGCCATCCGATCGCAGCTTCGGGTCAGTTCATCCTCGGCGCGTTGCACGAGAGACGCGGTGGATTGGTGATAAAGCTGCACCAGCAGCAGGCCCACCGCCACGGACGCCGCCAGTGAGAGAACCCAGACGCCGAACAGCCGAGCGCGAAGCGATGTCATGAAGTTGTGATAGCCGATTCAGGCCCCCTCCATCCACCCGATACCGCATCTGGCCGGGCATCCCCATATGAATAAGGCTGTCACTCTGCAGGACGCCGTCATGACCGATGCCTTCGAAGCCCTCTCCGTCGCCGTGTCAGACCGCGTGAAGGCCGCATCTTCGGTGGTAATTGGTCTTGAATGGGGCACGCATCACAGGATTTCGGCCATTCTCTGGGGGGACGGCATTGCTGTCACGACAGAACAAAGCCTGCCGGACACAGACGGATATATCGCCATTCTCCCGGGCGGTGCACGCGTCATCGCGATGCTGGTGGGGCGGGATTCGTCCACCAACGTGGCCGCCCTGCGGCTGGACGCGAGGGTGCCGGACATGGTGGCAGAGGCCCGCGCCCCTGAGGTTGGCGGTCTTGTGCTGGCATTGGGCTCGGACGGCAGCGGCGGCCCGCTGGCCCGGCTGGGCATTGTCGCAGCGACCGGGCCAGCCTGGCAAAGCCAATGTGGCGGGCGAATTGACCGGTTGATCCGGCTGGACGTCGCGCTTGGCCATGATGCGGAAGGCGGGCCGGTGCTGGATTGCCACGGCCATCTGCTGGGCATGTCCACCTTTTGCCCGCGCAGCCAGGTTCTGGTGATCCCCTCGGCCACGATCGACCGCGTGGTGGCCCAGCTTTTGGCGCATGGCTGCGTGCCGCGCGGTTGGCTCGGCGTGGGCGTGCAGCCGGTGCAGATCCCGTGCGAGATGGAAAACGTGGCGGGCGTGAGTGCCGGCCTGATGGTGTTGAGCATCGCCGAGGGCTCGCCTGCCTGCGGCAAATTGCTGCAGGGCGATGTTCTGCTCGCGGCCAATGGCGGCGAACTGCCCACGCCCCGCGCACTGACATTGCTGCTCGGCGCCGAGGCCATCGGCGCACGGCTGGCATTGCGCCTGCTGCGGGGCGGCACTGTGGCGGAATGTCATGTCGGCGTTGCGGGGCGGCCGGCATGAGCGGGGCCATGCTGGTGCCCCATCCGCAGCACCACCGCCCCACGATCACGCTGCGTGTGGCCGACGCGCTGCGGCAGCGGCAATTGTTGCGCGACCTGTCCCAGTTCGACGTCGCCGGGGCGGATGCGGACGTGATGGTGCTGCATCTTCCGCCCGGCGCAGCGTTGCCGGCGGAGGCCGTGGGTTTTGACGGCGCCGTTCTCGTGCTGTCCGACGATCCGGCCATTGCGGCTGATATTGGTGTGCAGGGGGTTTTGCCGTCAGCGGCTGCCAGCGGCCAGATTGCAGCAGCCGTCGCCGCTCTGGCCGAAGGCCTGACGGTGCGCCTGCCTGGCGTGCCGGACCGGGTGGGGTTTGCGCCGCCCGAAGCGCCGCAACGCCCGTTGCTCACGCCGCGGGAATTGGAGGTGCTGGCGCTGGTGGGGGAGGGGATGAGCAACAAGACCATCGCCCGCAAGTTGGGCATCTCGGCGCATACGGTGAAATATCATCTTGAGGCGGTCTTCACGAAACTGGCGGTGCGCAGCCGTGCCGAGGCCGTTACCCGCGGGTTACGCCGTGGATTGCTGGTGGTCTGACCGCCACAGGCAGCGGTTGGCAAGTCGCCCATGGGGAGGTAGAACACGCTTACAATGAACGTTGTCGCCCAAAAAGGGGCAGTGCAGCGCCTCGTAAACATTTTGCCACGGGATTGCCAAGCGGTGTTGCAGGATCGCAGGTCCAATCTGGCGGAAGGCACAACCATGATGTCGCCTGCGGCCAATGAGTTCGGTGACGATGTGGCGCGCCGCGCAAGCGGCGTTGGTGGCGATCTGCGCGTGGCGCGGGAGCGGCTGGGCTGGACCTTGCCAGCAGTCGCTGCGAATTTGCGCATTCGCCTGCCTTACCTTCAGGCCATCGAAGAGGGCAGGTTGTGCGACCTGCCGGGCAATGCCTATGCGGTGGGCTTCCTGCGCACCTACGCCGGGGCTGTCGGCCTTGACCCCGACGAAATTTCCCGCCGCTTTCGGGCTGAGGCCGCTGATCTCAACCGCAAGACCGAACTGACCTTTCCAGCCCCGGTTCCCGAGCGCGGCGTGCCGGCTGGCGCCGTTGTGCTGGTGGGCCTGGTGCTCGTGGTGGCCGCCTATGCTGGCTGGTATCGTTTTTCGGGCACCAACGCGCCGCGGGTTGAGGTGGTGCAGGCGGTCCCTGAGCGCCTCGTGCCGCTGGTGGCCGTCAATCCGCAGGTGGTAACCCCCACGCCGCCCCCGCCTCCGATCCCGGTGCTCGTGCCCGTTGGCCCGCAGGCGATGCTGCCGCCCCCCCTGAGCGCCGCCGCGACCATGGCCGCGCCACCCGCAGCGCCGCCCGCAGCCGATGGTGGCCGCATGGTGGTTCGCGCCAAGTCCGAAGCCTGGGTGCAGGTTCGCGACAAATCCGGCATTGTTGTGGTCAACCGCACCATGCGTGCCGGTGAAACATGGCCTGTGCCCAACAAGCCCGGCTTGTTGCTGACGGTGGGCAACGCCGGCGGCACCGAAGTGCTGGTGGATGGCATCGCCACCGCCTCGCTCGGCGCCGAAGGTCTGGTGCGCCGCGATCTTCCGCTGGACCTCGACCAGGTGCGCGACGGCAAGCTTGCCGTTGTTGTGCCCGCCCCCAAACCCATCGCACCGGCGCCCGCGAAGCTGCCTTAGCTTTCTTGCGCCGGACCCGTTATCAACGGCCACCTCCATCAGGAGCCGATTTTCATGAGCAGCTATCGTCCCTACCAGCACATTGAACGCCGCAAGTCGCGCCAGATCCACGTGGGCTCCGTCCCGGTCGGTGGTGATGCGCCGGTCAGTGTGCAGACCATGACCAACACGCTGACCACCGACATCGAAGGCACGATCGCGCAGATCAAGCGCGCCGAGAAGGCCGGCGTGGATATCGTGCGCGTGTCCTGCCCCGATGAGGAAAGCACGGCGGCCCTGAAGTACATCGTCGCCGGTGTGAACGTGCCGATCGTGGCCGACATCCATTTCCACTATCGCCGCGCCATCGAGGCCGCCCAGGCCGGTGCTGCCTGCCTGCGCATCAACCCCGGCAACATCGGCAGCGCCGAGCGGGTGCGTGAGGTCATCAAGGCCGCGCGCGACCACAATTGCTCGATCCGTATCGGCGTGAACGCGGGGTCTCTGGAACGCCATCTGCTGGAGAAATACGGCGAGCCAAACCCGGAAGCTCTGGTGGAATCGGCCCTGGAACATGCCGCCATCCTCCAGGACAATGATTTCCACGAGTTCAAGATCTCGGTGAAGGCGTCGGACGTGTTCATGGCCGTCGCCGCCTACAACCAGCTTGCCGAAGTGTGCGACCACCCGTTGCATATCGGCATCACCGAAGCAGGCTCCAAGCGCGCCGGCACGGTGAAATCCTCGATCGGCCTGGGCAATTTGCTCTGGGCCGGCATCGGCGACACCATGCGCGTGTCGCTGTCGGCCGAGCCGGAAGAAGAAGTGCTGGTCGGCTGGGACATCCTGAAATCGCTCGGCATTCGCCATCGCGGCATCAAGATCATCTCCTGCCCGTCTTGCGCCCGCCAGGGCTACAACGTGATCCAGACGGTGCAGACGCTGGAAGAACGCCTCGCCCACATCGAAACCCCGCTGACGCTGTCCATCATCGGCTGCGTGGTGAACGGGCCTGGTGAGGCGCTGATGACCGATCTCGGCGTCACCGGCGGCGGCAACGGCAAGCATATGGTGTATGCGGCCGGCAAGACCGACCACACCGTCGAAGGCGAGGGCATGATCGAGCACATCATCGGCCTTGTTGAGGCGAAGGTGGCGATTATTGAGGCTGAGAAGGCTGCGGCGAAGCTCGCGGCGGAATAACCTGCGCTGATTGGCGGGTGATGGTGGGTTGCGCAGTGCAACCCACCCTACGAGGGATTGATCTTTGAACGACCTGCAACCGGTCCGTGGCACGCGCGACCTGATTGGCGAGGATTTTCGCCGCCATGCCCATGTGATCGACACCGCGCGACGTGTCAGCGCGACGTACGGCTTTGACGAATGGGCCACCCCGATCTTCGAGGACACCCGCGTGTTCTCCCGCACCCTCGGCGACACGTCGGATGTGGTGACGAAGGAAATGTACTCCTTCACCGATCGCGGCGGCGACTCGCTGACCTTGCGCCCCGAAGGCACCGCCGGCGTTTGCCGCGCCCTGGTGACGGGTGGGCTCACCCAGTCCTTGCCGCAAAAGGTGTTCTACAACGGCCCGATGTTTCGCTACGAGCGGCCGCAGAAGGGCCGCTACCGCCAGTTCCACCAGATCGGCTGCGAACTCATCGGCCCGTCCGAGCCGCTGGCCGATGCCGAGGTGATCGCCTGCGGCTGGGACATACTGGTAGCGCTCGGCATCTCCGCCGACACCGTGCTGGAACTGAACACGCTGGGCGATGCCGAAAGCCGCGCCGCCTATCGCACGGCACTGGTCGCGTATTTCACCGAACACAGCGGCAAATTGTCCGAGGAAAGCCGCTCCCGGCTGGAGCGTAACCCGATGCGCATCCTCGACAGCAAGGACGCCGCCGACCGCGCCCTGGTGGCCGATGCGCCAGTGATCGCGCCCTACCTGACCGAGTCCGCCGCCGCCTTCTACGGCAAGCTGCAAGAGCACCTCTCGCGCATGGGCGTGCCATACCGCGAAAACCCCCGCATCGTGCGCGGCCTGGATTACTACAGCCACACCGCCTTCGAATTCGTCACCACCGCCCTCGGCGCCCAAGGCACCGTGATGGCCGGCGGGCGCTATGATGGCCTGGTGGCCGAGATGGGCGGACCGCCGACCCCCGCCGTTGGCTGGGCCGCCGGCATCGAGCGCCTCTCCATGCTGTTGGTCGCAAGCCCCGGCGTGACGGCGCCCGTGGTGGTGATCCCTGCGGGTGACGACGCGGAAACTGTCGCCGTCGATGCCGTGCAGGCCCTGCGCCGCGCCGGCATCCGCGCCGAAATCGGCTATCGCGGCACCCTCAAGCGCCGCATGGAACGCGCCAACAAGCAGGGTGCCCGTGCCGCCGTCATCATCGGCGGCGACGAAGCCGCACGCGGCGTGGCGCAGGTGAAGAACCTCACCACCGGCGAACAGACCGAGGTGGCGCTCGCGGACCTCGCCACGCATCTGGCATGAGCGGTTCCAGCCTCGCTCTCAAGCTCGACCGCATCGTCGACCGCGCCGCCGAGCTGAACGCCCTGCTCGGCGAGGGCACCATCACCGGTGATGCCTACGTCAAGGCGTCCCGCGAACTCAACGAGCTGGAGCCCATCGTGGCCCGCGTCGGCGAACTCCGCATCGCCGAGCGCGACGCCGCCGACGCCACCGCCATGCTCGACGACCCGGACATGCGCGACATGGCCGAGGAAGAACTGCGCTCCCTGAAAGAGCGCATCCCCGCCCTCGAACACGCCATCCGCATCTCCTTGCTGCCGAAGGACGAGGCCGACGACCGCTCCGGCATCCTCGAAATCCGCCCCGCCGCCGGTGGGGACGAAGCCGGCCTGTTCGCGGCCGAATTGTTCGCCATGTACCAAAAATACGCCGCCTCCCAAGGCTGGCGCTTCGAGGTGATGGACTACGACGAGAGCGAACTCGGCGGATTGCGCGGCGCCACCGCCGAAATCACCGGCCGTTCCGTGTTCGCCCGCCTGAAATACGAATCCGGTGTGCACCGCGTCCAACGCGTGCCGGCCACCGAAAGCCAGGGCCGCATCCACACCTCCACCGTCACCGTCGCCATCATGCCCGAGGCGGAGGAGGCGGACGTGCAGATCGACGAGGCCAAGGATCTGCGCATCGACGTCTATCGCGCCCAGGGCGCCGGCGGCCAGCACGTCAACAAAACCGAGAGTGCCGTGCGCATCACCCATCTGCCCACCGGGCTTGCGGTGGCGATGCAGGAAGAGAAAAGCCAGCATAAGAACAAGGCCAAGGCCATGAAGCTGCTGCGCGCGCGGCTGTACGAGCAGCAACGCGCCGCTTTGCACGCCACCCGCTCGGCCGACCGCAAATCCCAGGTCGGCACCGGCGACCGCTCGGAGCGCATCCGCACCTACAACTTCCCGCAAGGCCGCGTGTCCGACCACCGCATCAACCTTACGCTCTACAAGATAGACCGCGTGATGACCGGCGATCTGGACGAGTTCATCGACGCCCTGACCGCCGAGGACCAGGCCGCCCGCCTCGCGGCCGAGGAGTGAAGATCGCCCAATTGCTGCGCGATGCCGCCACGGCCCTGGCCGCCGCCGGCATCGACAGCGCCCCCCTGGAAGCCCGCCTGCTGCTGGCCCACACGCTGGGCATCGACCGCTCGGCGCCGCTGGACCGCAGCCGCGATATCGACCCAGCGCCGTTCCAAACCCTGCTGGCCCGCCGCCTGACGCATGAACCGCTGGCGTTCATCACCGGCCACCAGGGGTTCTGGACGCTGGAACTGGCGGTCTCCCCGGCCACGCTCATCCCGCGCGCCGACTCGGAGACGCTGATCTCGGCAGCCATCGATGCCAGCGCCGAACGTCCGCCGGCGCGCATCCTCGACCTCGGCACCGGCACGGGCTGCCTGCTGCTGGCCGCCCTCAGCGAATTCCCACAGGCGTTCGGCGTGGGGATTGACCTCTCGCCCGCCGCCGCCGCCCTGGCCGCGCACAACGCGCGGCACAACGGGCTGGCATCGCGCGCGGTGTTCCTCGCCGGCTCCTGGGCCGCTGCCATCAACACGCGATTTGACCTCGTCCTGTCCAACCCGCCCTACATCCCCGGCGGCGACATCCCGGCGCTGATGCCGGAGGTGGCGCAATTCGAACCTGGCCGGGCGCTCGATGGCGGGCCGGACGGGTTGGACGCCTACCGCGCCCTCGCGGCAGCCTTGCCGGGTCTGTTGACCGCTCAGGGCTGCGCCATTCTGGAAATTGGCGAAGGCCAGGGCAGCGACGTCACCGCCATCATGGCTGAATCGGGCCTCGCCACGGTGACTCTGATGGCGGATCTCGGCGGAATTCCGCGGGCCTTGGTGCTGCGGCCACAAAAAACATTTGGCAGCACGGACGCCTTTGGCTAGTTTGGCTACGCTCGGTGACGGCGTCCTGATTTGGCGCCTCTCGATGTCCCGACCAACAGCACCACTTCAGACACATCAAAGCCGTGTCGGTGGTTGAGCTGGTTGTTGGGGCGCGGGCATCGGTCAATCGTCTATTTTGTAATGAACACCCCCTGAAGCTGGTCAGGGTGACGGGCAAACCGGCAAGAATGTTGCGCGGTACACCCGTTTTGAAGTCCGGACGCATTCTGCCTGCCACATAATCCGGCGGCACGCGATCCGGCCTTAATCAGAGACATAGGAAAGCGCGATGGCACTCGCATGAACATGAAACGTATGCGCGGACGTAACCACCGGGGTGGAAGCGGCGGTGGTGGCGGCGGCGGTGGCGGGGGCGGCGGCGGACAAGTTCGCCAGCAGGGCGGCGCGGTTCCGCTGAACCGGAACCATGTGTTCGACAGCACCGGCCCGGATCTGCGCATTCGTGGCACGGCGCAGCAGCTGTTCGAGAAGTATCTCCAGCTTGGCCGCGATGCCTCCAGCAGCGGCGACCGGGTGATGGCCGAAAGCTACTTCCAATTCGCCGAACATTATTTTCGCATTCTGAACGCAATGGCGCAGGCAACGCAGCAGAGCCAGCCCGCTGGCACCCAGCGTCCGCCGCGCACGCATGAGAGCAACGGCCCCGAAGTCATCGGCGCCGGCATGATCGAAGGCGAGCAGGACGAGGCAGAGCAAGGCGGCCAACAGGCCGGTGCGCAGATCCTAGAGCCAGCCGGAATGGGCGAACAGCCCGCTGGCGAGTCCCGCGAAATCCCGATCGCGGCGGTGCCGCCCGAGGGCTAGCGGATCATGAACCCCTGGAACGGTTGTTTCAGGGGTTCATTCCCAGTCGTTCGAACAGGTCGATCAGCACCAGGCTGACGTTGAACTTGAACTCGTCGCAGTCCCGCACCGCTTCGAACACGCGGGCAATGGGCCACAATTCGAAGCTCTCCACCTCGCCGTCAGCGGCGCGTGGCATGAAGCTTTCGGGCAATTTCAGATCATAGCAGTACAGCACATCACGGCGCAGGCCCTCCGGCCGGAGCATCGTGTAGCCGAACCGCGCTGTCTGCTTGGCCAGCATGGCCAATTCAGGCGGGATCGCAGCCTCCTCGGCGCCTTCCTTGATCAGCGTCTCCCACGGCGTCATGCCGGCCGAGACGCCGCCTGCGGCCAGATGGTCGAGCTTGCCGGGGTCCAGCGCCTTGTCCGCCGCCCGCCGCGCCACCCAGAGATGCAGCCCATCCGCACGCCGCACCAGCCCGTTCAGATGCATCCCGGCCGCCATGATGCCGAACGCGGGCATGGCGCCACGGTCGATTGTGGACAGCACCTTCCCGCCTGATTCAGCCCGAACATCGAACGCTTCGTGCCGGTATCTGTAGAAGCCTTGCTGTGAAAGGCTGTGGGCGATGTCGGGAAGGGCGGCCGGATCGCGGAGCGTCAGGCCATCGGCGTCGCGGGTGACGGAGTCGAATTCCTGCAACGCGGCCAGGATGCCTGGCTCGACCCAGCCGGCCACAGCGCCCGCGATGCGCAAGGCCAGCCGGTCACCCGGCAATGTGAAATTCTGACAGGCGTCGCGATGGCGCTGAAATAACGGGTTCATGGTGTGGCGTTAGACCACCCCGGCGTGGTTTGAAAGCGCGTCATGCGCAGCCACCGCTTTGCAATGGGCGCAGTCGGTGCCACATCCCTCCCATGAGATCAGCCCAGACATCCGCCCCTAGCCCCCTCGACCGCAGCGCCTGGCGCACCATCGTCGACTTGCTGCCCTATCTTTGGCCGAAAGGCGAGAACAGCGCCCGCGTGCGCGTTGTTTTAGCGACGATTTGCCTCGTCTTGGCCAAGCTGGCCACGGTGTATGTGCCGCTTGTCTATGCCCGCGCGGTGGATTCCCTGGCGCCTGGGCAGGCCATGCTCGTCATCCCGATCGGGTTGATCGGGGCGTATGGCCTGTTGCGCATCGCCAGCGCCGGGTTCGCTGAAATGCGCGATGCCGTGTTCGCGGCTGTCCAGCAACGTGTGGTGCGCAAGGCGGGTATGCAGAGTTTCCGCCACATGCACCGGCTCTCGTTGCGCTTTCACCTCGACCGCCAGACCGGCGGGCTGTCACGCAGCATCGAGCGCGGCACCACTGGCATCGAGCAGGTGCTGCGGCTGGCGGTGTTCAACATCCTGCCTACCTTGTTCGAGGTGCTGCTGGTCACCGCCATTCTGTGGAAGATGTTCGACTGGCGTTTCGCCGCCGTCACGTTCACCGCGGTGGCGCTGTATCTCACCTTCACGATGGGCTTCACCAACTGGCGGGTGAAGTTCCGCCGCACGATGAACGAGACCGACAGCGACGCCCGCACGAAGGCTGTGGACAGCCTGCTGAACTACGAGACCGTCAAGTATTTCGGCAATGAGACGCACGAGGCGACGCGCTACGATTCGGCCCTGGCGCGCTATGAAAAGGCGGCGGTCAAAAGCCAGGTCACGCTCAACATGCTCAACCTCGGCCAGGCGGTGATCATCGCCATCGGCCTGGCGTTGGTCATGTTCATGGCCGCCCAGGGCGTGCGGGACGGCACCATGACGGTGGGCAAGTTCGTGCTGGTGAACACCTATCTGATGCAGCTTTACCAGCCGCTGAATTTTATCGGCTTCGTCTACCGCGAGATCAAGCAAGGCCTGGTGGACATGGAGCAGATGTTCCGCCTGCTCGGCACCAACGCCGAGATCAAGGACCGCCCGGACGCCGTGACGCTGCCGGTGACGCATGCCGCAGCCGAGTTGGTGTTCGACGATGTGGTGTTTGGCTACCGGCCAGACCGCGTGATCCTGAAGGGCGTCAGTTTCACGGTGAAGCCGGGCCAGACCCTGGCCATCGTGGGGCCGACCGGCGCTGGAAAATCCACCATCAACCGCCTGCTGTTCCGCTTCTACGACGTGACCAACGGCGCCATCCGCATTGATGGCATCGATATCCGCGACGTGTCCCAAGACAGCCTGCGTGCCGCCATCGGCGTGGTGCCGCAGGACACGGTGCTGTTCAACGACACCATCCGCTACAACATCGCCTATGGTCGCCCCGGCGCCACCGAGGCGGAGATCGAGGCTGCCGCGCGGCTGGCGCAGGTGCATGATTTCGTTCTGCGCCTGCCCGACGGCTATGAAACCCGCGTGGGCGAGCGCGGCCTGAAACTGTCCGGCGGCGAAAAGCAGCGCGTGGCGATTGCCCGCACCATATTGAAAAATCCACGCGTGCTGATCCTCGACGAAGCCACCAGCGCGCTGGACACACGAACCGAGCAGGACATTCAACTCGCGCTGCGCAGCCTGTCGCGGGACCGCACCACGCTCACCATCGCTCATCGCCTGTCCACGGTGGTGGATGCCGACCAGATCATCGTGCTCGACCATGGCTGTGTGGTCGAACGCGGCACCCATCACGCGCTGCTGGCCCAGGACGGCGTCTACGCCCGCATGTGGGCGCTGCAGGCCGAACAACAGGATGCGGGCGAACTTCTGCCCGCGCCCGCGCAATAACCAAGGAATCACCGATGCAACAGAATGACGACAGCGGCATGGATGCCGCCCCCGCCGATCTCAGCCATGCCGGCGCCGTGGTGGACAAGGCGATCGAGTTCATGACGGGGCAGAATATCAGCTCCATCGCCGTCGCCTCCGCGTTGCTGGGCGGTGCGCTGGGCATGCTGACACGTTCGCTCGATGACGAATCGATCGTGCGTATTCTCGGAAATGCCATCGAGAGCGTGCGTGCCGGCGAGTTTCATGCGTCTGCCGACGAAGAACCGCATACGCACGAGCACTGAGCGTCGTCATAAACTTGACGCGGGCGCCCGTTTTGGCCATAACCCGCGCCTTGCCAAGTTTTCAGGGGCCGCTCTTCGGCTGGTCCCTTTGTTCGTTCGAGGAATTCAAGATGTCCCGCCGCTGCCAGATCACGGGCAAGGGTGTCCTGTCGGGTAACAACGTCAGCCACGCCAACAACAAGACCCGTCGCCGCTTCCTGCCGAATATGCAGCAGTCTTCGATGCTGTCCGATATTCTCGGGATGTCGATCACGATGCGCCTTTGCACCCGCGGTATCCGCACGGTGGAACACAATGGTGGCCTCGACGCGTTCCTGCTGTCGACCTCGAACACGAAGCTTCCTGAGGAAGCCCGCGTGATCAAGCGCCGCATCATCAAGGCACGCGATAAGAAGGCCGCTTCGGCAGCCGTCTGATTGCGCATTCCGCGACTCTTTAAAAGCCGGTCCCTGTTTTCAGGGGCCGGTTTTTTTATGTTTTTTGTGCTGCTGCGTTAACCGGCTCTTTGCCTTCGGTCGTCAGAATGGCGGCACGATGACCCAGCTCATGTTTCCCTGGATTTTGTTTTCCACCACTCTCGGCGTCGCGCTGACCAGCGCGGCGTGGTTGGCGGTTCGCTGCGCCATGTTCGGCCGGCGCTGCCGGGCGGCGGAGGCGCAATGTGACGCTGCCCGCAGGGGGGAGGCGTTTGTCGCCCGCACGCTGCAACTCTTCGCGCATGAATTGCAGGCGATGGCGCTCACCCTGCGTGGGCATGCCGACCAACTTTCCGCCGAACGGCACGACAATGCACCCAGGATGGCCGCTGCCGCAGCGCAACTGGGCGGTCTGGCGGACGAACTTTGTCACCATTTGCTGCCAACCGGTCAACCCAGCGTGCTGGAATGCGAGGCCATCGAGCTTGCTCCGTTGGTCCAGGAGGCCATCGCCACGATGCAGGTTTCCATCTGCCCCGGTCGCCGCAATTGGAGGGTGCGTCAGGATGCGCCGCCCGGCTTGATTCTGTGGGCAGACCGGCGCGCCTTGCGGCTGGTTCTGGTGCGGGTGCTGGGGGAGGCGGTTCGCTCCTCCGCGCATGACGACTGGATCGAAATCGGCTGGTCGGTCGAGCGGTCGGGACTTGTGGTGCAAGTGGAGGATGAGGGATCTGGTACGGCCTTGCCAACCATGGCCGAAACCACGCTGGACAGCCGGGGCATCGGCTTGCGGCTGGCGCTGGCCCGCAGCCTCACCCAGGCCCATGGGGGGGCGCTGGAGGTGGAGGCGCTGGCGCGAATCGGCACGCGGGTCACGATCGCGTTGCCGGCCGACCTATTGCGCAGCGGGTAAACACGCATGTGTGGCGTATTGGATCGCACCCACCATATCCTAGAGCATCAGATGCGGGAGATTTCGGATGATGCGGTCATGCGCGCGGCGATGGATTGTGGTGGCGCTTGGGATCGGCTGCCTCGTGGCCCGGGCGCCTGCCGTTCGGGCGGAGGCCATCCAGCATCTGCGGCTTGATCATTACGTCGAGTCTTACGCTGTCAACGCCGACCAAACCTATGTGCTCACCGTCCGCTCCGACGCAACGCTCCTCACGCGGCGCGGCCTGAGTGCTGGCGAGCGCGAGACGATGGATTTCTACCCCAAAAGCCAGTCGCTGGAACTGGTGGAGGCCTGGGTAGACCAACCCGACGGCAGCCGCTTGCAGGTGCAGCCCGGCAGCATCTTCACCCGGCCCAGCCAGGCATCGCAATCCGCCCCCGGTTTCTCTGACAGCCAGACCACGACGGTGCTGTTCCCGCAGTTGCGTGAAGGCAGCCACACCCACATCGTCTGGCGTCAGACCCAGAAAACCCCGCCATTGCTCGGCTTGCAGATCATCAGCCAGGCACCGCAGGAATGGGCGGTGGGCGAGCAGACCGTCGATATCACAGCACCCGAATCCGTGCCGTTGCACTGGCGCACACGCGGCGGCTTTGCGGTGCAGGAACGCGTGGAGGCCGGCGTGCGGCACATCGACGCCCGCATCGCCGATCGGCCCGGCGCCGAGCCGGAGCGCAATGCCGTCGCCAGCAGCGATTTCCAGCCGATGTTCCTGGCCACCAGCCTTCCGAACCTGGAGGCGCTTGGGGCCATCTACTATCGTCAAAATCTTGACCGCGCCGTCGTCACGCCGGAGATCGCGCAGCTTGCGGCCTCCATCGTCGGCGATCGCACGGGGCTTGAGGCGGCAAAGTCCATCTATAACTGGGTTGCCGTGAATATTCGCTACGTGGCGGTCTATCTCGATCAGAATGACGGCTGGGTGCCGCATCCCGCATCTGAGGTGCTGGCGCGTGGCTATGGCGACTGCAAGGACCATGTGGTGATCATGCAGTCGCTGCTGGCGGCGCGTGGCATCAAGGCTGATCCGGCCATCATCGACTGGGGCAAGCGCTTCGAACCGCTGCCGCTCTGGGTCACCCAGTTCAACCACGCCATCATCTATCTTCCTGAATTCGACCTGTTCCTGAACCCGACCAACCCCTACGCACGATTCGAGGCGCTGGACCCCACGCTGTCAGGCAAGCTTGTGGTGATCGCCACCGAAACCGGCCGCGTCAGCCGCACGCCGGATCTGCGGCCGGACGATGCGCGATACCGTCTGAACGCGACGGCCAAGGTGCTGACAGACGGCACGATCGAGGGCAACGCCACGTTGTCGATGTCGGCCTATGCGGAGTCGTCCATGCGCGGGGCTGTGGCGCAGGCGTCCTCTACCGCGGATCTCGCCGAACAGGTGCTCCGCGCGACGCCGGAAGGTGGATTTGGCGATTTCAAAACATCGGCCCCGCGTGATCTTGCGGTGCCGTTCACCATTGCGGCCAACTGGCGCAGCCCCCACGGCACGCCTCCCTGCTGCGCCGCCGCCGCGATCCCCGCGCCTGGCGGCCTCGACCTGTCACGCCCGGCCCAGCTGCGGCAGTATTTGTCGCGGGAAGGGCAGCGCCACAACCCGGTGATGGTCGGCGCCAAGGACCTGGCCTGGACCACCCGGATCGAACTTCCCGATGGTGCCAAGGCGATCGGCGTGCCGAAGGACGTGCAGACGGTGAACGCGGCCGGCAGCTACACGGCCCATTACACGCTCCAGCCAGACGGCTTGCGCGTTGAACGCCGCCTGGTTCTGGACCGCAGCGTCTATCAGCCACAGGATATCGCCGCCCTGGAAGCCGTGATCTATGCAGCGCTGGATGACGCACGGGCGCCGTTCACCGTGCAGCGGTCGGTGGGGAACTGACGGTCTTATGGCCGATAGGTGAGGAACAGGAACGTGACAAAAACAACGAGGTGGATGAACCCGTAGAGAATGTTGGTCCGCCCGGTGCCGAAGGTGAGCGTGCTGACGAGCAAGGTCAGCGCCAGTAGCACGGTGTCCACTGCGTTCAAGCCCAGCATCAGCGGCTTGCCGAGATACAGCGCCACCACGGCCACCGCCGGAAACGTCAACCCGATGGTGGCCAGGGAGGACCCCAGCGCCAGGTTGATCGATTTCTGCAACTGATTCTGCCGGGCGGCCTGCAACGCGGCGATCCCCTCTGGCAGCAGGATCACCAGCGCCACCAGCAGGCCGGTGATCGCCGGGGGCGCGCCTATGGCCACGCGGCCGACCTCGACGATGGCAGCGAATTTCTTGGACAGCAGCACCACGGCCACCAGCGCCACCACCAAAAGCGCCACGCTCCACAGAAGCATGCGGTTGCTCGCAGCGGCGGCGTGACCCTCATGCTCTGCCGTTGCCGTGAAATCGTCGCGATGGCGCACGGTCTGGATATAAAGAAAGCCGATATACAGCAGCAGCGTCACGGACCCTGCAAACGCCAGTTGGCCGTTCGAATACGCCGAACCCGGGGTTTCCTGCGTGTAGTTCGGCAAGATCAATGTCAGGGTCGACAGCACCATCAGCACCGCCAGATAGGCGCTGGCGCCGCGCACGCTGAAGCTCTGCTCCCGGTGGCGCAACCCGCCCAGCAGGATGCAAAGCCCGGCCAGGCCGTTGCAGACAATCATCACCACGGCGAACACCGTGTCCCGCGCCAAGGTGGGGCTGCCATCGGGGTCGCCGAGCATCACGGAGGCGATCAGCGCCACCTCGATGATCGTGACGGCTGTGGTCAGCACCAGGGTTCCGTAGGGCTCGCCTGTGCGATGGGCGATTGTCTCGGCGTGGTGGACGGCGGCGAACACCGTGGCGAACAGCACCGGCACCAGCAGCACAGCGAGGATCGTCATCATCCCGCCGGGTACGAAACGATCTCCAAAGCCCAATGCTGACACCACGCTGTAAAAGGCCAGTGCACCCACCGGGGCGATCCAGGCAAAGGCCGGGATGGAGGCTTTTCGGTGAGGTTTCATTGGATATTGCGGCCTTTTCAACACGTGTTTCCACGGAACGATCCGTCCTATGGCATGCCCCTTACAGCGGCAAGCCTTGCACGGAATCGCTGCGTGGTTGTCTGTTATCGAGACATACGTAACAGGGCCGCTGAAGGCTCGTGAACAAAAGGAAACGCCTATGAAAAATCTGGCGCTGACGCTGGCTTTGTCAGCCTGCCTGGGCTCGGCGGCCGTGGCGCAGACAAGGCTTCCGACCATTGCCCCCGCCGATTATTCAGACGCGCAGAAGAAGGCGTCGGAAGAATTCCTGGCCGCCCGCAAGGTTCCTGTGTTCGGACCGTTCGAGCCGCTGATGTACTCACCCGAAGTGATGTCCCAGGCGCGCGCCATGGGCGACTACCTTCGCTATAAATCCGGTGTCGGCAACACCTTGTCCGAACTTGTCATCCTGGTGACGGCGCGGGAGTGGAGCCAGGATTACGAGTGGTATGTGCATGCGCCGATCGCAGCCAAAGCCGGCATCAAGCCGGAGATCATCGCCGCCATCCGCGATGGCCGCCGGCCTGTGGGCATGAGCGAGGATGAAGAAACCGTCTATGATTTCTCCACCGAACTGCACCGGAACAAGCGCGTTTCAGATGCAAGCTACGGGCGGGCTGAAAAGCGTTTCGGCAAGCCGGCGGTGGTCGATCTGGTGGGGATCAACGCCTATTATACACTGCTGGCGATGCAGTTGAACGCGTCTCGCTACGAGATGCCGAAGGACGGCGTGAAGTTGCCGCGCCTCCCGGATTAACCCTGCCAGCCGCAAGGGGGCTACCCACATCCAGAATATTGCCGCCAGACGGCAAGACCATCTAGGATTCGGTGTATGAGGGAACGCCCCCGCGCATGCTGATCGTGTTGAATGACAGGGTTTCCGCGCTGATCTCCTCTGGTCTCGGCTGGGCCGCACTAGCGATGTTCGTTTTGCTGTACCTGTCGTCGGAGGTCGGCTACCGCATCGCACTCTGGTTCAAGCGCAGCCATGAGGTAGACGAGCGCATGCTCTCCGGCGCGGCCACGCTCACGGGCGGCATGTTGGCGTTGGTGGCGTTCATGCTCGGGTTGACGATCAATTTTGCCCAAAGTCGTTTTGAGGTGCGGCGCGAACATGCGCTGCTGGAGGCCAACGTCATCGGCACCGCCTGGCTGCGCGCCAGGCTCATCGGCGGCGAAGAAGGCGAGGCGGTGGCGGCGTTGATCGTGCAATACGCCAATGTGCGTCTGGCCTACACCAAGGCTGATGAAAACGGCCCCATCGCGCAGTTGCTCGAACAGACCGACGCCATGCAGGCCCAGGTGTGGAACACTATCACTCCGGCCGCGCGCCGCTCGCCCACGGCCGTGATGGCGTCACTGACCAACGGCCTGAACGAGATGTTCGACGCCGCCCTCAGCCAGCGCTTTGCCTTCGAAAGTCACGTGCCGCTGAACGTGATCTGGACGTTGCTGGCAGGCTCGGCGCTGTCATTGGGTGCGATCGGCTACCAGTTCGGCCTCGGCGGCAAGCGGCAGGTGCTGATGTCCTGCCTGCTGCTGATGATGTGGAGCGGCGCGATCATGCTGATCGTCGACTTCAACCGCCCGCGTGTTGGTTCGCTGCGGGTGGATTCAGCACCTTTGGAATGGACCATCCAGAGCTTTTCACCGCCTGCGCGGTAGGGGGCTATTTCCGCCCCCGGCCCTTGCGTTTCGCCGGATCGTAACCCCCACCACCCGGCCCGCCCGGTTTTGGCGCCCAGTCCTTCTTCTGCCGCGCCCCTGCCGACGCAGCCGGCGGCGCTGGCAGGCCGAGATCAAGCGCCTCCAGCCGCTTGATTTCGTCGCGCATCCGCGCCGCCTCCTCGAATTCCAGGTCGGACGCGGCCTTTCGCATCCGCTTTTCCATCTCGGCGATGGTGGATTTCAAATCCTTGCCGACGAACTCGGTCATGGACGAGTCCGACACCGGCTCCACCGTCACGTAATCCTGCTCGAACACGCTGGCGAGCACCTTGCCGATCTGCTTCTTCACCGATTGCGGCGTGATGCCATTGGCCTCGTTCCAGGCGCGCTGCTTGTTGCGACGACGCTCGGTTTCCTCAATGGCGAAGCGCAGGCTGCGGGTCATGACATCCGCATACAGGATCACCCGGCCATCCACGTTGCGCGCCGCCCGGCCGATGGTCTGGATCAGCGAAGTCTGCGAGCGCAGGAAGCCTTCCTTGTCGGCATCCAGAATCGCCACCAGCGAGCATTCCGGAATATCCAACCCCTCGCGCAGCAGGTTGATGCCGATCAGCACATCGAACACGCCCAGCCGCAGATCGCGGATGATCTCGATACGCTCCAGCGTGTCCACATCCGAGTGCAGGTAGCGCACCTTCACGCCCTGCTCGGTCAGATATTCCGTCAGATCCTCGGCCATGCGCTTGGTCAGCACCGTGACCAGAATGCGTCCGCCGGCCGCCACCACGTTGCGGCATTCGCCCAGCAAATCGTCCACCTGGTGTTCCACAGGGCGGATTTCGGTCACCGGGTCGATCAGACCGGTGGGGCGAATGACCTGTTCCGCGAAGATGCCGCCGGTGCGCTCCATCTCCCACGGGCCGGGCGTGGCGCTGACGAAGATGGATTGCGGGCGGAATTCGTCCCATTCGCCGAATTTCAGCGGCCGGTTGTCGATGCAGGAGGGCAGGCGGAAGCCAAATTCGGACAGCACGGATTTCCGCGCATGGTCGCCGCGCTCCATGCCGCCGATCTGCGGCACCGTCACGTGGCTTTCATCGAGCACCAGCAGCGCATTTTCTGGCAGATATTCGAACAACGTCGGCGGCGGGTCGCCAGGCCTGCGGCCGGACAGATAGCGGGAATAATTCTCAATCGATTTGCAGGACCCCGTGGTCTCCATCATTTCGATATCGAAGGTGCAGCGCTGTTGCAGCCGCTCGGCCTCCAGCAGCTTTCCATCGGCCACGAACTGGTCCAGCCGCTCGCGCAACTCGGTCTTGATGCCGGCCACCGCCTGCACCAGCGTCGGGCGCGGCGTGACATAGTGGCTGTTCGGATAGACGGTGATGCTCTCCAACTGGGCGGTCTTGTCGCCGGTCAGCGGGTCGAATTCGGCAATGCTCTCAATCTCGTCGCCGAACAGCACCACGCGCCAGGCGCGGTCTTCGTAATGCGCGGGGAACATATCCACCGCATCGCCGCGCAGGCGGAACGTGCCACGTGCGAAGGCGGCGTCGTTGCGGCGATATTGCAGTTCCACCAACGCACGGGCCAGCTTGTCGCGGTCGATCTTGCCGCCCACCTCCAGCTTGATCACCATCCGGCCATAGGTTTCGACCGAACCGATACCGTAGATGCACGACACCGACGCCACGATGATGACGTCGTTGCGCTCCAGCAGGGACTGGGTGGCCGAGTGGCGCATCCGGTCGATCTGCTCGTTGATCTGGCTGTCTTTTTCGATATAGGTGTCGGTCCGCGGCACATAGGCTTCGGGCTGGTAATAGTCGTAGTACGAGACGAAATATTCCACCGCGTTGTCTGGGAAGAACGACTTCATCTCGCCGTAAAGCTGGGCGGCCAGGGTTTTGTTCGGCGCCAGGATCAGCGTTGGCCGCTGGATGGCTTCGATGCATTTGGCGATGGTGAACGTTTTGCCGGAGCCGGTGACGCCGAGCAGCACCTGATCGCGCTCGCCGGCCGCGATGCCGGCCAAAAGGGTCTTGATGGCCGCCGGCTGGTCCCCGGCAGGCTCATATTCCGACACCACCTTCAGGGCGCGGGTCATGGGCTTCGCCGGCTGCCGTGCCGGTATGAAAGGCATCATCTGGTCCATCGCGCCCAACCTTGCTTCAGGTGTGCATAGATGGGTGTTGGGTGGCCTTTGTGCCAGTCAATGTCGTTCAAACGGTGGCTGGTACTGAACCCCGCCCGATGGAATGATAAACCATGCCTGCCGTCCGCATCGCCGCCACGTCATAGACGTTGCGCAGATCGATTACGGTCAGGCCCTTCATGGCGGCCTTAAGCTGCTCGGGCGTGATGGCGCGGAACTCGTTCCATTCCGTGATGACCACCAGCGCATCGGCGCCCGCGGCGGCTTCCAGCGCCGATTGGCAATAGATGACGCCAGACGGCAGCAGCGGCTGGGCCTGCTGCATCCCCTCCGGATCATACGCCTGCACGATGGCGCCATCGCTCATCAACCGGTCCACGATCGGCAGTGACGGGCTGTCACGCATGTCGTCCGTCTCGGGTTTGAAGGTCAGGCCGAACAGCGCGATGGTCTTGCCGCGCACCGAGCCGCCGCAGGCAGCGGCGATGCGGGTGGCCATGCCGGCCTTGCGCGCATCGTTGACGGCCACAACCGTCTCGATCAGCCGCGTCGGCGCCCCAGCGTCCTGGGCGATGCGGGTGAGGGCAAGCGTGTCCTTGGGGAAGCAGCTGCCGCCGAAACCGGGGCCAGGATGGAGGAATTTGCGCCCGATCCGCCCGTCCAGCCCGATTCCGCGCGCCACGTCGTGAATGTCGGCGCCCACCCGCTCGCACAGATCGGCCATTTCGTTGATGAATGTCACCTTCATCGCCAGGAAGGCGTTGCCGGCGTATTTGGTCAGCTCCGCCGTCTCGATGCCGGTGAACAGGATCGGCGCCTCGATCAGGAACAGCGGGCGATACAGCCGGCGCAACGTCTCGCGCGCCAGCTCGGTCTCGCAGCCGATCACCACGCGGTCAGGCCGCATGAAGTCGCCGATGGCGTTGCCTTCGCGCAGGAATTCCGGGTTCGATGCCACATGCACGGCCAGATCGGGCCGCACCTCGCGCAGAATTTCGGCCACGCGGCGCCCGGTGCCGACCGGCACGGTGGATTTGGTCACAATGACGGTGGGCTTGGTCAACACCCGGGCCACGGCCTCGACGGCGGCGAACACATAGGTGAGGTCAGCATGACCGTCCCCGCGCCGTGACGGCGTGCCGACGGCGATAAACACCGCCTCCGCCCCGGCCACGGCCGCTGCCAGATCGGCGCCGAAGGATAGGCGACCGGCGGCCACGTTCTCCGCCACCAGCTTGTCCAGCCCCGGCTCATAGATCGGCAGCCTGCCATCCAGCAGGGCGGCGAGCTTGGCGGCATCGGCCTCGACGACAGCGACCTCATTGCCGAATTCAGCGAAGCAGGCGCCCGAGACCAGCCCGACATATCCGCCGCCGACCACTGCAATGCGCATGATGCCCCTCAAGTCTGCTGAAAATATGGAGTTTGTTGGCGCACAGCTACGCGATCCTCCGGCACCGGTCAAACCAAGACATTCACCCATAATCACGAAACGGATTTCTCATTCGGGCCGGTTTTCCGGCCTTGCGAACAGTGATGGGTCTTATGGATCAATTGCCCCGGCGCAGGCGTCGGTGGGGGTTGCGGCGGCGTGGCCAACCAACGGCACGATCTTCAGCACCGCCGAGCCCACCCGACAAGGTGCTGCAAGAAGGCCGCAGCCGGAGAGGCCGATGGCCGCGGCCAGCAGCAGGCTCGTTCGCATGATTGGGGGCATTCTGAGGATAGTCCTTATGGTTCGGGCTTGCCGTGGATGGCACGGAGGTCTTGTGTGGGGCTATCCCGAATTTCGAGACCCATATGCCCCCGACTCCGTCTTTTCGTCCCTCGACGCGCCATGCCGATCTGGGCGAGGGGTTTTTCGATGCCGTCGCACCGGCACGATTTCCCCGCCAGACCCTGCGCTACCGAAACCAGCCCTGGGCGTCACGCGTCGGTCTGGACACGCTGGACGACGCGGCGTGGCTGGACCATTTCGCCGGTTTCGCGCCGCTGCCCGGCAGTTTCGAGCGGCCCCTGGCGCTGCGCTATCACGGCCACCAGTTCCGCCACTACAACCCCGATCTCGGCGATGGGCGCGGCTTTCTGTTCGCCCAGATGCACGATTTACGTGATGGCAGGCTGCTGGATCTCGGCACCAAGGGCAGCGGCACCACGCCGTGGTCGCGTGGCGGTGACGGGCGATTGACGCTGAAAGGCGGCATGCGCGAGGTTCTCGCCACCTCGATGCTGGAGGCGCTGGGCGTGGATACGTCCAAATCGTTCAGCCTGGTCGAGACCGGCGAGGCTTTGAACCGGGGGGACGAACCGTCGCCCACCCGCTCGGCCGTGCTGGTGCGGTTGAACCATTCGCATGTCCGGATCGGCAGCTTCCAGCGCCAGTCCTATCTGGGCGACGAAGCAGCTGTGCTGCGGCTGATGGACCATAGCATCCACACCTACATGCCCGAAATCTGGCACGACGACGTGCCAACCCGCGCCTGCGCCTTCCTGGCTGCGGTGGCCGCCCGCGTGGCGCGCACCGGCGCTGGCTGGATGGCGGCGGGGTTTGTTCACGGCGTGTTGAACACCGACAACATCAACATCACGGGCGAGAGCTTCGATTACGGCCCGTGGCGGTTCCTGCCCACGTATCAGCCAGAGTTCACGGCGGCCTATTTCGACCATGGCGGGCTGTATTCCTATGGCCGCCAGCCCGAGACATTGCTGTGGAATCTGGCGCGCCTCGGCGGCTGCCTGCTGCCGCTGGCCGACAAGACGGGGCTGGAGGCCGCGTTGGCGCCGTTCTGGGACACATTGCAGGCCGAATTCGCCACCGCCATCGTCCGCCGGCTGGGCCTGAAATCGCAGGGTGCGGCGCAGGATGCAGCCCTTGGCGGCACCTTCTGTGCGTTCCTGAACGAAAGTCAGGCGCCGTTCGAACAGGCGTTCTTCGACTGGTTCGCAGGGCGTGACAGCCAAGCGCGGGCCGCACGCAGCCCGTCGGCCGCCTTTTACGCCATGCCGGCCTTCGCCCCGGTGCGCGACGCCCTGGCGGGATTCGAGGCGGCAGATCCAGCACGGCTCGATTTGCCGTATTTCGTCCAGCCGACGGCCTGCACCATGCTGATCGACGACGTCGAGGCCATCTGGGCGCCGATTGCCGCCGATGATGACTGGTCGGCCTTTCACGCCAAGCTCGCCGCCATCGCCGAGATGGCGGCAGCCTATGGCACCAGCCCGCAACCAGCCCCATAACAACCGCCCACGACGCGCAGGACGCCATCGCATGACCATTCACGACGCCACCGCCCGCCTCAGCTCCGGTGAGATCAAAGAACTCGCCGATTTCCACGGCGACGTGCTGCTGATCGTCAACGTCGCCTCGAAATGTGGCTTCACCCCCCAATATGCCGGTTTGCAGGGCCTTCAGGACAGCTATCACGCCCAGGGCTTCAACGTTCTGGCGTTCCCGTGCGACCAGTTCGGCCACCAGGAACCCGGCACGGATGCCGAAATCGCCACTTTCTGCGAAACCAGCTTTGGCGTGAAATTCCCACTTTTCGCCAAGATCGACGTCAACGGCCCGCGTGCTGACCCGTTGTATATGTATCTGAAATCGCAGAAAGGCGGCCTGCTGGGCAGCGCCATCAAGTGGAACTTCACCAAGTTCCTGGTCGGGCGCGACGGCGAAGTGATCGCCCGCTATGCCCCCACCGCCACGCCGCAATCGATCGCGGCCGACATCGAAAAGGCCCTGGCCGCGCCCAAAGAGGCATGACGCGCTCCCGGCCGGCCCCAGCGCCGTGCCGGTAAGCCGTTCTTAAGTCGATTAAACCGGAATAAATTGTCAGAACAAATTCATTCCGCTAGCTAGTTCGTTCGAAAAAGACGAAGAAAGCGTCTCAGAAACGATATGTGGAGAGTTTAGATGAAGCTTCGTTCTGTGCTGGCCGCCTTTGCCATGCTCACAGCCACCCCGGCTTTCGCCGAGGTCAAGACCTTTGCCCATGCTTCTGGCTGGGAAGCATTTGGCGGTGTCGGTGACAACGGCACCGCCGTTTGTGGGTTATCCGTCGAAAGCGACGATTCGTGGTTTTCGCTGAAATATTTCAAAGGCAGCTCGGTTCTCACCGTTCAGCTGAGCGATTCCGAGTGGGTCGGCAAAGTGGGTGACAAGGTCACGCTCGGCATGAAGTTCGACGATCACACGTCCTGGCGCTCGGAAGCCACCGCGTTCAAGTTGAACAAAGACATCGCCCTGGAGTTTTCCGTCAGTTCCAGCCAGGTGGACCGCTGGATGGAAGAGTTCAAGGAAAGCCAGAACCTGATCATCGTCTTTGCGAACAGCTCGGTCAGTTCCTGGCACGCTGACCTGACGGGCACCAAGGTGATTGGTGAGGCCATGGAAAAATGCGTGGGCTGGATGGGCAGTCGCTGAGCCCACAAGCCTGCGGATGGTGCGGACGGCGGGACTTGAACCCGCACTCTCATTGAGAAACAGATTTTCTTCCCACTTCGACTTTCGCCGCCGCCATCGGGCCAACGGGCCTGATGGCGTTCGTGGTCTGGACTGTCCCTTCACCTTGGCCTTTCGGCGTTAGGTGCCACCCGTCCAGTCTCTACACCTTCCCCGACCGGGGCTTGGCTCGGGATTGGCCTAGGGCTTCTGCACCCGTTAGCGTTCCCCGACTTTGAGCGGTTCTACACCGCGGATTTCCCCGCGGGCACTCCAATTAAAGTCTGCTGCGTCTACCGATTTCGCCACGTCCGCGTTTGGTCACTCGTGCCACAGCGCGCCGCGTCGCGCGACAGGCAATTTGCGATAACGGACATCACCATCATGCGGATGTGGTCCTGGCACAGGAATGGGCCGGTCTCGGGTGGCGCATGCGGCAGGCCGTACCTATGTTAAAGTCACATGCCCGGAGATGAAGCGTATGCGCCGATTGGCCGTCAGTTTTGCCGCAGCCACCCTTGCCCTGGTGGCGCACACGGCGTCCGCCACGGATTTGGTGGGCCATAAGGCCGAGTATAAACTCAGCCTTGAAAATGCGCGCAGCGGCGACGTCATTTCTGGCAGCGGGACTATGTCCTATGAGGCGATCGATGCGTGCGACGGCTGGGCCGTGCGCCAGCGCCTGTCGATGCTGCTGACCAATCGCGACGGCCAGGATATCAACATGGTGTCGGACTACACCACCTATGAAGGCAAGGACGGCCTTTCGCTGCGCTTTCGCATGCGCCAGGTGACCGAGCAGGCCGTGACCAGCGAAGTGGCCGGCGAGGCCATTTTGTCGCGTCCCGGCGGCACTGGCGTTGTGACATACACCCTGCCCGAAGCAGCCACGAAGGCGCTTCCTGCGGGCACCATGTTCCCCACCTTACACACCGAGGCCTTGCTGGCGGCGGCGGAGACGGGGAAGAAATTCCTGGCATTGCCGCTGTTCGACGGCACCGGAATCAGCGGCGCGCAGGACAGCACGATTGTGATCAACGGCTGGAATACGCCGGTCGAGACGAAATGGAGTGCGCTTGCATCCCTTCCAAGCGGCCGCGTTCACATTGCCTTCTTCGATCGTGAGGCCGGCAGCCAGCAGCCGGATTACGAGGTGACGATGCGCTATTTCGCCAACGGCGTGGCTGATGCGCTGTCGATGGATTTCGGCGATTTCGTGATGGGCGGAAAGCTTGATTCGCTGACGATCACCAAACCCGGCTGCTAGGCCTTCAACCCACGCCCCTTGCCGATGGCATCCGCCCCGAACCGGGCGCGCAGGGCGTCGATGGCCGCCTGCGCCGCTACCTGCCTTGTGGCGTCCGGGTCGGCCAGATCAGGCTGGTCGGCGTCCACCAGCATCGCCAGCGGGCTGGCGCCGATGCCGATCAGGCGGAACGGCGTGCCGTCCACCTCGCGCAGCAGCAGCTTTCGGGCGGCGTCGAACAGCCGGTCCGGCAGGCAGGTGGGCGCATACAGCCGATGCGCCCGGGTGCGGCTGGCGAATTGGGCGGTCTTGAGCTTGAGCACCACGCCGCCGGCCGCCAGATCCTCGGCGCGCAGGCGCTTGGCGAGTTTTTCCGACAGCGCCCAGAGCGGCCTTTCCATCTCGGCCACGGTGGTGAGGTCAAAGGTGAAGGTGGTCTCGGCGCTGACCGACTTGGTCTCCCGCGACGGATCGACCGCCCGCGAATCCACTCCCCGCGCGCGGGCGCACAGACCGGGGCCTTCATCGCCCAGCATCCGCCGCGCATCGCTGTCGGACAACGCCTGCAAATGGCCCAGTCGGGTGATCCCGCGAGACGCCAGCTTGCGCTCCAGCGCCGGGCCGATGCCAGGCAGCAGCCGCACCGATTCCGGCGCCAGCAGCGCTGCCGCCTCGTCGCCGATCACGCAGAACCCACGCGGTTTGTCTCGCCCGGCGGCGATCTTGCTCATCAGCCGGTTGGCTGCGAGGCCGACGGAGACGGTCACCCCCACCTCGCGCTCCACGATGAGGGCGAACCGCGCCAGCATTTCCGCCGGGCACGCCTGGTGCAAGGCCTCGGTGCCGCGCATGTCCAGCACTGCCTCGTCGATGGACAGCGGCTGCATCAGCGGTGTCAGCCTGGTCATCAAGTCGCGGATCTGGCGCGATGCCTCGCTGTATTTGGCGAAGTTCGGCGGAATGACCACGGCATCGGGGCAGGCGGCCAGGGCTTTGAACATCGGCATGGCGCTGCGCACGCCGTAGATGCGCGCCACGTAGCACGCAGCCGTGACCACGCCGCGCGTGCCGCCGCCGACCAGCACGGGGCGAGAGGCCAGTTCCGGCCTATCCCGCTTTTCCACGCTGGCGAAGAACGCGTCGCAATCGACATGGGCGATGCCCAGCGTGCGCACCTGCGGATGGCGCACAATCCGTCTGCCGCCGCAGGCGAGACAGACGGGGCCATCACCCACGCCGATCCCGCAATCGCGGCAGATGCCGGGCATCATCCCGGCAAAGCGGGCCACAGCCAGGCGGCGCCCCGCACGCCGGACGAGTCGCCATGGCGGTTCTGCACCACCGGCGTCTCGACGAAATCCGAGAACACGTAGGATTTCATCGCACGCGGCACGTCTGTGTAGAGGTGCTCCATGTTCGACAGCCCGCCGCCGAGCACGATCACATCCGGGTCAAGGATGTTGATGATCACGGCGAGGCCGCGCGCCATCCGGTCGGTGTGCCGCGCCAGGGCTGCGGCGGCGGCGATATCGCCGGCCTTGGCGCGGATCGGCAGGCGCGAGGCGTCATGCGCGTCCGGCCCATCGCAATCGCGTGCCAGCGCGGGGCCTGCCACATAGCGTTCCATGCAGTTGAACTTGCCGCACCAGCACAATTCGCCGGGCAGTTCCTCCGGGCGCGGCCAGGGCAGGGGGATATGGCCCCACTCGCCCGCCACCCGGTTGCGCCCCCGCAGCACCCGGCCATGGGCCACGATGCCACCGCCGCAGCCGGTGCCGATAATCACGCCGAACACCACGCCATGCCCGGCGCCGGCGCCATCGGTCGCCTCGCTGAGGGCAAAGCAGTTAGCGTCGTTCTCCACCCGCACCTCACGCGACAAACGCGTGGACATGTCGGCGTCGAAGCGATTGCCGTTCAGGGCGATGGAGTTGGCGTTCTTCACCAGGCCGGTGGTGGCGCTGATCACGCCGGGAATGCCAATGCCCACGCTGCCATGCCCGCCCAGGGCCTGCTCGAAACGGCCCACGAGCCCCGCAATCGCATCCAGCGTGGCGGCATAGCCCTGCGGGGTGGGAACGCGGTTGCGCATGCGTTCGCTGCCGTCGGGCGCCAAGGCCACCGCCTCGATCTTGGTGCCGCCGAGGTCGATGCCAATCCGGAAATCTGGTGTGTTCATACCCCCATTGTGGCGCAGCTATGCCGCTTGCTCAACAGCCGGCGACATCCCAAACTGGGAGACGGAGGACAACAAAGCGTCTCATGACGGAAACAATTCTCGACGTGAAGGGCATGACCTGCCCCCTGCCGGTTCTGCGCACCAACAAGGTTCTGCGCACGATGGCGCCCGGCGCCCGCTTGCGCGTGCTCGCCACCGACCGTGCGGCGGTGGCCGACATGCAGGCGTTCTGTCGGGAATCCGGCCATGCGCTGCTGGCGTTGAGTGAAGAATCCGGCGTGTTCAGCTTCGTCATTCGCAGGAAGGCGTGAAGCATGTCCGTTGCCCTGATCACCCATCCCGCCTGCCTTGCGCACGATACCGGCCCCTGGCACCCCGAATGCGCCGACCGTCTGCGCGTGGTGCTGCGGGCGCTGGAAGCCGAGGAGTTTCACGCCCTCATCCGTGAGCAGGCGCCCGAGGCCACGATAGAACAACTCGCCCGCGTGCATCCGCGGTCCTACATCGACCGGATTCTTGCCATCCGCCCGGTCGACGGCGCGTTGGTCGAACTCGACAACGACACGGTGATGAGCGCCGGCAGCGCCCAGGCAGCCCTGCGCGCGGCCGGTGGGGCGATCATGGCGGTGGATGCGGTGATGGAAGGCTGGGCGCGCACCGCCTTCGCTGCCGTGCGTCCGCCCGGGCATCATTGCGAGGTGGAGCAGGCGATGGGGTTCTGCCTGTTCGCCACCGCAGCCGTCGCGGCCCGTCATGCCCAGGCGCGCTGGGGATTGGGCCGGGTGGCGATCGTTGATTTCGACGTGCATCACGGCAATGGCTCGCAACACATTTTTTATAACGATCCCAGCGTGTTCTATGGCTCGTCGCACCAGCATCCCTGCTTTCCGGAGACCGGAGCTGCGGCCGAGACGGGCGTTGGCAACATCGTCAACGCACCGTTGCCGCCCAACAGCGGCAGCACGCTGTTCCGTGCCGCCTGGACCGATACGATCCTGCCGGCGCTGGACGCTTTCGCGCCCGAACTGATCATCATCTCGGCCGGATTTGACGCCCATAAAGCCGACCCACTGGCCCAATTGCTGCTGGAAACCGAGGATTTCGCCTGGCTCACGGGTGAATTGCTGGGCCGTGCGCGGCTCCATTGCAAAGGTCGGCTGGTGTCGGTGTTGGAGGGCGGCTATGATTTACTCGCTTTGGCTGCCAGTGCTGCGGCGCATGTCCGCAGCCTGATGCACGACTGATACACGCTTGTGCCGATGTATCAATAAGGGGTTGGCGTGCGGCGTAACTGCCGTTACCACGCGTTGCTTGGCGTGAAGTGACGCGCAACGCCCGCAGGGCCGCTTTAGAATGGAGTCCCGGCATGTCCGGCGCAAAACCAACGGCTTCATCGGATGTAACAGGTTTGTCCTTCGAGGATGCCCTGGCGGAACTTGAGCGGATCGTCAAAGGCCTCGAAGGCGGCCAGCAGAAGCTGGAGGACGCCATCGGCGCTTATGAGCGCGGCGCCGCTTTGCGTGCCCATTGTGAAGCCAAGCTCGCCGAGGCCGATGCGCGCGTGCAGGCCATTGTCGCGGCCGCAGATGGCAGCCTTTCTCTCCGTCCAGAGGCCTGAGAACATGAGCGATTTGAAGATAGTCACGCTGGCTGATGCGCTGGCCCAGGCGGCTGGCGAAGTGGAACAGGCGCTGGACGACCTGTTGCAGATGCCCGACGGCGCCGAGGCCCGCGTGGTGTCCGCCATGCGCTACGCCGTGCTCGGCGGCGGCAAGCGGATGCGCGCGTTCATGGTGATGGAGGCCGCCACCCTGTTCGGCGTCGATCGCCGCTGCTCCGCCCGTGCTGCCGCCAGTGTGGAAATGTTGCACGCCTATTCCCTGGTGCATGACGATCTTCCGGCGATGGACGACGACG
The DNA here is from genome assembly GCA_040399685.1 of Acetobacteraceae bacterium. Classification (GTDB taxonomy): domain Bacteria; phylum Pseudomonadota; class Alphaproteobacteria; order Acetobacterales; family Acetobacteraceae; genus CAIQQQ01. Next base: position 321,963 of record JBBART010000002.1, read on the forward strand.
ACATGCGTCGCGGCAAGCCCAGCACGCACAAGGCGTTCGATGAAGCCACCGCCATCCTGGCCGGCGATGCGCTGCTGACGCGGGCGTTCGAGGTGCTGGCCGAACCTGACACCCATTCCAATTCCGAAGCGCGCATCGAACTGGTGCTGGCCCTGGCCACCGCCTCCGGCGCCCGCGGCATGGTGGGCGGCCAGATGATCGACATCGAATCCGAGGGCCGCGACCTCACCGCCGACCAGATCGGCCGTCTCCAAGCCCTGAAGACCGGTCGCCTGATCCAATATTCCGCCGAGGCCGGCGCCATTCTTGGCCGCGCCAACCCGATGCAGCGCCATTTGCTGGCCTGCTACGGCCGTGATGTGGGGGCTGCCTTCCAGATCGCCGACGATATCCTCGACGTTGAAGGCACCGCGGAAGACGTGGGCAAAGCCACCGGCAAGGACGCCGCCGCTGGCAAGGCCACGCTGGTTTCCATCCTCGGGCTGGAACGCGCCCGCGCCCATGCCGACGCATTGGCCGCCCAGGCCGCCCATCACCTCGACAGCTTCGGCGAAAAAGCGGCACATCTGCGTGCGCTGGCCGCCCTCGTTGTCGCCAGAAAGAGCTGAGCCACCCGTATGAACGCGCCGATCATCGCCCCCCGCCCACAGACCCCCACGCTGGACCGCGTCC
>JBBART010000003.1:0-191586 GCA_040399685.1 Acetobacteraceae bacterium
ATTGGACGCTGTTTACCCCTGGAATCTGGAAAGTTTTGCACGCTGTTTTGCAGGCTGAGCATGGCGCCCCCGGACGGCGGCCGTATTGTGTCGGCGCCGGAGGCCAGGACGAAGGCCGATGGGTCGAACGGGATGGTCATGCCGACCCGAAACCGCATGGCGGTGCTGCCGGACAATCCAGCCGGCGGCATGGTGCGGCCAGACGGGAGCGCCCTGCGGCGCGCAAGCCAGAGCAGGGCGAACCCGCAGCCAGCCACGAACAGGATGAGCCAACCATAGGGTTGCCGGCCCTGCTCGGGTTCCGAAGCCTGCGCGCCGGGGGAGGGCGGCTGGCTGGCATATTGCGCCAGGCGCTGGTCCAGCTCACCCAACTGACGGCGCAGTTCGGGGTCGTGCTGGGCCGCGCGATCGGCCTCGCCGCGCCACTGCCGGTAGTCCGGAGTATTCTGGTTGTCGTAGAAATAGCGGTCGCGGCCGGGTTGGTTGAGGCTGCCGAGCAACGCCCCCAGCATGGCGCCGCTCAGGAAACCCGGTGGTTGACCGGCAGCGGGATCGAGCGACGGGCGACGTTGTGGAGAAGGCGCGGTGGGCGTCGCCGGTGGTTGTTGATAGCGTTGCAGCGCCGCGCCGGCGTTTTGCCGTGAGATCGCCCGATCACCGCCAGACCCGCCCCCCGGGCTGACACTCGGCCGGCGTGGGGCGGCATACGAACCACTGCCGCCTGGTCTGCTATATCCGCCGCTTTGCGCGAAGGCAGGGCTGAATCCCGGCAGAACGCTTGCGAGCAATATCCATACGGCAACGGCGAGGCGTGGCAGCGTATGCGTCATGGCCCACCCGGAAATCCTGTCGGTGACGTTAAAGCCATCGCGCAACGTCGGCCCAGCCTCTCTTTCGACATGCCTCGTTGTGGCCTCACCCGTGGCGAGGTTGCTGGAGCTGGGTTATTGTTGGTGCAAACGACACGGGGAATCGCGGATCATGGCCACAGCAGGCAAGGCAACACCCAAGGCGCGCACTGGCGGCCGATTGCTGGCCGACGCGCTGGTGGCGCAGGGCATCGACCATGTGTTCGCCGTGCCGGGCGAGAGCTACCTTGAAGTGCTGGACGGGTTGTATGCCGTCAGTAAAAAGCTGCACCTGACCACGTGCCGGTTCGAGGCGGGCGCGGTGAACATGGCCGAGGCGTTCGGCAAGCTGAACAACCGCCCGGCCGCCGCCTTCGTCACTCGTGGCCCCGGCGCCTGCCATGCCGCCATCGGCGTGCACATCGCCCAGCAGGACAGCACGCCCATGCTGCTGTTCGTGGGCCAGATCCCGTTCAATGAAACCGATCGCGAGAGCTTCCAGGAAGTCGATTATCGGCGGATGTTCCAGCCGCTGGCTAAATGGGTCACGCAGATCGACGATGCCAGCCGCATTCCTGAGCTGGTTGCCCATGCCGTCGATGTGGCCACCTCCGGCCGTCCCGGCCCTGTGGTGATCGCGCTGTCCGAGGAGATGCAGAAGCACCTCGTCACCGTGCCTGATATCGGTCGTGCGCCGGTCAGCCGTCCGTTCCCTGATCCGGCGGCGATGGCCGAATTCGCCAAGCTGCTGAAATCCGCGCGCAAGCCGCTGGCCATTCTCGGCGGCACCGGCTGGTCAGAGCAGGGGCGGGCCGATATCGGCGCATTCCTGCGGGCGCATGACATTCCCACCACCGTCGCGTTCCGCCGGCAGGCGCTGTACGACGGGCAGGCCGACAACTATGTCGGCGATCTCGGTGTTGGTTCCGATCCCGCGCTGGTCGCCAAGGTGCGCGAATCGGATCTCATCCTGGCGATCGGCACCCGCCTCGGCGAAGCCGTGTCTCAGGGCTACACGTTGTTCGAGGCCACAGGCGGCACGCCGTTGATCCATATCCATCAGGAAGCCAGTGAAATCGGCCGCGTGTTCCGTCCCACTTTGGGCATCACCACCGACCTCAACGCTTTCGCAGCCCAACTCGCGGCCTTGAAGCCGGCTGCGGTGAAGTGGTCCGGCTGGACCGCCGAATTGCGCTGCATTCGCATGAAGGGCCAGATCGTGCCGGATTACGAAGGCCCGCTCAATCTGGGGCAGGCGATGCGCGATCTGGAAGGCCTGCTGGAACCCGATGCCATCATGACCTGCGATGCCGGCAACTTCGCCACCTGGGCGCCGCGCTTCATCAACTTCACCGATGAGCAGCGCTTCTATGGCCCCACCAACGGCGCCATGGGCTACGGCGTGCCGGCAGCGGTCGGCCTGAAGATTGCTCATCCGGAGCGGCAGGTGGTGTGCTTTGTGGGCGATGGCGGATTTCTGATGACAGGTCAGGAAATTGCCACGGCGTTTCATCACGGCGTGTCGCCGATCATTCTGGTATTCAACAACCAGATGTACGGCACCATCCGCATGTATCAGGAACGCGCCTTCCCCGGCCGCGTGTCCGGCACGGCGCTGACCAATCCGGATTTTGCCAAGTTCATCGAGAGCTTCGGTGGGCATGGCGAAGTGGTGACCGAAACCGCCGAATTCGGTCCTGCGTTTCGTCGTGCGGTGGCCAGCGGCAAGCCGGCGGTCATCGAGCTGCGCACCAACCCCGAGCAGATCACGTCGCGTGCCACAATCACTGACCTGCGGGCTGCCGGCGGCATGGCCCCGAAGCACAAGGCGCCGGCCAAGCGGGCGCCGGCGAAACGGCCTGCGAAACGGTAGAATGGAGTAGAAGTCTTCTTTTTTGAAAAAAAGAACCAAAAAACTTTATTATTTAAGACTTTCTTGGGCAGCGTCTGAGCTTTGTCTTATTGATAAAAGTCTTTTTTCTTCTTTTTCTTCAGAAAAAGAAGACCTTTATTTTAAATACTTTCATTGATCGCCGCCTCGAACGCCTGAAACGCGGCGAGCGTGGCGGGGTCGGCGAAGGGCAATAGCTGGGTCATGAACAGGCCGCACACGCCGCGTGTGGGGTCGATCCAGTAATACGAGTTGTACAGCCCGCCCCACGCCAGGCTGCCAGCGCTTCTGCCTTCCGGCGTGGATTCGGTGTTGACGAGGAAGCCCAGGCTCCATTTCAACGCCATGTCTGGATAGAACGACACATTCTCGGACATGGTTGGAATGGCGCTGATCATCGGCACAACGTTGACCTCGCCGGTCTGCGGGCGGACGAGTTCGGCCTGCATCGGTGCGCCGAGCAGCGTGCCGGCCAGCACGGCTTGCAGGAACTTCATGTAGTCCTGCGCGGTGCTGTGCAATCCGCCGCCGCCGGCCATGAATGGCAGGCTGGTGGCCATCGACAATGTGGCCTCGGTCAGGTGACCGTCTTCGCCCCGGCGATGCACCGCGATGCGGCGTGCTTCCTGCGCCGGGCCGGTGATGAACATCGTGTCGTCCATGCCAAGCGGGCCGGTGATCTCGTCGCGAACCAGCATATCCAGCGACTTGCCGCTGACCGCTTCACAGGCGCGCCCGACGATGTCGGTGTTGATGCCGTAATTCCAATGGGTTCCGGGTTCGAACAACAACGGCGTGCGGCGCAGTTCGTCGGAGTTGGTGGGAATGCGGGGCAGGCCCAGCGTGCTCTGGATATGGCCGAGCGACTGGTTCCAGGTGTCATAGCCATATCCGGCGGTGTGCGTGAGCAGATGGCGCAGCGTGACCAGTGTGGTGCCTGCATTCAGGATCGGCCGGCCATCGACACCGAACCGTTCGAACACCATAGGCTCGGACAGTTCCGGCAGCACGTCGCAGATCGGGTCATCCAGCGTGAGCAGGCCACGCTCGACCAGCCGCAGCGCCACCACCGAGGTGATCGCCTTCGTCATCGAGGCGATGCGCGCCACGCTGTCCAGCGTCATGGCCTCGCCGGGGGCACGTTCGCCCAGCGCTGCTGTGTAGAACACGCCGTCTCGGTTTGCTGCCATGGCGGTAATGCCATGCAGCCCCGCCGCCTGCATGGCCTGGTTCAGGGCCGCGTCAATTCGCGAATGCATGCTGTTTTCCCGCTTTCGCGAATTGCGTGTTCAGCTCAAGCCTTTGGTCGTCTTTGGAGTTCCATCAGCGGCCGATGGCGTATCCCTGCATTCCGCGGGGATTGGCGCCGGCGTACATCTGGCCGTCCGCTTCCAGGCGGGCGGCGGAAATGCGGCCTTCGCTCCAATCGCCGCCAAGCTCGGCCAGATGGCCGCGGCCAATCAGGTCAGCCAGCACCTCTTGGCTGTAGCGGCCTTCGAGAACCACCTTGCCCGGACGGGCCACCCGCGGCCAGAAGCTGCTCGGCCAATGCTCGGTGTGGAAGTTCGGCGCGTCGATCGACTGCTGAATGGTGAGGTTGTGGTGCAGCATGCGCAGCAGCATCACCGGCTGCCATTGGTCCTGCTGCTCGCCGCCGGGGGTGCCGAGGCTCATCCAGGCCTTTCCGTCACGCAGCACCATGCTGGGCGACAGCGTGGAGCGTGGGCGCTTGCGCGGGGCGATGGAATTGGGGTGGCCCGGCTTGACCCAGAACATCTGGCCGCGGGTGGACAGCGGGAAGCCCAGTTCCGGAATGACAGGCGAGGATTGCAGCCAGCCGCCGGACGGCGTGGCGCTGACCATGTTGCCCCAGCGGTCGATGACGTCGACATGGCAGGTGTCACCGCCGGTGGCGCCCAGGCGCGCCACGGTCGGCTCGCCGGCGCCGGGATCGAGCGACAGCATCGCCAAGCGGTCCTGGGCGTGGTGATCGACGATGGCGTCATAGCCGGGGATGCTGCCGGGGCGCAGATCCATCGAGGCGGTCTTGCCCACCAGCTTGCGGCGTTCGTCGTTGTATGCGGCCGAGAGCAGGGTTGCGAGCGGGATCTGGGCGAAATCCGGATCGCCGTAATAGGCCTCGCGGTCGGCGAAGGCGAGTTTGGCGCATTCCACCACGGTGTGGACGAAATCCGCGCCGTTCGGGTCCATCGCGGCGAGATCGAAGCCCTTGAGCAAGGCGAGCTGTTGCAGGAATGCCGGACCCTGGGTCCAGGTGCCGCATTTCAGCAGGGTGTGGCCGTGGTAATCAACGGAGACCGGGTCTTCGACGGGGGCGGACCAGCGGGCCATGTCGTCGGCGGTCAGCAGGCCGCGGTTGCGGCGGCCGGAGCTGTCCATGATCTCGTTGTCAGCATAGAACTTGCCGATCGCCTCGGCCGCGAAGCCGCGATAGAAGGCGTTGCGGGCGGCGTCGATACGGGCCTCGCGGGTGCTGCCAACGGCCTCGCCCAGCAGCCTTTCCCAGAAATCGGCAAGTGCCGGGCGGGCGAACAGGCCGCCCACTTCCGGGGTTTTGCCGTTTGGCAGCCACACGGCGGCGCTGGTGTGCCATTCCTGCTCGAACAGCGGCTTCACCGTCTCGATGGCGGACGGCACGCGCGGCACCAAATGAATGCCCCGGCGGGCATAACCGATGGCGAATTCCAGAACATCCGCCAGTTCCCAGGTGCCCCAGTCGCGCAGCATCGTGGTCCAGGCGTCGAACGCGCCGGGCACCACGGCGGGCAGCAGGCCTGTGCCGGGGACGAGATCAAGGCCGAGGCTGGTGAAACGGGCCGAGGTGGCCGCATCCGGCGCGCCGCCCTGGCCGCAGATGACATGCTGGCGGCCGGTTTTGGCGTCGTGGATGATGATCGGCGCATCGCCGCCCGGGCCGTTCAGATGCGGTTCGGCGACGTTGAGCGTGAAGCCGGCGGCCACGGCCGCGTCGAACGCGTTGCCGCCGCGCTCCAGCACGGCCATGCCGACCGCGCTGGCGATCCAGTGGGTTGTGGCAACCACGCCAAATGTGGCGGCGATTTCGGGCCGTGTCGTGAACATCTTCGCACTCCGGTGCTTGCAGGACCATCAAGGTAGCGGCTAGCTGCGCTGTGTCAAAAATGAATGGGTTTCCAATGCTGGTATTAATCGCGGGCCCCTCGGGCGCCGGCAAGGACACGCTGCTGGATGCGGTGCGGGCGATGCTGGCCAATGATCCGCGCGTGCGATTCGCCCGCCGCGAAATCACCCGTCCGGCCACGCCCGGCGGCGAGGATCACCTGCCGATTGATGTAGATGACTTCAGGAAGCGTCGTGATGCCGGGCTGTATGCGCTGTGCTGGGAGGCACATGGCCTGTGCTACGGTATATCCGCCGGTGTCGCCGACGATCTGGCACGCGGCGTGACGGTGGTGGCCAGTGTGTCACGCGCCATTATCCCAGATGCGGCCACGAAGTTTCCGGTGCGCGTGGTGGAGATCACCGCACCGGCCGAGGTGTTGGCGAAACGTCTGTCAGCGCGCGCCCGCGAAAGTGCGGACGACATCGCGCGGCGCCTGAGCCGTCAGGTGCCGTTTCCAGCGGGCATCGAGATCGTGACGGTGATGAACGATTCCACCATCGAAGCCGGCGCGGAGCAGCTCCTCCGCGCGATACTGGCGTAGGTCGGGCAACGCCCGACATCACGCAACGCTGTATGGGGAAGTCGGGCGGTGCCCGACCTACCCGCGGAGCGGCAGTCGTTCTGCCAGGATGAACGGTGCGCCGGGGGCTGCCTGGGTGCAGAGGCAGAGATCCGTCACGCGCCGTGGCGCACGCAGGGTGTCGGCGAACATCGCCTCGGCCGCCGGAAAGAACACAGCGTTCTCGGCAGCGGTCAGGCGACGGCTCAGCGTCATGTGGAAGAACCAGGTGGTGAACACGTAGGGATACCCCCAGCGCACCAGCATCGCCTCCTGCGCCACCGACAGATGGCCGCCGCGCCGACGACGCGTCAGTTCGGCCTCGGTGGGCGGCGCGCGCAGATGGTCGAGGCCCTTGACGCAGGCATCGGCCAGTTCCTGCAAGGCAGCGCTCGGCTCGGCGTCACGCAGCGCCAGGAACCCGTGCAGATCGGCTAGTTCCAGGCGCGGCAGGTCGAACGGGGCGAGGCTGGCGGCCACATCGTCGGCCGCCGTCACCACCGCGTCCCAGCTTTGGCCGGTGCGCAACGCCATGGGCGGCTTCAGCGTCGCATGAAATCCATACATGCGCGCTTCGGCCGTGACCTCGGCGATGCCTTCAATGTTCGGCTGCGGCACCGGCGCGTTGGTTTCGCAATCGCGGCCGAGCCAGTGCGAGCCGAGCGTCCAGAGCGGATCGACCAAAGCCGGCGCGTAATAGACCGCGACGCGCATCAGGCGACTCGCTCGCCGGCACGCCATACCTGACGCACGACCGGCTGGCCCTCGAAGGAACGGACCCGCAGGATGTCGGCGCGCAACCCCGTTTCGATCCGGCCGCGATCGGGCAGGCGGGCCATGCGGGCCGGGGCGTCGGTGATCATCGCCACGGCCTGGGGCAGGGTGATGTTGCATTGTCCCACAGAGAGGAACGCCGCTTCGACCAGGGCCGAGGGCACGTAGTCGGACGCGAAGGCATCCACCGTGCCGGCGCGCACCAGATCGGCGGCGCCGACGTTGCCGGAATGCGAGCCACCGCGCACGATGTTGGGCGCACCGGCGATCACCGTCATGCCCTTCGCACGGGCGGCCTGGGCGGCCTCCATGCGCACCGGGAATTCGCTGATCATGATGCCGTCGGCCACGTTTTCGTCGATGTTCTCGATGGTCTGGTCGTCATGGCTGGCGAGCGAGATGTCCAGATGCGCCACGCGGGCGAGCAGCGCGTCGCGATGCGGGCGGCGATATTGGGCGCGCTGTTCGAGAAGTTTGATAATCCGCGCTTCGATCTGCGGCTCGGTCATGCCGGCGCGGCGGCGGATCTTGCGATAGTTTTCCATGTCCGCGTACTGCCCGACGCCGGGCGAGTGGTCCATGAAGCTGACCATGCGGACGCGGGGATGGTCGGCGACCGGGTCCACCAGTTCGATCACGTCCAGCGCCGGCATCTCGCAGCGCAGATGCAGGAAGTGTTCGCTTTTCAGCAGGCCGGTGTCGGCCAGGGCATCCAGGTCGCGCACGCCGTCGCGGAAGGTCTTGACCCTTTCGACATCGAAGCCGAGATCGCCCAGGCACAGCGCGTCCAGCACGGTGGTGACGCCGGCGGCGGCGGTCTGCTGGTCGTGGCTCAGCATCGCCGAGCGCGACGGCCAGCGGGCGTTGACGCGCGGCATCACCTGGCGTTCGAGGTTGTCGGTGTGAACGTCCACCACGCCGGGCATCAGGTAGTCGCCGTCGAGATCAACGGCGCCGGGGGCGTGGGAGATCGTCTCGCTGATCTCGGCGATCTTCCCGTCACGGATGACGATCGTGCCGCGCATGAGGCTTTCGGGGAGAACGAGGACGGCGTTGGTGAGGATAATCTCGGTCATGCGGCGTCCTGCAATGGCAACACGTGATAAAGCTGGTCGGCGACGGCGTCGCGCACATAGGTGTCATGGAAGATGCCGACGATGGCGGTGCCGGCGGCCTTGGCTTCCTGGATCATGGCGATGACGATGTCGCGGTTGGCGTTGTCCAGGCTTGCGGTCGGCTCGTCCAGTAGCAGGATCGGATGGCTGCCCATGAAGCCGCGCGCGAGGTTGATGCGCTGCTGTTCGCCGCCGGAGAAGGTGGCCGGCGGCAGGCCGTGCAAACGGTGCGGAATATGCAGGCGGGTGAGCAGGTCGCGCGCCCGTTCATGTGCCGCCTCGGGGGCGAGATTGTGGGCGGCCTCGGCCACGATGTCGATGGCGGCCACACGCGGCACCACGCGCAGGAACTGGCTGACATAGCCGAGCGTGTGCGCCCTGATGTCCACGATCACGCGCGGCGAGGCGGTGGCGAGTTCGATCATCTCGTTGTTGTGGCGCACCAGAATAGCACCCGCGCCGACGCGGTAATTGCCATACAGGCTGCGCAGCAGCGTGGTCTTGCCCGCGCCCGAAGGCCCGGCCAGCGCCACGCATGCGCCGGATGACACCTGCATGTTCACGTCGCCCAGCACCGGAATGCGGATGCCGCCCTGCAGGTGCAGCAGGAATTGTTTCGACAGGTCGATCGTCTGCAACATCACGGTCATGCTGTGAGCACCGAGCTTACAAGGAGTTGCGTGTAGGGATGCTGTGGGTCGTCCAGCACCTGGTCGGTCAGGCCGCTTTCCACCACCACGCCGCGCTGCATCACCATGATGCGGTGCGCCAGCAGGCGGGCGACGGCGAGGTCGTGCGTGACCAGAACGGCGGCGATGTTCAGCCGGCGCACCAGGCTGCGGATGAGGTCGAGCAGGCGGGCCTGCACGCTCACATCCAGCCCGCCGGTCGGCTCGTCCATGAATACGAGGCGCGGATGCGTGACCAGCGTGCGGGCGATCTGCAGGCGTTGCAGCATGCCGCCGGAGAAATTGCGTGGCAGGTCGTCCACACGGGCGGCGTCGATTTCCACCTGTTCCAGCCAGTTGATGGCCTCGGCGCGAATGTCGCCGTAATGGCGGCTGCCCTGGGCCATCAGCCGTTCGCCGACATTGCCGCCGGCGGTGACGCCCATGCGCAGGTTGTCGCGCGGGTTCTGGTGCACGAAGCCCCAATCCGAGCGATGCAGCGCGCGAAGGGCGGGGGCGGGCATGGCGTGGACATCCACCAGGCCGCCATCCGGGGCGCGATACCAGACCACGCCGGAATCCGGCGCCATCCGGCCGGACAGCACGTTCAGCAGCGTGGTCTTGCCGGAGCCCGATTCACCGACGATGGCCAGAACCTCACCGGGCCACAGATCGGCATCGACCGATACGAGGGCAGGGATGTTGCCGAAATTCAGGTTCAGCCCGCGGGCCGAGAGAAGGGTTTCGTCGGTCATGCCGCCTGCTCCACTTCGGGTGATTCGCTGCCGACATGGCCGGCGTCGCGGCGGGTTTCGCAATGATCGGTGTCCGAGCAGACATAGAGCCGGCCGCCCTGGTCGTCGGTGACGACCTCATCGAGATACGAGTCGTCCGCGCCGCACAGGCCGCACGCATGCGGGGCGCGGGTGGTGCGGAAGGGATGATCGTCGAAATCCAAGCTGACGACGCTGGTATAGGGCGGGATGGCGTAGATGCGCTTCTCGCGCCCGGCGCCGAACAGCTGCAAGGCGGGCATCATGTGCATCTTGGGATTGTCGAACGCCGGGATCGGGCTGGGCGACATCAGGTAGCGGCCGCCGACCATCACCGGGTAGTCGTAGCTGATCGACACGTGGCCGAAGCGCGTGATGTCCTCATAGAGTTTCACGTGCATGAGGCCATATTCGGCCAGGCCGTGCATCCGCCGTGTTTCGGCGCGGGAGGATTCCAGCTTTGACAGCGGTTCCGGCTGCGGCACCTGATAGACCAGGATCTGCTTCTCGGTCAGCGCCAGTTCCGGAATGCGGTGGCGGGTCTGGATGATGGTGGCGTCATCCGTGTGGGTGGTGGTGGCCACGCCTGCGGTGCGGGCGAAGAAGCGGCGGATGCTGACAGCGTTGGTGGTGTCGTCGGCGCCCTGGTCGATCACCTTCAGCACGTCAAACGGCCCGAGCACGGCGGCCGTCACCTGGATGCCGCCGGTGCCCCAGCCGTATGGCAGCGGCATTTCGCGGGAGCCGAACGGCACCTGATGGCCCGGGATGGCCACGGCCTTGAGGATGCCGCGGCGGATCATGCGTTTGGTCTGTTCGTCGAGATAGGCGAAATTATAGCCGTTCATGCCACGGCCTCCTTTTCAACATCGGCGCGCATGCGGCGGATGGTTTCCAGTTCGCTTTGGAAATCGACGTAATGCGGCAGTTTCAGATGTTCGACGAAGCCGGTCGCCTCGATGTTGTCGCAGTGGTAGATGACGAATTCCTGGTTCTGGGCAGGCGCCGTCACTTCCTCACCGAGTTCTTCGGCCCGCAATGCGCGGTCCACCAACGCCATCGACATCGCCTTGCGCTCGCCATGGCCGAACACCAACCCGTAACCACGGGTGAATTGCGGCGGCTGGGTTTTGGAGCCGGCGAACTGGTTGACCATTTGGCATTCGGTCAGCGTGAGGTCGCCGATATCGATGGGAAAGCCGAGTTCGGGCGGGGTGATCTCCACGCCGATCTCGCCGACGCGGATTTCGCCCACGAACGGATGCGAGCCGCCCCAGCCGCGCTGGGTGGAATAGCCCATCGCCAGCAGGAACCCCTCATCGCCGCGCGCCAGTGTTTGCAGGCGGATATCGCGCCCGGCCGGGAACGACAGCGGCTGGCGGGTGACGTCACCGGGTTCGCCGGTGGCATCGCCGTCCACCTCGATCAGGCCTTCATGGTCGAGGATGTCGTTGATGCGGCCGAATTCCGTCACATCGGCTGGCATCTCGGCGGCGGCGGGTGGGGTGAAGCCGGCGGCCAGGGCGAAATCCAGCAGGCGGTGGGTGTAGTCATAGGTCGGCCCGAGAATCTGACCGCCCGGCATGTCCTTGAACACCGCCGAAATCCGCCGGCGGATCGACATGGCTGCGGTGTCGACCGGGGTGCTGGCAGCGAAGCGGGGCAGGGTGGTGCGATAGGCGCGCATGAGGAATGCCGCCTCGATCAGATCGCCCTGGGCCTGCTTGATCGCCAGGGATGCGAGATCAGGATCATACAGCGAGCCTTCGGCCATCACCCGGTCGACACTGCGGCCGAGTTGTTCACGGATCTGGTCCACCGCCAGTTCCGGCACCTCGGGGTTGCCCCGGCGGTCCTCGGCCATCCAGGCATGGGCGTTGTCGATGGCGCGTTCGCCACCCTTGACGGCTACATAGGCCATTCAGCCCTCCAGCTTGCTGATGCGCAGGCTGCGCGGCAGGGCCACGAGTTCGGCGCCGGCGCACAGAATAATGTCGACGCCGCGCGGGAAGCGGGCGTGATTGGCGGCCCAGGCGGCCACGAAGCCGTTGGGCAGACCGTCGATATGCAGGGTGGCCGGCACGCGCAGGCCGGGACCGGCGATGTGCAAGGCGGGGCCGGCATCGAAGCCTTCGACCTGCAAGATCAACGTGGCGCCGCCTTCCGGCCCGTCATCGCTGCCATCGGCCAGGGTGGACAGGTCCGGCAAAGCCAGCGCCAGCACGAAATCGGCTGATCCGATGGTTGCGGCGAATGGTGCGCCGCAGTGGAACGCGAGCCATTCGGCGGCGGCTTCGCAGCCCTCGCCGAGGAACAGGGCGGTGTCGGCATCGGCCAGCGTCAGCAAGGTGGCGGCGGCGGCGGGAGACAACGGTGCCGGTGGCGTTAGGTCGGCGCCGACCATGTGGCGGGTGCCGGGGCGCGACATCGCGTCCAGAATGGCGCGAAACGCCGATTGCGCGCCCAGAACCGGGCTGGCGAAGCCGGGAAGATCGATGCTCATGCGCCGCTCCGCATTGTGGCAAGGGTGAAGAACTGAACGCGGGTGGCTGCCGCCTTGCGGGCATCCTCGGCGCGGCGATTCGCCTGGGCCTTGGCCAACGGGGCTATCACGTCATGCTCGATCTGGTCGTGCCATGCGGCGTCTTGCAGCAGCGCATCCAGCCGTGCGGCCAGTTCGGACTGGGCGGCGTCGCGCCCGGCCACATAGGCATGGCCGGTTCGGGCGTCGGCATCGCGCACGGTGCAGCGGGTGACACTCATTTCGCCCAGGTTGAATGCCGATCCGCCGCCACCGGCGCGGCCGCGCACCATAACCAATCCGGCCTCCGGGCCACGCAGCACGGCGTGGGTGGGCAGCGGCGGCAGTTCGGTGAGCAAGGCGGTGATGTCGGCATGACTGGCGCGGGCCAGAACCGCCATCCAACGCTGCCGGGCGACGGTCGCACTGGCATCAGTCTCTATGTGTGGGGAGGGCATGGCGCACCGTGACGTTGTGTAGACATCTAGACAAGTATGCCCACGAAAACGTATCGTCAATACGAACTCGCACGACAGGCGCCGATGGTGGATGAAGATACGATGAACGTTCCCGAAACAGCCCGCGAGCCAGGGGTGTCGCTGTGGCGCCAGATTACCCGCGCGTTGGAGGACGAGATCGCCAGCGGCGCCTTGGCCCCAGGCGAGCGGCTGGCCACCGAGGCGCAGATGGCCCAGCGCTTCGCCGTCAACCGCCACACCGTGCGCCGTGCGCTGGAGGAATTGCAGCGCTCCGGCCTGGTGCGGGTGGAGCAAGGACGCGGCAGCTTCGTGGCGGAGGACGTGCTGGATTACGCCGTCAGCCCGCGTACCCGATTCTCTGAATGGATTCGCCGCCATAACAAGGAGCCGTCTGGCAGGGTGTTGGAACTGCGCGAGATTGCCGCCGACCAGACCATCGCCACCGGCCTGGGCCTGCGTGCCGGCGCGCGCGTGGTGATGCTGGAACGGCTGTGCCTGGCCGACGATCGGCCGATTGGCATCAGCCAGCATTTCTTCCCGTCGGCCCGGTTTCCCGGATTGCTGGACACGCTGCGCGCCGGCATCGGCATCAGCGATTCGCTGGCCATGGCCGGGCTGGCCGATTATCGCCGCCAGGTGACGCGCGTCTCCGCCCGTCTGCCGACGGCGAGCGAGGCCACCCTGCTGCGCATGCCGCGCAACCGGCCCTTGCTGACCACAGAGAACATCAATGTCGACGCCGCTGACGTGGTGGTGGAATACGGCACCAGCCGATATCCAACACCGCGCGTGCAAATCGTTTTCGAACCTTAAGGGCCGCCCATGACAAGCATGATGATCACCGGCGGACACATCCTCCGCGACGGTAAGTTGGAATTCGGCGACCAGGCCATCGCGGCTGGCGTGTTTGCCGCCTCGGCCGAAGCAGGACGTCGGTTCGACGCCACGGGCCTGCTCGTGCTGCCCGGCATTGTTGACCTGCACGGAGATGCGTTCGAGCGGCAGATCCAGCCGCGCCCCGGGGTGGAATTTCCCATCGGCCTCGCTCTGGCCGAAACCGAGCGCCAGTTGCTCGCCAACGGCGTGACCACGGCGTTTCACGGCATCACCTTGTCGTGGGAGCCAGGCCTGCGCTGTGCCGCCGCGTGGCGCCTGATGGTGGACGCCCTCGCCGCTGGCACATGGGTCTGCGACATGCGGGTGCATCTGCGTTGGGAGGCGTTTAACCTGGATGCGCTGGATATGGCGCTGGCCGATATCGAATCCGGGCGGGTGCACCTGCTGGCGTTCAACGACCATACCGCCTCGATTTTGCGCAAACTGGCCAACCCCTCCGACGGCGCCAAATACGCTGGCCGCGCCGGCATGACGCTCGACGATTTCCGGGCCTTGGCCGAGCGCGTGGCCAGCCGGGCCGATGAGGTGGATGCGGCGCTTGATCGCCTCGCTGCGGCGGCACGTGCCCAAGGCCTGCCGATGGCGAGCCATGACGACGACACCATCCCACGGCGCGACCGCTTCCGCGCACTGGGCGCCAGGATCTGTGAGTTCCCGACCGCCGAGGAGGTGGGTATTGCGGCCGTGGCGGTTGGTGACCCGGTGATTATGGGCAGCCCCAATGTGGTGCGCGGCGGTTCGCATATCGGCTGGGCATCGGCCGCCGATCTCGCTGAGCGGGGCATCTGCACCGTGCTGACGTCAGATTACTATTATCCCTGTCTGTTGCAGGCGCCGTTCATTTTGGCCGCGCGCGGCAAGATGGACCTGGCGCAGGCCTGGGCGCTGATCTCGGCGAATCCGGCGGCGGCGGGCGGATTGACCGATCGCGGCCGAATCGCTGACGGCCAGCGGGCCGATCTGGTGATCGTCAATCCAACCACACAGGCGCCGGTGGCCACTTTCGTGGCCGGATCGGTGGCCTGGATGTCGGCGGAAGGCGCTGCGCGGCTGGGGTAAGCAATTATTTGAAAAAACTTCGCCCCAACCGTTTGCGTCCAGAGACTGACGGAGCTATACGGTCCATCCGCTGATCCCGAATAGCTCAGTTGGTAGAGCACGCGACTGTTAATCGCTAGGTCGTAGGTTCGAGTCCTACTTCGGGAGCCATTGCGGATAAAAAGTCCCGCTCGGGTCCATCCCGGGCGGGGCTTTTTCGTTTACAGCCAACAGGCTCCCCGCAGGATCGCATGGCATATACCGTCCACGAGATTTTCCTCACGGCCCAGGGCGAGGGCGCCAATCTTGGGCGCATTGCCGTGTTCGTTCGATTCGCCGGCTGCAACCTGTGGTCTGGCCGAGAGGAAGACCGCGCCACGGCGGTGTGCCAATTCTGTGATACCAGTTTTCGTGGCGGTGACACCTACGCCACCGCCGACGCGCTGGCCGAGAAGGTGCTGGCGTTGTGGCCGGTGGGGCAGGGCCACCGTATGGCCGTGCTGACGGGCGGTGAGCCGCTGTTGCAGGTGGATGCGCCGTTTGTGTCGGCGTTGCGCGCACGTGGCTTCTGGGTGGCGGTGGAGACCAACGGCACCCAGCCATTGCCCTGTGCGCTGGACTGGGTGTGCGTCAGCCCGAAAGCCGGGGCGCCGCTGGTGCTCGAATCGGCGGACGAGCTGAAACTGGTCTATCCGCAAACGGATGCCGCCCCTGAGCTTTTTGCATTGTTCGAGGCCCGGCATCGCTGGCTGTCGCCGATGGATGGCCCGGATCTGGCGCGCAACACCACCGAGACCGCGGAATACTGCCTGTCTCACCCGGATTGGCGGTTGAATATCCAGGCGCATAAATCGTGGGGGCTGCGTTGAGCAAAACTGTCACAAGGCATCTTTCGCTGAGGCCATGAACTGCGCTACAAGCGCGACGCTGCGGGTGTGGTGGAACTGGTAGACGCGCCGGACTCAAAATCCGGTTCCGTGAGGAGTGCCGGTTCGATTCCGGCCACCCGCACCAAATGACGGTTCACGGCGGACAGATGATCATCTGTCCGCCGTGCCGCATTTCAGCTCGGTATTTCCGTCTTGTTGCCAGTAGTACCCAGCAGGCGATCGAAATATGCGATCGTCTTGCCCAACCCCACTTCAAGCGAAATCGTCGGTTGCCAGCCGAGCACAGCTTGCGCCTGGGTGATGTCGGGGCAGCGCTGCAACGGGTCATCGGCCGGCAATGGGCCGGTTACCAGCCTGGAGCGGCTGTTGGTCATGCGGATGACCGTCTCGGCCAACTCACGCACCGGAATTTCATGCGGATTGCCGATGTTGATCGGGCCGGTGACGCTGTCGTCTGTGTCCATCAGGCGCACAAAACCGTCGATCAAATCGTCGACATAGCAGAACGCACGGGTTTGCGAGCCGTCGCCGTAGAGAGTGATGTCTTCGCCGCGCAGCGCCTGCACGATGAAGTTCGACACCACCCGCCCGTCATTGGGGTGCATGCGGGGGCCATAGGTGTTGAAGATGCGCACAACTTTGATGCGGGTTTTGTGCTGGCGGAAATAATCGAAAAACAGCGTCTCGGCGCAACGCTTGCCTTCATCGTAACAGGCGCGCGGGCCGATGGGGTTGACGTTGCCGCGGTAATCCTCGGTTTGCGGATGCACGGTGGGGTCGCCGTAGACCTCTGATGTCGAGGCCTGCAACACCTTCGCCTTCACCCGCTTGGCCAGGCCCAGCATGTTGATGGCGCCCACCACGCTTGTTTTCGTGGTCTGCACCGGGTCGAACTGGTAATGAACCGGGGAGGCCGGGCAGGCGAGGTTGTAGATCTCATCCACCTCCACATACAGCGGGAAGGTGATGTCGTGGCGCAGCGCCTCGAAGCTGTGATTGTCTAGCAGATGGGCGATGTTGTCGCGGCGGCCGGTGAAATAATTGTCGGCCGCCAATACGTTATGGCCATCGGCCAGTAACCGTTCACACAGATGAGAGCCGAGGAACCCGGCCCCTCCGGTGACCAGAATACGTTTCTTCAACACGCTCATGAGGCCGTCTCCGGATACCACAGGGTCAGATGAGGGATGTCATAGACGTAAGGTGGCGATCTCACCATATCTCGCCTGCTTGTGGCTCTGGCGTCAGCCCTGCGTTGGGTCTGATAGATTCACGAACAATCCGCCTTGGCGCGAAAATCGTCGGCTGTAATGCTTGTCGTTCGCCAAAATGTCGCCCCATCGTTGCGTCATTATCGCATTTTCATCAAAGAACCGCGCCTGATGCTCGGGTTTGAAGTCGCTGCCCCGGCTCAGGCTTTCGCGGTGCTCGGCCACAACCGCAGGGGTCCAGACCACGCGATAGCCGGCCTGGACCATCTTGAGGCATAGATCCACGTCGTTGAACGCCACACGAAGTTCGGCCGCATCAAAGCCGCCGACCGCGTCGAACGCCTCGCGCCGGCACAACATGCAGGCCGCAGTGACGGCGGACAGGTCCTGCGCGCAGATCGCCCGCGCCATATAGCCCGGATCATTGGCAGCCAGGCCGCGAAACGCGTGATCTGCCACGCCGCCAACGCCGAGGATAACGCCGGCGTGCTGCACCAATGTGTTCGGATACAGCAGCTTGACGCCCACGATGGCCGCCAGCGGATCAGCCAATGCCTCGCCCACCATCTGGCCCAGCCAGTTGGGCTGTTTGACGAACACATCGTTGTTCAGGAACAGCAGGAAATCGCCTGTCGTGGCGCCCACCGCGATATTGTTGAGTTGTGAGTAGTTGAACGGCTGCTCGACCCGGATGACGCGCACGCCCTCCCAGCCGGCGATTTCATCTGGAAATGCCAGGCCTGCGGCGGAGGTGGACCAATTGTCGACCAGCACGATTTCGTAATTCTTATAGAGCGTGACGTCCTGGATGGCGCGAACGCAGGCGCGCGTGAGGTCGATATGCTCGCGGTAGGGAATGATGATCGTGACTTTCGGCTCGGTTTCGATCGCCCATTCGATCTCATAGATCGTCACCCCCAGAGGTGATGACACGGTGCCGTGCAGCCCCAGTCGGGCCAGGTGGTCCGATACGGCGTGCACCCCTGCCTGCACCGCATAGGATTTGCTTTTGCCAGAGGAGGCCGTTGAGGTTGGCGTTTTGCGCCAGTGATACAGCGTCTCGGCGACGTGGTGGATCTCGCGGTTTGGGGTGATGTCGGCGAGACGTAGAATGAGGTCATGATCCTGCGCGCCGTCGCAGATCTTGCGCAGTGGCTCGGCCTGTCGCAGACGGCCGCGTTCGACGAACAGCAGGTGACATATATAGTTCTGCGACAGGAGAAGCCTGCGATTCCAATCCGGCTTAAAGTTCACTTCCGAAAAAACACCATCGTCGTCGATCTTGTCTTCGTCGCAGTAGAGGAGTTTTGCGCCGGTGGTTAGCGCTGCGTGCAGCATGATCTCAATGGCGCGATCCACCAGCAGATCGTCGTGGTCGAAGAAAGCGACGTAATCGCCATTTGTCATGTTCAGTGCAATGTTGGTCGCGCCGCTGATCCCCGCGTTCTGTTTCAGAAACACCGGGCGAATGCGTGAATCACGTTCTGCCATGCCGGCAATCGTCGCGTTTAGCTCCGCTGAACCACTGCAATCATCGACAATGATCAGTTCCCAGTTGGAATAGGTCTGTGCCATCACCGATTGCACGGCCGCCAGGAAGTCCTTCGGACGTGGCCGATACGTGGGGCAGATGATGCTGACGAGTGGGCGGGCGGTGGGGGTGCCCAACTTGCGGGTAGCCAGGCTCTGATAATACAGCCTGGCCCAACCATCATAACTTTGAATCGTATGATGATCGGCCGGCAGCAGCGACTTGATCTGGGCGCGCAAGGCCCACATTTGGGTGAAGAGACGATCGGTGACATCCAGCAAATCGCGGAATGTCCGGTAGGCTTTCAATTCCGGAAAGATGGCCATAAACGGACTGTTCTGGAGTTCCAGACCATCGGGCAAGACACGGAAGCGAAGTTCCATGGTGCGTCCCGCAACGATTTCGGTGGGGGGCGTGAAGGCGAATCCGCAATTCGGGTCGCACTCCAGACGCTCGGCCACGTCGGCGCGGAATTGATTGGCGCAGACCTGGCCGATCGGCTGGCCGAGATGGGTGGTCAGGACCTGCAATCCGCCGGAGCGACGGTCCAGGAGATGGTCGTGCAGCAGCGCCCAGCCCAGGATGGCGCCGCCATGCAACCCGTCCACACGGCCAACGACCGCGGTTGCAGGGAACGCGAATGACCAGGACGGCGCAGTGTCGCCCGTGGCCGAGCGAACCGGCCCACCCGCCTGGGTGGTGAACGCAAGCCGATGATCACGATTGTCGCAGTATTTCGATGGGATTGTGCGGCTATAACCGACGACGGCGGAGGGGTGTCCCGAGTTTCGAACATCCTCGCGCGGCGTGTCGCAGATGAAGTCGGCGACAAGAACTCCATCGATCCATAGTTGCAGCTCAACGGGCTGGAGGGGGGTGTTCTCATCGTAGGCCCAGCCGTTGATGCAGCCATCCGCGATTGAATCGACATAGATAAGTACAGTGGGAAGGGCTGGTGCCGTTACTTCCGGTGCCGGGGTGTTCCATTGGTGAGACACCGCGCTGGTCGTTGGATGCGACAGCGTCATGGGGTGATCGTCATCCAGAAAAAATGCGACCGAATGCGCACGGCCGTCCTGGAACTGATCGGGTATACCGAAGGAAAATCCAACATTTCCAGATAGATGGCCACTTCCGATGACGTCGCTGCGAAAGATCGTGGCGACGTCGAAATGCGTGTAGTCGTTGTCGATGACCGCCTTGAATGACACGGGCTGTCCAGGATTGCTTGTGTTATACACCCAGCCGGATACCCGCCCAGGTTCAAGTTGATCGATAAAGCCGATCAGTTTGGCTGTCATTGGCTAGGCCTGACCCAGAAGGGTCCACCCTGCGCGCGGCAGTCGGCCCTCCTGAAATCCATAGGTCTCGAAATGCCACTGCGCTGGTTCGGCCTGGCTACCCAGTTTTGTGGGCGATACATCGGGGTATTCGGTAAAATAAAACGCTGGATCGACGCTAATATGGCGGGGAAGTCGGTCTTCAAAAAAGCCGAATTCCGAGTAGTGATGCCACGCATTCCTGAACTCACCTGCGGTAATGGCGGCGTCGATATCCAGGTAGCGACGCCGATACCAGGGTTCGTCAATCTGGATCAGGAACACACCCAGGCGCATGAGATCCAGGAAAAACATCTTGTCGATCTGCACCTTGTCCGTGCGGATGGGCCACTGCACGTTCAGACCGCGTCTGATAACCGAAAAAGGCACAAAGACCGGGGTGGTCATGGGCGTGTCTCCCTCATGCCGCAGTTCTGTTGGTTCGAAAGCCTCGGGCAGCGCCAATGCTGACGTAATGACTGTGGAAATCCATAAAATCCCCCTGGCCAACCTCGATTGCGGCGGTTGGGTTTTGCGTGCAATACCAGACTGGGTCCAGTTCGAAAGGCTTGCGGCGTTCCGTGAACCCGTGTTCGGAATAATGATGTTTGCCGGATTGAAATTCATTGGATGCAACGGCGTTTCGCACATCTGGATACAACCCGAGATAATAATTTTCGTCGAAATACTGCAAGAATTTGGATTTAACGTCCGGAAACCTCGGGAAATCAGAGCGGATCTTACGCAGATGCTCAACGCTGACGGGACGCCACCACTTTGAAAATTGAATATGTAAAGAACGATGTTTAGATAATTCAACAGGTGGAAAACATGGAAAAAGGTCAAAACTAAAGCGCTCGTCACATAAAGAAATAATGTCTGCTTTGTTGTTTTCAAATGGATTTAGCTCGCCACAAAGCGGCATGAATATTCTATCGGCTTCTGATATCCATCCTGCCAGCCATGATGCGATGCTCGGTGATAGAGCGATATTTTTTGATTGCCTAACTGTTTCAAAATGAACAAAAAAATCGGGCGGCGCGACGAAACTGGCATAAGAAAAAGCGGCCCTGAGGGCTGCCAGATAGGGACAAACAGTCATGTTGCCGATGAACACGGGTGACAACCCACTCTCTGATATCAAGTATTGATAATAGTTCACAGGGAGCCTGGCGACTTTGACATTGTCATACCCCAGATCGATCACCAGCACGTTTACCCCAAACCCGATGGCCGACTCTTCGGCCTGCAGCAGGTCTCGGTAGTGTGAGACGGGCAGGAAGTCCTCTTGGTTGAAGGTGTACCCTGCTTGCGTATCACCGGTGAGCGTGTGAACGCGGGTTGTGTTTATCTCGTGCACCATGAGATCTGGATGGAAAATGCCCCAATAACCGAGATCCACGTTTGAGATCTCACAGCCATCGGTTGATGCAGCAATACGCTTTGCCATCATGTATTGAATCAGAATATCTGGAACGGAAACGGAGTTCTGGGCATGAACGATTTTGAAATCACACTGTCCCATGCTGGTTTATCCTTTTTTCTAATTCACTCTGTTTTTGTGAAAATTGCGTCATGCGTTGTGCAATTGTGTCAATATAAATTCGTTGATCAAGTGAAAAAGATTTTCGATACTCTTCCTCGTTCATCCGCAGGTGGGTCTTGAGATGGAATCCCGGACCATTATATGCCTCAAAGTCCATCGAATCTATTTCAACAATATAGCCAGATAGTTTCTGCTTTGAATAAAACTGGATATCTTCGAAATTCCGATAGTGGAAGTGGACGTAGACGATAGAGGTTCGAAGATCTTTCTCTGCGCCATTCGTTTGCAAACGATGGAACCCATGGTCGAAAAACCCTGCCATTTGTGCGCCAACAAAGTATTTTTGCTGGTTGGGCGATTTTGAAAACCAACCGGGCACAAACGGGTGGTTGTCCATTGCATAGCCAGTGCGCAGCGCTCCGTTGTGTGCCGTAAGATGCAGGAGCTCTGCCTTGATTGCCGCGGATGCGATCGAGATGTCTCCGCCGACATCGACTGCGATCCATTCATCAACGTCCAAAGGAAAGAAAAAGTCGTAGTGATGCTGTATGTCTAGTGATTTTATGGCCGCCGAAATAATAGTGCCCTTGTCGACAAAGTCAGACCAGTCGCGGTGTTCATACGAGACATGCACGCCGAGGTCCGTGGCATAGGCCAGAATTTGCAGGCTCTTGGATGAGGTTGAGCCATTGTCGAAGATAAACAGATTTTCAAAACCAAACAGATCTCCGTGATGCATGACCCATCCGAACAAAAGATCGACCTCATTTTTTTGCATCATCAAACAGCAGACCTTCATGGCAGGCATTTTTCGCTTTCAAGTGCAAACGGGCGTATCTTTGTTCCTATTCCGTCAGCAATTTCAGCACCATACGTGTAAATGCTTATTTCGCAACGAAGGGCAATGGGGGATGACTGCAAACATGTTGGCTTTGGAGGTGTGTGGATGCGGGTTGCCTGTGTGATGATGCAAAAAAACGAGATGGATCTGCTCGAGTTATGGATTTGCTATCATGCTGGCCTGTTTGGACTGACCAATCTGCATGTGGTGGACAATGGATCCGATATTCCAGAGGTGATTGAAATACTGAGGTATTACCGGACGATCGGCCTGAACGTTGATTTTTCGAAATCAACGGACAATGATTTTATCGCAAAGGGTGAAATTCTTGGGAATATAATGCGGAAAATTGACATCGAGCAGGCGGCGGATATTGTCGTTCCGCTTGATTGTGACGAGTTTTTCGCTGTTCAGACGAACAATGGTATAACCGTCGACAAGAACGATATTTTGTTAGAACTAGGGTTATACAAAAATAACCCCCACGTATTGCGGGTCAATCATTGCCTGGTGAACGTACCAGGGGCGTTCGGCCAGTTCTGCCGTTGGGACTATAAAAAGGTCTTATTCGCGCAGAACACGTTCCAGTATATGGACCGCGGCTTCCATGGCGGTGTGTCAAAATTAGGCGACGGATATGCCGACACCTCCGTGGTTTACATCCATCTCCACTTCAAAAAATTCCAGGTTTTAGTTGCTCATTCGGAAGAAAAACTCAAAAAATATACTGATATTTCCAACCGCGGAAACCTGGACGGCTACCAGGGCAACGGGTGGCATCTGGTGAAGTATCTGCTGATGTCGGAGCAGGACTATCTCTCCCGCTTTGACAATGAGATCAAGATCGGGCTCCCGCAGTTTGTGGCCCGGATCGCTGAATTGGCACTGTCGCCGCCGGAGATGTAACGTGAGGGCTTCGGATGAGGTGGGATTCGAACCCACGGAACGCTCACACGTTCGGCGGTTTTCAAGACCGCTGCCTTAAACCACTCGGCCACCCATCCAAGGCGGATGCGCACTGCCATCATCGATCGACAACCGCGCCGTTGCAAACTACCCAATACCAGGCCGTGCCGCAACCGCGTGCATGCCGCGCAACGATCGGCTATTGATTTTATCGAAGGTGCGATGCAACTGATCAGGCCCTGAATGCTTAGCACACAGAGCGACCCCAAAGAGGTACGTATGACGTTCGCAATCCGCCCCACTCTGCTTGCCTCAGTCGCCTGTGCCGCTCTGTATGCCTGCTTCGACAGCGCTGCCGCCGAGCCGGCAGCGCCTGATTTGGCCGCCGTTTTTTCGATCCAGGGCGAAAACAGCTCCATCAGCAGCGCCAAGCTGACCGACAGGTTCTACACCAACGGCATTCACCTCGGCTACCAGTCCGCCGAGGACGCATTTCCAGCCCTGGCAGGTATCGGGCGGTCGTTGTGGGGCGAGGGCAAGCAACGCATTGCCGTTGATATCTCACAGCAGATGTACACGCCTGCCGACACCACATCGGCGGTGCCGCCACGTGGCGATCGGCCTTATGCGGGCGTGTTGCTGGCCACCGTCTCGGCGGTGCAGGACGATGCCAACAGCCGCAGCACCGTGGGGCTCAGCGTTGGTATCGTGGGGCCGTCTGCCCTTGGTGAGGAAGTCCAGAACGGGTTTCACGACCTGATCGGCCAGGGGCGTAACAAAGGCTGGGCCACACAGTTGCATGACGAGCCGGTGTTCGCCCTGAACAGTTCCCGGGTGTGGCGCCTGCCCACCGGCACGGTGCTGGGCATGCAAACGGATGCCCTGCCGGCGCTGGCCGCCACACTGGGTACATTGCGGATTGCCCTGGATGCGGGCCTGCACATGCGTCTGGGGCAGGGATTGGAGAATGATTTCGGCGCACCGCGCATTCGAGCGGTTTCAGGCGGCGATGCGTTCAAGCGCGGCGCCGGCTTTGGCTGGTATGTGTTTGCCGGCGCAGGCGGGCAGGCCGTGGTGCGTGACGTGACGCTGGATGGCAACACCTGGCGCAACAGCAACAGCGTGTCGCTGAATCCGTTTGTGGGCCAGGCCGATGCCGGGGTGGCGCTGCTCGCCTATGGCACGCGCACCACCTACACCCAGGTGATCCAGACCCAGGAATACAAGCATCAGAAGGGCGGACTGCACCAGTTCGGCTCGCTGGCGCTGTCCGTCAGGTTCTGAAGGCTGGCAGGTTCTGAATCTCAGGCGATCTCCATCGCGTCGGTGATGGCGGCGGTGGGCTGGGCGATGGTGGCGGCGAAAGCGCGGGTGCGCGGCAGGATCTGATCCGCGAACACCTGGGCCGCGGCTGCCGCGGCCGATGGGGCATCGGCACGGGCGGCAACCTTGGCGCACAGCCAGGCGGCGGTGAGGGTGCCGATGAGTTGAAGGAAGGCGTGGGCGCCGGCTTCGGCCGCGCGCGGGTCGGCCTGACGCAGCCAGGCGGCGGCGGCTTCGGCCTCGGTGACGGCAACACCAAGCGCGGGCGAGGCATCGGCGGCGATGTCGGCGAGCAGGGCGGCCACGGCCGCACCCTGGTCGCGTTGCAGGCCACGGCGCACGAGCGTGATGGCCTGGATGCCGTTGGTCCCTTCGTAGATGGGCGCGATGCGGGCGTCGCGCAGATGCTGAGCGGCGCCGGTTTCTTCCACGAAGCCCATGCCGCCATGCACTTGCACACCCATTGAGGCGGCTTCGACGCCGGCATCGGTGCACCAGGCCTTGGCGACCGGGATCAGCAGCTGGGCGCGTGCTTCGTCGGCACCTGCGGCATACAGCGTCAACAGGCGACCTCCGAGGGCCAAGGCGCGCATCGTCCACAACATGCGGCGCACATCGGGGTGGTTTTCAATCGCACCGCCGCCCTGGGTGCGCATGGCGGCGAAACTGGCGGCGCGGCGAAAGGCCCGCTCGGCCACGGCAACGCCTTGCATGGCCACACCCAGCCGGGCGGCGTTCATCATGGCGAACATGCAGGGCAGGCCGCGATTGACGGCGCCGAGCAACTCGCCCGCCGCATTGTCGAACGCCATGACACAGGTGGGGCTGGCGTGGATGCCCAGCTTATGTTCCAGCGACACGCATTCCACGCCGTTGCGGCTGCCGTCGGCGTTGAACTTGGGCACGGCGAACAGCGAGATGCCGGCGCTGCCGGCGGGGGCGTCCGGCAGGCGGGCCAGCACCATGTGCAGGATGTTGCCCGCCATCTCATGCTCGCCCCAGGTGATGTAGATCTTCTGGCCGGTGATGGCGTAGCTGCCGTCCTCCTGCCTTTCCGCCTTGGTGCGCACGCCGGACAGGTCCGAGCCGGATTGTGGCTCGGTGAGGCACATGGTGCCGGTCCAGCTGCCGTCGATCATCGGCGCCATCAGGCGGGTTTGCTGGTCTGGCGTGCCGTGGGTGGACAGCAGGGCGATGGCGTCCTGCGTCAGCATGGGGCACAGGCCGAACGCCATGTTCGCGCTGGAAACTGGCTCGAACGCCGCCAGGGCCAGCACGTGGGACAGGCCTTGGCCGCCGTGGTCAGGGTCAGCCGCGATGCCGATCCAGCCGCCTTCGGCGTAGGTGCGGAAGGCTTCGGCGAAACCGGGTGGGCTGATGACGCGGCCATCGACCAGCTTGCTGCCGTGGCGGTCTCCCGGCCAGTCAAGCGGCGCCAGCACACCCTCGGCGGTGCGGGTAGCTTCTTCGAGCACGGCCAGTGTGTCTTCGTGCCCCATGGCGTCAAAGCCGAGGACCTCGTGCAGCAGCCAGGCGGTTTCGGCGGGCGGGATGCTGACGGCCATGTGCGGGCTCTCCTCGATTTATGCTGGTGTTACGCCTGTCTCACGCCTGGGGGAACTGTCTGACGTGTGGCCAGCCAGATCCCGACTGCCACCGGAATCACACCCAGCAGGTCCAGGGGATCGAGCTTTTCGCCCAATGCGGCCCAACTCATCAACAGTCCCAAAGGAGGCATCAGGAAATGAAGGGACGATGCAGCCGAGGCGGTGCCGCGGCTGAGCAGGAAGAACCAGAGCAGGAAGGCACCCATCGAGATCACGAACACGAACCAAACCATGGCACCGAACAGCATCGGGGACGGCACGAACTGGCCGATTTGCTCACCCATCGCAGCGCCCGCCAGCAGCAGCGCCAAGCCGGCGCCCACCTGTTGCGCGCCGACGGCGACCACCAGATCCACGCCGGGGGCGATTCGCTTGTAGAGCAGCGTGCCGAACGTCATCGCCACCATGCCCAGGCCAATCATGGCGATGCCGATCGGGTCCTCGCCCGTCACCACAATGCGGTTGCGCACCACGAAGGCAGCGCCGGCAAAGCCCAAGGCAAGGCCGGCAAGTTTGCGCCAGGTCATGCGCTCGCCCAGCATCGGCACCGCCAACACAGAGACAAGGATGGGGTTGAGGGAGGCAATGATGGTGGCCAGCCCGCCGGACACACTGCGCATGCCCAGCCATGCCAACCCCTGATACCCGCCCTGGTTCAGAACGCCGAGTGCCACCAAGGCGAGCCACGGGACCGGCCCCGCGTGTCGCAGGCGACCGGTCGCCGCGGCAAACCCCAGCAGCAGGATGGCGGCGATGCTGAAGCGGAACCCCAGGAACAGCAGCGGCGGCCCTGCCGACATAGCGAGCTTGGCGGCCGGGAAGGCCGAGCTCCAGGTCAGGCAGAACAGCAGCACCAGGACCAGATACACCGGCTTTGACATCGGCCGGGACATGCGGGTTATGCCGGCAGCAGGATCATCACGGCGGCCTGGGCGGCAATGCCCTCCATACGGCCGGTGAAGCCGAGCCGTTCGGAGGTGGTGGCCTTTACCGACACGCGGCTTGCATCGATGCCCATGATGTTGGCGAGGCGGGCGATCATGGCCGGTGCGTGCGGCGTGATCTTGGGCTGTTCGCAGATCAGCGTGACATCCACATTGGAGATGCGACCGCCGCGTGCGGTGACGCGACCGGCGGCGTGGGTGAGGAATCGGGCCGAATCGGCGTCTTTCCACTGGTTTTCGCTGGGCGGGAAATGGCGGCCGATATCGCCCTCTGCCAGCGCGCCATAGATGGCGTCGCACAGGGCGTGAATGCCCACATCGGCGTCTGAATGGCCGGACAGGCCGCGTGCGTGCGGCACGTCGATGCCGCACAGGATCAGCTTGCGGTCTTCCACCAGCACATGCACGTCGTAGCCGGTGCCGACACGTGGTTCCATCATTGGCATGGGCGCAAGAATCCTCTCAAGGCGGGAATGGTCTTCGGGGTAGGTGAGCTTGATGTTGTCCTCATGTCCCGCGACCAGGGCCACTTGGTGGCCGGCGGCTTCAAGGATGGAGGCGTCATCGGTGGCGCCGGCGGGCGCCTGGCGGTGCAGGTCCAGCAGCAGGGCGAAGGTGAAGGCCTGGGGCGTTTGGGCGCGAAACAGCCCTTCGCGGGAGACGGTGGCGGCAATGACACCGCCTTCGCCGCGTTTGAGCGTGTCGGCCACCGGCACGGCGGGGATGGCGCCCTGGTGGGTGGCGAGGGCGGCGAGGAGGGCTTGGATCGTGCCGTCTGGCACCACCGGGCGGGCGGCGTCATGCACCAGCACGATATCGGGCGCGCTGGGGACCAGGGCCTCCAGACCGGCGCGCACCGATTCCTGGCGGGTGGCGCCGCCCTGGATCGTGGGCAGATGGGCGATGCCGGCCAGGGCTGCGTCGATCGGCACTGCGTCACCCACCGGCTGGATGAGGATTCCGGCGCGCTGGAATGCCTCGGCCGCATGGCGGATGATGGGCTTGCCGACAATTTCGACAAACTGCTTGGGGGTCGGCGCGCCGAAGCGGCTGCCGGTGCCGGCGCCGACCAGCAACACGGCGATGCGGGGGGAATGGGTCATGATGTCGCAAACTGTCCAAGCGCGGCGCACCCGTCAATGTAGGGCGTCGTTCCTGATGCGCGTTCGTGAGGCTCCATTGCGCGGCGCGGCGCGTGGCACTACTTTGCTTAAATGATAGGCAGTTCCCCCGCACCGGCTCCGAGTCCCGCAACCGCCGCACTTCCGCCCATCGTGCTGGGGCCGGTCGTGATTGAAACCCCGGTGATTTTAGCGCCGATGTCCGGTGTTACGGACCTTCCGTTCCGCCGCCTGGCGCGGGATCTGGGAGCGTCGCTGGTTGTATCCGAAATGATCGCATCCTGGGCGATGGTGCGCGAAAATGCGGCGACGTTGCGCATGGCGACGTTGGACGGGGCGCCGTCATCCATCCAGCTGGCCGGCTGCGACCCGGTGGCGATGGCCGAGGCGGCGCGGATTGCCGCCAGCCGCGGGGCGGATCTGATCGACATCAATTTCGGCTGCCCGGTGAAGAAGGTGGCGGTGGGCCAGATGGCCGGCAGCGCGCTGATGCGCGACGAAATCGGGGCGGCGCGCATTCTGGAGGCCGTGGTCAAGGCTGTGGATGTGCCGGTGACGCTGAAGATGCGCATGGGGTGGGACCACAACACGCTGAACGCGCCGAAGCTGGGCCGCATCGCCGAGGAATGCGGCATTCGGATGCTGACCGTGCATGGCCGCACCCGCCAGATGTTCTACACCGGCGTGGCCGACTGGGACTTCATCCGGGAGGTGAAGGAGGCCGTCAGCCTGCCGGTGATCGCCAATGGCGACATCGTGTCCGAGGAGGACGCCACCGAGGCGCTGCGGCGGTCCGGGGCGGACGGGGTGATGATCGGCCGTGGCGCCTACGGCAGGCCGTGGGCGCCGGCGCATATCGGCCATTTCCTGCGCACCGGCGAGCGTCTCCCGGAGCCGGATCTGGCCACCCAGAAATCCATCCTGCTGCGGCATTACCACGCCATGCTGGCCCATTTCGGTGCCGAGCCTGGCATGCGGCTCGCCCGCAAGCACATCGCCTGGTATTCGCGCGGTTTGTGGGGCTCGGCTGATTTCCGTACCACCGCAATGCGCACCAACACCATCCCCGAGGTTCTGGACTTGATCGATCGCTTTTACGACCCGCTGATCGAACGCGGCGAAGTGCGGGCTGACACCCGCGCCCAGTCGTTGGCGGAGGCGGCATGAACACCCCGGTTCGCTCCATGTTCGCCGTCGTCACGCGGCGTCCCCCATCCGATCAGGGGATCGACCCGTCAGCCTTGCTGTCCGCCATGCCGGTCCCGGTGGTGGTGTTGACGGCTGAGAACCGCTTTCGTTTCATCAATCAGGCCGGCGAGCAGTTTTTCGGCCTTTCCACGTCGCAGTTGATCGGCATGCGGCTGGCCGACCTGCTGCCCGAGGACAGCCCGATCTACGCGCTGATCGCCCAGGTGCGGCTGGCGGACGTGACGATCTCCGATCACGACATGAATTTTGAAAGCCCGCGCCTGCGCAAGGCCGGCATCACCGTGCAGGCCTCGCCGCTGCCGGAGGAGCCAGGTGCGGTGGTGCTGGTGTTGCAGGACGCCTCCGCCGCCCGCGCCCTGGACAGGCAGATGACGTTTCGTTCGGCTGCCCGCTCGGTCACCGGCATGGCTGCCATTTTGGCGCATGAGGTCAAGAACCCGCTCTCTGGCATTCGTGGCGCCGCCCAGCTTCTGGAAGCCAGCGTCAATGAGGCGGATCGGGAGTTGACTGTGCTCATCCGCGAGGAGGCCGACCGCATTCGCGATCTGGTCGACCGCATGGAGGTGTTCGGTGAAAAGCCGATCGAGCGCAGCGCGGTCAACATCCACCGCGTGCTGGAACGGGTGCGCCGCCTGGCCCAGACGAGCTTTGCTGCCCATATCAATGTGCGCGAGGTCTATGACCCCAGCCTGCCATCGGTGTTCGGCAACCGTGACCAACTGGTGCAGGTGGTGCTGAATCTGGTCAAGAATGCTGCTGAATCAATCACTTCCGGCGAGACCGCCATGCATGGTGAGATCATTCTCACCACCGCCTACCAGCATGGCGTGCGACTGGCTGTGCCGGGCACCAATCACCGCATGCATCTGCCGCTGGTGGTGAGCGTGCGCGACAACGGCCCAGGAATTCCAGACGACATCATGCCCAACCTGTTCGACCCGTTCGTGACCTCCAAGGCCACCGGCAGCGGGCTCGGGCTGGCGCTCGTCGCCAAGATCATCGCCGACCATGGCGGATTGATCGAGGTTGACAGCAAGCCGGGGCGCACCGAATTCCGGTTGCACCTGCCCATGCTCCAGGACGATCCGAACGACGCGCTCTGACGTTGGGTTTCGTTTCACATCATTTCTAAAGACGCCCGCAAGGGCCTGATTTTCAGGGATACCATGACCCCTCCTACCGTGCTGATCGCCGATGACGACCGTTCTATCCGAACGGTGCTGACCCAGGCGCTGGGCCGGGCCGGCTACCAGGTGCGCAGCACGTCCAACGCCGCCACGCTGTGGCGCTGGGTGGAAGACGGCGAAGGCGATCTGGTGATCACCGACGTGGTGATGCCCGATGAGAACGGTCTGGACCTCATCCCGCGCATCAAGCGCCTGCGCCCGGATCTGCGGGTGATCGTGATGTCGGCGCAGTCCACGTTGATGACGGCGGTGAAGGCGGCGCAACGCGGCGCGTTCGAATATCTGCCCAAGCCGTTCGATCTGAAGGAATTGCTGTCCGTCGTCAGCCGCGCCCTGTCTGCGCCCGCCCCGGCGGTGCCGCAGGTGGCGGTGCCGGAGAACGAGGAAAAGCTGCCGCTGATCGGCCGTGGCCCGGCGATGCAGGAAATTTATCGCACCATCGCCCGCCTGACGACCGCGGACCTGACGGTGATGATCAATGGCGAAAGCGGCACCGGCAAGGAACTGGTCGCACGCGCGTTACATGATTACGGCCGTCGCCGTGGCGGGCCGTTCGTGGCCATCAATATGGCCGCCATCCCGCGTGAACTGATCGAAAGCGAGTTGTTCGGCCATGAACGGGGCGCCTTCACCGGCGCCACCAATCGCAACCAGGGCCGGTTCGAGCAGGCCAATGGCGGCACGTTGTTCCTCGACGAGATCGGCGACATGCCGCCCGAGGCGCAGACGCGACTGTTGCGGGTGTTGCAGGAGGGCGAGTTCACCACGGTCGGCGGGCGTTCGCCGATCCGCGCCAATGTGCGCATCATCGCCGCCACCCACCGCGATCTGCGCGCGGCCATCCGTCAGGGCTCGTTTCGCGAAGACCTGTTCTACCGCCTGTGCGTGGTGCCCATCCGGCTGCCGCCCTTGCGGGAGCGGACCGAGGATGTCCCGGATCTGGCGCGCCATTTCCTCGACCGCGCCCGCGCCGATGGCCTGCCGGGCAAAAGCCTCGATCAAAGCGCGATTGACGCGCTGCGTGCCTATCGTTGGCCGGGCAATGTGCGCGAACTGGAAAACGTGATGCGCCGGCTTGCGGCGTTGTGCCCGGAGGAGGTGATCACCGCCGATATCGTGCAGCCCGAACTCTATGAGGGCGATGGTGGTGACTACGCCCCGGGGGCGATGGCAGGTGGCACTGGCGGCTCGGCGTCGGTGTCAGACGGACCTGAACCGCTTTCACGCGCCGTTGAGCGGCATATCCGCACCTTCCTGGCCGCACACAAGGACGGCGAGGGACCATCCGACATCTATGAGCAGGTTCTGGCCGAAATCGAGCGTCCCTTGATCCAGATGACGCTGGCGGCCACACGCGGCAACCAGATCAAGGCGGCCTCCATGCTGGGGTTGAACCGGAACACGCTGCGCAAGAAGATTCGGGATCTCGACATTCCGGTCATCCGGGGGATTGCCTGAACACGTTGCACCAACCTGGTGCCGGCGACGGCGCCGCCGACAGCGGGGACTTTGCGCCTGGCACGGTGAAACGCGTGCGACGGACGCTCGGCGAAATCCTGCTGGGCCGGGTTTTCACGTTGGTGCTGGCCGTTTTGGCCCTGGCGCTCGGGGTGGCCACGTTCGTTGTTCTGTCTGGTGGTCTCCAGTTGGGCGTGCGCGGCGATTCCTTGGTCTATGCGCTGGTGATTGCCAACCTGGTGGTGCTGCTGCCGCTGGGTCTGCTACTCGTTGTGCGGCTGGTGCGGGTGTGGGTGGAGCGCCGACGTGGTTCGGCCGGCTCGCGGCTGCATGTGCGCCTTGTGGTGCTGTTCGGCGTTGTGGCCGTCACGCCCGCGATTGTGGTGGCTGTGTTCGCCACGTTCTTTTTCAATCTCGGCATCCAGACCTGGTTCAACGACCGGGTGCGCACGGCGCTGCATGAAAGCCTGCAGGCAAGCCAGGGCTATCTGGAGGAACATCGCAACCATATCCGTGCCGATGCCGTTGGGATGTCCAATGACATCCTTCGCGCCATGGACGAACTTCGCAATGACCCGAACGCCTTTGGGCAGGTCCTGTACGACCAGACCGTTCTGCGCGGTCTGGCGGAAGCGGTGATCTACGAGCCGACGACCAGCCAGGTGATTGCCTCAACCGGCGCGATGGGCGGCTTTGGCGCTGATCCGCCGCCCTCATGGGCCTTGGGATTGGCCACCAGCGGTGACGTTGCGGTGTTCGGCGAGGAGAGCAAGCGCGTGCGGGCGCTGGTGCAGATGGACAGCAAGCCGCCGCTGATGCTGTTGATCAGCCGGCCGGTGGATGTGCAGATCCTCGATCATATGAGCCACACCGAGCAGGCGGTGGCTGAATATGACCGGCTGGACGAGAACCGGGCCGGATTGCAGCTGACATTCGTGCTGATCTTCGCGGTCGTGGCGCTGCTGGTGCTGTCGGCCGCCGTGCTGATCGGGCTGCTGCTGGCCAACCAGATCGCCCGGCCGATCGGGCGCCTGATCTTTGCCGCCGAGCGTATTCGGGCCGGGGACCTGACGACCCGGGTGCCAGAAAGTGCCTCCGATGACGAGGTGGCCGATCTCAGCAGGGCCTTTAACCGCATGACCGGTCAGCTCTCGGCCCAGCGCGGCGAACTGATGGATGCCTATGGCCAGATCGACCAGCGCCGCCGCTTTACCGAGGCCGTGCTGTCGGGCGTGTCCGCGGGGGTAATCGGGCTGGACCGGCAAGGCGCCATCGAATTGCCGAACCGGGCCGCATCTTCATTGCTCGGCCAGGACCTGCTGGTCGCCATCGGCCGCAAGTTGGTGGAGGTGGCGCCGGAATTCGGTGGTTTGATCGCCGCAGCCCTGGCGCATCCGCAGATGCCCCATACCGCTGAATTGGAGATTGGCCCCGCCACCGCGCGACGCACCTTGCTGGTGCGGATCGGGGCGGACCGCGCCGATATCGAGGCGAGCCAGGACGGCCAGCCGCCCGCGCGCGGATTTGTGGCCACGTTCGACGACATCACCCAGCTTCAGGCCGCCCAGCGCAAGGCAGCCTGGGCCGATGTGGCGCGTCGGATCGCCCATGAGATCAAGAACCCGCTGACGCCCATCCAGTTGTCCGCAGAACGCCTCAAGCGCCGCTTTGCCCGCGAGATCACGTCTGATCCGGAGACATTCATCCAATGCGCCGACACGATTGTGCGCTCGGTGGGTGATATTGGCCGCATGGTCGATGAATTCTCCGCCTTCGCGCGCATGCCGCTGCCGGTGATCACGCCGAGCGACCTGTCGCGCGTGGTGCGTGAGGCGATGGTGCTGCAACGCCAGGCCCATCCGGAGATTGCCTGGACCACCCATATTCCCGACCAGGGCCCCATCGTTGCGTGCGACCGGCGCCAGATGGGGCAGGCATTGACCAATCTGTTGCAGAACGCCGCTGATGCGGTGGCCATGCGCGTGCGCGACGAAGGCCCGGCCGGCGCCATTCAGGTGGCCATCATCGAGGCCGATGGCGAAATACGCATCACCGTCAGCGATGATGGCGTGGGCCTGCCCGACGGGGATCGCGGCCGGTTGGCCGAGCCTTATGTGACTCACAAGCCAAAGGGGACGGGATTGGGTTTGGCGATCGTGAAAAAGATCATGGAGGACCACGACGGGCGGATCATGCTGGAGGACAATCCAGATGGTCCCGGCGCTGTGGTGACGTTGTGCCTCAAGGCGAAGACGTCGCCCGAAACCGAGCGGGGAGAGACCGATGCCGCATGAGATCCTGATTATCGATGACGAGCCCGATATCCGTATGCTGGTGGAGGGCATTCTGCGCGACGAAGGCTATGACACCCGGCAGGCCAGCAATTCGGACACCGCCATCGCTGCCTTCCGCGCCCGCCGGCCGTCGCTGGTGATCCTGGACGTGTGGCTGCAAGGCAGCCGGCTGGACGGGCTTGGCATCCTGCAGGCGTTGCAGGCGGAGGAGCCGACGGTGCCGGTGGTGATGATTTCGGGCCATGGCAATATCGAGACGGCAGTGACGGCCATCCAGCATGGCGCGTATGATTTCATTGAGAAGCCGTTTCAGTCCGACCGGCTGTTGCTGATCATCCGCAGGGCGCTGCAAGCAGCCGCACTGGCGCGCGAGATCGCCGAGTTGCGCCTGCGCGCAGGGCCAGAGACGCAGTTGACCGGCGAGAGCCCGGTCATCACCAGCCTGCGCCAGGCCGTGGAACGCGTGGCGCCCACCGGCTCGCGCGTGTTGATCTCGGGGCCAGCCGGGGCGGGCAAGGAGGTGGTGGCGCGCATGATCCATGCGAAATCGCGCCGGTCCGACGGTCCGTTCGTGTCGTTGAACTGCGCCATCCTCAACCCGGCGCGATTTGAGGAAGAGTTGTTCGGCATCGAGGCCGGCACCGACAACGCCGCCCAACCACGCCGCGCCGGCGTTCTGGAACGCGCCCATGGCGGCACGCTGCTGCTGGACGAGGTCAGCGACATGCCGCTGGAAACCCAGGGCAAGATTGTGCGCGCCTTGCAGGACCAGACGTTCGAACGGCTGGGCGGATCGGCCAGGGTGAAGGTGGATGTGCGGGTGATCGCCACGTCCAACCGCGATTTGCAGGCCGAGATCGCCGCCGGACGGTTCCGCGAGGACCTGTTCTACCGTCTGGCGGTGGTACCGCTGCGGGTGCCGGCGTTGCGAGAGCGCCGTGAGGACGTGCCGTTGCTGGCACGACTGTTCCTGCTGCGGACCGCCGAACAGGCCGGCCAGCCGGCGCGCGAGTTGTCCGCCGATGCGGTGGCGGCGTTGCAGGCCTATGACTGGCCCGGCAACGTGCGCCAGCTGCGCAACCTGGTGGATTGGCTGCTGATCATGGCGCCCGGTGCGCCAACCGATCCGATCCGCGCCGAGATGTTGCCGCCCGAGATCGGCTCATCGGCCCCTGCCTTGTTCAATGCCGATCCTTCAGCCGACGTGATGGCGTTGCCGCTGCGCGAGGCGCGGGATCTGTTTGAAACCCAGTATCTGCACGCGCAGCTGCTGCGCTTTGGCGGCAATATCAGCCGCACGGCGGGCTTTGTGGGGATGGAGCGCTCGGCGTTGCATCGCAAGCTCAAGCAACTTGGCATCAGTTCCGAGGATCGTGCCGCCGGCTGATCGACAAGGCTGATACCGACATGCCCGAACGCATCGGGATCCGGAGCACCGCACCGGATCTGACAAAATGGAATTTCGCGTTCGACCTCGGTGGCATTAGCCTCATCGAGGGGCTGCGCGCGGCCATGTCCACCGCAGCACTGATCAGCGCCAGCGCGGTGTTTCACTCGCCCGGCCTGATGATATCGGCCCTGGCGGCGCTGTTTGCCTGCCTGAGCGATATCGGCGGCCCGATCAAGCGTCGCGGGCCGGCCTTGCTGGCCTATTCGGTGCTGGGGGCAATCCTGATCGGCGCGGGCGGGCTGGCGCGCGGGGCCGGCGTGTCGGTGGCCTTGCCGTATGGCGCCTTGCTCATCTTCTGCTGCACCTTCGCGCGCGTGTATGGCCAGCAGGCGCAACAGGTGGGCATGTTCCTGTCGGTGATGGTGGTGCTGTCGCTCGACCACTCGTTTCACGATATCGGCTCGGCGCTGACGCTGTCGGGCTTTTTCCTCGCCGGTGGCCTGTGGGCGACGCTGCTGACCCTGGTACTGTGGCGCGTGCATCCGTTCCAGCCGGTGCGCCGGGCGCTGGCGCAGGCCTATGACGCGCTGGCAGTGATGACCCGCGACCTGCACGTGTTGCTGGGCCATCCGACCGACGATCTCGCCGCCTGGGAACGCCATGCGCGGGCGCATCGCGGGCGGGTGCGCACCATCATCGAGGACGCCCGCGCCACCATCGTCGACACCATCCGCGCCCGTGGCCCCGCCAGCCTTCGTGCCTCGCAAAGCCTGTTGCGGCTGGAGACGGCGGACCAGATGTTCGGCGCGCTGATCGCCCTGAGCGAATTGCTGGAGACCGCCGATGCCGACGAACGGCAGGTGGCCGCGCACATGATCCGCCGGCTGCGGCCGCTGCTGGTGGTGATCGGTCACCAGATATTGATCGACCGCAACGACCACCTGGACCAGATCTCCCGCTCGATCAAGGCCATGGCACGCGACGTTGAGATCCTGCCGCAGGACAATCGGCTGCGCCAACTGGCGGCCCTGATCGTGGTGCGGCTGAAGGTGGTGCTGACGGTCTCGACCACCGCCGGGGCGCCGATCGATGCCGGGCCGGGCGTGCGCTCGCCGCGGCTGTGGCAGGCGCTGCGCACGCCGGTGCTGGCCAATCTCAGCTGGCAATCCCTGGCGTTCCGCCATGCCCTGCGCGCCGCCGTCGCCACAGCCCCTGCGATTGCCTACACGCTGCTCAACGGCTCGCTGTTCGACCATTGGCTGAGCATCACCATCCTGGTGACGATGCAGCCCTATTTCGGCATCACCTTCATGCGGGCGCTGGAGCGTGTGGCCGGCACCACCATGGGCGGATTGCTGGCGGCGGCGATCGGCCTGTTCGTGACGACCAGCGCGGGTTCGGCCGTGATCATCTTTCCGCTGGCCCTGCTGGCGTTTTCGCTGCGCGCGGTCAGCTTCGGGCTGTTCGTGTCGCTGCTGACCCCGATGATCGTGCTGCTGGTGGAACTCGGTCAGCCCGGTACCAGCGAATGGGTGATCGCTGGCGAGCGCGTGCTGCTGACGCTGTGCGGTGGCATTGTGGCGATTGCCGGCTGCTATTTCCTGTGGCCAAGCTGGGAGCCGAACCGCCTGCCGGACGAGGTGCTGGCCGCCATCGCAGCCCATGGCCGCTACGGCGAGGCGGAGCTGTCGCTGATCCTGGGCGAGATCGATCTCAGCGCCGTCGAGCAGGCCAGACGCGGTGCGGGCCTGGCCACCAACAACGTCGAGGCCTCGGTCACCCGTGCCTTGCTGGAACCACGAAGCAGGCACAACGACCGGCTGGAGGCTGCAATGGTCGTCGATGCGGCGCTGCGGCGGCTTGCCGGGCGTCTCGCCGCCATGCAGTTCGATCCTCGCCAGGCCGATGCGCTGCCCGCCGAGGCATGGCGGGCCTGGCGTGACTGGATTTCGACGTCGATGCGCGACCTTGCAGCCGGCGGCACGCGCCTGGCGCCGCACCCGCCGATGGAAGAAGGCGCCCACACCGACGCCCTCGGCCGCATCGCCCGGCAGATCGAGATGATCGCCGGCACGATCGCCCGGGTCAGGGGCGCGTGAGGCGCCTTTGTCACGGGCCGTACTCCCACCGCCAAGGAACACCCACATCGCCTAAAACGAATCCAACGAGGTCCGGGAATGCCTTTTCCGCACGCACATCATTGGACAGCAGAACGACACAACGCTGCTGCCGTGCAACGCACGCCCAACTGTTGCCAACGGTGTCTTCGTGGCCGCCTTTGTAGAAGCCGGGGCCTTGCGGTCCGTCAAAGATAATCACACCCAGTCCGGCGTCCAGGTTGGCGATGCGTTGCGATGAAGGAAGTTCTGGCTGCAAGGTTGGGAACTGGGTCTTGGTGGTGATCGGCCATTGTGGGGTCGTCATTTCCTGATGCGCCGAGGGCGAAAGACCTTCGCCGCGGATGAAGCCTGCGGCGAAGCGGGCGTAGTCCTCAATGGTGGTATCCATCGAACTGGCAGCCGCAACACGGCTTCGGCGGATGTGCGGACGAGATCGTTCTTGGCCCAGGCTGGAACCGATGAAGCCATCGGCCTGATTGGTGGCCGCGCGCTCCTGCCAGGTCATGCTGGTATGGAGTATGACAAACCGCTCGAACACGCGGCGCTGCAGCTCCATCTTGGTGTCAAACCCAAGGCTTCGTTCCACCACGAACTGGAGCAGGTTGATGCCGTCGCCAGAATAGGCAAAGCGAGAGCCTGGATCGAAGTGCATGCGCAGCCTGCCGTCAGGCTCCAGCGACTGGAAATTGGCGAACCCGGCACGATGACTGAGCAGGATACGCGGCGTGATGTGCCGCCAGCGCTCGTCACCGGCAAGGTCGTGCCAGGCTGCATAGGGGCGTTGGGTGGCGTATGCCGGTAAGGGGTTTTCCAAATAGCCGGCAATCGACACGTCGAGGTTGATCCGGCCTTCATCAACGAGTTGCATCACGGCGTAGGCAAATACAGGCTTGGTGAGTGAGGCCGCAGACATAACCGTATCTTCTCGCAACGGTTGACCTTGCTCGTTGCGGCGGCCAAAGGCGCGGACGTAGACAACCCGACCCTCATCGATAACCGCAACAGCCAGGCCAGTTGCACCAACGGCCGTCATCGCCTTGGCGACTTCGGTGTCCAGTGCGCCTGGCGTCGGAATGGACCGACCGGCCCCTGGTTCAGCGGCGAACGCGGGGGGAAGCAGCCCCTGCAAGTAGATCGTCACAGAGCAGAGAACAAGCCGTCGTGTCATCGGCCACCAGGCGCCACAGGTCTGACGGGCGCGACGCTCGGCGTGCGGTGTCAGACGGCACCTTGGTCGTGCAGGCCGGCGATGGCCGTGGTGCTGTAGCCGAGTTCGGCCAGGATCGTGTCGGTGTGTTCGCCCAAGGCGGGGATGGGGTCCATCCGGTCACCGCCCGCGGGGGGCAGCAAGGCGGGCAGGGGGCCGGCGGGGGAGCCCACGTCGCGCCATCGGTTGCGGGCGGCCAGTTGCGGGTGCGCCCAAAGCTCGGCCATGTCGCGCACCCTTGCGTTGGCGATGCCGGCGGCGTCCAGCCTTGCCACCACCTGCTCGGCACTCAGTTCCGCGAAGGCGGCGTTGATGATCTCGGTCAGGTCATGCCGGTTGGCCACCCGCTTGGCGTTGGCGTCAAACCTTGTGTCGGTGGCAAGGGCTGCGAAATTCAGCACCTTGTCGCAGAAATTCGCCCATTCCCGTTCGTTCTGAAGCCCAAACATCACCGCCCGGCGGTCTCCGGCGCGGAACGGGCCGTAGGGGAAGATCGTCGCATGGGCGGCCCCGGCGCGCGGCGGCGGGGAGGCGCCGTCCATGGCGTAGTACATCGGAAAGCTCATCCACTCGGCCATCGATTCCAGCATGGAAATGTCCAAATGCCGGCCGATCCCGGTGGTCTTGCGCTCATACAGCGCCGACAGGATGCCGGTGAAGGCATACATGCCGGCGGCGATATCGGCGATGGAGACGCCAGCCTTCACGCCCTCCTCCGGCGTGCCGGTGACGGACAGGAACCCGGCCTCGCTCTGGATCAGCAGGTCATACGCCTTGCGGTCCCGATACGGGCCATCCCCGCCGTAACCCGAGATATCGCACAGGATCACACCCGGATGGGCCGGGCGCAGCAACGCCTCGGACAACCCCAGCCGTGCGGCAGCACCAGGGGCGAGGTTCTGCACCACCACATCCGATTTCGCGACCAGTGCGGCCAGGATCGCCTTGGCCTCCGGATGCTTCAGGTCCAGCGAGAGGCTTTCCTTGGAGCGGTTGGTCCAGACGAAATGCGACGAGAGGCCGCGTGCCCGGCTGTCATAGGCGCGGGCGAAATCGCCGGCGCCGGGTCGTTCGATCTTGATGACGCGCGCGCCGAGATCGGCCAGTTGCCGCGTGGCGAACGGCGCTGCAATGGCGTGTTCGAGGGTGAGAACGGTGATGCCTTCGAGAGGTCTCATGCGCGCCACTCGGCGGTGGCATCCATGCGCAACTCACCGGCCGGGCCTTGCGCCCACAGGCTGGCGCCGGTGGCGGTGGGTTTGCCGCAGACGGTGAAGGGCGCGATGTCGAAGGTGGGGCTGATGGCGCGGAAGGCGAATTTCGACAGCTTGCGGCCGTCATGCTCCCGATACAGTTCCATCAGCAGCGTGGCGATCAGCGGGCCGTGCACGATCAGGCCGGGGTAGCCTTCCTCGGTGGTGACGTAGCGGCGGTCGTAGTGAATGCGATGGCCGTTGAAGGTGAGCGCCGAATAGCGGAACAGCAGCACGTCGTTGGGCACGATGGTCTGCGACCAGGCGGCGTCGGTAGGCGCCATGCGGGGTGGCGGCGGCACTTCGCCCTCGGGTGCCATGTCGCGGTAGACGATGTCGTGTTCTTCCTGGATGGCCACGCCGTCAGCGCCGGATACTTCGTGGCCGACGCGGACGAACACCAGCGTGCCGGTGCGGCCGGTCTTCACCGTCACGTCCTGGATGGTCGATGTGCGGGTGATCGCCTCGCCCACATGCAGGTCGCGCAGAAAGGTGTAGCGCCCGCCGGCCCACATGCGGCGCGGCAGCGGCACCGGCGGCAGGAAGCCGCCGCGCTTTGGGTGGCCGTCCGGCCCGATCTCGCTGGCGCGGGCGATCGGCAGGAAATACAGCCAGTGCCACAGCAGCGGCAGCACATCGCCGCTGGTGGGCGGCAGGTCGTCACGGTCCAGCGTGGCGGACAAGGCCTGCACCGGCACCGGCGTCACGGTGTCGTGCAAGGTTTCGGTGCGGTCAATCCAGCTTTGCAGGTGTGCGATGTCCATGATCAGATTTCCTTTGCCAGTACACGATCAACCATCACGCCGGACAGGCCGGTATAATGCGCTGGATCGAGCAGGGCGGCCAATTGGCTGCGGTTCATATGGGCGGAGATGGTGGGGTCGGCTTCCAGCAGATCGAGGAACGCGCCCTTGCCGGCGGCGACCTCGCGGCAGATGTCATAGACCAGGTCGTGCGCCGTCTCGCGGCCGAGCATCGGCCCCAGCCCCATCATCACGGCTTCGGACAGCACCAGCCCGCCGGTCATGTCCAGATTGGCGCGCATGCGGACGGGGTCGATCACCAGGCCCTGCGCCAGGCCCGCGGTGTGGGCGAGGGCGCCGGCGGCGAGGCAGAAGATTTCCGGCACCGCCGCCCATTCCATCTGGAACGGGCCGGTAGCGCGCTCGTGATCCTGCACCATCGCCTCGCACAGCACGCTCGCCTGCTGGCGCACCAGGGCGGCGCAGGCATGGACGAAATTGCCGGCCACCGGGTTGCGCTTCTGCGGCATGGTGGAGGAGGCGCCGCGACCGGTTTGGAACGGTTCGAACGCCTCGGCCACCTCGGTTTGCATCATCAGGCGCACATCCAGGGCCAGCTTGGCGCAGCTTGCGGTCAGCAGGGCCAGAAACTGGCCGATCTCGGCGATGGAGTCGCGGGCGGTGTGCCAGGCGATGACCGGCTGGCCGAGATCCAACTCCACCATCAGCAGCGTCTGCACCTCCAGCCCCTGCGTGCCGAGCGAGGCGAGTGTGCCAACCGCCCCGCCGAATTCGCCCACCAGCAAACGCGGCTTGATCTGCGCCAGACGCTCGGCGTGGCGTTGGAAGCTCGACAGCAGCACGGCAGCCTTGTAGCCGAAGGTGACCGGAATGGCGTGTTGCAGGTTGGACCTCCCGGCCATCGGCACATCGCGGTGCCGGCGCGCCAGATCGGCCAACCCGCTGCGAATCGATGCCAGTTCCGACTCCACCAGCGCCAGCGCGTCGCGCATCTGGAGCACCATGCCGCTGTCCATGATGTCCTGCGTGGTGGCCCCCCAATGCGCCCATTCGCCGGCGCCGTCGACACAGCGGGCCACCAGGGCGTTCACCACCGGCAGGATGGGCGAGCCGGCGCGCACCGTGGCCACGCCCAGCGCCTGCAAATCATAGGCGCTCGCATCGCCGTGTCGGTTGATCTCGTCGGCCGCCGCCTGCGGGATGATTCCAAGGCTGGCCTGCACCCGCGCCAGTGCCAGTTCCACATCCAGATAACGCTGCACGCGCATCTGGTCGGTGAAGACGCCGCGCATCGCCTCGGTGCTGAACAGGTTGGAGAACACCACGGAGTCGAGCGGGGAGGCGGTCAGCATGGGGGCGATCCTCTTATAGTTGGTTCGAAAGGGCTTGGCCGGCGCGGAGCACGCTGTCCGCAGCTTCGGTATAGCCGCCTTCTGGCGCATGCAGAACCAGCCCCGGCAGCAGCCGGGTCGGCGCCCGGCCGCCGCGCACGCCTTGCAGCAGCACCAGCTTGGGCTGCCGGCCGACGCGCGGCCATAACGGCAGGATGACATGGCTGCCGCACCCGGCCGCCGTGAACGCCGCGAGGCATTCCGACAGGGTGCCGGCCGAGGTGATGAAACTGAGCGTGCCGCGATGGCGCAGCGCATGCCCCAGTCGTGTGGCCCACAGCGCCATCAGCCCCGGCTTCGCGTGCCGCGCCAGCGCCCGCGCCGGATCCGGCGACAGGGTTTGATCTGGCACATGCCAGGGCGGGTTGGCCATTGCGTGGTCGAACGCGCCCTCGGCCGCGACCTCCGCCAGATCGCCCTCCAGCACGGACAAATCGGCAAATCCGTTCGCTGCCATGTTGGCCCGCGCCAGGGCCGCCATCTCTGGATGGTGCTCGACTCCAACGCCGCTGAGGCCGGTCACGCGTCGGGCCAAGCATAGCAGAGCCGCGCCGGAGCCGGTTCCGCCTTCAAGAACACGCTGCCCCGGCAGAGCCGGCACGAAGGCCGCCAGCAGAATCGGTTCAATTCCGCTGCGGTGTCCGCCACCGGCCTGCGCCAGTTGAACGGTGCCGCCCAGCAACGTGTCCTGCGTCATCACAACGCTTCGCCCGCCTCGCGCAGCACCCGCAGCGCCTGACGTTCGTCATCGTCAGCCACCGCCAGGCGGCGCGGAAAAGCACCGATTCCGCCCTCCATCGCGCTCACATGCCCGTCCAGCAATATCGTCTCCACACCTGCATCGCGCAGCAGGGCCACGATGAAACTCAGGCGGACCGGACAGTTGGTGGTGACCACAACGCGCATGCAGGCGAACCCTTTCACGACAGCGTTGAGCGGGGCTTGCCTTGACCCCCCTCGAACGCCGCCGATATGATGCCTTGGATAGCGGCACATGCAAACATCGCCGCTTGAGGAGAATGTGTTTGGGCGTCCTCGCCAATTTGCCCCAGCCGGTTCGCGGAGACGCGCAGGCGTCGGGGCCAGATCAGTCGCACCCACCTCGCCCCCAGGGCGAGGATGCGCTCGTGCGTCTTGTGTCGCTGGTGGCCGACGACCTGCAGGCCTGCAACCGTGCCATCGTGGCCCGGATGGACAGCAAGGTGGCGCTGATCCCGCAACTGGCCGCCCATCTGGTCGCTGCCGGCGGCAAGCGCATCCGGCCGCTGCTGACGTTGGCATCCGCGCGCATGTGCGGCTACGCCGGCGACCGCCATGTCAATCTGGCCGCCTGCGTGGAGTTCATCCACACCGCCACCTTGCTGCATGACGACGTGGTGGACGAAAGCCTGCTGCGTCGTGGCCTGGCCAGCGCCAACGCCATCTTCGGCAACAAGGCCTCGGTTCTGGTCGGCGACTTCCTGTTCGCCCGCGCCTTTCAACTGATGGTGACTGACGGCTCGCTGCAGGTGCTCGAGATCCTGTCCCGCGCCGCCGCCACCATCGCCGAGGGGGAAGTTCTGCAACTCTCCACCCAGAACGATCTTTCGACCACCGAGGACCAGTATCTGGACGTTATTCGCGGCAAGACGGCCGCGCTTTTTGCGGCGGCCTGCGAAGTGGGCGCCGTGGTCGCGGACCGGCCTGAAGTCGAGGCGCAGGCATTGATGTCGTTTGGCACCGATATCGGCATGGCGTTCCAACTGGTGGACGACGCGCTGGATTACGTGGCCGACCAGGCAACATTGGGCAAAACAATCGGCGACGATTTCCGCGAAGGCAAGATCACGCTGCCCGTGCTGGCAGCCTACGCGGCCGGTGACGAGGACGAGCGCATATTTTGGCGCCGGACCATCGAGGACAGCGAACAAAGCGAT
This sequence comes from Acetobacteraceae bacterium, assembly GCA_040399685.1. Classification (GTDB taxonomy): domain Bacteria; phylum Pseudomonadota; class Alphaproteobacteria; order Acetobacterales; family Acetobacteraceae; genus CAIQQQ01. The sequence continues at coordinate 44,155 of JBBART010000003.1, forward strand.
TTGGATCTCGACCACGCGATGGGTCTGATCGCCCGCCATGACGCCATCGGCGTTACCCTGGCCCGTGCGACGGCATTTGCCGAGGACGCCAAGCGGGCATTGTCGATCTTCCCGCATTCGCCCTATCGGGAGAGCCTTGAAGCCGTGGCGGACTACACGGTCAGTCGGGTACGTTAGGACCTGACGTTGAGAAGGTTGGCGCAGGGGTTCTTTTTTGAAAAAAAGAACCAAAAAACTTTGTGAGTTCAAATGTGTGGCGCGTCATATGCCGCGCCACACACTGAAATGAATGTAAGTCTTTTTGCTTCTTTTTCTTCAGAAAAAGAAGACCTTCCCGCCCTCAGATCTGCTTTGTCCAATGGCGGTCCCCGCAATCACGCGAGGACCGCCATTGGTCGTTCAGCCAACCACAGCAATCTGCTCGCGCTTGAGCTGCACCGTCAGTTCGTTCAGCGACTTTTCCGCGGCATCCAGCACCAGGTCGATCTCGGCGCGGGTGATGATGAGCGGCGGCGAGAACGCCATGCCGTCATTTGGCACCGCACGGCTGATGAGACCGTTTTCCTCGCACAACTTCACCACGCGCGGCCCGATTTTCATCTTCGGGTCGAAGTTGGTGTGGGTTTCGCGATCGGCGACCAGCTCCACGGCGGCGATCAGGCCTTCGCCGCGCACTTCGCCCACCAGTTCGTGGCCCACGAAACGGCGACGCAGTTCGGATTGCAGATACGGCCCCACGTCGCGCACATGGTTGCCGATGTCCATCTCGTCATAGATCTTGAGCGTCTCGATCGCGACGGCGGCAGCCACCGGATGGCCGGAATAGGTGTAGCCGTGGCCGAACGTGCCGATGACATGGCTTTCTGCGGCCAATGCCTCGAACACGCGCTCGGTCACCAGCACCGCCGAGATCGGCAGGAACGCTGCACTGAGGGCCTTGGCGCAGACCAGGATGTCCGGCTCGACGTCGAAGGTCTGGGTGCCCCAATAGTTGCCGGTGCGCCAGAAGCCGCAGATGACCTCATCGACCACCAGAAGAATGTCGTATTTCTTCAGCACGGCCTTGATCTTGGGGAAGTAGCCCTTGGGCGGCACGATGACGCCGCCGGCGCCCATGATCGGCTCGGCCCACATGGCGGCGATGGTGTCCGGGCCTTCGGCCAGGATCAGCTTTTCCAACTCATCGGCGCAGCGCGTGGCGAATTCTTCCTCGGTCTCGCCGGGCAGGGCGCCGTGATAGAAATGCGGCGTGATGGTGTGATGAAAGCCCGGCAGCGGCACGTCGAAGCTGCGGTGGTTGTTCGGCAGGCCGGTCAGTGACGAGGCCGCAAGCGTGATGCCGTGATAGCCCTTGAGGCGGCCGATCAGCTTCTTCTTGTTCGGGCGGCCGAGGGCATTGTTGAAATACCAGGCCATCTTGATGGCGGTGTCGTTGGCTTCAGAGCCGGAGTTGCAGAAGAACACCTTGCTCATCGGCACCGGCGCCCGCTGGATCAGCATCTCCGCCAGGTCGATGGTGGGCATGTGCGATTTGGCGGTGAAGGTGTGGTAGAAGGGCAGCTTGCGCATCTGGTTCGCCGCCGCCTGCACAAGCCGCTCGTTGGAGAAGCCCAGCGAGGCGCACCAGAGGCCTGCCACGCTTTCCAGATAGGCCTTGCCCTGCTCGTCATAGACGCGAACACCGTCGCCGCGGCTGATCACCAACGGACCGTTGGTCAGATGGGCCTTCAGGTCGGTGTAGGGATGCATGACATTGGCGACGTCGCGTGCCTCGGGCGAATTCGGACGCAGGGCGCTGGCGATGGGTGGCGGGGTCATGTGGTGCCTCTCGCAATATGAGCAAGGCAAAACCATAGGCCCCTAAATCAGGACGGGGGAAGGGCTGTGATCGCTGCTTGATGACAAAACATATGCACCGAAGTGCGGATGATCTGGTGATTCCAAAGCGTTCACCAACCTGCCATACTAGATGAAAGAAATGTAAGAGGGCGGTGGATGCAATTCTGGCGAGGTGTGAAGCGACGGTTTCGGGCGGCCGTGGCGCCGTGCCTTTTTCTGTCGCTGGCGGGGTATTTCCTGTGGAGCGCCACCCAGGGCGAGCGCGGCCTGAACGGTGCTGCCGAACGGGTCGCGATGATCGAGAACGCCCGCCAGGATGTCGCACGCGCCGATGCGGAGAAGGCGGTGTGGGAACGCCGCGTCGCCGCCATGCGCGCCCACAACCTGGACCGTGATGCGTTGGATGAGCGGGTGCGCGACCGCCTCAGCCTGTCGGCGCCTGCCGATATCATTGTGATGTATCCGCAGGGCCAGCGGCTTTTTTAAAAGGCGCCTTTTTAAAGGCGGGACCTATAGCAGGAAGAACGTGACGCTTGCGGCCGCCATGGCGATGGCCGCAAGCCACCCCACGACGCGCAGTGAGCGTGGAATGACCAGACGGCCCATCACCTTGGGGTTGGTGGACACGAACAGCATCACCACCATCAACGGCGCTGCCAGCACGCCGTTCAGCACAGCACTCCAATACAGCGCCTTGATCGGGTCGATTTCGGTGAAGTTCAACGCCAGCCCCGCCAGGGTGGCGGCAGCGATGGTGCCGTAGAAGCCGCGCGCCAGGGCGGGGCGCTGGTCCAGCCCCTCGGTCCAGCCGACGGTTTCGCTCAGCGCATAGGCGGCCGATCCGGCCAGCACCGGCACCGCGAGCAGGCCGGTGCCGATAATGCCGGCGGCGAACAGCGCGAAGGTGGCCGCCCCCGCGATGGGGCGCAGCGCCTCGGCGGCCTGGCCCGCGGTCAGGATTTCGGTCTGCCCGCCGGCGTGCAGGGTGGCCGCAGTCGCGATGATGATGAACAGGGCAATGAGGTTCGAATATCCCATCCCTACCCAGGTATCGACATTGATCCGATACAACTCGGCCGCCGGTTCGGGGTTCTGGATCAGCGCCACGCCGTGATGGCCAAGCTGTTCCTCCACCTCCTGAGACGCCTGCCAGAAGAACAGATACGGGCTGATGGTGGTGCCCAATATCGCCACCAGCATTTCGGCGTGGGGGGCGTCCAGCACGATGGTCGGCACCACGATGCTGCGCAGCGCCTCGCCCCAGGGCACGTGGACAGCAAACACCACGCCCACATAGGCAAACAGCGACAACGTCAGGTATTTCAGGATGGACACATAGCGCGCGTAGCCGATCAGGATTTCAGCGGCGATGCAGAGCACGGCAAACCCGACCGTGTAGACGCTGGCCGGCCCACCGATCATCAATTGCAGCGCCGCCGCCATCGCCCCCAGATCGGCACCGATATTGGCGATGTTGGCCACCAGCAGCAGCAGCACGGCGAATCGCAGCAGCCACGGCGAATAATGCTCGCGCAGATTCTCGGCGATGCCCTTGCCCGTGACCGCCCCGATGCGGGCGCTGATCACCTGCGTGACCGACATCAACGGGTAACTGAGCAGCATCACCCATGAGAGCTGATAGCCAAACTGGGCGCCGGCCTGGCTGTAGGTGGCAATGCCGCTTGGGTCATCATCGGCAGCCCCGGTGATCAGCCCCGGACCAAGCGCCTTGAGGATGGATATCTTTGACGATGGCGGTGTTTCGGTCATGGTTTGCCCTCGTCGCCGGAGTGCCAGCGCTTGACGCAGTCGTAACCCAAGCTGAACATCAAGGCTGCATCATTATAATTATCGGAGATTGACGATGAACGTGGCTGTTCAGAGCAAGGCGCCCGCTGGAATTTCGGCCGAGGAATGGGCCATCCGCTGCGACCTGGCCGCACTTTACCGCCTGGTTGCACATTTCAAGATGACCGACTTCATCTACACCCATATCAGCGCACGCCTGCCGGGGCCTGAGCATCACTTCCTGATCAACAAATACGGCGTGATGTTCCACGAGATGCGCGCGAGCGACCTCGTCAAGATTGACCTTGATGGCAACATCATCGAAACCAACGGCAGCAGCGGCAAGGTGAACGCCGCCGGCTTCACCATCCACTCCGCCATCCACATGGCGCGGCACGATCTGATGTGCGTGATCCACACCCACACCGCCGCCGGCATCGCCGTGTCCGCGCAGAAGCAGGGCCTGCTGCCGATCAGCCAGCACGCGCTGAAATTCTATGGCCACATGGCCTATCACGGCTACGAAGGCGTGGCGCTGGATCTCAACGAGCGCGAGCGCCTGGTGGCCGATCTGGGCACGCACCGCGCCATGATCCTGGCCAATCATGGCCTGCTGGTGGCGGGGCGCACCATCCCAGAGGCGTTCAACAGCATCTATTATCTGGAACGCGCCTGTCAGGCCCAGGTGGCAGCGATGGCCGGCGGAGCAGAACTGATCCTGCCGCCGGAAGCCGTGCGTCTGCATACCGCAAGCCAGTTCAATCGCCCTGGTGAGGAGAATCTGGCGCATTACGACTGGTCGTGGGGTTCTGCCTTGCGGTTGATCGAGAATGACCGTCCGGATTACCGCGCCTGATTGGCGCTGCTGGACGCTTGGTTTGCCGAGGCAAAGCTGGGGGGCAATGGACTGAATTTTCGGTTTCACCCCCCGGATTGCTTCGCCCGGCGGCCTCCTCAATTTCCGTTGGCACTGTCTGTGCTTGTGAAAGGCGGATAGGCTATCATTTCCGCATTTCAGGACAGCATGATCGAACATTCTCCGCCTGAACTTCTCCGCATCGAAGGCCTGCGCACCGCGTTCCGCACCCCCATGGGGCCGATTGCCGCCGTGGACGGCGTGTCGCTGTCGGTGGCGCGGGGACGCACTCTGGGGATCGTGGGTGAAAGCGGGTGCGGCAAGTCCATGCTGTCGCTGTCGATCATGCGCCTGGTGCCAAAACCCGGCGTGATCGCCAACGGGCGGGTGATGTTTGACGGCCAGGACCTGCTGCAACTCTCGCCCGAGGCCATGCGCGGCATGCGCGGGCGGCGGATCGGCATGATCTTCCAGGAGCCGATGACCAGCCTGAACCCGGTGTTCACCGTGGGCGATCAGATCATGGAGGCGATGCGGGCGCATGACGCGCAGGCCAGCAAGGCCGATCTGCGCACGCGCGCCATCGCAGCACTGGACCGGGTGCGCATCCCGGCCGCCAGCCGCAGGCTCGATGAATACCCGCACCAGATGTCCGGCGGCATGCGCCAGCGGGTGATGATCGCCATGGCGCTGGCCTGCGACCCCGATCTGCTCATTGCCGACGAGCCGACAACGGCCCTGGATGTGACCGTGCAGGCGCAGATTCTCGATTTGCTGCGCGATCTGCAGGCACAATCGGGCATGGCCATCATCCTGATCACCCATGATCTGGGCGTGGTGGCCGAAATGGCCGACGAGGTGGCGGTGATGTATGCCGGCCGCGTGGTGGAACGCGCCTCCGGCACCGATATTTTCGACGACCCGCAGCACCCCTACACGCTCGGCCTGCTGGGCAGCATTCCCAAACTGGAAGAAACCCACGACCGCCTGCTGGCGATCGAGGGCGCGGTGCCGGCGCCGTTCGCGCTGCCGTCTGGCTGCCGGTTTCATCCGCGTTGCGTGTTCGCCACCGCCGGATGTGCGACCGGCGAGGTGCTGTTGCGCGAATTGGGCGCGCATCACGAGGTGGCCTGCATCCACGCCCCCGTGGAAGCCATGATGGAGTTGCAGGCATGAGCGGCAAACACGCGAGCGGCAAGCATGGCGGACCGCTGCTGGAGGTCGAGGGCCTCGCCAAACATTACCCGGTCAAGAAGGGCCTGCTGATCCCCAAGACGGTCGGCACCGTGAAGGCGGTGGACGGCGTGTCGTTCCGTCTGGAGCGCGGCGAGACGCTGGCGCTGGTGGGCGAGAGCGGCTGCGGCAAATCCACCACGGCGCGGCTGGTGCTGCGGCTGATCGAACCGTCGGCCGGCATTGTGCGGTTCGAGGGCGTGGACATCACCGAGATGGCCGGAGCGCCGCTGCGGAAATTGCGCCGGCGGATGCAGATCGTCTTCCAGGACCCGTTCGCCTCGCTCAACCCGCGCATGACGGTGGGCGCCATTCTGGACGAGCCGCTGATCCTGCACGAGATCGGCGACGCCATGGCACGGCGCGCCCGGGTCAACCAGTTGCTGCGCCTCGTCGGCCTCGCCGCATATCACGCCACCCGCTACCCGCATGAATTCTCCGGCGGCCAGCGCCAGCGCATCGGCATCGCCCGGGCCCTGGCGGTCGAGCCGCAACTGATCGTGTGCGATGAGCCGGTGTCGGCGCTGGACGTGTCGATCCAGGCGCAGGTGGTGAACCTGCTGAAGGATCTGCAACAGCGCCTCGGCCTGTCCTATCTGTTCATCGCGCATGACCTGGCGGTGGTGAAGCACATGGCCGACCGGGTGGCGGTGATGTATCTGGGGCGGATTGTGGAAATCGCGTCCAAGGACGCGCTGTTCGCAGCGCCCATGCACCCATACACGCGCACGCTGCTGGCGGCCATTCCGCGGCCCGATCCGCATCGCCGGCTGGAACGGACCATCCCCGGCGGCGATATGCCCAGCCCGCTGAACCCGCCGGCCGGATGCCATTTCAACACGCGCTGCGCCTTTGCCTCCGATCTGTGCCGCACCGAGCCGCCAGCCTTGCGCCAGATCGCCGACGGCCATCAGGCGGCGTGCCACCATGTGGAAACCTTGCCGGCTTACTCCGCTGCCGAGGACGCCCATCCCCCCACTGAGGTGGCGGCCTTGCGCATGGCGCTGTATGCCGAACGGCGTGGGCGCGTGACCGCTGAAGCGGGCTGAGCGCCCAGAGCACAGCCAAGACCAAGAAACGAGGAAACGCATGGCATATCAATACGTCTCGCCCCGCTTCATGCTGGTGGGCGGCGGCAGCGTGGCGCAGGTGGCGGAGGTGCTGTCGAAATTCGGCCTGTCACGGCCGCTGATCGTCACAGATCCTTACATGGTGCGCTCCGGCCTGCTGGCCCGTTGCACCGGCCCGCTGGAAGCGGCAGGCATCACGGCGGATGTGTTCAGCGACACCATTCCGGAGCCGACCGACACGGTGGTGTATGCCGGTGTGAATGTTCTGAACTCCGGTGACTACGATTGTCTGATCGGCTTCGGCGGCGGCAGCCCCATCGACACCGCCAAGGCGATGGCGATCCTCGCACCCGGCGCGCATGCCATCCGCGCGCTCAAGGTGCCGCACCAGGCCGATCGCGCTGCCTTGCCTGTCATTGCCATCCCCACCACCGCCGGGACCGGCAGCGAGGCCACGCGCTTTACGGTCATCACCGATTCGTCGCTGGATGAGAAAATGCTGATCGCGGGCCTCGGCTGCCTGCCGCTGGCCGCCATCGTCGATTACGAGCTTACCTTCTCCGTGCCGCCGCGCATCACCGCCGACACCGGCGTGGACAGCCTGACGCATGCGCTGGAGGCCTATGTCTCGCTGCGCGCCAACCCGATCAGTGACGCGCTGGCGGTGTCGGCGATGAAGTTGATCGGCGCCAATCTGCGCACCGCGTTTCACGAGCCGACCAATGCAGCGGCACGCGAGGCGATGATGCTGGGCGCCACCCAGGCGGGCATTGCGTTCACCAATTCCTCGGTGGCGCTGGTGCACGGCATGTCCCGCCCGATCGGCGCGCATTTCCATGTGCCGCACGGCCTGTCTAACGCCATGCTGCTGCCGGCGATCACGCGGTTCGGCCTGGAATCAGCCCCGGCGCGTTACGGAGAGGCGGCGCGCTGCATCGGCTTTGCCGACAATGGCGACAGCGATGCCGATGCCTGCGCCAAGCTCGCCACCGGCCTGGATGCGCTCAACGCGGAACTGGGCGTGCCGAGCCCGAAGCAATACGGCATCGACGCGGCGACCTGGGAGGCGAAATTGCCGCTCATGGCCGAGCAGGCGCTGGCCTCGGGCAGCCCCGGCAACAACCCGCGGGTGCCGAACGCTGCCGAGATCGTGTCGCTCTACCGCGCCGTGTTCAACGCGAATACGTAACGGGCGGACGACGCTTTTTCGAGATCCAGTCGTTGTACCAAAGGGGCACGGTCGTCGCTAAAAGCGGCCGTGCCACCAGATAACCCTGCGCCTGCTCCACGCCCAGATCCTTCATCCGTTGCCACAGCGCGTCGGTCTCGACGCCTTCGGCCACGATGGTGAGGTGGGCGGCGCGGGCGGCGGCGATCGTGTCCATCAGAAAGGCGCTGGCGGCGGGCAGGGTGGCGCTTTCGCACACCAGGTCCTTGTCCAGCTTGAGGGTAGTGAACTGCAGGTCCAGCAGTCCCTGGTGATCGCGGGTGTGGGGGCCGACATCGTCGATCGCCAGGCCGTAGCCGATGCCGCGCAACGTCGACGTGGCGTGGCGCAGGCTGCTGAGTTCGGAGATCGGCCGGCTTTCGGTGAGTTCGATCACCACCCGATCAGCTGGCAGACCCGCCTGACGCCGCCGTGTCTCCAGCCAGGCCAGCGCCTCGGGCACCAGCAGCACATCCAGCGGGAAGTTGAGTGCCAGCGTCAGGCCAAAGCTGCCGAGCCGGCCTGTACTCCAATCGGTGAAGGCGCGGGTGATCACCGCCTGGGTCAGCGGCCAGGCGAGGCCGGCGTCTTCGATCTGCGGCACGAACAGATCCGGTGACAGCACGCCGTATTTCGGGTGCTCCATGCGGGCGAGCACCTCAAGGCCCACCGGATGGCCGTCATCAAGACGCACGATCGGCTGGTAGCGCGTTTGCAGGCGACCGGCGGACAACGCGGCAGTCAGTTCGCCCAGCGTGGGGCCGCCCGCCGTGCCGCGCCCTGGTCGGTGGCTGATGTTCTGCGCCAAAGCGCGGCCGAGCCAGCCATGGCTGGGCCTGGGCACATAGGTGACCGCCTGGGTGGGCAAATGGGGGGGAAGGTCCAGTGTCTCCCCCAGCACCACCAGGGTGATGCCGTCGTGACGGTCGGCCGTGATATCGAGAATTTCACCAAGCTGGTTTCCGGCCGCCATCGGCTGCAACAGCAGATGCGACACGTGCGGTGAACGCTCCGCCAGGAAGTCCATCGCCTCCTGTGGCGAACGGGCGGTGCGGATGGAGCCCAGACCCAATTCACGCGCTTGGTCGAACGCGTCCAGCTTCCAGCCCGAGCTGCCGCTCAGGATGACAAGGTTCAGGGAATCGGGATGATCCTTACCGTAAGGCATTTCGGTCCGTGGCAGCGTCCATGCGTGAGACCCGTGTGGAAGGGGTATCGAATGTCATATCTGTACTTTTAAAATACACAATTGCAGATCTCGTATCCGGAAGTCTGACGAAGATGACAGGTGCCACAAAGAGGTGCCAACTCGTTTTCGTGACAACGTTAGGACGAAAGTTGATTGAAAATGTGGATCATAAAAAAAATCGGTCTGGCCGTCACCGTGGGGATCGCGCTGCAATCCGCCCCAGCCGCGGTCAACGCACAGATTGCGCGCCCCGACCCGCGCGGGACGGCACGTATTGGCATACAAACTGAAACGAGTTCAATCGACCCACATTTCGCGCTCGTCGGCGCAAATCAGGTGGTTTCGGCCCAAATTTTCGAGAGCCTGCTGTCATCAGATGCCGCGATGCGGCCACAGGCCGGGCTTGCCGATCGTTGGGAATTGGTGGCGGACGATGTGTGGGAATTTCACATCCGCCCCAACGCCATGTTCCACGATGGCAGCCCGGTGACGGCCGAGGATGTCCGCTTCAGCCTCGAACGCATGCCGCACGTGCCGGGAAGCCCGGCCCCCTATGTGCGACTGGCCGGCATCACCACCAGCGTCGAGGTGGTCAGCCCCTCGGTGTTGCGCTTGCACACGCGTGGTTTCGATCCGTCGGTGCCATTGCATGCGCTCGGCGCCTACATCGTCTCGGCGCGGGTTGCCGCCGGCGCCAGTACGGCCGATTTCAATTCCGGGCGTGCCGCCATCGGCTCCGGCCCGTGGCGATTCGTGGAATACAAACCCGGCGAGCGGCTGGTGCTGGACGCGGCACGGCCTGACCTTTCATATGGCCGCGCCATCATCCGCCCCATCGGCAACGACGCCGCCCGTCTGGCGGGCCTGCTGTCCGGCGATCTGGATCTGATCGACAGCGTGCCGCCCGATGACATGGAAAAACTGCGCACCAACACATCTGTCACGCTGTGGCAGGCGCCGTCGGCACGGATGATCTATATCGGGCTGGACCAGGAGCACGCGGTTTCCAGCCAGATTCAGGGCAATGATGGCAAGCCCCTGACCGTCAATCCGTTGCAGGACATGCGCGTACGCCGGGCGATGAACATGGCGGTCAACCGGCCCCTGATCGTCGATCGCATCCTGCACGGCGCCGGTCGCCCGACCGGGCAATTGGTGCCAGAGGGCTTCGTTGGCCACGATCCGACGATCGCCCCACCCGGCTTCGACCTGCAAGGCGCTCGCAAGCTGCTGGCCGAGGCGGGGTATCCGGCTGGTTTCAAGATCACGCTCACCTCGCCCAACAACCGCTATGTGCAGGACGACAAAACCGCCCAGGCGGTTGCGCAGATGTGGACGCGGGCCGGGATTGCCACCAGCCTGGACGTGCTGCCCGCGAACGCCTTTTTCTCGCGCGCCGCCAAGCGGGAATTCTCGGCCTTCCTGATCGGCTTTGGTTCCACCGCTGGGGACAGCTACACCGGTATGTCCCAGGTGCTGCACAGCTACGACGACACACGCGGCCTCGGCGCGCTCAACCGGTTCCGCTTTGCCGACAAGGCGGTGGACGCGGCCCTTGAACGGAGCCAATCGACCCGCGATCCCGAGGGCAGAGCGGCCGCCTTGCGAGAGGCGGCGCGGATCGCTTTCGTGCAGGACAACGCGATGATCCCGCTGCATTTCCCAGACAATGTCTGGGCGACACGGGCGGGACTGACCTACCGGCCAATGATGCAGGAAGGGGCGATGGCGGAGCTTCTTAGCCGCGCAAAATAGTTAGAGGTAAAAGAAAGGGTTCTTTTTTGAAAAAAAGAACCAAAAAACTTCATCCATTGAGTTTTTGTGTGGAACGACCATGTCACACATCGAATGAATGAAGTTTTTTTGCTTCTTTTTCTCCAAAAAAAGAAGGCCTTCCTTTAAATTTATCTACCCAATCTTTCCCGGCGTCGACTTCTCAGCCGCCGGGGGCTGGGCTTCGCGCCGTAGTTGCTTCTCGCCGAGGAACAGCAGGATGGGCGCTGCGATGAAGATGGACGACGACGTGCCGACCACGATGCCGAACAGCATCACCCAGGCAAACCCCGACAAGGCGGTGCCGCCGAACAGGGCCAGGGGCAGGGCCGCGAGGAACAGCGTCATGGATGTGCCGAGCGTGCGGTTCAACGTTTCGTTGATCGACAGGTCGATCAGCTCACGAAGCGGCATCGACTTATATTTGCGCAGGTTCTCGCGCATCCGGTCATAGACCACCACCTTGTCGTTGGTGGAGTAGCCGATCACGGTGAGGATGGCGCCGACCATCACGAGGTCGAAGTCAAAGCGCGTGACCACCAGAAAGCCGATGGCCTTGGTCACGTCCAGAATGAGCGTCACCACCGCGCCGACGGCGAACTGCCATTCGAAGCGAAACCAGATATAGATCAGGATCATCAACATGCTGAAGCCCAGCGCCTTGATGCCATCCCAGAACAATTCGTTGGAAACCGACGCGCCCACGGCCTCGGTGCGCTCGATGCGGCTGCCGGGCTGGGCCTTTTCCACGGCCGCGCGCACGAGGGTGACAACTTTCTGGGTGCCGGCCTCGGTGGCCTGGGCCTCCAGGCGGATGGCCACCTGGTCCTCGGCGCCGAAGCGTTGCACGCCCGGCTCATGCAGACCGGCCGCTGCGAGGGCGGCGCGAATGGCGTTGAAATCGGCCGGGGCGGGGGTTTTGATCTCCATCAGGATCCCGCCCTTGAAGTCGATGCCGAGGCTCAGGCCAGGATGGAAGAACAGCACCAGCGAGGCGATCGACAGCACCGCCGACACGATCAGTCCGGCGAACCGGCCACGCATGAAGTGATAGGTGGTGCCGTCTTTAACAAGGCGGAAGGCGGGTTTGATAAACATGGTCAGGCCCTAAACCGGCAGCGGCGCGTTGCGGTGGCTCGAATACCAGCGAACCATGAACAGGCGCGCCACCATGGTGGCCGTGAACATGCTGGTGATGATGCCCACGGTGATGGTGACGGCGAAGCCGCGCACCGGCCCGGCACCGAAGAAGAACAGCATCACGTGGGCCAGGAAGGCCGTCATGTTGCTGTCGATGATGGTGGAGAAGGCGCGCTTGAAGCCGATTTCCATCGCGTTGATGGAGGAACGGCCGTGATGCGACTCCTCGCGGATGCGCTCGTTGATCAGGATGTTGGCGTCCACCGCCATGCCCAGCGTGAGCAGGATGCCGGCCATTCCAGGCAGCGTGAGGGTTGCTTCGAACAGCGACAGGATGGCCAGCATGATCACAAGGTTGGCCACCAGCGCGATGTTGGCGAACCAGCCGAACAGGCCATAGAAAACACCCATATAGGCCATCACCAGCACCAGCCCGGCGGTGAGCGCGATGGCGCCTGCCTTGATGCTGTCTGCGCCGAGTTGCGGCCCGACGCTGCGTTCCTCCACCACTGTCAGCGGCGCGGGCAGGGCGCCGGCGCGCAGCAGCAGCGAGAGGTCGGTGGCCGAACGGGCATCGTAGCGGCCGGAGATCTGGCCACGGCCGCCGGTGATGGCCTCGCGGATGACGGGGGCCGAGATCACCTTGTCGTCCAGCACGATGGCGAAGGGGTGACCCACGTTCTTGGACGAGATATCGGCGAAGCGGCGGGTGCCGATGCTGTCGAAGGTGAAGTTCACCACCCATTCGCCGGTCTGGCTGTTCTGCCCGGCGCGGGCATCGGTGAGGTTGGCGCCGTCCACTTCCACGCGCCGGCGCACGGCGACCTTATGGGTGGGCGAGCCTTCCAGCGGCAGGAAATCCACGCCCGGCGGTGCGACCGGCGATTGCGGGTTGGCGTTCTCATCGGTCAGCCGGAACGTCATGCGGGCGGTTTTGCCCAGCAGTTCCTTGATCCGGTTGGGGTCTTCAACGCCGGGAAGCTGGACGATGATGCGGCTGTCGCCCTGGCGGGAGATCAGCGGGTCCACCACGCCGGTTTCGTCGATACGGCGGCGGACGATCTCGATGGACTGCACCACGGCCGCGGTGGCGCGCTCCTTCAGCCCTTCGGGCGACAGCGTGGCCGTGGTCTGGCCGCCGCCGATATCGGCGAACACGAGATCGTTGCGTCCGGCCGCGTTGATGCCAAGCGGGGCTATGGCGGCGGTGGCCGCGGCCTGCAGGCTGGCATCGGGCACGCGCACCAGCAGGCGGTTCTGCTCAGGTTGCGGCGTGACCGTGAAGCGGTCGATCTTGGCGGCGCGCAGAGCGGTGCGCGAGGCATCCGCCAGCGAGTCGAGCCGTTCGCGCACCACGGTGGCCATGTCCACTTCGAGCAGCAGGTAGCTGCCGCCGCGAAGATCGAGCCCCAGATGGATCGTGCGCCACGGCAGCCAGCTGACGGGCGCAGCCATCAGATTGGGCAGACAAAGGAGCGCCCCGAGCAGGCAGGCCCCTAGCACGAGAGCTGTTTTGAGGCGGCTGAAATACATCATGCGGCGACTGCGGCTCCAGGATAGCAGGCAAGGCGGCGGAGAATGACGAGATCACCCTGTTGGCGCAACCTTCGGCGGCTGCTATCGCCCACAGGCGTTTGGAGATCACCATGACAGTTTTGCGCATCGGCGTCGCCGGGGCCGGCCATTTTGGCCGTTTCCATGCCTTGAAGATCTCCGCCTCCCACCGCAGCAAGCTTGCGGGCGTGTATGATCTAGACCCTGCCAGGGCCGCCCAGGTGGCGCGCGAGGCGGGTTCCGTGGCGATGAGCTTCGAGGCGCTGCTCGAATCGTGCGACGCGATTGTGGTCGCAGCGCCGGCCGAGGTGCATTACGCGCTGGCCGGCGCCGCCCTGCGCGCCGGGCGCCACGTGCTGGTGGAAAAGCCGATCGCGGCCACGCTGGAAGAGGCCGACGGTATGGCGGCTCTGGCAAGGGACGGCGGCCTGGTGCTGCAGGTGGGCCATCTGCTGCGCTATTCCGCCGAGCACCAGGCGATCAGCGCCCGCATGCAGCGCCCGCTCTATATAGACTGTGTCCGCATCGCGCCGTTCAAGCCGCGCGGCACAGATGTGTCGGTGATTCTGGACCTGATGATCCACGATCTGGATTTCGTGCTATCGCTGGTCGACAGCCCGATTGCCAGCGTGGATGCGGTGGGCGCGCCGGTGGCCAGCGAGTTCGAGGACATCGCCAATGCGCGGGTGCGCTTTGAGAACGGCTGCGTGGCGGCGATCACCGCCAGCCGGATCTCGCTCAAGACAGAGCGCAAGATGCGGCTGTTCAGCCAGGAGGGCTACATGTCGGTGGATTTCAGCAGCCGCAAGCTGATGATGATCGGCCGCGAGCGCGGCTTTCCGATCCCAGGCACCGGCGGTGGCAAGATCGAGGAGATCACCTGGAAAGACCACGACACGCTGGAAGCCGAACACGCAGCGTTCGCTGCCAGCATTCTGGACGGCGCCCCCGTGCTTGTGGATGCCGCGGCCGGACGGCGAGCGTTGGCGGCGGCGATCGCTGTGACCGATTCGATGGCTCAGTCCCGCGCCATCGCCGAGGCCAGCGGGTTGATCGTCAATAAACCGAGATAGAGGCGCCTCTACCGTTCGGGTTCAGACCAGCAGCGTGGTGGCGGCCCGCAAGGCGGCGTCCACGCTGAGATCCGCCATCGCATCGGTGGTCGACAACACCGCAGCCGCGCGGATGCCGGCCGGCGCGTATTCGGCGGCGGGTGTCGGCCCGAACAGTCCCAGCGTGGGCGTGCCAGCCGCGGCCGAGAGGTGCATCAAGCCGGAATCGTTGCCGACGAACAAGGCGCATCGCGTCAGGCAAGCGGCCGCCTGTGGCAGTTCCAATCGCCCCACCAGATCAATCGCATCCGGCAGCAACGCCAGCAGCGGGGCGGCGAGGGCGGCTTCCTGCGCACCCGGACCTGCGAAGATCGCAGCGCGCGCGCCCGTCAGCGGCCCGGCGGCGAGGGCATGGAACAAGGCGGCAAAACGCTCCGGCGGCCACACCTTGCCGGTCCAGTTCGCGGTGGGGCCGAGGGCCACGATCGGCCGACCGGACGGCATCAGGCGAAAGGCCATGGCGCGGTCTTCGGCGGCTGTCCACACCACGGGCAAGGGCGCCGGCTCCAGCCGCAACAGGCGCGCCAACTGAACGGTTTTATGGCCCATGCTCTTGCGCATCACCGCCCGCGCCTTGGTGGGCACGAGATAGGAAATCGCCGAGGCGCGGATATCCACCACCAGATCCCAGCGTGTGCCCACGGCTGCTGCCCAAAGCGGCGGCCAATGCCGGCCATAGGAGCGCTTCTCCATCACGATGGTGCGGTCACGCCGTGGCATCCGCGCAAACAGCCCCTCGGCCACCGGCCCACAGGCGATGGTGAAGCGCGCATCCGGGTATGTGCGCAGCAAATGGTCGAGCAGCCCGGTGGACAGCACCGCGTCGCCGATACGATTGGAGGTGACAAAAAGGATTCGCATGGCTGCCGAATAGCACGCTCTGCCGCCTGCTTCGAGTGGGGTCGCCCGGGGGCTTTCTTTGCAGGCGCGCCCGCCCGGTGTACAGCCGAACAGCAACGGGTAAGAGGGTGGCCATGTGTGGAATCGCGGGCGTGATGACGCGCAACGGCATGCAACCGCCAGAGGGCGTATTTGACGCCATTCTGGACGATATGTTTGCAGCCATCGCCCATCGTGGCCCGGATGGCAGCGCGCGCCTGGTGCGGGGCGATACCGCGCTGTTGCATCTGCGCCTGGCGATCATCGACATCGAAACCGGCGACCAACCGCTGTTCGGCACAAGCGACGATCCGGAAACCGGCGTGGCGCTGGTGGGCAACGGCGAGATCTACAACAACCACGAATTGCGCCGCGCCATGCTGGCCACGCGGTTTCGCACCGGATCGGACTGCGAGCCGCCGGTGTTCCTCTATGAAGCGTGCGGGCCGGGCTTCGCCGACCGGCTGCGCGGCATGTATGCCCTGGCGGTGCACGACCCTGCCGCCAGCCGGCTGGTTCTGGTGCGCGACCCGTTCGGCATCAAGCCGCTGTATTATGCCCAGACCGATTCGTATTTCGCGTTCGCCTCCGAGCCGCAGGCATTGCTGGCCGCCGGATTCGGTCAGCGCGAGCCGAGTCGGCCGCGGGCTGCCGAATTGCTGCAACTGAAGTTCACCACCGGCGCCGAGACCATCTTTCCCGGCATTCTGCGCGTGCTGCCCGGCCAGACTTTGGTGATCGAGCACGGCAACATCGTCTTGTCGCATCGCAGCACCGCCCTGCCGCCCGGCCTGCCGGTGCCGATCGATCACACCATGGCGCTGGCCAAGCTGGACGAGGTGCTGTTCGGCAGCGTGGTGGCGCATCTGCAATCAGACGTGCCGTATGGCCTGTTCCTGTCCGGCGGCGTTGATTCGGCCGCCCTGCTCGCCTTGATGTCCCGTGCCACCGGCAACCGCATCCAGGCGCTGACCGTGGGCTGGGCGGGCGGCGAGGGGGTGGATGAAACCACCGAGGCGCTGCGTCTGGCCGCGGCGCAAGGCGCAGATTGCACCCGTATCGAAATGGGCGAGGCGGATTTCTGGGCCTTGGCCCCTCGCATCGCCGCCACCATCGACGACCCGACAGCCGATGCGGCGATCCTGCCAAGCTGGATGCTGGGCGAGGCCGCCCGCAATGCCGGTTTGAAAGTGACCCTGTGCGGCGAAGGCGGCGATGAAATGTTCGGCGGTTACGCCCGCTACCGCAAACAACGCCCGCCCTGGCGTTGGATTGCCCGCAAGCCGCGCTCAGGCGGCGTGTTCGGCGCCAGCATTCCCGGCTTGGACGGATGGCGCGACGGCATTGCCGCCGTCGAGCACAGCATCACCGGCCACTCCCCGTTGCAGACGGCCCAGTTGGTCGATTGCCAGGAATGGCTGCCGAACGACCTGCTGATCAAGCTGGACCGCTGCCTGATGGCGCACGGCGTCGAAGGGCGCACGCCGTTCCTGGACCCTGTGGTGGCCGATTTCGCGTTCGCTTTGCCGGACGATGAAAAGGCGTCCCTGCGCTACGGCAAGGTGCTGCTGCGCGAGTGGCTGGAAAACGCGTTTCCCCAGGCCGGCGCCTGGGCGCGCAAGAAGGGCTTCAAGCCCCCGGTCGGCGGCTGGATCGCCTCTGGCGGCCCACGGCTTGCGGCCTTGATCGCGGCCCAACCCGGTGTGGCGGCGCTGGTGCCGCGCGAGGTGGTGGAGCAGGCGGTGGCCCAGGCGGCGAGCAAGTCGCAGCGGGCGTGGAGCCTGCTGTATTACGCGCTGTGGCACAGCTATCACGTGATGGGCATCGATGCCTCCGGCGACATCGCGACGGTGTTGGAAGAGGCTGGACGCTAGGCAGGCGCGGGACAGAGGGGGCAAACGGGCCCCCTCTGTCCCGCGCCTCCGATTTCTGCTTTTGCAGTCTCTGGCGTCGTCCGTCTGGCAGGGGACGAATTGAATGGTTGATCTGCCTGGCTGATAATTTTCAGATTTGAGTTGTGCTGTTGGGCAACACCGCAGCCCTGCGTCTGCCTCTTGGCTTCATCGTGCGGCCACGCCCTGGCACAGGCGTCCGTCGGCCCCGGTTTGCAGTCCCCATCACCTGAACGCTGATTGACGCACGACGATGTCGACGTGGGAAAGTCGTGCGTTCGGCAGGTTCGGACGTGCATCGATTATTGTTACAGTAACGCGTTTGAGTGTCGTCCAAGCGGCAGCAATGGCCGTGCAGGCCTGTCTGATATGTCAGAGGCGACGCTGGATGCCACCGGCTTGGGCGCCAAATGAGCGCCATCGTCGCCTATAATTTCAGAAAATAAACAAAACTGCTTCTGACTAGAATCAGTACAGTTCACGTGACGATTATAAAAGGTATGTAGATGATATTACGTATGTATGCAGAAGTCAAATAAAATAAAATTACAATAAAAATGAGATGTGGTTCAAATATCTGAAACGGACGATTCATTTGTATCATACAAAACTGTTGCATTTTAATGATTGTGTTTTTTTTATCGTCAAACTGATGATTGTTACACGAGATAAAGTTATTTCGTTACATTTAGGTTTTACCTGAAAATGTTGTCTGATGAAAATATCGTCCGCAACACGGTTTCTTGGCAGATTTCCGCCGCGCTTCGGCGTGCAATTGGTCGATTGACTGGTGTTGGCTTGGTGATGGCATGGGCATTTCCGGTTGCCGCGTCAGATCTGGGCTACACGCTCATGTCGCCCAATTTCGGCGGAAACAACGCGGTCGCCCTGTCGATGGCCGGGCAGCAGAACAACCTCAAGGCCACCTACGCCGCAACGCAGGCAAAAGCGGCTGCTGCGGCATTGGCGTTGACGACAACAGCAGCGGGCGGTGCGAACAGCGCAAACAGCGTCAGCCAAGCCTTCATCAACGCGATCGTGTCGCAGCTGACAGGACTGGTCGCCTATAAGATTGCCACAGGCATTGCCAATACCGCGCCGGGTCAAAGCGGCACCGTGCAGTCTGGCGGTACTACGATTACTTACGTCAACTCGGATGGTCAGCTTCAGGTCACGCTGACGTCGCCTACCGGTTCCACCACCATTGCCGTGCCGACGGGCGGTTGAGCGCATGATCTCCAACCTGCCACCCAAACTGTCCCTGCTGTCCCGCGCAGGCTCTGTGGCCGGGGCGCTGCTGGTGGCGGGCTGCATGAGCAGCCCGATGCCGCACGCCACGCCGCAACCGCTGACGACGGAGGAGATCACCCTGCCGCCGCCGCCGAAGCGGGCGCTGACAGTGGGCATCTACAGCTGCATCGACACCACCGGCCAGCGCCGGCCCAGCGGGCAGTCGCAGGAACTGAGCACGGCGGTGCCGATGGATTGCGCGCCCTATCTGATCGAGGCGGTGCGCGCGCTCTCGCCGGGCTATCTCAATCTTGTCGAACGCCAGCATGTCGATGAACTGCTGCGCGAACGCCAGATCGCCACCTTGGCGCTGAACGTCAATGCCGGGGGCCAGCCCGGCCGTCCGGCGCCGGCGCGCCAGCTTGCCACGTTGCGGGTGGCCGAGGTGCTGATGGTGGGCCAGGTGGTGGCCTATGACCGCCAGACCCAGCAGGTCAGCGCCGGCTTCGCGCTCGGCGGCATCGGCGGCAGCGGCACCTATGTTACCGATTTGATCACCTTCAGCCTGCGCGCCGTGGCGGTGCAGACCGGAGATGTTCTGGGCGAGTCAACCGTCACCAAATCTGTCACCTCGTTCAAGCTTGGCGGGCACAACAGTCAGATTTGGCCAACGACGGTGATGGAGGCGGAGTTGGGTGGTGCCACCAACGAACCCGTCGGGCTTGCCTTGCGACTGGCGGCGCGCAGTGCGCTGTCTGAGCTCGTGAGCCGTGGCATCAAGACCGGTTGGTGGGCGGCGTGATCTGGAAAGCGGAAACCCGGATCGTCGCCTTTCAGGTGGAGTGCGTTGATTTCTTGATCGCTTAAATACTATCGGCAACATTCAAGGTCACATGTCATGCGTCGTACTTTCAAAATGCTTGTAGCAACCACGGCTCTGGTTGGTATTGCTTCCATGTCTTACGCTGCCGATCCAGTGATTAACGGTATCTTTATCGATGTCGGGACCACCGGTAGCGTGGGCACGTTGAGCATCAACCAGAACGTTTCTGGCAGCGAAGCCACCACACAAAATAACGTCAGTGGTAACGGCACCAGCTCGAACTTCGTCGCTGCGGGTGCATGGAAAAGCATCGACATCACCCAGACCGGCGGCGCCGGCGGTAGCAACATCCTGAAGGGCGGCATTGCTTCGAAGGGCGCGAGCGCCGGCAATACCGTGGTCGCCACCTACACCACCGCTGGTACAGGTAACAACGTCCACTCGCTGAGCATCCCTGTCGTCGGCTTGACTGGGCCGACTTCAGTCGCGGTGAACGTCTCGATGGCCAATGACGGCAACGCAGTCAATACGGTCACCGACTCACTGGCCGCCGCCGGCGCCTTGGCCTACACGCTGAGCGTCACCGGAGCGGACAATACTGTCACCAACAACATCGCCGCCAGCGGTGACGTCACGCTCAATCAGACGCTGGTTGGCAACAGTAACAAACTCTTCAACCAGGGGACTTTGGTTACCGACGCCTTCCAAGTAGCAACCCTGACCGAGAACGTGTCTGTGAATGGCAGCTCCAACACCATCACGAACACTTCGACTAACGTTCTTGCCGGTGACCGCAAGATCAACGTCACCTTGAGGACGGATAACAACACGGTTGCCAACACCTTCACCGGTGACGGCGCCGCGACCTCGAACTTTGACGCTACCGGTGGCTCTGTAATCTATACATTGGCCAGCAGCGCTTCAGGTACAATCTCGGATACCACGCTGATCGGCGTCACGGGTGATGCTACCCTGGCTCTCATCAATGTGAGCCAGTCGGGCGTCGGTGCAAGCAGCCTTTTGGTGGTGAACGGTGGCTCTGGCAATACCGGCAGCACTCCCTACACCATGGGCACGACCGGCGGCTATGGTGTCTCTGTCACGCAGGCAAGCGCCGGCGCCAAGCTGGTGGCCAATGTGACCGGCAACTTCAATGGCTACACGGCGTCATTCAAACAGTAACATTGGTGTTTGACGACATGACAAAGGGGCCAGCCAGATTCCGGCTGGCCCCGCGCGGCTTCGCTGGGGCGCTTGTCGCCCTGGCGTTGTGCGCGGCCACGCCCGCCAAGGCCGCCTGGTTCGAGGTTTGTCGCGGGCTGAATCTTGGCGACCCGAATTTGGCGCCGTTGCTGGTGCCGCAAGGCACGTTGTTTCGCGACAACGGAAGGGCAGACGATCCACTCGCCGATTTCACCGGTGATAAATGGCAGTTGCGCGTGGAAACGCTGATGAAGGCGGAGATACCACAGCTGGACCGGTGCGTCCGCGTCCTGGTGCGGATCACCAGCGATTCCTCGACCAGATCCGTGATGGCCAGCGATGGCCGCCGCTTCGTCTATGCCGGGTCGGCCAATCTGCTGGATGACAGGCTGCCGTCGGAAGATCTGCTGACCGTACGTGGGCGTGTGCTCGACAGCGTGCCCTGATCGCCAGGCCAGTGACCGGAAGGACTGTGTGATGGCCCATGCCAGAGTGGCGGCTTCATCCGGCCTGTGGCTGGCGCTGCTGACGGCTGTCTTGCCACGTGGCGCGCAGGCCAGCAATTTCATCAACATCGATGCCGGCAGCAGTGGGTCGGTCGCCTCGCTCGCCATCACCCAGGATGCCGACGCCCCTTCCAACACCATCAGCGCCACCGCCGGCCTCAGCGCGCCCTTCGCCGCGTCCGGCGCCTGGAACAGCATCGCCATCAGCCAGGGCGGTGCTGACAACAAACTGAGCGGCACCATCCGCACCAGCGCCACGCAACCGGCCGCCAACAGCTTCTCGGCCAGCTACAGCGGCGGGGCCAACACCCACAGCGTCAGCATCGGCAGCGTTGCAGCACCCTCCAGCGTGGCCCAGAGCGTCAGTGTCGCCAACACAGGCAAGGCCGTGAACACCATCAGCGAGGTGCTCGACAGCGCCGGCGCGCTCGTCAACGGACTAACGGTCCACGGCACCGGCAACACCGTCACGAACTTGATCGCCGCCGCCGCCGGCATCACCCTCAACCAAACGCTTGGTGACGGAAGCGGCAACGGCACAGCCAGCGGCAATGCGCTGGTCAATGCCACCACCGGCCTCAGCGGCGCCTATGACGCGACAGTGCGGGTGTCAGGCGACGGGGTAAGCGGTGGCATGAACAATGCCGTCGCCAACAATGCAGACGGCAACGGAGCACGCAACTTCAACGTGACGCTGAGCGGCAGTTCGAACACGTCTGTCTTCAGCCTGCTCAATGGCGGCAATTCCACCACCCAGCAATCCGCCACACTGGCCGCCGACAGCGCCACGCAGGCGCAGTATGCGGTGTCCTCGCAGGCGGGGGGGGCGTCCTCGGTCTACACCACGCTCGCCGGCGTGATCGGTGGTGTGTACGTGCAACAGGGCGCGGATATGAGCGGCGGCAGTGTTACGCTCACGGTCAACGGCAACGGCTATGCACTTGGCACGCTGGGCGCCCTGCCGGCCGGTATGAGCACCGCAGGGCTGCCGCCTAATTTCTTCGGCGCGGGTGGCGCCAACCCGGGCGTGGCGGTGCTGCAGAGCACTGCGGCCGGCAGCAGCAACCCACTGACGGCCACCGTCAGCGCCTTTGCCCCGGGCTACACCGCATCCATCACGTCATCGACCCATTAATGTGCGGAAGTCGTTAGCAAAAAACAAGATCTTCTTTTTCTGAAGAAAAAGAAGCAAAAAGACTTTCATTCTTTTCGACGCGTGGCGCGGCAGATGCTGCGCCACGCGTCTAAATTCATGAAGTTTTTTGTTTCTTTTTTTTCAAAAAAGAAACCCTTTACTTAAAATTATATTTTCTGTCGCTAAAATTCCAATCACGCTCCAAGCCACGGCCTACGCCGCCTTGCGGTCCCACTCGCTCTTGATGAGCAGAAACTCATCGATATTCGCGCTGAACAGCTGCACCAACTCTGGATCGAAATGCTTGCCCGCGCCCGTTTCGATGGCTTCGATGATCCGGCCGACCGGCCAGGGGTCCTTGTAGGGCCGGTGCATCGAAAGTGCATCGAAGACGTCCGCGATGGCCACAATGCGCGCGGATTTTGGAATATCAGTGCCCGCAAGCCCGGACGGATAGCCGCTGCCGTCCCATTTTTCGTGATGACCCAGCGCGATTTCCGCCGCAAGCCGAAAAACCGGCGCATCGCTTTGCGACAATATCTCATAGCCGATGCGGGAATGCGTCTTCATCACCACCCATTCTGTGGCATCAAGCGCGCCCGGCTTTTGCAGTATTGCCTCCGGTATGCCGATCTTGCCGGTGTCGTGCATGGGTGACGCCAATTCGAGCATATCGCAGGCGTGAGCATCCCAGCCGGCCAACCGGGCGAGGGCCTTGGCGGCGGCCGCCATGCGCCAGATATGAACCCCCGTATCCGTGTCCTTGTAAAAGCCCGCCGTGCCGAGCATGCTGATCGCATCGCGGTAACTGCGTTCGAGAAAGCTCGCGTTCACCAGCGACAGATGCGTTTTGATCCGCGCCCTGACGACAAACGGGGAAAACGGCTTGACGACATAATCCACCCCGCCGCATTCGAACCCAAAATGCTCGTTCCAGTCGTCGGACAGGCTGCTGGCAAAGATAATCGGAATCTGGGCCGTGTCCGGGTTGGCCTTCAATGTGCGACACACCTCATAGCCGTTCATGCCGGGCATTTGAATGTCGAGCAATATCAGCGACGGCGCATGCTTGGCGACGGCCGCCAAGGCCTCCCGGCCGCTCCGCGCAAAGATCAGCCGATGGTCGGAGCCGAGGATCTGTCGTAACGCTTCCAGGGTGGGTGGTTCGTCATCGACGATCAAGATACGCCCGGGGTGCATGGTTACGTCCTCAGATCTATGTTGTTGTCCGCCGCCAGCGTGCGGATGGCCTCCTCGCCGCCGCGGAAGTCGAAGTTATCGATGCAAAGACGGAGCAATTTAAGCGCTGCCGCCGGCACGCACGCTTCCATTTCGACAATCAGGCCCATGACCTCGTCCGGATTGTCGGTGTCAAAGGCCGCCAGCGCCCTGCGCAACAGCGGCGTTGCCCGGATCGCATCCAGTTCTGCCGAGGCCGGTTTGTCGCTGGCCTCGGCGTGGCCCGCATAAAGCGCGATCGATGCCAGACCTGTCTCAAGTGCGGCCCGCAGGCGCTGGATATAGTCTGCTCGGTCGTCGTTTGCCTCGATGGCCTGTTCGAGATCGCGTGCAGCGGCTGCGATGTCGCGCAGGCCGAGATTGCCAGCCCCGCCGCGCATCTTGTGCAACAGTTGAAGCGCCTCGGAATCGCTCATCGCGGTGACGGCAGTGACGCCGGATACGTAATCCACCGCAAACTTGCGCAGGAAGCGTCGGTAGGTCTCGGCATCGCGCCAGATGTCTGCGGCGTGCGAAAGTGAAAGGCCCGGCGGCGGGTTGCGACTGTCGATGCCCAGCCCCGCGGGCGCGTCCGCAGCGGCGGTGTCGGCTTGATCCACTGACCCAGCTGCGTCCGAAGGCGTTTCCGGCCAATGGGTGACGCGACGGATGATGGCGATGGCTGCTTCAATATCGATCGGCTTCGAGATGTAATCGTCCATGCCGGCGGCAAAGGCGGCATCCTGCTGCTCCACAAAAGCGCCGGCCGTCATGGCAACAATGGGCAGGCCGGCAAGCAACGGGATCTTGCGCAGCGCACGCGTCGCTGCCAGCCCGTCAAGAACGGGCATTTGAACGTCCATCAAGACAATATCGACAGCATTGACGTGCGTCAGCAGCCAGTCCAACGCCATCTGTCCGTTCTCCGCGACGGAGACGGTCGCCCCTTCCTGGCGCAGCACGCCGCGCGCGACCTCGCGATTGACGTCGCTGTCGTCCACCACAAGGGCGCGCATGCCGGCCAGGCGCCTCCGGGCAAGCTGGCGTTGCGGCCCAACACCGGCGCCGCCGCGCCTTTGATGCAGAACAGCCACGACAGTGTCGTACAACCGTGATGACGTCACAGGCTTTTCCATTACAGCATCCACGATATCGATGCTCGGTTCCGCGAGCAGGGCGTGGCGGGAATGGCCGGTGACCATGATGACGATCGGCCCGGCATCCCCGGGCGCCGCCGCCCGTATCGCGCGCGCTGCGGCCAGACCGTCGATTTCGGGCATCTTCCAGTCAAGCAGGATAACATTATGCTCAGGCAACGGCATCGCCGCCGCCCGTTCAATGGCCGCCCGCCCGGAATCAACAACAATGGCCTGCCAGCCGATTTTCTGGACCGTCAGTCGCAAGGCCTCGCGGGCGATGTCGTTGTCATCGGCAATCAGGATTGTCAGGTCCAGCGGGGCCGGCGCCGGCGTTGCACTGGCTTCGGCCCGGTCCATCTTCGCGGTGAACCAGAACTCGCTGCCCTGGCCCAAGGTGCTGGTAACGCCGATTTCCCCACCCATGGCCTTGACCACCTGCGCACAGATCGCAAGGCCCAGGCCCGTCCCGCCAAAGCGGCGGGTGATGGAGGTGTCGGCCTGGGAGAAGACGCTGAATATATCCTGCTGCCGCTCCGGCGGAATGCCGATGCCGCTGTCGCGCACCGAAAACCGCAGGGTCACCCGATTGTCGATGTCTTCGATCACGTCCACCAAGACCTGAACGTAACCGCTGTCGGTGAACTTGATCGCGTTGCCGGTCAGATTGATCAACACCTGTTCCAGTCGCAACGAATCGCCGATCAGGTTGTCGATGCCGACTGGCGAAGGCGAGATGATGACCTCGATGGACTTCGAGGCCGCATTCGCCGACATGATGTTGGCCAGATTGTCGTGCACATCGCTGAGCCGGAACGGAACGTGTTCGAGTTCGAACCTGCCTGACTCGATCTTTGACAAATCGAGCGTGTCGTTGAGAAGGCCCATCAGCGTGCGCCCGGCCGCCCGTATCTTGCCGATCAGGACATGCGCTTCCGCCGGCAGGTCGGACGTTGACAAAAGATACGCGAAGCCAAGCACGGCGTTCATCGGCGTGCGGATCTCATGGCTCATATTGGCCAGGAACGATGCCTTGGCCTGCGTGGCGGCTTCAGCGATCAGCTTGGCTTCGTGCATTTCCGATACGTCGAACATCCAGGCCAGTTCAGCTTCATGACCCTCGTAGTCGATGGTCATGTAGGATCCGAGCACCCAGATAGGAGCATCGTTCTCAAGGCCCGGCGGGCGCAGCTTTGCAAGCCGGTTCAACACGATCTCACCGCGCTGGATATGCCGCTGGATGTCGTCAAAGACCTCCGGCTCGCAATACCAGGAGCGTCGGTCCAGAAACTTCAACGAGCTGTCGGTCTGCCCTACGATCTTCCGAAACGCCTCATTCGTATACAGAACCCGGTTGTCCGCGGGCGAAATAACCCGGATCCCCATCGGTGACGCACTCATCAACTTCCGCAGGGTGTTCTGCTGCTGCCGCTGGTGCGAGTAATCGACCACAACCGCGTTCCACATGACCAGTTTGCCGTCCCCGTCATGCACGGCGGATGACGACAGCAGCACCGGGAGCACGGCGCCGTTGTGGCCGAGCATGTCGAATTCGGCGCCGTCGATCTCTCCGCTCTCCCACACACCGGGGAAGTTTTGCCTGAAGGTCTCCAGCGAGGCGGGGGTGATGAGCGCGGTGATATTTTGCCTGTCGACAACATCTTCGCGCTTGAACCCAAGCCAGCTGAGTTCGGTGTCGTTGATGCGCAGAATCGTTCCGTCCGGCCGGATTGAATGATAGCCGCAGGGCGCCTGATTGTAGAGGTCGGCCAGTTCATCCGCCATCACCGTCTGCTCCAGCTGCAGGCGCTTGATGTCGGTGATGTCGGTAAAGTCCACCACGATGCCGTGCATTTCGCCATCAACGATGTCGGGGACATACCGCATAAGGCCGTGGAACACGCTGCCGTCTGGCCTGATGATGGTGATCTCGAATTTTTGCGCCTCGCCTGCCAGCGCCGCCCGGATCCTGGACACGCTCCGGGCAAAAAGATCAGGGCCGAGAACTTCGCGCATCGTGAGGTGGTGCATCTCGTCCGGCGTTTTGCCGAACCAGTCGGAATAGCGCCTGTTTGCAAACCGGCAGCGTGTCTCGCTCTCCCAGTAGCCAAGCATTCCGCTTGTGGCATTCGTGACGATGTTAATGAAGCGCTGGCTGGCGGCAAGATCGCGCGTGCGTTCCTCCACCCTTTCTTCAAGGACCTGGCTCTGCCTCCGCATGCTGGTGGCGCCCCAGATCAGAAGCCCGGCCACGGACAGCGACAGACCGGTCAACAACGCTGCCGGAACGATCAAGGGGACCTCGACATCGGCGGTTGCCACACCGACATTCATCGAGAACGGCGCGTGGTCGAATTTATCCAGGGCGAGAAAGCGCTCCACGCCGTCATTGGGTGTGACCGCCCGATAGTTGAAACGATCTGATGTGGGATTTTCCCGCATCAGGGCTATCGCGGCTTCAGAAATCAGGTGGTTGCCGCTTGTCCGCCCCTCGCCGGTGAGACTGGGGTAGCGCACCACTTCAGCAAAATCCGCGGTGCGCAGCGTGACCATCCCGGACCGGCCCAGGTCGACCTTGGAAAATACGTGACCCAAGGCATCAATTGGAATGCTTGCAAACATCACACCCAGGAAGCCGCCGTCGGCATCCTCTATCCGTCGGGCCATGATGATCGACCATAGC
This sequence comes from Acetobacteraceae bacterium, assembly GCA_040399685.1. Classification (GTDB taxonomy): domain Bacteria; phylum Pseudomonadota; class Alphaproteobacteria; order Acetobacterales; family Acetobacteraceae; genus CAIQQQ01. The sequence goes on from JBBART010000003.1 coordinate 71,621, forward strand.
CCAAGCACTTTTGTCTTGAGAAGACCTGAGTAAATCAGACCTTTCTCGCCGGATTTCGCGCGTATGAAATAATCACGATCTGATACATCAGCGTAATCGTCGGTCTTGGATAGTTCTAAAGTGCTAAAAATATACTTTCCATGGCGATCAATAATTCCAATTTGCTTGATGAGTTCGTAGCTCGGTGACTCAGACGTGATTGCGCGTTCAAATCGTTCGACTTGTGATGCCCCCATACTGGAGGCACTGACATAACGCTGTCCAAGCGTGACCAGCAGCGCGCCGATCCGGTCAAACGAGCCCTCCACCTCGACGGAGAGAACCTTGGCGAGGTTGGCGACTGAAATTTCGGCCCGAGCGACGCTGTCTCGCCACTGCTGCCAGACCAGAAAGCTGGAGAGCGCGATGATGGCCGCCGCTGCCGCGTAGGCGATGTAGACGTAGCGTTTTCCGCTCGCTGAGGTCTTGGGCGCGTTTGTGACATTGGTCATGCCATGTGGCCGACGCTGAAAATTCCCAGCGTTGTGGGAGGCGATATTAAATCAGAAACAAAACGATTGATTAGAATCACCTGTGTGCCCATCATAGTAAAAATCTTACAATTATGATCTGTATCCAAATTCAGCCGAAGTTCATTCTAAAGTATATTTCGCGAAATGAACTGTCATGTATCCTTGCGTGCTTGCCCTATAAGGGAGTAATTTTTTCTGGAAGAAGGCCGTGTATTTCGGTGAGGCTAACTATTTTTTGTGAATTCTGTGTCGTTGTTTCACAAGAATGCAGCCTACTCGTTCCCTTTAGGGAATGTCTAGGGTATAGGCGCGGTGTTTGATGAGGCTTGTCCATCGATCGATGGGGCCCTGCGCGCAATATCGCTTCGGGTTGCGTGGTGAAGCGATCAACACAGCGATGCAAATATTCGACTGAATATCACTTGAGCGGACCGAATTCAGACGGTCCCGGCGCAACAGCCGCTTGGGCTGATAGTAAAATGGCGTCAGTGACGCGCACGACGTTGGCTGCGGCGGATCCAGTCCGCCGCAGCCAATTCGGATCAGCTCAGAAAGTCAACGACGCCTGTGTCCAGGTCATAACGGGCGTAGACGACTTTGACTTTGCCGTGATGAACCAGCTCTTCGATCATCTTGCTCTTGCCGACAATCTTCGTCGCCGTGCGCCTGGCGCTTTCGCGGACTGTGTTGTCGATGAAATCGCCAGGCTTGTGCATCATCGCCTTGGCGGCCGGCAGGATCGCATCGACCATCGGACCGATCGAGCCTGGCAGCTTCGTATGCTTTTCAGCCACTTCGCAGGCTGCGGCAATTGCACCGCACCGCGCATGCCCAAGAACAACCACCAGCGGAGAACCCAAATGTTCCGCGCCATACTCGATGGTGCCCAACGTTGCGGTGTCAGCCATGTTGCCGGCATTGCGCGCGACAAACAGCTCCCCCAGCCCCGCGCCGCCGAAAATAAGCTCAGGCGAGACGCGACTGTCGGCGCACGCCAGGATGGTGGCCCAAGGCGCTTGCGCCTTGGCCACGCCAGCGCGCTGCTGCATCAAGTCGGACTCGCAAACCTGGGGAGCAGACACAAATTTCTGATTGCCAAGCTTGAGCCTGGCCAGTGCTTCAGCCGGGGAAAGCGCGGTAGCGGCATGACCAGCCCGCGGCAAACCGGTCAACATTGCTGTCAGCCCAACAGCCGACATGGACATAAACCGACGACGGTTTACCCCCAGACATTGAATGCACATCGATAACTCCATCACGATAAGTTTAACTTAGGTAACGGAACTTTAATTATGCTTCCGCCTTGATCTTGGCAAATGACCTGTGGCTATGGCGGCAAAAGCTGTTGTCGGATGCAGCGCTGGCACGGACAGCGCAGAATGTCCGCAGAAGATACAAATGGCCTCGCCACACCGCACCCGCACAACGAACGCGCAGTCCGATTTGGCAGATGTGGAACACGCAGGAGAGGGCCCGAGCCCCTCTCCTGCGTGTTTCCGTTAGCGTTTGGCGCGAACGGCCGCCTTGGGTGGTGGGGGCAGGTCTTCGTCCAGGATCGTCAGGTGCACGGAGAACGACACCTCGCCCTCTTCGTCATCGCGGTGCAGCGTGCCGATCACTTCGCCATCGACGGCGACTTCGACCGACAGGCCGTATTTCGGCGGCGGCACGATGGTGATGCGGTCTGAACCCAGGATGCGGCGCAGATAGGTCTGCACCCGGCTGATGTCTGTGGGGGTCATGGGTCAATGCTCTGTGTTGCTGCGGATACGCTCCCTTTGCCCTGACCGCCGGCCCGCGTCCAGCGGTGGGTTGCGACGGCAGGTGTGCGCGGTCATCCTGTTGGCAAGAATGGGGGAAAGAAGATGTCCGACGCCGTTGCCGTAGCCTTGCAGGAACTTGTTCTGGCCAATCGTATCATGGCGCGTGAAGGTGTCATTGACGATTTTGGCCATGTCAGTGTGCGCCACCCGACCAATCCGGGGCATTATTTTATCTCGTGCAGCCGCAGCCCCGAGATTGTGACGCGGGAGGATCTGATGGAATTCACCCTCGACGGCACGCCAATCGATCAGCGCGGGCGTTCGATCTATCGCGAGCGGGTGATCCACGGAGCGCTGTATCAGGCCAGGCCGGATGTGAATGCGGTGACGCATCATCATGCCCGTGAGGTGCTGCCGTTCACGATCACCGATCTGAAGCTGCGCCCCGCCACCCATCTGGCGTCCGTGCTGGGCCACGACGTACCGATCTGGGACAGCCAGGACGAATTCGGGGACACCAACATGTTGGTGGAAACAGCCGAGCAGGGCGCTTCGCTGGCGCGCAAGCAGGGCATGAACCCCTGCGTGCTGCTACGCGGCCACGGCGCCAACTGTGCCGGACGGAGCCTGCGCGAGGTGGTGTTCATCTCGATTGTGATGAAGGATTGCGCCGAATTGCTCCTGCGTAGCCTGCCGTTCGGCGAGCCGACCTATCTCACGCCCGGTGAGATCGATCGGACCCGTGAAATGCAGCTTTCCGAGGCCCCGTTGTCACGCGCCTGGGATTATCGTGTGGCGCGTGCCGGATTTCGTGGGCTTTAGGTGAAGCGGTCGTCAGCAGAAAGAAAAATCTTCTTTTTCTGAAGAAAAAGAAGCAAAAAGACTTTCACTCATTTCGGTGTGTAGCGCGGCAGGTGCCGCGCTACACGTATGAATTGGTGAAGTTTTTTGGTTCTTTTTTTCAAAAAAGAACCCCTTCACTGACCTTCATCTCTCCGATCCAATGAAATTCTCAACCGCTCTAGAGCGGCCGGAAGCCACCCACGCTGCCGGCGGCATAGAGCAATGGCTGGCCATCGTCCTGCACACGCACGCGCTCCACCTTGCCGATGAAGATGGTGTGCGTGCCGTAGTCGTGCTGCTGGTCGAGCCGGCAAAAGATATTGGCCGGCGCGTCCACCAGATAGCGCACGCCTTCGCCGTCACTGGCCCAGGTACCAACGCCGAATCGGGCGGCGCCGGTCAGCTTGCCGCCGAACGCGTCGCATAGTGGGCCATGCTGCTCACCGAGCAGATTGACGCAGAACAGTTGCGAGCGATGCAGCACGGCATGCATCGAGGCCGTGCGGTTCACGCAAACGAGAAGTGACGCGGGGTCGGTTGAGAGCGAGGTGACGGCGGTGGCGGCCATTCCGTGATGCTCGTCCGCCTCGCGGCTGGTGACCACGGTGACGGTGCTGGCAAGTTTGCGCATGGCGGCGCGAAACTGGGTGTCCAGATCCGGGGGCGAGAGAATGTCCATGCATCAGTCTCCAGTAGGAAGGTCGAACGTTCGTATTATCGTCCAATCTGTTCGGTCAGGCCAGTCCTGTTGGTGCCGGCGGCGTCGATCTCCGCCTCTAGTCTGTCCCACACCTTGGCGGTGTGGTCGCTGCCGGGCGTTTCCTTTTCCGCCAGCATCAGCACGGCCTCGGCGGCATCGAGCCGACCGAGCGTGATCAACGCATCGGCCTCGTAGGCATAGGCTGCCATGAGGTTTGGGGCCAACTTGCGCAGTCTACGGGCCAAACGCCGCGTCTCGTCCCAATGCGCCAGATCGTGCTGCTGTTGAACGGCGCACTCGATCAGGCGGGTATTCCAGGGATGCCGACGGATGGCCTTGCGCAGCATCGATACCGCGCGATCGGCTTGGCCCAACTGCCACAGCGCATGGACCACCCTCAGATCGGCATCGGCCACTTTCGGAAAGCGTTCGGTCGCGGCCTGTGCGCGGCGCAGGAATTCGGGCCAGTTCTCGGCCATGCGCGCCAGGTCGGCATATTTGAGCATGGCGACAGGCGACGTTGGATCGGCTGAAATACGTGCCAAAATACCCTCCGGCGTGTCGAACAGCCCATTGATTTGCTGTGCGATGTTGTCGCCGGATGTCTCCTGATCCGAGCGCCGCATGCGCTGCCGGATAAAATAGGCCGCCGTTCCCCAAAGCCCCACCGCAAGCACCGCCCAGATAAAAGTGACCATGATAGGTCCCGGCTCCGCTCATTTGTATCAATTTCGACATTCTAGCAGGCCCGGTCGCCGTGTTCGATCCTGTCGGGCAGGCGGGGCTTGGCAGACGGAAATTTCCCGCCGAACATCCCTCGCGTGCGGACCGAATGATCATTAGACATGGCACCAACGACGCGCTGCATAAGGGTATACGGGAATGACGACCAAATACGCCGACGGAAAAATGCTGGCCGAGATCGATCAGGGCGTTGGCCTGATCACTTTCAACCAGCCGGAAAAGCGCAATGCGATGTCGGTTGCGATGTGGGACGGGCTGAGCCAGATCCTCGATAATTTCCTGGCCGATGACAGCGTGCGCGTGGTGGTGCTGACGGGCGCCGGCCCGAAGGCGTTCGTGAGCGGTGCGGATATCAGCCAATTTGACAAGCAGCGCGCCGATGGCAATGCCCAGATTGAATATGACCGCCTGACCAGCGCCGGCCGCGCCAAGCTCGCGGCCTTCCCCAAGCCGGTGATCGCCCGCATTCGCGGCTTCTGCCTCGGTGGCGGCCTCGGCATCGCGATGCAGGCCGATATCCGTATCGCCGCCGTGGACAGCGAGTTCGGCATTCCGGCCGCCAAGCTCGGCATCGCCTATGGCTATGACATGACCCGCAAGCTGACCGGCCTGGTGGGCCCCGCCCACGCGGCCATGATGCTCTACACCGGCAGCCGCATCGATGCGCATGAAGCGGCGCGGATCGGGCTGATCAACCAGGTGACGTCGGACGAGGATCTGTCGGACGTGGTGGTAAGCATCGCCCGCGCCATCGCCGACAACGCGCCGAATTCGCTGCGTATCGGCAAGATGGCGATCGCCGAGGCGATGAGCATCACGCCGGACAAGAACAAGATCGATTCCGCGGTGGCGACCTGCTTTGATACCGAGGACTATAAGGAAGGCCGCAAGGCGTTTGCCGAGAAGCGGAGCCCGGTGTTTACGGGGCGGTAGATAAAAGCAGAAAAAAGTGTTCTTTTTTATAAAAAAGAACCAAAAAATTTCATTCATTCAGGTGCGTTTCGCAACGCGTACCTGAATGAATGAAAGTCTTTTTGCTTCTTTTTCTTCAGAAAAAGAAGATTCTTGTCTTAAAAAACCTTACCATGTCGGATCAATCGGCGACGGCGGCGTTCCGCCTGCCTCGATCGCGGCGCCGGCCGCCAGCAGCAGATCCTCACGGCCCCGGTTGGCAATCAACTGCACGCCCACGGGCGCCACGCCGACCATGCCGGTGGACACCACCAGCCCCGGCATCGACATCAATGGCAGCCCGGTCTGCACCAGCTGCGCCTCCCACACGGCGGCGAAGGCCTCCGGGCCAGCCATGTCGGCATCGTCAGCGAACGGCAACTGGCCGGACACAGGCACCAGCAACAGCGGATACTGGTCCATGAATGCCTGGAACACGCGGGTGAGGGTTGCCCGGCGGATCAGGGTCTGGCCCACGATGTCGCCAGGCAGGTTGGTGGCCATGTCGTGGAACGCGGCGGCGATCATCATTGCCGCCGGATCGGCCTCGCGCGCCACCAGATCGGCGAAGCCGGGATAGCCATCGCCCAGCCACAGCTTGATCTGCATCTCGGTGGCGTCACGGAATGAGGGGGTATCGGAAACTTCCTCCACGATATAGCCGGCGGCTTCCAGCCTGCGCGCGGAATCCTGCAACGCGGCAATGATCTCGGGCGCCACCGCCATGCCGTTCGGCCGCAAGCACAGCGCCACGCGCCGGGACACAGGGGCGCCGGCAGCGGGATAAGGTACATACCAAGGATCGCGGGCATCGGCGCGGGACAGCACGTCCAGCCCCAGCGCCACGTCGGCGATGGTGCGGGCAATCGGGCCGGACACCGCCATCAACTGCGCGCCGATCGAGCGTTCCATGCCGGACGCGTTCCAGGCCGGCACCCGGCCGAGGCTGGGCCGCAGGCCGTGCACGCCGCAGGCATAGGCAGGATAGCGGATGGACCCGCCGATATCGGTGCCGTGGCCAATCTGCCCGATGCCAGCCGCAACGGCGGACGCCGCCCCGCCGGACGAACCGCCGGGCGTGAGGCCGGGATCACGGGGGTTTTTGGTGCGGCCGTGCAATTGGTTGTCGGTGAACCACCGCAGCGAGAACGCCGGCGTGTTGGTGCGGCCGAGAATGACGGCGCCGGCATGGCGAAGATTGCTCACCACCGGGCTGTCAGAGGCTGCGATCAGATCCTTCTGCAACCGCAGGCCGTTGGTGGTGGCATGGCCGAGCTGGTCGGTGTTGACCTTCACGGTCACGGGCACGCCGCCGAGCAGGCCGGCGTCGCCGCCTTTGGCGATGATGGCGTCGACCGCATCGGCCGCGGCCAGAACCTCTTCGGGCCGATGCGCGATCACCGCGTTCAGCTTCGGATTGACCGCATCCAGACGCGCCAATGCCGCCACTGCGACCTCATGCGCCGAGACCTTGCGGGTGCGGATCAGAGCCGCCAGTTCGGTGGCGGGGAGTTTCCAGGTGTCGGTCACGCAACGATCCTTCGATGATTTGGTAACGGAAGTCTGCAAAGATCAGTCGCCCGGCCGCTCGCGCCGCAGGGCGTCCAGGATCGGGGTAGCGTGGGGGCTGGTGAACAGCGTGTCCAGGTCTACCGAGATGCGGCGCCGCCAATTGGGTCGTTCCCAGTCCGTGCCGGGCAGGTTGACCGCCTGCGTCTCGCCGGCAAGATCGTCGGTTTGCACATAAACCAAATCGCACGCTGTTTCGGCCACGAAGGCGTGCGCTCTGGGTGCAAGGTCGCCATTGCCGAGTGTTTCGCGGAGGGCCTCGATCTCGGCGGTGCGCTCGGCCATGTCCGATTGCGCATCCTCGGGCCGGCGCTGGCCGAGGGCTGTGCGTTCGACGATATCCGCCCCCGTCTGCCAACCGGCGAGGGTGGGCAGGTCATGGGTGGACACGCAGGCGACGGCGCGGGCGGGATAGCTGGATTTCGGCTTGAAGCCACGGCCCTCTCGTTCGAGCAACAGCACGCGGTAGCTCAGCACGTCATGTGCGGACAGCACCTCGCGCAGTCCGTCCGGCACGGTGCCGAGATCCTCGCCGATCACCAGCGCCTGGGCACGGTGTGATTCGAGGGCGATCTGGCCGAGCAGATCGTCGAACGGATAGGCCACGTAGGTGCCGTCGGCGCCGCAGGCGCCGTCTGGCACCCAGTAAAGCCGCGCCAGCCCCAGCGCGTGGTCGATGCGCAGGCCGCCGGCATGGCGCATGTTGGCGGCCAGCAGTCCGGCGAAATCGGCGTATCCGCCACGGTTCATCAAATGCGGCACGGGCGGCGGCAGCCCCCAGACCTGGCCTTCCGCCGAGAACGGGTCTGGCGGTGCGCCGATCGACACACCTTGCGCCACCAGTTCCGCCATGGCCCAGGCTTCGGCGCCATCGGGCGCGCAGCCGACGGCGAGATCGCGAACGAAGCCGATCTCCAGCCCACCTTCGGAAAAGGGGCTGGCAGCGCGGGCAAGCTGCCGGTCGCAGAGGAACTGAAGGTATTGGTGATACGTCACGCGCGCGGCATGGCTGCGGGTGATCGCGGTCACCGCCTCGCTGCTGGGGTGGCGGAGTTCTGCCGGCCAGATATGCCAGGACTGAGCGGGGTAAAGCTCGGAAATCGTCTCGAAAACGGCGAAACGATGCAGCGCCGCGCCGCCTTCGGCGATGAAGGTCTGGAAATTCCTGTCCGGGGCTTCCTGCATCGCCACGCGGAAACGCTGTTCCAGGGCCGCCGACTTGCGGGCCCAGACGGCGCGGTATGCCACCGCCGGAAGCGCCGACAGGGAAGCGGCCTCTGGGCCGCCGATCTCTGGCAGGTCGAGATAAATCGGGTCGAGAAACCGCCGGTCGGAGGGCTGGTAGGGGCTGGCCCGCTCGCGCTGGGCGGCGAACTGGGCATGCATCGGGTTCAGCCCCAGCACGGCGCCACCGGCAGTACGGGTGGCCTGGGCCAAGGCCGCAAGGGTGGAGAAGTCGCCGATGCCCTGATCGGATGCGGTGCGCAGGGTATAAAGCTGGGCCGATACGCCAAACCGGCGCTCACCGCGCACGAGGGCGGGCGGCAGGTAGCAGGCTTGCGGGGCGATGGTGATGTGGCAGGCAATGTCCGGCGTCTCGTCGCGCCAGATCCGGTGACGGCCCATCGGCAGGTGCGGCAGCTTCACCATCCAGCGCCGCCCGGCGCGGCCGTCCGATGCGGTGAATTGCTCCACCACCGCCTCGGCGGCGCCGGCGCGGATGCGCTGCAGGCTGCCGTCTTCCAGCGCCAGGGTCAGCCATTCGCTCCGCGGCGCCAGGCCCTGCGCCAGCGCCATCGGCAGCAGCACGCCTTCCTGCGTCCGGCGCACCAGCGAGACCGGAAGCGGCCTGCGGTCGCGTGCCTCGGCCAGTTGGGTCAGGGAATTGCGGGCCTCCCCTGCGGTTCCGGCCGGAAGATGCATCGCGTCCAGCACGTGGCGCTTGGTCTCGTCACTGACGCGGTGATAGGTGCCGAAACTCTCCCACCATTCTGGCGCGACGCCGGCTGCACGCGCCAATCTGTCGAGCAACGCGGTGTCGTATTGGGTGGTTCTGCGCAGCGCCGGTGGTGGCGCCGGGACTTCGGCCACCGCCACCACGCTGCGCGCGGCCGCAACCAAAAGCGGCTCCACCAGATCGAGCGCGTCCGCAGCGCCTGTGTGGCTGTCAGCGAGAACCCGCCACAGGCAACCATCCTCAGGCGTCGGTAAATCGAACGACACCGCCACGCGGCTGCGGTTGATCACCAGCCCCACACGGGGGCACGGGGTGCCGTTGGCCCCCGGCGCCGGGCGGAGCAGCATCGCCAGCGCGTCGCCGGCCCCGTCATTCCAGTCGCCGTCCGACAGATCCTGCGCGTCCGGCCGCAGCCAGGCCACATCCGGGCGCAAATCGTCCTCGCCTGGGGCGCCTGTCAGGAAGATGTCGTCGGAAAACCCGGGAGTATCGCGGCGCAAGGCCACCAGCGACTGGGTCCAGACCAGCAGTTTTGGGTCAGCGTGGCTCCAGTCAAGCCAGGTGACGGCGTTGTCCTGGGTGTAGGGGTTGTTGTTGCCGCCTTGCCGGTGGCCGAATTCGCTGCCCATCGCCAGCATCGGCGTGCCGCGCGACAGCAGCAGCAGCGCCAGCAACGCCCGCTGGTCGGCCAGACGCGCCGATTGGATGGCACGGTCGTCGGTGGGGCCTTCGGCGCCGTTGTTCCACGAGAAATTATCGCTGGTGCCGTCGCGGTTGTTCTCGCCGTTGGCCGCGTTGTGTTTCTCGGTGTAGGCAACGAGGTCGGCCAGTGAAAACCCGTCATGGGCCGTGATGAAATTCACGCTGCGCGACGGCCCGCGATGGGGGGCGAAGATATCGGCCGAGCCGGAAAGCCGTGTGGCCAGTGCGCCCAGCCGCCCTGAATCGCCGCGCCAGAACATCCGGACATCATCGCGAAACCGGTCGTTCCACTCCCCCCAGCGCCCCGGGAACTGGCCAAGCTGATAGCCGCCCCAGCCGGCATCCCACGGCTCGGCGATCATTTTCAGCCGCGACAGCACCGGGTCCTGCTCGATGGCCTGCAACAGCGGCGCCTGCGGGTCGAAACCGTCCTTCCGGCGTCCCAGCACGGGCGCCAGATCGAACCGAAATCCGTGCACGCCGCCGAAATTGGCCCAGGCGCGCAGGCAGTCCATCGCCAGCCGCAGGGAATGCGGCCGGTCCAGCGCCAGGGTGTTGCCGCAGCCGGTGTCGTTGACGAGCGCGCCGTCGGCAAGGCGGAAATACGACGCGTTGTCGAGGCCGCGCAGCGAAACGGTGGGGCCACGCATGTCGCCCTCGCCGGTGTGGTTCAGCACGATGTCGATGATCGTCTCGATCCCGGCATCGGCCAAAGCCGCCACGGTCTCGCGCACCTCCTGCCAGCCGCCGGGGGCGAGGCGCGGGTCGGGCGCCAGGAAGGCCACCGAGTTATAGCCCCAGTAATTTGTAAGGCCGCGCTCGGCCAGATGGCGCTCCTCCATCCACGCACACGGCGGCATGATCTCCACCGCGGTCACGCCCAGGCTTTTCAAATGCGCCACCGCCGCCGGATGCGCGAGCCCGGCGAAGGTGCCGCGCAAGGCTTCCGGAATGCCCGGATGCGTCATGGTGAAGCCGCGCACATGCAACTCATAGAGCACCGTTTGCGACCACGGTGTGAGGCTCGCCCCAGGCTTGGCCACGACCGGGCGCGTGACGATCGCCTTTGGCATCGCAGCCGCACTGTCGGTGTCGTCCATGCTGCCATCGTCGTGCTGGCCGAACATCGACGGGTCCACGTGCGGCGCGCGGTCGAGCGCCAGCGCATACGGATCCAGCAGCAGCTTGGACGGATTGAAGACGTGCCCGTCTTGTGGATTCCACGGGCCGTGCGCACGCAGGCCATAGCGTGTGCCTTGGGCGATGCCAGCAAAATGGCCATGGAACACATCGCCCGTGCGGCAAGGCAAAGCGATACGCGAATGCTCGGTTTCGCCCTGGGCGCCGAACACACAGAACTCGATGGCCGTGGCGTTTGCCGAATGAACCGCCACGTTGACGCCGTCGCCATCCGGGGTCACGCCCAGCACTTCCGGCGTGCCGTCACGAACGCCGTTCAACCTCATGCGGTCACAGCCGAAAGGCGGCGATACATCCGCGCATAATGCCGCGCGGCCCCCCGCCATGACACGTCCGCCGCCATGCCGTTGGCCTGCATCCGCGTCCACGTCTCTTTATCGTCGTATAGTTGCGCTGTGCGGTTGATCGCTGCTGCCAGCCGTTCGGCGGTGACGGGCGAGAACTGCACGCCGGTGGCCACACCCGCCCCGATCGCCATGGGGTTTGCGTCAATCACGGTATCCGCCAGCCCGCCAACCCGCGCCACCACCGGAATGGCGCCATAGCGCAGTGCGTAAAGCTGGGTCAGGCCGCAAGGCTCGAAGCGTGACGGCACCAGCAACGCGTCCGCACCGGCCTGGATGGCGTGCGCCAACGGCTCGTGATAGCCGACGATGCAGCCGACCCGGCCGGGATGGGCGGCCTCGGCATCGCGGAACCCTGCCTCGATCGCGTCGTCGCCCGCCCCGAGCACTGCCAGTTGGGCGCCGGTGGCCAGCAAGGTGGGCAGGGCTTCCAGCAGCATGTCCAGACCCTTTTGCCAGGTCAGCCGGCTGACGACGCCGAACAGCATCACATTCGGGTCGATATCCAGGCCCATGCGGCGTTGCAGATCGGCCTTGTTGACCTCGCGCGCCTCCAGCATCGTGGAATCGTACTGGGCTGCCAGCAGCGCATCCTCGCCAGGGTCCCAGGAATCGGTATCGATGCCGTTAAGGATGCCGTGCAGCACCGATGACCGGGCACGCAGCAAGCCGTCGAGGCCCATGCCGCCCTCAGGCGTCAGGATTTCCTCGGCATAGGTGGGCGAGACGGTGGTGATGCGGTCGGCGAATTGCAGGCCGGCCTTGAGCATGCTGATGGTGCCGTAGAACTCGACGCCGTCCAGCCCAATGGATTCTGGCGGCAGCCCCAGTTGCGCGCGCAAGCCGATATCAACCTTGCCGACGAAGGCCAGATTATGCACCGTCATGACGGTGCGCGGGCGATGGGCGCCATCATAATACAGATATGCCGGCACCAGCCCCGCCTGCCAGTCATGGGCATGCACCACATCGGGAACCCAGCCGGCCAGGCCCTTCATGCCGATCTCGGCGGCGGCACGCGCCAGGGCGGCGAACCGCAGCGCATTGTCGGGCCAATCCTGCCCGTCCGGGCCGGTGTAGAGATTGCCGCCACGCGTGAACAAATGCGGGATATCCAGCACCATCATGTCCAGCCCGCGCACAGTGGCGGCCAGCAGGCGGCCGGGGCCACCGGCCTGATCGGTCACGGATGGCGGCAGCGGATAGGCCTCGGCGCCCTCCATGGCGGCCAGCACCATCGGGTAGCCAGGAATGAGCGTGCGCACCTGCACATTCTCACTCGCCAACGCGGCCGGCAGGGCGCCGACAACATCGGCGAGACCGCCTGTTTTCACGAGCGGATAGCATTCGGACGCGACCGAGAGAACGCGCAATGTCCTCATGGTGAAAGACGGTCGATCATCGGCTGCGTGATCAGGCAAATGCCGCCTGGGCTGCGGCGGAAACGCCTTGCGTCCAGTTCCGGGTCCTCGCCCACCACCAGCCCCGCCGGAATCCGTACCCCACGATCAATCACGACCTTTCGCAGCCGGGCGCCCTGGCCGACATCGACATACGGCAGCAGCACCGCCTCCTCGACATTCGCGTAGGAATGCAGATGCGCATTGGTGGACAGCAACGAGCGCCGCACCGAGGCGCCAGACACGATGCAGCCGCCCGAGACGAGGGAACTGATCGCAGCGCCCCTGCGGCCGTCCTCATCATGGACGAACTTGGCCGGCGCGGTCATTTCGCCATGGGTCCAGATTGGCCAGTTCTGGTCGTAAAGATCCAACTCGGGAACCACGTCCGTCAGGTCGATATTGGCGGCGTAATACGCCTCCAGCGTGCCGACATCGCGCCAATAGGACGTGCGTTCAGATGCCGAGCGCACGCAGGACCTGGCGAACGGATGCGCCATCGCGCGGCCCTCGGCCACCAGCCGGGGAATGATGTCCTTGCCGAAATCATGGCTGGAATCGGGGTTCGCGGCATCCAGGCGAAGTTGCTCGAACAGGAACTTGGTTTCGAACACATAGATGCCCATGCTCGCCAGCGCGGTATCCGGGCGCCCGGGCATGGTGGCCGGATGCGCCGGCTTTTCCTCAAATGACAGAATGCGGTCAGCATCGTCGACATGCATCACGCCAAAGCCGCGCGCCTCGGCGACCGGGACTTCGATGCAGGCAATGGTCACGTCCGCGCCGGCGCTGACATGTTGTTGCAGCATCTGCTCGTAATCCATCTTGTAGATATGGTCCCCGGCCAGCAGCACCATGTATTTGGGATCATAGCTCTCGATGATGTCGATGTTCTGGTACACGGCATCGGCGGTGCCCAGATACCATTGGTCTTCCGACACGCGCTGGCTGGCCGGCAGGATGTCGAAGCTCTCGTTTCGCTCCGGGCGGAAGAAATTCCAGCCATGCTGCAAATGGCGGATCAGGCTGTGCGCCTTGTACTGGGTGGCGACGGCCATGCGGCGAATGCCAGAATTCAGCGCGTTGGAAAGCGCGAAATCGATAATCCGCAATTTCCCGCCGAAATAGACCGCAGGCTTGGCGCGACGATCGGTCAGTTCCATCAGCCGGGTTCCCCGGCCTCCCGCCAATACATAGGCCATGGCATGGCGGGCGAGGGGGGCAACGTTCGGGGTGCCAGTCAGCATCGTGGGTCTCCGTTATTGTCGACGATCCGCCGATGGTGTCGAGATAAGCCTGCACCGCCCCGCTCGGGCTGTCACCCTGCTTCGTAGCGGAAATATAACGTCGACAAAGCGGGAACGAACATCACGGCAGACGCCGGGAAGCTGTGCGCAGGCGTTTTGGTGGCCGTCACCCTGCCCATGTTGCCAGTGCCGCTGCCACCGAACTGGGTGGCATCCGTGTTCAGAATTTCGCGCCATTGCCCGGCATGGGGAAGCCCGATGCGATAATCCGCGCGCGGCATGGGGGTGAAGTTGGTCACCATCGCCACCGGCGCGTCATCCGGTCCGCCCAGCCGCAGCCAGGCGATCACCGATTGCTCCCGGTCGTCAGAGACGATCCAGCGAAACCCTTCCGGCTCGCAATCCCGCGCATGCAGCGCCGGCTCGCTGCAATAAAGCGTGTTGAGTTCACGGATACAGTCGCGCAGGCCCCGATGCGGGGCGCCGCTCTCGTGGTCCAGCAAATGCCAATCCAGGCTCTGGTCGAAATTCCATTCCGCGCGCTGGCCGAATTCCTGGCCCATGAACAACAGCTTCTTGCCAGGATGCGCCCACATGAACCCAAAATAGGCGCGCAGGCTGGCGAATTTCTGCCAGTCATCGCCGGGTACCCGCGTAAACAGCGAGCCTTTGCCGTGGACAACCTCGTCATGCGAGATCGGCAGAATGAAATTTTCCGAAAACCCGTAAAGCAGACCAAACGTCAACTTGTCATGGTGCCAGTGGCGATGAATCGGGTCGAGCGACAGATAGGCCAAGGTGTCGTTCATCCACCCCATGTTCCATTTGAACCCAAAGCCCAACCCGTCCGCATCCACCGGTCTGGTCACGCCCGGCCAGGACGTTGATTCCTCGGCGATCATCTGCGTGCCGGGATGAAGCCCATAGGCCAGGGTGTTGACGCGACGGACGAACTCCACCGCTTCCAGGTTGGTGTTGCCGCCATCGCGGTTTGGCAGCCACTCGCCGGCCTCCCGCGAGTAATCCAGATACAGCATCGATGCCACCGCATCGACGCGCAGCGCATCGATGTGAAACACATCCAGCCAATACAGTGCGCTGGCGATCAGCGTGTTGGCCACTTCGGCGCGACCGAAATTATAGATCGCTGTGTTCCAGTCAGGATGAAACCCCTGCCGCGGGTCGGCATGCTCATACAGGGCCGTGCCGTCGAATTGCGCCAGGCCATGCGGATCGACCGGAAAATGCGCCGGCACCCAATCCAGGATCACACCCAATCCGGCCGCATGGGCACGGTCCACCAGCCGGGAGAATCCCTCCTGGTCGCCGAAACGAGAGGTTGGCGAGAACAGGCCGATGGGCTGATAGCCCCAACTCGCATCCAGCGGATGCTCACTGACGGGCATGAACTGCAGATGGGTGAAGCCCAGATCGGCGGCGTACGGCACCAACTGGTCGGCGAATTCGTCATAACTGAGAAAGCTGCCATCCGCCCTGCGCCGCCAGGAACCGAGATGGACCTCGAACACCGCTATCGGCTCACGTCGCCGGTCGTGCCCGGCCCTGTCGCGCATGAAATCAGCGTCGGACCAGGCATGCGTCAGTGGGCCCGCAACAACCGAAGCTGCCTGGGGGCGAAGTTCGGCGGCGCGGCCGAACGGGTCTGATTTCAGCGGCAGCAAGGCGCCGTCCGCATGCAGGATTTCGTATTTGTAGACAGCGCCGGCTTCTACTTCGGGTGCGAAGATCTCCCACACGCCGCTGTCGATGCGCAGCCGCATCTGGTGCGTGCGCCCGTCCCAGGCGTTGAAGTCGCCAACGACCGACACCCGCTTGGCGTTGGGCGCCCAGACCGCGAAATGAACGCCGGACACGTCTTCATGGGTGAGCAGATGCGCACCGAGCTTGCGGTAAAGTTCCTGGTGCGTGCCTTCGTGCAGCAGATAGTCGTCGGTGGGGCCGAGCACCGGGCCAAATCGATACGGGTCGTCCAGCACCCATTGCCCGCCGGCATTCGACGCCGCCAGCCGGTATGATCGTGGCGCCGTGCGGTCGGCCAGCAGAACCTCGAAGAATCCCGCAGCATCCCGCTGGGACATCGCATGAACGGCACCGTTGGAATCGTGCAGGGACAGCGTCACGGCGCCGGGCACGAAGGCCCTGATCACCGCGCCGAATTCAGTCCCATGCGGTCCCAACAGACCGAAGGGGTCGGCATGGCGTCCTTCCACAAGAGCCTTTATCGCCCCTGCGTTCGCCTGCCATGCCGTAACGTTCATAAATATATGCTCAGTTTCGTTCGACCCGTTGGGCGTTCCAGATATTGGAACTGTATTCTGAAATCGCGCGGTCGGATGAAAACCAGCCGACCTTGGCCGTGTTTATCACGCTCGCCTGCCACCAACGCGGGCGATCGTTCCAAAGTTCCGATACATCGTTCTGGCGGGCCACGAAGGCATCGAAATCCGTCGTGACCAGGAAGTGATCGTGATTGGTGAGAGCATCCACCAGATCGCGGTAACGGTCCGGCTCACCGGGCGAGAACACGCCCGAGCCGATGGCGTCCAGCACCTCGCGCAGCATCGGTGATCCGGCGATGGTGGCGCGGGAGTCGATGCCCTGGGCGCGGCGTAGGTCCACTTCGGCTGCGGTGAGGCCGAAGATGAAAATGTTCTCATCCCCCACCCGGTCCCGGATCTCCACGTTGGCGCCGTCCAGCGTGCCGATCGTCAGCGCGCCGTTCAGCGCCAGCTTCATGTTGCCGGTGCCGGAGGCCTCCATGCCGGCGGTGGAGATCTGCTCAGACAGATCGCTGGCCGGAATGATGTTCTGCGCCAAGGACACATTGTAGTTCGGCAGGAACACAACCTTCAGCATGCCCCGCAGCAACGGATCGTTGTTCACCACCCGCGCCACATCGTGGATCAGCTTGATGATCTGCTTGGCGCGGTAATAGCTGGCGGCCGCCTTGCCGGCGAAGATCTTTACCCGCGGCACCCAGTTGCGCTGCGGCTGGGCCTTCATCGCCTCATACAGCGCCACCGTTTCGAGGATGTTCAGAAGCTGGCGCTTGTATTCGTGAATGCGCTTGATATGCACATCGAACATCGCGTCCGGATCAACCCGGATCTGCAGCGTGTCGGTGATGATGCGGCCCAGTACAACCTTGTTGGCCCGGCGGATCGAGATCAGCCGGTCGTGCAGGCCGCTATCGGCGGCATGCGGCACCAGTTGTTCGAGCGCGTTGGCGTCATCCATGACCTTCGGCCCGATCACATCGACCAGGCATTTCGTCAGTTCCGGATTGGTCTCGAACAGCCACCGGCGGAAGGTGATGCCGTTGGTGACGTTGGTGATGCGGTCTGGATAAAGCGTGTGGAAATCGTGAAACACGCTCTGGCGGATCAGGTCGGTGTGCAAGGCCGACACGCCGTTGACCTTGTGCGAGCCGAGAAACGCCAGATTGCCCATCCGCACCCTGCGCCCGTTTTGCTCATCGATCAGCGACACTGACGACATCAGCCGCCAGTCGTCATGGCCCTGGGCGCGCAGCAGGCTCAGATGGTGGGCGTTGATGAGATAGATGATCTGCATGTGGCGCGGCAGCAGCCGCTCCATCAGGTTGACCGGCCAGGTCTCCAGCGCCTCGGGCAGCAAGGTGTGGTTGGTGTAGGAAAACGTCTCGGTGGTGATCGTCCAGGCTTCGTCCCAGCCGAGCGCATGCACATCCACCAGCAGCCGCATCAGCTCGGCGATGGCGATGGAGGGGTGGGTGTCGTTCAACTGGATGGCGTTGTGCTGGGCCAGCGAGCGCACATCGCCGTGCTGGTGGATGTGGCGGAACATCAGATCCTGCAGCGAGGCGGAGGAGAAGAAATACTCCTGGCGCAGGCGCAACTCCTGGCCTTCAGGTGATTCGTCGCTGGGATACAGGATCTGTGAGATCGCGTTGGCGCGGGATCGGCTGGCCAGCGCGCCCACATGGTCGCCGCGATTGAACGTGTCCAGACGCAACGGATCGGACGCGCGGGCAGACCACAGGCGCAGCGTGTTCACATGCGTCGCGCGCCACCCCACAACCGGCGTGTCATAGGCCACCGCATCCACCGTCTCAGACGGCACCCATTTGTAGCGCGGGTCGGCATCGAGCGCTGCATCCGGATCGGGCGCCATCGGCTCCACCGTGCCGCCGAAGCCCACGGGGAAATTCACTTCCGGGCGGGCAAATTCCCACGGGTTGCCAAAGGCCAGCCAGGTTTCCGGAAACTCCTGCTGCCAGCCATCCTTGATCTTCTGGCGGAACAGGCCGTGATTGTAGCGAATGCCATGGCCGTAGGTGGCGATGGACAAGGTGGCCATGCTTTCCATGAAGCAGGCGGCCAGCCGGCCCAGGCCGCCATTGCCGAGGGCTGCATCCGGTTCAATGTCGCGCAGCGCGTTCAAATCAACGCCCAGCTCGGCCAAGGCGGTGCGCATGGCCTCGGTGATGCCGAGGTTGTTCAAGCTGTCGAACAGCAGGCGGCCGATCAGGAATTCCAGCGATAGGTAGTAAACCCGCTTGCTGCCCTCGGCGTAGGTGGCGCGGGTGGAGGGAATCCAGCGATCGACGATGCAGTCCCGCACCGCGAAGGCAGTGGCCACGAACCAGTCGCGCGGGGTGGCCACCACCGGGTCCTTGCCCACGGCATAGGTCAGTTGGGACACGACCGCCTTGCGCAGCGTGGCGACATCGTGGCCGGGGGCATTGAAGCCGACATGGCCTGCATGGTTGTTCACAAGCGGGGTGGCCTGAATGATTTCGTCCATCAGTCGCGTCCTTCGCAAGGCTGGAAAACGGGCACATAGAAAAGGTGCGGCGGTGCGTCCGCCGCCGCCGCCTATCCTTTCGATATCACAGATGCGGTTGATGAAGTGTCATGTGTCAAGCCGATCAACCCCGCGCCGGGCCGGTATTGGTGGTGACGTGATCCGGGCGTGTGCGGCTTTCCCAGCCGGATAACTGCTCGATCGCGCGACCGATCCGCAGCAAGGTCGCCTCGTCCCATGCGCGGCCGGCAAGCTGAACGCCTAGGGGAAGACCGTCTGGCGTCACATCGGTCGGCACGCACAGAGCTGGATGGCCGGTGACGTTGAACTGGATGGTCTGGATAATCCCAGCCACCGCACGCGGGTCCAGCACGGCGCCGAAGCGGGGGGCGGGGACGAGGGTGGAGGCGGTCAACAATGCGTCATAGTGCTGCAACGCGTGGTCCACCGCGTCGGTCAGCACTCGTCGCAGCCGCAGCGCGGCCATGAGGTCGGCCGAGGTGATGGCCGCGCCATAAATGAAGCGCTGGTAGGCAATGGCGCCGAAATCCATCGGCCGATGGCGCAGATCCGCCTCATGGATGGAGAACGCCTCGGCAATCATGATCGTGCGGCCCACGGCGGCGAACAGGGCGTAGTCCGGCAGCACGATGTCCTCGACGATGGCGCCCGCCGCGCGCAGCAGGTTCGCGGTGCGATCGATCGTGGCGAGCACCTCCGGGCTTGCAGCCTGGGCGGCGGCGAAATGGGCGCGCGGGATGCCGATGCGCAAACCGGCCACGCCGGCCTCCAGCGCCGCCCGGTAATCTGGCACCGGCAGATCCACGCTGGCCGCATCCAGCGGATCGAAGCCCGCGATCACCTGCAACGCGATGGCGCTGTCCTCGATGCTGACCGACAGCGGCCCGCAATGGTCCAGCGTGAACGACAGCGGAAACACCCCACGACGGCTGACCCGCCCATAGGTCGGCTTCAGCCCCACCAGGCCGCAATAGCCGGCAGGCCCGCGGATGGAGCCGCCGGTGTCGGAGCCCATCGCCATGCGCACCATGCCCGAGCCGACGGCGGCCGCCGAGCCGGAGCTGGAGCCGCCCGGGATATGCTCGCGGTTCCATGGGTTGCGGGCAGGGGGGAACGGCAGGTCGAAGCTCGGCCCGCCGATGGCGAATTCATGGGTGGCGAGCTTGCCGAGGAGCACGGCGCCGCCCTCGGCGAATTTCGCCGCCACCGCCGAATCATGCTCCGGCACCACGTCCAGCCGCAGCTTGGAATGGCAGGTCGTGCGGATGCCGGCGGTGCTGTAGATGTCCTTCAGCGCGTGCGGAATGCCGTGCATCGGGCCGCGATCCACGCCTTGCGCGATCTCGGCGTCGGCCCTGTGCGCATCTTCCAACGCGCGGGCGCTGGTGTGCAGCACGAAGGCGTTGAGCGCGGGATCATGCGTCGCGATGCGGGCAAGCGCCGCCTCGGTGAGCGCCACGGAAGTGACGGTGCCAGCGCGCAGATTGTGGCCTGCCTCGGCGATAGACAAGGATGCGGTCATCGTGCGGCGCCCTGCATGCGAAAGATGTTCGATGGTTCCTGCGTGGCGTCCAGCGCCATATGCATCACATCCATCTGCGCGCGGAAGTCGGCATAGCTGGTCAGGATGACATCGCGGCGCTCAGCGGGCAGTTCCATGCCGGCGCGCGCCAGAAAGGTCTGGAACTCAGCCTCCAGCATTGCGGGTGAGAGGTCTGACATCGCAGGCTCCTTCTGGTTATATTTTGATATTCGTGACCAGAATTGTGCGGCGCACAAGCCCAAGAAGAAGGAATATTCTCGATGCGACTGGCAGGGAAACTGGCATGGGTCACAGGCGCCGGTAGTGGTATCGGCGAAGCGGCAGCGATTGCGCTGGCCGCTGAGGGCGCCACTGTGGTGCTGACCGGGCGCACGCGGTCCAAGCTTGAAACGGTGGCGGCGCGCATCGGCGCCCCGGCGCATATCCACCCCGGCGACCTGACGGTGGCGGCAGAGGTGACGGCGATTGCCGCAGCCATCCTGGCGCAGTTCGGCCGGATCGACATTCTGGTCAACAATGCCGGGCTGAACATCGTCGACCGGCAATGGAGCCGGCTGGACCCGGCGGGCGTGGACGCGCTGATCAGCGGCAACCTCAACAGCGCGTTCTACTGCGTCACGGCAGTGCTGCCGGCGATGCGCGCGCAGGGCGGGGGATTGTTGATCCACACCGCCTCGATGGCCGGCCGCTTCATCTCACCCTTGGGTGGCCCTGCCTACACCGCAGCCAAGCACGGCGTGGTGGCCATGAGCCACAGCCTCAACATGGCGGAATGCATCAACGGCATTCGCTCCTCCGTGGTGCTGCCGGGTGAGGTGGCCACGCCGATCCTGGACCGCCGACCGGTGCCAGTGACCGCCGAGGAACGGGCGAAAATGGTGCAGTCCGAGGAGGTGGGCGACCTCATTCGTTACATCGCCTGCCTGCCGGATCATGTGGTGATCAACGAGGTTATGATGGCGCCGACATGGAATCGTGGTTATGTCGCTGCATTGCAGCAAAGCTGACGATCGTCGTCACGCGCATCACCGACGAGGTTCCTCATGTCGCCGTTCGTCTCCGCCGCAGCCCAGTTGCTGGGCCGCGGCTTGTTGTCGATCATCTTCATCATCGGTGGTCTGGGCAAGATCGCAGCCCCTGGCCCCACCATCGGCTACATCACGTCGTCGGGCCTGCCGTATCCGGAACTCGCCTATTATGCCTCGGTCGTCATTGAACTGGGCGGTGGCCTGGCGATCCTGTTCGGGCTGCAGACCCGGCTTGTGGGCCCGGCGTTGGCGTTGTTCTGCGTTGTCACCGGCCTGGTGT
Source organism: Acetobacteraceae bacterium (assembly GCA_040399685.1). GTDB lineage: Bacteria > Pseudomonadota > Alphaproteobacteria > Acetobacterales > Acetobacteraceae > CAIQQQ01. Next base: position 93,231 of record JBBART010000003.1, read on the forward strand.
TTCACTTCCACCCGGGCAATGCGGGCCAGATGACCCATTATCTGAAGAACCTCGCCATGGCGGGCGGTTTCTTGCAGTTGTTCGCGCTGGGCGGGGGGCTCTATAGCGTGGATGCGTTGCTGCGTCGCCGGAAGATATAATTTTTGTAAGCAAGATCTTCTTTTTCTGAAGAAAAAGAAGCAAAAAGACGTTCATTCATTCAGATGCATTTTGTAAAATGTTTACAAAATGCATCTGAATGAATGAAATTTTTTGGTTCTTTTTTATAAAAAAGAACTCTTCCGCTTACCTTGATGCTTCCCACCCTCTAAAACGACGTAAACCCATCATCTGCCGCAATGATCGCGCCGTTGAGAAACCGTGCCGGCTCATCAGCGCAGAGCAGCAGCAACACCCCATCCAGGTCGCGCGGCTCGCCCAGCCTTTTGCGGGGCAGGCTGGACAGCAGCCGCCGCCCGGCGTCGGTTTCCACGAAATCCGCGCTGATCTCGGTGGCGATATAGCCAGGGCAGATGGCGTTGGTGTTGATGCCGTGGCGGCCCCATTCGCGGGCCATCGATTTCGTCATCTGCACCACCGCGGCCTTGGACATCGAATACGTCGAAAGCTGTCCCAGCGCCCGCAGCCCGGCGATGCTGGCGATGTTGACGATGCGGCCCGGGATCTTGTGCGCGATCATCTGCCGCGCCGCCGCCTGCGCCATGAAGAAGGCGCCCTTGAGGTTGGTGTGCATCACGTCGTCGTAATCATGCTCGGTCACGTCTTCGAGCCGCGCCTGGCGGCTGATGCCGGCATTGTTGACCAGGATCTCGATCGGTCCGAGCAACCGTTCGGCCGCGTGCGCGGCTTTCTGGATGGAGGCGTGGGAGGCCACGTCAAGTTGTACCGTCACCGCCTCCGCTCCGTCAGCCCGCAACTCCTCGGCCAGTGCAACCAGCCGGTCCTCCCGCCGCGCCGCCAGCACCAGACGTGCACCGGAGGCGGCCAGAACTCGGGCGAATTGGGCACCCAGTCCCGAACTGGCGCCGGTGACGAACGCCACCCGGCCGGCAATGCCCGCGCCGTTCATGCCGAGATCCCCAACCGGGCGCGGGCCGCCTGATATTCATGGGCCAGTCGTACCACCAGTTCGGCCGCCGGCACCACCGCGCGCACTGCGCCGACGCCTTGCCCGGCGCCCCAGATATCCTTCCATGCCCGCACGCGATCGCTGCCGAAATTCATCTGGCTTGGGTCGCTGGCGGGAAGATGGTCTGGGTCCAGCCCGGCGCGGATGAGGCTGGGCTTGAGGTAGTTGCCGTGAACGCCGCTGATGACGTTGGTGTAGATGATATCCGACGCTGAGGATTCCACGATCATGTCCTTATAGCCGGCGGCTGCGTTGGCCTCCTCGGTGGCGATGAACGCCGAGCCGATATAGGCAAGATCCGCCCCCATCGCCTGTGCGGCCAGAATGGCCCCGCCCGTGGCGATGGCGCCGGACAGCACCAGCGGGCCGTCCCACCAGGCGCGGATTTCCTGGATGAGGGCGAACGGTGAGATAGTACCGGCATGGTCGCCCGCACCGGTGGCGACGGCAATCAGGCCGTCGGCGCCTTTTTCGATGGCCTTGTGGGCGAATGCGTTGGTGATCACGTCGTGCAGCACGATGCCGCCATAGGAATGCGCCGCCTCGTTGACCTCTGGGCGAGCGCCGAGCGAGGTTATCAGGATCGGTACGCGAAATTTCACGCAGGTTTCTATATCGGCCATCAACCGCTCGTTGGAGCGATGCACGATCTGGTTGACCGCGAACGGCGCGGCCGGGCGATCGGGGTGTTTTGCGTTGTGTTCGCCCAGTTCACCGGTGATGCGGGTGAGCCACTCGGCCAGCACATGCGCCGGGCGTGCATTCAACGCCGGGAACGATCCCACGATCCCGGCCTTACATTGCGCTATCACAAGGTCGGGGTTGGAGATGATGAACAGGGGCGAGCCGATGACCGGCAAAGTCAGGCGCTGCAACAGCGGCGGGAGGGACATGGAGGGGTTTCCGACGTTTCTTGCACCCGACCGTGCCACGCGCGTGGCACACCTCCAAGATCGGATTTGACGGCGAGGCAAGCGAACCGCACCCTGACGGCAATCGGGGCGAACGGCGGGGCCAATCCGCCAGGGGAGAAACAAGAATGGATCTGAGCTTTACCGCCGAGGAACGTTCCTTTCGCGCAGAATTGCGTGATTTTTTTCACACCGCCGTGCCGGACCGCATTCGCCGCAAGCTGCGCGAGGGCCTGCATTTCTCCAAGGACGACCAGATCGAGACCCAGCGTATTCTGAATGCACGCGGCCTGGCTGTGCCGCACTGGCCGGTGGAATGGGGCGGCCAGGACTGGACCGCGATTCAGACCTATATTTATCAGGACGAGCTGCAACAGGCCTCGGTGCCGTTCCCGCTGTCGTTCAACTGTTCGATGGTGGGCCCGGTGATCGCCGAATTCGGCTCGCAGGCGCACAAGGAGCGGTTCCTGGCGCGTGCGGCGAATCTGGATGACTGGTGGTGTCAGGGGTTCTCGGAGCCAAACGCCGGCTCCGACCTCGCCTCGCTGCGCACCACGGCGCGGCGGGAGGGCGATAGCTGGATCATCAACGGCCAGAAGACCTGGACCACGCAGGGCCAACATGCCGACTGGATCTTTGTGCTCGCCCGCACCGACATGGCGGCCAAGAAGCAGTTGGGCATTTCGTTCATCCTGGTGAACATGCGCACACCCGGCATCACCGTGCGGCCGATCCAGACCATCGATGGCGGCGTCGAGGTCAACGAAGTGTGGTTTGACGAGGTGGTGGTGCCGGCGGACCAGTTGGTCGGCGAGGAGAACAAAGGCTGGGATTATGCCAAGTTCCTGCTGGGCAACGAACGCACCGGTATTGCCCGAATCGGGATTTCCAAGGCCCGGCTGAAGCGAATCCGCGAATTGGCGGCGCTGGAACGGGTGGGTGACATCCTGCTGATCGACGACCCAAAATTTCGTGAAAAGCTGGTCAGCGTCGAGGTGGGATTGAAGGCGTTGGAAATGACCCAGCTTCGGGTGGTGGCGCAGGAGCGGTATCTGCCGCGCGGCAAGCCCAATCCGATGAGTTCGGTGCTCAAGATCAAAGGCAGCGAGTTGCAGCAGGCGACCACGGATCTGATGATGGACGTGATCGGGCCGTATGCAGCACCGTTCTTCCCCGAGGAGGAGTTGCAGGGGCGCAACGAGCCGGGGATCGGGCCAGACGACGCGGCCACGGCGGCGCCGATGTATTTCAACTGGCGCAAGATCTCGATCTACGGCGGCTCCAATGAAATTCAGCGAAATATTCTCGCCAAAGCCGTGTTGGGATTTTGAACGATGGATTTTGACCTGACCGACGACCAGCGTTTGCTGAAAGATTCCGTGGACCGTCTGGTGGCCGACACCTACGGCTTCGACCATCGCCGTGCGATTCTGGCATCCGCAGAGGGATGGAGCCGGGACAATTGGGCAAGGCTGGCGGATCTGGGCCTGCTGGGGGTGAACTTCGCCGAGGAACATGCAGGCTTCGGCGGCGGCCCTGTGGAGACGATGCTGGTGGCCGAAGCATTCGGCCGCGCCCTGGTGGTGGAGCCGTATTTCGCCACCGTCGTGCTGGCAGGTGGCCTGCTGCGTCATGCCGGCAATGCGGCCCAACAGGCGGCGTATCTGCCCCGCATCGCCGGTGGCGAATTGCTGATGGCGTTCGCGCATCACGAGCGACATGCCCGTTACGATCTGTCGTCTGTCACCACATCTGCCGTCCAGGCGGGTGACGAATGGGAGATCAACGGCGAGAAAAGCCTCGTGCTGCACGGCGACTGTGCCGACAAGCTGATTGTCTCGGCACGGATTTCCGGCGGCAACCGCGACGCCGGCGGCATCGGCCTGTTCGTGGTGGATGCCGGCTGCCTGCAACGGCGCGGCTATTCCACGCAGGATGGGCTGCGGGCCGCCGAGATCAGCTTCAGCGGCGTCAAGGCCGAAGCCATGCTCAGCCTTGACGGATTTCCGGCCATCGCCCGCACCATCGATGAGGCCACCGCGTTCCTGTGCGCCGAGGCGGTGGGGGCGATGGCTGAAATGCACGCCATCACCGTCGACTACATGAAAACCCGCAAGCAGTTCGGCCGTGCGATTGGCGAATTCCAGGTGCTGCAGCATCGCGCGGTGGACATGCTGGTGCAGGTGGAACTGGCCCGCAGCATGGCGCTGTATGCCACGATGATGGCATCGGACGATGATTCCGCTGAGCGCGGGCGGGCGATATCGGCGGCCAAGGTGCAGGTGGGCAGGTCGGGCAAGATGGTAGGCGAGGAAGCCATCCAGTTGCACGGCGGCATGGCCATGACGATGGAATACAAGGTCGGCCACTACTTCAAACGCGTGACCATGATCGAAAAGCTGTTCGGCGACACCGAGGCGCATTTGCAGCGTCTGGTTGCCGCCGGAACAGCTTTCTAGATGCGTCAGTCCATCGCGCACAATGTCAGCACGCGGTCATCGATCAGTGGCGCAGAGACGGCGCCGACGATGGGCATGCGCGGATTGGCGCGATGGGCGCGCACGGCGTCCATGTTGGTGTAGACTTCAACGAGCATGATGCGCTTGCCGTCCGGCAGGCCATCCTCGCCCAGGGGCAGCATGACGTCGAAGCGCTCGCAGCCGGGTTCTTCGGCCAGGGTGGCGGTGGCGTGGGTGCGGATATGGGCTGCGAACGCATCGAAGCAGCCGGGCTTGGGCGTGAATTCGACGACGATGCTGATGCGGGACATTGGTTAATCCTTCTTGGTTTTTGGAGACGACATGGAAACGATTGAAGCAGACTATGTCGTCGTGGGCGCCGGGTCGGCGGGATGCGTGGTGGCGGCAAGATTGAGCGAAGATCCGTCCGTGCGCGTTGTGTTGCTCGAAGCGGGCGGGCCGGATCGCAACCCATGGATCCACATTCCGCTTGGTTATGGCAAGACCATCGCCGATCCGTCGGTGAACTGGTGCTATGAGACAGAGGCCGAGCCAGGCACCAACAATCGCCGGATGCTGTGGCCCCGCGGCAAGGTTCTGGGCGGATCGTCCTCCATCAACGGCCTGCTGTATGTGCGCGGCCAGCCGGCCGATTACGACCATTGGCGCCAACTCGGCAATGCCGGCTGGGCGTGGGAGGACGTGCTGCCGTATTTCAAGCGCTCCGAAGGGCGAATCGGCGGCGCGGATGATCCGTTGCACGGCAGGGACGGTCCGTTGTCGGTGAGCGACATCACCGAGCGGCATCCGTTGTGCGAAGCCTATGTGAACGCGGCGGCCGAAGTCGGCATTCCGCGCACCACCGATTTCAACGGCGCGTCGCAGGAAGGCGTGGGCTATTACCAGACCAATTCGAAGCGCGGCATGCGCGTGTCGGCAGCGCGGGCGTTCCTCAAGCCTGCGATGAAGCGGCCAAATCTGCGCGTCATCACCCACGCGCTGGCTGAACGCGTGCTGTTCGCGGGACGGCGGGCCACCGGCGTGGCGTTTCTGCGCGACGGCGAACATGAGACGGTGCGCGCCACGCGGGAGGTGATTTTGTGCGGCGGGGCCATCAACACGCCGCAACTGTTGATGCTGTCAGGCGTGGGGCCGGCGCCGCATCTGGAGGAGATGGGCATCGAGGTGCGCCATCACCTGCGCGGCGTCGGGCAGAATTTGCAGGATCATTACCAAACCCGCTTTGCCTATCGCTGCACGGAGGCGATCACGGTCAACGACATCATGACCAGCCGCCTGAGCATGATGAAGGTGGGGCTGCAATATCTGCTCACGCGCCGGGGGCCGCTGTCCATCAGTGCCGGCCAGGTCGGCATCTTTGCCAAATCGCATGCCGATTTGACGGCGCCGGATCTGCAATTCCATTTCATCGTCTTCAGTGCCGATCGCCCGGCCGAGGGGCTGCACAAATTCTCCGGCTTCACCCAGAATGTATGTCAGTTGCGACCGGAAAGCCGGGGTGAAATCCTGCTGAAATCCAACGATTCCCGCATGCATCCCGCCATTCTGCCGAATTATCTGGCGGAGGAGACGGACCAGCGCGTGCTGGTCGACGGCCTCAAGCTGTCACGCGCCATCGCGGCCCGGCCGTCGATGCAGCATTACATCTCCGGTGAATATCTGCCCGGAGAGGCGGTGCGCAGCGACGATGAATTGCTGGCCTACGCCCGCGCCTATGGCGGCACCATCTATCATCCCTGCGGCACGGCGAAGATGGGCGCGGATGCGATGGCGGTGGTGGATGACAATCTGCGCGTGCACGGCGTGTCTGGCCTGCGGGTGGCGGACGCGTCGGTGATGCCGAGCCTGATTTCTGGTAACACCAACGCCGCCTGCATCATGATCGGCGAGAAGGCCGCCGACCTGATCCGGGGGCGGGTATTGGAGCGGGCTTGATCGGCGGGGCAAGGGGGATCAAACTTCGCCCCAAAAACGAGGAGGCCACACCATGAGCGAAGCTTGCATCGTCGGCTGGGCGCACACCAAGTTCGGCAAGCTGGATGATCCCGATGTCGAAAGCCTGTTCGGCCGCGTGGCCCGCGCTGCGATCGAGGATGCCGGGGTGGCGCCAACCGAGATTGACGGCGTGTTCGTGGGCGTGTTCAACAACGGCTTTTCCAAGCAGGATTTCCCGTCCTCGTTGGTGTTCCAGTCGGTGCCGGAACTGCGGTTCAAGCCGTCCACCCGCTATGAGAACGCCTGCGCCACCGGCACCGCCGCTGTGCACGGCGCGCGTGATTGGATTGCCGCAGGGCGTGGGCGCATCGCCCTTGTGGTGGGCGCTGAGAAGATGACCGCCACACCGACCGCCACGGTGGGCGACATCCTGCTCAACGCCAGCTACCGCGCCGAGGAAGGCGACATTCCCGCCGGTTTCGCCGGCGTGTTCGGCCGCATCGCCGAGCGTTATTTCCAGAAATACGGCGACCAATCGGACGCCCTGGCGGCGATTGCGGCCAAGAACCACGCCAACGGCGTCGACAATCCTTACGCCCAGATGCGCAAGGATCTCGGCTACGCGTTCTGCCGCGAGGTGAGCGACAAGAACCCCTACGTGGCGCCGCCGCTGAAGCGCACCGATTGCTCGCTGGTCTCCGATGGCGCTGCCGCACTGGTGATCGCCGATGAGGAAACCGCCCGCGCCTTGGGCAAGGCCGTGAAATTCCGTGCCGCCGTGCAGGTGAACGATTTCCTGCCGCTGTCGCGTCGTGATCCGACCGCGTTCGAAGGCGCCGCCATCGCCTGGCAGCGCGCGTTGGCCGATGTCGATATCGCCCTGGGCGATCTGTCGTTCGTGGAGACCCATGACTGCTTCACCATCGCCGAACTGCTGGAATACGAGGCGATGGGGCTGTGCGCGCCGGGCGAGGGCAAGCGGGCCATTCTGGAAGGCTGGACGACCAAGAGCGGCAGGCTGCCGGTCAACCGGTCCGGCGGGCTGAAATCGAAGGGCCACCCGATCGGCGCCACCGGCGTTTCCATGCACGCCATCGCCGCCATGCAGCTGTGCGGCCAGGCTGGCGACATGCAGTTGCCGAAGGCCGATCTGGCGGGCGTGTTCAACATGGGCGGGGCGGCTGTGGCCAACTACGTGTCGGTGCTGGAGCGCCTGTCCTGAAAACGAACATTGGTGGGGCGCCAATCCCCACCGCCAACCTCGCCAGCCTGCTGCTGAACACGGCGCGAAGGCTTCCGGACCGGCCGGGTATCATCCAGGGCGATCTCACCCGCAGCTGGGGCGAGATGGCGTCGCGCGTGCGCGCGGCCGCAGGCGCACTGGCGGCGCGTGGCGTGGTGAAGGGCGACCGGGTGCTGGTGCATGCCCGCAATTCGCCCGCTATGTTCGAGACGATCTGGGCGTGCTGGATGCTCGGCGCGGTGTTCGTGCCCACCAATTTCCGTCTGACGCCGACCGAGGTCGGCTATCTGGCGGAATCGTCTGGGGCCGCGTGGCAGATATTTGACCGGGAATTCCCCGATCACGCCGAAGCCGCCAAGAACCCGGCGGTGCAGGCGCAGCTCTGGACCGAGGACTGGGAGGAATTGACGCGTTTCGACGCGCCGTTGGCCCGCCCGGTGGATGTGGACCGCGATGATTGCTGCTGGTTCTTCTACACCTCAGGCACCACCGGCCGGCCGAAGGCGGGCATGTTGAGCCACGGCCAGATGGCGTTCGTGGTCAACAACCATCTGTGCGACCTGATGCCCGGCACCACCGAGCACGATGCCTCGCTGGTGATCGCACCTTTGTCGCATGGCGCGGGTGTTCACGCCCTCAGCCAGGTGGCACGCGGGGCGGCCAGCATTCTGCCGGTGGGCGAGCGGTTCGACGGCGATGAGATGTGGGCGCTGGTGGCGCGCCGTCGCGTGACGAACATGTTCACCGTGCCGACCATCGTCAACCTGCTGTGCCGCCACAAGGCGGTGGACCTGCATGATCATTCCTCGCTGCGCTATGTGATCTATGCCGGTGCGCCGATGTATCGGGCCGATCAGATCTATGCGCTGGGCAAGCTCGGCAAGGTATTGGTGCAGTATTTCGGCCTGGGCGAGGTGACCGGCGCCATCACCGTGCTGCCGCCGTCGCTGCACAGCATGGAGGATGATGCCGGCGTTCCCCCCGGCAGCTGCGGCTATGCCCGCACCGGCATGGAGATCGCCATTCTCGACCCCGATGGCAATCATCTGGAACCGTTCGAGACCGGCGAGATCTGCGTGCGCGGGGCGGCCGTGTTCAGCGGCTATTTCAACAATCCCGAGGCCAACGCCAAGGCGTTCGCGCATGGCTGGTTTCACACCGGCGATCTGGGGCATCTGGATGCACGCGGCTTCCTGAGCATCACCGGCCGCTCGTCGGACATGTATATCTCCGGCGGATCGAACGTCTATCCGCGGGAGATCGAGGAGGTTCTGCTCACCCATCCGGCCATCGCCGAGGCCTGTGTGGTGGGGGTGCCCGATCCGAAATGGGGCGAAAGCGGTGTGGCGGTGCTGGTGGTCAGCGAGGGCCACAAGGTCAATCTCGGTGAATTGCTGGCCCATATGGAAGGCCGCATCGCCAAGTATAAAATACCGCAGCGGATTGTCGTTTGGACGGAATTGCCGAAATCCGGCTACGGCAAGGTGGTCAAGCGCGACGTGATACGGCTGCTCGAACAATAGCAGCTGCCCGCTTCCCCTCGTTCCACGCCCCGCCGACCGTGCCAGCCAGGCCCTGGTCGGCGGTGGCCTCGCCGGCGAACACCAGCCTGCCGTCAGCCAAGGGTTCTGCCAGTCTGGCTCGGTCCTGCGCGTGGCCGGCGCGGGCGTAGGCATAGGCGCCGCCGTGCCATGGGTTGCTGTGCCAGTCGGTGACGATGGCCTCGCCGAGTGCTGAATCCGCCCGCGCCCCGAACCATGCGCGCAGCCGGTCGCGCACGAAGGCGATGGTGGCCGCCTGTCCCTCGCGGGCCAACGCCCAGGCGGGTGGGCCGCCGATGAACGCCACCACGTGATCGGACCCATTCGGCCATGCCAGCAATGACAGCATCGGCGCGTCCCGTTCGATGCGGGCAGTGACGCTTTCGTCGGGGCGTAGCCCGAGCCGGTCGGCCCCGGTGGCGTGCAGGGCGATCTTGGTGAGCAGGCCCATCGGCAATCCGTCCAGCGACATCGGCAGCGCGGGCTGAAACCGTATGCGCCCGATGGCGGCGGGTGAGGCGGTGACGATGCAGGCGCTGGCCCGGATTGTGCCCGCGGAGGTCTGCGCCGTGATCGGGCCGCGCCAGTCGATGGCGTGCACCGGCGTGTTCAGCGCGACGGCTCCGGCCATCGGGCCGAGCGTGTGGGCGACGAATGTGCCGAGGCCGCCCTGGATGTTCAGATTGGCGCCCTCCAGCGCGTTCATTCGCCAGTCGATCACGCTGAGATCGCGCGGGTCAGCGGCGGCGATCTGGCAGCCCTCCCACGCCTCGATGGTGGCCGTCCAGGGATCGGCCCGCAGGCTGGCGATGGCGTCGGCAAGGGCGATGTCGCGGGTTTCGGCCGAGGCGACTGCTTCGAAGCGCGCATAGGCCTGGCTGCGGGCTTCAATCTGGGCGGACGTGGCGGGTTGGCCATCCACCAGAACCCGGCGGGTGCGCACCGCGTCGCAATCGAGGAGCGGCACGTGCGCGGCGCGGGCGATACCGGTGAGGGGGTTGCGCTCCGATGCGTGCAGCCAACTGGCGCCGTGGTCGAAGGCGTGGCCACCGAACAGGGTGGTGTGGGTGCGTCCGCCAATGCGGTCGGCGGCTTCCACCGCAACGCAGCCGATCCCCGCCGCACGCAGCGTCGTAACGGCGGACAGGCCGGCCACGCCGGCGCCGATGATCAGGACGGGATCGGTGCTGTCAGTCATCGATGGTGAACCCACTTTCCTGCGCGGCCGCGGCACAGGCGGCGCGAAGATCGCTCTCCAGGCTGGCATGCACACGATACAAAGCCCCGCCGGCCTCGATACGTTCCCCCATGCCGGCCAGCAAATCCACGCCGGCCCCTTTGTCGCCAGGAGCGCCGGCCCGGCGGGCGATGGCGCCGATGCGGGCGCCGTCGATGGCGGAGATCCGGCCGGTGACGGGGCTGGTGACGATGCGGTTGAGCCGGGCGAGGGGGATCGGCGGCTCCTGCCCCCCTTGGGCGCGGATGATGCGCGTCATCGCGGCGCGGGCGGCGCCTGAGTCCAGCAATGCCGTGGCGCGGGCGTGGCCGTTCGGGCCGGTCCAGTCGAGCATCCGGCCTGCGAACAGCAGCGCCTTTTCCCGCAGATCGGCCGGGGCATCGGGCGCACCGTCAAGCACCGCCATCGCGTCGCGCGCCTCCAGGGCCGGGCCGATGCCGCGCCCGATGGGGGCGGTGCCGGTGGTGGCCAGCGCCTCCACATGCAGGCCCAGCCGCGCGCCGATCCGACTGAACAGATCGCCCAGCGCCTCGGCCTCATGCTTCGTGCGTGTCTTGGCGCCGGGGCCGTAGGACACGTCGATGATCACATGCGTGGCGCCGGCCGTGAGTTTCTTGGACAGGATGGACGCCACCGCCCAGCGCTGGCTGTCGATGCCGAGCGGGCGGGTGATGGCGTTCATCACGTCATCCACCGGGGAATGGTTCAGCCGCCCGTTCCACGCCAGCGCGCCGCGCGCCTCGGCGACCACGCGCATCAGCTCGCTTTGGCTGAGATCGACGCGGGCCAGCGCCTCCATCGCATCGGCGGTGCCGGAGGCGGAGGTGATGGCGCGGGAACTGGTTTTCGGAATGGCGATGCCGGCGGCGGCCACGATCGGCACGATGATCAATGAGACGCGGCTGCCGGCCACGCCGCCCATGGCGTGCTTGTCGGCCACGATCGGCTCGTTCCACACGATTCGTGGCGTGCTGCGGGCGCGGGCGCGGGCCAGCGCCTCGATCTCGTCGTCGGTCAGCGAGGCGCTGGCGGCGACCAGGAAAGCCGCGGATTCCCGCTCGGGGTAGCGGCCCTCGGCGATGTCGCGAATCACGTCGTCGAACCCGTCCTCGTCCAGCGCCTCGCCGCGCAGTTTGGCGCGCAGGGCGGGCAGGCTGGCGGGGTCCTGGGTGCGGGCGATGGCAACCTGTGCGCCCTCCGGCAGGCCGAGGGTGCGGAAGGCGTGATAGGACAGGCCCACCTCCTGCGGCCCCACCATCTCGTCGCGGTCGATCACATGCACGCGGGCGCGGATGGCGCGGCCGCCGCCGTGGATCTCCACCAGCCCCGGCCCCAGGAACTGGGCGGCGGAGACGGCGGTGCAGCCGGGGTTCAGATAGGCCACGTTCTCATGCCAGGTGGCGATCGGCACGGCGCGCACGGCCAGACGCGGGCGGCGGCCGGCGCGCAAGGCATCCACCAGCCGCGCCACGCCGTCGGCCACGCTGCCGTTGTTGTCGATGGTGACGCTGTCCGTGCCACGTGGTGGCGCGGGCGGGGCAGTGTCGTCGCGTCCCGCATCGGCGTTGTCTGGCAGGGCCTGCTTGCGAGCGCGGGCGCGGGCCGGGGCGGTGTCGATCTGGATGACGCAGGCATCGGGCCAGACTGCGAGCAGAGCGGGCAGGGCGGATTGCTTCGCCTCGGTCACCACGGCGCTGCCGTCTGCCAGCAACGCGGCGGTGTCGGGCGGCACGGCGGATGTGAACAGCCAGCCCGGCTCATGCGCCAACGCGTCGCTGGCGCCTTCGAGCAGCGTGGTGCGGCCGGACGCGCCAGCGCCCATGATCAGAAACAGGCGGCCTTGCTGCACGAGAAACCCTTCGGCGATGAAGGCGTGGGTTTAGCGCGTGAGCAGCACAAGCTCCACCGTCATCAGCACTGGGTTGGCGCCGCGTTGCAGCCGGCCCTGCGTCAGGTCGCCCTGATAGTTGACCAGACCGATGTCCAGCGCCGCCTCCATCTGGCCGCTGGCGTTGCGGGCGATGGTGCCGTGCTGGATGAATATCTCGGTGGCAAACGGCGTGCACACCCGTCCGTCATCGAACACCGCGCCGATGATGCTGGCAACACCGCCGCCGATGGTGGCCGAGGCGATGCCGTGGGCGGTGCAGAAATCCTCCAACGCGCCGCAGATGTCCTGGTTGGGCCGCAGCCGGATGGCGTAGGCGTTGGGTGAGCCTGCCGGCGTGGCGGTTGGTTCGGGGGCGAGCAGCGTGAAATTCGTCTCCGGATCATGCCGGGCGACAAATGCGGCGCCGTCCAGTGTCCAGGCGCAAACGTTGATCGCCTCGGCCACCCGCGTCAGGTCCGGGATGACATGGCCGCCGTTGCGCCGCCCGTCCGGCTCCACCCAGAAGCCATGGCAATGCAGCCAGGGCGCGCCGTCACGCAGGCCATAGGTGATGCGGGCGGCCTCGATGGTGGTGGCGCCCTCGGGCGTGAAGACCGGGCTGTAGAACGCCGCGTGCTCGGATGTGGCGCAGAGGGCCGGCATCACATAATGAAAAGGCCCGAACGCGCCGCCCTGCAGATGCAGCACGGCACCGCTGCAATCGCCGAGCGCGTGATGAAGGGCGTCGAGCAGGATGTCGCCCGGCGCAAGGCTGAATTCCCGCAGCGTGGCGCGGGCCGGCACGGCGATGACGCGCGGTTCCAAGGCGGGGCCAGGTTGGGCGATGCGGCGGTTCGGGTCCATCAGCTTTCCGCCTGGGGCTTGACGTTGCGGTTCAGGACCGCAACCTGCCAAGTATGAGCACAAATCCATTCTTCACGCCGTGGACCACCCCGTTCGCGGCGCCGCCGTTCGATCTGATCGAACCCGAGCATTTCCCGCCGGCCTTTGCGGAGGGCATGCGCGTGCATCTCGCCGAGATCGAGGCGATTGCCAGCGACGCCGCCGAGCCCAGCTTCGAGAACACCATCGAGGCGATGGAGCGCAGCGGCCGTCTGCTGACCCAGGTGAGCGGCGTGTTCTTCAACCTCAACGCCAGCCAGGGCAACGACGCCCTGCGCCAGATCGACCTGGACCTGGCGCCGGTTCTGGCCGAGCACGGCATGCGCGTGGCGCTGAACCCCGGCCTGTTCGCGCGCGTCGACGATCTGCACACGCAGCGGGCAAAGCTGGGGCTTGATGCCGTTCAGATGCGCCTGCTCGAACGCACCCATCTGGGTTTCGTGCGCAGCGGTGCGGCGCTGGACGCCCCGGCGCGGGAGCGGCTGAGCGCCATTTCCCAGCGTCTTGCCACGCTGCACACACAGTTCGGCCAGAACGTGCTGCATGACGAAAAGGAATGGTTCCTGCCCTTGGCTGCGGCCGATCTGGACGGATTGCCGGATTTCGTGCGCGACGGCGCCCGTCAGGCGGCGGTCGAGCGCGGGTTGGATGGGCATGTTGTGACGTTGTCCCGTTCGTTGATCGACCCTTTCCTCACGTTCTCATCCCGTCGCGACCTGCGCAAGCTGGCGCATGAGGCCTGGGCGGCGCGCGGCGCGCATCCGGGCGAGCACAACAACATCATCCTTATCCCCGATATCCTGGCGCTGCGGTCGGAGCGGGCGAAGCTGCTGGGCTATGAGAACTTCGCCGAATTCCGCCTCGCCGACATGATGGCCGAAACCACCCAGCGCGTGGCCGTGCTGACCAGCGAAGTGTGGGACGCAGCGCTTGAGCGGTCGTTCGCCGAACGCGACCGGCTGTTGGAGGACGCAAGCGCCGATGGGCTTTCCAAGCTGGAGCGCTGGGACTGGGCGTATTACGCCGAGCGCGTGCGCCGGGCCGAGTTCGCCATCGATGAGGCCGAGGTGAAGCCGTATTTCCTGTTCGACAACATCCAGCGCGCCGCCTTCGACACAGCCGGCCGCCTCTTCGGGCTGACCTTTGAGGCTCGTCCCGACATTCCCACCTATCACGAGGATGTCGTGACGTATGACGTGCAGGCGCGCGGCAAGCATGTCGGGCTGTTCGTGTCAGATCCGTTCGCCCGCGCCGACAAACGTTCCGGTGCGTGGATGAGCAGCTACCGCGACCAGGAAACCCTGGACGGACCGGTGACGCCGATCATCGTCAACAACAACAACTTCGCCAAGGCCAGCCCGGCGCTGCTGAGCTTTGACGACGCCGAGACGCTGTTTCACGAATTCGGCCATGCCCTGCACGGGCTGTTGAGTGCGGTGCGGTATCCGTCGCAGTCCGGCACCTCGGTGCGGCGGGATTTTGTCGAGTTTCCGTCGCAGATCCTGGAGCATTGGATCGCAGCGCCGGACGTGTTGCGCGCCTATGCGCTGCATTATGAAACCGGCGCGCCTATACCCGACGCGCTGATCGAGAAGCTGGCGGCGTCGCGCACGTTCAACCAGGGGTTTGCGTCGCTGGAATATACCGCCTCGGCCATTCTCGACATGGAGCTGCATACGCATCCAGACCCGGCCTCGCTGGATGTGGTGGCGTTCGAGCAGGACTTGCTGACCCGTCTGGGCATGCCGGCTGAGATCGGCCCGCGTCATCGCCCGGCGCATTTCCAGCATCTGTTCGCCGGCGGCGGCTATGCGGCAGGGTATTACTCGTATCTCTGGGCCGAGGTGCTGGATGCGGACGGGTTCGAGGCCTTTGAAAAGGCGGGCGATCTGTTCGACCCCGAGATCGCCGCCCGCCTGCGTGTCATCCTGCAGGCAGGCGACACGCAGGACCCGATGGCGCTCTATGTGGCGTTTCGCGGGCACCACCCGCAAACCGGCGCCCTGATGCGCAACCGGGGGCTTGCGCCTACGGTGATTTAAGGAACGCTTCCGCTGCCGTGCTGAGGATTTCGCAGCACACCGCGAGATCCTCGGGCTTGGTGTCTTCGGCCCAGTGATGGCTGATGCCGCCGATGCTGGGGGTGAACAGCATCGCCACCGGCATCAGGCGGGCAATGTATTGCGCATCGTGCCCCGCACCGCTTTGCATGCGCTGCCACAGGCCCGGGGCATGGTGTTCGGTGGCGGCATCCAGGGCTGCCATCATCGCAGGATCGCACGGCGCCGGGGTGGCGCGGGTGATGGCGATCAGCGTGGCGGGGCAGCGTTCGCGGCGGTTGCTCTCCTGCACCAGGCGCTCCAGCGTGGCTTCCATGCGCTTGAGCGTGTCCATGTCGATGTCGCGGATCTGGAACAGCACGTCCGCCGAGCCGGGGATGATCGAGGGTGCTCCCGGGTCAAGCGTGATCCGTCCGCAGGTCCAGACCGAGCGGGGCCCGCAGATACGCGGGAATTCCGCGTCGATCGCCGCCAGCAGCCGCACTGCGGACAGACCGGCGTCGCGCCGTTCGGCCATGGTGGTGCCGCCGGCGTGATCCTGCTGGCCGTCGAAATGAATGCGGTATTGCCAGATGGCGACAATCCCGGTCACCACGCCGGCGCGCAGGCCGGCGGATTCAAGCTGGGTTCCCTGCTCGATATGCATCTCGAAGAAACCGCGATGGCGGCCGGGTTCGATCTGCATCCGCGGCTTTCCGGCGAGGCCCGCGGCGGCCAGTGCTGCGCGCAAGGGCGTGCCGTCGTTGCGGCTGCGGGAGGCGTCGATCTGTTCGTCGCTCAGGAGGCCGACGATGGAGCGGCTGCCGAGGAAGCCGCCTTCGAAATGGCCCTCCTCATCGGCGAAGGCCGCCACGTCCACTGGCAATCCGGCCCGGGCCAGGGCCAGGGCCGATACTACGCCGAGGGCGCCGTCCAGCCAGCCTGCCTGATTTTGCGTCTCGATATGGCTGCCGGCGAGCAAATGGGGCCCGGGGCCGGTATGGCGGCCATAGACGTTGCCGATGCCGTCGATGCTGGCCTCTAGGCCAATTTCCGTCATCCGCTCCATCAGCCAGCACCGGGACTGCATGTCCTCCGGTGAGTAGGTGGGGCGGTGCACGCCTGTTTTGTACGTGCCGATCTGGCGCAGATCATGCAGGTCGGCCAGGAAGCGCTTGGTATCGATCTTCATCCGATGGTCTCCAGGAAGGCAGCAACAATGCGGTTGAAGTCAGCCGCATGTTCGAAATAAACGGAATGTCCGGCGTCGTTCACTTCCACATGCCTTGCATGCGCCATGCCGCTGGCCATCAGCGGGGCCACGAAGCTGGGGAACACAAGATCCTCGGCGCCGGTCAGCCATAGGGTTGGCGTCTTGATGGCGGCGAGGTCGCTGGCGGGACGGATGCGGGCCGCGCCCAACCTGGCGCGCACATCCTCCTTGTCGAGATCGGTGCTGAGTTCGTCGACGGCCCGATAAAGATAATGCAACGCCGGCTGTTCGGCGGCGCCGCGCTCCCCCATGGCTGCGTGGATGCCGCTGGTGGCCCCTTGAGCGTGGGTGGCTTGGGCCTTTGCGGTCCAGGCGGCCAGCGGTTCGGCCACGTCCGGTCCGGCCTGACGCGGGTCGATGGCACCCGAGGTGGACGCCAGCACCATCGCGTCCAGCCGTTCAGGGCAGGCGAAGGCGAAATCCACCGCCGTCCATCCGCCCATCGACTGGGCGACGATGCTGATCCGGTCCAGCCCCAGATGATCGATCAGCGCCAGCAGATCGGCGGCGTAAAGGCTTGGATCGGCGGGCGCATCGGACGGGAAGAAGCCGCGATGGCTGAAGGTGACGCAGGTGTGGCTGTCCTGGAACGACGGAATCTGCTGCCACCAGGACAGATAATTGCCGCCCAGGCCATGGGCGAACACGATGGCCGGTCCGCTGCCGGTGACTTCGAAATAAATCCTGCCATCCGGTCGCGTGAGAAAGCCTTTGCGCCGCACGGGGGCAGGGGAGGACGAAATGACATGCATCGGCGGCTCCTGGGACAGACAAGAACCGATGTTGCGACCACCTTCGGCCGTTGGTCGAGGGGCTGGCCTGCGTGCGCCGCTGCCTTTCGCCCGAATGCCCCCCTTTGACAGTCCTCCGGACTGCCCACATGAACAACGCCACAAACCATGCTGGGATGTTGTCTCGAATGCCTGATGCCCTGACTGAAGCCCTTCCCAGCTGGGATTTGCGCGACCTTTATCCCGCCACCGACAGCCCAGAACTACGCGCCGATCTGGACCGCGCCGAGGCACGGGCGCGGGCGCTGAGCACGGCTCATGCCGGAAAGCTGGCCGCCACCAACGGTGCGGCGCTGGCGGCGGCAATCCGTGATTATGAGCAGATCGAGGCCATTCTGGGCCGGGTGATGTCTTACGCGCAGCTTTTGTTCAGCGGCGATTCCAGCGACCCCGTGATCGGCAAGTTCTACCAGTCCATGAGCGAGCGGGTGACGGGCATCAGCTCGCATCTGATCTTCTTCACGCTCGAACTGAACCGACTCGAAGATTCGGAGCTGGAGGCGAAATTCGCAGACCCGGCGCTGTCCCGCCTGCGCCCCTGGTTTCGGGACCTTCGGGTGTTCCGCCCGCACCAGTTGGACGACACGCTGGAAAAGCTGCTGCATGAGAAAGAGGTTACCGGCCGGCAGGCATGGTCGCGCCTGTTCGATGAGACCATCACCGGTTTGCGGGTGACGATCGACTCTCAGGAACTGACGGTGTCCGCGGCGCTGAACCGGCTGTCGGACACCGATCGCACGGTCCGCGAAAAGGCCGGCCGCGCCATCGGGAAGGTGTTCGGCGCCAATGCGCGGCTGTTCGCGCTGGTGACCAACACGCTCGCCAAGGACAAGGAGATTGACGACACCTGGCGCCATTACCCGCAGCCGTGGAGCTATCGCAATCGCTCCAACATGGTTGAGGACGAGGTGGTCGATGCGTTGGTGACGGCGGTGTCCGACGATTTCCCCCGCCTGTCGCATCGGTATTACGCGCTCAAGGCCAAGTGGCTCGGGTTGGAGAAGCTGCAGCACTGGGACCGCAACGCCCCGCTGCCTGGCGATGACGACAGCCATATTCCGTGGGACGAGGCCAAGCGCCGCGTGCTGGGGGCCTATGGCGCGTTCGCGCCGGAACTGGCGGAAGTGGGCCGCACGTTCTTCAGCAACAGCTGGATCGACGCCGGATTGCGCCCCGGCAAGTCCGGCGGCGCCTTCGCACACCCAACGGTGCCGGACGCGCATCCGTATCTGCTGCTGAACTATCACGGCAAGACGCGCGACGTGATGACCCTGGCGCATGAACTGGGCCATGGCGTGCACCAGGTGATGGCCGCCAAGCAGGGCTATCTGATGAGCGGCACGCCGCTGACCCTGGCCGAAACCGCTTCGGTGTTCGGCGAGATGCTGACCTTCCGCGCGCTGCTGGATGCCGAGACCGACCCGGCGCGCCGCCGCATCATGCTCGCCTCCAAGGTGGAGGACATGCTGAACACGGTGGTGCGCCAGATCGCGTTCTATCAGTTCGAACGCCGGGTTCACGCCGAGCGCCGCAACGGCGAGCTGATGGCCGATCAGATCGGCGAGATCTGGATGGACGTGCAGCGCAAGTCACTCGGCCCGGCCTTCGAGTTCACGCCGGAATACAGCGTGTTCTGGTCGTATGTGCCGCATTTCGTGCACTCGCCGTTCTATGTGTATGCCTATGCGTTCGGCGATTGCCTGGTGAATGCGTTGTATGGCGTGTTCCAGTCCGGCCATCCCGGCTTCCAGGCCAAATACCTCGACATGCTGCGGGCCGGCGGCACCAAGCGGCACAAGGAATTGCTGGCACCGTTTGGCCTTGATGCGTCCGACCCCGCGTTCTGGCGGAAAGGACTGGACGTGATTTCCGGCTTCATCGACGAGTTGGAGGCTGGCAAATCGTGAGCGACAACGAAGACCGCGCCTCGCTGTTCGGCGAGATCCGCCGGATTGCCAAGACATCCGGCGCCGTGGGCGGCATCGCGGTGCGTCTGGCCGGCAACCGGATGGGCATCAAGTCTGACCGGGCGGCCCATGCCGAGGATCTGCGCGTCATTCTCGGGGGGCTTAAAGGCCCGATGATGAAGGTGGCGCAGTTTCTGACCACCATTCCAGACGCGCTGCCGGCGGAATATGCGGCCGAGTTGTCGCATCTTCAGGCCAACGCGCCCTCGATGGGGGCAGCCTTCGTGCGAAGGCGGATGCAGGGCGAATTGGGGGCGAACTGGCAGTCGAACTTCGCCAGCTTCGATCTGCAGGCCGCCGCCGCGGCGTCTCTCGGACAGGTGCATCGCGCCACGTTGCCGGATGGCAGCCAGGTGGCCTGCAAGCTGCAATATCCGGACATGGCCAGCACCATGGAGGCTGATCTGCGCCAGTTGCGGCTGGCGATGTCGGTCTATCGGCGCATGGATGACAGCATCCAGACCGAGGACATCTACACCGAGTTGGACGAACGCCTGCGCGAGGAACTCGACTACACCCGCGAAGCCGCCCAGATGCGGCTTTATGGCATCATGCTGGCCGACCAGCCGCTGGTGCATGTGCCGGTGCCGGTGGAACGCCTGAGCACCAAGCGGCTGGTGACGATGAACTGGCTCGAAGGCCGGCCGCTGATGAAGCGGTTGGAAGAAGAGCCCCCGATGGAGGAGCGCAACGCCATCGCCCAGGCGCTGTTCCGCGCATGGTATGTGCCGTTCTATCGCTACGGCGTCATTCATGGCGATCCGCATCTGGGCAATTATCAGGTCTGCCCGGACGGCACGCTCAATCTGCTCGATTACGGCGCCATTCGCGTCTTTCCGCCCACCTTCGTGCGGGCGGTGATCGATCTGTACGAGGCCATCCGCGACAACGACCGGGAAAAATCGCACCACGCCTACCAGCAATGGGGCTTCACGGACCTGTCCAACGAGAAGATGGACATCCTGAACCTGTGGGCGCGCTTCCTGTACGAACCGCTGATGGACGATCGCGTGCGCCGCATCACCGAGGTGGACGACCCCACGTTCGGCCGGTCCGTGGCGATGAAGGTGCATGAGGGGCTCAAGCGCGTCGGCGGCGTGCGGCCGCCGCGCGAGTTCGTGCTGATGGACCGCAGCGCCATCGGCCTCGGCAGCGTATTTTTTCGTCTCAAGGCCGAAATAAACTGGAGCCGGCTGTTCCAGGAGCTGATCCAGGACTTCAACACCCAGGCGCTGGCCGACCGTCAGGCGGAAGCCTTGGCGCAATCCGGTGTTCCCGTCGGGTAACAGCCAAGACAAATTGGTGCCGGGGGGCTCCCATTGTGCCCTTGCGCCGTATGCGAATACGCGGGCATAGAAACAGAGTGTCTGTGTGGGCAACGATGCCCGGTACAGCGTTCCAATAGTCGTGCTTATACAAAAAGGACCAATCAGATGCGCCTAGCGGTGCTGAAAGAACGGCGCGCTTTCGAGACACGCGTTGCCGCAACCCCCGAAACCGTCAAAAAATTGGCGGCGCTCGGGATCTCCGTGGCAATCGAGAGTGGTGCCGGCCTGGCGTCGGCCATCTCCGATTCCGATTATCAGGCAGCGGGCGCCGAGATCACCCAGGACGCGCAGTCGGCTTTGGCCGGCGCGGCCGTGGCGTTCTCCGTGCAGATGCCGGATGCCGATATCCGAAGCCATATGGCGCGCGGCACCTTGCTGGTGTGCGTGGCCAATGCGTTCTCGGACACGGCTTTGGTGTCCAGCCTGGCCGCCGCCGGAATCGATTGCGCCTCGATGGAATTGCTGCCGCGCATCACCCGCGCCCAGTCCATGGACGTGCTGTCCAGCCAGGCCAACCTGGCCGGCTATCGCTCGGTGATCGAAGGCGCCTTCAATTTCGACCGCGGCTTCCCGATGATGATGACCGCCGCCGGCACCGTGCCGCCGGCGCGTGTGTTCGTCATCGGCGCCGGCGTGGCCGGATTGCAGGCCATTGCCACCGCCCGCCGCCTCGGTGCCCTTGTGTCGGCCACCGACGTGCGCCCGGCCGCGAAGGAAGAAATTCGTTCGCTCGGCGCGACCTATATCGGTGTGGACGACGAGGAATCGTCCAAGCAGACCGGCGCCTATGCCGGGCAGATGAGCGAGGCGTTTCGCGCCAAGCAGACCGAGCTGATGAACGTGACCATCGCCAAGAACGACATGGTCATCTGCACGGCGCTGGTCATGGGCCGCAAGGCGCCGGTCATCGTCAATGCAGCACAGGTCGCCAGCATGAAGGCCGGCAGCGTGATCGTCGATCTCGCCTCCGACGCCGGCGGCAATTGCGAACTGACGCAGCCGGGCACCATCACCATCACTCCGAATGGTGTGAAGATCGTCGGCTGGCAGAACTGGCCGGGCCGTATTCCGGTGGCCGCCAGCCAGCTGTACTCGAAGAACCTGTTCACCTTCCTGAGCACGTTCTGGGACAAGGACGCCCAGGCGCCGAAGCTTCCCGAGACAGATGACATCATCAAGGGCGTGATGCTGACCCGTGGCGGCGCCGTGGTGCACGCCTCGTTCCAGCCCGCACCCGCTGCCTGAGGAGCCACATCATGACCCCAGCCCAGCTGGCCGAACAGGCCGCATCCATCGCCGTCCGCGCGCAAGATCTCGCTGACGCCGCCGCCCGCTTCACGCAGGCGGCCGGCCCTGTGGCCGAAGTGGTGGAACCCTTCATTTTCCTGCTCGCCATCTTCCTGATGGCCTGCTTCGTTGGCTACTACGTGGTGTGGAACGTCACCCCCGCGCTGCACTCGCCGTTGATGGGCGTCACCAACGCCATCTCCTCGGTGATCGTGGTCGGCGCCATGCTCGCGACCGGCCTGGCCGAGAGCTATTGGGCGATGGCGTTCGGCTTCATCGGCGTGATGCTCGCCAGCGTGAACATTTTCGGCGGCTTCGTTGTCACGCAGCGCATGCTTTCGATGTTCAAGAAGAAAGTGAAATAACCCGATGTCCGCATCCCTGACTTCGGTCGCCTATCTCGTCGCCGCCGTCCTGTTCATCCTGGCGCTGCGCGGCCTTTCCAACCCTGAGACATCCCAGCAGGGCAACCGCTTCGGCATGATCGGCATGGGCATCGCCATTCTGGCGACGCTGGTTCATGCCGGCATGACGTTGCACGGCTATGTGCTGATCGTCATCGCCGTGGCGATCGGTGGCACGGTCGGCACGGTGCTGGCCAAGCGCATCCAGATGACGGCGCTGCCGCAGCTTGTGGCAGCGTTTCATTCGCTTGTGGGCCTTGCCGCCGTGTTCGTGGCGGCAGCCGCGCTGAACGCGCCGGAATCCTTCGGCATCGGCACCCCGGGCAACATTCACGGCCAGTCGCTGGTTGAGATGTCGCTGGGTCTGGCCATCGGTGGCATCACCTTTTCGGGCTCGCTGATCGCGTTCGCCAAGTTGCAGGCCCTGATGAAGGGCTCGCCCATCACCTTCAAGTTCCAGCACCAGATCAATCTGGGCCTGGGCGTTCTGTTGGTGCTGCTGGTCGTGTGCTTCGTGGCCACCGGCAGCCAGGCGATCTTCTGGCTGATCGCGTTGCTGGCCATCGCGATGGGCTTCCTGCTGATCATCCCGATCGGTGGCGCGGACATGCCGGTGGTGGTGTCCATGCTCAACTCCTATTCCGGTTGGGCTGCCTGCGGCATCGGCTTCACCATCCAGAACCTGGCGCTGATCATCACCGGCGCGCTCGTGGGCGCTTCGGGCGCCATTCTGTCCTACATCATGTGCAAAGGCATGAACCGCAGCATCTTCAACGTGCTGTTGGGCGGCTTTGGCACCGATAGCGGCGGCGCTGCCGCTGGCCCCGCCGGTGCGACCGATCGCACCGTCAAGACCGGCAATGCCGACGACGCCGCCTTCATCATGAAGAACGCCGGCAAGGTCATCATCGTGCCCGGCTACGGCATGGCGGTGGCGCAGGCGCAGCACGCGCTGCGTGAGATGGGCGACCTGCTGAAGAAAGAGGGCGTCGAGGTCAAATACGCCATTCATCCCGTGGCAGGGCGCATGCCTGGCCACATGAACGTGCTGCTGGCCGAAGCCAACGTGCCGTATGACGAAGTGTTCGAGCTTGAGGAAATCAACAACGATTTCTCCACCGCGGATGTCGTCTACGTCATCGGCGCCAACGACGTGACCAACCCGGCCGCCAAGACCGACCCGACCTCGGCCATCTATGGCATGCCAATTTTGGAAGTGGACAAGGCCGCCACGGTTCTGTTCGTCAAGCGCTCCATGGCGTCCGGCTATGCGGGTGTGGACAACGAGCTGTTCTTCCGTCCGAACACCATGATGCTGTTCGGCGACGCGAAGAAAATGACCGAAGAGATCGTCAAGGGCCTCGGCCACTGATCTGAAAAAAGGCCGGGGAATGTTTCCCCGGCCTTTTTGCTGCCGTCAGCGCCAGCGCCCGCCGCCGCGACCCCAACCGCCACCACCACGGCCCCAGCCGCCGCCGTAATACCCGCCGTAATACGGGCGGTAGACCGGCACGGGCACTGCCACGACGGCACTTGGCGCTGCGTAATAGCCGCCGCCCTCATACCCCGCCGGGTAGGCAACGCAGCCGGTGAGAGTGAGCAGCGCCAGCAAGGCAGCCGTCGGTGGTAAAAAATATTTGAGCCGCGACATCGTATTGGCCCTCCGAAATTGTTGTTTGATTATAGTTTCAAAACTATGGCTGCACTGGGGCAGTTCCCATGAACTCGGGTTCATCCGGCCACAATGCGGCCCGCCAGCGTTTCGCCATGATTTATGGCGAGACTGCGTTGTTCCTGGTCTTTGCCAGGATGAAGGAAATTGATTTCATGCGTATGCATCGCCCCGTCTTTCGCCTGACGACAGCCGCGACCGTGGCGGCGATGGCATTTGGGTGCGTGGCGCCGGCGTTGGCCCAGCAATCCGGGGGCGATGTTGCGCAGGCAGACGCGCTGGCAGCTGGTGACCCGCCGGCACGCGTCGGTCGGGTCGGGCGTCTGTCTGGGACTGTATCCTTTCACACCTACGATCAGGATCACTGGGAACCGGCGACGGTGAACTACCCCATCACCACCGGCAACGCGTTCTGGACGCAACCAGGCTCCACCGCCGATCTGGATATCGGCAGCACCCGCATCACGCTCGATTCCACCTCTGAATTCACCATCGACCGGCTGGACGATCAAAACCTGTCCGCCACTGCGGCCCAGGGGCATGTGTTCGTCGAAATCCGGGATCTTGCGGCCGGTGAGCAAGCGGTGCTGCGCACGCCGCGTGGCACGGTCCGGCTGAGCCAGCCGGGGCGCTATGCGATCGTCGTCGGCGACACCGAGCGCCCGACACTGGTGACGGTGGATGAGGGGGCAGCCGAGGTTCAGGGCCCCGGCGTGTCGCTGAACGTGGGCCCGCATCAGACCGCCCAGATATCGGGCACGGACAGCTTCACCGGCTCTGTGGTGGCGCAGGTGCCGGACAGCTTCATGGCGGCACAGATGGCCCGCCCACAACCGATGGCCGCACCGGGCAGCCTGCCGCCGCCACCGGCGGTGCTGCAGATGACTGGCTATGAGGCATTGGCCGGCACCGGCGAATGGGAGCAGGCGCCGGAATATGGCCGGGTCTGGTATCCGCCGGTCGAGCCCGACTGGGTTCCCTACCGCCATGGTCGATGGAGCTGGGTGTCGCCCTGGGGATGGACCTGGGTGGATGAGGCGCCGTGGGGATTTGCGCCATCGCATTACGGCCGTTGGGTTGAAATCCATGACCGTTGGGCCTGGACGCCGGTGGAGGAGGGCGTTGTTTATGGCGGCCGGCCGGTCTATTCGCCAGCGCTTGTCACCTTCGTGGGCGCTGCGGCCGGCGTTGCTGTCGGTGTGGGCCTTGCCGCCGCCGTCGGATGGATTCCGCTGGGCCCGCGTGAGGCATATCGGCCGTCGTACGCTGCTTCGAACAATTACATGCGGCGGATGAACGGTGGAGACGTGACAAACATCACGAACACCACAGTGAACAACACGCGCTATGTCAACAATCACGCAACCACAGTGGTGCAGGCATCGGCGATGCAGCAATCCCAGCCAATCGCTGCGCAGGCACGTCCAGCCACGCAGGTGCAGGCAAGCGGGTTTCAGCCCGTGGCGCGCGCGCCGGTGCAGCCCACCTTGGCCACGCGTGGCGTAACGCCGGTGGTGGCGCGCTCGTTCAACCTGCAACCGGCACCCAATGCAGCACCGGTGCAGCCTGTCGCCCCGGGGCCTGCCTTCCGGCAGCGCGCCGGCACTGCGCCGGCCCTTCCGAATGGACCATCGCCCGCCAATGGGCCCTTGTCTGTAGGCGGTCCTGCTCCGGCAGCGGCGCCTCAGGCCGGATCACCTTCGCATGCAGGTCTTGCAACGGGCGCTGTGATCGGCGGCGCCGCCGTGTTGGGTGGAGCGGCGCTGTTGAACCGGAGCCGGCAGCCATTGCCGCAGGGCGGCGCCACGCCTCCGATTGCTCCGGGTTCCGCGCCTGGGCCGGCCATTATCCCGCGTGGACCGGTGGCGGTGTCGGGGGGAGCGCAGGCGGGAGGAGGCTTCAACGCCCCTCGTCCCAGTGGCGAGGCGGCCTTGCCCGGCGCGCAGGGCAGTATATCGGGAGCCGTGTCAGGGCCGGCAATCCCTCCGCGGGGACCAGCCTCACCGGTCGGCCCCACCACGCTGCTTCCGGCCATTGGGGCAGTTTTGCCGGCCGTACCGAGCCGACAGGCGGCACCAACGCCGGGAATATCTGGCGCGCCGCCAGTAAGCACATCTGGGGTTCGCCCAAACCAGCCTGGTGCCGTGGCACAGCCGACAGCGCCCCGGCCTGGGCAGGCGTTTGTTCCGCAGACGGTGCCCGCGCCCGCGGCAATGGCACCGCGTTCGGTTGCTCAGCCTCCAGCACCTCAGTCCTTCCAGCAGCGGGCAACACCTGTGCCGCAACCACAGGTCCAGCGGCCAACGCAGCCGGCGCTCCAACCGGTGCAGCAGCGCGCTGCGCCGCAACCGCAACCGCAACCGCAACCGGTGCAGCGGCCCGTGCAGCCACAACCACAGCAGCGCCCCGCGCAGCCACAGCCGCAACCGGTGCAACGTCCGTCACAGCCGCAACCGCTGCCAGTGCAGCGGCCCGCGCCACCGCCGCAACCTGTGCAACAACAGGTCCAACGTCCAGCGCCTGCCGCGCCGCCGCCGCAGGTCGTACACCAGGCGCCGCCCGCACCGCGACCGGCGCCGGCAGGCAAGTCCTGCCCGCCGGGCAGGCCGAATTGCTGAGGTTAATCCGATGCCGAGATCATGCGTCGCACTGCGGCGCGGATCTCGGAGGGCCGGAATGGCTTGGCAATGAATGCGTCTGCCGGGCCGATGTTCCAGGATGACATGCGGTCAGGCTGGCCGGTGGTGAAGATAAGCGGCATGTCCGGCAGCAAATCGCGTGCTGTGCGTGCCACATCGAACCCCCCATGCGTGCCAGCCAATTGGAGATCGGTCATCAACAGATCGAATCGCTCACCGGCCTGGAGAAGTGCTATGGCCTCCCCGCCGTTGGCGGTTGCGATGACGGTGTATCCGTCAGCTTCCATCGTGTCCGACAAAAGTTCACGGATGAGGTCCTCGTCCTCGACGAGAAGTATTTTGGTTTTGTTCAACACAGCCGGAGCGTTACCGACATGAAACCACGGGCGCAAATCACGAGTTTGTTTAATCGTGTCGCTCCCGTCATGTCGGGCATGGGCCCACTGATTGCGATGTTGTTGCTGTCGGGCGCAGCCAAGGCCGAAGGGCTTGCCATCGCTGCCGAGGCGCAAACCCGCACCGAGGCCTGCGGCGGGGCCGCGGCTTCCGTCAACGGCGCCGAGAACGTTGTCACTTTTACTGGAAACGGCAAGACGGCCTGCACCGGGTTGCAGATCCGCGGTGAGAACAACATTGTCATCGTCGCCCTTGCGGCCGGGGCATTGATCGACATCGAGGGCAGCCACAACAAGGTTGTGTTTTCTGCCATGCGTGGCGCATTGCCGCGCTTGCGCGTGTCCGGCAGCTTTGCCGATGTGCGCCCGGCATCCGGCAGTCCGGCGCCATCGGCCGAGACCGCGGTGCTGTTGGGCGACAACGCCACCATCGAACTGGACTGCGCCAGTCGTGCCGTGACGTTGCAGGGCAACCACAACCGGTTTCGCCTGCGCGGCGCCTGCAGCGCGCTGACGGTGCGCGGTGAGACCAACACCGTGCGGGCCGAATTGGCGCCGATGGCCCCTGTGCTGGTGGAGGGCAACACGATCAGCATTGTCTACACCGTGCTCGGCGGCGGCACGGAACCAAGGCTGACAGTACGTGGCCTGGGCAGCACGGCCGTCCGGCAGGACCGGCCAGAGGTGTTGGACACCCCGGGCGTGAACGGTGCCATGGCCTCTGTGCCGATTTTGATGCGCGACCTCAATGGGGCGGTTATGCAGCAGGGAACATTGGCTCCGCTGCCGGAAGCGGTGTTCATCGGCACCAGCCTGTCCCCGGCCGGCGAAGCGCAACTCGCACGGCTGGTGGCGCTGATCGACCAGATCAACCCAAGTGGCCTGCGCCTGACCGGCCGCGATGCTGACATTTCCGTGGCCCGCGAGCACACCACGCTGGTACGCACATGGCTGGTCGCCCATACCAAAAAAGCCTTGCCGATGCAGGAGGCGAGCGAGGTCGGTCAGCCAGGTGTGGACGTGATGATCCTGCGTTAAACCCGCAGGCCACCTTGCTTGACGATGAAGGCAGCGATATCGGCCACGCCTTTTCCGGCGCGGATGTTGGTGAACAGGAACGGGCGTTCGGGGCGCATGCGCTTGGCGTCCCGGTCCATCACCTCCAGGCTGGCGCCCACATGGGGGGCGAGGTCGATCTTGTTGATCACCAGCAGATCGCTGCGGGTAATGCCTGGCCCGCCCTTGCGCGGAATCTTGTCGCCGGCCGACACGTCGATCACATAGATCGTCACATCCGCCAGTTCCGGGCTGAAGGTGGCCGAGAGGTTGTCGCCGCCGCTTTCGATCAGGATCAGGTCTAGATCTGGAAAGCGGCGGTTCATTTCATCAACGCCGGCTAGGTTGATGCTGGCGTCCTCACGAATGGCGGTGTGCGGGCAGCCGCCGGTCTCGATGCCCAGGATGCGATCCGGTGAGAGCGATCCGGCGCGGGTGAGGAACTCGGCGTCCTCACGGGTGTAGATGTCGTTGGTGATGGCCGCGATCTGGTAGGTTTCGCGGAAGATCTTGCACAGCGCATCCATCAGCGCCGTCTTGCCGCTGCCGACCGGGCCGCCGATGCCGATCTTGAGCGGGCCGTTGGGGGAAGTCATGATCTGAACAGCCTTGTGTATTGGGTTTCGTGACGCATGGAGGCGATGTCTGAGCGAAAGCAGAATCCGCCAAGATCATCCAATGTGGCGCAGCGTGTTTCGCTGGTGATGGCGAGGATGGCGGGTTCCAGCCGGGCCAGCACGGACAGCCCGGTTGTCTGGCCGAGCGGCACGAGCCTGACGGCGGCCGAGATCAGGTTGGCCGCGAAGGCCTGCACCACACCGGCGGTGGCGAGGTCCTCATCGATGCCGGACACGCCGGCGAGTGCTCCGACCGCGATAGCGTAGGGAAGATCGCCGATCCGCTCGGCGAGTTTCGGCAGCAGAATGTTGTTCCACGCGCGGGCCGCCTGCATGAACGCGCGGCCCTGGCCGGTGGATTCCGCCCGGCGTTCCTGACTGGGCGAGATGGCCAACGCCAGTTCGGCCAGATCGGCCAGCGTGTTCAGGTCCCCGGCCGCGCGATGGGCGTGGCGGAGCATGATGGCGTCGGTGCGGCCGCTGCCGTGGCGCAGCACGTCGTCCAGCCACGCGAACAGCGTGTCGGCATCACGGATGTCGTGGGTTTCCACAGCCCATTCGATGCCGTGCGAATAGGCATAGGCACCCGTGGGGAAGGCGGGGGACAGCCAGGCCAGCAGGCGCAAGGTAGCGGCGGGGTCAGGAATGGTCATAGGCGCCTGGCTCGGGGTCGAAGGCTTCGGTGAGGGGACGAATGTTGCCGCCCAAGCCTTCGATCATGGCTTCGGTGACGGGCTCGGCCCGGATGCGCAGCGCGTGACGCATCACCTGCACCGGCAGGTGGCGGTTGCCGAGATGCCAGGCGATGCGGGTGAGGGTGCGGTCGTCAAACGTGGTGATTTCCACAAGGGCTTCGGGCAGTGCCACCACGCGGACAATACCGCCGTCTTCCAGCACCAGCCCGTCGCCATCGCGCAACCGCGCCGGTTGCTTGAGGTCCAGCAGGAACTCAAGCCCGGTTTCGGTGGCGAACAGATAGCGACGGCGAAACCGCTGTTCGAAATCAGCGGTGATCCGCCCCACCTCGCGCGATGCCGCCCATTGGCCGCAGCCCAGAACGGACACAGCGCGCATCAGAACAGGAAGTAACGCTGCGCCATCGGCAGGATGGTGGCAGGCTCGCAGGTCAGATGCACGCCATCGGCGCGGACCTCGTAGGTCTCCGGGTCCACCTCGATATGCGGCATGGCGTCGTTGTGGATCATGCTGCGCTTGCCGATGCCGCCACGGGTGTTGCTGACGGCCGACAACATGCGCCGCAGGCCGAGCTTGTGGCCGATCTCATGCTCCAATGCCGCGCCCGAGACGAAGGTGATGCAACTGGCCGCCATCGCCTGGCCATACATGCCGAACATCGGCCGGTAATGCACCGGCTGCGGGGTGGGGATAGAGGCGTTCGGGTCGCCCATCGGCGCCATGGCGATGGTGCCGCCCTTGATGACCAGATCCGGCTTTACGCCGAAGAAGGCCGGGGACCACAGGACCAGATCGGCCAGCTTGCCAACCGTGATCGAGCCGACCTCGTGCGAGAAACCCTGGGCGATGGCCGGATTGATGGTGTATTTGGCGATGTAGCGTTTGACGCGGTTGTTGTCCGAACGGGCGGTATCACCTGCCAACGCGCCGCGCTGCATTTTCATCTTGTGCGCGGTCTGCCAGGTGCGAATGATCACCTCGCCGACGCGGCCCATGGCCTGGCTGTCCGATGAGATCATCGAAAGCGCACCCATGTCGTGCAGAATGTCCTCGGCGGCGATGGTCTCGCGGCGGATGCGGCTCTCCGCGAAGGCCACATCCTCGGGGATGGAACTGTCGAGGTGATGGCAGACCATCAGCATGTCCAGATGCTCGTCGAGCGTGTTGGACGTGTAGGGGCGGGTGGGGTTGGTGGAACTTGGCAGCACGTTGGGCAGGCCGGCCACGCGGATGATGTCCGGCGCATGGCCGCCACCGGCACCTTCGGTGTGGAAGGCGTGGATGGTGCGGTCCTTGAAGGCGGCGATGGTGTCTTCGACGAAGCCTGATTCGTTAAGCGTGTCGGTGTGGATCATCACCTGCACGTCGTAACGATCAGCCACGGACAGAGCGCAGTCGATCGAGGCGGGCGTGGTGCCCCAATCCTCATGCAGCTTCAGCGACGAGGCGCCGGCGCGGATCATTTCTTCCAGTGCCTGCGGCTGCGAGGCATTGCCCTTGCCAGAGAAGGCGATGTTGACCGGCAAGCCCTCGGCCGCCTGCAACATGCGCATCATGTGCCACGGCCCTGGGGTGCAGGTGGTGGCAGACGTGCCGGTGGCCGGGCCGGTGCCGCCGCCGCACAGCGTGGTCACGCCGGAGCACAGCGCCTCGTCCACCTGTTGCGGGCAGATGAAATGGATGTGGCTGTCCACGCCGCCCGCGGTGAGGATCTTGCCTTCGCCGGCGATCACTTCAGTTCCGGGGCCGACGATGATCGTCACGCCCGGCTGCACGTCCGGATTGCCGGCCTTGCCGATGGCGGCGATGCGGCCGTTGGTAATGGCGACGTCAGCCTTGACGATGCCCCAGGTGTCGATGATCAGCACGTTGGTGATGACGGTATCCACAGCACCCTGCGCCTGCGAGGCCTGGGACTGGCCCATGCCGTCACGGATCACCTTGCCGCCGCCGAACTTCACTTCATCGCCGTAGATGGTGAAGTCGCGCTCGACCTCCACCCAGAGTTCGGTGTCGGCCAGCCGCACGCGGTCGCCGGTTGTGGGGCCGTACATGTCGGCATAGGCCCTGCGGGTGATGCGTGCCATCAGATCGCTCCCATCACGTCGCCGCGAAAACCAAAGATCATACGTCGCCCCTGGAACGGCACCAGAACGATGTCGCGCGTCTGGCCCGGCTCGAACCGCACGGCGGTGCCGGCGGCGATGTCCAGGCGCTGGCCATGAGCGGCGGCGCGGTCAAAGCTCAGGGCCGGGTTGGTTTCGGCGAAATGGTAATGGCTGCCGACCTGGATCGGCCGGTCGCCGGTGTTGGCCACGGTGAGCATGGTGCGCGGCAAATCGGCGTTCAGCTCGATGTCGCCGGGCAGGGTGTCGATTTCACCTGGGATCATTGGGCAACCCTCTTTTGACGGCGAAGCTCCCAGAAGACGGAAAGTGCTGTCCAGACAATGATTGCAGCAACAAACCCAACGATACGATCGAACGAAATGTGTCCGCTAGTGATCTCAACACCGAAGAAAATAAAAGAAACAATGCCAATATTTTTGAACAACATATCAAAAATCAATTTTCTATCTAATGCAGGCCAATTCATTGATTTTTTCTTTCGATTAACGAATTGGCTCATGCACGGTGACGAGCTTGGTGCCGTCGGGGAAGGTGGCTTCTACCTGAACATCATGAATCATCTCGGCAATCCCCTCCATCACCTGTTCGCGTGTGATCACATGCGCACCGGCCTGCATCAGGTCGGCCACCGAACGGCCGTCGCGCGCGCCTTCGACCACGAAGTCGCTGATCAGCGCCACGGCTTCGGGATGGTTCAGCTTCACGCCGCGCTCCAGCCGGCGGCGGGCGACCATGGCGGCCATGGAGATCAGCAGTTTGTCTTTTTCGCGCGGGGTCAGGTTCATGTTGGCACCTCTGCGGCGATGGTAAACAGGCGGGTGCTTCGTGTCACCGGGCGTATGGACGTTGCCTTCGTTTTGCGCCGAAAATGGACCGTTTTTCGGTAAGGAAATCTTAACCGCGACCACGCCATTGTGCTGCTCGTCGGAACAGGCATGTGGGCACCGGGGCTGTGACATCAGACGCGCACGATCACCTGTCTCAAAGCGAGTTGGAGCGGCTGGCCATCCTGCACACCTATGAGGTGGTGGACGCCAAGGGCACCGCGACGCTGGACAACGCCTTGGCGATCACGGCGCATGTGGCCGGGGCGCGGGCGGCGTTCATGGCGATGGTGGATCTGGACCAGCTGGTGTTCAAGGCAACCCACGGCTTTGGCAATCCCAGCCAGTCGATCGCGCGGGGGGGCTCGTTCTGCGACTGGGTGATCCGCAACGATGGCCGGCCGTTGATCGTGGCCGATGCCCGAAGCGACCAGCGGTTCATCGATCACCCGCAGGTGCGCCGGGGCCTGCGCTTCTTTGCCGGCTTTCCGGTGGTGGCCGGCAACACGCATGTGGTGGGCGTGCTGGCCGCTCTCGATTGCCGGCCCATTCACCCGACGACTGCCCAGAGCCCAGATCGACACGCTGGAGCGGATCGCCGAGAACACGATGGTGGCGTTCGAGCTGCGGCGAACTCTGTATCACGCGCACCACATGGCACTCACCGACACCTTGACCGGCATCGGCAACCGGCACGCCTTCTTTGAGACCGGAACGCGGTTTCTGATCCAGCGCAAGCCTGCGGTGGGGCATAGCTCGCTGCTCTATGTCGATCTGGACGGCTTCAAACGATTGAACGACACGCGCGGGCACCAGGCGGGCGACCGGGCCTTGCGGATCGTTGCCGAGTGCCTCGCTCGCAACATTCGTGCCGGCGATTTCGCGGCGCGGATCGGCGGGGACGAGTTCGCGATCATGTTGCTGGATTGCGATGACCACGAGGTGGTGAGCCATCGCATTCGCGAGGACATTCGCGCCGCGATGGTGGCCCAGGGCTGGGCGGTCACGGCCTCGCTGGGGCTGCTGACATTCCATGCACCGCCGGTCAGCATGTCGGACGCGATGGCGGCCAGCGATATGCTCATGTATCGGGCCAAGAATGCCGGCAAGAACCGGGTGGCGCGCGGCGTTTATACCGGTGGGCGGGAGGTTGAGCTTGTGTAGCTCAGCAATTCCAAACGCGGGGCAGCGCCCGGCCTGCGCGCAACACCTGTAGCCCGGCCATGATCGCGGCGCGCATGGCGGCGCCATCCGGGGCCACGATGCGGGCCACCATCAGCCCGTTCCACGCACTCACGCCGGCATCGGTGGGGGCAAGTGCCGCACGCAACTCGTCCAACGGCGGGGCGGGATCACCGACCAACACGATGGTGGCGATGGCGGCGGCGTTGCTGCCAATCGCGGCACGGGCAAGGGCAGGGGCCACTTCGCCGTTCAGGCGGATGGCGTCGTGCAACAGCAATCGCCCAGCGTGGCGGATGCGAATGGTGTCGGCCAGGCGAGCGGTTGAGACGATCTCGCCCATGGCGGCGCGGCCGAATACCAGGGTTTCAACGCCGAGGAACCAGCCGCCCTCGGCCACGTCGATCTCCAGCACACGATCCACGGCGCAGCGGTCGAACAGGATGCTCTCCTGCGGCAGCCATTCGGCTTGGGCGTTGGCTTCGACGGTGATGCTGGTGCGGACGTTGGAAGGCGGGTCTTGCGGCAGTGCGCGGTAGAACCGCTCCGCCGCCTGCGCCGCGATGGTGAGCCGGGCGCCCTCTTGCACGCGGATTTTGGTCGAAACCCGGTCCCCGCCCGCGACGCCGCCGGAGCTGTTGAGGGTGACGGCTTCCATCCAGTCCACCGGACGGGGGAAGCGCGCCTTCATGCAGCCGTCCTGTCGCAGATCCGCGAGGGCGGTGATCCCGTCGCGGGTTTTCACATCGACGAGCAGATGGCCTTTGGCGCGTTGGAGAAGGGAGGTTTCGGACATTCCAGATATCGCACGGTGGGTTACACCGACAATCTGCGCCGAACGTCCTCTTCGTCCAAATCCGCGCGGGTGCTGTTCACCACGATATCGCCGCGGTCCATCACGATCAGGCGCTGGCCGAGGTCGCGGGCGAAGTCGAAATACTGTTCCACCAGCACAATGGCCATGTTGCCGCGGCCGCGCAGCAGGTCGATCACGCGGCCGATATCCTTGATGATGCTGGGCTGGATGCCCTCCGTCGGCTCGTCCAGCACCAGCAGACGCGGCTTCATCACCAGCGCGCGGCCGATTGCGAGTTGCTGCTGCTGGCCGCCGGACAGATCGCCGCCGCGCCGGCCGAGCATGGTTTTCAGCACCGGGAACAGCTCGAAAATCTCGTCCGGGATGAAATGCTCGCGGCGGGGCAGCACGGCGAATCCGGTTTCCAAATTCTCGCGCACCGTCAGCAGCGGAAAGATATCGCGGCCCTGCGGCACCCAGGCAATGCCGCGCTTGGCGCGCTCATAGATGGGCAGCTTGGAAATCTCCTCGCCCTCCCATTTGATCGAGCCTTTGGCGATGGGATGCGCCCCGGTGATGGCGCGCAGCAGGCTGGTCTTGCCCACGCCGTTGCGGCCCAGGATGCAGGTGGTCTCCCCCACCTTGGCATCCAACGACACGCCGCGCAGGGCGATGGCGGCACCGTAGAGCAAGTCGACGTCACGAACTTCCAACATCTTCAGCGCCCCAGATACACTTCGACGACCTTCGGGTCCTCGCTGACATGATCGATGCTGCCTTCTGACAGCACCGAGCCCTCGTGCAGAACCGTCACCTTCACGCCCAGCGCGCGCACGAAGGCCATGTCGTGCTCCACCACCACCACCGAGCGGGTGCGGTTGATCTCGCGCAGCAGATCGGCGGTCTGTTCGGTCTCGCTGTCGGTCATGCCGGCCACTGGTTCGTCCACCAGCAGCAATTTTGGCTCCTGCGCCAGCAACATGCCGATTTCCAGCCATTGCTTCTGGCCGTGCGACAGATCGCCGGCGCGGCGGTGGATGGCGTCCTTGAGGCGGATGGTCTTGAGGATCTCCTCGATGCGGCCTTCCTCGTCCTCGGTCTGGCGCGCCCAAAGGGTGAAGCGGGGGCGGCGGTCACCGGCGAGCGCCAGCAGCAGGTTGTCCCAGACCGTGAGCGGCTCGAACACGGTGGGCTTCTGGAACTTCCGGCCGATGCCGAGGGCTGCGATGGCGGGTTCGTCCAGCTTGGTCAGGTCGGTTTCGGCGCCGAAGATCACCTGGCCTTCATCGGGCCTGGTCTTGCCGGTGATGATGTCCATCATCGTGGTCTTGCCGGCGCCGTTCGGGCCGATGACGGCGCGCATTTCGCCAGGTTGCAGAACGAGGGACAGGTTGTTGATAGCCCGGAAGCCATCGAAACTGACCGACACGCCGTTGAGATACAGCAACGTGCCGGAGACGGGGCCGATGGTCATGGCGTGCCTCCGCGACGCGATTGCAGCAGGCCGAGCACGCCTTTCGGCAGCAGCAGCGTCACCAGGATGAACAGGAAGCCGAGCGCGAACAGCCAGATTTCGGGGAACGCGCCGGTCAGATACGTCTTGCCGGCATTGACCAGCACGGCGCCGAGAATGGCGCCCACCAGCGTGCCGCGCCCGCCCACGGCCACCCAGATCACCGCCTCGATGGACCCGGCCGGGGCGAACTCGCCGGGGTTGATGATGCCCACCTGCGGCACATACAGCGCGCCCCCAATGCCGGCCATGATGGCGGACAGCACGAAGACGAACAGCTTGTAGCTCTCCGGCCGATAGCCGAGGAAGCGCGTGCGGCTTTCAGTGTCGCGCACCGCGATCAGCACCTTGCCGAAGCGGGAGGTGACGATGTAGCGCGCGGCGAGCAGGCACAGCGTGAGGCAGATTGCGGTGGCCACCAGCAGGCCCGAGCGTGTGGCATCGGCCTGCAAGGAATAGCCGAAGATCTCCTTGAAGTCGGTCAGGCCGTTATTGCCTCCAAGCCCCATGTCGTTGCGGAAGAACGCCAACAGCAACGCGTAGGTGAGGGCCTGGGTGATGATGGACAGATACACGCCGGAAACACGGCTGCGGAAGGCGAAAAAGCCAAAGACAAGCGCCAGCACGCCAGGGATGACCAGCGCCATCAGAATGGCGAAGGCGGGGTTGTCAAAGCCCAGCCAATACCAGGGCAGTTCCTTGTAGTTCAGGAACACCATGAAATCGGGCAGGGTGGCATTGGCATACACGCCGCGCGCGCCGATCTGGCGCATCAGATACATGCCCATCGCGTAGCCGCCGAGGGCGAAGAATGCGGCATGGCCGAGCGAGAGAATGCCGCCAAAGCCCCAGACCAGATCCAGCGCCAAGGCGAGAATGGCATAGGACAGATACTTGCCGACGAGTGAGACCGCATAGGTCGGCACATGCATCGCGGCATCGGGTGCGGTCATGAGGTTGAGCATTGCCATGGCGATGGCGCCACCAAGCACGAGGGCCACGCAGATGCGTGTGGACAGGCGGCTCATTGCTCCACCGCCCGGCCCTTGAGGGGGAACATGCCGCGCGGCTTGCGCTGGATGAACAGGATGAGCGCCACCAGCACCACGATCTTGCCCAGCACCGCACCTGCCAACGGTTCGAGGAATTTATTGACGATACCCAAGGTCAACGCGCTCACCACCGTGCCCCACAGATTGCCCACGCCGCCGAACACCACCACCATGAAGCTGTCGATGATGTAGCTCTGGCCCAGATTGGGGCTGACATTGTCGATCTGGCTCAACGCCACGCCCGCCATGCCCGCCACACCCGAGCCGAGGCCGAAGGTCAGCGCGTCGATCCACGGCGTGCGAATGCCCATGGCAGCCGCCATCCGGCGGTTCTGCGTCACGGCGCGCATCCGCAGGCCGAGGGCGGTGTAGCGCAGCACCGCCATGAGGGCTGCGATCACGATGGCGGCGAAGATGATGATGTACAAACGATTATACGTGATCGTCATGCCGCCCCATTGGGTGGCGCCGCTCATCCAGGCCGGTGTTCCCACCTCGCGGTTGGACGATCCGAAGCTGGAGCGGATGGCCTGTTGCAGCACCAGCGACAGGCCCCAGGTGGCCAGCAGGGTCTCCAGCGGGCGGCCATACAGGAAGCGGATCAGGCAACGCTCGATCAGGATGCCGATCATGCCGGAGACGATGAACGCCAAGGGAATGGCAATAAACAGGCTGGCGCCGAACCAGCCGGGCATATACGTGCGGATGATCTCCTGCACCGCGAAGGTGGTGTAGGCGCCGATCATCACCATCTCGCCGTGCGCCATGTTGATCACGCCCATCACGCCGAATGTGATGGCCAGACCAGCCGCGGCCAGCAGCAGCACCGAGCCGAGCGACAGGCCGTAGAACACGCCCTGCGCAAGGCTCCAGACCTGCTCCATGCGGTTGAGATGGGCGATGGCCTCGGCGGCGGCGGCGTCCACGACGGGCGTGGTGTTATGGATGGAGCCGAGCAGCGATTTTGCTTCGATGTCGCCACGCGCCCGAAGGTTGGCCACGGCAGCGAGACGTTCGGCATCGGTGCCAGTGCCGGAGGTGAGCAATGCGGCGGCCTGGGCCTGCAACATAACGGCGCGAACGGCGGGCACTTTTTCCTGGGCGATAGCGCGGCCCAGCAGGTCCAGCGTGGCCGGATCGCGGGAGCGGAACACGTCTTCGGCCGCCTTCAGGCGAATGGCGGTGTCTGGCGAGAGAAGGTCCAACCCGCCGCGTGCAGCCTCGATGGCGCGGCGGACGGCGTTGTTGACCCGCACCGAGGTCAGGTCGTCCTCGTTGATGTCATCCATCTTCTGGCCGGTCCGCGCATCGAGGAAGCCGGCATCGGTCTTGATGTAGAGCGAGGTCTGGTCCGCCCCCACGAACAGGTTTTCGGCCTGAAGGGCCGCGATGGTGGGCAGGGCCTGGGGATTTCCAGAGACGGCAAGGGCGCCGAGGGCTGCCGCGATGTCGTCGAAATTGTCGGAGGCGAGTCCCTGGAACGGATCGGGCGCATCGTCTGCACGGGATTGTGGGGCCACGGCGCCGAGCAGAAACAGGCCCAGGAGCAATGTTGCAAGAAGGCGCTTTAGGGAGGTCATGGTCGTCCTCGTCGCGCCCGAAGGCTGCCGGGATAAAATCGGGAGGCTTGACGTATCACGCCTCCCGATTCAGGCAAGCAAGGCGAGTGGGCGATTACTTGGAGGCGCCGCCGCACTTGCCGGTCACAACGTTGAAGTTGCCGCAGGACATCGGCGAACGCCAATCGGCGATCAGGTCCTTGGAGCCTTCAAGGTAGGGCGACCACTCGTTGGCCACCACGGTGCCCGGCGTCTGCCAGACGGTGTTGAACTGGCCATCGGCCTTCACTTCACCGATCAGCACCGGCTTGGTGATGTGGTGGTTCGGCATCATGGTGGAGATGCCGCCCGACAGGTTGGGGACGGCAACGCCGATCATGGCGTCGATGACCTTGGCCTGGTCAACCGTGCCGGCCTTCTGCACAGCCTTGATCCACATGTTGAAGCCGATATAGGCGGCTTCCATCGGGTCGTTGGTGGTGCGGTTCGGCTTCTTGGTGAACTCGTGCCAATCCTTGATGAAGGCGGTGTTGATCGGGGCCTTCACGCTCTGGAAGTAGTTCCAGGCGGCCAGGTGGCCGACCAGCGGCTTGGTGTCGATGCCGGCGAGTTCTTCTTCGCCGACCGAGAAGGCAACCACGGGAATGTCGGTGGCCTTGACGCCCTGGTTGCCGAGTTCCTTGTAGAAGGGAACGTTGGCATCGCCGTTGATGGTGGACACAACAGCGGTCTTCTTGCCGGCCGAGCCGAACTTCTTAATCGACGCCACGATGTTCTGCCAGTCGCTGTGGCCGAACGGGGTGTAGTTGATCATGATGTCTTCAGCAGCCACACCCTTGGACTTCAGGTAGGCTTCGAGGATCTTGTTGGTCGTGCGCGGATATACATAGTCGGTGCCGGCCAGAACCCAACGCTTCACTTTTTCGTTGGCCATCAGGTAGTCGACGGCCGGAATCGCCTGCTGGTTCGGAGCAGCGCCCGTGTAGAACACGTTCTTGCTGCTTTCCTCGCCCTCGTACTGGACGGGGTAGAACAGGATGTTGTTGGTCTCTTCAAACACTGGCAGCACCGACTTGCGCGAGACCGAGGTCCAGCAGCCGAACACGGCGGCAACCTTGTCGACGGTGATGAGCTGGCGGGCCTTCTCGGCGAACAGCGGCCAGTTGGAGGCCGGGTCGACAACGACGGCTTCGAGCTTCTTGCCGAGCAAGCCGCCCTTTTTGTTCTGCTGCTCGATGAGCATCAGCATCACGTCTTTCAACGTGGTCTCGCTGATGGCCATGGTGCCGGACAGCGAGTGCAGGATGCCGACCTTGATGGTGCCCTGGGTGGCGGGCTGCGCCTGGGCGGAGCCGGCCCCGATGAGGCTGATGGTGGCGGCGGCGGCAAAGGCGGTACCCAGCAGGCGGCGCGAAAGCGACGTGCGGGTTGATGAAACGCGGGCGAAAGCCATGACTGTTCCCTCGGTTTGGACGCCACATTCCAAGGTTCAGGACCGTGAATGTCGCGATCAGCTGCAACGGGGGAAAAGTGTCTGCAACCTTCGTGCCATCAGGGAATGGGACGTAACAGCGCTGCATATGGACGAAATTTCAGCTTTTGCGCAGCATGGGCGCAGGATTATGCTCCGAGGGCGCAATGATAGGCAGATGGGGATGCCTTATTTTTATGCAACACCCTACGAGACATTTAGCCTGCCATACGCCGATGCGTGTCGCGGCGCGGGCGGATGCGGCGCTATAAGGCTCCTGTGGAAATCTTTGATCTGACAGGACCGATAACATGATCCGCCTGGCGTTGCTGTTCGTGTTGCTCTGGGTGCCGGCGGCATCTGCTCAAGCCCCCACCTCTGTGCTGGTCATCAATTCCGGCGAGGCCACGCTCAGCGTGATCGACCTTGCCACCCGCGCCGTGCGCAGCCGTATTCCCGTGCTGCGCGAGCCGCACCATTGGGCGCTGTCACCGGACGGGCATGATCTGCTGGTGGGTGACACAGCGGCCAACGAAATGCTGTTCCTCGACCCCGCCACCTTCGCCATCAAGCGACGGTTGAGCATGGTTGATCCCTACCAGATGGGGTTCACGCCAGACGCCAGGTATCTGGTGGTGGCTGGACTGGCTCGCAAACAGGTGGATGTCTATGACGCCAAAACCTACGCGCTGGTGCACCGCTTCTCGGTGAAATCCATGCCGAGCCATATAGACTTCTCGCCTGATTCCGCGGTGGCCTATGTCAGCCTGCAAGGCACCGGCAAACTGGCGGCGCTGGATCTGCGCGGCATGACGGTGCAATGGATTGCCGATGTGGGACCGGCGCCGGCTGGGGTGATGTTCCACAACGGCCAGGTGCTGGTGGCCAACATGGGCGCTGACGACGTGGCCGTGCTGGACCCGCGCAATGGCAAGGTTGTGCGGCGGATCGTCACCGGAAAAGGCGCACATCAGCTGTTCCTGTCGCCGGATCACAAGATCGTCTACGTCAACAACCGGGTGGACAGCACCACCGTGGCGCTCGACGCCACGACGCTGAACCCGATCCGCACCTACAAGATCCCGGGCGGGCCGGACGATCTGGTGTTCACGGCGGATGGCCATATCTGGCTCACGCTGCGCTTCGTGGCCAAGGTGGCGGTGCTGGACCCCAAAACTGGCCTGTTCGACACCTTCCCGGTTGGCCGTTCGCCGCACGGCATCTATATACAGGGTGCCAAGACGAGTGCCGGGGTGCGCTGAGCCATGAATATTTCTGCACCATTCGATTTCGCCGCCGGCTGGTTGCAGGAAAACGCCATCCTGCCGTTGCTCTACCAGGCCGGGTTGATGCGCTGGGAGGAATGGTCGTTCGGCTGGGCGCTGTTCGCCGTCTATGGCGCAGCCCAGGTGGTGATCGCCCTGGCCATCTGCATGCCGCTGGAACACTGGCGGCCGGTGGAGCGCTGGCCTGACCAGAAGGCGGTGTGGGTGGATGTGTTCTACACCCTCGTCTCCCGCGTCGGGCTGCTGCCGCTGGTCACGTTCGTGCTGTTCGCCCAGGCGCAGATGGCGTTGAACGGATGGTTGACCGATCAGGATATCGTGCCGCCAACGCTGGAGCGGCTGATGCCCTTTCTGCTGGGCCAGCCGGTTCTTACCTTCCTAATCTATGCCGCCGTATTGGATTTTGCCGAATATTGGCGTCATCGGCTGAGCCACGTGTTCAACTGGTGGTATTCGCTGCATTCGCTGCACCATGCCCAGCGCCAGATGACGTTCTGGTCCGATGACCGCAACCATCTGCTGGACGACATCATCGGCTTTGCCTGGTTCATGGCCATTGCCCTGCTGATCGGCGTGCCGCCGTTGCAGTTCCCCATGCTGGTGCTGCTGTTGCGTCTGCTGGAAAGCCTGTCGCACGCCAATGCGCGGGTGCGGTTCGGTTGGCTGGGCGAGCGCCTGCTGGTGTCCCCGCGCTTTCACCGGGCGCATCACGGCATGTTGGCGGCGGGACTGCACAGTGTGAACTACGGCGCGGTGCTGCCGTGGTGGGATATGCTGTTCCGTACCGCTGATTTCTCCGCCAATTACGTCACAACCGGTGACCCAACGGCCGATGAGGCGCTGGCGACGGGTGGTTATGTGGAGCAGCAATGGGCCGGATTGCGACGGATGATACGCGGTTCAGCCTGATGAAATCGTTTATAAGCACGTCCTTCTTTTCTGAAGAAAAAGAAGAAAAAAGACTTTCATAAGTTGAATCTTTCGCAATAAATAAAGTTTTTTTAAAACGAATAAAATTTTTTGGTTCTTTTTTCTAAAAAAGGACTTTCTAAACCTTGTCTTGCTCACGCCAACAGCCGCGATCACAACTATATGAACTGCCCGCGCAAAAACCCCAGTGCGGGCAGTGGCTTCCAGCCTTTCGGCAGATCGGTCCGTCGCACCGGCGCCACGCTGTAATGCGGCGGCGGCTGGGTGCTGTTGCGCAGGAAGCTCGCATGGGCGCGCACTTGTGCTTCCCGCCATTCCCGGTCTGCCAGGGCCGCTGCGCGATTGGGGTAGATCTCCGCCACCCGGTTGATTCGGCCGATCTTGGCCATCACCGCCCACAGCGTATCATCGCGCGCCGGTGCAAGGCTGACGATCGAGGCCATTTACGAATCCCGCGCCGTTGCTTCTATGCGTACCCTATGCCGCGCCCACCACGTCCTGCAATGTCGCTTTGAAGCAGAGGGGAAGCACGATGCGGCTGATATCGAATGGGATCGTCATGCTGGCGGCGGCCTTGTTGGGGAAATCGGCCC
The DNA here is from genome assembly GCA_040399685.1 of Acetobacteraceae bacterium. Classification (GTDB taxonomy): domain Bacteria; phylum Pseudomonadota; class Alphaproteobacteria; order Acetobacterales; family Acetobacteraceae; genus CAIQQQ01. The sequence continues at coordinate 135,979 of JBBART010000003.1, forward strand.
TCGCGGCCCAGATCACCATCGGTCTGGCGGCGGCGCCCACCTCGGCGGACCCGTATTTCCATGCGCTGGGCCCGAACAACATGCTCGCCGCCCACATCTTCAGCGCATTGTTGAAAACTGATTCCAAGCTCAGCCTGCAACCCGACCTGGCGCTGTCCTGGACCCTGGAAGACGGGCGGGTATGGCGCATGGCCCTGCGGCCGGGCGTGGTTTTTCACGACGGCTCGCCTTTCACTGCGCGCGATGTGGTCTACAGCTTGTGCCGGGTCATGCACCCCTCCGGTCCGACGGCGTCGTTTCAAACCGCCTCCCGCGCCATCGACCAGATCGAGACCGATGGAGATCTGGTGGTGAAACTGCGAATGCAGGTGCCGGACCCGGCGTTTCTGTCCAATCTGGCAGGGCTGAAGATTATCTCGGCGCGCAGTGCAGGGGCGGGTGATGTGCGCTTCGACCTGAAGACCGGCTGCGGCGACATTCCGGCGCCGGCAGCCACCGCCTTCGATGGTGGCCCGATGGCCAACGGCACCGGTCCCTACCGATTGGTGCGCTACAGCAGCGGCGAACAACTGACATTGGAGGCCAACCAGGCCTATTTCGGCGACAAGCCGCGCTGGGACCGGGTGGTGATGCGCGGCGTGCCGAACGCCGGCGCCCGGCTGGCCAATCTGCTGTCCGGTGAGTTCGACCTGATCGAGAACCCCTCCGCCCAGGATCTGGACACCATCAGGCAACGTGGCGGACTTGCAGTGGCCGTGGTGCCGTCCATCCGGGTGATCTATCTGCAACCCGATATCGAGCGCGACCCGAGCCCGATGGCCCGCGACAAGACCGGCCACAACCCGCTGCGCGACCCCAGGGTGCGTGAGGCAATTTCGCTGTCGATCGACCGTAAGACCCTGACATCGCGCCTGCTGGATGGCATGGCGGTGCCGGCCGATCGCTACGCCCCGCCCGGCCTGTTCGGCGCCCTCACCGAAGCGCCCACACGCGACTACGACCCGGCCCGCGCCCGCAAGCTGCTGGCCGAAGCAGGGGCTGAGGGGATGACGCTCACGCTGTCTGCCACCCGCGACCGCTATGCCGCCGACGCTGCCGTGGCCCAGGCGCTGGTGCAATACCTGACGCGCGTGGGCATCCAGACGACCGTTGAGGCGATGCCGCAGGTCAATTTCTTCCCCAACCGGGCCAAGCGCGAATTCAGCCTCGCCATGGGTGGCTGGGGCTATTCCAGCGAGGGCGCCGCCTATCTGCACCGTTCGTGGCTGGCCACCCCCAACCCGGAACGCGGCCTTGGCGGCTCCAACTATGGCGGCTATCGCAACGAGGCGTTCAACTCTGTGTTTCTGAAGGCGCTGGTCGAGATGGACGACACGAAGCGCACCGCTCTGCTGCAACAGGCCGAGCGCCAGGCATTGTCCGACAACGCCCTGATTCCATTGTATTGGGAAACCAGCCTGTGGGCGTTCAAGGACAAATACACCTACACCGGCCGTGCCGACCAGATCACCAATGCCGACGAACTGACCCTGAAGGCCCCCTGACATGACCGATCTCGCAGCACTCATCGCGCAACCCGGCGCCAACGACGTGGCGTGGGAAGACCCGAACCTTCCCGGCCGGACCATCTGGCTCCGCTCCGCCCGGCCAAAGCGGTGCACCCCGGACACGCCCGTGGTGTTCGTCCATCACGGCGTGGGCCGCAATGGTGGTGACTATCGGGATTACTGGCTGCCCTTGGTGGATGAGGCCGACGTGCTGGTGGTGGCGCCGGAATTCCCCGATGCGGGCTTTCCGAAAGCCGACTGGTATAATTTCGGCAATCTGCGGCAGGCGGATGGCGCCCCCAACCGGCGTGCGGAATGGACCTACAACATCGACGAGCGGGTGTTCGCGCTGATGCAGGCGCAGTCTGTGACGGCGCGGCAGCGCTATGGCGTGTTCGGGCATTCCGCCGGCAGCCAGTTCGTCCATCGCATGTTGTCGCTCGGCTTTTGCGGCAAGGTTCACGCGGCGGTCGCGGCCAATGCCGGCACCTACGCAATGCCCGATCTGGTCGAGCCATGGCCCCTTGGCTTTGCCGGCACCGATCTTGACGAGGATGGCCTGCGGGCGATGCTGGCATTTCGCCTCACGGTGATGGCCGGCACCGCGGATATCGACACGTCGAGCCCGAATTTTCCAAAGGAACCGGGGGCGATGCGCCAGGGCGACACCCGCTTCGCCCGCGCCCACGGCTATGTGGCGCAGGCCCGTAGCCAGGCCGAGGCATTCGGGATGGCGTGTGCCTGGACGATCATCGATGTCGAAGGCGTCGGCCATGATGGCGGACGGATGTCGGCTGCCGCAGCGCCCATCCTGTCAGCGGCGTTGCACGCCTGATCTGACACGCAATGGCTGCCGGCCCGGATGTGGGCCGGCAGCTTCGCGTCACTTCACGCTGGAGAAATCGGTCGGCGTCAGGAAAGAATTGGCGACGCGGGCATTGATCGGCCCGGCCTTCTCGGTGTCCGCCTTGGTGGCGATCCATTCAGGGTCGGCCATGAACGCGGCCCATTTGATCTCGCGCTCGGCGAGGCTTTCCCAGGCCAGCATGTAGGTAAGGTCGTTGGCGTCTGGCCCCACCAGCGTGGTCCAAAATCCTGCCTGGCGAATGCCGTGACGCTCCCAGATGCGCAAAGTGTGATCGCGGAAGCGGGCGAGCAGGTTGGGCAGCCGGCCCGGTACGGTGGTGTAGACGCGAAGTTCATAGATCATGCGAAGGCGTTCCCCTTGTCGCGCGGCTCTGACCGCGTCGGTACGCATGCTGCACTGTCTTGTGATGTGAGGGGAGGTGGGGGAAGGTGAAAAAAGGAAAAAGGAGGATTCAACAAATGACCCATCCGTTCACCCGCGCCGACCTTGAGATACTGGCGCAATGGGACACCCCCACAATCTGCAACGGCCTGGAACTGATCGTTCCACAGCGCCGCGCGATGGGGTTCACCACCCGCAACATGTTCGCCGCCGACCGCACGCTGAAGCCGATCGTGGGCCTCGCCCGCACCGGGCTGATCCGCTCGCGTGAAGTGCCGCGCGGCCAGATTCCGCCGCGTGAAGACTGGTATGAATATGTCGAGGCCGGCGATCTCCCCACCATCGCCCTGTTGCAGGACATTGACGATCTGCCTGGCTTCGGTGCGTTCTGGGGCGAAGTGCAGTCCACTGTGCATCTCGCACTCGGCGTGCTCGGCTGCGTGACCAACGGCTCGTTTCGTGACATCGACATGCTCGCACCCGGCTTTCAGATCATCGGCGCCGCGATCGTACCAAGTCATGCGCATGTGCATATGACGCAGATGCGCTGCGAAGTGGACGTCATCGGCATGAAGGTTGGCCATGACGACGTCGTTCATGCTGACTATCATGGCGCAGTTGTCATTCCTGCCGATTGCGTCAAGAAGCTTCCTGCGGCGATTGATCTGATCACCCGGCGTGAGCGGGTTATCCTCGACCTTACCCAGGCGCCCGGCTTCAACGGCGCAATGATGCGTGAGATTTTGCGGAAGTCGGGCGAAATTCACTGAAGGTTATTTTTAAGGAAGGTCTTCTTTTTCTGAAGAAAAAGAAGCAAAAGACTTCCATCCATTGGGTGTGGGGCGTGTTGTCTTCACAAAAAAACATCCAGTGGATGAAGTTTTTTGGTTCTTTTTTTCAAAAAAGAACTCTGTCTTCCTGCCGGGCTAGAATTCCTCAGCCAACAGGCGCACACCCTCCGGCCCGTTCAGAACAGGCCGCGCGATGATCCTCTCCCCCGCCACGCGCCAAGAACTGCGCATCATGGTGCGCCTGGCGCTGCCACTGATGGCGGGGCAGGTTCTGCTGTTCGGAACCAATGTCGTCGACACGCTGCTGGCCGGCCATCTGGGGCCGACGGTGCTGGGCGCCGTGGCCATCGGCAGTTCCGTGTGGATGATCCCGCTGATGGCGATGCAAGGCATCATGTTCGCGGTCCCGTCGCGCGTGTCGCGCCTGATCGGGGCGGGGCTTCGGGCCAAGGTCGGGGCCGAATTCCGCCAGGCGCTGTGGCTGGCGGTGGCGGTCGGCCTGCTGGTGACCATCGTGCTGCGCGGTGTTGCCGCACCGCTGGTGTCGGCGCTGGGCGTGGAGCCTGATCTGGCGGAAGCGGTTGTTGATTTTCTCCGCGCCATCGCATGGTCAGGCCCGGCACTGGCCGTTTTCATGGCGTGTCGTGGGTTGTCGGACGGCCTGTCCCTGACCAGGCCGGCCATGTGGTTCGGCCTGATCGGCCTTGGGTTGCTGATTCCGATCGGCACCTTGTTCATGTATGGCGGGCTCGGCCTGCCGGCGATGGGCGCTTACGGCAGCGGACTGGCCACGTCGGTTGTCAATTGGATCGGCGCCATTTTGTTCGCGCTTTTCGTCAGCCGTGCCGGTGCGTATGGCGGCATTGGCTGGCGGATTGGCCGTATGGGGCCGGATTTACCAGTCATTGCCGCCCAGTTGCGGCTTGGCCTGCCGATGGCCTTGAGCGTGGTGATGGAGGTCAGCCTGTTCAGCGCCGCCGCCTTCGCCATCGCCCGATTCGGGGCCATTCCGGTGGCGGCGCATCAGATTGCGTTGAACGTGGCCGGTCTGGCCTTCATGGTGCCCTTGGGCCTGGCGGGCGCCATCACGGTGCGGGTGGGCGATGCGCTGGGCCATCAGGACATGGCGCGCGTCAGGCTGGCGGGCATGGTGGGAATTGGCGTTGCGGTTGTGTCGCAAAGCCTGAGTTGCCTGCTGCTGATCCTGCTGCCGTGGCAGATCGCGGCGCTTTATTCCAACGACCCCGCAGTGCAGGCAGCCACAGTGGCGCTGCTGGCGTTTGCGGCCATGTTCCAACTGTCCGACGGCATCCAGGTGGCGGCCAACGGCGCGCTGCGGGGGTTGCAGGACACGCGAATCCCGGCCGCCATCACGTTGTTCGCCTATTGGGGCGTGGGGATGCCGGTGGGTCTGCTGCTGGCGTTCACAGCCGGCATGGCGGCGCGGGGCATGTGGATTGGCCTCGTGGCTGGGCTGAGCGTGGCGGCGTTGTTGCTGACATGGAGATTTCGCACACGGACTCTTGCCGCACTGCAACACATCTCTAAAGTCGGGGCATGACCCTTCTTATCAGATCAGGCGGCTCGGCCGCTTTCGCCGAATGGCACGCAAGCTTTGCCGAATTCGCCCCCAACCTGGAGGTGCGGCATTGGTCCGACAAAACCGTGGCGCCCGAGGATGTGCGCTACGTGATGGTATGGGAGCCGGAGCCGGGACGGCTGGCCAGCTACCCCAATTTGAAGCTGATCTGCAGTGCGGCCGCCGGCGTGGATCACATCCTCGCCGACCCGCTGCTGCCCACGCATCTGCCGTTGGTGCGGCTGACCACGGCGGACCAATCCACCCGCATGGCCGAGTATGTCGCCTGGGCGGCACTGTCGCTGATGCGCCGGATGCCCGAGATCATCGCTGGCCAGGCCACGCGCGGTTGGGATACCGGCCTGACCGGCGAGACGGCCGCCGAAACACGGGTGGGCGTGATGGGATTGGGCGTGATGGGCGCCCAGGCTGCCTCCATGCTGGCGGCGCTGGGGTTTCAGACGGCGGGCTGGTCGGCCAGCCCGAAAGACATCGCCGGCGTTGAGAGCTTTGCTGGCGCGGAGACGTTGCCGGCCTTCCTGGCCCGCACCGATATTCTGGTCTGCCTGCTGCCGCTGACGCCCGCCACAACAGGCATCATCCGTGCCGAGACCATCGCCATGCTGCCGGCCAATGCCTCTCTCATCAACGCCGGGCGCGGCCGCCATGTGGTGGAGCCCGACCTGATCGTGGCGCTTGATTCCGGCCATCTCAGCGGCGCCATTCTTGACGTGTTCGAGCCGGAGCCTCTGCCGGCCGACAATCCGCTTTGGGCGCATCCCAAGGTGATCGTCACCCCCCACATTGCCTCGTTCGGCTCCCGCCGGGTGCGGGCGCGCCATGTGGCGGGGCTGATCGCATCGTTCGAGCGCGGCGAGACTCTCGCCGGGCTTTACGATCCTCTACGCGGTTATTGAACGGCCTTGACAGAGCGGCGGCGCAAGCGAAGAGCGCCAATGCCTGTCATCCCCGCGACGAGCAGCATCATCGAACCCGGCTCCGGCACAGCCGTGGGCGCGCTCGACACCGCGCTCCCGGTCGCTGCGGTGTAGGTGTAGGTGATGGCCGCATCGGTCGCCACGCTGCCGAGATCATCCAGACTGAACAGGCAGGGAAACGAGGAGGCGGTTTCGGTCAAGGATGCGAAGCCCAGCAGCAGCGACACCGTTCCGGCGCCGTTCTTTTGAAAATAGCCGAGGTCAGACGCACCAACGTTGAGCTGCGTTTGCCCTGACAGCGGCAGGCCCACGAGCTTGGTGAGGCCCACCTTGGCATTCCCGCCAGCAAAGCTGTCCGCAACGGAGGTCGTGCCGGAGACATGGCCCGGCCCGACGATCGTGACAGACGACGACAAGACGCCACTCTGATAAGCTTCAATGCTTTTGCCGAAATTATAGATATCGAGTTCGGCGGTACCGCTGAACGTGAAGACAATCTTGGTTGCCGTCAGCGTCCCCAGCGATGTGTCGAACATTGGCAGTCCCACGAGGAAGGCGGCGGGCGACCCAACAGCCGTGGTCTTGACGTCGAATGTTTCAGTGGCCGCTGATGCGGGCAGGGGGGTTGCGAGGGCGATCAGCAGGCCAAGGGCGGTCGTCTGGAAATTGAGGCGCATCGTCGGGGTCCAGTTTACTATTCGGCCCTCTATTTGTCTCACTCAATGAGATTCATCCATGAAAATGATACGAATTACAAAATTGTTTATTTGTTAACCATTTCAGGAAGCTTCCGCAGGCCTGGTATGCTCGATGCCAGCACAATCGCCGCCTGCGCCACGAACCCAAGTCCGGCCAGCGCGATCGCCCAGTCCAGCCCAAACCGTGCGCCCACCAGGCCGCCCATGGCAGCCCCCAGCGGCCGGGCGCCGAAGCCGACCATCATGAACAGTGCCGACACCCGCCCCAGCATCGCCGGCGGCGTGAGCGCCTGGCGCAAGGTGGTCTGGCCGATCGTCCACATGATCGGGCCGAATCCAAAGAGAAAATAGCTGACAAGCGGCAACACGATGCCGGGACTGGTCCGGCTGGCCAGCATCACTCCGATGGCCGCCACCGAGGCCATCGGGCCACAGACGATGAACCGGCCGATCGACATCACCCGCAACAAAGCCGGTGCGCAAACGGCGCCGCACAACATGCCCGCCCCGTAGGCGCCGAGCGTGAACCCCACGCCGGCGGCATCCAGTCCGAGCCGTTCGACCGCATACAGCACATAGACCGATTGCAGCACGAACCAGGCGGTGTTCCAGACAATGGCGGTGCCCATCAGCGCCCGCAGCAAAGGCTGTCCGCGCACGAACGAAAGCCCTGCCCGCAAATCCGCCGACACGTTGGGACGGATGCTGGCCCGCGTATGGGTTTCTGGAATGCCAGACAGCAGCAAGGCCGCCACCAACGACAAGACAGCAGCCGCGATGAACGCCGGCCCGCCGCCAAGCATGGTGACCACCAGCCCTGCCAGACTCGGGCCAGCGGTGAACGCCAGGCTGCGCGCCAGTTCCAGCCGCGTGTTGGCCGCCCCGTAATCCGCCCGCTCCACCAGGGCCGGCACCAGCGCGGGGGCGGCGACGCTGAACACCACGGTGCCGGTGGCCGTCAGCGCGCCCACCAGCGCCAGCATCGGCAAGGTGAGCATGCCTGCCCACAGCAACAATGGCAGCGCCAACAATGCGGCCGCCCGCAACAGCTCTGCCATCGCCATCAGCCGCCGCCGACGCATCCGGTCGGCCAGCACCCCGGCGGGCAGCGACAACACCAGGAATGGCAACGTCTGGGCCGCCGACAACATCCCGGTTTCAGCAGCCCCCGCGCCAAGCGCCAGCACGGCGAGGATGGGAGACGCCGCCAACGCCATCTGCTCAGCACTCTGGGCCGCGAGATTTGACGCGGCGAGGCGATGGAACGAGGCGGGAAGAGACATTTTGTTACTCCATGGTGGCCGGTGCCATATTCTTCCGCTTGTCTCATCGGGAGGATATCCGCTGCTTGCTTTATCAGCGATGCGACATGTTGTGTTGCGGACTGCTTCTGCCACGAATTTTTGTGTCGTGAAGCCCCGCTCATCTGAAACGACTTTCGCCATGCAATCATATGTATCGCGCCAACACAGGCGCTTAACCATATTTCGGTTGATCATCCTTATTGCATTGCAGCAAAACACTTTTTTGCCATCGCCTGCTTGCAGGAGCCCCACTGTGCGGCTACGTGTGGCCTCAGAACATAGGCAGGGAGCGGCATCAATGGCCCAGGCAGACACCCGCAAGAAAGCCAAGGGACGCGCGGCGTCCAATCAGACATTGCCGCAAGACCAGCTGATGCGCGGCTACCGCGACATGCTGTTGATCCGTCGGTTCGAGGAAAAGGCCGGCCAGCTTTACGGCATGGGCCTCATCGGCGGCTTTTGCCATCTCTATATCGGCCAGGAGGCCGTGGTGGTCGGCGTGCAGCTCGCGTTGGAGCAGGGCGACGAGATCATCACCTCCTACCGCGACCATGGCCACATGCTCGCAACCGGCATGGAAGCCCGCGGCGTGATGGCCGAGCTGACCGGCCGCGAGGGTGGCTATTCCCGCGGCAAGGGCGGCTCCATGCACATGTTCAGCCGTGAGAAGAACTTCTTCGGCGGCCACGGCATCGTCGGCGCCCAGGTCAGCCTCGGCGCGGGCCTGGCGTTCTCCAACTGGTATCGCAACAACGACCGCGTGGCAGTGACCTATTTCGGCGACGGCGCGTCCAGCCAGGGCCAGGTGTTCGAGAGCTTCAACATCGCAGCCCTGATGAAGCTGCCCTGCATCTTTGTCATCGAGAACAACCGCTACGGCATGGGCACCTCGGTCGAGCGCGCCACCGCCAGCCATGATCTGTCGCAGAACGGCGCCCCCTGGGGCATCAAGGGCATGAAGGTCGACGGCATGGATCTGGAGGCGGTGCATGCGGCCGCAGAGATCGCGGTTGCCGCTTGCCGTGCCGGCCAGGGACCTTATCTACTTGAGGTCGAGACCTATCGCTATCGCGGCCACTCGATGTCTGACCCCGCGAAGTATCGCACGCGTGACGAGGTGCAGAAGATGCGCACCGAGCACGACGCGATCGAGGGCGTGCGCCACAAGCTGGAAGCGCTGGGCGTGGATGCGGCGGCCTTCAAGGCCATCGACGACGAAGTGAAGGCGATCGTGACCGACGCCGCGGAATTCGCGCAATCGAGCCCCGAGCCCGATGTGTCGCAGCTCTGGACCGATATTCTGGTGGAGGGCTGATCTCATGGGCGTTCAAATCCTGATGCCGGCGCTGTCGCCGACGATGACCGAGGGCAAGCTCTCGCGCTGGCTCAAGAAAGAGGGCGACGTCATCAAGGCCGGCGACGTGATCGCCGAAATCGAGACCGACAAGGCGACGATGGAAGTCGAAGCCGTCGATGAAGGCGTACTCGGCAAGATCCTGGTCGCCGAGGGCACCGAGGGTGTTCCCGTGAACACGCCGATCGGTGAACTGGAAGGCGAGGGCGGTGCTGTCGCTGCTCCCGCGCCCGTCGCCGCCGCACCTGCCCCGGTTGCAACGCCGGTTGCCGTTGTCGCGGCCCCCGTGTCCGCGGCCTCCGCGCCGGAGAAGGATTGGGGGCCGACGAAGCCCACCACCGTGCGCGAAGCCTTGCGCGACGCAATGGCCGCCGAGATGCGCACCAACCAGGACGTGTTCCTGATGGGCGAGGAAGTCGGTCAGTATCAGGGCGCCTACAAGATCAGCCAGGGCCTGCTGGACGAGTTCGGCCCGCGCCGCATCATCGACACGCCGATCACCGAGCACGGCTTCACCGGCATCGCCGTGGGCGCCGCCATGAACGGCCTGCGCCCGATCGTGGAGTTCATGACGTTCAACTTCGCCATGCAGGCGATTGACCACATCATCAACTCGGCCGCCAAGACGCTCTATATGTCCGGCGGCCAGATGGGTTGCCCCATCGTGTTCCGTGGCCCGAACGGCGCTGCCAGCCGCGTCGGCGCCCAGCACAGCCAGTGCTATGCCAGCTGGTATGCGCATTGCCCCGGTCTGAAGGTGGTGGCCCCGTGGTCCGCCGCCGACGCCAAGGGCCTGCTGCGCGCCGCCATCCGCGACCCGAACCCGGTCGTCTTCCTGGAGAACGAAATCCTCTACGGGCAGACCTTCGAATGCCCGACCGATGAAGACTTCATCCTGCCGATCGGCAAGGCGAAGGTGGAACGCGTCGGCGAGCATGTCACCATCGTGGCGTTCTCCGTCATGGTCGGCGTGGCGCTGAAGGCTGCAGAAACCCTGGCCGCCCAGGGCATCTCCGCCGAGGTGATCAACCTGCGCACCATCCGTCCGCTCGACATCGACACCATCGTGGCCTCGGTCAAGAAGACCAACCGCGTCGTCACCGTCGAGGAAGGCTGGCCGACCGCCGGCATCGGCGCCGAGATCAATATGCAGGTGATCGAGCATTGCTTCGATTGGCTGGACGCCCCGCCGGTGCGTGTGGCGGGCCTGGATGTGCCGCTGCCATATGCCGCCAATCTCGAAAAGCTGTGCCTGCCACAGCCGGATTGGGTGGTTGATGCGGTGAAGAAGATCGTCTGAAGCCGGACAGGGAGAGACGCATATGGCCACCAACATCCTGATGCCGGCACTGAGCCCGACGATGACCGAGGGCACGCTGTCGCGCTGGCTGAAGAAAGAAGGCGACGTCATCAAGGCTGGTGACGTCATCGCCGAAATCGAGACCGACAAGGCGACGATGGAAGTCGAAGCCGTCGATGAAGGCGTGCTCGGCAAGATCCTCGTGCCGGACGGCACCGAGGGTGTGGCCGTGAACGCGCCGATCGGCATCATCATCGAAGCCGGCGAAGCCGTGCCGACCGGCGCTGTGGCGCCGGCTCCGGCCAAGGCCGTTGTTGCAGAGGCGGCACCTGCCGCGGCTGTGGCTGCCGCCGCACCCGTGGCACATGCTGCCGCCACCGGCAGCCGCGTTGTGGCCTCGCCTCTGGCCAAGCGTATCGCGCAGCAGACGGGCGTGGATCTGGCAACGCTGACCGGCACCGGCCCGAACGGGCGCATTGTGAAGGCGGATGTGCAGGCGGCCAGCGGCAAGCCGGCACCGGTTGCCGTCATAGCGCCTGCCGCCGCACCGGCCCTTGTGGCAGCGCCCGTGGCAGCCCCGAAGGCCGCCGCACCCGCGCCGGTCATCACCGCGCCGCACACGCTGGTTCCCAACTCGTCGATGCGCAAGGTCATTGCCAAGCGCCTCACCGAAGCCAAGAGCACCGTTCCGCATTTTTATGTCTCGATGGACATCGAACTCGACGCGATGCTCAAGCTGCGCGCCGATCTCAACGCCCGCAGCCCGAAGGACGGCACCGGCGCGTTCAAGCTGTCGGTCAATGATTTGATCATCAAGGCCGCTGCCGCCACCCTGCGCAAGATCCCGCGGGTGAACGCCAGCTACTCCGAAGACGCGACGATCCTGTATGACGACGTTGATATCTCGGTGGCCGTCTCCATCGCCGACGGGCTGATCACGCCGATCATCCGTCATGCCGATCGCAAGGGCCTGTCGACCATCAGCAACGAGATGAAGGACCTGGCCGCGCGCGCCAAGTCCGGCAAGTTGAAGCCCGAGGAATTCCAGGGCGGCGGCTTCTCCATCTCCAACATGGGCATGTTCGGCGTTTCGAACTTCGCCGCCATCATCAACCCGCCGCAGGCTGCCATTCTGGCCGTGGCGGCCGGCACCCAGCGCCCGGTTGTGAAGGATGGCGCGCTCGCGATCGCCACCGTCATGACCTGCACGCTGAGCGTTGATCACCGCGTGGTGGACGGCGCCCTGGGGGCCGAATGGCTGGCAGCCTTCAAGAAGATCGTCGAAGACCCGATGAGCCTCATGCTGTGACCCTCCACGTCCGCGACGCGACCCCGGATGATGCCGGACTGATTGCCGGTTTCGTCCGCCAACTCGCGGAGTACGAGAAACTGCTGCACGAGGCTGTGGCGAGTGATGCCGATTTTACCAGCGCCCTGGGCGCTGGTAAAATCGCTGCCCTGATCGCAGAGAAGGGCGGCGTTCCCGTGGGGTTCGCCCTGTGGTTCACCACGTTCAGCACCTTCACCGGCAAGTCCGGCATGTATCTTGAAGACCTGTTCGTGCTGCCAGACCATCGTGGCCACGGCATTGGCCGCGCCATTCTGCGTGATCTCGCCCGCCGCGCCCTGGCCGGCGGCTTCCCGCGCCTCGAATGGTCGGTGCTGGACTGGAACAAGCCGGCGGTGGATTTCTACCGGGCGATCGGTGCGAAACCGATGGATGAATGGACAGTGCAGCGCATGGATGCGGCCGCACTCGCCAATTTGGCGGAGTAGGTCGGGAAAGCGAAGCGCCTCCCGACACTGTCACGCGACGAATATTGTCGGGAGGCGCTTTGCTTTCCCGACCTACAGACCTGAAGTCTAGGGAGCTTGCGCAAATGGCAGACCAGAATTTCGACGTGGTGGTGATCGGCGGCGGCCCCGGCGGCTATGTGGCGGCCATCCGTGCGGCGCAATTGGGAATGACGGCAGCCGTTGTGGAGCGCGAGAACCTGGGCGGCATCTGCCTGAACTGGGGCTGCATTCCCACCAAGGCGCTGCTGCGCAGTTCCGAGATCAACTACCTTCTGCACAATCTGAAAGATTACGGCTTCACCGCCGACAACATCAAGTTCGACCTGGCCGCCATCGTGAAGCGCTCGCGCGGCGTGGCCAAGCAATTGTCGTCCGGCGTGGCGCATCTGCTGAAGAAGAACAAGATCCAGGTCTTCATGGGCGACGGCAAGCTGGCTGGCAAAGGCGCCGTGACGGTGGAAAGCGCGGGCAAGCCCACCACAACGCTGAAGGCCAAGCATATCATTCTCGCCACCGGCGCCCGCGCCCGCCAGCTTCCGGGCATGGAAGCGGACGGCAAGCTGGTCTGGTCGTATCGTGAGGCAATGGTGCCCGCCGCCATGCCGAAATCGCTGCTGGTCATCGGCTCAGGCGCCATCGGCATCGAATTCGCCTCGTTCTACCTCAACATGGGCGCTGCCGTGACCGTGGTTGAAGTGATGGACCGTGTGCTGCCCGTGGAAGACGAGGAAATCTCGGCCTTCGCACGCAAGGCATTCGAAAAGCAGGGCATGAAGATCATCACCGGCGCGTCGGTGAAGGGCCTCAAGAAGGGCGTTGATTCGGTCACCGTCACGGTGGAAGCCAGCGGAAAATCCCAGGAAATCACTGTCGATCGCGTGATCTCGGCCGTGGGCATCGTCGGCAATGTCGAGGGCCTTGGCCTTGAAGGCACCGCCGTTAAGGTGGACCGCACCCATGTGATCATCGACGAATTCTGCCGCACCGGCGAGCCGGGCGTGTATGCGATCGGCGATCTCTGTGGCGCGCCCTGGCTTGCGCACAAGGCCAGCCATGAAGCCGTGGTCTGCATCGATGCCATCGCAGGCCTGCATCCGCACCCCATCGACTGGACCAATATTCCAGGTTGCACCTATTGCCGTCCGCAGGTGGCCTCCGTCGGCCTCACCGAGGCGAAGGCCAGGTCGCTGGGTCATGAGGTCAAAATTGGGCATTTCCCGTTCATCGGCAACGGCAAGGCCATCGCCATGGGCGAGTCGGAGGGCATGGTGAAAACCGTGTTCGACGCCAAGACCGGCGAATTGCTGGGCGCGCACATGATCGGTGCGGAAGTGACCGAGATGATCCAGGGCTACACCATTGCCCGCACGCTGGAAGCCACGGAAGCCGAGTTGATGCACACGGTATTTCCGCATCCCACCATCAGCGAAACCATGCATGAAGCCGTGCTTGACGCTTACGGTCGGGCGATCCACTTCTAGGCGAAGGCTATCAGGAGGAAGGTCTTCTTTTTCTGAAGAAAAAGAAGCAAACAGACTTTTATTCATTTGGTGCCGATATATGCCCTGAATGGATGAAGTTTTTTGGTTCTTTTTTTAAAAAAGAACCCTTCCTTCTTCTCATCGCCTTGTCTGCGCCAGCCTAGGAACCCCCGCATGCGCGTCGAGATCGACCACGGCAAAGCCGCTCGCCACCCCGAGAAGGCCAACCGCCCGGACAACCCAATCCAGCGCAAGCCGGACTGGATCCGCGTCAAGGCGCCCAATCACCCCATCTACCACGAAACCCGCGAACTGATGCGAGCCAACGGGCTGGTGACGGTGTGCGAGGAAGCCGCCTGCCCGAACATCGGCGAGTGCTGGTCCCAGCGCCACGCCACCATGATGATCATGGGCGAAATCTGCACCCGCGCCTGCAGCTTCTGCAACGTGCGCACCGGCATGCCCGAGGCGCTCGATGCATCCGAGCCGAGCCGCGTGGCCGATGCGGTGGCCAAACTCGGCCTGCGCCATGTGGTGATCACCTCGGTGGACCGCGACGATCTGGCCGATGGCGGGGCGGCGCATTTTGCAGCCGTCATCCGCGCCACCCGCGCGGCCGCCCCCGAGACGACCATCGAGGTGCTGACCCCGGACTTCCTGCGCAAGCCGGGGGCGATGGAAATCGTGGTCGAGGCGCGTCCGGACGTGTTCAACCACAATCTGGAAACCGTGCCGCGGCTCTACCCGAGCATCCGCCCGGGTGCGCGTTACTTCCAATCCCTTCGCCTTCTGAGCCGCGTCAAGGAACTGGACCCTTCGATCTTCACCAAATCCGGCCTGATGGTAGGATTGGGTGAGCAGAAGCCCGAGATCATGCAGGTGATGGACGATCTACGGGTGGCAGAGGTCGATTTCCTCACACTTGGCCAGTATCTCCAGCCGACGGTGAAGCACGCCGCGGTGGCGGAGTTCGTGACGCCGGATTCCTTTGCCGACTACGCGTCGGTGGCTCGCGCCAAGGGGTTCCTGCTGGTGTCCGCCACGCCGCTCACCCGCAGCTCGTATCACGCCGATGCCGATTTCGCCCAGCTGAAGGCCGCCCGCGCCGCCCAGTTGCGCCTGGCTGCCGCCTGAATCATGCCGACACACGCCGAGACCAAGACTGTTCCGTATTCACCGGAGCAGATGTTCGACCTGGTGGCCGATGTGGCAAAATATCCACAGTTCCTGCCCTGGTGCGTGGCGGCGAAAGTACGGAGCCGGACCGACACAGAAGTGGTGGCCGATCTCACGATCGGCTTCGGTCCGTTCCGCGAGACGTTCACGAGTCGGGTGCTGTTGGGACGGCCGGAGCTGATCAAGGTTCGCTATGAAAACGGGCCGTTCCGCTATTTGAACAACCAGTGGAAGTTTTTGTCAGACCCAAAGGGCTGCAAGATCGAGTTCTTCGTCGATTTCGAATTCCGCTCGCGCCTGCTCCAGGCTGCCATTGGCGTTGTGTTCAACGAGGCGGTGCGGCGCATGGTCAATGCGTTCCTTAAGCGCGCCCAGGATGTCTATTCGGTACACGCCAGAACGCCGTCACGGGCGCCGTCGGGCGCATAAACACGAGGCAGCTGCTGGCGCTATGCGCGCTTGGCTGCTCTTATCACGGCCTTCGTCTTTGCAGGAACGCCGCATCTCATGGTCCACGCCCCAAGCCGTCCCGTCCCTGGCATGCAGCCCGTTCGGGTGAACCTGTATTCCGACACCCAGACCCGCGCCTCGGCCGGCATGAAGGTGGCGATGATGGAGGCCGAGACCGGCGACGAACAGGGCGGGTTGGACCCCAGCATCAACGCGCTGTGCGACCGGATGGCGGCGCTGATGGGCAAGCAGGCTGCCATGTTCCTGCCGAGTGGGACGATGTGCAACCAGATCTCCATGCTGGTGCACTGCCAACCGGGTGACGCCATTCTGGCCCATAAGACCGCCCATATCCTGACCAGCGAGGGCGGCGGTGCGTCGGCCCTGGCCGGTGCGCAGATCATGGGCCTGGAAGGTGAGGGCGGTCAGTTCTCGCCTGAGACGTTGCAGGAAGCCATCTGGCAGCCCTCGCGCCATTCCCCGCCGCAAACGTTGGTGTCGGTGGAGCAGACCGCCAATCTCGGCGGCGGCACCATCTGGCCGGTGGCCACGCTCGGCCGCGTGGCAGAGATCGCCCATGCGCACGGAATGGCCACGCATATGGACGGCGCCCGCCTGCTGAACGCCGTGGTCGCCACCGGCGTGTCCGCCGCCGACATGGCGGCCGGCTATGACAGCGTGTGGCTGGATTTCACCAAGGGACTCGGCGCACCGCTCGGTGCCGTTCTGTGCGGCAGCGAGGCGTTCATCGATCGCGCCTGGCGCTGGAAGCAACGCCTCGGCGGGGCTTTGCGCCAGGGCGGGCACAGTGCTGCCGGCTGCCTCTATGCGCTGGATCACAATGTCGAACGCCTGGCCGACGATCACGTCAACGCCGCCAGGCTGGCGCAGGGCCTGGCCGAGATGCCGGGCATCCAGGTGCAGGCGCCGCAGAGCAACCTGGTGTTCTTCGACACATCGGCCACCGGCCGGCCGGCTGCCGATATCGCCCTCAGCCTGCTGGCGCATGGCGTGATGGTGTCCACCATGGGCCGCTTCCGTGGGCGGGCCTGCACGCATCTGGATGTGAGCGCCGCCGGCATCGAGGAGGCGCTGGAGGTGTTCCGCACCGTTCTGGCCGCCTGAAACTTACGTTGAGGACATCACCTTGTGCTGTGATGGACACACAAGGGCGCGTAGAAGATGCCGGTAGCCGGCGCGTCCCGGCGCCGGCGTCTTTCTGGAGAATCTCGATGCGCTACCTCATTCCGGCTTTCGCTGCCCTCATGCTGGCGGTGACGCCGGTCGTCGGTCACGCCCAGACCGCTCCCATGGCCCCTTCCTCAGCGCAAACCGGCTTGCCGGACACTGCAATACCCGCGCCGAAGGTGAAGCAGTCCAAGCTCACCAAGCGCTTCATTTCGGCCAACACTACCCATGACGGTCACCTGACGCTGGAGCAGGCGAAAGCGGCCAAATGGACCCAGGTTGTCCGCCACTTCACCGCCATCGACGCCGACAAGAAGGGCTATGTCACCGAGCCTGAAATCAAGGCCGCCGAAACAGCCGCCAAGGCAGCCAAGGCAAAGCCGGCCACGACCACGAAAAGCTGAGCGGCCAAAAGCTGATCAGGCGCAGGCATACGCCCTGAGCCAGGTGTCGGCGGCGGCGAGCACGGTGGAACCAATCTCCGCCTCGCTCGCCTCCGGCGGCATCGCCAGGCTGCGGCGCAGGAACACGCCCGAGCGCATCAACGCCATGAATTGCTGAGTGGCAATCACCACATCGCACGGTCGCACCAGACCCTGCGCCTGCAATCGCGCCAGCCATTCGCTGAACCGCGTGATCATGCATTGCGGGCCGTTTTCATAGAAAGCACGCCCCAGTTCGGGAAAGCGCCCAGCCTCGGCCAGCGCGATCCGATAGATCGCCAAGGTGCGGTCGCGCAGCATGAAGCGCAGCATCCGGTGGCCAATCGCCTCCAGCGACGCGCGCAAATCCACGACATCGGCGGCGAACAGATCCTCGCCGAGGGGATTGTCCAACCCCTTGTCGCTGACGATGGTCGCGAACAGCACGTCCTTTGATGGGAAATACGCATACAGCGTCGCCTTCGACACGCCGGCGGTCTTGGCAATCTGGTCCATGCTGACGGCGCCGTAGCCGTGTGCGAGGAACAATGCCTCGGCCGCCTGCGTTACCTGGCGTCGCTTGGGCGACACATCAGCCAAAACCGGGGCTTCGGCGTCAAGGCATGGGGCGTGATGGGTCATCTCTGAAATTTCGCAAACCAAGCGCTCCCCGTCAAGACTGAACTGAACCGTTCAGTTTAGTCTTGACCTTGGCCCGTCATCTCCCCCAATAAGCACCAACTGAACTGATCGGTTCACCGAGGACAGATGACGATGAATGCGCTTTCCGAAAAGCCCGTGAAGATCGATGTGGCGCAGAGCACCATGATGAAAACAGTGCCCAGGCGGTCGCGGGCGCGCGCCTTGCGACCCGTGGCGGCCGTGGTTGTGCTGGTCGGCGTGGCGCTGGTGGCGAACTGGTGGTTCACCGAGGCGACATTCATCGAATCAACCGACAATGCCTATGTCCAGGGCGATATCTCCGTGCTCGGCCCGCGCATCGACGGGGACGTGATCTCCGTCGAGGTCGGCGACAACCAGCCGGTCAAGGCCGGCGCCACGCTCGTCACGCTTGACCCGCGTGACCGGCAGGCAACACTGAACACCGCGCGCGCCACAGAGGCCGAGGCCGTGGCCGCCGTCTCGACGGCCCGCAGCCAGATGGAGCAACAGCGCGCCGCCATCCTCCAAGCCGACGCCGGCATCGCCAATGCCCTGGCCGAACAGACCCGCGCCTCAGCCGAGGCCGGTCGCTCCGGCATGTTGGTCGGTGCTGGCTGGACCTCGCGTCAGGCCAACGACGTGGCGGTGGCCGACCGCGGCAAGGCCAACGCCATGGTCGCCAGCGCCACCGCCGGGCGCGACACCGCCCAGCAGGCGCTGCGCGTGACCGAGGCGCAACAGGCACAGGCCGAGGCAAAGCTGCTGACCGCCCAGGCGCTGACACAGGTTGCGGAAAACAATCTGTCCTACACCGTCATCACCGCCCCGTTTGACGGCGTTGTCGGCAACCGCGCCGCCCGGGTGGGCCAGCATGTGTCCGCCGGACAGCAGCTTCTCGCCCTCGCCCCGCCGGCCGACAGTCTCTATGTGCTGGCCAATTTCAAGGAAACCCAACTCGCGCACATGCATGCCGGTCAATCGGTGTTGCTGACAGCCGATATCGACACGAATGCGCCCGTGCATGGCCGCGTCGGCAGTATCGCACCGGCCACCGGGGCCTTGTTCTCCCTGCTGCCGCCCGAGAACGCGACTGGCAACTTCACCAAAGTGGTGCAACGCGTGCCGGTGAAGCTGGTGATCGACCCAGGTGACGTCAGCAAGGCAGCCTGGTTGCGGGCCGGCCTCTCGGTGACGGCGGAAGTGGACACCCGCGCCGGCGATCATCCGCGCCTGGGCATTCTCGGCGCCGCCCGCGCAACCCTCGGCCTGAAGTAGGCCGCCATGTCTGGCAGCGCCGCCACCGTCGACAAGAAACTCAGCTGGCGTGAGTGGATGGGCTTCATGTCGATGGTGGTCGGCATGTTCATGGCGATCCTGGACATCCAGATCGTCAGCGCCTCGATTGCCGAGATCCAGGCAGGCCTGTCCGCCAGCGCCGATGAGGTATCCCGCGTCCAGACCAGCTATCTGATCGCCGAGATCGTGATGATCCCGCTCTCAGGCTGGCTGTCGCGGCTGCTGTCCACGCGGGTGCTGTTCACCATCAGCGCGATTGGCTTCACCGTGTTCTCCTTCGCCTGCGCGCTGGCCACCAGCCTGCCGGTGATGGTGCTGTTCCGCGCCTGCCAGGGCTTCATCGGCGGCGCCATGATCCCCACGGTGTTCGCCACCTCCTTCCTGCTGTTTCCAGGTGCCAAGCGGGCGCAGATTTCCGTACTCATCGGCCTCACCGCCACCTTGGCACCCACCGTTGGCCCCACCTTGGGCGGCTGGCTGACGCAGGTGTTGAGCTGGCACTGGCTTTTTCTGATCAACGTGCCGGTCGGCGCCTTGGTGGCGTTCAACGTCTGGACGTTCCTTGACATCGACAAGCCGGATTACTCGCTGGCCCGCAGTTTCGACGCATGGGGCCTGCTGTTCATGGCGGCCTTCCTGGGCTCCTTGGAATATGTGCTGGAGGAGGGCAATCGGCAGGACTGGTTCGCCGATGAACTGGTGCGCAACCTCGGCGTGGTGGCACTTGTGGGAGGCGTGCTGTTCTTCTGGCGCATGCTGACGCGGGCCGATCCGCTGGTGGACCTCAAAGCCTTCCGCAATGCCAATTTCGCCTTTGGCTGCCTGTTCAGCTTCGTGGTTGGCATCGGGCTGTATGGCTCGGTCTATGTCATTCCGTTGTTTCTCGGCCGGGTGCGCGGCTATGACAGCCTCCAGATCGGCGAGACGATGTTCGTCACCGGACTGACCATGTTCATCGCAGCCCCCATCGCCGGCAAGCTGTCGGCCAAGATGGACATGCGGATCATGCTCGCCGCCGGACTGTTGGCGTTCGGCTTCTCGCTGGCCTGGCTGGGCCGACTGAGCAGCCAAAGCGCGTTCTGGGACATGCTGGGGCCACAGGCTTTGCGCGGTGGGGCGATGATGTTTGTCATGCTGCCGGTGAACCAGTTGGCCCTTGGCACGCTGCCGCCGGCGCAGCTCAAGAACGCCTCGGGCCTTTACAATCTGATGCGCAACCTCGGCGGCGCCATCGGCCTGGCGCTGATCAACACGGTGGTGACGGCGCGCGAGGCGGTGCACACCCTGCATCTTCAGGAGCAGGTGACATGGTCAAGCCCTGGTGCGATGAACACATTGCACATGATGACCCAGGCGTTCCAGCCGAGCATGGAGAGCACTGCCCATTTGGCCGCGCTGAAGAAGATATCGCTCATCGTGCAGCGAGAGTCGCTGACGCTGACCTACAACGATGTGTTCCTGCTGATCGCGCTGTGCTTTCTGCTGGCGGTTCCGCTGACGCTTCTGCTGCGCCGACCGAAAAAGGCCGGCGCCCCTGTTGAGGCGCATTAGGGCGTGTTCGCATGAAGTCGTCTCATCCTGGCGAGTGTTGAGGATTTTGCCGAATAGACAAGACGAAGGAAAGCGAAAGGGTTCTTTTTTGAAAAAAAGAACAAAAAAACTTTCTGACTTTAGATGCATGGCGCAGCATCTACCGTGTCGTGCATCTAAATGAATGAACGTCTTTTTGCTTCTTTTTCTTCAGAGAAAGAAGACTTTACTTTTCTTTTATCGTTTCTCAATTCACCCTAAAGCGACCAAGGTGTCGTTATTTTTGAATCTGAATACCCGTCTCGCCGCCGCGCTGATCCAGATGTCCGGTCTGGCGCACGCCGGACTGGGTTTGAACGGCGCTATTCCCGCTGCCTGTCTGTACAACCGTCTGTTTGTTGCCGACCCCTCTTTGGGTTTGCATCACCACGTTGCCCTGACCGCCGTTTTGCACGGAGGTTTGCACGTTGTCCGCGCCCGCGGTCGACTGGATCGTCACATTCGGCACCGCGCCGGCGGACGAGACAACGGCACTTTGCCGGTTGTCGTGACTTCCTGAGGCGGCGCGCTGCTCCACCGTAGAGGCGTCGCCGTCAGGTTTGGACACGTGTTGCTGGTTGTTCACGCCCAGATTCTCCCCAACCGCGCCGGCCGGAAGCAGCGCTGTGGCCACCCCGATCACAAAAAGAAGCGCCACGTGTCTCATTGTCCGCCTCCTCGGCAGGCCTGAAATGCCGCGACCGTCAAGTGACTGGGATCGCCCTGGCAGTCGGCTGACGAGATCGCATTGACGCTGGCGGCCGTGCTGTTGTCGAACGCGGTCGATTGCGACTGCCAGTCCAGCGCCGGCTTCGGGTTGAACAGATCTTCTGGGTCCAAACCCATAAACCCGTACAGCGCCTGAAGGCTCTCCACCGGAATGCCGGCCTCGGCCAGGGTCGGCATCGCCTGGATGACGAAATTCAACTCTGACAGCCGCCAATCGCCCAGCGATTTTCGTGTCGTCTGCCAGAGGATGTAGGCGATGTTCGGGTCAATCCGTGGATCGGCCAATACCGCAAGGATGGGCGTAGGAATGAAGCGGCCGCCGGTCACATCGCCGATCGCGGCACGACGTTGTGCCGCAAGGGCTTCGGCGTTGGCCTCAGTCCTGGGCGGTCCGGTTCTGGACGGGCCGGCCCTGGACGGCGCCGGCGCGCGTGTCACCGGCGCATTCTGTCCCAACACCGGGTGCGCGACCAACGCCGCCAGCAGGGCCAGCCCAAGCGCCCTCATCGGCGTTGGGTGATCGTGACGCGCTGGGCTGGGCCCGTCTGCACGATCTTGATGCTGAGGCCATCGCCGACCTGGTTACTGACCGCAACATCGCCCACGCCGGTTTGAACGATACGCACGGAATCACGGTTTCCGGTCTGGTTGATCATGGCAATCCCGATGTTTCCCATCTGGTCGGTCTGGGCCACGTTGCTGCTTCCGACCTGGGCAATGCTTGAGATATTGCCGCCGCCCTGAAGCATCAAGGCACTCACCTGGTTGATGATGGCAGCATTGTCGGCATAGGCGGGCAATGAGAAAGCAAACAAGAAGGAGACGGCGATTCGAAAGCACATAAGATTTGCCCCCGCGTTCAACACGTGTGAAGCCAGACGGTCCCAGGGGGAGGGGCCGTGGCGCCTTCCCCTGGGACCATGATCGCTGTTCAGGTCATACTGAACCGCAACACGTCGCCATGTGCATCACGGATGCGCGACGACATGCCCGCCGGACACCGACATGAAACCGGTCTGGCCCGGCAGCAAGGCCTGGTTCTGCACCGCCACGTTGCCCGCGCCCCCGATCTGGGAGATCGTGGCGGTCATTCCGCCGTAACCCTGCGCCTGGCCGGCCTCGTTGCCGTAACCGAACGCCGTCTGCGAGATCGACTGCGTTCCACCGGTTATGCCTGCCGCCTGATACTGCAACGCCCGGCCGTTGCTGGACGCATCAATGGTGATTGTCTGCACGTTTGCTGACGACCCCACTCCCTGATACTGAATGGTCGTGTTGCCGCTGCCGTTGTTGATCGAGGCCGTCTGGCTGTTATTGGCCGAGCCGGTGTCCTGCTTCTGCGTGATGGTGTTAAAGCTGCTTGCACCCGTGATGGATGCCAACTGGGTGTTGCCGGAGCCGAGTATGGTCTGCGATGCAGCGTTGTTCTGTCCCAGCCCGGTTTCGATCGCAGTCTGGCTGTTCTTGCTGATATTGCCGTTGATATATTGCTCGATGGTAGAGCCGCCCTGGCCAGACTGGGTTGCCGTCTGGCTGTTGGCATTCGACACGTAGGCGCCGGGGGCCGAGCCGCCAATCGTTTGGCTGACCGACGAACTGGCGTTGCTGGTCTGTGTGCTGGTCTGGCTGTTGCCGGTTCCATACGGCGTGTTCAGGGTCTGGGTTGCCGAAGCGCCGACGTTGCTGGTCTGTGTCACCTGCTGGACACCCGAGAAGCTGTCATCCACCTGAGACGCTTGGGTGGCCTTGTTGCTGGCCTGGGTGATTGTCTGCCTGCTGCCGACGGCGAAGTCGGCGTTGTTCAGGGCGCGCCACTGCTCCTGGGTGGCTGTTGAGGTCAGGTTGTTGCTCTGCGCGATCGTGGCGGCGTTGCCATAGAAACCGGGCTGATGTTGGCTTGAAAAGTTCCCAAAACCACCTGTTTGCGTGATGGTGGCGACGTCGTCTGTTGTAAACGCGCCGCCGGCACTCCCAGCATAGGCGGGTGCGCCGAGCATCAAGGCAGCAAGAGAAACGCCGGCCGCGAGATAAATCTTACGCATGTCCGATATCTCCTCAGTTCTTCCCACGTCTTGACTGATCCCGAACGCCGGCGTGGGGCTAATACGTTCGGTAACTCAGGTCCACGTCCACCCTCATGCTGCCAGAACCTTGCTGCCACGTGACTTCATGTAATCATCGATAAGAAGCTTTTTGCGGACCTCGTCAGCGAAATCCCAATAGCCTTTGATCGTGCCTTCCATGATCGTCGCATAAACAGCAAGCTCGACTGCCTGGTTAACACAGAGAGTTACGGGTTCGTTTGTCGATAGCCCAGCTTCTACTTGAAGTAGTTTGTTAAATCCAACAAATTTAAATATCGAACCACCAACCTGTACTGAATAGATTGTTTTGTTGGCTTCGGCCGTTGTAAGTACCTCGCCGGACAGAGTGCTGACTGTTCTAAGAGATACGCCTACTGTGTCTTTTCTATATTGCACGTTGGCGCCAATGCCCAGGTAATTTGCACCCAATCCTCCCGTCACGACGTCGGAATCATCAGCAATAATGCCGCCTTCCATGATCGTTCCAGCGTTCAGCAAAGGGGCCAACGGTGGCAGGCTCCTGCCGGCCGGTCCGGTATATTCAAGCCTGTTTGCCCGAATGATCTGACGTTCCTGCAAAATATCGCCGATCCGGTTTCGCTCCAGCACGCGAAACCAGCTCCCCGAGCCGGCGTCATGCAGGGCCTTGATCAGCAACGCAACGGCACCCTGGGTCACAGCGAACGAGTAGTCGGCATAGTTCTGATTCGGCTTATGCTGTCCGGTCTGATCCAGAAAGGCGAAAACCGCCGTATCCATTTTGTCGCGCGGCGGCGGAAGATTGAGAAGGTCATCCAAAGACTTGGTGGGAACACTGAGCGATGGTGCCGCTGAAAAGGTCTGTGCCGCAGATGAACAACCACTGAGAGCAAGGGAGCCCAGCAACGCATGGCGCCGTGATATCATAATACGAAAATCCTTTAGAATTTTGATATATTAAAACTGTGGAACTGGAACTGATATTTGAGTCGTTCCGCCGTTTGTTGTATCAGTCAGCGTTATGTTTACCTGACCATCTGTTCTTTGATACTGAATCAGGGCGCCGGCTATATTAATGGTTCCCTGGTTTTGAGCCTGGCCGTTCACGCCAAGAATGGCATTCACGGCCAGTTGCGTTGCTTGCGTTTGAAGCGCACTCAACAAGGCCGACCGTGCCTGCTGGGCGAACGACTGTGTGCTGTTTACTTGGGGAACGGTCGCCGGATTGGTCAGGAAGTGGTTATTGGACGATGCTTGCTGTGTCAAAAAAGGGCCGTTCAGCGGGTTGCCGCCGAAATTCGGATTCACCGGCTGGTAGATGATCTGGCCGGCATTGGCTTGCGCAGTCATCGCCATACTAAAAATGGCCATTATCCTAATTGTTATTTTTCGCATGAGTACAATTCCTTGCTGGAAAATGCATATGCATCACGCATATCGTGATTGAAATGCCAATCCGGTAAAGTAAAAATTGCACAAGCATCGCCATCGGTCAACAAAACGATAATACTTCAGAAAGACAATATACTTACGTTGTCTAAAAAAAACTATATTAGCCCGTTAGTTTCGAAATGATGGCCAGCCTATTTTAAGAAAACCTCGCCACTCTCAAGGGCTGCACGCGCGATCAAGGACAGCGCGTGCACCACCGTCGCTGCCCGCACCGCCATGCGATCGCCCGGAAAGATCATCTGCTCGGCGTGAACGCCAGTGCGCGTTGCCACCGCAAACCAAACCAGCCCCACCGGCTTTTCCACAGACCCGCCGCCAGGCCCCGCCACCCCGGTGACAGACACGGTGACGTCGGCTTCCGAACGGGCCAGCGCGCCCGCGGCCATCGCCCGCGCCACAGCCTCGCTGACCGCACCCTCAGCATCGATGACCGCAGGCTGAACGCCGAGCATCGCCACTTTGGCCGCGTTCGAATAGGTGACAAACCCACGGTCGACCACGTCCGACGAGCCGGCAATGGCAGTCAGGCAGGCAGCGATCAACCCGCCGGTGCAGCTCTCGGCGGTGGCAGTGCGCCAGCCTTTGGCGCGCAATGTCTCAAGCAGCAAGGCGGCCTGTTGCAAGGTGGCGGCATCGATCATGGCGTGGGCTCCTGTTGTGCCTCGATCCGGCCGGATGCGATGGCGCTGCGAAAGCAGTGGAAGTCACGTTCGGTCTGGTTGGCGTAAGCCATGGCCCAATGGGCAATGGCCTCGATGAAGCTGTTGCCCTGGCCCAGATAGCCGGCAATGGACGCCGCATCGCCGGCCCGCGCATGGGCACGCCCAAGGGTGCGGCCGCAAAGCCGCGCATAGAACGGCAACGACTGTGCCTCGATCAATCCAGCGATGGATGCCAGGCGGGGGTCTTTCAAGCGGCGCACATAGAAATCCCGGCCGCCGGATTGGGTAAAGCTGAGAAACA
This sequence comes from Acetobacteraceae bacterium, assembly GCA_040399685.1. Classification (GTDB taxonomy): domain Bacteria; phylum Pseudomonadota; class Alphaproteobacteria; order Acetobacterales; family Acetobacteraceae; genus CAIQQQ01. The sequence continues at coordinate 161,988 of JBBART010000003.1, forward strand.
CATCGGGTTCCGCCTGCAACATGTGCTGTCCCGCCACCACGCGCTCGCCTTGGTGGGCAAACATCGAGCGGCCGGCAAAAGGCGCCAGAACGGAGGGTCTGGCCTCCTTTAGCTGCAGCAGCAGGTCATCCCCATCTGGCGTGGCGTACAGCCCGATGGCGCAGAACGTGCCGACGCTGCCAACGCCCACGGCCTTGAACACAACATCCACCAGCCGGTAGCGCGACACCAGGACACGTTGTGCCGGGCCAAGCCCAGCCTCATAGGCAGCAAAAGCCGCATGGGCCAAATCCTCATGCGCCCCAAGACGAAACAGCGCCGGCGGGCGTTCCACCAGGCGCAATCGGCCCTGGGCGCTGACCAGGCTGCGATAGCCGCCACGGTCGCCCTCCACAATTGCCTGCAGCCGTTGTCGTTCCCTGCGTCGCACACCCGGCGCCCCAATGTCGGCAATCGCATCCTCGACCTCGATCCGGGCGCCCCAGCAATCGATGGGCGAGACCTGGGCCATGGTGGCGATTTCCAGCCGATAGGCGCGCACCATGCGCAGCGCCAACGCCCGGCAGGCTTTATCTGACAATCCCTGCACCCGCCCGGCCACCACAAGGCTGGCGGCCAGCCGCTTGACGTCCCATTCGAACGGCCCTGGCTGGGTCTCATCGAAATCGCACACGTCGAACAGCGTGTCGCCACGCGCACCGGCCATGGGCCCGAAATTGGCCAGATGGGCATCGCCTGACAACTGGGTGCGCAGGCCTGTGTCCATGCGTGCGCCCAGATCGGCGGCCATGATCGCCGCCCCGCCGCGCAGGAAGGCGAACGGGTCGGTCGACATGCGGCTGTAGCGCAGGGGCAGCAAGGCGGCGATGCGGCCGCTATCGGTGGCCATCAGTATTGTCACCGGGTCTGCCCGATCCGGCGGCGGCGTCCATTCGGCGTGGGCGCCGCGGGCAAATCCACCACGTCGGGCATGGCCTGCCGCATGGCGGTCAGCGGCTGACAGCAGCAATGGCAAAGGCGCTATAACGGCCACGACAGAAAGCCCGGCCAGACCATTTGCGCGGTCCAGAGCAGGGCGGCTGCCACGCATCCGGCGATGATGTCATCGCCCATCACCCCGGCCGGGCCGTGCTGGCGATCCGCCCAGCCGATCGGGCCGGGCTTGGTGATGTCGAACAGCCGGAACAACACGAAGGCCGCCAGCAGCCCAAGCGGTGAGGGGGAGGCCAACGGCAGCAGGGCGATCCACTGGCCTGCGAATTCGTCGATCACCACCCAGCCGGGGTCCTCACTGCCGCCGGCACGGTCGATGGCCCACAGGCCGAGTGCTGTCGCCAGACCGATGGCCAGCAGCAACGCCCAGGGCGGCCCCAGCAACAACAGGGCGCCAAACGCCACAGCCACCAGCGATCCCGCCGTGCCAGGCGCCACCGGCGAATAGCCCGAGCCCAAGCCGCTGGCGATGGCACGCGCCAGCATGACACTCCCCCGCTGGCGCATTCAGGTGCCGCGCTTGAGGAATTCGGCCAGCGGATGGGCCGCCGTTGAATGCGCGCGGGCTGCGTAGATCACCTGGTTCTCGATCACCCGCTGAACGTAGTTACGGGTCTCACCGAACGGAATCATCTCGATCCAGTCCACCATGTTGGCATCGCTGGTGCGTGGGTCGCCGTTGGTGCCGGACCATTCCACCACCCGGCCAGGGCCTGCGTTGTAACCAGCGACGGCGAACGGTACCACGCCGCCGAACTGGTCCAGCAGGCCGCGCAGATAGGTGGTGCCGAGGCGGACATTCAGCACCGGGTCAGACGTCAGCGCGCCGGGCGATACCTGTGTGCCGATCTGGCGGGCGACACTGGCGGCCGTCGCGGGCATCAACTGCATCAGTCCACGTGCGCCCACCGGGCTGGTGGTTGCGCTGTCGAAGCTGCTTTCCTGGCGGATGATGCCCAGGGCGAGAGCCGGTTCCAGCCCGGAATCAGGTGGAATGGTCGCGGCCAGCGGCCAGCCGGTATCGATCTGGATCAGGCCGTCGCGTCCGGCACGGCGTGCCAGGGCCACCGCGATCTCGGGCGAGCCGAAGCCCTCGGCCAGCCGTGCCACCAAGGCGCGATCGGCGGGGCTTGGGGAAATCTCGTCCAGTCGGAACAGGAAGCTTTGCGCCCGTCGCGGTTCGCCCCAGGCCACCAGATACGCCGCCGCCCGCGCCACCTCACGCCCTGCCAGATCGAGGGCGTGGCTGGCATCCGCGGGGGCATCGCGCTGGGCGCGAATTTGGGTGGCCGGGTCGCGGCCCAGCGCCAGGACAGCCAGCTGGCCATAGAACGTGTTCGGCCACGCCGCCGCTGCGGTGTATTCGGCAGCACCACCGCCGGCGCGGGCCAACCAATAATGGGCGCGACCTTGGGTGATGGCAGCTTTGGACTGGGCGGCGAGACGCTGGAAATGCCGTGTCGCCAGCGCCGGATCGCCCAGCTTGCGCAAGGCGATGAAGCCGGCGAGAAACTCAGCGTCCGCGACCTGCTCAGAACCGGTTTGGGCGTGCCCGGCAGCGATGGCATAGGCGCCGGGAACGTCGCCCTGGCGCAGGCGTCGGCGCGCCATCAGGTTGCGCTCGTCCCAGAACGCGGCGCGACGCTCGGACGGCGTGGCTGTCTCCGCCTCACCACCTTGCGATTTCCAGAGCGCGACGGCCTCATCGTCCCGGTTGGCGCGCCGCAGCCAGCGCAGTTGCTCCAGCACTAGGCCGGGGTCGCGCCGCTGTTCTTCCGGCAGGGCGCCCAGCAGCGGCTCGGCATTCGGCGCATCACGCTTCAGCGCCAGCCGCGCCTCGGCGCGGGGGCGATCCTGGATGTCTAGCCGCACGATCTGGCGGGTGGCAGCGGCGACATCGGTTGTGGCCAGACGGTCGAACCGCCGGAACTGGGTATCGGCCGACAGCATCGGCGCCCATCGCGGCAGCATACGGGTTTCAAGGCCCGAATCACTGGCGATCCAGGCGGCATTGGCCATGGCGGCGGCATCGGCCGGCCGGGCGCCACGCGCGTAAGCCTCGGCACAGCGCAGCAGCGTGCCGGGCAGGGAGGGTTTCGCCACGTCACACAGCGACTGCACCTGCCCATCATCGGCCAGGGCGGCCAGTGTTTCTTCGCGCCTGCGGTTCAACGTGGCCTGCTGGGGCCAGTCGGGGCTGTCCTTCTGGAACTGTGCGATCTCGTCAAAGCCAGCCGCATTCGGCGCCAGCATCCGGAAATAGGTGACCATCTTGGGCACCACCGGGTCCACATAGCCCGCAGCCGCGGCCTGGGCCTCGGCCCAGCGATCGGCTCGCACGAAGGCCATGACGTCGGGAGCACCGACGGCTTGGCCCATGGCAGGTGCTGCCAGGGTGGTGAGAAAGACAGCAATGAGACGGGACAGGTTGCGCATGGCTGCATTCTAACGCGTCCCGGCCTTGCAGCGCATCCCCCGCGCGCCTAGCTTTACGGTCCCGCATAAAAAAGCCGTTGGCTCGGAGGATCGCCTATGTTCAAGGGCTCGCTGGTCGCCCTCATCACGCCCATGACCGCCGATGGCGCCGTGGACGAAGACGCGTTTGCTCGATTTGTCGAATGGCAGATCCGCGAAGGCACCAAGGGAATCGTTCCGGTTGGAACCACCGGCGAATCGCCCACGCTGAATCACAACGAACACAAACGCGTGGTGGAAATCGCCATCAAGGTGTCCGCCGGGCGTGTGCCGGTGATTGCCGGCGCGGGTTCGAACTCCACGGCCGAGGCGATCGACCTCACGCGCCACGCCAAGCTGGCTGGCGCCGATGCCGCCCTCGTGGTGACGCCCTACTACAACAAGCCGACGCAAGAGGGCTTGTATATGCACTACGCAGCCATTGCGGATGCGGTGGACCTGCCGGTGTTCATCTACAACATCCCACCGCGCAGCGTGGTGGACATGAGCGTGGAGACAATGGCGCGGCTGTCCAAGCTCAAGAACATCATCGGCGTGAAAGACGCGACCGCCAGCCTGACGCGGCCGTTGCACACCACCATCGCCTGCGGCCACGACTTCATTCAGCTATCGGGGGAAGACCACACCGCCCTGCCGTTCCTCGCGGCTGGCGGCCATGGCTGCATCTCCGTCACGGCCAACATCGCGCCGCGCCTGTGCAGCCAGATGCACGCTGCCTGGAACACCGGTCATCTGGCTGAGGCGATGCAGATCCAGGCCCGCCTTGTCACGCTGCACGACGCCATGTTCTGTGAGAGCAATCCGGGCCCTGCGAAATACGCCGCCTCCCTGCTCGGCTTCGGCGCCGATCATTGCCGCCTCCCGCTCGCCCCCGTGGCCGAGAGCACGCGCGTGCGTGTTCGCGCAGCCATGACCGCGGCCGGGCTGCTGAACTGATCTGAGCATGGCACCGCCGACAAAACGCAAGTCCGGCATGATCAGCCACGGCATCGCCGCGCAAAATCGCAAGGCGCGCTTTGACTACACGATCAAGGAGACGGTCGAGGCCGGCATCGTGCTGAAGGGCCCCGAGGTGAAATCCCTCCGCCACGGCCGCGCGACGCTGACCGAGGCCTGGGCCGGCGAGCGGGACGGGGAGATGTATCTGTTCAACTGCTACATCCCCGAATACCAGGGCGGGGTGCTGTCCCGCTTCGAGCCGCGTGCGCCGCGCAAGCTGTTGTTGAAGCGCAAGCAGCGCGACAATCTGTTGGGCGCCATCGCACGGGACGGCTACACGCTGGTGCCGATCGAAATCCGCTTCAACGACAAGGGGCTGGCCAAGGTTGAACTCGGCCTCGGCCAGGGGCGCAACAAGGCGGACAAGCGCCACGCCATCGCCGCGCGCGACTGGCAGCGCGATAAATCGCGATTGATGCGCGACAAAGGCTGATGCGGCTCCGGCTATTCGCGGCAGTCATCTTGCTGGCGGTGTCCGGATGCGCGGCCCCGAAGGTACAGCCATCGGCGGTCTTGCTGCCAACGCCGGACGGAATGCCGATTTCCATTCCGTTGAACACGGGCGCCCTGGCGGCGCGGCTGTGTTGGCCTGCGTCTCCGGGGCGCCACCGGGTGGTCGTCATCAACCACGGCTCGCCGTCCAGCCCCGCGCTTCGGGCCACGATGCAGCCAACACGATGCGACACCGAGGCCGCGCTTTGGTTCACCCGGCGCGGCTTTCTGGTGGTGTTTCCCATGCGACGCGGTTTCGGCGCCAGCACCGGCCCGGTGGACGAGGACACCGGCGCCTGCGTGGCGCCGGATTATCTTCGCTCTGCCCAGCAGGGCGCACGCGATATCAATGTCGTGCTGCGCTTTGTCACCGCCCTGCCATATGCCCAGCCGAACCATGCCATTGTGATCGGCCAATCGACCGGCGGATGGGCCGCGATTGGGGCAGCCAGCCTGCCGACGCCGCTTGCCAGCGTGTACATCAGCTTTGCCGGCGGTCGCGGCGCCCACGCCTATCTCACGCCGCCGCGCAATTGCCGGCCGGATCTTCTGATCGCAGCGGCCGCCCGTCTGGGCGCCACGGCCACAACGCCGATGCTCTGGATCACCGCCCAGAATGATCATTTTTTTCCGCCCGATCTCATGCAATCCCTGCACGATGCCTACCTCCAGGCCGGGGGGCGGGGGCAACTCGCCATCACTCCTCCGATCGGCGATGAAGGGCATTTCCTGTTCTATGCCCCGGGCGGATCGGAGATCTGGGGTCCCATTCTAAACCGGTATCTTTCCGCGCAACCGGCCTCCTAAGATAGCAACTTGCGCACCCGGCTGCGCGTATCAGATACGTAAGCGGAGGGGATGACGCCGTGGACGAAATCAAGACCAAGCTGATCGCGGCAAAGCAGGCCTGGGCCAAGGCCGGTCGGCTGATGACCGGCATGACCGCCGATCCTTCGGTGCGCCTGCCGCCCGGTCAGCGCCTGGTGTCGGACTGGCCAGTGCTGGATCTCGGTGTGCAGCCGGACATCACGCCACAAAAATTCTTCCTCGACCTCAACGGCGCCGTTGAGACGCCGCTGCACCTGAAGCTCGGCGACTTCATGGCGCTGCCGCAGGTGGACAGCGTCTCGGACATGCACTGCGTCACCGCCTGGTCGCGCTACGACAACGACTGGTGCGGCGTGTCGTCGCGCACGCTGCTGGATCTGGTCAAACCGCTGCCATCGGCGCGGCACGTTATCTTTCATGCCCATGACGGCTACACCACCAACGTGGCGCTGGAACAATTCGCTGATGATGACGTCTATCTGGTGCACCAGTGGGCCGGGAAGCCGATCGAGCGGGTGCATGGCGGACCAATTCGGGTGCTGATCCCGAAGCTTTATCTCTGGAAATCGGCCAAATGGGTGAACCGGATCGAGTTCACCAGCAGCGACAAGCCGGGCTTTTGGGAGCGCAATGGCTACAACAACAACGCCGACCCCTGGTTGGAGGAACGCTATGATGAATGATCTCACCCGCCGTGTCCTGATGGTCACGGGCGCGTCGTTGCTCGCGACCGCCGCTGTCGCAGGGCCTGCGCAAAACGCCTTCGGTTTCAGCTTCACGTCGATCGAGGACGGGACGCTGAATTTTGCTGACCTGAAGGGCCGCGTGCTGCTGGTGGTCAACACCGCCAGCTTCTGCGGCTACACCTATCAGTATGAGGCGCTGGAAAAGCTGCACGCCACTCTGGAGAAAAGTGGGCTGACCGTGGTCGGCATGCCTAGCCAGGATTTCAATCAGGAAAGCGGCAGCAACGAAGCCGTCAAGGCGTTCTGCGACGCCACGTTCGGCGTGCAGTTCCCGATGACAGGCCTGCTGCATGTGCGCGGCCCGCAGGCGGACCCGTTTTACAAATGGGTCCGCGCCGAGAAGAACTGGGAGCCATCGTGGAATTTCGGCAAGGTGTTGATCGGGCGCGACGGCCGCATTCTGTCGGTGTTCGGCTCGGGCGACGAACCCACCGGCTCCAGGCTGCGGGGTGCGGTCGATGCGGCGCTTAAAGCGTGATCGTCAGGAGAGGAAGATCTTCTTTTTCTGAAGAAAAAGACGTTCATTCATTTCGGTGCGTGGTGCGGTAGATGTCGCGTCACGCCTCTAAATTCATGAAGTTTTTTTGGTTCTTTTTTCAAAAAAGAACCCCTTCACTAATCGTCATATTTTTCTGACCGGCGAAACTCTTAAGCTCTACAACTCCCGCAGGCGCCTGACGAGGTCGAACATCACGGCCTCGAACATCTCCGTTGTCAGCCGCCGGGTGGAAGTGTTGTAACGGGAGACGTGATAGCTGTTGGCCAGCATCAAACCGTCCGGCAGCGTGTGAACCGCCCCGTGCTGGAACCGGTAGCGGGACGGCGGAATACCACACGCCCTGAGCACCGCCGCATGCGCCAGCACGCCGAGCGCCAGCACGATGCGGACGTTTGGCAGGCCGCGCAGTTCCCCGGCCAGGAACTGGTTGCAGGTCTTGACCTCGGCCGGCTCCGGCAGATTGGCCGGCGGCACGCAGCGCACCGCATTGATAATGCGGCAATCCTGCATGGTCATCCCGTCATCCGCAGTTGCTCCATAGGCGCCTTTGGCAAACCCGAACTTCCCAAGCGATTCATACAGCAGCACACCGGCATGATCTCCGGTGAAGGGCCGGCCGGTGCGGTTGGCACCCTTCACGCCGGGCGCCATCCCCACCACCAGCAGCCGCGCCGTCAGCGGGCCAAAGCTGGGAACGGGCGCGTTGAACCACTCCGGCTGGGCTGTCCGGTTGGCCATCCGATACGCGACCAGCCTGGGGCATAGTTCGCAATCATGGGCCGGCTGCGGGATCTGCTCGTCGCTGAAATCCATCGAAACCCTGCCGTCAGCTCAGTTCGGCCGTATCGGCGTAAGGCTCTGCCGGCGTCTGGCGCACTGGCGGGCGCACCGGGCGGGCCTCGGTCTGGCGGCGGGTGAATTCCGGGGCGATATCCACCAGATCGATGAACTGGTCGGCCTGCCGGCGCAATTCGTCGGCCACCATCGGCGGCTGGGTGCGAATAGACGAGATCACCGACACCCGCACGCCACGGCGCTGCACGGCTTCCACCAGACGGCGGAAATCGCTGTCGCCGCTGAACAGCACGGCATGGTCGATCTTGTCGGAGAGTTCGAGCATGTCCACCGCAAGCTCGATATCCATGTTGCCCTTGATCCGCCGGCGGCCCTGGGCGTCGGTGAATTCCTTGGCCGGCTTGGTCACCAGCGTATAGCCGTTATAGGCCAGCCAATCTGTGAGCGGCTTCAGGGGGGAGTATTCCTCGGTTTCCAGCACAGCCGAATAGTAATAGGCGCGGATCACATGCGCGCGTTTACGAAACGTTTCCAGCAGGCTGCGGTAATCCACGTCAAAGCCCAAATTGCGTGAAGCTGAATAAAGGTTCGCGCCATCGATAAACAGCGCAACGCGCTCGGTCGGCAGAAAATGCATATCGCTCTATCCTAGAAACAGGTCAAAAAATGTCGCAGTGCACCGGAAACGTAAAAAGGCTGCGCCGTGAAATGCTTGTCAGTGCGTAGAATACGCGCAAGTTTCCCGTCTCCGAAAGGCGAAAATTGCAATGAGAAGTCAGACCGGCCCCGTCCTCATCGCGATCGGCGCCAATTTGCCAGGGCAGGACGGTCGTCCCGCCCGAGCGAATTGCATCGCCGCCGCCGAGTCGTTGCGGGCTCTTCCGGGCTTGCGTTTTGCGGGCCTGTCGCACTGGTATGAAACCGATCCAATTCCGCCTGGCGGCCCCACTTACGTCAACGGCATCGCGTGGCTGGAAGCGGACCCGGGGCAGGCCATCGATCCAGCGTGGCTGCTCGAACGGCTACAGTCTATTGAGAGCCGCGCAGCTCGGGTTCGCACGGTGCCCAACGCCCCGCGTACGCTGGATTTGGACATCATCGCCATGGGCAATCTGGTGCGCGCCAGCCCGGACCCCATCCTGCCGCATCCGCGCGCGCACCAGCGGCGGTTCGTGCTGGAACCGCTGATGGAACTCCTGCCGCTCTGGGTGCATTCAGGCTTGGGGCAGACAGTCCAGGCCCTGGTGGCGGGACTGCCCAGCCAGGGCGTTCGGCGACTTTGATTGCATTGCAGCATTGCCGGGTCTTGCTTCTGCCGGCAGAGCGGATCATATGACGGGTTCACCTTACGTTATTGACCGGAGTGGATCGCATGGCGCGCGTAACCGTTGAAGATTGCGTCCAACGCATCCCCAACCGCTTTGAGTTGGTTTTGCTGGCGTCCCAGCGTGCGCGCAACATCGCGCGCGGCGAAGAGATCACGGTCGACCGGGACAACGACAAAAACCCCGTCGTGGCCCTGCGCGAGATCGCCGATGAGACGATCACGCTCGACAAGTTGAACACCGACCTGCTGAAGTCGCTCTCGCGTGCGCCTGAGCCGGAGCCGGCGGACGAAGAGGTGCTCGACCTCATCCCGACCGACCAGAACATCTTCGGCCTACAGGATATGTCCGACGAACATGAGAACGCCCATCTGCCGATGGACGGCGAAGACATGTCGCCCGACGACATGGCAGCCGCCATCGAAGCCGAGTTGGGTGGCCGCGGTCGCCGGTAGGCTGATATGACAGCCGGCGCTCCCGCAAACTGGCGCGCCGGCGCCGTGCGCGCACCGGATGGAGCCCCTGGGGTTCCGTCCGGTGCGGGCGCAGCCCTGATTGCCCGGGTGAAGGCCTATGATCCCAAGGCCGACCTGCATCTGATCGAAACCGCCCTTGCGGTGGCCACCGAGGCCCACAGCAAGCAGCGCCGCGACAACGGCGAACCCTACATCATCCATCCGCTGGCCGTGGCGAACATCCTCGCCGGCTACCGGCTCGACACCGCCAGCATCGCCACGGCGTTGCTGCACGATGTGATCGAGGACACGCCCGTCACGCTGGCCAACATGACGCGCCAGTTCGGCCCCGAGATCGCGGGGCTGGTGGACGGCGTGACCAAGCTGACCCGCCTGGAACTGCAATCGGACCGCACCAAGCAGGCCGAGAATTTCCGCAAGCTGGTGCTGGCGATGAGCAAGGACATCCGTGTCCTGCTGGTCAAGCTGGCCGACCGCCTGCACAACATGCGCACCCTGGGCGCCGTCAGCGAGGCGCATCGCCGCCAGCGCATCGCCCGCGAGACCATGGAGATCTATGCGCCGCTCGCCGAGCGCATCGGTATGGAAGCGGTCAAGACCGAGCTGCAAACGCTGTCTTTCGCGCAACTCGACCCCGAGGCGTATGACAGCATCCAGGCCCGCTTGAACTTCCTGCGCGGCCAGGGTCAGGACGTGATCGAGGACGTGCGCCACGAGCTCGCCCGCGTCTGTGCCGAGCAGGGCGTGACGGTCAATGAAGTGACCGGCCGCGAGAAATCGCCCTATTCCATCTGGGAGAAGATGCAGCGCCGCAACGTGCAGTTTGAGCAACTCTCTGATATCATGGCATTCCGTATCGTGGTGCCGACGCGTGAGGCCTGTTATGCGGCGCTTGGTGCGGTGCATGCCGCCTATCCGGTGATCGCCGGGCGCTTCAAGGACTACATCTCCACGCCCAAGGCCAACGGCTACCAGTCCATCCACACCGGCGTCACGCTGCGCGAGCCGCGCAACCAGAAGATCGAGGTGCAGATCCGCACCGCCGCGATGCAGGACGTGGCCGAAAACGGCGTGGCCGCGCATTGGATCTACAAAGGCCCCGAGGATGGCGGGCAAGACGCGCCGCGTGAGTTGCAGAAATTCCGCTGGGTGCAGGATCTGCTGGAAATCCTGGAGAACTCCACGCCGGACGAGTTCCTGGAGAACACCAAGCTCGAACTCTATCAGGACCAGGTGTTCTGCTTCACGCCGAAGGGCCAGCTGATCCAGCTGCCGCGTGGTGCCACGCCGATCGACTTCGCCTATGCCGTGCATTCGCAGGTGGGCGACACCTGCGTGGGCGCCAAGATCAACGGCCGCCTGCTGCCGCTGCGCCACGAGTTGCAGAACGGCGACCAGGTCGAGATCATGACCTCGCGCGGAGGCACCCCCAGCCCGCAATGGGAGCGTTTCGCCGTCACCGGCAAGGCGCGCGCCCGCATTCGCCGTTTCGTCCAGCAGCAGCAGCGCCAGGGATACCGCGACGCCGGACGGGCCGCGCTGGCGAAGGCATTCCGCCAGGACGGGGTGGACGGTTCGGAAAAAGTGCTGGAGCCGATCCTCAAGATCCTCAAGCAGGCCAATCTCGAGGATCTGTATGTCGCCGTTGGAAATGGCAATCTAGGGCCGAAGGATGTGGTGCTGGCCGCCTATCCGGAACTGCGCCAGTCGCCGCGTGCGCCGCGCATGTTGCCGTCGATGTCGCCGCGCACCGGGCCGGCCCGCACCACCGGCCATCATCTGCCTGTCACCGGGCTGGTGCCGGGCATGGCCATTCAATATGCCGGCTGCTGTCATCCGCTGGCAGGTGATCGCATCGTGGGCATCGTCGCCACCGGCAAGGGTGTGACGATTCACACCCGCGACTGCCCGACGCTGGAGACCTTCGCGGCCACGCCCGAACGGTTCATCGATGTTGATTGGGACGCCTCCGCCTTCACGCCGCAGAAGGGCGATGCGGACGGCCATATCGGGCGGATCAGCGTGATCGCGCACAACGAATCGCAGGCGCTCGCCAACGTCGCCAACGCCATCGCCAAACAGGACGGTGCGGTCGCCAACCTCAAGATCGTCAACCGGCAGGCCGATTTCTTCGAAATGCTGGTGGATGTGGAGGTGCGCGATCTGCGCCATCTCAGCCACGTCATCGCTGGGCTGCGGGCGGCTGCGGGCATTCATTCAGTGGAGCGGGCGCGCGGATGATCTTAGGCCTCGGCTCGGATATCTGCGACATCACCCGCATCGAGGCCGCTCTGGGCCGGTTCGGCGCGCGCTTCATCAATCGTGTGTTCACCGAGTCGGAAATTGCCCGCGCCGAGCGTCGCTCTGGCCGCAACAGGGCCGGCACCTACGCCAAGCGCTTTGCCGCCAAGGAGGCCTGCGCCAAGGCCCTCGGCACCGGCTTTGCCCGCGGCGTGTTCATGTCCGATCTATCGGTTGTGAACCTCCCCGGCGGCCAGCCCACATTGCGCCTGAGCGGCGGTGCGGCCACGCGGTTGGCCGAACTCACGCCGGCAGGGACCCAGGCCCGGATCGACCTGACCATGACCGACGAATACCCCTATGCCTACGCCCAGGTGATTATCTCGGCGGTGACGCTCGCCTGATGTGCCGTGCGTGCAGCGCCGCTTTGCTTGACACGCCCCCATCGCTGGGCTTCATCCGCACCAACCCTTCTCCGGATACCTCTCCTCCATGACCAGCCGCAGCACGGGCACTTTGCTCGAAAACGTCAAGACGATCGTCTATGCCGGTTTGATTGCGATCGGCATCCGCACGGTGGCGTTCGAGCCGTTCAACATTCCGTCCGGCTCGATGATCCCCACGCTGCTGGTGGGTGATTATCTGTTCGTGTCGAAATACAGCTATGGTTATTCGAAATACTCCTTGCCGCTGTCGCCGCCGCTGTTCAGCGGCCGCATCTTCGGCAAGGTGCCGGTGCGCGGCGACGTGGCGGTGTTCAAGCTGCCGAAGGACAACGCGACCGACTACATCAAGCGCATCGTCGGCCTCCCGGGCGACACCATTCAGATGCGGGGCGGCCAGCTCTATATCAATGGCACCATGGTCAACCGCGTGGCCGATGGGGACGCGATTGCCGATGGCGACGGCCCGCGCATGCTGCTCAAGCGCTATATCGAAACGCTGCCGAATGGCCGGAAGCATCCGATCCTCAAGGCGTCTGACAACGAGCAACTCGACAACACGCCGCTCTATGCCATTCCGCAGGGCTATGTGTTCGCCATGGGCGACAACCGCGACAACAGCTCCGATAGCCGGGTGATGAACTCGGTGGGCTTCATCCCGCTTGAGAACCTGGTTGGCCGCGCTGAATTCATCTTCTTTTCCATCGACGCGACCTCGCCCTGGTGGGCGGTGTGGGATTGGCCGTTCGAGATCCGCTGGTCGCGCATCTTCTCGGGGATCAACTGATCGCCACCCTTCAGCCGTTCCTGGAGCAGGCCCAGGAGATTTTGGGCCACCAGTTCGCACGGCCGGAGTTGCTGTCCGAGGCCCTGACGCATCGGTCGGCGGCCCTGGACAACTGGGCCGGCAAGAAGGTGTTCTCGGCGAGCAATGAGCGCCTTGAGTTCGTCGGCGACCGGGTTCTTGGGTTGCTAATCGCCGAATGGCTGGCCGAACGCTACCCGAAGGAAAACGAGGGCGGACTTGGCCGGCGTCTGGCGTTGTTGGTGTCTCAGCCGGTGTTGGCCGAGATCGCCGAAACACTCGGTCTGTCGGCCTGCCTGTCGTTGGCGCCGAGCGAAAGCAAGGCCGGCGTGCGCAAGCTGGCCACCGTTCTGGCGGATGCGATGGAGGCGGTGATCGGGGCGGTGTATCTTGATGCTGGCATCGATGTGGCGCGAAATTTTGTCCGACGCGCCTGGGAGCCGGTGATCACGGCACAGTTGATCCCGCCGAAGGATTCCAAGACCGGGCTTCAGGAATGGGCGATGCAGCGCAGCTTGCCGCTGCCGATTTATAAGGTTGATTCGACCGAAGGGCCGTCGCACGCGCCGGTGTTCGTGATTTCAGTGGCACTTGGCGGCAAAAGTGCCACGGCGAGCGCGGGCAGCAAGCGGATGGCGGAACAGGCGGCGGCGGCGGAATTGTTAGGGAAATTGGGCTTATGAATACCAGATGCGGGTTTGCTGCGATCGTTGGCGCCCCCAACGCAGGCAAATCGACGCTGCTCAACCGCATGACCGGCGCCAAGCTGTCGATCGTGTCGCCCAAGGCGCAAACCACGCGTTTCCGCGTGCTCGGCATCCTGATGCATGAGGATGCGCAGATCCTGTTGGTGGACACGCCCGGCATCTTCAAGCCAAAGCGCAAGCTGGACCGCGCCATGGTCAACGCCGCCTGGAGCGGTGCGGAGGACGCCGATCTGGTGGTGTTCCTGGTGGACGCCAAGAAGGGTGCCACGGAATCAGTGCGGGAGATCGCCGCCAATATCGGCAAGCGTGGCGGCCGCGCCTGGCTGGTGTTGAACAAGACCGATCTGGTGCCGCCGCAACGGCTGCTGCCGCTGATCGGCATCCTCAACGAGATCGCCACCTTCCAGGAAACCTTCATGGTCAGCGCCGCCAACGGCGACGGCGTGACGGCGCTGATGGACGCGCTGGCCCGCGGCATGCCGGAAGGCCCGTATCTGTTCCCCGAAGACGACCTGACCGACCTGCCGGATCGTCTGCTGGCAGCCGAGATGGTGCGCGAGCAGATCTTCCTGCAAACCCATGAAGAAGTGCCTTACGGCACCACGGTGGAAACCGAGAGCTGGCAGGAAAAGCCGGACGGCTCGGTGCGGATCGAGGCGACGGTCTATGTCTCCCGCGCCAACCATAAATCCATCCTGATCGGCGCCGGCGGCAGCCGCATCCGTGAGATCGGCGCCCGCGCCCGCACCGGCCTGGCGCAATTGCTCGAACGACCAGTGCATCTGTTCCTCAACGTGAAGGAACGGGCAGGCTGGGATGAAGAAGGTGCTCGCCTGCGCGCCATCGGACTCGAAGACCCACGGTGATGGAACCGGATTGGCTGGTCTGGGCGCGCGAAATCCAGGGCATCGCGCAATCCGGCCTGACATTCACCAAGGACCAATACGACCGCGAACGCTACGAACAGTTGCGCAGATTATCCGCTCACATCATGGCTGCGCATAGCAGCATGGATGCGAGCCGGATCGAGGCGCTGTTCGCCGGCCAGCAGGGCTATGCCACGCCCAAGATCGATGTGCGCGGCGCGGCCTTCCGCGACGGCCGCATCTTGATGGTGCGCGAAGTGGTGGACAGCCACCGCTGGACGCTGCCGGGCGGCTGGGCGGATGTGAACCTGTCGGCCGCAGAGAACGCCGCCAAGGAGACGGTGGAGGAATCGGGCTTCACCGTCCGCGTCACCAAGCTCGCCGCCGCGTGGGATCATGCCAAGCAGGGCCATGTGCCGGCCAACCCGTTCTCTACGTTGAAAATGTTCTTCCTGTGCGACATCGTCGGCGGCGAGGCCACGCCGAGTGCCGAGACCAGCGAGATCGGCTTCTTCGCGGAAGAGGACATTCCCGCCGACCTGTCCAACGGACGGGTGACGCGGGCGCAGATCCTGCGCATGTTCGCGCGTCACGCCACACCCGATCTGCCGACGGATTTCGAATGACCGAGAAAAATCCCGCCATTTTGCCACATGGCGACGTCGCCATCCGCACCATCGCCATGCCCGCCGACACCAACCCCAACGGCGATATCTTCGGCGGCTGGCTGATGTCGCAGATGGACCTTGCCGCCAGCACGCTGGCCCATCGCCGCGCCCATGGCCGCGTGGCGACCGTGGCTGTGGACGGCATGACGTTCCATAGCCCGGTGTTTGTGGGCGACGAGGTGTCGCTCTATGCCAGGCTCGTCTCCACCGGCCGCACCTCCATGCGCATCTTCGTCGAAGCCTGGCGCCGCGCCCGGCATGACGAGACCAGCTGCAAGGTGACCGAGGCCACATTCGTGTTCGTATCCATCGACGACCAGCGCCGCCCGCGCCCCTTGGCGGACGAACCCGCGCCGGCCTGACCGATGGAATGGGAAGCCCCCGGTATCATCCTGGACGTTCGCCCGCACGGTGAAGCCGATTGCGTGGCGACGGTGATGACAGAGGAACACGGCGCCCATCGCGGCCTCGCCCGTGGTGCACAGTCCCGTAACCGCCTGGCATTATGGCAAAAAGGCAATCTGGTGCGACTGCGCTGGGTGGGGCGTCTGGCCGACCAGCTTGGCAGCCTGTCAGCCGAGATGGTGCATCCCGCCGCCAGCATGGTGATGGATGACCCGCTGCTGCTCTCCATGCTCACCGCCGCCTGCTCCATCGCCGAGGGCGCGTTGGTGGAGCGTGAACCACAACCCGTTGTATTCGATGGATTACTGCACCTCATTGCCCGCCTGCCGACCGGGCCGGCCATGCTGGCCGATCACGTGCGCTGGGAATTGTCGCTGCTGACGGCCCTCGGCTATGGGCTGGACCTGTCGGCCTGCGCCGTGACGGGTGAGACGACCGATTTTGCCGGCATTTCGCCCCGCACCGGCCGCGCCGTATCCACCTCCGCCGCCGGCATCTGGCGCGACCGGCTGCTGCCCCTGCCGACATTCCTGCAGGACGGCCAGCCCGGAGATATGCCACAATGGGCGGCCGGGCTGCGACTGACCGGACATTTCCTGGAACGTGACGCCTTCGGCCACACCCACCGGCCGTTGCCGCAACCACGACAGGCGCTTTACGACCGCGTTTCCGCTTTGGCACAGGACCACACTGAATGAGCGACGACATCATGGAAGGCGGCCGCACCGAGGATACGCGGCTGATCGATGCGCTTTCCGAGCGTTATTTGGCCTATGCCATGTCCACCATCATGTCCCGCTCGTTGCCGGATGTGCGCGACGGCCTGAAGCCGGTGCATCGCCGCATCGTCTACGCCATGCAGCAATTGCGGCTGGACCCGACCGCCGGCTTCAAGAAATGCGCCCGCATCGTCGGTGACGTGATGGGCAAATACCATCCGCACGGCGACAGTTCGATCTATGAGGCGATGGTGCGGCTGGCGCAGGATTTCGCCACGCGCTACCCCGTGGTCGAAGGCCAGGGCAATTTCGGCAACATCGACGGCGATAACGCCGCCGCCATGCGCTACACCGAAAGCCGCCTGACCGAGGTCGCGTCCGCCTTGCTCGCCGGCATTGACGAGGATGCGGTGGATTTCCGCGCCACCTATGACGGCGAGGAAAGCGAGCCGATCGTGCTGCCGGGCGGGTTTCCGAACCTGCTGGCCAATGGCTCGGCCGGCATCGCCGTGGGCATGGCCACCTCCATCCCGCCGCACAACGCCGGCGAGATCTGTTCGGCCGCCATCGCCATGGTGGCCAATCCGGACATTACCACCGCCGAACTGCTGGTGCATATGCCAGGGCCGGACTTCCCGACCGGCGGTATCATGATCGAGGAAAAGGCGTCCCTGCTGCAATCCTACGAAACCGGGCGTGGCGGCTTTCGCGTGCGGGCCAAGTGGGAAGTGGAGAAGGGCCGGATGGGCGTGTGGTCCATCGTCGTTACCGAAATCCCGTATCAGGTGCAGAAGGCGCGGTTGATCGAGCACATGGCGCAGCTTCTGGAAGACAAGAAGCTGCCGCTGCTGGGCGACGTGCGCGACGAAAGCACCGAGACGGTGCGCCTGGTGCTGGAGCCGAAGGCCCGCGGCGTCGAGCCGGAAGTGTTGATGGAAACCCTGTTCCGCGCCACCGCGCTGGAAAGCCGTTTTCCGTTGAATATGAACGTGTTGACGGCCGATCGTACGCCGCGCGTGCTGGGGCTGAAAGAGGTTCTGCGGCAATGGCTGGACCACCGGCACGAGGTTCTTGGCCGCCGCTCTCGCTACCGGCTGACCGCGATCGAGAAGCGGTTGGAGATCCTCAACGGCTTCATCAAGGTGTTCCTCAACATCGATGAGGTCATCCGCATCATCCGCTATGAGGACGAGCCGAAGCCGTCCTTGATGAAAACGTTTGATCTCAGCGACATACAGGCCGAATCAATCCTCAATATGCGCCTGCGTTCGCTGCGCCGGCTGGAGGAGATGGAGATCCGGGCCGAGCATGACCGCCTGTCCAATGAAGGCGCCGGCTTGCGCGAACTGCTCGGCAGCGAATTGCTGCGCTGGGCGCGCATCACCGGCGAACTGCATGAAACCAAAAAGAAATTCGGCAGCGGCCCCCTCGGCGACCGCCGCACCCGCCTGGGTGACGTGCCGGCCGCCATCGAGGTGTCGATGGATGCCTTCGTCGAGCGCGAGGCGATCACCATCGTCCTGTCCGACAAGGGCTGGATCAGGGCGGTAAAAGGTTCAGTCTCTGACGGTTCTGATCTGAAGTTCAAGGATGCCGACAAGCTGCGCCTGCTGATCCCGTGCGACACCACCGACAAGCTCTGCCTGTTCGCCACCAACGGCCGCGCCTACACTCTGAAGGCTGCCGACATCCCACGCGGCCGTGGCGATGGCCAGCCGGTGCGGCTGCTCGCCGATCTGTCCGATGGCGACGAGGTGGTGCGCCTGTTCGTGCACAAGGACGGCGTGAAGCTGCTGGTGGCCAATGCCGCCGGGCGTGGCTTCATCGTGCAATCCGATGAATTGAAAGCCGAAAAGCGCACCGGCCGGCAGATCCTCAACGTCAAGCCAGGTGAGGAAGCGGCATTCTGCATTGAGGCCGTTGGCGACCACGTGGCCACCGTGGGCGAGAACCGCAAATTGCTGGTGTTCCCGCTGAACCAGATCCCGGAAATGCAGCGCGGCCAGGGCGTTATCCTGCAGCGTTACAAGGATGGCAGCATGCGCGACATCAAGGTGTTCGCGGCCGAGGACGGCCTGACCTGGCGGCTTGGCGACAAAACGCGCACCGAGCCCAAGCTCACCGAGTGGCTAGGCGAGCGCGGCACGGCCGGTAAGATGGTTCCGAGTGGCTTCCCCAAGACCGGAAAGTTCAGCTGACATGCCCGACCTGATCGCACTCGACCCCGGCGCCCGTCGCGCCATCGAAGACGCTGCCGCCTCGCTGGCCAGCGAAACCGAAACGCTGCTGGCGCGCATGGTGCGGCACAAGAGCACGCTGGGGCACGAGCAATCCTGTCTGTCCGACATGGAGGCAATCTATCGCGAACTCGGCCACACCCCGTTTCGGGTGCCGGTCGATGTGAAGGCGCTGGCGGATCACCCGGGCTTTTCGCCGCCGTTGATCGACTATGCGGGGCGGGACCCGGTGGCCGCCATCCATACGCCGCGCACGAAAATCGGCCGCAGTCTGATGCTGCAAGGCCATATCGACGTGGTGCCGGAAGGAGCCGAGGAACTCTGGACCACGCCGCCGTTCGAGCCATCCATTCGCGATGGCCGCATGTATGGCCGTGGCGCCGCCGACATGAAGGCAGGCGTCGCCGCGAGCCTGATGGCGCTGAAGGCGCTGAAGCTGGCCGGCTTCCAGCCTGCCGCCGAACTCCAGATCGCCGCCGTCATCGAGGAGGAATGCACCGGCAACGGGGCGCTCGCGGTCATGCAGGCGCTGCCCAAGCCTGATGCCTGCCTCATTCCAGAACCAGGCCCCGGCTATCCTGCGCTGTATGTGGCCGAAGTCGGTGTGGTGTGGGCGTGGGTGACGGTGATTGGAAAGCCTGTGCATGTGCGCGAGATGCACAGCGGCATCAACGCCATTGAGGCCGCCATGAGCATCGCCGGGCGCTTCAAGGCGTATGAGCAGGAGATGAACCGCGGCGAGCATCGTCACCCGGCCTTCGCCGCCGACAATCATCCGATCAACATCAATCTCGGCAACATCGAAGGCGGCGAGTGGAACAGCTCGGTGCCGACGCGGGCCAAGATCGGCCTGCGGGTAGGCGTTATGCCCGGCCGCTCATGCCGCAGCGTGGCTGCCGATATCGAGCGCATCGTGGCCCAGGCGGCTGCCGAATTGCGCCTGCCGGAGGGCCATGCCCGCGTCACGTTCCAGGGCTTCATGGCCGATGGCTGCACGTTCCCGGCCGAACAGGCCATCAGCCGCGCTGCATCTGCCTGCCACCAGGCGGTGTTCGGCGATGAATTGCGCCATTATGCAGCGTCTGGCCTGACGGACGCGCGGTTCTACACGCTCTATCAGGGCACCCAGGCCACCTGCTACGGCCCGGATTGCGACAATATCCACGGGATCGATGAGAGCGTGGGTCTTGCCTCGCTGCATGGTGTGACCCGCGCATTGGCGTTGCTTGTAGCAGGGTGGTGCGGGGTGGAGCGGATTTAGAGGGAAGGTCTTCTTTTTCTGAAGAAAAAGAAGCAAAAATACTTTCAACCATTTTGATGTGTGGCGCGGCAGATGCAACGCCACACGTCAAAACGAATGAAATTTTTTGGTTCTTTTTTCTAAAAAAGAACTTCTTCCGCTTTGCCTACCCAACCGTCAGCGAATCATGACCCGTCGGTTGCATCTCTGCCAACGACGACCGCCGCCACTTGCCGCCAACCAGAATTTCATTCGGCTGAAAGCGGATCTTGTAGGCCATCTTGCGGCTCTCCTGCACCCAATAGCCGAGATAGACATGCGCCAGCCCCATCGTGCGGGCGCGTTCAATCAGCCACAGTATGGTGTAGGTGCCGACCGAGCGGCGCTCCAGTTCCGGCTTGAAATACGAATAGACCGCCGACAGCCCATCCCCCAGCCGGTCCGTCAGGCAGGCGCCTGCCAGGGCGCCCTCGGCATCGCGGAACTCGACCATGAACGTCTCGATGGACGTGTCTTCCACCATGGCGCGGTAGTCATAGAAGCTCATCGTGGCCATATCGCCGTCACTGTGCCGGGCGGTTTGGTAGCGTTGGAACAGCTGGTATTGCTCGGCGGTGGCGCGGGCTGGCATGTCGGTGCCGGTCAGGTCTGCATTCGCCTTCAGAACGCGGCGCAACGAGCGGTCGACGGAGAAATCCGCCACCGGAATGCGGATCGGCACGCAGGCGTTGCAGCCGGGGCAGACCGGGGCGTAGGCAATGTTGTGACTGCGCCGAAACCCGGCACGGGACAGCCGGTCGTGCAACATCTCGGCATCCGGCCCGGTGATTTCCGTCACGACCTTTCGTTCTGTCCGGCCCGGTAGATACGGGCAGGGCAGGGGCGCTGTGGTGTAGAAAAACTGCGGGCGGCGCGGCGGCTTGTAACTCATGCGTAAGGCCGGCCTCCGCCAATATTATTGGGACCACCCATGTTCCAGCCCTGAACCCCCGGGGTCAACAGGTTCGACAGGGCCCGCCTGCGCACAACAACGAGACCAGCCAGCATATCGTGGATGGTGCGGTGCCGCCGGGTCACCACCGCGACCGCCGTCCAGATCACGCCCAGGGCCATTGTGATGCAATATCCAACGATATAGATGAGCGCCTGCAATGGTGTCGGCGGGCCGAAATCGGCATCACGCACCACAATCAGTCCCATGGCCGCCTGACCGGGCGAGGCCTGCATTGTGCTGACCAGGAACAACCAGCCATAAAAGGCCGGCAGGATCGCCAGCAGCGCGAACAACGGCGCGCCAATGCCGAAGGTGAGGATGGTGAAGGCGGCCATGATCACCCAGATGACGGCGGCGATCGCGCTGATCAGGACCGCGTCAATACACCAGGCCAGCATTCGCCGGGTCAGCAGGCCCTGGGTCAGCTGGTCGTCGCGCATCATGGCAGCGTCTGGCGAGAAATACGGATTTTCGTTCGCTGAGATCATGGGAGCTTCTCCGGGCGGCCACCTGACGCGGTGCGCCACACAGTTGATATAGTAATGCCGTGGGGCGGTTTCCCGAAAAAATATCGGCGGGTTAAAATTGCCGCCTGCTTGCCGCTCGGGGCCGGGCTGCTAGGGTTTCTCCTGTCTGGGAAGGAAACAAGAAGATGACGCAAGGCAATGGCACCGCACGGCCCGAGTTCGAGGGAGACCTGTTCGAGAAGGGCATCGCCGTCCGGCGCGCCGTGGCTGGGGACGTTTATGTGGACGCCGCATTGGCCAACGCCACGGATCTGACGGCCGATCTGCAGAAGCTCGTCACGGAGACGGCCTGGGCAATGGTCTGGAGCCGGCCTGGGCTGGATCGCAAATACCGTTCGATGATCACGGTTGCCATGCTGGCGGCGATGGATCGGTCGCACGAACTGAAAACCCATCTGCGCGGTGCGCTGAACAACGGTGTGACTCGCGATGAGGTGAAGGAGATTTTGCTCCAGGCCTGTATCTATGCTGGCTTCCCGGCGGGGCTTGAGGGGTTTCGGGTGGCGGGCGAGTTGTTCCGCGAGATCGACGAAGCGGCGATTCGTTCCGCTTAAGCTTGCTGTTCGGCGCCCAGCGTGGGCGCCGAACAGCATTTATGAGTGGTTAACGGCGAAGTCGTGCGGCAGCCAAACCGCATCGGGTGTGCGCTCCCTGCCGTTGGTGAAGTCGGCAACAGGCGCAGAGCGTTCGTATGGCAAGAAACTGAAAACAAACAATTTTTATCAGATGACGCTGTCTGGCGTGGCTGGCGAGGCGGGTTTGCACGGCGGCATCAGGCTGCCTGCCTGTCGGCTTTTGGAGCGCTTTTGCCTCCTGGCGATGCAGTTTGTATGTTTTCGTAAGAAATTTCTGAGGTGCAATACTTCACAAACCGTTAATGGCGGGTTATTGATCGATTCAAGTTCAACATAACGTTTGGTGGAGAGACTTTAATGAACGCTATCTCGAAGATCATGGGCGGCGCCGCTTTGCTCGCCACCGTCGCTTTCGCCGTGCCGGCCCAGGCGACACCGACTCCCGTTGGCACGTCGTTCCAGACCAGCTGGACGGTGTTCGGCTTGGCAACCCCAACCCCGGCTGGTTCGCTGTCGTCGGCGACCACGGTGACGCCGTTGAGCGCGACCATCAGCAACATCACCTCAGCCTTTGGCGGCTTTGCGGGTGTGAACGGCCAAGCGATCACGTTCAACCCATCCGCGCTGAGCAGCGTTGCCTATGTTCCGCTGGTCATGACGTGGGGCACCTACACGTTCACCTCGTTGCAGGACTCGATCACGGTCGGCCTCGGTTCGGTTGGCCATCTCTTCCAGGGGACTTTCACCGACTCGTCGAACGTCCTGGCCACCCAGACGGCCGACTTCTCGATCTCGTTCTCGCAGTCGGCCCAGACCGTTACGTATTCTGGCACGTTCGACACCCCCAACGCGGTGCCTGAGCCGATCTCGATGATGCTGCTCGGCACCGGCCTGCTGGGCCTGGTTGCGGCGCGTCGTCGCAGCATCTGAGTTAAATCGCCCCGGGGCTCCTGGGCGGTGGACTTAAAAAAGGGCCGCATCGAAAGATGAGGCCCTTTTTGTTTGTCTCGCCTCACGTTCGCGCCTTGGGCTGGCAGAACTGGCCACCCCAAGACGTACCCCGATCAGGCGTAGTTCATCATGATGGTCTTCTTGTGGGTGAAGTGTTCCAGCATGCTCTCAAGGCTGGCTTCCTTGCCGAGCCCGGAGCTTTTCACCCCGCCATAGGACAGGTTGGCCTGCACCACGAGGTTCTGGTTGATCTGCACCAGCCCCGCCTCCAGCCGATGCGCGAAGGCCAGGCCGATCTTGAGGTTGTTGGTCCAGACGCTGGCGGCCAGCCCGTATTCGCTGTCATTGGCCGCGGCCAGCACGGCCTCGGCGTCATCGAACGGGAAGATGCAGGTCACCGGGCCGAAGATCTCTTCGGTCACCAGGCGGCTGTTGGCCGGCAGGTTGGTGAAGATATGCGGCTGGATGAACTTGCCCTTCGACAGCGCGGGGTCCTTCGGCATCGTCGAACAGGCGCGGCCGGTGGCGCCCGGCGTGGCGAGGCCTTCGGCGATGAAGGTCTTTACCCGGTCCATCTGGTCGTCGCTGATGATGGTGCCGATATCGGTGGCCTCATCCAGCGGATCGCCCATCACCATCGCATCGACGCGGGTGGCCATGGCGGCGACGAAACGATCATAGATCGGCCGTTCCACATAGATGCGGCTGGCGGCGGTGCAGCTTTGGCCCTGACGGGTGAAGCGCATGGAGGTCAGCGCACCGGTGACGGTTTTTTCAAAGTCGCAATCGGCGAAGATAATCATCGGCGACTTGCCGCCAAGTTCCAGCGTCACTGGGATCAGCTTCTCGGCGGCGGCCTTGGCCACAATCCGGCCCACGGGCACGGAGCCGGTGAACGTCACCTTCTTCACGTCCGGATGCGCAACCAGGGGGCCGCCGCATTCCGGGCCGAAGCCGGACAGCATGTTGAAGCAGCCCGGCGGCAGCACGCGGTTCATCAGTTCGCAGATGCGCAGCACCGCCAGCGGCGCTTCCTCGGCCGATTTCACCACAACCGTGTTGCCGGCCACGAGGGCAGGGGCGATCTTGAGGCTCATCAGCAGCAGCGGCACGTTCCACGGAATGATGGCGCCCACCACGCCGAGCGGCTCGCGCACCGTCACCGACAGCACGTCCGGTGCGAACGGCACCGATTCGCCTTTGATCTCGCCGCCCAGGCCGCCGAAGAATTCCAGCACGTCGGCCACGGTGTTGGCCTCCACGCGGCTTTCGGTGCGCAGTGCCTTGCCGGTTTCCAGCGCGATCAGGCGGGCGATTTCTTCCACATGCGCCTTGATCAGCGCCGAACACTGCGCCACCAGCGCACCGCGCTTGCGGGCGGGCATGCGCGCCCAAAGCTTCTGCGCCCGTGCCGATGAGGCAACGGCGGCGTCCACGTCAGCCGAATCGCCGTCGGCGGCGCGGGCCACTTCCTGGCCGGTGGCCGGATTGACGACGGCAAAGGTCTTGCCGGAGATGGCCGGAACAAGACGACCGTCGATGAGATGATGACCGGACAATGCGCGCGCGAGGGCGCGTTCGTCCAAGGTGGGTTCCTGCGGCGTTGGGGACGCGACGGTGGGATGCGTATCGGGCATGGGCTTGTTCCTCCTTGGCTGCCAGTCTTATAGACGACGTTATAGACCAATCTGCGCGCACCCCCAACCAGACGGATCGATCGATAAATGAACGCTGCCACCCCCTCCGGCCCGCTCGTTGGCCTGCGCGTGCTCGACCTCACCCGTGTTCTGGCGGGCCCGACCTGCACACAAATGCTGGGCGATCTGGGGGCGGAGATCATCAAGATCGAAAAACCTGGCGCCGGCGACGACACGCGCGGATTCGCACCGCCTTTCATGCCGGGCACGCGGGAGAGCGCCTATTTCGTAGGGGTCAATCGCAACAAGCGCTCGGTGACGGTGGATATCGCCAAGCCCGAGGGCCAGGCGCTGGTCCGCAAGCTGCTCGCCGACTGCGACATCCTGGCCGAGAATTTCAAGGTGGGCGCCCTGGCCAAATACGGCCTGGGGTATGAGGATATCCACCGTGATTTCCCCAACATCATCTATTGCTCCATCACCGGATTCGGCCAAACCGGCCCATATGCGCCGCGCCCCGGCTATGACAGCCTGATCCAGGCGATGGGTGGCGTGATGAGCCTGACCGGCGAGCCCGACGGCCTGCCGCAGAAGGTGGGCGTGCCGGTGGCCGATCTGTTTGCAGGTCTTTATGGCTGCATCGGCATTCTGGCCGCCCTGCGTCACCGCGAGAAAACCGGCCAGGGCCAGCAGGTGGATATCGGCATGCTGGACACGCATGTGGCGTGGCTGGCCAACCAGGGCATGAACTATCTGGCGACCGGCGAGAACCCGCCGCGCCTGGGCAACCAGCACCCCAACATTGTGCCCTATCAGGTGTTCCCGACGTCTGACGGCTATCTGGTGCTGTCGGTCGGCAACGACCCCACCTTCGCCCGCTTCTGTCAGAACACCGGCCTGGATCATCTGCTGGTTGACGAGCGCTTCGGAACCAACGCTGCCCGTGTCGCCAACCGTCAATTGGTCACGGACACGCTGACGCCGGTGATGCGCGCCAAAACCACTACCGAATGGGTGGACAAGCTGGAGGCGCTGAAAATCGGCTGCGGGCCGATCAACACCCTCGAACAGGTGTTCGCCGACCCGCATGTGCAGGCACGCGGCGTGGTGGTGAACATGCCGCACGCCCAGGCGCCGAGCGGGACCGTGCAGGTGATCGCCAATCCGGTGCGGCTGTCCGAAACGCCGGCCGATTATCGCATCACCGCGCCGATGCTGGGCGAGCATACCGATGAGGTGCTGCGCGATCTGCTGGGGCTGGATGCGGGCGAGATCGCCGGGTTGCGCGAACGCGGCGTGGTGTAGGTCGGGCACCGCCCGACATAGGTACCGATAAAAGGTCGGGCGGTGCCCGACCTACTTCTTCAGGAAGGCCGCGAAGGCGTTCAGCGTGATCTCAGACACGTGGTGCTCGATTCCCTCCGCGTCCTGCTCGGCCGATTCGGCCGGGACGCCCAAGGCGAGCAACACATCCACCACCAGCCGGTGACGCTGCTTCACCCGTGCGGCCAATGTGTCGCCGGCCGTGGTGAGAAACACGCCACGATAGGGTTTGGACGTAGCCAGGCCCTCGCGCTTCAGCCGGGCGATGGTTTTGATGGCGGTGGCGTGGCTGACGCCCAGCCTGCGGGCGATATCGGTGGGCCGCGCCTCACCGCCGGTTGCGATCAAATCGGCGATCAACTCGGCATAATCCTCCAGCAAAGCAGTCGATTGTGCGGTGCGGGCCTTGCCGAACCGGCGCGCCTGGGTTGGCTCGGCCGGCAGCAATGCGGCCAGCGCTTTGGCCTTATCCGCGGCGGCCTTGAGGGACGGCACATTCGTTCTCCGGTTTTGCAGCGGGACCATGGCGAAGCGTCACGATAAATTCAACGTGGCAAAGATCGATGTGTCGACGTGGCGCCCGGCACGGCGTAACGTTCGGAGCTTGCGTTTGGAGATATTCTGTCCGACCATGCTGCACTGCAGCATTTGCGTGTGCGGACACTCTCCCAAGACCAACAAAAGGATTACCTATCGTGGCCACTGACAAGTCGCAGAACGTTCAGGAAGTGTTCCTGAATCACTTGCGCAAAAACAAAACCGCCGTGACCGTGTTTCTGGTCAACGGGGTAAAGCTCCAGGGGATCATCACCTGGTTCGACAATTTTTCGGTACTGCTGCGCCGCGACGGGCACACGCAGCTTGTCTATAAGCACGCCATCAGCACCGTGATGCCGGGTGCACCTATTCAGCTGTTCGATGGCGCGCCTGCTGCCGGAACTGCAACCACGACGACTGCTGCCACCAGCACGGGCGCCACGCCGGCCAATCCATCCGGCAACACGTTGAGCATCACACGCCGGGAGATTGAGACTGACTGATGTGAAGGGCGCCACCCCAGGCCCGTCGGCAACCAAAAAAGGCTCAATGGAGCCAACCCGGGCGGCTGTGGTGCTGCCATGGGAAAAGCCCGACCGCATCGATGCCGGGCGCGCCAGCGAGGCGCGACTGGCCGAAGCAGTGGGACTTGCCGCCTCCATCGGGCTGGTGGTGGTGCATGAGGCCATCGTTCCGTTGCGCGCAAAACGCGCCGCAACGCTGCTCGGCACCGGCCAGATGGAAACCCAGGGGCTCGCAATCAGCGAACAGCATGTGGCGGTGGCGGTTGTCGACAGCCAACTTTCCCCGGTGCAGCAGCGCAATCTGGAAAAGGCCTGGGGCTGCAAGGTCATCGACCGCACCGGCCTCATCCTGGACATCTTCGGCGAACGGGCCACCACGCGTGAAGGCGCGTTGCAGGTGGAACTGGCGCATCTGGACTACCAACGCTCCCGCCTTGTGCGGTCCTGGACCCATCTTGAACGCCAGCGCGGCGGCTTCGGCTTCCTCGGCGGCCCCGGCGAGACCCAGATCGAAGCGGATCGCCGGCTGATCGATGACCGTATGGTGCGCCTGAAGCGTGAGCTGGAGAACGTGCGCCGCACCCGCGGCCTGCACCGCGATGCCCGCAAGCGCACGCCGTTCCCCACCGTCGCACTGGTAGGCTACACCAATGCCGGCAAATCGACCCTGTTCAACGCGCTGACCGGCGCCGAAGTGGTGGCCAAGGACCAGTTGTTCGCAACCCTGGACCCCACGATGCGCGGCCTCACGCTGCCGTCCGGTCGGCGGGCCATCCTGTCCGACACCGTGGGCTTCATCAGCGAATTGCCGACCGAACTGGTGGCTGCCTTCCGCGCCACGCTGGAGGAGGTGTCGGAGGCCGACATCATCCTGCACATCCGTGACGCCTCCCACCCCGATACCGACGCGCAGCGCGCCGACGTGGAAGCCGTGCTGCAAGGCCTGGTGGTCGACGGAACGCTGGACGAGGACTGGAAAATGCGCACAATCGAAGTGCTCAACAAGGCAGATCTGGTCGGCGGCGTCGCCAACGTGACCGTCAAAAGCCGCATGATCGCGGTGTCAGCCATCACGGGTGAGGGGTTGCACGACCTCGCCACCCTGATCGATGCACGGATCGCGTCCAACATGGAGGTGGTGGAATACGCCATTCCCCCGTCGGACGGCGCGCGGCTGGCGTGGCTTTACCAGCATGGCGAGGTCATCGGCCGGACCGATACCGAAGACAATGTTCTGGTGCAGGTGCGTCTGCTGCCGGCGGACCGGTCGCGTTTCGAGCAACCATGAGCCTGTTTCGGCTCAAGCATCTTCTGACTGTGGCCGAAATCCTGGAACAGGCTGCCGCCGACGAGGTGATGCCACGGTTCCGCAGGCTTGGCGTGGGCGATATCCGCACCAAAAGTGGGCCGCTCGATCTCGTGACCGAAGCCGACGAGGCCGCCGAGCGTCAGATCACGCAGGCGCTGCTGCGGCAATTTCCAGGCTGCGTTGTGGTCGGGGAGGAGGCGGCGTCGGCCGATCCCACGCTGCTGGACCGCCTGGCAGATGCGGAACTGGCGTTTGTCGTCGATCCGGTGGACGGCACCAACAATTTCGCCTGGGGCCTGCCGCTATTCGCCACCATGGCCGCAGTGCTGGTGCGTGGCGAAATCGTGGGCAGCGTGATCCACGACCCGGTCGGCCGCGATTCGGCCATGGCGCTGCGCCAGGAAGGGGCCTGGACCCAGCATCCCGACGGGCGCCGCGTCGATCTGCGTGTCGCCGCCCCTGTGCCGTTGGCGCAGATGGTCGGCGGCGCATCGTGGCGCTTCCTCGACGGCGCGCTGGGGGCACGCGTGGCGACAAACCTGACCAAGGTGGCTGCAAGTTTCACCTATCGCTGCGCGGGCCATGAATATCGCCTGCTGGCGGGCGGGCACTGCCACTATCTGTTCTATGGCCGCCTGCTGCCATGGGACCACGCGCCAGGCTGGCTGCTGCATAGCGAGGCCGGCGGCTACTCAGCCAGATTCGACCGCTCGGCCTACCAAGCCATCACCTTTGACGGTGGTCTGATATGCACGCCAGACGCTGAGAGTTGGGAACTTCTGCGCGCCGCACTCATTGAGACATAACACAGGCACAGACTGTGTAACGCAGGCCGTTGTCGGTTGTCTCAGTAATTGATTGGCTTGCTTGCCGGGACTTCCCACCGGCCATTCAGCGGGGATGAACCAGAATCAAGTTTGGCTAAGTATCAAGCCGAGGCTGTGGTTCTGTTAGTAAAGGATTTGGCCATGAAAAACGTTAAAATTGCCGGCGTTCTTGCTCTCGCCTTCTCGGTTTCACTTCCGATGTATGCGCACGCCCAGAATGATTGTGTGGTGGTGCCTGGTAGCAAGACCACGCATCTGGCGGGTGACAGCACACCGGGTGGTTCGGGCACGCGTCTGGCTGGCGACAGCACGCCGGGTGGTTCGGGCACGCGCCTTGCCGGTGACAGCACGCCGGGCGGTTCGGGCACGCGTCTGGCTGGCGACAGCACGCCGGGCGGTTCGGGCACGCGTCTGGCTGGCGACAGCACGCCGGGCG
>JBBART010000003.1:191961-290269 GCA_040399685.1 Acetobacteraceae bacterium
CGGGCACGCGCCTTGCCGGCGACAGCACGCCGGGCGGTTCGGGCACGCGCCTTGCTGGTGACAGCACGCCGGGCGGTTCGGGCACGCGCCTTGCCGGCGACAGCACGCCGGGCGGTTCGGGCACGCGCCTTGCCGGCGCGACGACTCTGCCTCCCTGCCCGTAAGAGCAGGCTCGCTGCCAAGTCGTCTGTTGTAAGAATTGGCGCGGCATCCATTGGGGTGTCGCGCCAATTTCTATTGAAAATACTGTCCCAGCGTCGTGCACGCACAGGTGGAGAACAGGGTGATGATACGCATATCCCTCATTAAGCGCCTCGTGGCGGGCCGTCGTCCGACCATGGTGGCCATGCTTGCCGTGGCATGCCTGCTCGGCAGCGTGCCTCCCGCGCTGGCCGAACTGGCGCCGGCCGGACTTCCGGATTTGGTCAAACGCCTGATGCCGTCGGTGGTGAACATCACCAACCGAAGCTTCGTGACGGTTCCCAACGCCGCGTTGAACGCTGGTGTCGGCCCATCCGGCGGCACCCCCGCCATGCCGGAGCAGAGCGCTAAAACGCTGGTGGGTTCCGGCTTTGTCATCGACCCGGACGGCATTATCGTCACCAACAATCACGTGATCGAAGGCGCGTCCGATCTCACGGTCACGTTCCAGGATGGCACGGTGGCGCATGCCGACGTGATCGGCACCACCAAGATCAGCGACATCGCCATTCTCCAGGTCAATCTTGGCCGCAAGCTGCAAGCGGTAAAGTTCGGCGACAGCACCAAGTTGCGGGTGGGTGAGGTGGCCATCGCCATCGGCAATCCCCTCGGCTTTGGCGGCACGGTCAGTGTTGGCATTGTCAGTGCGCTGAACCGGGACATCATGGTCAGCCCGTTCGACGACTTTGTTCAGACCGACGCGGCCTTGAACCACGGCAATTCCGGCGGCCCGTTGTTCAACCTCGCCGGCGAGGTGATCGGGGTGAACACCGCCCTGTATTCACCGCTGGCCGAAGGCGGCTCGATCGGCCTCGGCTTTGCCATTCCGTCCTATTCCGTGGAATTCATCATCAAGCAATTGCGTGAATACGGCATGGTGCGGACGGGCGAGGTGGGGCTGTGGGTGCAGGACGTGTCCGACGATATCGCCGAGGCAGCCCAGATCCCCGAGTCGGAGAACACACCGGGGCTTCTGCAAGGCAGTGCTGGGTGGGGCGTGATCGTCCAACAGATTGTGCCTGATGGTCCGGCGGCCATGGCCGGAATGCAGCAAGGCGACATCGTTCAGAAAATCAACGGCGATCCTGTCTCCGACAGCCGGTCCTTTGCGCGCAAAGTGGCCATTCAGCCTTTGGAAAAGCCCGTCCAGCTGCAGGTTTGGCGCGATGGCAAGTCCACGATCATGACGCCGACGGTGCGCGAATGGCTGTCTGGTGCGCAGGTTGACCGTGCCGCCCTCACACGCAGCACGATCGAACGTGTTCCTCGTCTGGACATGGGCCTGCGCCTGACAACGCTGACACCGGATGCGCGCGCGCATCGCAATCTGGCCGCCGATATGGCCGGCGTGCTGATCGCAAACGTGGAACCCAACAGCATTGCCAGCGATCGTGGAATGGTCGCCGGCGATATCATCCTCAAGATCATGGCCAAGCCGGTCTCAGCGCCGACCGAATTGCTCGAGGAGGTGCGCCGCGTGGTGCGCGACAAGCGCAGCATGCTGCTGGTGCTTGTGCATACCAAATCCGGCCTGCGATGGATCCCGCTGCCGATTGAGCAGGCGATGATCGACGCAGTGGCTGCGGGAAAGTAGCAACGGCGGCGGCAGCGGTTACGCCGCTGCCGCCTGCTTCTCAAGCCGCTTCACCGCCTGCCAATACGCCTCCAGTTCGTCCAGAGACGCTTCGGCCGCCGTCCGGCCTTCGGCTGCCAGCATCGCCTCGACCTGACCAAACCGGCGGGCGAACTTGGCATTGGCTTGGCGCAGGCATTCTTCCGGATCGAGGTTGAGCTTGCGGGCGAGATTAGCGGCCACGAACAGGATGTCGCCGAATTCGTCGGCCAGTCGCGCCGGATCGGCATCGGCTAGCTCGGCACGCAGTTCGGCGATTTCCTCTTCCAGCTTCTGGATCACCAACTCGGCATTCGGCCAATCAAAGCCCACGCGGCTGACGCGTGCGGTGATCTTGCGGGCGCGGGTGAGGGCGGGCAGGGCCAGTGGAATACCGGCCAGCGTGCCCGTCTCGGCGCGGGCTGTGCGTTCGGCGTGTTTCTGCGCTTCCCAGGCAGCCGTTTGCATGCCGGCACTGCGGGCGGCGGCCTCGCCGAACACATGCGGGTGGCGGCGGATCATCTTGTCGGAAATGGCGCGGGCGACGTCGGCAAATTCGAACCGGTCTTCCTCCTCGGCCATGCGAGCGTGATAGACCACCTGGAACAGCAGATCGCCCAACTCATCCGGTAAGGCCGCGAAATCCTGGGCGGCGATGGCATCTGCCACCTCGTAGGCCTCCTCGATCGTGTAGGGTGCGATGGAGGCGAAATTCTGCTGGCGGTCCCACGGACAGCCGGTGTGCGGATGACGCAGGGCTTCCATGATCTCAAGCAGGCGCGTCAGCTGTGTCGCGGCTTCCGTTTTCATGGGCATCTCCTTTAAGACAACGCGCACTGCATTACCTCACCGGGGCTTCATGTCACAGTCACTCGCCGCCACCGAACGCCTCTCGCTCTCCAAGGACCGCATCAAGGTCCTGTTGCTCGAAGGCGTGCATGACACCGCGGTCGCGCTGTTCGAACAGGCCGGATACACCAATGTTCAGCGGCTACCCAAGGCGCTCGATGGCGACAACCTGCTGGATGCCGTGCGCGGCGTGCACATTCTCGGCATCCGCAGCCGCACCCAGCTGACGCCTGAGGTGTTCGCCGCCGCCGACCGTCTGATGGCGGTGGGCTGTTTCTGCATCGGCACCAATCAGGTGGATCTCATCTCGGCGCGCGACCATGGCGTGCCGGTGTTCAACGCGCCCTACAGCAACACGCGCTCGGTGGCGGAGCTGGTAATCGGCGAGATGATCATGCTGATGCGCGGCATTCCCGACAAATCCGCCGCCGCCCATCGCGGCGTGTGGGACAAATCCGCCGCTGGCAGCACCGAAGTGCGCGGCAAGACCCTGGGCATCGTCGGCTACGGCAATATCGGCAGCCAGCTGAGCATCCTGGCCGAAGCGTTCGGCATGCGCGTCATCTATGTCGACACCGCCGCCAAGCTGCCGCTCGGCAACGCCCAGAAAGTGGCGACGCTGGAAGAGCTGCTGGCCGAATCAGACGTCGTAAGCCTGCACGTGCCCGAGACCGCCGAGACCGCAGGCCTCATCGGGGCGCGCGAACTGGAATTCATGAAGCCGGGCGCCATCCTGATCAACAATTCCCGAGGTACCGTGGTGGATCTGGACGCACTTGCGGTGGCCTTGCGGGACCGCAAGCTGCTGGGCGCTGCCGTTGACGTGTTCCCCTATGAGCCGGGTTCGAATAACGAGCGCTTCAACACGCCGTTGCAGAACATGCCCAACGTGCTGCTGACGCCGCATATCGGCGGTTCCACGGCCGAGGCGCAGGCGCGCATTGGTGAGGAAGTGGCCCGCAAGCTGCTGGATTACAGCGATGTCGGCACCACGGTCGGCGCTGTGAACTTCCCTGAGGTGCAATTGCCGAAGCACCCGAGCGGCACCCGCTACATGCATGTGCATCGCAACGTCCCGGGCCTGCTGTTCCGCGTGAACGACGTGTTCAGCCGCCGTGGCCACAACATCGTGGCCGAATACCTACAGACCTCCGGCGATATTGGTTATGTGGTGGTCGATGCGGAGGGTGCGTCTTCCGATGAAAGCGTGCTGGCCGATCTGCGCCAGATCGACGGCACCATTCGCGCGCGCCTGCTGTATTGACCGACGACAAGCGGCTTTCCGCCCCCAGCGCGCTGCGCAATCGTGACGCGATTTTGACGGTGCTGCGCCAGTATGCGCCCGAGATCGGGCATGTGCTGGAGGTGGCGAGCGGCACCGGCGAGCATGTGACGCATTTCGCCATGGCGTTGCCGGGCGTGATGTTCCAACCCAGCGACCTGGATCCGAAACGGCGCGACAGCGTGGATGCGTGGGCGAGGGGGGCTGTCAATATCCGCCCCACCATCGCCTTGGATACGACGGGCGCATGGCCCGAGGATGGGCCGTTCGATGCGGTGGTGTGTATCAACATGATCCACATCGCCCCCTGGGCTGCCACAATCGGGTTGATCGAGGGGGGTGCGAGAGTTCTGCGGGCAGGGGGTGTTTTGCTGCTGTACGGTCCGTATCATCGCGAGGGGCAGCAGACGGCAGCGAGCAATGAAGAGTTCGACGCCGATCTGAAACGCCGCAACCCAGAATGGGGACTGCGCGATCTCGGAACGGTGGCAGCCTTGGCGGAAAAGAACGGCTTCGCTCCGGCGGACATTATCGAGATGGCAGCAAACAACCTCAGCGTGGTGTTTCGTTTGAACCCATAGGTTCGGTCAACAAAGCGCCATCCAACCTATTTCTGCCACGCCCGGGTGAGAGACGATTTGCTTTCCATAGCCGCGCCTGCGATTGTCGCAGAAGATATATTATGGAAACTAAGGATAAGGGGCGAGGTAGTGCCTCACTCGATTTCGATCATTTGCCCATCAAAACCCGGCTCAATTCCTGCCGGCAGATTGGCGCGCATCCAAGCCCAGTCCATGTCCACGCCCATATGCGTCAGAATCGTTCGACGCGGATTTAAGCGTGCGGTCCATTCGTAAATCCGGTCGAGCCAGGCATGGGTCTTGTGCGACGAATAGCGTTGGAAGCAGCCGACCACCCAGGTATCTACCCCCTCCAAGGCCGCAAAGGCGGCGTCGTTGAGTGTGACCACGTCGGTAGAGTAGCCGAAGCCGCCACAGCGCAGGCCCATGGTGGGAATAAAGCCGTGATCTTGCTCGAAGGTGGTGATCTGCATCGACGCCACTTCAATCATCTCGCCGAACGAGATAATCCGCGGTTGCATCACCGGGCGGAAGAAGCCGGGTGGCACCCAGGGTCGAAATGCGTAGGCGTAGCGTTCCTGTAACTCGTCCAGCGTCGCGGACGTGCCGAAAACGTCCAGTGGCCGTCCAGCAATCCGGTTCAGCATGCGTATATCATCCAGGCCGGTCACGTGGTCGGCGTGGGCGTGCGTGTAGAGAATTGCGTCCGCGCCGCGCACGCGAGCGCCGATAAGTTGGGCGCGCATGTCCGGTGGGGTGTCGACCAGCAATGTGCCGGCGATCTCACTGCCTTGCATCGCCTGCATCAGGATTGACGAGCGGGTTCGCTGGTTGCGTGGCTCGCTGGGGTTGCACGCGCCCCAGTCCCCGCCCCCGTCCGCGCCGCCGATCATGGGAACGCCGGCGGAGCCACCGGTGCCGAGCAATGTGATGCGCAGGCTCACAGGACGATCCTCACGCCGCCTTCTTGAACAGATGGCGGAAATTGGCGGTCGTCTGGGCCGCCATCGCCATCACATCCATGCCGTGAACGTCCGCCAGAACCCGTGCGGTGTGCGCCACCCAGGCCGGCTCGTTGCGTTTTCCACGGAACGGCATGGGCGCCAGATACGGGCTGTCGGTTTCTACAAGCAGGCGGTCCTTGGGCACGTCGCGCGCTATGTCTCTGATTTCCTGTGATTTCGGAAAAGTCAGGATGCCGGAGAAGCTGATATATCCGCCCAGTTCCAGAGCGGTCTCGGCCAAGGCGCGGGTGGAGCTGAAGCAGTGCAGCAGGAAGCTGAACGCGCCATTGGCCATTTCCGCGCGGAGAATTGCTGCAATATCGTCATCGGCGTTGCGTGCATGGATGCACACCGGCAGGCCGGTCATGCGGGCAGCATGGATATGGGCGCGGAAACTTGCCTGTTGCACGTCTCGCGCGGCCTTTTCATGGAAGTAGTCGAGACCTGATTCGCCGATGCCGATCACCTTGGGATAGGCGGTCTGTGCCACTATTTCCGCGGGCGTTGGCACCGGTTCCTCGGCTGCGTTGTCTGGATGAACGCCCACGGTGCACCACACATTGGCATGGGCGCCGGCGATGCGGCGCATCTGTTCGGACTGCGTCAGGCGGGTGCCGATGGTGACCATCTCGCCCACCCCGGCTGCCTTGGCGTGGGCGATGATGTCGGTCACCTCGGAATCGGTGAAGTAATCCAGATGGCAATGGCTGTCGACGAGCATCAGGCGGCGTCCTCGACGAAGCGCGGGAAGATGCCGGCGGGTGCTGGCAACGGCGTGCCGCTCGGGATCGGCTGGGCCAAAGCTGCGATGTCGCGGGCATCGTCCGGCACGCCGAGCTGGTCGAGCATGCGGGCCATGCTGGTGGGCATGAACGGTTGCAGCAATGTGGCCACCACGCGCAGCAGGTCCAGCAACTGGGCCAGAACCGCCTGCATACGGATGGTGTTGTTCTTCTTCAACGTCCATGGCGCCTGCTGGTCGATGTAGAAATTGCCGGCGCGGATGGCGACCCAGATCGCTTCCAGTGCTTCGTGATACGCTTGGCGGTCGATGGCGTCGCGCACCATGCCAGGCAGCGTGGCGATGAAGCCGGCCAGGGCAGCGTCCTCGGGCAGGCCCGGTTCGCCGCGCGTCGGCATGGCGGCGTGGGCGTTCTTGGCAACGAACGACAGCGTGCGCTGCGCCAGGTTGCCGAGATCGTTGGCCAGTTCGATGTTCAGGCGGCGGATGATGGCCGAGCGGCTGTAATCGCCGTCCGAGCCGAAGCTGATCTCGCGCAGCAGGAAGAAGCGCAGCGGGTCGAGGCCAAACTGGTCCACCAGGATGCGCGGGTCGATCACGTTGCCGATCGACTTGCTCATCTTCTCGCCCTCGATCGTCCACCAGCCATGGGCGAACACGCGCTTGGGCAGCGGCAGGCCGGCGGCCATCAGGATGGTGGGCCAGATGACGGCGTGGAAGCGCAGGATGTCCTTGCCGACGAGGTGCAGATCGGCCGGCCAATACTTCCACAATTCCGTGGTTTCATCGGGATAGCCGATGGCGGTGAGGTAGTTCGTCAGCGCATCGAGCCACACATACATCACATGCGCATCGTCGCCCGGCACCACCACGCCCCAGCGGAAGCTGGTGCGGCTGATCGACAGGTCACGCAATTCGCCCTTGAGGAAGCCGAGCACTTCGTTGCGCCGGGCGACCGGGGCGATGAAGTCTGGGTTGGCTTCGATATGGGCCAGCAGCCGCGCCTGGAAGGCGGACATGCGGAAGAAATAGCTGGGCTCGGTGACGAACTCGACGGGCGCGCCGGTGGGTGCGACGCGGATGCCGGCGGCGTTGGTGGTGAGTTCGTCAGCGTCGTAAAATGCTTCGTCACGAATGGCATACCAGCCTTCGTAGCCACCCAGATAGATGTGGCCCTCGGCCTGCAACCGCTCCCACAGCGCCGCACTGGCGCGCTTGTGGCGTTCCTCTGTGGTGCGGATGAAGCAGTCGTTCGACAAGCCCATGCGGGCGGCGATGTCGGCGAAGGTGGCGCTGATCTGGTCAGTGAAGTCCTGGGGCGCCTGCCCTGCGTCCGATGCCGCCTTTTCAACCTTCTGGCCGTGCTCGTCGGTGCCGGTCAGGAAGAACACGTCAAACCCGTCCAACCGCTTGAAGCGCGCCAGCACGTCGGCCGCGATCATGGTGTAGGCGTGACCGATATGCGGCTCACCATTCACGTAGAAGATCGGGGTCGTGACGTAATACTTTGGTTTCATGGGATCTCTCAATGAGCAGGCACGGAAATATCAGGAATGGGAGGCCAGGGCTACGAGGATAGCATCGAAACGGTGCTGGCGATCGCCTGGCGTTTGTCGAGGTAGAGATCTTCGGTCTCGGACTGCACCACGCCAAGGGCCTGCCAGATCTCGACCCAGCCATCAAGGGGCCTGGCGCCGAGCATGCGGGCTTGATCCGGGTCTGGCCGGCCGCGTGCTGTCTCGCGCACGGCGCTGGCGATGGCGGCGCGCAGCAGGTCCATGAAGGCGGAGAACGCATCCTCGCCGCGGCCGAGCGCGTCCGCCACGTCATCGGCCAGCATGGCGTTGGGATATGGCAGCGCGTCGAGCACGCGGCCGACCAGTTCGGCGGCCGGGATGCCGTCGCCGTCGGCAAGCTGCATGGCGCGGCCGATCGAGCCTTCGGCGAGGCTGGCGAGGCGGTCGTGCTGCTCGTTGGACAGCTGCGGCAAATAGCGGATCATCAGTTCCTGCATCACCTTGTCGCTCAGCTTGCCCAGGCGCAGGCGGCGGCAGCGGCTGCGGATGGTGGGCAGAAGGCGGCCGGCGGCGGCGCAGACGAGGATGATGACGGTACGCGGCGGCGGTTCCTCCAGCACCTTCAGCAAGGCGTTGGCGGCGTTGCGGTTGATGTCCTCGGCGCCGTCGATGATCACCACCCGCCAGCCGCCTTCGGCAGCGGTCAGGCGCAGGAAGCCGGCCACGCCGCGCACGGTTTCGATGACGATCTCGCCGCGCAGCTTTTTCTTCTTTTCGTCCCATTCCCGTTCGACCGTCAGCAGATCGGCATGGGTATGAGCGGCCACGCGGCGGAAGACCGGGTGTGATGGATCGACAGCCAGCGAACCGCTGCTTTGTTGGCCGGCCAGGATGGCGCGGGCAAAGCGATAGGCGAGCGTGGCCTTGCCGACGCCCTGCGGGCCGGTGATGAGCCAGCCATGATGCATCCGGCCAGACGACATGGCGTCCGACAATATGGCCTCGGCCTCGGTCTGCCCGAGCAGGAGGGCATTCTCGCGTGGGTGCGGCGCGCTCATACGGTAATGGCGAACGCAGTGGCGATGGCCGCCAGCAGCGCTGCCGTCACGGTATCTTGACTCGCTTCGGCGTTGATCGTGATGCAGCGCTGCGGATTCGCGCCGACGACGGCCTGAAAGCCTTCGCGGATGCGGGTGAAGAAATCCGCACCGAGTTGCTCGTAACGATCTGCCGTGGTGCCGCGTGACAGAAGGCGCGCCTGGGTGGTGGCCACCGACACGTCCAGCATCAGCGTCAAATCGGGCACAAGACCCATCATGTCCGTGAGTTGCGCGATCACGCGGCGATCAGCCCCAAGGCCATAGCCTTGATAGACCATGGTGCTGTCGGCGTAGCGGTCGCAGATCACCCAGGTGCCCGAGGCGAGTGCGGGTTCAATCACGCGGGCGATGTGTTCGGCACGGGAGGCGAAATGCAGCATCACCTCGGCCAGCGAGCACCATTCATGCCGGCCGGACAGCAGCAATTCGCGCAGGATATCGGCACCCGGCGAGCCACCCGGCTCCCGCGTCCGCAGAATCGAAATACCGGATTGGCGAAGCGCTTGCTCAAGGCGCAGCACCTGCGTCGATTTGCCGGCCCCTTCCCCGCCTTCAAGCGTGATGAAGCGCCCGCGCATCAGGCCCCTGTCAGATAATGCGAGACGATGGCGGCGGCACGCCCGGGCAAACCAAGCCGCGCCACATCAGCGCCAGCCAACAGCGGCACATTCATCTCGGGAACGCCCTCGCCGCGCACCGTCAAGCTGCCCAACTTCGTGCCGCGCACCACGGGCGCTTTGATCGGTGCCTCGTAGTCGACCGAAACCGATGCTTTTTGGCGCCAGTTGCGCGGCATCGTGATGATCAGGTCACGTCCGCCGACCAACGGCACCGTGGGTGCTGTGCCGAGCCAGACCGGCGCCTGTTCAATGACGTCGCCGGCCATGAACAGATTGACGTTCTCGAACTCGCGGAACGCCCATTCCAGCAGCCGCTCCCCTTCCTCGCCGCGTGCGCGCATGGTGGGAAGTCCGTTCACCACCACGATCACCCGACGGCCGCTGCGCTGGGCGCTGGCGACCAAACCATAGCCGCCATCGTCTGTGTGGCCGGTCTTAAGGCCGTCCGCCACGCCCTTTTGCACGAGGGTGTTGCGGTTCTGCTGGTCGATGCCGTGAAACTTGAACGATTTTTCGGCATCGTATTTGTAGTATTCGGGGAAATCGCTGATCAGCCGGCGAGCGATCAGAGCAATTTCGCGCACCGTCATGCGATGTTCAGGATCGGGCCAGCCGGTGGAGTTGCGGAAATTGGTCTTGTCCAGGCCCCATTCGCGCGCCTTGGCGTTCATCAACTCGACGAAACCTTCTTCGGACCCTGCGATGCCCTCGGCCAGCACGATGCAGGCGTCGTTGCCCGACTGCACGATCATGCCGCGAATAAGGTCTTCCACTTTCACGCTGGAATTCAGATCGACGAACATCTTCGACCCGCCCATCCGCCAGGCGCGCTCACTGACCGGCAGCTCCTGCGTCAGCGTCAGGCGGCCGGCCTTGAGACGTTCATACACCAGATAGGCGGTCATGAGCTTGGTCATGGAAGACGGCGTCTGCGAAACGTCGGCGTCCTTGTCCAGCAGCGTGGCGCCGCTGTTGTAGTCCAGAATCACGGCGTAGCGGGCGCCGGTATCAAGCGGGCCGATCGGCGTCTGGGCTGGGCTGCCGGTGATGGCGGGCTCGGCCGGCTTGCGGGCAGCCGCACGCGGCGCGGGCTTGGGGGGAGCGGGCTTTTTGACAGCCTGGGCCATGGCGTCAGAGGCCGCGAATGGCAGGCTCACGCCGGCCAGCAGCACCAGCCTGCGGCCGAGGGATTTATTCGACGACGATAGCAGCATCGTTCACTCCTGCGCTGATCGTGCGCTCCAGCATGGATTCAGCCTCGGCCACCGTTGCAAACGGGCCG
Organism: Acetobacteraceae bacterium; assembly: GCA_040399685.1. GTDB lineage: Bacteria > Pseudomonadota > Alphaproteobacteria > Acetobacterales > Acetobacteraceae > CAIQQQ01. The sequence goes on from JBBART010000003.1 coordinate 202,752, forward strand.
ATCCGGATACGGTAGGCCTTGGCGCGGGGGGCGGTGTAGCTCGTCGTCAGCCGCGCGCCCAGATAGGCGAGCTTGTTGACCAGGATAGACGCGTAGTCTTGCCGGCCGAACGAGCCGGCGTCGATATACAAGCTGCCGGGTTGCGCATAGCCCTGAAGGATCGATTCGGGCAGCCGCAAAGGGATAGATGACGCAACGCCGCTGCTGCTGGACACAGGGGCTGCCTTGGCGGCCGCACTGCGCACGCGGGCCGATTGGGCGGCCCCTTCGGGCGGCGCCAGGCTCTCCGTCTCGACCGTGCCGCGCGGCACGCTGGCGACATCGAGCTTCGGGCCTTCAGACGACAACTCGGCCGCAAGCTGCCGCGTTTCGGTGTCCTGCATCTGCACGCGGAGGCGGGTGGCATCGGCGCGGATGTCGAGCAGCAAAGCCGCACGTTTGGTAAGACTGAGCAGCCGGGCCGGATTGGATGGACCACGATCGTTCAACCGGACCAGGATTTCGCGGCCGTTTTCCAGATTGGTCACGCGCAGAATGGCTGGCAGTTGCAGTGTGCGATGTCCGGCGGCCAAAACACCTTGGTCGAAGATCTCGCCGTCCGCCGTCAAGCCGACGCGATCAGAGGCGATTGCGGCAAGGCCGGTCTGGTCGAAGCTGTATTCCGCGCGAGGATAGCGCCACACGCTGCCGATCTGGTAAGGCTCTCCCACCACATAGGCGAGCTTCTCCACCGGATTCGGACCACCCAGGCGTGCACAACTTGCCAGCAGCACCAGCAGGCCGAGAACCAGCGCCCGCTTCACGCTGTGATCGCGTCGCCGAGCAGTCCGACGCTGATGCAGTATTTGTCAGGTGGGTTGTACTGGCGAATGGCGCGGTAGCTTGGATAGAACGCGACATACGATTCATCGCCCGGGCCGCCCGGCAGCAGCACGTCAGTCTTGGTGTCTTCCGGCACGCCGGTGATGGACAAGCCAGCCTTGCGCCATTCCGCGACCGAGCGGCGCTTGTCGTGGCCGGCCAGGCTGGTGTCGAAGCCGGCCGGCAGCACCATCGCCCGGCCCCACGGAATGTCCATCCGCCAGCCTTCGCGGGCGAGGTAGTTGGCGGTGGAGGCGAAGATGTCGCCCATGTCCGTCCACAGATCACGACGGCCGGTGCCGCTGTAATCGACGGCGTATTTGATGAAGCTGTCGGGCATGAACTGGGTCTGGCCCATGGCCCCGGCCCAACTGCCGATCATCTTGTCCGGCGTGATGTCGCCGCGATCGACGATGCGCAAGGCGTCGATCAGCTGGGAGGCGAAATAGGCGCGCCGCCTGCCCTCCCACGCCAATGTGGCCAGGCATTCGATGACGTTGAAGCCGCCCATCTGGGCGCCGTAATCCGATTCCAGCGCCCAAATGCCCATTAGCACGCCGGCCGGCACGCCGTAGCGCTCGGTTATCTTGGCCAGCAACGCGCGGTGCTTGGCGAAGAGCGGCCGCCCCTTGGCGATACGGGTGTCACTGACCAGACGGGATTTATATTGCTGCCAGGTGAGCTTGCTCTCGGGCTGGTTGCGGTCCAGCTCGATCACGCGCTGGACGATGTGCAAATTCCCAAGCGACCGCTCGATGGTCGCAGCGGACACACCGGCCTTGCGGGCGTCCGCCTTGAAGCCTGCGATATAGGAATTGAAGCTCGCTGCGTCTTGCGGGGCGGCCATGGCCACGCCGGGGACGAGCAAAGACGGAACGAGCAAAGCGGGGGCGGCAAACAGGGTGCGACGTGTGAGCATGTCTTGATGTGCCACAGCCGGGCGGCGCTCCGCAATCAAACTGACGGCATGGCAGGTTGGCAGCGCGACGCTTTGGGTCGAAACTCCCTGCAAAACAACGAGGACGCGCATCATGGGAATCACCACCGAGCTTGCCACCTACTGCGCCGGGCTGCGTTTGGCGGATTTGCCGCCCGCGGTCGTGGTGCGCACGCGGCAGCTGGTGCTGGATCTGGTGGGCAACATCGTGCGCGGCCGCCACGACTCGGAGAGCACGCCGGCCTTGCTGGCGGCGGCCCAGGCGCTGGGGCTGACCGGTGGGTCCTGTCACGTGTTCGCGGATGCGGCTGGCTACACGCCCGCGGGTGCTGCGTTCCTGAACGGCGCGTTCGCGCATTCGCTGGATTTCGACGACACCCATGCCGCCGCCTCGTTGCATCCCGGCGCACCGGTGATCCCGGCAGCACTGGCGGCCGGTGAGATGGTGGGTGCGTCCGGCGAGGATATTTTGGCAGCGATCGTGGCCGGGTATGAGGTGGTGCTGCGCATCGCCTTGGCCTTGCCGGCCGGGGCGCATTACGACCGTGGCTTTCACCCCACCGCCACCTGCGGCGTGTTCGGCGCCGCCGCTGCCGCCGCCCGTGTGTTCGGGCTGGATGCGAAGGGCGTGGAGAACGCGCTCGGCATCGCGCTGTCGCAATCCTCCGGCAGCCTGCAATTCCTCGCCAACGGCGCCTGGACCAAGCGCTTCCAGGTCGGTTGGGCGGCGATGGGCGGTCTGACGGCGGCCACGCTGGCGCGCGAAGGCTTCATCGGCGCGGCGGAGGCGCTGGAAGGCCGGCTTGGCTTCCTGCAGGCCTACGCCCCTGAACCCACGCCATCCCGCGTGACGCAGGATCTCGGCACGGTGTTCGAACTGATGGTCACCGCCGTGAAGCCATACCCATCCTGCCGCTACGGCCATGCCGGCATCGATGCGGTTCTGGCGCTGCGGGAAGAATTCAACCTGAAACCGGGCGAGGTGGAGAGCATCACCTACGGCCTGTCCAACGCCGGCCTGCTGTTGGTGGGGGTTCCGGCGGAGAAGCGCGCCAACCCGCAGAACGTGGTGGACGCCCAGTTCAGCGGTCCGTTCGTGCTGTCCTGCGCGCTGGCCACTGGGGCGATGGGCTGGGACAGCTACAGCGAGTTGCAGAACCCCGAGGTTCGGGCGCTGCTGCCCAAAGTGGCCTGCGTGCATGACGCGGCGATGCAGGCGGAATTTCCAGCCAATATGTCCGGCACCATCACCATTCGCGCACGCGGCCAGGACTTCACCCGCACCACCATCGTGCCACGTGGCGAGCCGGGGAATTTCCTGACGGATGAGGCGTTGCGGGCGAAGTTCATGGGGTTGACGGGCAAGGTTCTGGGCGAGGACCGCGCCAACGCGCTGGCCGACCGGATGCTCACGCTCGAGACGCATTCCGGGTCGGCGTTGTTGGTCGCGTAATGCGTAGGGTGGGTTGCGCTTGGCAACCCACCACTGGCGCGACGTGGGGTTGGTGGGTTGCCAAGCGCAACCCACCCTACGGGTTTGCTCAGACGCGCTCGATCATCAGGGCGATGCCCTGCCCCACGCCGATGCACATCGTGGCGATGGCGCGCTTGCCGCCATAGGTCTCCAGGCTGTTCAGCGCCGTCATCGCCAGACGGGCGCCGGAAGCACCCAGCGGGTGGCCCAGCGCGATGGCGCCGCCATGCGGGTTTACGCGCTCATCATTGTCCGACAGGCCCAGCTGGCGCAGCACGGCGAGGCCCTGGCTGGCAAAAGCCTCGTTCAGCTCGATGAAGTCGATGTCCGACAGCGAGAAGCCGGTCTTGGCGAGCAGCTTCTGCACGGCGGGCGCCGGGCCGATGCCCATCACACGCGGCGGCACGCCGGCGGTCGCCATCGCCACCACGCGGGCGCGCGGCGTGAGGCCGTGGCGTCCGGCGGCGGCTTCGCTGGCGATGATCAACGCGGCCGCGCCGTCATTCACGCCCGAGGCGTTGCCGGCCGTGACCGAACCGCCAGCGCGGAAGGGAGCGCGCAATTTCGCCAGCATTTCTATAGTGGTGTCGGCACGTGGGTGCTCGTCGATGGACACAACGGTGTCGCCCTTGCGGCCCTTGATGGTCAGCGGCGCGATCTCACGCGAGAAGAAGCCGGACTCCTGGGCGGCCTTGCACTTCTGCTGGCTGCGAAAGGCGAACGCGTCCTGGTCGGCGCGGCTGATCTGGTAGTCGGCAGCCACGTTCTCGGCGGTTTCTGGCATAGAATCAACGCCATACATCGTCTTCATCAGGCCGTTGACGAAGCGCCAGCCGATGGTGGTGTCGTAGATTTCGGCCGCGCGGCTGAATGCCTCGGTGGCCTTGCCCTGCACGAACGGCGCGCGGGTCATGCTCTCCACGCCGCCGGCCAGCATCAATTCAGCCTCGCCCGAGCGAATGGCGCGCGAGGCGGTGCCGATGGCATCCAGCCCCGAGCCGCACAGGCGGTTGACGGTGGCGCCGGGCACTTCGATGGGAAAGCCCGCCAGCAGCGTGGCCATGTGGGCCACGTTGCGGTTGTCTTCGCCGGCCTGGTTGGCGCAACCGAAATAGGTGTCGTCCAGCGCGGCCCAGTCCACGTTCGGATGACGCTCACGCAGCACGCGCAGCGGATGGGCGGCAAGATCGTCGGCGCGGACATCCTTCAGCGCACCGGCATACCGGCCGAACGGGGTGCGGGCGTAATCACAGATGAACGCGTCGGCCATGGTCTGTTTCCCTCGGGTCGTTTCTTCCGGGCGGACCCTAGCCGGTTATCTGTTCACTGCACAAATCCGCCCCACGCAACACGTGGGGCGGCTGCGATGCCGCAGTGCGATCAGTTCATATACCAGCCATGGCTGACCACGATCGACTGGCCGGTCAGCGCATTGGTGGGGCTGCCGGCAAAAAACAGCACGCAGTCGGCCACGTCATCGACGGTGGTGAATTCGCCGTCCACCGTCTCCTTCAGCATGACGTTCTTGATCACCTCGGCCTCCGTGATGCCCAGCGCCTTGGCCTGTTCAGGGATCTGCTTTTCCACCAGCGGCGTGCGCACAAAGCCCGGGCAGACCACGTTGGCGCGCACGTTGTGAGCGGCGCCTTCCTTGGCCACCGTCCGCATCAGCCCCAGCAGGCCGTGCTTGGCCGTCACGTAGGCGGATTTCAGCACAGAGGCCTCTTTCGAATGGGCCGAGCCAATATAGATGATGCTGCCGCCGCCGGTGGCATACATCGACTTGATGCAGGCCTTGGTGGTGAGGAACGCGCCGTCCAGATGGATGGCCATCATCTTCTTCCAGTCGGCGAACGGGAAATCCTCAATCGGATGGACAATCTGGATGCCGGCGTTGCTGACCAGGATGTCAACCTTGCCGTAAGCCGCGATGACCGCGGCAACCCCGGTGTTGACGGCATCTTCGTCGCTCACATCCATCGCCACGGCCATGCCCTTGATGCCGAGCGCCTTGAACTCATCGACCGTAGCCTGGGCGGCCTCGATCTTGAGGTCGGCGATCACAACCGCGGCCCCCTCGGCGCCGAAGCGCTTGGCGATTTCCTTGCCGATGCCGCTGGCCGAACCGGTGATGATCGCGACCTTGTTGTCGAATTTCGCCATGTCAGAACATTCCTTTAGGTGATCAGGCCAGATAATCGTGAACGACGGTGCCGAGTTCCAGTGTCAGATCCGCCTTGATATGAACGGCGGACAAGACCTCGCGCACAGGAAGCTCGGAGACGGGCGCCAAAGCGTGGGCAAACAACTCCAGCGCGCCCGGGCCTGTCCAGGCGCCGTGCAGGTTGATATCCCCCAATGTAAAACGCACGAGTTCGCAGATGCGTGCGGTGCCGTCCACATGCGGGATGATCTTAAGCAGGAAGCCAGGCGCGCGCAGGGCGGCCAGTGCCTTCTCCGCCTCCAGCGGGGCATATTTGTAGCCCATCGTGCCGGTGGCGACACGGATGGGGCCGTAATCCAGCGTGCCCACCAGCGTATCCGCCCGGACGTTCAGCGTGGGACTGGCCAGCTTCTTGGGAAAGCCCCACAATTCGCGCCCGCCGGCGATGGGCGGTTCGTCGTCCAGATACATCGCATGGGTGTAACCGCCATGCTCACCGTTCAGCGTCACGGGAATCACCTGACCGCTTTCGGTGTAATCGCCGAAGCCGGTGCTGTCCGGCATGCGAATGAACTCGTATTTCACAATCGGCTCGGGTGCCACCAGCGGCGCCGGCAGGATGCGGGCGATCGCTTCCGGGTCGGTGCGATAGGTGATGATCAGGTATTCGCGGTTGGTGAAGCGATACGGCCCAGGCGGAAAGGCCGGGCTGGTCAGCGGCATCGCAAAGGCGCGGGCTTTGACTTCATCAATGTTCATCTATGCACGCCTCCGATTGGGTGGTGCGGGCCGCTGGTTGTGCGATGCGGGCGTTGCCCATCTGCGTCACGTAGACGTCGTGCAGCACGTCAAACACCCGCGTGCCCAGTTCGCGCGGCTGTGGGGCCAGCCAAGGGGCGGCGGCCAAAGTGATGTTCGCATCCGAGCATCCCTGCTCCCAGCGGGCGCGCATGGTGCCACGGCTGAACTCGAAATCCTTGGCCGAGCCCTGCGGTTCGAACGGGCGATAGATCAGCTCCACGATGTCCATCTCCGTCACGCAGCCCATCCGGTGCAGGAACTGCGCCTCCGGCAAGGCGCGGACGTCGTCGGGCAATTTATGCCAAAGATCGTGCGCGTCTGAGCGCACGTTGTGCATCACCTCGAACGCGTCCGTGGCGGCACGGGTGCGGCTGGCGTAGCGGATGTCCTTGTCGCGCTCCGTCACCTGGTCAAGCGTCACCGGGTGCTTGCCGAATGCCTGGAACAGATCGACCTGAAAGGTCAGCCGGCTCACACGCGGCTGGTAGTCCAGCACGTATTGCAGCGGCGTGTTGGAGACGAGGCCGCCATCCCAATAGAACGCGCCGTCGATCTCCACGGCGGGAAAGCTGGGCGGCAGCGCGCCGCTGGCCATGATGTGTTCGGGACGGATCTTGGTGTGGTCGTTGTCGAAATACGCGAAATCGCCGGTCTGAACGTTCACCGCCCCCACGCTGAAGCGCATTTCGCGAGCGTTGATGCGGTCGAAATCCACCAGTTTTTCCAGCGTGGAGCGCAGGGCGTCGGTGTTGTAATAGCTGGTGGGGCCCGGCGTGCGCAGCCAGTCGAGCGGCTGGCGCGGCGTGAAGAAGCCCGGCTGGCCGAACAGCATCGCCCCGATGGCGCCAAAGCGTCGCTCGGCGGTGTCGAACGCCGGTGGCAATGCCCAGTATTCGGTGGGCGCGGTGATGCCCTCCCAGAACGCGCGCAGCCGCTCCACCCGATCGCGCGGGGCGTTGCCGGCGATGATGGCTGCGTTGATGGCGCCGATGGAAATCCCGGCCACCCAGTTGGGCTCATACGCCGAGTTGGCCAGCGCCTCGTAGACACCGGCCTGGTAGCTGCCGAGGGCGCCGCCACCCTGAAGAACAAGGGCCACGTCTCGTGTGTAGGTGGCTGGCCGGGCGTGAGGATTGGGCATCGTGCAACAAGGCCTCCGGATGATCGCTCAACATGATGAGGGAAAAGCCGCCTGTCACATGATCGTTCCACGCGGCTGAAATCGAATACGGCCACGGAACCATCACTGCCGCTGGGCGGTTTTCTACCCCGGCGGCACATCATGCGGCCCGCAACCCATCAACGTGGAAGAATCCATACCATGCAGCACACACACAACACCCTCCCCGAAGCCATTCGGATGCAATCGGTGGAGCTGCTCAACCTTCATCTGGCAGCCTCGATCGACCTGTATTCGCAGATCAAGATGGCGCATTGGAACGTGCGCGGCCCCGGTTTCGTGGCCATTCACGAATTGTTCGACCGCATTGCCGGCGATGTGCTGGCGATGTCGGACGAACTTGCCGAACGCGCCGGCGCGCTCGGCGGAACCGCCCATGGCACGGTCCAGACCGCGGTGAAGCGCTCGTTCCTGGTGCCCTACCCCCATGAGATCGCTGCCGTGGACAAGCACGTGTTTGCCGTTGCCGGTTCGCTCGCAGCATTCGGACAATCGGTGGTCACCGCGATCGAGACCGCGACCAACGCCAAGGACGCAGACACGGCCGATCTGTTCACCGGCATTTCCCGCAAGATCGATTCCAATATCTGGTTTGTTGAATCCAACCTTGTGCCTGGCCATAACTGAGCATCTGCGCGCCGGGAGCGTTCCCGGCGCCACTTGCCCGCACGCGGCATTTCGATCGTCTTGCGAAACCTGCGCACGCGATTAAGCTTCCCTCAGCGACAATCAGGAACAACCGGGTTCAACCGGTGTCCAGGGGGAAATTCGATGCTGAAATCAGCAGGAAAATCACTGTTTGCCATACTGCTTGCGGCCGGCTTTGCCCAGCACGCCGCAGCCCAGGCGCCCAAGATCGGCGATCCGCCGGAAGCAGCGAATATCCGCCTGGTGGGGATGAGCGACCTGCAGGCCCGCAGCGCCTACCAGCCGACCATCCACCACCAGGGCGAACGCTACATTGCCTATATCGGCCATCACGGCGGCACCGACGACATTCCCACGCCGATCAACCCGATGACCGGCAAGGCCGAGCCGAACGGCACATCGATTGTGGACGTGACGGACCCGGCAAACCCGAAATACCTCAAGCATCTTCCTGGCCAGCCAGGAACGTATGAGGGCGGCGGCGCCCAGATGGTGCGGATCTGCGACGGCAAGATGCTGCCCAAGGGCGATCGCACCGCCGTTTATATGCTGCGCACATTCGGCAGCGAGGCGCATGAGATCTGGAACGTTGCCGATCCCGCCAACCCGGTTCTGATCACCCGCATCGCCGGGCTGAAGGACACCCATAAAAGCTGGTGGGAATGCGACACCGGGATCGCGTTCCTCGTCTCCGGCAATCCGGACTGGCGCATCCGCCGCATGACCCAGGTCTATGACCTGTCAGACCCCGCCCACCCCGTGAAAATCCGCGATTTCGGCCTGCCCGGCCAGGAGCCTGGTGCGACCGGCGTGATCCCCACCGAACTGCATGGCCCAATTTCAACCGGCCCCGCCGGCAACCGTGTCTATTTCGGATATGGCACCAACAAGGGCGGCATGGTGCAGATCGTCGACCGCGAGAAACTGCTCAAAGGCGCCCCGGAGCCGACACCTGAGAACCTGCGCTCGCCCGAGATCTCGCGCATGTTCATGTCGTCGTTGAACGGCGCTCACACCACCTATCCGTTGCTGAAGATGCCGATCGCCGAATTCGCCAAGGACAAGGACGGCAGCAAGCGCGACATCCTGATGATCGTGGACGAAGCCATCCTCAACGAGTGCAACGAGGCACGGCAGATGGTGTGGTTCGCCGATATGACGGTGGAAAGCCGGCCGATGATGATCTCAAACTACACCGTGGCCGAGGCCAGCGGCGATTTCTGCGCGCGTGGCGGTCGTTTCGGCTCCCATTCCTCCAACGAGAGCGTGGCGCCGGTGTTCTACGGCAAGGTGGCGCTGATCAGCTTCTTCAATGCGGGCGTGCGGGCGCTGGATATCCGCAATCCCTACAGCCCGAAGGAGATCGGCCATTTCATTCCGTCGATCACCGCCAACACCGACAAGCGCTGCGTGACGGTCGACGGCAAGGACCGCTGCAAGGTGGCAATCCAGACCAACAACGTGGAGACCGATGATCGCGGCTATATCTACATCGTCGATCGCGCCAACACTGGGATGCATGTCCTGGAACTGACTGGCCCTGCCCGCGCGGTGGCTGGCCAGCCATAGGAAGGCCAGACGATGCGCACGCGCACGGCTTTGGCACTTGTGCTGGGTCTTGGCGTGGCCGGCGGGGTGGCGGGCGCCACGCTGCCGGTGGCGCGTCTGCTCGGGCGTGCCGATAGCGGCTGGCAGGAAATCCCCTGGCCGTTCCCCCGTGACGCATGGCCCGCTGGCCGGGCGTTTCGGTGTGGGTCTGACGCGTGTGGTGGCGATGTGGCGGTCTATGTCCGCCCCAAGCTGGGGTTCTGTAACTGCGCCACCGGGGTGAGTGGGGACAGCGAGGTGGATGCCGTCAGCGATCTGGACATGATGAGCGAGGATTTTGTCCCGATCCGGGTGGGTGAACCCGTGACAGTGGCCGGCATGGCGGGGCGGACCCGGAGCTACACGCTGCGATTCGCCGACGGGCGGTCGGAGCCGGCCACCGGCCTCGCCATCTCCCGGCGCTGCGACGTGGTGGTGGCCGCCAGCCAAGGGCAAGGCGCAGGATCGAACGAGGCAAAGGCATCAATCGCCCGTCTCCTCGGATCCGACCGTGTGCTGCCATGGCTGACTGCGTTGCTGGGCAAGGGCTGACGCCGCATGGTGGCGCAGTCACATGAACGGGTTCTTGACCGCCACCGTGTTGATCGGGGGGGCCACCTTGTCTGGAACCCCGTGCGTTTCCATCATCTTGATCGCGGCTGCCAGAAACGCCAGCAGTTCCTTCGCGACCGCGAGGCCCGGCTTGTCGCGGGTGAGGTCCAGGGTTCCGTAGATCGCAATCCGGTCCGTCCCGTTTTCAACCGTCAGGCCGCCGAGGGCGATCGATGCTGTGTCATCCGCAAAGGGCTCAAAATGATTCATGCGGCGCTCCACTATTGATGGCCGCCCCTACCATGCTGGGTCGGCCGGGGAAGATGCATGCGGCGCTGTTTCATGGCCTCAGGTAATCCGGGAAAGGGATCAATCCCGGTCAGCTCCCGAAGCTGTGCGACGCTGATCGACCGGGCCTCTGAATCGTCGGTGTTGGCAACAAGATAGACGCCGGCGCCATTCTGACGCGGATCGAAGATCGCTTTCCAGGTGCTGGTCGGTATCAGAACGCGGCCCTGCAGGGACTGGAGCTCGCCGCCAGTGAAGGCGGGGCCGGTGACCACGTAAAGGTCGCCGTCGCGGCGTGCCAGCGTCCGCACGGCGGATTCAATGCCCTCCCACAGCCCGCGGTTCAACCGCGGCGCCTGGGGCACGATGTTCGCCAGGGAAAAGCTCTCGCCCTGCGCCGCCGCGCCTGGCATATCGCCGGACGGGCTCATGTGACCGCGATCGTAGCCGGAGCGAACGTAATCCGCGATTTCAGCGCGCTGCCCCACCGCCAATGCCTTCTCCGGGTGAAACCTGTTCCGACGCGGGGTCTGCTGCGCCTCGCGAAGGCTTTCGATCGTCAGGTGTTCCGCCGACCACAGCGGCGTGCGCGTTTGCCCCGAGTGCAAGGCGCCATAGCCGATGAAGCACAGCGGCACCGTCGCCATCGCAAGCTTGGGATTGATCAGCTCGGGCTCCCGGCCAAGGGCGAAATGATCCGGGCATGCGGTCTCTGCGTCGGCCGCCCCGCCTATGAGCAGCCAAATCACAGCGAAAACCACGGCAGCCAGGCGTGCCTGGGGCGGCTTCGATATCGAATTCGTCAATTGCTGATCATTCCTCCGTGACATCGGCAGGATAGCACATCGCCATCGCGCCGCCTTGCCATGTCACGCATTCACGATGCTGTCCCACGCGCCAGGAGGCACTTCGCTGGGCTGAACGAAAGGGCGGCGCTCTATGGCGCGATGCCAACGGGCCCCCATGGGAGGACATGCCAAGAATATTGGCGGTGTGGCGTGGAGCCGAATCGACGAACGGCGCGCCGATTCGCCGCGCACAACAGCAAAACGGCCCGCTACCTGGGGAGGTAGCGGGCCGTTTTGCTATTCTGGCGTTGTCCGGATTTGATGTCCGGGATGAGACCCGAACATCAAATCGTCAGAAAACCGCAGTCTTCCGGGAAACTTGGTGAGCCCGGAGGGATTCGAACCCTCGACCCCATGATTAAAAGTCACGTGCTCTACCGACTGAGCTACAGGCTCGACACCCGCCTTGAACGACAAGGCGGGTTTTAGGTCAAGGGCTTGAAACGCAGGTCAGTTCAGTTCTTGACGTCGGCGGCCACGCGCAGGTGGACAACCTTGTCCGGATTGCTGACCGATCCGCTGCCTGGAGCGCCGCGCTTGATGGCATCGACGAATTCCATGCCGGACGTGACCTGGCCCCAGATGGTGTACTGGCCATCCAGGTTCGGCGCCGGGGCGAACATGATGTAGAACTGGCTGTTGGCCGAGTTCGGGTTGGACGTGCGGGCAGCGCCCACCGTGCCGCGCAGGAAGCGGCGGGTTTTGGTGAACTCGGCGGGAAGGTCGGGCATCTTGCTCCCGCCGCTGCCGGTGCCGGTCGGGTCGCCGCCCTGGGCCATGAAGCCCTCGATGACGCGATGGAACGGCGTGCCGTCATAGAAGCCCTCACGCGCGAGCAGCTTCACGCGCTCGACATGCTTCGGCGCGAGTTCGGGGAACAGCTGGATCACGACGCGGCCGCCCTTGAGGTCCAGATAAAGCGTGTTTTCCAGGTCGGGGGCGGCCTGGGCGGCGGCATTCTCGGTCATCATCAATTCCAGAACAGGGGTTGCGGCAAGGCAAGCAATCAGGGTGCGGCGGCGCATGGAGTATCTCCGTTATGCGGGCATCACGAGGCTTTGGACACGCGCGCGAGCGTGCGGTCCAATGTCAGTTTGGGCACGAAGGTGGAAATGTCACCGCCGAGGGTGGCAATCTCCTTGACGAAACGCGACGAGATGAACTGGTGCGTTTCGCTGGCCATCAGGAACACGGTCTCAACGTCCGGGGCAAGCCGGTAGTTGAGGCCGGCCATCTGGATCTCATAGTCGAAATCCGACACCGCCCGCAGGCCACGCACAATCACGCTGGCGCCGATATCGCGGGCGAAGTGGATCAACAATTTGTTGAACGGGATGACCACGATCTCGGTTCCCGTCTGGGCTGAAATCACCGCCATTTCGGCCTGCACCAGCTCCACCCGCTCCTCGATCGGAAACAGCGGGCCTTTGCCGGCGTTCATGGCAACGCCGACCACCAGCTTCTCCATCATCCGCGCGCAGCGGCTGATGATGTCGAGATGGCCGTTGGTGATGGGGTCGAACGTGCCGGGGTAGAGCCCCGTGCGCAGGGTGGCCTTAGGCGTCACTGTTCGGCTCCTCTGGCTCGCCTGGCGCATCAGGCGTTGCGATGTCCTGGGCGTCTTCTGGTGGTGTGGTCTCGTCCGCCGTTCCGTCATCGACGGCTTCTGGCTCAATCACCGGGAACACGCTGGTCACGCGTTCACCAGCGTCGAGTCGGAACAAGGTCACGCCCATCGACAGGCGGCCGGTGATGCGCACCTGGTCGGACGGCACGCGGATCAGGCGACCGGCGTCGGTCACCATCATCACGCCATCCCCGGCGCGCACGGCGAACGTACCGGCCACGGCTGTGCCGGTGCGGGACGTGAGGGTGATTCCGGCAATGCCTTGTCCGCCCCGGCCACTGACACGGTAATCGTAAGCGGAGGTGCGCTTGCCGAAGCCGGTGTCAGTCACGGTGAGCAGGATTTCCTCGGCCAGTTCAAGCTCGGCGATGCGCTCCGGGCTGAGCGCCATCTCAGGCACAACCTCGTCGGTCTCGACCACCACCACTTCTTCCTCATCGCCGGTGCGGCGGCGGGCGGCGGCGTATTTGAGGAACGCCATGCGCTCGGCGGTGTCCACGTCGATATGACGCAGCACCGACAGGCTGATGACCTCGTCGCCCTTGCCCAGCTTGATGCCGCGCACGCCGGAGCTGTCGCGGCCGGAGAATACGCGCAGCACTTCATCGGTGATCTGGCAGCGCAGCACGCGGCCCGCGCGGGTGGCGAGCATCAGGTCGTCGCCGTCGCGGCAGGTGGCGACGCCGATGAGCTTGTCACCCTCATCGAGCTTCATCGCGATCAGGCCAGAGGAACGAACATTCTTGAAGTCTGACAGCCGGTTGCGACGGATGCCGCCCGACGCGGTGGCGAACACCAGATGCAGGTTTTCCCACAGCGCCTCGTCCTGCGGCAGCGGCAGCACCGTGGTGATGGTGTCGGTGCCGAGATCTGGCAGCATGTTGATCAACGCGCGGCCCTTGGAGGTGGGGCTGCCTTCCGGCAGGCGCCACACCTTTTCGCGGTAGGCCTTGCCGCCCGAGGAGAAGAACAACACGAACTGATGGGTGTGGGCGTTGAAGCTGCGCGTGACGATGTCGTCGCCACGCGTCCCTGCCCCGCTACGACCACGGCCGCCACGGTTCTGCTGGCGGAAGATGTCCAGCGAGGTGCGCTTGATGAACCCGTCACGGGTGATGGTAACCACCATCTGGCCCGGCTCGATCAGGCTTTCATCGTCCTGGTCCGCCCCGCCATCGATGATTTCGGACATGCGCGGCGTGGCGACCTCGAGTCGCACCCGCACCAGTTCCTCGCGCATCACTTCCATGCGGCGGATATGGCTGCCGATGATGTCCAGCAGATCGGCGATCTTGGCGGCCACCTCTGCCATTTCGGCGCGGATCTTGTCCTGCTCCAGGCCGGTCAGGCGTTGCAGACGGATGTCGAGAATGGCGCGGGCCTGCTCCTCGGTGAAGCGCACGGTGCCTTCAGCGGTGACGACGTTGCGTTCGTCCTCGATCAGCCCGAGCAACGGCACCACGTCCTTCGCCGGCCAGTCACGCGCCATCAGGGCGGCGCGAGCGGTCGCGGCATCAGGCGACGCACGAATGACCGCGATCACCTCGTCGATGTTCGCCACCGCGATCGCTAGGCCAACCAAGGTGTGGGCGCGTTCGCGGGATTTGCCGAGATCGAAGGTGGCGCGGCGCAAAATCACGTCTTCGCGGAACTTGATGAAGACCTGCAACGCGTCCTTCAGCCCCATCAGCCGCGGACGGCCGAGGTCCAGTGCCAGCATGTTCATGCCGAAGCTGGTCTGCATGGAAGTGAAGCGGTGCAAATGGTTCAGCACCACTTCCGCATTGGCGTCGCGCTTCAGCTCGATGACCATGCGCATGCCGGAGCGGTCGCTCTCGTCGCGCAGGTCGCTGATGCCTTCGATCAGCTTGTTGCGCACCAGGTCGGCGATGCGCTCCATGAGCGTGGCCTTGTTCACCTGATACGGCAGCTCGGTGACGATGATCGCGGTGCGATCCTTGCGGATCTCCTCGAACTCGGTGCGGGCGCGGATGATCAGCGAGCCACGGCCGGTCTCGAAGCCGGATTTGATGCCGCTGCGGCCGATCAGAATGCCGCCGGTCGGGAAATCCGGGCCGGGCACGATGGTCATGAGCTGTTCGAGCGTCATGTCCGGGTTTTCGATCAGCGCCAGCGTGGCGTCGATGATCTCGCCGGGGTTGTGCGGCGGGATGTTGGTGGCCATGCCGACCGCGATGCCGCCGGCGCCGTTGATGAGCAAATTCGGATAGCTGGCGGGCAGAACCTTCGGCTCGTGCTCGCTTTCGTCGTAGTTCGCTTGGAAATCGACGGTGTCGCGGTCGATGTCGCTGAGCAGGAACGAGCTGGCGCGGGTCAGCCGCGACTCGGTGTAGCGCATAGCGGCCGGCGGATCGCCGTCGACCGAGCCGAAGTTCCCCTGGCCGTCGATCAGGCGCACGCGCATCGAGAACGGCTGCGCCATGCGGACCATGGCGTCGTAGATCGAGCTATCGCCGTGCGGATGGTATTTGCCCATCACTTCACCGACCACGCGGGCCGATTTGCGATAGGGCTTGTCGTGCGTGTAGCCGGCTTCTTGCATCGCATACAGGATGCGGCGATGCACTGGCTTCAACCCATCCCGCGCATCGGGCAACGCGCGGCTCACGATGACGCTCATCGCGTAATCGAGATAGGAGCGGCGCATTTCCTCTTCGAGCACGACGGGGAGAAGATCTCCGCGCAATGGGTCGAAAATGGGGGGCTCGGGCGGCGGGCCTGGCGGTGTCGTGCCGGCCGGATCCTCGGGTGTGTCGCTCAACGCTGTCTCGATTCAGGAAACTGGGGGGCGGAAGGCAGACGGCAGGCTAGCAGATTCGGAACGGCCGAACCGGTCTGTGGGTATAGCCTGTGCCGGCGCGAGAGGCCAGAACTGCCAGGGATGCGATATTTTCGCTTCGAAATCAGGGTGAAAAATTAGCTTTCTGGTCATGCTTTCGCATCATGGTGCCGGTCACTGCCCGGCTGGAGATGCCCCCCCGTGAAGCTGCGTTCCATGTTGGCGGCCCCGATGCTCCTGATCCTGGCGATGACGCTGGGGCTGATCGGTGTGCTGTCCGGTTATTCCGCCATCAACTGGCAGCAGGGGGAGCGCGTGGGCGTGCGCGCCCGCCATCTGCATCTGCTTTTGCTGGTGCAGGAGAAACTCAGCTTCGAACGGGGGCCGTCGAATGCGGCCCTAGGGTCGAACCTGCCGTTGCCGGACGAAATTGCCAACCGTCTGGGCCAGGTGCGACATGCGGCTGACGTAGCTTTGGCTAAACTCCGTTCTGCGCCAGGCTTGCCGGCCAACACCGAGACCGGACTGGCAACGCTGGCTGACCGTGTGGTTGGCGCCCGCAGCGGCATTGACGCCCTGTTGCGGTTGCCGCGATTGCAGCGCCCCGAGGCTGAGATTGGGGCGGCCGTTGGCGGGCTGGCAGGCGTCATCCCGATATTGTTCCCGTTGGTGGAGGACGCAACGGCCGATGTCGTGGCAGACGAGCCCACGGTGGGGGCCTTGCTGGGTGCGGCGCGCACCGCCGCCGATCTGCGTGAGTTCGCGGGTCTTGTCGGTTCGCAATTCACCGCGCCACTCACCTTCAAGCGGCGTTTCACGACCCAGCAGGTGGACACGATCCGCATGCTGCAAGGCCGGGTGATTGAATTGCATCGCCAGTTGGAAGCCGGTGCCCGGATTGCCGGCACATCTGACAAGGTTGCCACCGCGATGAAAGGAATGAATCTGGATTATTTCGGAGACATGCAGGCTCTGCTGAACAATGTGGTGACCACCGGGGTGGAGACAGGGGATTTTGCACTCTCGCCGTCTTCATTCGCGGCCGTGTATGTGCCTGCGATGGGATCGATCGTGAAGGTGCGCGATGCCCTGCTGGCCCAGGCTGATGCTGTGCTGGAAGCGATGCAGACGCGGCGGTTGTGGTATCTTTGGGAAACTGCGGCGGTGGGGGTTTTCATGGGGCTGGCCGTGATGGGGGCCCTGGCGATGCTGCGACGCCGGGTGATCCTGCCGTTGCAGTCGCTGGTGGGCCAGGTGATCCGCCTCGCGGAAGGCGACCGGGACGCACGGCCAACCGAGCACAGCCATATCCGCGAATTGGCAGAACTGGCCGCCGCTTTGAACGTTCTGCGAACCGCCACGCAGGACGCGGACGCGGCGGCTTCGCGGCGGCGTGCGATGAACGAGCATACAGCCACCGGTGTCCGCGGCATCGAACCGCTGCTGAAGCAGTTTGAAATTCGCTTCGCCGCCTTGGCTGAAGCATTGCCGCCTCTGATCGCGTTGTTGCGTTTGTCACACCCATATGCCGGGCAGCTTAAAATGACGGAAACAGCGGCTGCGGCCGAAGCAGCATTGCAGCATGGGATGGGTGCCATGGAGGCCGTGCGCCGCAGCGGTTTGTTGCTCACAGGCGCTCTTCGGCGTTTGCGAAAGCATTGTGCCGAGGATGATTTTCAATCGGGCGCCCTGCAGGCCGAAATGTCGGTGATGGATGACAGCGCCCGCACGGCGTTGGATGCGGTGGCTTCCCTGCCGACATTGAGCCTCGGGGCGATCCGCCTGCTTGGCGTTAACGCGGCCAGTGAACAGAACCCAGAGAAGCAGACTGTTGATATCATGCAGGCCGTTCTCGCGGCGTCCGAACAGCTGGGGGCGGCCAGTGGCGGCCTGTCAGGCGCATTGGACCAGGTGCATGCCGGCATGCACCGTTTGACGCGGCTGGTGGAGAGCGCGCCACAGCCACCAACAATGGCGGAAGTGGCGAGGGTCGGATAAGGGCGAGCCGGGGGGGCTGAGGTGCGCCTCGCGCTTAAAGCGCAAAATCGCCTGCTGCGGACAGCAGGCGACGTGCGACGCCAAACGCAGGCCGTTCGCGTCAGAACGGGATATCGTCGTCCAGATCGTTGCCACCCTTTGGTGCATCCCATGACGGAGCGCTGCCGCTGCGAGCAGCCGGAGCGCGGGCTGCAGGGGCCGGGCGTTCGCGAGGGGCATAACCGCCGCCGCCGCCCTCACCGCCTTCGCTGCTCTGGCGGCTGTCCATCAGGGTCAGTTCACCCTTGAAGCGGCCGATCACGATTTCAGTGACTTCGCGCTCGGCGCCGTCCTTGTCGGTGAACTTGCGGCTCTCAAGCTGGCCTTCGATGTAGACCGAACTGCCCTTCTTGAGATACCGCTCGGCGATTTCACCCAGCTTTTCGTTCAGGATGACGATGCGGTGCCACTGGGTCTTTTCCTTGCGTTCGCCGCTGGCCTTGTCGTTCCAGGTTTCGGACGTTGCGATCGAAAAACTCGTGGACTTGCCGCCGTTCTGGAAGGTGCGGGTTTCCGGGTCTCGCCCGAGACGCCCCACCAAGATCACCTTGTTCACATAGCCGGCCATGATCGTTCATCCTATTCGAAGTCGGGCGGCACCCTAGCGCCATCTCATGTTCAGCGCCATATAGGAAGAACAGCACAAGAACATCTATCCGGAATTTCCCTCATGGCTGGCTTCATCACCGTGCGCGGCGCGCGCGAGCACAATCTCAAGAACATCGACGTGAAGATCCCGCGTGATGAGTTGACGGTCATCACCGGATTGTCCGGCTCCGGAAAATCCTCACTGGCGTTCGACACCATCTATGCCGAGGGCCAACGCCGCTATGTGGAGAGCCTGTCGGCCTACGCGCGGCAGTTTTTGGAGCTGATGGGCAAGCCGGATGTCGATTCCATCGAGGGATTGTCGCCCGCCATTTCCATCGAGCAGAAAACCACCAGCAAGAACCCGCGCTCCACGGTCGGCACCGTCACCGAGATCGCCGATTATATGCGCCTGCTCTGGGCCCGCGTCGGCGTGCCGTATTCACCAGCCACGGGGCTGGCGATCGAGGCACAAACTGTTAGCCAGATGGTGGACCGGGTGATGGCGATGCCGCCGAAAACCCGCCTGCTGCTGCTGGCGCCGGTGGTGCGGGACCGCAAGGGCGAATACCGCAAGGAACTGGCCGAGTTGCAGCGACGCGGCTTCACCCGGGCGAAGGTGGACGGCACCTTGTATGAAATCGCCGACGTGCCGGCGCTGAACCGCAAGATCAAGCATGAGATTGAGGCAGTGGTGGACCGGATCGTGGTCGGGCCGGACATCGAATCGCGACTGGCCGATTCGTTCGAGACCGCGTTGGCGATGGCTGACGGCGTGGTCTATGCCGAGGACGCCACGACCTTCGAGCGCACCGTGTTCTCCTCGCGCTTCGCTTGCCCGGTCAGCGGCTTCACGATCGAGGAGATCGAACCGCGCCTGTTCAGCTTCAACTCCCCGCATGGCGCCTGCCCGGCCTGTGATGGTTTGGGCGTGGAAGCGTTCTTCGATCCGCATCTGGTGGTGCCGGATGATCGCCGCTCGCTGGCCGAAGGCGCTGTGGCACCCTGGGTGAACGCGCAATCGCCGTATTACGACCAGACGCTGCAAAGCCTGGCGCGGCATTTCAAGGTCACCACGCGCACGCCGTGGAACGACCTGCCGGAGATGGTGCGCAACGCCATCCTGTTCGGCACCGACAAAACACCGGTGAAGTTTACCTACAAGGACGGCGTGCGGGAATACTCGGTCGACAAGCCGTTCGAGGGCGTCATCGACAATCTGGCCCGCCGCCTGCGCGAGACGGACAGCGCCTGGGTGCGTGAGGAACTGGGCCGCTATCAGGCCGAAAAGCCCTGCCATGTCTGCGACGGTGCCCGCCTGAAGCCGCAATCGCTGGCGGTGAAGATCGCCGGCTGTCACATCGCCGAGGTGAACGCGCTGTCGATCCGCAAGGCATTGACCTGGTTTGCCACTGTCGAGCCCACACTAACGCCGCAACGCGCCGAGATCGCCCGGCGAATCCTGCGTGAAATTCTGGACCGTCTGAAGTTCCTCGATGACGTGGGGCTGGATTATCTATCGCTGGCGCGCAGTTCGGCCACGTTGTCGGGCGGCGAGAGCCAGCGCATTCGCCTTGCCAGCCAGATCGGCTCCGGCCTGACCGGGGTTCTGTATGTGCTGGACGAACCCTCCATCGGCCTGCACCAGCGCGACAACGAGCGGCTGCTCGGCACGCTGCGGCGGCTGAAGGCGCTGGGCAACACCGTGCTGGTGGTGGAGCACGATGAGGACGCCATTCGCGCCGCCGATTTCCTGATCGACATGGGGCCAGCCGCCGGCGTGGCGGGCGGCTATGTGGTGGCGCAGGGCACGCCGGCGGAGGTGGCCGCCAATCCGGCAAGCCTGACCGGCGATTACCTCAGCGGCCGCCGCAGCATCCCCATTCCCGCCATGCGCCGACCGGCGCAGCCTGGGCGGGAGATCAAGGTGGTTGGCGCGACCGGCAACAACCTCAAGAGCGTCACAGCGTCATTCCCGCTGGGCGTGTTCACCTGCGTCACGGGTGTATCGGGTGGCGGCAAGTCCTCTCTGGTCATCGACACGCTGTACAAGGCAGCATCGCGGCGGCTGATGGGGTCCGGCCAGGTGCCGGCGCCGTATGAGCGGATCGACGGGCTGGATCTGCTGGACAAAATCATCGACATCGACCAGTCGCCGATTGGCCGCACGCCGCGTTCCAACCCTGCCACCTATACCGAGCTGTTCGCCCCGATCCGCGACTGGTTTGCCGAACTGCCGGAATCACGGGCGCGCGGCTACAAGCCCGGGCGTTTCAGCTTCAACGTCAAGGGCGGGCGCTGCGAGGCGTGCGAAGGCGACGGCGTGCTGAAGATCGAAATGCACTTCCTGCCGGACGTGTATGTGAAATGCGACACCTGCAAGGGCCGCCGCTACAACCGCGAGACGCTGGACATCAAGTTCCGCGACAAGTCGATCGCCGATGTGCTGGCGATGAACGTCGATGAAGCGGTGCCGTATTTCAGCGCATCGCCCAAGATCCACGACCGTCTCAAGATCCTGCAGCAGGTGGGGCTTGGCTACGTGGCGCTGGGCCAGCAGGCCACCACGCTGTCTGGTGGCGAGGCGCAGCGGATCAAGCTGTCCAAGGAACTCGCCCGGCGGGCCACGGGCCGCACGCTGTATATTCTCGACGAGCCGACGACAGGGCTGCATTTTGAGGATGTGCGCAAGCTGATGGAAGTGCTGCACGCGCTGGTGGACCAGGGCAACACGGTGGTGGTGATCGAGCATAATCTGGAGGTCATCAAGACCGCCGACTGGATTGTCGATATCGGCCCCGAGGGCGGCGAAGGCGGCGGGCGCGTGGTAGTGGAAGGCACGCCGGAGGATGTGGCGGCCTGCGCAGAGAGCCACACCGGCCGATTCCTGGCGCCGCTGCTGGTGGTAGCGCCCGTGGTGAAGGCGAAGCGCCGCCGGGCGTGATTTTTATAAGGAAGGGGTTCTTTTTTGAAAAAAAGAACCAAAAAACTTCATGAATTCAGATGTGTGG
The DNA here is from genome assembly GCA_040399685.1 of Acetobacteraceae bacterium. GTDB lineage: Bacteria > Pseudomonadota > Alphaproteobacteria > Acetobacterales > Acetobacteraceae > CAIQQQ01. The sequence continues at coordinate 224,155 of JBBART010000003.1, forward strand.
CGCGGCAGAGGCCGCGTCACGCACCGAAATGAATGAAAGTCTTTTTGCTTCTTTTTCTACAGAAAAAGAAGATCTTCCTATCCCGACGATCGACCAAGCCCCGCGATAAGAATATCGACGATGTCATCGGCAATCGCAGTTGGATCTCGCTTCGGCCGCACCATGGGCGAGTTCTCGCGGTCCACCAGGATGGTGACGATGCCGTGGCTGGTGGCCCAGGCCGCCAGCGTGGCGCGGCGGGCCTCCTCAGCGGAATGGCCGCGTGATTCGAGATAGGCTTTCACGCAGTCCTCCAGCGTGCCGAACGCGGTGGCTGCCGCCCGCTCCAGGGCTGCATCGGTGCTGCTGTTGCGCACGTCCGGGCCGGTCATCAGTCTGAACAGCGCCGGATGGCCCACGCCGAATTCCACATAGGCCATGATGGCCGCGCGCAGACGGCCGGCGGCATCCTCATGTTCGGCGATTCGCGCCTGACGATGCGCCAGCAGCATATGGAACCCCTCTGTGGCCACCGCCGCCAGCAGGCCCATCTTGTTGCCAAAATGATAGAGCGGGGCTGTTTGCGACACGCCGATATCGCGCGCCGCCCGGCGCAGGCTCAACTCGCCGGGGCCGTTCGCCTCCAGCAAGGCCAGCGCACTGGCGACCATGGCGGTGCGGAGGTTGCCGTGATGGTAGCGTTTGGCCGAAGCCGCTGAATCCGTCACGAATCGGCGATTTCAGGGGGCGTTGGCGAAACCGCCCTTTCGCGAGCCTGCTGCTTTCGCTTCAGCAGATTTGCACGCAGCGCAGCCGCGACCCGCGCGGCGCGAGCCTCTTGCTGGGCGGCTTTCTGGGCGCCAGGGCGGGAAGTCTGGGGAATTTCATCGCTCGGATCGTTCATACCGGATAGGTCGCCAACCTGCCCTGCAAGGTCAAGTGCCACATAGTTTCGGCTAGGCACTTGCACCCGTAAGGCTAGGAGGCTACGAAGCGCTCCACCGTGATGGTTTGGCTTTCGCCGCATGGTTGAAGACGACAGAGGCAGCAGTGCCGCCGTAGCTCAGGGGTAGAGCAATTCGTTGGTAACGAATAGGTCAGCGGTTCAATTCCGCTCGGCGGCACCAGTTTCCCGCTCTTCCATTCCAATTTCTTAAGATGTGAATGCATGGCGCAGCCATCATGGTCTGCGCCTTCATTTTTGTATGTTCGGCATAAAAAAGCCCCGCCATCCGGTTTCCCGGATGGCGGGGCTTTTTGGCCTGCCCGCGTGTTAGCCGCGCAGGATGGACTTCCCGGCATAGCGCGCGGCGGCGCCGAGATCCTGCTCGATGCGGATCAGCTGATTGTATTTCGCGGTCCGGTCGCTGCGCGACAGGCTGCCGGTTTTGATCTGGCCGCAATTGGTGGCCACGGCGAGGTCAGCGATGGTCGAGTCTTCGGTCTCGCCCGAACGATGGCTCATCACGGCCGTGAATCCGGCGCGGTGGGCCATCTCGACGGCTTCCAGGGTCTCGGTCAGGGTGCCGATCTGGTTGACCTTCACGAGGATGGAATTGGCCGAACGCTCGGCGATGCCGCGCGCCAGGCGCTTGGGGTTGGTGACGAACAAATCGTCGCCGACCAGTTGCACCTTGTGGCCGAGAACCTCGGTGAGGTGCTGCCAGCCAGCCCAGTCATCCTCGGAGCAGCCGTCTTCGATCGACACGATAGGGAAGCGGGCCACGAGGTCGGCGAGGTAGGCGACCATGCCGGCCGAGTCGAGCTTCTTGCCCTCGCCTTCCATGTCATAGACGCCGTTCTTGTAGAACTCGGTGGCGGCGCAATCGAGCGCGAAGGTCACGTCCTCGCCCGGGCGATAGCCGGCGGCCTCGCAGGCGGCGGTGATGAAGCCGAGGGCCTCGTCGGCCGATTTCAGGTTGGGAGCGAAACCGCCTTCGTCACCCACGTTGGTGCCGTAGCCGGCATCGTGCAGCTTCTTCTTCAACGACTGGAAGATTTCAGAACCGATTCGCACCGCGTCGGCGATCGACGTGGCGGCCACCGGCTGGATCATGAATTCCTGGATGTCGATCGGGTTGTCGGCATGCTGGCCGCCATTGATGATGTTCATCATCGGCACCGGCAAGGTGCGGGCGAACACGCCGCCGACATAGCGATACAGCGGCATCTCGAAGGTCTGCGCCACGGCCTTGGCGGTGGCCAGGCTGACGGCGAGAATGGCGTTGGCGCCGAGGCGGGATTTGTTCTCGGTGCCGTCCAGCTCGATCATCGCAAGGTCGATGGCGACCTGCTCGGTGCCGTCCATGCCGCCGATGGTGTCGAGGATCTCGCCCTGGATGTTGGCGATGGCCTTGAGCACGCCCTTGCCGCCGTATTTGGACTTGTCGCCGTCGCGCAGCTCAACAGCTTCATGGGCGCCGGTGGAGGCGCCTGACGGGACGGCCGCGCGGCCCATGGCGCCGCTTTCAAGCAGCACGTCGACTTCAACGGTGGGGTTGCCACGGCTGTCGAGGATCTGGCGGGCGACGATGTCGATAATGGCGGTCATGATGGCTCCCGGCGCGAATTTACGCCGGTTGGCTAGCACCGTGAAACGTTGGGCGCCAGACCGCTTAGGCGATCGGGCGTGCGCCGAGGTCCTGAAAGAACCGCAGCAGGTAGCCGTCCGGGTCGACGGCGATGAACTGGCGGTTGCCGAGTTCACGCTCACCGGCGCGATACCATTTTTCTTCCATCGGCAGCGTGATGCGGCCGGATGCGGCGATCACGCGGGCCTGCAGGGCGTCGACGTCCGAGCAGGCGATTTGCAGGCTCATGCCGCGCCCACAGGGATAGTCCAGGGCGCCGAGCAGGAAGCCGCGCTCGGCTGATCGGTCGGACACGAGGTCGAGCATCAGCTCCGCCCCCTCGCGGCCGAGATAGACGAATCCTTCCTTCGGTCGTTCCCACATCACGGCAAAGCCGAGCACTTCTTCGTAGAAGGCCCGGCTCCGCGCGATGTCGGTCACGATCAGCTCTGGAACCAGAGCTGCGACCGCCTTCATTTCACGCCGAGCAGCTCCACGTCGAACACCAGCGTGGCGTTCGGCGGAATCACCGCTCCGGCGCCGCGTGCGCCATAGCCGAGTTCCGGCGGCAGGATCAGCGTGCGCTGGCCACCGATCTGCATGCCGGCAACGCCCTGGTCCCAGCCGGCGATGACGCGGCCGGCGCCGAGCGGGAAGACGAACGCATCGCCACGGTCACGCGAGCTGTCGAACTTCTTGCCCTTGTTCTCAGGCGCGGCTTCGTCGAACAGCCAGCCGGTGTAGTGCACCGAAACCTGCTGGCCCGCGGTGGCCGTGGCGCCGGTGCCGATCTTGTGGTCGATGATTTTCATTTGGGGGCCCTTGGTTGGGGTTTGCGCGAAGCCGCGCGTGGCGAAGGCGAAGATGGCAGCAACAGCGGCCATCAAGGTTTGGCGACGTGTCATGCGGTCAGCCTTTCTTGGCGAGATCGTCGAACGCCTTGAGACGGGCGAGCAGCGCCGGCATCTGGGCGATCGGGATCATGTTCGGCCCGTCCGACGGCGCGTGGTCGGGGTCCTGGTGGGTTTCGATGAAAACCGACGCCACACCGACCGCCAGCGCCGCGCGGGCCAGGATGGGGGCGAATTCGCGCTGGCCGCCCGAGGTTGTCCCCTGCCCGCCCGGCTGCTGCACCGAATGGGTGGCGTCATACACAACCGGATAGCCGGTCTGGCCCATGATGGTCAGGCCACGGAAATCGTTGACCAGCGTGTTGTAACCAAAACTGGTGCCACGCTCGCACAGCATGATGCGGTGATTGCCGGTGGAGGCGATCTTGGCGGCCACGTGAACCATGTCCCACGGGGCGAGGAACTGGCCCTTCTTGACGTTGATCGCAGCCCCCGTCTCACCGGCGGCGATCAACAGATCGGTCTGGCGCGACAGGAAGGCCGGAATTTGCAGCACGTCCACCGCTGCGGCGGCCGGCGCGCACTGCTCCGGCGCATGGACGTCGGTCAGCACCGGCATCGAAAAGCGGGCGCGGATTTCGGCCAGAATATCCAGCCCAGCCGCCATGCCGACACCGCGCGCGGTGCCGACGCTGGTACGGTTGGCCTTGTCGTAGCTGGATTTATAGATCACCGGGATGCCGAGCGCCGCGCACATCTCATGGATGGCGGCGGCGGTCTCGATGGCGTGGGCGCGGCTTTCGATCTGGCACGGACCTGCGATCAGCACGAACGGCAGATCGTTGCCGATCCGCACGTCACCGAGCAGGAAGTCGCGGTTCTCAGACAAGGCGGGACTGCTTCAGCGCGGCCTCGATGAAGCCGTGGAACAGCGGATGCGGATCGAACGGCTTGGATTTCAGCTCGGGGTGATACTGCACGCCGATGAACCACGGATGGCCGGGCAGTTCCACGATCTCGGGCAACACGCCATCGGGAGACATGCCAGAGAATTTGAGGCCGGTGGCTTCCAGCCGCTCGCGGTAATGCACGTTCACCTCATAGCGGTGGCGATGGCGCTCGAAGATCTGGGCCTTGCCGCCATAGGTGGCGCGGACCAGCGAGCCCTCGGCGAGAGCGGCCGGAAACGCGCCGAGCCGCATGGTGCCGCCAAGATCGCCGCCCACTTCACGGCGCTCGATATCGTCACCACGCGCCCATTCGGTCAGCAAGCCGACAACAGGTTCGTCGCATGGCCCAAACTCGGTGGAGGAGGCGTGTTCCATGCCCGCCAGATTGCGGGCCGCCTCGATGACGGCCATCTGCATGCCAAAGCAAATGCCGAGGAACGGCACGTTCCGCTCACGGGCAAACTGCACCGCGGTGATCTTGCCCTCGGTGCCGCGTTCGCCGAAGCCGCCGGGCACCAGAATGCCGTGCACGCCTTCAAGGCGGGCCACTGCATTCGGTTCCTCGAAGATCTGGCTGTCCACCCAGTCCAGATGCACCTTCACGCGGTTGGAAATGCCGCCATGCGTCAGCGCTTCGGCCAAGCTTTTATAGCTGTCGAGCAGGTTGGTGTATTTGCCGACCACGGCGATTCGCACTTCGCCTTCCGGCGCGCGCACCACGTCGCAGATCTTCTGCCAACGGCTGAGATCTGGCTCGCTTTCAAACGGCAGGCCGAAGTGTCGCAGCACTTCGCGGTCCATGCCCTCGGTGTGATAGCTGATCGGCACGGCGTAGATCGTGTCCACGTCCAGCGCCGCGATCACGGCTTCCGGGCGCACGTTACAGAACAGGGCGATCTTGCGACGCTCGTTCTCGGGAATCGGCCGATCGCAGCGGCACAGCAGCATGTTGGCCTGGATGCCGACATTCAGCAGCTCCTTCACCGAATGCTGGGTCGGCTTGGTCTTCAACTCGCCGGCCGACGGAATCCATGGCACCAGCGTCAGGTGCACGAACATCACAAGCTGCGGGCCAAGTTCGTTGCCGAGCTGGCGAATGGCTTCAAGGAACGGCAGGCTTTCGATGTCGCCCACCGTGCCGCCGATTTCGATCAGCACGAAGTCCAGCGGACGGCCATCTTCATCGATGGTGTGACCGGTGATCGCTTCCTTGATGGCGTCGGTGATGTGCGGAATGACCTGCACCGTGGCGCCCAGATAGTCGCCGCGCCGTTCCTTGGCGATCACTTCCTGGTAGATGCGTCCGGTGGTGGCGTTGTCGGTGCGCGATGCGGGAACGCCGGTGAAGCGCTCGTAATGGCCGAGATCAAGATCGGTCTCGGCGCCGTCATCGGTGACATAGACCTCGCCGTGCTGATACGGCGACATCGTGCCGGGATCGACGTTGAGGTAAGGGTCGAGCTTGCGCATCCGCACGGTGTAGCCACGTGTCTGCAACAAGGCGCCGAGGGAAGCGGACGCCACGCCCTTGCCGAGCGAAGACACCACACCGCCGGTGATGAAAACAAAGCGGGTCATGGGCGTGCACCATACGCGCACGCCAAGGCAGCGGTAAACCTGATCGGCATTTTCTCGGTCCTGTCACTTAAGCGACGCGGGAGGGCAACTCAGAGGCGGTCGGACAGACCCATGCGAAGACGCGTCACATGGCTCATGTCGTGAGCGATCAGTTGGGGCGATTAGTTGGTCGGCACTGCCGGGCCCTTGGGGGCTGCGGGGACAATCGTATCAGCCGGCGCAGGCACCAACGGTGCGGTGGCCTGCGGCGGAGTGTCCAGAAGCGAGCGGCCAACGCCGGTGGTGCCACGGTTCAGCAGCGCCAACGCCAGCGAAAGCCCAAAGAACAACGCGCCCAGAATGGCGGTTGTGCGGGTCAGAAGATTGGCGGTGCCGCGACCGCCCATGAAGGAGCCCATGCCCTGCGAGCTGCCGATCCCCAGGCCGCCGCCCTCGCTGCGCTGGATCAGCACGAGGCCAATCAAGGCGAGGGTGACAAAGAGGTGAACGATCAGCAGAACGGTGGTCATGATAATCCTTGGTGTGTGCACGCCATCGGCTGGGTTGAGCGCAAGAGGGCCTTCTAGCCGCCAGGGGCTGCGGCGGCAACCGTGCTGGCAGCATTGGCAATCGCCAGAAAGTCCGAGGCGTTCAAACTGGCCCCGCCGACCAATGCGCCACCAACGTCCGGCAACGCAAGCAATGTCGCGGCGTTGGAGGGCTTCACAGAGCCGCCATACAAAATAAGCATCGCCTGCCCTGTGGCGCCAAGATGGCTGACCAGCGTGGCGCGGATATGCGCATGCATGGCTGCCACGTCCTCGGCGGTCGGCGTGCGACCGGTGCCGATGGCCCAAACCGGCTCGTAGGCGACCACGCCTGCGAAATCAGCCGGCAGGCTGCCGATCAATTGCGCACCGACGATGGCGTATTCCTGACCGGCCAGGCGCTGGGACTCGGTCTCGCCCACGCAGACGATGGGCGTGAGGCCGGTGGCGATCGCGGCGGCGGTTTTGGCGCGCACGATGGCATCGGTCTCGCCGTGGTCGGCGCGGCGTTCGGAATGGCCGAGAATGACCCAAGACGCGCCGGCGTCGCGCAGCATGGGCGCCGAGATGTCGCCGGTATGGGCGCCATTGGCGTTCACATGGCAGTCCTGCCCGCCCACGGCCACGCCGGAGCCCTGCAAGATCTCGGCGACGGCAGCGATCAGCGTCGCTGGCGGACACACCAGCAGATCGCACCTGACTTCGGCCGCGCCATCACGCAACGGACCCGCGATTGCGGCGGCCTCCGCGCGCAGTCCGTTCATTTTCCAATTGCCCGCGATCAGCTTGCGCATCGTCATTCTCCCGCATCGTCCGCTGATGGCTCTAGCCGATCCCGCCGCAAGGTGGCAAACCGACGCCAGCACGCCTTATGGTGACGCTCTTTACCCGCTTCTTTGTCTGGGATCTTTTTGATGCTCTCGCTGTTCCGCCGCTTCCTCGACACCTGGGCCGCCAAGGCCTTCTTCATCGTGCTCGTGGCATCGTTTGGCCTGTGGGGCGTGGCCGACGTCGTGCGCAACCTCGGACAGCAGACCTCGCTGGCGGTGGTCGGCGCGCGCAAGATCGAACTGCCCGAGGCGCAAGAGGCGTATCGCCGGCAATTGGCGCAGGTGACGCGGATGTTCGGCACCAACATCACCCCCACCCCCGAGATCCGCCGCTCGGTGGCCGGACAGGCCGTGGAGCGGTTGATCACAACGGCGGCGCTGGACAACAAGGCGGCCGATCTGGGCCTGACGGTGCCTGACGACGCCTTGCGCCAGGCGGTGTTCGAGATCCCGGCCTTCAAGGGTCCAAAAGGCACCTTCGACCGCGCCACCTTCGAGAGCGTGCTGCGCAACAACGGGCTGACCGAGAAGCGCTTTCTCGACCTGATGCGCTCGGATCTGGCGCAAAAGCAGATGCTTGAGGCCATCCGTGCCGGCACCAAGGCGCCAGACGTGATGGCGAAGGCGGTGTTCGGCTTCCAGCGCGAGCAGCGCGTGGCAGCCTCCGTCGAGCTTCCGTTCGCATCGGCAGCCAAGCCCGAGGCCGCCACGGACGCCCAGCTGGAGCGGTATTACGACAACAACAAAAGCCGCTACACCACGACCGAATATCGCCGCATCAAGGTGGTGGTGCTGTCGCCGGAAACCCTCGAATCTGAAATCACGGTGTCGGATGCCGACATCGCCGCAGCCTTCGCGGTCCGCAAAGCCGAATTCAACACCGCCGAGAAGCGCTCGGTGCAGGTGCTGCTGGCGCAGGACGAGGCCGTTGCCAAGCGGCTGGCCGAGGCCTGGAAGGCCGGCGCCGACTGGGCCAGCATTCAGAAAACCGCGGCCGATGCCGGCGCCTCCGGCGTGGAGCTTTCGGATGCCGTGCAGGAAGAGTTCCCGGCCCCCGAACTGGGGGTGGCTGTGTTCGGGGCTGCGCTGGACGACGTGCCGACCCCGGTGCGCAGCGCGCTCGGCTGGCACGTGGTGAAGGTGGTCGCCATCACGCCCGGTGCATCGCGGACGCTGGCCGAGATGACGCCGATCCTGAAGGCCCGGATTGTGGCCGATCGCGCCGTCGATCTGCTCTACACCCGCGCCAACAAGGTGGAAGACGCCTTGGCCGCCGGCACCTCGCTGGATGATCTACCGGGCGATCTTGGCCTGGCGGCGACGTCCGGCACGCTGGACGCCCAGGGCCTGACGCTCGAAGGCGTGGCAGCGCCGATCCCGGGGCCTGCCGAGTTGCGCCCTGCCCTCGTGCTGGCCGCGTTTCAGGCCAAGAAGGGCGATGCCCCGCATCTGACCCAGGCGCCGAACGCCGCCAATGGCGCGCAGTCGTTCTTCGCGTTCTCGGTGGAGGAGATTTTCGCCCCCGAAGCACGTCCGTTGCCGCAGGTGATCGACACCGTGCGCGCCGATTGGACGCGCGACGCCATCCGCCGCACCCAGGAAGAGGCCGCGGCCAAGCTGCTGGCCGCCGTAAAGGGCGGGCAGTCGCTGGAGGATGCCGCAACCGTGGCCGGCGTGCAGGTCCGCACCCTCGCCGCTGCCGGCCGCGCCGCGCCGGTCGATGGCGTGCCGACCCAGCTTGTCACGCCGCTGTTCGGATTGAAGCTCGGTGAAGCCACCATGGCCGAAACGCCGGAAGGCTTCGTGGTGGCGGTGCTGAAGCAGATCATCGCCGCTGACCCTGCCGCCGATCCGGCGAGCTATGCCGCGATGCGCGAACAGCTTGGTAAGGCATTGGCCGATGACAGCGAGACGCTGTTCGCCACCATCGTGCGCACCCGCGCCGAGCCAAAGGTGAACCGTGCCCAGCTTGAGACCCTCGTTCAGGCGGACCCCACCCCATGACCGATGAGAGCCAATTCACCGCCGATTATCTGGCCGGGCGTGGCCATCTGGTCTGGACCCGGGCCGTGGCCGATCTGGAAACGCCGGTGGCGGCGTTTTTGAAACTCGCGCAGGGCCGGCCGCTCAGCTTCCTGCTCGAATCGGTGGAAGGCGGCGCGTCGCGTGGCCGGTATTCCATCATCGGCATGGACCCCGACCTCGTCTGGCGCTGCCAAAACGGCCGGGCCGAGTTGAACCGCAACGCGCTGGCCGCTCCTTACGGCTTCGTGCCCGAGACGCTGGCGCCGCTGGACAGCCTGCGCGCGCTGATCGCCGAGGCGCGACTGGAGGTTCCGACTGGATTGCCGCCGATGGCGGGCGGTCTGGTGGGCTATCTGGGCTACGACATGGTGCGCCAGATGGAGTCCCTGCCCGACAAGAACGCCGATGTTCTGGGCGTGCCGGATGCGATCATGCTGCGGCCGACGCTGTTTGCGATCTTTGACAACGTGACCGACCTGCTGACCTTCGCAGCCCCCGTCTACCCCCGCGCCGGGGTTTCGGCGGCCACGGCCTGGCAGGCGGCGCAGGACCGGCTGGCGCAGGCCGCCCTGGCGCTGACCCGGGCCCTGCCGTTGGCGGCGCCCGCGGTGGATCTGCCGCCGATGCCGGAACCGACCTCCACCTTCACGAAGGACGGCTATATCGCGGCTGTCGAACGGGCGAAGGATTACATTCGCGCTGGCGACGTGTTCCAGGTGGTGCCGAGCCAGCGTTTCTCCGTGCCGTTCGCCCTGCCGCCGCTTTCGCTCTATCGGGCGCTGCGACGGATCAGCCCGGCGCCGTTCCTGTTCTTCCTCGATTTTGGCGCCTTCTCCATCGTCGGCTCCAGCCCGGAGATTTTGGTGCGGCTGCGCGACAACGTTGTCACCATCCGCCCCCTCGCCGGCACCCGCCTGCGCGGTGCGACGCATGAGGAGGACCAGCGCCTGGCCGCCGAACTGCTCGCTGATCCGAAGGAGCGCGCCGAGCATCTGATGTTGCTCGACCTCGGCCGCAACGATGTGGGCCGCGTGGCCGAGATCGGCACGGTGAAGGTGACGGAGAGCTTCGCCATCGAGCGCTTCAGCCACGTGATGCACATCATGTCCGAGGTGCAGGGCCAGTTGAAGCCGGGTCTCGATGCCGTGGACGCCCTCGTCGGCGGCTTCCCGGCCGGCACGCTGACCGGCGCGCCCAAGGTGCGCGCCATGCAGATCATCGAGGAACTGGAGCCGGTGCGACGCGGGATCTATGCCGGCTGTATCGGTTATTTCGCCCCGGACGGCACGATGGACACCTGCATCGGCCTGCGGACGGCGGTTGTGAAGGACGGCGTCATGCACGTCCAGGCCGGCGCTGGCGTGGTCGCGGACAGCAACCCGGAGGCGGAATATGAAGAAACCCGCCAGAAGGCACGCTCCTTGTTCCGCGCCGCCGAGGAAGCCGTTCGGTTCGCATCCGGTCGCGGAGCGTAGGTCGGGCGTTGCCCGACCTACTAGCTATCCTGCCCTTCAACGCGCAGTCGCAACTCCTTCAGATGCGACTGCGCGCCGACGGTTTTCGGATCGATCTCGATCAGCTTCTTCCAGGCCGCCAACGCGCCAGCAGCATTTCCCTGTGCCTCGGCAATGGCAGACAGCTGGCGCCAGGCCGCGAAATTGCGCGGTTCCCGCTTGATCGCCTCCTCCAGATCGCGATAGGCGCCGGCCACGTCGCCAAGCTCGTAGCGCGCAAGGGCGCGGCGGCTGAACAATTCCGCCATGTCCGGCTCCAGCACGAGGGCAGCCTCGAAATCCTGTAGCGCCTCGGCGGCATCGCCGGCTTGGAGGTTCCGCGCCCCACGCCCCGCCAGCAACGCCGCGGTCGGCCCGCCGGATTTTGCCCAGAGCTGCATGATCCGCCGCTCTATGCGCGCCGCAACCTCATCGCTGGGGGCAAGCGGCAGCGCCGTCAGCAACTGGTCCAACTCAGATTTGGCTGGCTCAGGTTTGGCAGGATCATGTCGCGGCTGCGCCGAGGCGGCCGAGACACTGAACGACAGCAGCATGACCAGGAGAATGCGCATGCCCAATGCTCGCGCAGCTTCCCCTCTGGATGCAAGCCCGATCAAGCGCTCGTGGGAAGGCCCACGGGCTCTGGGCCGCCGGCCATCCAGTCCAGCAGTTCCACGGTGTGCACCACGGGCGTCTTGCCGGCGAGTTGGGTCATGCAGCCGATATTGCCAGCAGCGATCAGGTCCGGCTTCACGGCCGCGATGTTGGCCAGCTTCCGCTCGCGCAACTGCCCTGCGATGACGGGCTGCATCAGGTTGTAGGTGCCGGCGGACCCGCAGCAGATATGCGCCTCAGCCGGCACGGCCACAGCGAAACCGGCGCGGGCCAGCAGGGCCTTGGGCTCATTGGTGATCTTCTGGCCGTGTTGCAGGCTGCACGCCGCGTGATAGGCCACCGTGAGCCTCGGCGCGGGGCGTGTGGGGGCGTAGCCGATCCGCGTGAGGTATTCGCTGATGTCGCACGCCAGCGCCGACACGCGTTCGGCTTCTGGGCTTTCAGCCTCATTGCGGAACATGAAGCCGTAATCCTTCACCGTCGTGCCGCAGCCGGAGGTGTTGATCACGATCGCGTCCAGCCCGTCACCATCGCGTTCGGCGGTCCAGGCGGCGATGTTGGCGCGGGCGGCGGCCATGGCCGGGTCGTGCTGGCCCATATGGTGGGTCAATGCGCCGCAGCAGCCGGCCCCCTTGGCCACCACCACCTCGATGCCCATGCGGGTGAGCAGGCGGATCGTGGCCTCGTTGATCTGCGGCGCCAGCACCTGCTGGGCGCAGCCGGCCAGCAATGCCACCCGGCCACGGCGGGTTCCGATGGCCGCATGCACACGCGGGCGCTCGACTGCACTGGCCGGCGGCACGCGGACCGGCGCCAAGGCCAGCATCGCGCGCAGGCGCTGGAACATAATGCCGCGATCGGGGATGACGCGGCCCAGCGGGCGCACGGCACGGGCGGCGATCAACGCAACCCGCAGGCGGCCCGGATAGGGCAGCACAAGCTTGAGCATGGTGCGCATCATCCGCTCATGCCACGGCCGACGATACGTGTTCTCGATATAGGCGCGGGCATGGTCGACCAGGTGCATGTAGTTCACGCCGGACGGGCATGTGGTCATGCAGGACAGGCACGACAGGCAGCGATCAACGTGGCGCACCACTTCCTCGGTGGCCGGACGGCCTGATTCAAGCATGTCCTTGATCAGGTAGATGCGGCCCCGTGGGCTGTCGAGTTCGTCGCCCAGCAGCAAAAAAGTGGGGCATGTGGCGGTGCAGAAACCGCAATGCACGCAGGTGCGCAGAATCGTGTTTGAGGACGCGATCTCGGGGTCGCGCAACTGGTCCGGCGTGAACAGGGTTTGCATAAAGTGGGTCGCTCAGGCGTTGGCGCGGGCGGCGAAGACGATGCCGGTCAAGGCAGCCCCCAGCGCCACGGCCTGCGCGAGAATGCGGTCGGTCTGGGTGAACATCCATGAATACTCAAAGATCACCGCTGACATGGCGGACAGCACAAACACCACAGCCACAAAGATGGCCCAGACGTCCCGCCGCCGGCCTTGCAGCATGAACATGCTGGATGCAATCCCGATCACCAGGGCTGCAACAACGACGATGAGCGTAGCCAGCAGCGAAAGCTGGTAGTCCATGAGTGTTCTCCTTGTCGCTACAATCCGGCCCGCATGCGGCCTGGATTGAGAATGCCTTTCGGGTCGAATGCAGCTTTCACACGCTGGCTGATCCGCGCCAAGGGGGCGGATTCAGGCGGCACGACATCCATCGCGGCGCGCAGCGGTTCAGGGCCACGAAACAGCGTGTATGTGCCGCCCTCGTTCTGGGCGGCGCGGCAGACCTGGGCGTGTGTTTGCTCGGTGGCGGGACCGGCGATCCATACCAGCCCGCCGCCCCAATCCATGAACCAGCGTGCCCCGAACGCCCGCTTCAGCGCCTGCACCACACGGGGGCCGGCGGAGGGACGAACCGAAATGCGCCAAATGGCATCCTGCGGCGCTGCTTCCAGCGGCATTGCGTCGCGCACCGCGTTCCACACCGCGCGGGTGGCGCCGTCATCGAGGATTTCGGCGACGCCAAAGCGCGCCAGATCCGCGCGCAGCCGGTCGATCCGATACGTGACGGACGGCGCGAAATCCTCGATTCGCGCCAGAGTCACACTGTTGCCCAGCCAGGCCACAACTGGAAGCCGGGCGGCCGACGATGCCGGCAGATACGCAGCCCCAGACACCGCATATGGCGAGCCCAGGGCGGCCGCGAGAGCCGCCACGCCCTGCACCGGATCAAGCCCGCCGATGGCCAGCGTGGCCCGGCGTTCCGGCGCGGGCAGCACCTTGAGCGTGACCTCGGTCATCACCGCGAGCGTGCCGTGGCTGCCGGTGAGCAGCTTGCAGACATCCAGTCCCGTGACGTTCTTCAACACCCGGCCGCCGGCGCGAATCACCTCGCCGGTGCCGTTGACGGCGCGCACGCCCATCACGTGGTCCCGCGTCGCACCCCAGGCGATACGGCGCGGACCGGACAGGTTGGCCGCCACCACGCCGCCGATCGTCTGGGCGGAGGTGGTGCCCATGATGGCGCCGAAATCAGGCGGTTCGGCAATCAGATGCTGGCCATGCGCCGCCAGCGCCGCTTCGATCTCCACCAGCGGCGTGCCGGCCCGGGCGGACATGATCAGTTCGCTCGGCGAATACAGCGTGATGCCGACAAGATTGCGCGTCGACAGGGTGCGGGCCGCCTGCACCGGGCGCAGAAGGCCGGATTTGCTGGCATTGCCGCAGACCGCAATCGGCTCACCCACGGCATGGGCCGAGATGATTTCCGCCGCGAGATCGGCCTCGGTTTCCGGTGCTGACAACATCTATTCGGCTGCCATGGTGGTCGCGGGCATCGCGGCGGCGGGCAGCTTCAGCGGGAACACCTTGGACGGGTTCAGCAGCCACTCCGGATCGAACGCCGATTTGATCCGGCGTTGCTGGTCCAGTTCGGTTTCGGTGAATTGCACGTTCATCAGATCTCGCTTCTCAACGCCCACGCCGTGCTCGCCGGTGAGGCATCCGCCAACTTCGACGCACAGGCGCAAAATATCGGCGCCGAATTTCTCGGCCTTGTGGAAGCTGCTGGCGTCGTTGGCATCAAACATGATCAGCGGGTGCAGGTTGCCGTCGCCGGCATGAAACACATTGGCCACTGCCAGGCCGCATTCAGCACTCATCTCGCCGATCCGGCGCAACACCTCAGGCAGGCGCGAGGTGGGGATGGTGCCGTCCATGCACAGATAATCCGGGCTGATGCGGCCGACGGCGCCGAACGCGCCCTTGCGGCCCTTCCAGATCGCCAGGCTTTCTTCAGCCGATTCGGACACTTTGAGGCTGATCGGGTTGAATCTGCGGCAAATTTCCTTGATGCGGCCCAGCAGGTCGTCCTGCTCGGCCACGCTGCCCTCGACCTCGATGATCAGCAGCGCCTCCGCATCCATCGGATAGCCGGCATGGGCGAATGCCTCGCAGGCATGGATGCAGGGCTTGTCCATGAACTCCAGCGCCACCGGGATGATGCCGGACGAGATGATGGCATCGACGCAGCTTCCGGCGATCTCGGTGCCGTCGAATGCCGCCAGCATGGCGCGCTGGCCCTCGGGGCTGCGCAGGATTCGCACCGTCACCTCGGTGACGATGCACAGCTGGCCCTCGCTGCCGGTGATCAGCCCCAGCCAGTCATAGCCGGCGCTGTCGCAATGGGCGCCGCCGATCTCGATGATCTCGCCCTCAACGGTGACGATCTTGAGACCGAGCAGATTGTTGGCCGTCACGCCGTAGCGCAGGCAATGCGCGCCACCGGAATTCATCATCACGTTGCCGCCGATCATGCAGGCCAGCTGGCTGGACGGATCGGGCGCGTAAAAGAAGCCGTGTTCCTGCACCGCCTGGGTGATGCCGATATTGGTGACGCCTGCCTGCACCACGGCGGCGCGGTCGGCGTAATCGATGTCGAGGATGCGGTTCATGCGCATAAGGCCCAGCACCACCGAATCGGCCATGGGCAGCGCCCCGCCGGACAGGCTGGTGCCAGCGCCGCGCGGCACCACGCGCACGCCTTCGGCATGGCAGAAGGCCATGACGGCGGCCACCTGTTCGGTTGTTTCGGGCAACGCCACGGCCAAAGGCGGCTGGCGGTAGGCCGACAGCCCGTCCGTTTCGTAAGGTTTGAGCCGCAGGGTTTCACCGATCACCCCGGTGGGTGGCAGGATTTTGCGCAATCCAGCCAATATCGCCTCGCGACGCGCCATTACGCCTGGTTTGGCATCGTATTGCGCGATCACGTTCGTTTCCCCTCAGGCCTGTTTGCCCCGCATGTTTCACCATGTGCCGCCGTTTTCCGGTTTCGACAAGGTTTCAGCGAGATGAGCTCATCATATGGCGCTGACGCAGACGGACACCAAACATGAACATGGCCCGCAGACAAAAATCCGCGAGCCATGTTCAGAAGATTGTCCCTGACCGAGCGTCATTGACGCCCCGATGTGCAATCAGCCCTGACGAGCCTTCATGCGTGGGTTCTTCTTGTTGATGACGTAGACGCGCCCACGGCGGCGAACCACGCGACAATTCTTGTCACGGATTTTAGCCGATTTGAGGCTGTTGCGAACTTTCATGGGACTGGGCCTTGCTACGCCGAAATGAGGCGCGGTGGTTAGAACCAGGGGGGCGCCGTGTCAATATCTGACGGCGACACACCTCCTGAAGATATGAACGGATAGACGACGCGGTTGACGCACTTGCTGTCAGGGCCGATGTGCGTCGCAGCACAGGAGCACGTCAATGTCCGATACCACACAAGCCGCCCGGCCCAACAATCGCTTTGCCGCCATGGGCTTCCTGGCGATGTGCTTCGGCATCGTGGGGTTGATCGGCGTGTTCGCCACCTTCGCCGCCCCCCTGCCTCTCTACCGCGCCCTGATGCGCGACACGACGCTTGATGAAGCATTGGTCGCCCTGCATAGCCCAAACCCTCAGGCGGGCCTGGACGCACTGAAATTGCGGCTGGATGACAGTGCCGCCGCATTCAGCCCCCTGCCCGCAAACCCGGATGCCGCCGTGGCCGCCGAGCGCCGCGCCATGCATCAGCGGTTTCGCGAGGATGCCGATGCCGTTGCCGCACGCATGAAACTGATGATCGGAATCGTGACGGTGATGGCCGCCATCTTCGGCGGCGCCATCACGGGGCTTGGCCGGCGCTGAATTCATCCGCGCCGGCCGGCACGAACGAATCGCGCACCACAGACAACGCTTCCGGGCCGGCGCAGGGCAGCGTCAGCAACGCCACGTCCAGTCGGTCCGACGTGAGGCCCTCGGTGAGGGTCGCCGTGGCGTCCTCGCTCAGGACCAGCAGCAAATTCGGAAACGCCAGCCGTAACGCCGACGTCAGGCGCGGGGGGCGATTCGCGGGCCTCGACCATCGCCGCCAACGCCGCAAGCGCCCGCTTCACCAGAGTGCGCCCAAGCAGCGTGAACAGCACATGCTGGCCGCTGCCGCCGTCCAGGGTGCACGGCGTGACTGCCCACGACCCGGCGGCCTTCGATGGTTTGGTGGAATCGGCCGATACGTTCCAACGGTTGAAACAGGTTGATTTTCCCGATCGAAATTGCGCAACCAATTCATTGGACCGCAATTGTGCACTGCGGCATAACGCCTATGTCGGGGAGTGTGCGGTGTTGCACGGCCTCGAAGACCTGGAGAGTTTTATGCTGACTGTTGGTGATAAATTTCCCGAATTCCACCTCACCGCCGTCAAGGGCGGGCCGGATGGCCTCGGCGGTCCCGGCAAGTCGTTCATTGAGATCAACAACGCCACCGACGAAGGCAAGTGGAAGATCGTGTTCTTCTGGCCGAA
Organism: Acetobacteraceae bacterium; assembly: GCA_040399685.1. Lineage (GTDB taxonomy): Bacteria > Pseudomonadota > Alphaproteobacteria > Acetobacterales > Acetobacteraceae > CAIQQQ01. Next base: position 241,414 of record JBBART010000003.1, read on the forward strand.
GGATTTCACCTTCATCTGCCCGACCGAAATCGCCGCATTCGGCAAGCTGAACACCGATTTCAACGATCGTGACGCGGTGCTCTACGGCGCCTCGACCGACAATGAATTCGTGCATCTCAACTGGCGCCTGCACAACGCCGACATCAACGACCTGCCCTTCCCCATGCTGGCCGACGTCAAGCGCGACCTGTCGTCCGCCCTGGGCATTCTGGACAAGACCGAAGGCGTGGCCCTGCGCGCCACGTTCATCGTCGATCCGTATGGCATCATCCAGTGGGCCTCGGTGAACGGCCTCAACGTCGGCCGCAATCCGGCCGAAGTGATCCGCATTCTGGACGCGTTGCAGACCGATGAGCTTTGCCCATGCGGCTGGACCAAGGGCGAAGAGACCTTGAGCCCGGTTGAATTGTTCAAAGCCGCCTGAGTTTTCTGCCCGTTTCTTGACGTCCGCCGGGCCCTTCAGGGGGTCCGGCATTTTTTTGGAGACTTGCCATGTCGATCGAGACCCTGAAGAACGCCTTGCCCGAGTACGCCAAGGACCAGAAGCTCAACCTCGGATCGCTGGCGATCGACCCGTCGCTGACCGCCCAGCAGCTTGCCGGCACCTTCATCGTGTCCGCCCTGGCCTCGCGCAATGCCGTGGTGATCCGCGAGATCGTTGCAGAATTCGGCCCCAGACTTTCGGCAGAGGCGCTGACGGCAGCCAAGGCAGCAGCTTCGGTGATGGGCATGAACAACATCTATTACCGTTTCACCCATCTGGTGGGCGGTGATTATCCGAAGCTTCCGGCCAAGCTGCGCATGAACATCATGGCCAAGCCAGGTGCGGACAAGGTGGATTTCGAGCTTTGGTCGCTTGCCGTGTCTGCCATCAACGGCTGTGGCATGTGCATGGAAAGCCACGAGAAAGTGGTGCGCCACGGCGGACTTTCGACCGAACAGGTGCAAACGGCGGTTCGTATTGCAGCCGTGGTTCATGCCGTGGCCGTGACACTTGAGGCAGAAGCCGCTTTGGGCTGATCGCTTCATCTTCGGTTAACCCGAAGGCGCCATGCTGGTCCCGGTATGATAGGGGCCTTGCATGCTGTCCTCCGACACGCTGGCGGCCGCGAAACCGACGGCACGAGCATCCGTCGGCGGGGCGGACAGATTTCTGGCGTTCGCCTTTGCCGCCGCTGATTTGCTGGTTGAAACGGATGCGGATGGCGTCATCGGCTTTGCCGCGGGCGCCTTCCGCACCCGGCTTGGCCAGGACGCCGCCAGCTATATCGGGCGGCGAATCACCTGCCTCTTCGCGGCCACCGATCATGAAACGTTGGAAATCGCCCTGGCCATGGTGCGGCAGAGCGGCCGTATTGCGCCGATGGTTCTGCATTTGGCCGATTCCGTTGGCTCGCCGCAGTCGGTCGGCGCGTTCCTGCTGCGGATGGATGGCCACCAGGCAAGGCTGAGCTTCTCGATAGGCCCTCTGGCCGATGCATCCGGTGCGGTCAGCATTGGCACTCCAAGCTTTGCCGATCAGCGCGGATTTTCCCGCATAGCGGAGGCCGCCTTGCGCGAGGGCCGCGCCAGCGCGCTGGGTTTGGTCGAGGTCAAAGGCTGGGACCGGGTGCGCGAATGCCTGTCCGGCGATGACAGGCGCACCCTTGAGGACCAGATCGGCCACGCCTTGAATGAAGGCCCCGCCGGCAGCACCACAGGCCGTCTGGCCGATGGGCGCTATGGCATGGTGGCCGACAGCGCCATCGACATGGCCGGACTCGTCGCCCGCTTGCAGGCGGCATTGCAGGCAAGCCGCGCCGCTGGGCAGGCAACCGTTGAAGGCTCGCAGATCGTGCTGGACACCGGGCAGATGCCGTCTCCCCAGGCCACGCGGGCGCTGCGCTATGCCTTGGGCCGATTCGCCGATGGCGGCCATCAGGCCACGGACGCCGCCGGCACCAGGGGCGGATTGGCCGGCATCATCGCCAAGGCCGAACAATATGCGCAGGCCGTGCGCACCACCCTGGCGGAACGCCGGTTTCGCCTGCTCTACCAACCGGTTGTGACGCTGCATGATCGCTCCGTGCATCATTACGAGGCATTGCTGCGCCCGTTTCCCATCGAAGGGCTGACCGCGCAGGGGCCCCAGGAATTCGTGGCGTTTGCCGAGGCGCTGGGGCTGTCGGAGGAATTGGACTGGGCGGTGCTGGAGACAGCAATCGCTGCCCTGCAAATGAATGCCGGCGTGTCGATTGCCGTCAACATGTCCGGCCTGTCGATGCAAAACCCGGCCTATCGGGAGCGACTGTTGAAGCGGCTTGCGGAGTTGCGGTGCGAGGGCGGCAAGCTGGACCCCAGCCGCCTGCTGATTGAACTGACGGAGACGGCCGAAATCGAGGATCTGGACGCGGCAGCCTCGACCATGGAGCGCCTGCGCTCGGTCGGCGTGCCGGTCTGCCTGGACGATTTCGGGGCCGGTGTGGCTGTTTTTCGCTATCTGCGGGCGTTTGGTGTGGATTTCGTCAAACTGGACGGAGACTACGTGCGCGCTGCCTGCAAAACGCGGCGCGACCGTGTGCTGGTGGCATCCATGGTTGAACTGGCCATCACCGCCGGTGCGCGCGTGGTGGCAGAAATGATTGAAACCGAGGCCGAATTCCAGGTCATGCAAGACATCGGCGTACGATTCGGCCAGGGATGGCTGTTCGGCAAGCCCGGTCGGCTGCCCGGATCAAAATAGTGGAAGAACTGGTCAGTAGATCAAAACAAAGAAGGCCCCGGTGCACCGTAAACGATACACCGAGGCCTCACATTGTCAGGCGGATCGAAAAGGCCGACCTGCTCTAAACGGCAGCCACCCTGATTGCCATAACTGACATATTCGAGGCAGGAACCCAGGTCGCGCCAGTCATCCTGGCCATGAGACAATGAGACACTGGATCACCTCCTTTCTTTTGTTACACCATGATTAGTGCACATCTTCGCTGCACGGTTCAAGCACTGAACGAAGCCCGCCACATTAATTCGCGTTGGCTGGCGTCAGGCGGCCGGCGTGGCGCGGCGGGCCCGCGAGGCCATCGCCTTCGTGGCGTCCACGCATTCCTGCGCCACGTGCCAATAGCGTGAGTCCAGTTCGATGTTGAAGACAACGTTTTCCGGAAACACACAGGTTTCGAGCAGCGCATCCCAGGGAATGCCGCCCCAGCCAACCGGCAGATGCAGGTCACCATGGCCGTAGGCGAGTCGTTCACCTTGGGTATACATCCAGATGTCATCCTGACGGCCGAAGCTGTCATGGATGTGCAGATGATCCGCAAAAGGCGCCAGCGCCGCACACTCAGCCACCAGGTCGCCACCGTGGTAGCCAAGGTTGATGAAGGCGTGGCTGAAATCGATGGTCGCGCGGACATGACGATGATCGATGGCAGCCAGCTCACGCGCCAATCGGGCGGGAGTGGGTGTCAACGCGTGGCCGTGATAGCCCGCGAACAGCGTCTCCACACAGATGAACAGGCCGCGCTGTGCGGCCTCGTCCCCGGCACGGGCCAACCAGGCCCGCTGCCTGGCATAGGCATTCTCAATCCCGTCCGCCTGCGTGGCCGGCGCGATGCCGGCATGCATCACGTAATTGCGGCATCCAAGCTCGGCCGCCACATCAAGCGACGCCAGCAGAACCTCGAAATGCCGCGGCAGGCGCCATTCAGGGTCGGAAAAATTAATCGCAAGCGGGCCATGCGCCGAATATGCCACGTCGCGCGCGGCACAGATGGCCTTTGCCCGCCGCAGCTGCTCGGAACGAATGCGACCACCGACAACAATATCAAAATCAAAAATCGGCAGCTCGATGCTGGCAACGCCAAATGCCTGGCATTCGTCGATCTTTTGGCCAAGATCGGACAAATCGAATTCGCCCTGTTTGGCCGAAATTCCTGTGGTCATGCGCGGTCTCCCTGAACAACACACCGCCTGTGCCATGAACCTCACTGTCGTGCGAGGTCACGGCACATGACGATTTCGCGCAGGTCTAGCCGAAGGCGCCCACCTCATGGGTGATGGCAGTGCCAATCTCACGCACCAAGGCGAACAGGCGCAGCATGGGGTCGAAGATTTCGGCGTGTTCGCGCGCATAGGCCGCCTCTGTGCGGGGGCCGCGCGGCTCGCCATAATCTCGGTCCACCGCCGGGTCGGGGGCAGCTGGGAACACTTCCGACAGCAATGCGATCGCCTGCGGGATATCGAGCCGCAGAATGCGCGCTTCGAGAGCGGCGCGGGTAACGCCGAAGCGGGGCGAAAAGTCAGGGATGGCGGTTTCCAGCAGCCAGATCCGGTGCACCAACGCCAGGCGCAACGCATGCAGCACGGCAGCGCGCACACCCATCACCGGGGCGTCAGGCCACAAGGCCTGCAACGCGACATGATCGGCCTGGATACGGCGGAACATGGCCTGCACCGGCGCGCCAAGGCCCAACCGCTCCAGCCCGCGGGCCACCGAGACCAATTGTTCGCGCCGTCCGGCGAGGCGGGCATGGCCGGCGCGGTCCAGCCAGGTTCCAGGGTCCAGCGTGGCCACCACGGCGCGCAGCACCTCCAGATCCGAATGCGCCAGCGCGTGGCCGGCCAGGTCGAGCGCCCGGCGAAACCGGGGGCTGGCCGCGCGCATTTCGGCAAAGGCGGGCGGATTGCGGGCGGCACCGGTGCCAAGGCCCTGCAACGTGTTGGCCATCCAGCCGAGTTGCTGGAGGATGGCGTTGTTGGGTATCGCCCGCAATTCGCGCGGATGGCGAATGCTGGCGGGCCCGCCCATGCCGTCCGCCTGGCGTGCTGCCGGGCGGCTGCCGGTCGGGTACAGCAAGGCCGGGCCGAAGGCGCCGAGCAGGGCCGCATAGCCTGGGTCTTCGACCAGATCCTGCATGGAGGCGCGGGCGGTGCCGAAGAAATCAGCGGCAAAATCTGGCTCGTCATAGATCGGATCGGCACTATCGGCAGTCTGTGGAAAGGCGTGCCCGGCGATGCGGGCCACGGTGGCCAGGGCCAGTTCGGGGGTGGCGAAGAAAAGATATCCATCGCCGCCCTGGAACGCGCTTTCCTCGCGCGCCGCGATGCCGGCCGCGGAGAACGCGGCCCGACTTTGGGGGGGCGAGAGATACGCCAACCGTTCAACGAGACTGCCCGGATGCGCGCCGCGCCCGACGCTTTCGCCGTGCGTGTCGAACAATACCACCTCGACATGTTCCAGCCCGTGGCGCACCAGCGCGTCCACCACTTTCAGGCGCAGCCGCTCGATCAAATAGCTCGCGGCAAGCTGGCCGACATAGCGGCCTGAATCAGAATAACCGAATTGCAGCGCCATCCGGCCGTTTGCCGCCAGATAGGCACGGTAATGCGGGCTGCGCAGCGCTTCCTCGATCACGCGACCGCCGCCTTCCAGCGCATCGGCGGTCTCGAACAGCGGGCTGATTTCAACGTGGCGCTCAATGCCGAACAGACGCGCCAGCCACAGCGCACAGAGCAGGGTGTAGCCAGTCTCGGTCTCTGCGATCAGGAAGCGAACGGGTGTGGCCTGATCGATGTGCTTGGCAATCTGCGCCACCGTCATCATCAATCGGGCGGCGGAGGCCTGTTCACCGAGAATGGCGCCGAAATCGACCGGAACCGGCGTCACGGTGTCGAGCGCCGCGTTGACGGCCGCCAGCAGTGCACGGCGCTGGGCGAGGTCCTCCGGCTGGTCATCCAGGCCCAGGCGTTGCCGTGCGACGTTGTGCACCTGCGTGGCATTCAGCCGCACATGCGTGTGCGCCAGTGACATGCCATGCGCCAAAAGGCCGGCGCGACTGACGGCCAGGGTGAGTTGCTCGTCTGGCGTGGCATCCACCATGGCGGCTTCAAACAAGGCCAGCAGCGGGTCTGGCGATCGCAACGCCACCTCGCGCTGTTCGATCACGGCATGGGCGAAGGCCACCACGGCGTCGGGGGCGGGCGTCGTGGGGCAGGCTTCCAGCTGCCCGTCCACCGCCGCCTCGGCTGCCTCGATGCGCTCCAGCAAAGGCTTTGCTGTCGGGATGGCCTGAATTTGGCTGTGCAGGCGGGCCAATTGCAGCCGCTTCATGCGCAGGCGCAGGCGCAGCGTGTCCCACCAGAAGATATCGTTGCGGCCATCCGTGTCGTAGCCGACCCAGCTTGCCAGGATCACCGGCCGCGGGTTCATTGCCTGCCAGCGCCCCGACCAGGTGGCACGGGCAGCCTTCAGGATAGCCGTCGACAGCAGGTCCAGCGCATCCCGCCCCTGCGTGATGGCAACCTCGGCGCGGGTGAATTCTTCTTCCAGCGTGATGGGCTTGGGCCGATGGCTGGCAAACGAGGGTGCGTCTCTGCCGCTGGCGCGTTCAGCCAGAGCCTGCTCCACCGGCGCTGGCAGCGAGAACGTAGGGTGCGCTGTGAACACGGCTGCAAAGCGGGTGCGTTCCACGGAAGCGCGAAACGCCGCCAACGGCACCGGGCTGTCGGCGGGATCTGGCCGGATCAGCCGAGCGGCAAGGTCGGCCAGGGCCTGGAGATTGGCGGGACAATCGGTCCCGCCCACATAGGCGTTGAACCGCGCGGCACGGTCGGCGAACGCGTCATCGCGCAGGGCGGCCACCAGGTTGGCGATCGAGTCGAGATCGAGTTCGCCGGTATCGATCCGTCGGCTGATCGAAAGAGCAGCCGACAGGATCGGGTTTCCGAAGGGATCTGTCTCATGGCGCGCCCGCAACTGCGTGACCAGTTCGGTCAGTTCACGGGCGTGGACGGTGGCGTCGGTCGGGGTGTTTTGCTGCATGTGCGAAGTTTGCAATGCAGTCCCGCGCAATGCAACGTTCCGGTTTACCCAAGTTGGTGAAGCGCCGCCACAACCTGTTCAACCTGCCCGTTCGAAAGCTGTGGGAACATCGGCAGGCTCATCACCTCACCCGCGGCGATGGCCGTGGCCGCACAATGTGCCGGACCCATGGCGATGCGGCCGGCATAGGCCGGTTGCTGGTGCACAGGCATGGGGTAATGCACCCCGGTGGCCACCCCAGCTTCCCGGAGCCGCGCCTGTATGGCGGCGCGTTCCGTCACGCGGATCACATATTGATGAAACACATGCGAGGTTCCCGCACGACGAGCAGGCGGCGTAAAGGGGCCGGCGATCACGGCCTCGTCATAGACCGCTGCAATCTCCTGACGCCGGGCGTTCTGGGCATCGAGATGCGCCAGCTTCACCCGCAGGATTGCCGCCTGAAGTTCATCAAGCCGTGAGTTAATGCCGACCAACTCACTGATATAATGGGTTTTCCAACCATATTGGCGCAAGGCGGCAATGCGCTCCGCCAACCCCGCGTCCCGCGTGGCCAGCACGCCGCCATCGCCGAGCGCACCAAGATTCTTGGTGGGATACAGGCTGAAGCAGCTTGCCTCGCTGAACGTGCCCACCTTCTGGCCGTCGAGCGTGGCGCCGTGAGCCTGACTGCAATCCTCGATCACCGGAATGCCGTATTTGGCACCCAGCGCCAAAATCGCGTGCAGGTCGCACGGCTGGCCATACAGATGGACCGCGATGATCGCACCGATCGGCGGCAGGCCTTGCGGCGGATACGCCAACACGTTGGCAAGTTCCGCTGGGTCCATCGTGTAGTGCAGCGGGTCGATGTCGATCAGCACAGGCGTGGCGCCGGCCATCTCGATGGCGGCGACGGTGGCAACGGCCGTGTGCGAAACGGTGGCGACCGCCTGCCCCGCACCCACGCCGAGACCGCGCAGGGTCAGCGCCAGCGCGTCGGTGCCATTGGCGCAGCCGACGGCCTGGGGGGCGCCCAGCCATTGCGCGAACTCAGCCTCGAACGCGCGACCTTCCGCGCCTAGCACATACCAGCCGGAGTTCAGGGCGCGGGCCACGGCGGCATCGATTTCCGGCTTCAACGCCTGGTAGCCGGCGCCGGGATTTGCCTGGGGCACAAGGATCGGTGCGGTCATGGCTTGGTCCTAGAGGGTGTTGTTTTTAAAAAGACTTCATAAGGAAGGTCTTCTTTTTCTGTAGAAAAAGAAGCAAGAAGACTTTCGCTCATCAGGTATGTTTTCCGCGATAACTACATGAATGAACAAAGTTTTTTGGTTCTTTTTTCAAAAAAGAACCCTTCCTTACGCTTCAAAGATACGCCGGCAAACGCGTGCGGTACCACGCAAGCGACCGCGCGATCCCTTCTTGCAGGGATACCTCCGCCGACCAGCCGGTGGCTTGGCGAAACGCGCTGTCATCGGCATGATAACTGCCGATATCGATCACGGCGCGGTCCGCGGGGAATTCGCGGGTGGTGAAGGTCGCGCCCTCACCCGCTTCGCGCACCGTCATTTCGGCAATTTCCAGCAGCGAGGCCGGTGGCGAACCGCCAAGGTTGAACACCCGTCCATGGCACGCAGGCGTGGAAGCGGCGAGCAGGAACGCCTCGGTCACGTCATCCACATACGTCATGTCGCGCAGCTGGGCGCCGCCCCACACCTCGAACGGCTTGCCTTCGAGCACACAGCGCATCCAGATGCCAAGAAAGGTCTGCCGGGCGTCGCGAATGCGCAGGCGAGGACCATAGCAGTTGGTCAGGCGCAGGCTCACCACCGGCCGGCCGGCGGTGCGATGTTCGATCATCCAGTATTGCTCGCCTGCGAATTTCGACACGCCGTTGGCGTCAGGCGGCGCCACGGGGTGGGTTTCATCCACCGGCAGGCGGATCGGGCGGCCGTAGAACTGGCGGGTGGAGGCGTGCACCACGATCGCATCCGGCGATGCCTCGCGCGCGGCCTGGATCAAGCGCACCTGGGCGACGGCGTTGACGGCGATGTCGGCCAGCGGGTCGCGCTGTCCGCCCATATGGCTGGTTTGGGCGGCGAGGTTGAAGATAACGTCCACGCCTTCGCAGAGCGGCCGGAGATCGGCGTCGCGGATGTCAGCGCGCACCAGATCGACGCCCGTGGCACCATCAAGATTGGCCGCATTGGCACCGCTGCCAAACAGAAACCCGTCCAGCGCCGTCACCTTGGCGCCACGGGCCGCCAGAGCGTGACACAGATTCGAGCCCAGAAACCCGGCCCCGCCCGTCACCAGAACCTTCGCGCGACTCCAATCCATCATCATCTCCCGTTTGCGCCACGATACCGCCAGATGGTGGCATCATCACGTCATCACAATGGTGGCAATGCGGCAGCTTTATGCGCGATGCAGCCGATGACCAAGCAGGCTTTCATGCGGCCCCAGCACCAGGCTTGCGATCCAGATCGCTCCCGCCACCAGTAAAATCGCAGGCCCGGCCGGCATGTCGGCGTAAAACGACAGCAACAGGCCACAGACGGACGATGCCACCGCCACGACCACGCTGGCCCGCACCTGCCCGCCCAGATGGACCGACCAATGCCGGGCCGCAATAGCGGGAAGCATCATCAGTCCCACCGACATCAACGTGCCCAAGGCAGCAAAGCCGCCGACCACGCACAGCACCACCAACGCCATGAAAGCGGACTGCCACAGCCAGCCGCGCCCACCCTGGGCGTGCATAAAACCGGGGTCGAGGCTCTCCAGAATCAACGGCCGCCAGATCAGCGCAAGGCCGAGAATGGCGATGCTCGATACGCCGGCCATCAGCACCAGCGCGGCGTTGTCCACCGCCAGCACGCTGCCGAACAAAAGATGCGTCAGGTCCAGCCCAGGCTGGCGGGCCGCGATGGCCACACCGGCGGCGAGGGCCACGAGGTAGACGGCGGCAAACTGGCTGTCTTCCCGGCCGGCGGTGGCCCGGCTCAGCAATCCCGCCAACAGGGCCACAACCAGCCCCGCGATCAGGCCGCCGCCGCTCATCGCCACGATCGACAGGCCACCGACGGCAGCGCCGATGGCAACGCCGGGCAGAATGCCGTGCTGGAGCACATCCGCCGTCAGGCTCATCCGGCGAATGACGAGGAACACGCCAAGCGGGGGCGCTGCCAGGCTCAATGCCAGGCAACCTGCCAGCGCCCGGCGCATGAAGCCGAACGCAAACGGGCTGAAAAGGAATTCTGCGAGCGAAAATTCGGTCACGCGGCTGTCTGGTGCGTGTGGGCGTCGGCCCAGCCATCCGCCATCATCCGCGCCTTCAGTCGCATTTCGGGCGACAGGGCAACAGCACTCGCCCCCCACGCAACGCGGCGGCGGGCGAGTAGCAATGTTGTTGGAAAATGCTGCAAAATCATATCGTTGTCGTGCAGAACCGCCATAACGGTTCGGCCCTCATGGGCCCAGCGATGGAGCAAGGCGAGAAGATCAGCCTCGGTTGCGGTGTCCACGGCGGTGAACGGCTCGTCCAGCAGGATCACGCGGCAATCCTGCACAATCAGCCGTGCGAACAGCACGCGCTGGAACTGCCCGGCCGAAAGGGCCGCGATTAGTCGGTCGGCCAGTCCGGCGATGCCCATCTGCGCGAGGGCCGCGTCCACACGTCGGCTGTCGGCGGCCGGCAAGGCGCCGAACGCGCCCATCCGACCCCAGGCACCCAGCGAGACCAGTTCGCGACAGGTGATGGGGAAACGCCGGTCCGGACCGCCGGATTGCGGCAGCAGAGCCACGTCCCGCGCCGTCCGCATGCCCTCAATCCGGCCGCTGGAGAGTGGATGCAGCCCGGCGATGGCGCGCAGCAAGGTGGATTTACCGGCCCCATTGGGGCCAGCCACGGCGGTCAGCCCCGGTGCGAAATCAGCACTTACCCGCTCCACCGCCACCCGGCCGCCTTGCATGCACGTTACATCTTGAAGCCGGATCACAGTGCCCACCATACGCCCAGCCAAACGCAGCCGATCAGGCACACGGCCAGCACCAGCCTTCCCGACAGTCCGGCGCTGAGAGACAGAGGATCGATCATCGTTACTTTATAACATCCGCACGATTTGCCGGCAAACGCCCGCGTGATAGGCTGGCCGCATGACCGACCTGCACGCGCCCGCCGATCCCGATGCCGCCGCACGCCGCAACCTAAGGCGGCACCGGATGTTCGCCACCTCGCTTCTGGTGGTGATGGCGGCGCTCACCTTGGTCAGCTACGCCCTGCCCCAGGGATGGCCGGCGGAATTGTTGCAGGCCTCCGCCAAGGCGGGGTTTGTCGGCGGCATTGCCGACTGGTTCGCCATCACGGCGCTGTTCCGCCATCCGCTCGGCATTCCCATTCCGCACACCGCCATCATTCCCAACCAGAAGGCGCGGCTGGGCCGGGCGCTGGGGCGGTTCGTGGCGGGCCATGTGTTCACCGAAGCGGAGGTCTCGCGCACCCTGGCGAAGCTGGATCTCTCGGGCATTGTGCAACGCTTTCTGGCCGATCCACGCTCCACCCGTCCGGCCGCCGAGGCGCTGGCGGCGTTGTTGCCGCGCATTCTGGCCACCGTGGAAGACGGCCGTGCCCGCCGCGTGGCAGGGCGGATCATTCCGCGCATACTCGGCGGCGAGGCAGCCGGGCGCGTGGTCGGGCGGGCGTTGCGCGGCCTGATGGAGGGCGGGCGGCACCAGGAGGTGTTCGGCTTCATTCTCGTGGAATTCCGCAAATTGCTGGGCGAGCGCGAGGAGGCGCTGCGCGTGGCCATCGAGGAGCGGGTGCGCGAACAGGGCGGCCGGCTGGTCGGCTGGGCGGTGGGCGCCACCGTGGCGCGTCGGGCGATGGCGCTGATCCACACCGAACTGACCAAGATGGAGACCGATGATTCCGACCTGCGCGCCGCGTTCGACGAATGGGTGCGCCGCGAGATCGCCCGCATCGAGGACGAACCGGCCCGCGCCGCTGAAATCGGCCAGGCGCTGCGGCGGGTGATGACGCATGAGACGATCCAGGCCTGGATCAGCGATGTGTGGTCCCGCCTGCGCATGGCGATCGAGGCCGATGCCGGCAAGCTGAACGGGCACAGCGTGGGGTTGTTCGAAAGTGCACTGGCCAATTTCGGCCACATGCTGCAAGCCGACCCCGCCGCCCGCTCCAGGCTGCAACGCGCGGTGGAAGGCGTGGTGACGCCGCTGATGCCCGCGGCCCAGGCCCAGCTTGAGGTGTTCATCGCCGGCGTGGTCGGCGGCTGGGACACGGCCACCATCACCGACCGGCTGGAACTGCGCATCGGGCCCGACCTCCAATACGTCCGCATCAACGGAACGTTGGTGGGGTTTTTGGTGGGTGGTCTTGTCTGGGCGGTTTTGCGTGCGACATTCGGACATGTGTCGTTTTAAGGGATTCGAAGATGCGGCTGTCGGTTCTGGACCAGTCCACCATCGTCACCGGCCGCCCGGCCGATGAGTCCATCCGCGAATCCATGGCCTTGGCGCAGGCGTGCGAACGGTTCGGCTACCACCGCTATTGGGTGGCAGAGCATCATAACTCCGCCAGCCAGGCCGGCACCGCGCCCGAGATTCTCATGGCCGCCATCGCCGCCACCACGCAGCGCATTCGCGTGGGCAGCGCCGGCGTGATGCTGCCGCATTACGCTGCGTTGAAGGTGGCTGAGCAGTTCCGCGTGCTGGAAGCGATCGCTCCCGGCCGGATCGACATGGGGCTTGGTCGTGCCCCGGGGTCGGACGGGCTGACGGCGCAGGCGCTGAACCCGAACGCGGCGGAAGCGGCCGATCATTTCCCCGCGCAGATCCGTGATCTACTGGCCTGGGTGTCTGGTGGGCCGTTGGTGGAACGCCATCCGTTCCGCAGCGTCATCGCCCAGCCACAGGGGGCGACGACGCCGGAGCCTTGGATCTTGGGCAGCAGCGACTACGGCGCGCAGGTGGCGGCCCATTTTGGGTTGCCGTATTGCTTTGCCCATTTCATCACCGACGGCGCGGGGGCGGCCGAGGCGATGGACACCTACCGGTCTGGATACCGCCCCAGCGAGCGCTTTCCAGAACCCCTGGCCGCTGTGACGGTATGGGCGATGGCGGCGGAAACGCAGGAGGAAGCCGAGCGGCTGTTCCTGTCCCGCGCCATCTGGCGGCTGGGACGGGACCGCGGCGTGTATGCCGCCCTGCCCTCGCCCGAGGAAGCCGCCGCAATGCCCTTGAGCGATGCGGAAGCAGCGAAGGTGCAGCGCATGCGCCGCACAGCTCTTTATGGCACGCCGGATGTGGTGGCCGCGCGGCTGCGGGATTTGGCCAAGGAAACCGGCGTGGACGAGATCGCCATCCTCACCACCCTGCATGACAAGGACGCAAGGATACGCAGCTACCGCCTGCTGGCCGACGCGATGCGACTAGAAACGACGGATTCCCTGGCTGCCTGACATACCGGCGCGCCACATCTTGAATCGCAGAACGCCAAGGGCCACCAATCCGGCGCCGATGGCGATCGGGATCAGCGCCAATGCCAGCCACAGGGCCACGAAGGCGAAGGCGCCGATGGTGGCGACGACGGCCACGATAATGGCGATGCGCAGGATCTTGCTGCTCACGGGCGCCCCCCCAGGCCCAGGCCCAGGACCGGGTGCCGTGAACTGTCCATCCGGCGTCATGTCGATCTGAATGGCCACGTGGTCTCTCTGATGTGAGGTCATATCTTCCAACTGGCAAACCGCCATCGGCGGTTCAAGGGCAGCACGGGTTAAGCTTGCGTCATGTCGGCGTGGCGCACCAGCAGAACAAGCCCGTCCACCGCCACCACCTTCATCGGCGTCATTGGCGCTGGGTCGGGTGAGCCGGGCACCAGGCGGGCCGGCCAATCGCTGTCGCCCAGCCGCACGCGGCCTTCATGGCCATCAAACCAAAGGGCCGTCGCCGTGCGGCCGACGAGGCCTGAGCCGGGAGTGTTGACATTCGTTGGGCGGGCTGAGCGCCGCCGGGTCATCGCCAGGGCGATCGACAGCGGGGCCAGCACGCTGAACGCGATCACCTGGGCGCCAAAGCCCAGATCCGTTATCCGGCAGACGATGCCGGTGCCGAAAGCAGCCACACCCAACCACAGCAGGAACGCGCCGGGCAGCACGATTTCCAGCACCGCCAGCCCCAGGCCCACGGCCATCCACAACAGCCAGGGCTCAAGGCCTTGCATCACACCCCCACGCGCGGCACGGAGGCGGGTTTGGCTCCGTCAGGCTGCAACAGCATCAGCGCCTGGGTGATGCCGCCGGCCAAAGCCGTGGCCTCCATCGGCACGATCACCATCTTGCTGTTCGGCGAGTTGGCCAGAACCTTGAACGCCTCGACATAGCGATCGGCGATGAAATAGCGCAGCGCCGGCTCGCCGCCATCCCGTGCCGCTTCGGCCACCATGCGGGTGGCGGCGGCTTCTGCTGCGGCCAGACGTTCGCGGGCCTCGGCGTCGCGGTTGGCGGCTTCCTGGCGGCCTTCGGCGGCGAGGATGAGGCTTTGCTTGTTGCCCTCGGCCCGCTTGATGGCGGCCTCGCGCTCGCCCTCGGCCTTGGCAACCGTGGCGCGGCGTTCGCGTTCGGCGGTCATTTGCAGGTTCATCGCCAGGATGAGGTTCTCTGGCGGCTCGATCTTGCGGATCTCCACGCGGCTGACCTTGACGCCCCAGGGTTGGGTGGCGCCGTCCAGGATGGACAGGAGCTGGGTGTTGATGCGTTCGCGCGACGACAAGGCCGCGTCCAGTTGCATCTCGCCGATGACGGCGCGGATGTTGGTCATGGCCAGGGTGGTCAGTGCGGTGGCCAGGTTCTGCACCTGATAGGCGGCCTTCTCAGCCTCCATGATGCGGAAATAGATCACGCCGTCGGCGGCCACGGTGGCGTTGTCGCCGGTGATGACGGTTTGCTCGGGGATGTCGAGCACCTGTTCCTGCACGTTCAGCCGCCGGCCGATGCGGTCGATGAAGGGCAACACGAAATTCAGGCCCGGCTGCAGGCAGCGCGTGTAGGCGCCAAAACGCTCAACCGTCCAGATATTGCCCTGCGGCACCGATTTGGCGCCGGCGAACATCGTCGTCACCACCAAAACGAGCAGCAGCAGCCACAACAGGTTCATTGGATTTTGCATCAGCAGATTTCCTTCCCCGTGCCCCGTTTCCGAAGCGTGCAATGCAGCCTAGCATGCTGAAAACAATACGGGGGAACGACAATGATCACAGGCGCCAAAACCCATCTGCCGGTGGACCTCACGGGTCTGCGCGTCGCCATCACCGGGGCTGCCGGCGGCATTGGCCTGGTGATGGCCAACAGCTTCGCCGCCTGCGGGGCGGTGGTGTTCATCTCGGACGTCAATGCCACAGCCCTTGCCGAATGCGGCCATGCGGGCATCATCGCCGATGCCGGCTCGGCCACCGAGATGGAAGGCTTCATCGACAGCGCGGTGGAGCATCTGGGCGGGCTTGATGTGCTGATCAACAACGCCGGCATCGCAGGCCCCACCAAGAAGGTGGAGGACGTGACGCCGGACGAGTTGGACGCCACGTTGCAAATCGATCTGGCGGCGATGTTTCACACCGTGCGGCGGGCGATTCCGGCGATGCGGAAATCCGGCGGCGGCTCGATCATCAATCTTTCCTCGGCTGCCGGACGGTTCGGGTTTGCCCTGCGTAGCCCTTACGCCGCCGCCAAATGGGGCGTTGTGGGCTTTACCAAGACGCTGGCGATCGAGCTTGGCCCTGACAGCATCCGCGTCAATGCCATTCTGCCCGGTCTGGTGGATGGCCCGCGCATTCGCCAGGTGATCCGCGCCAAGGCCGACGCCGCCGGTATCGGCGAGAACGCCCAGACCGAACGCGCTGTGGCCACCACCTCGCTGCGCTGCTTTGTGACGCAGCACGACATCACCAACATGGCGCTGTATCTGTGCAGCCCGTTCGGCGCGACCATCAGCGGCCAGGCGATGGCGGTGGATGCCGATCTGCAAGTGCTGATCTGATAGAAGCGATGTCACGCCGGTAAGAATTTTTTAACAAATTTGGCGCTGTAGTGATGGAACTACTTCTTGAAGCGATAATAGAACGGTTCTACAACAGTTTGGCAGATTGTTATTTTCGAAGGACATGCCGCATGAAATTTCTTGCTTTGCCTGTATCTGCTCTCGCATTGACCCTTGGTTTCGCAAGCTTTGCCCAGGCAAGTGACGCTGACTTCAAGTTGATCAACAAAACAGGCTATCAGATCGACAGCGTCTTTGTTTCTCCGGCGTCAAGCGATAGCTGGGGCAGCGACATCATGGGCCGGGATGCCGTCCCTGACGGCACCAGCGTGAGCGTGACGTTCCCGCATGGCGGTTCGGCCTGCAAGTTCGACATCCGCGTGAAGTACCAGGATGGCGACAAGGCCGAATGGAGCAACGTCGATCTCTGCCAGTATGAGACCATTTCTCTGTTCTGGGACGGCAAGCAGACACGCGCAGTCGGCGAGTAACGAAAACGCAGCGCCCCAGACCGAAAGGTCTGGGGCGCTGCGTGCCTACTCTGCCAATGTGAGCAAGGCTTGCAGAAGCACCCGCGTGCCTGCCGAAAGCTGAGACGGCGATGAGTATTCCGCCGGGTTATGGCTGATGCCTTTCAGGCACGGCACGAAAATCATCCCCCCAGGCGCGACCGATGCGGCGAATTGCGCGTCGTGGAAAGCGCCGGACGCCAGCCGCATCGAGGATGCGCCGACCTCCTTGGCCGCGTTCTCCAACGCCGCGATCACGATAGGCGAGAATTCCACCGGCATGGCGTGAAAACTCTCATGCAGCGTGACGCTGCAGGTTTGCATCGCCGCCGCTAGAATGGCCGGAATGGCCTCTCCGCGTTCCAGCAGCGTGGCCCCGTCTGGATGGCGCAGATCGATGCTGAATTCCACCCGGTCGGCCACCGAGTTGGAGGAGTTGGGCGACACCGCCATGCGCCCGACGGTAAAGCGCAGAATATCCGCCGGATCGTGCATGGCGGCCGACAGGGCCGAGATGGCGCGCACCGCATCCAGCATCGCATCGCGCCGTCCCGCGAGGGGCGCCGTGCCGGCATGGGCGGCATCGCCGGAGACCGTGACCGTGAACCAGCGGCTGCCCTGGATGCCAGTGACCACGCCGACATCGATCCCGCCCGCTTCCAGGCGCGGCCCCTGTTCGATATGAGCCTCGATATAGGCATGGATGGGGCTGCCCAGCGGCCGGCGGGGTACGTCTGATTCGGCCTGCAACTGTTCGGCGAGCGCGTCCCCATAGGCCACGCCATCGGCGTCGCGCGTCGCGTTCCACGTGTCCACCGGCTTGAACCCCGCCCAGCTCATGCTGCCGGTGCAGCCAGGGGCGAAGCGGCTGCCTTCCTCGTTGGTCCAGGCCACCACCTCGATCGGACGCCGCGTGACGATGCCGGCATCGTGCAGGGCGGTGATCACCTCCAACCCGGCGATGACGCCATACGCGCCGTCGAACCGGCCGCCTTTCGGTTGGCTGTCCATGTGGCTGCCGGTCAGAACCGGGGTGGCGTCAGGGTCCGTGCCTTCGACGCGCAGCCACAGATTGGCGGCTTCGTCGAGCGAAACGCTGGCGCCGATCTCCTGCGCCCAGGCCATCACGCGGCGCCTGGAATCACGGTCCAGCGCCGTCAGGCATTGGCGATTGACGCCGTCGCCGGGAATGGCGCCGATCTCGGCTAGTTCCATCAGCCGATCCCATTGCCGCTTTTCGCTGATCGTCGCCACGCTGTTGGTCATGCATTCGCTCCATCGACCGGATCGATGAGAACGGTGCCGCAAGGTGGCGTCAAGTCAGGCGCGCAACAGGCCGGTGACAGCGACCGCGGTTTCGCTGTCGGGGAACACGCCGGCCAGCGCCTGGGCGTCCAGTCCGAAATGCTGGCGCAGCAATCCCTTGGTCACGGCCCGTAGATCCGCAGTGGGCTGCAGATCGCGGTTTTCGAACAGATTGCCGGCCGCAAGACCCGGCCAGTTGGCACTCACCCGGCCGCCAGCCACACCGCCGCCCAGCACGAAGGCGACAGAGCCAGTGCCGTGGTCGGTGCCGCCCGTGCCGTTGGCGCGCACGGTGCGGCCGAATTCAGTCATCACCAGCACCACGGTCTTGCTCCAGCCATCGCCCAAGGCCGCCTTCAGCGCCACCATGCCGTCATCAAGCTGCTTCAGCGGCGCTGTCAGTCGGTTGTTCTGGGCGGCATGGGTGTCCCACCCGCCGATCTCCAATGCTGCGAGTCGTGGCCCCTCCTTGGTCGCCAGCAGCAGTCCGGCAGAGGAGCAGAGCGCCTGGAACGAGTATTTGTTGGATGGCTCCATGCTGCCGGCCAGGGCGGCGGTGTTGAAGCCGCGCTCCTTCAGACCCTCCATCACGGCCGGGCCGGTGACCGGATCGGCCTGATGCAGGGCGGCGAGACGGGCATAAAGATCAGGCTCTGGCTGAGAGAAGCTTTTGGGCAGCCAGCTTCCAACCGGCTGCGGCCCGCGCAGCAGCAACGGCACCGTGGCGCCGATCGACAGCGCGGTATCGGTGCTGCCGATGGGGCCGGGCATCAGGCCGGCCACACGGTTCAGCCAGCCGGAACGCATGGCGTGGTCAGCGCCGTATTCCAGGTAGTCCTGCGCCTCGAAATGGCTACGGATGCGGTATGGCCCGGCCACGGCATGAATGGGCAGCAGCTCACCTGCCTGGTAGAGCCCGTGCAGGCCCGACAGCGCCGGATGCAGGCCGTAGAAGCCTCCAAGGTCCAGCATGCCGCCCGCAGCGCCAGGCTGTGGCAAAATCAGTCCTGGGCGATGGGTGGCCAAAGCGGGGTCGCCATAGGGCGTGACCGCCGACAGCCCGTCCAGCGCGCCGCGCAGGATCACGACTACGAACCGCTTGTCCGTCGGAGCGGCCGCGAGGGCGAGTGAATGGCGGCCCAGTGTGATCGATGCGGTCAACCCCAGCAGTGCATGACGGCGCGAAAGACGCATAGAAGGATGCATCATCCTCATCTCCTTTGGAATTCGGGTGAGGCGAGCAGCAGCGTCATCGCATCCCGACGCGAGCCGGCGCGGCGCATCTGGGTCAACGTCGCCTCGCTCAGCAGCGGGCCGAGGGCGTTGAAGCCCATCTGCTCGGGGTCCATCGCGCCGGTGCGGCCGGTGAAACCATAGGCCCAGTCGATCCGGCGCAGCATCGCCTCCGACCCCGCCCAGTCGGTTGCGGTATCCGGCCAACCATTCGGCAGCGGCGCTGTCAGCAATGGCTGGCCCAGCCCCGCCATCAGGCCCGGCACATCCGGCGGGCGCTTCTCCGGCGGCAGATCGGCGGCGCGCAGCACGGCGACAATGTAATCGGCCGGGCTGCGCAGTTTGGTCAGCGTCACCCAGGCTTGCGGCAAGCGCGTGAGTTCGAGGGACACGGCTTTCAGGTCGCCTTTGGTCCTGCGCAGCACCTCCGCAATCCGCGCCACCGCGGCTTCAGGCGGGCTGTCGGCCACAAAGTGGCGCACCAGCTTGGTGGCCAGGTTGAGATATGTGGCCGGATGTTCGGCCAGCCAGGCGAGGGCCGCAATGCCGCCCCGTTCACCGGATGGAAAACGCTGGCCCATCACTGTCTTTGTGCCAGGATCGTGGGTGCCGGGGCGAAAGACAAACCCGGCCGGGTCCTTGGCGATCTCCACGCTCCAGCCGGTGATCACGCCGGCAAACGCCGTCACGTCCGCCTGGGTGTAGCCGGAGGCCGGGGTGACGGTGTGGAGTTCGAGACACTCGCGCGCCAGGTTTTCATTCAGCCCCCGCCGCTGGCGGACGCCCACCACGCTGTCCGGCCCAATGGAGCCAGTGTTGTCGAGATAAAGCAGCATGGCCGGATGCTGCATCACCGCCAGCAGCATGTCGGCGAAGCGGCCGGTCACATGCGGGCGAATAGCCTCACGGATATAGGCGTGGGCCACGGCCGCGCAGTCGCCCCGCTTGAGGCTGACGGTGAAGTGATTGGCCCAGAACGCCACCAGCCGTTCCCGGAACGGGGAGTCGGTCTCCAGCAACTGCGTGACGTATTTCGACTGCTCGGCCCGATACAGAGTGCGAATCGGCGTCGTGCCGTCTCGCGCCTGCCGCTGGGCGCGTTGCTGGCGAACGGCCAGCAGCCCGTCAGATGCCGTGGCGCCGGCAACATCCAGCGCCTTGTCCGGCCCATCCAACTGGCGCGCGAGCCAGGCTTGCGGGTCGGCAGGCAAATCCTCTGCCCCTTTGCGACCAAGGCCGAATCGGATCATGGCATGTGCGATTTTGGTGTCCATATCCCCACCTTGCGCCCGGTCTATGCTACAGTGTGTGACGAAGCGTGAACGGGTGTGTCGGCATCTATCGCCGGGCTTCGGGGCGGGCATCGTGAAACCGGGCTTGCAAATCGCCGCGCACAGGGGCATTTGCTGGCACCCATCGTTCGGCCCCGCTTCGGGCCGCTCCCGAGGCGCGCAGGGACCACTCCTTGCCGCGCCGTTACTGTTTGCAGAATTCGCTCGCCCAAAGGGCTCATGGAGGCCACCGTGTCCACACCCGCACTCGACAAGATCCGCAACATTGGGATCACCGCCCATATCGACGCGGGTAAGACCACGACGACAGAGCGGATTCTCTATTACACCGGCGTTTCGCACCGCATCGGCGAAGTGCATGACGGCAACACCACGACCGACTACATGGCCCAGGAGCGTGAGCGCGGCATCACGATCACGTCGGCGGCTGTGACATGCGAGTGGAAAGAACACCGCATCAACATCATCGACACCCCCGGCCACATCGATTTCAACATCGAAGTGAACCGCTCGCTGCGCGTGCTTGACGGCGCGGTGTTCATCATCGAGGGCGTGGCCGGCGTTCAGCCGCAGTCCGAGACCAACTGGCGTCTGGCGGACCGTTACAACGTTCCGCGCGTCATTTTCATCAACAAGCTCGACCGCACCGGCGCCGATTTCTACCGCGCGTTCGACACGTTGAAAGAAAAGCTGGACATCATCGCCATTCCCCTACAGCTGCCGATTGGCGTTGAAGACGGGTTCCTCGGCGTGGTCGACCTCGTTGAGATGAAGGCGATCATCTGGGAAGGCGGCGAGCTTGGCGCCAAGTTCCATGATGAGGAAATTCCGGCCGACCTGATGGAGAAGGCCAAGGAAGCCCGCCAGCTCCTGCTCGACACCGCGCTTTCGGTGGATGATGCCGGCATGGAAGAATATTTCGAGAACGGCGACGTGGCCGTGGAAACCCTGAAGCGCGCCATCAAAACCGGCACGATCAGCGGCGCCTTCCGCCCCGTGCTGTGCGGCACGGCGTTCAAGAACAAGGGCGTGCAGCCTTTGCTCGACGCAGTGCTCGACTACCTGCCCTCCCCCATCGACGTCGCCGGCATCTCGATTGCCGCTGAAGAAGGCGAAGAGGACGGCGAGCACTCGAACCGTCGTCGCATCAAGGCCGATCCGGACGCGCCGTTCGCTGGTCTTGCGTTCAAGATCATCAACGACAAATACGGCACGCTCACCTTCGTGCGCGTCTATGCCGGCACGCTCCGCTCGGGCGACACCGTCATGAACACGACGAAGGACCACAAAGAGCGGATCAGCCGCATGTTCCAGATGCACGCTGACAAGCGCGCGGAAATCAAGGAAGTGCACGCTGGCGATATCGCAGCGTTCGTGGGCCTGAAGGACACCGTGACCGGTGACACCCTCGCGTCCAGCGATGACCCGGTGATTCTGGAGCGCATGGCGTTCCCGGTGCCCGTGATCGACATTTCCGTCGAGCCAAAGACGAAGGATTCGGTCGAGAAGATGTCGATCGGTCTGCAGAAGCTGGCTGGCGAAGATCCGTCGCTGCGCCTCAAGACCGACCAGGAGAGTGGCCAGACCATTCTTTCGGGCATGGGCGAACTGCATCTCGAGATCATCATCGACCGTCTGCGCCGCGAATATGGCGTGGATTGCAACATCGGCGCGCCGCAGGTGGCGTATCGTGAGACGATCTCGAAGGCGCACACCGAGACCTACACCCACAAGAAGCAGTCTGGCGGTTCGGGCCAGTACGCCGAAGTGAAGGTGATGTTCGAGCCAACCGAGCGTAACACCGGCATCGTCTTCGAGAACAAGACGGTTGGTGGTTCGGTGCCGCGCGAATACGTGCCGGCCGTGGAAAAGGGCATCCGCGTTCAGTCAGACACCGGCGTGCTCGCCGGGTTCCAGACCGTGGACTTCAAATACACCCTGCTTGACGGCAAGTACCATGACGTCGACTCGTCGGCCCTCGCCTTCGAAATCGCCGCCAAGGCCTGCTTCCGCGAAGGCATGAAGAAGGCAACGCCGATCATCCTCGAGCCAGTGATGGACGTGGAAGTGACGACGCCGAACGATCATGTCGGCGACGTGGTGGGCGACTTGAACCGTCGTCGTGGTCAGATCCAGAACCAGGACAGCGCCGGCTCGACCGTTATCGTCAAGGCGCACGTGCCGTTGAAGGAAATGTTCGGCTACATCTCGGATCTGCGCTCCATGACCAAGGGCCGCGCCAGCTTCACGATGCAGTTCCATCACTACGATCCCGTGCCGCGCAACATCGCTGACGAGATCATGTCCAAGGCTGGCTGATTTCAGTCGGCTGCTGAAAATGGAGGGCAAGGGGATTTCCCCTTGCCCTCTTTTTTTGTGCCTATTTCCAGACGATCGGGTCAATCGTGGTGCCGACCACCGTCATGCCTTGGCCAGTGGTTTGGCTTTGCAACATCGTGACCAAATTCCAAACCAACAGCACGACCGCGACAAAGACGGCGCAAAGGAAAATCAGAAAAACCGGCTCCTGGAACATCCTTGTGATCCTCCACCCACATCCATGCGTTTCAAACACGCCGGGCGGGGATTGGTTCGATACATCACAAATATGTGGGGGTGTTTTCTGTCTCAAGCGGAAAATACGTCGTCAAAAAGCCACATTGACGCAAATGCCAAGGAAACCCCCTCGCGCAGCACAGCCCCGCATTGCAGTCATAGCGCCCAGCCGGGGGATGTCAGGCGTGGGGCACGGTGGCAGAGTGCATCATCGAGCATGGGAGCAAGAAAATAATGAGCGACGACAAGAAGATCGCATTGGTGACCGGCGCCGGCAGCGGCGTTGGCCGTTCGGCAGCGTTGGCATTGGCCAAGGCCGGCTACACCGTGGTTATCGCCGGGCGTCGCCCCGAGCCGTTGATCGAGACGATTGGCATGGCTGACGGGAGCGATATGTTTGCCGTGCCGACCGATGTCAGCGACGCCGACAGCGTGTCAGCCTTGTTCGCTGTGATTGCCGAGCGCTACGGCCGGTTGGACGTGCTGTTCAACAATGCCGGCGGCAACGTGCCGAGCACCAACTTCGGCGACCTTACCACGGCGCAGTGGCTTCAGGTGGTCGGCGTGAACCTCAACGGCGCGTTCATGGTGGCCCATGCCGCCTATCGCATGATGCGCGACCAGAGCCCGCAGGGCGGCCGGATCATCAACAACGGCTCCATCTCGGCCCACGCGCCGCGTCCGGGCTCGGCGCCTTACACCGCCACCAAGCACGCCATCACCGGCCTTACCAAGACCATTTCGCTCGATGGCCGGAAGTTCGACATCGCCTGCGGCCAGATTGATATCGGCAACGCGGCAACGCCCATGACATTGCGCATGTCCAAGGGCGTGCCACAGGCCAACGGCACCACCGAGGTCGAGCCGACCATGGGGGTAGACAATGTTGGGGCGACGATCGTGTTCATGGCCAGCCTGCCGCTGGATGCCAACGTGCAGTTCGTGACCGTGATGGCCACGAAAATGCCGTTCGTCGGTCGCGGCTGATCTGGCTTCGGGGCGGCCACGCAGGCCGCCCCAACGCTTTTAGAGCTTTACGTTCAAACACGAAGTGATCGTCAGGAAAGCAAGGTCTTCTTTTTTTTAAAGAAAAAGAAGCAAAAAAACTTTCAATCATTTCGGTGCATGGCGCGATCGATGCCGCGCTACGAACATGAATTTATGAAGTTTTTTGGTTCTTTTTTTCAAAAAAGAACTCCTTCCTGTTTTCTGCCCGGCGAAACTAACCGGCTTCTGCCGCCGGCACGTCGCGCAGATACGGCTCAACCAGCCCTTGCACCTTCATCGTCAGCGGGTTGCCCTTGCGGTCGACAGTGGTGCCGACGGACAGGCGCACCCAGCCCTCGCTGACGCAGTATTCCTCGACATTGTTTTTATCGACGCCCTTGAAGCGAATGCCCACGCCGCGCTCCAGCAGATCGGCGTTGTAGAACGGGCTTTTCGGATTGGTCGAAAGGCGGTCAGGCATCGTCTCGGTCATGTTGTGGCCTTTTCACACGGCATCGGACCCGCGTCATACCGTTGGACAGCCAATCCTCCAACCCCCGCTATGGTTGCGCCAGCGCGTGGTCCAGCGTGCGCTTCCATTCACCCGTGGTGATTTGATCGTCGAGCCAGGTGTTGACCAGCAGCAGCAGGTCTTGGTCAGGTTGCAGCCAATAGGCCTTTTCCAGCCTGGTAAATGGGGCCGGCACAGCGGTGGCGCAGAGTTCCTTGTGCAGCGACGCCTGATGATCGACCTCGATGCCATCCGTCACCATCACATCGGCGCGACCGGCGATGATCTCATCGAACACGGTGGTATTGTCGGGATGGATCGTCAGATGCGCCAGGGCCAACTTGGCGTGGGCGAAATCCTCGTTTGTGCCACCAGGATTGACCACCAGGCGCACGTCTGGCCGGTTGATCGTGTCAACGGACACAAACCGCGCTCGCTCGGTACAGCGGGCGATGGGGCGCTTGCCGTCGACATAAACGGTATGGGCAAACGGCCCCTTGGCCGCACGCGGCGGCAGGTTGGTGACGCCGCCCATGGCGATGTCGAACGTGCCGGCGGTGAAATCCGCCATCATCTGGCCCCAGGCCGTGGGCACGAACACCACGCGCACGCCGAGATGTGCGGCCAAGCGCTTGGCCATGTCGATATCGGCGCCAACATAGGTGCCGTCGGCAAGTTTGAAGGTGAACGGCTTGTAGTCGCCGGTGGTGCCGATACGCAGGTCACCGCTGGCGCGGATATGGTCCAGCACGGCCTCGGCCCGGGCTTTCGGCGCCAAAAGGAGGATACAGACCGCGATCAGCCATAAAATCCGTCCCATGAACGCCACTCCCGTTTTTTACGGCAGCATGGGGCCAGCGGAGGCGGCCGCCAAGCCTAGTCGTCTGACGTGCCGCGACCGCGCTTGATCTTGGAACGGCGGCCTTTTTCCTCCAGCCTGCGCAATTGCGAGCCATAGGTGGGTTTGGTGGCGCGTCGCTTGATGGGCACCACGCAGGCGGCGCGAAGAAGGTCCAGCAGGGCGGCCAGTGCGTCCTCCCGGTTGCGCTGCTGGCTGGCGTGGCGCTGGGCGGTCAGCACCAGCACGCCGTCCTTGGTCAGCCGCGAGCCGCACAGCGGCACCATGCGCGCCTTCACCTCCTCCGGCACGTTCGGCGAGCCGCGCAGGTCGAACCGCAGCATCACGGCGGTGGAAACCTTGTTGACGTTCTGCCCGCCCGGGCCTGAGGCGCGAACGAAACTCTCGTCGATTTCCCGCGGGTCAATCGAGATTGTTCGGGTGACCGGAATCATAAAGGCGAGACCTCTTCGTCGAATTCGTCATGGACCCGCACTTGACTGCCAAGAGCGGGCTTGGTCTAGGGTGCGCATATTCGCCCGGAGAATATCATGACCCGATTTACCGTGCCCGACATGGATTGCCAGGGCTGCGTCGGCTCGATCACCCGCGCCGTGCAGAAGCTGGATGCCGCCGCCGCCGTCAAGGCCGATCTGGCCGCGCATCTGGTGGACATCGATTCCGTGCTGACCGAGGCCGTTCTGGCCAACACGATCGAAGCCGCCGGCTTCACTGTGGCGGGGCGCTGAACGATGGACGCACTCCATGCCGTGCTGGTGGCCATCCTGCAAGGCGCGACCGAGCTTTTCCCGGTCAGCAGCCTCGGCCATGCTGTTGTTCTGCCGGCATTGTTCAACTGGCGGCTGAACCAGCATTCCGGATCGTTCCTGCCGTTTCTTGTGCTGCTGCATGCCGGCACTTCGGTGGCGTTGCTGGCCTATTTCTGGCGCGACTGGTGGGCGATGGCGCGCGGCGTGCTGGGGTTGTCCGGTCCGGTGCAGTCGCGCTCCAGCCGGCGGTTGTTTTTGCTGATTGTGGTGGCGACGATCCCGGCTGTGATTTTGGGGTTCACCCTCAATAAATTCTTTAAGGAATTGTTCGACAACCCGATGATCGCAGCGGGGTTTCTGTTCGTGAACGGGCTGATGCTTCTGTTCGGCGAGCGTCTGCGTGGGCGCGGCGGCAATCACGGCCTGGAAACACTATCGGTGAAAGATGCGCTGACGATCGGCTTCTGGCAGTGCGGTGCATTGATCCCGGGCATCTCCCGCTCGGGCGCCACCATCGTCGGCGGGCTGTTGCGCGGCGTGACGCATGAGGCAGCGGCGCATTTCTCATTCCTGATCGCCCTGCCGGTGATCGTGGGGGCCACGGTGCTGGAGGTGCCGAAACTGCTGAAGGCGCCGCTGGAGCCGGGGGTGCTGCAAACGGCGGCCGGGGCTGCGGTGATTGCAGGTTTCACGGCCTATCTCAGCACGTGGTTCCTGATGCGTTACTTCAAAAACAACGACAAATGGGCGTTGAACCCGTTTGGTTTCTACTGCGTGGTATTCGGCCTGGGGTCGCTGCTGTGGCTTGGATACGCCGGGTGATCGCACGTCGGGCGCTGCTGGCAGCCCCTGCCCTGTTGCTGGCGGGGACTGCCCATGCAGCTGTTCCGCTGGCGGCACGGCCGATCGCACGGCTGGAAACCGCCTGGTGGCGTGCCCGTCATCAAGCCAAGCTGGCCGAGATTGCGCGCGCCAGGCCGGACCTGATCTGGCTGGGCGATTCCATCACCCAGAATTTCGAACGCGACCTGCCGTTCGAATGGGGACACTTCAACCCCGTATGGCAGCGCTATTATGCGCCGCGCCGCGCCATCAATCTGGGCTTCATGGGGGATGCCACCTGCCATCTGCTGTGGCGCCTGATGAACGGTGAGATCGACGGCATTGCCCCGAAGGTGGCGGTGATCCTGATCGGCGCCAACAGCCTCGGACGGCTGCACTGGTCGGCCGAGGACACCGTGGCCGGCATCGAGGCCGTGGTGGCCGAGACCAAACGGCGCCTGCCCCACACCAACCTGCTGCTGTTGAGCGTTCTGCCAAGCGACCGCACGACATGGGCCAGCCAGACCACTGTTTCGATCAACGCGGATCTGGCCAAACGCTTCCGTGCCGTCGACCGAGTGACGTATCACGATGTGACGTCGCTGTTCATGCGCAATGCCGCGTTCGACCGCAGCCTGTTCTACGATCCGCTGCTGACGCCGCCTGAGCCGGCGTTGCACCCGACTGCCGATGGCATGGCCCGGCTGGCCGCGGCGATCGAGCCGGATATCACCCGCCTGATTCGCGCATAGGATTTCCCAACCCCGGATTTTGCCGCCACAGTGGCGAAAAAATGTCGGGGAGTGCCGTTCGTGCGGAAATGTGTCGCTGCGCTGGGTTTTGTCTGTGTGACTCTCATGTCCCGTCCCCTGCTGGCGCAGGATTTGCGCATTGGCATGGCCGCGATTTCCAAGACGGTCGACCCGCATTTCTACAACGTGCTGTATGAAAAGGCGTTGATGCTGCATCTGTACGATCGACTGATCGAACAGACGCCCGACACACGGCTCGCCCCAGGTCTTGCCACATCCTGGCGGGCGATTTCGGACACGCAATGGGAGTTCAAGCTGCGGCCGGGCGTGGTCTGGCAGGACGGCGCGGCGTTTTCGGCCGACGATGTCGTGTTCACTTATGGCCGGGTTCAGAACGTGCCGAACAGCACCGGCGGTTTCGGCAGCTATGTCAGCGCCGTGACCGCGATTGACATCATCGACCCCGGCACGCTGCGACTGACCACCCGCGGCCCCGCGCCCAATCTTCCCAACGATCTCGCCAACGTGGCCATCGTCTCACGCCATGCCGGCGCCGAGGCCACCACCGAGGACTACAACACCGGCCGGGCCGCCATCGGCACCGGGCCGTATCGCCTGGTGAGCCACAGCCGCGGCGAGGCGATGGAACTGGCGCGCAATCCGGCCTGGTGGGGGCCGAAGCCGGCCTATGCACGCGTGTTCCTGCGCGCCATTCCCCAGGCGGGCGCCCGCTCGGCGGCCCTGCTGTCAGGCGATGTGGATCTGATCGACTTCCCAGCCGTGGCCGACCTGCCGCGCCTGCGCCAGAACGCCACCACGCGGGTGGTGGATGCCGATGGCACCCGCACCTTGTTCCTCGCCCCGGATCTGTCGCGCACCGGGGCCGTTCCGTTCATCACCGACGAGGCCGGGCGACCACTGCCGGTCAATCCATTGCAGGATTTGCGGGTGCGACAGGCGCTGTCGCTGGCCACCAACCGCGCCGGTCTGGCCGAGCGGGTGCTGGACAACACGGTTCGCCCGACCGGACAATTTCTCAACCCTGGCATGTATTCCCACGTGACCGACATCGGCGTGCCGGCCTTCGATCCGGCGGCGGCGAAGCGGTTGCTGGCCGAGGCGGGCTATCCGAACGGGTTTCGCATCACGCTGCATGCGGAGGCGTCTAAATCCGAGATCGTGCAGGCCATCGCCCAGATGTGGACGCGCGCCGGTGTGCGCACCACCGTCGAGACGGTGCCGCCGTCATCCTATATCGCGCGGGCGTCGCGGCAGGATTTCGCGGTGTCGCTGCACAGTTGGGCCAGCAATTCCGGCGAATCGGGCAATGGGCTGTTCAAGGTGTTCGGCACCGTGGGCGCCACGCCGGGGCGCGGCTCGGCGAATTTCGGGCGCTACAGCAGCAAGGTGCTGGATGCCGAGATCGACCGCGCCTTGGCCACCATCGACGACAATGCGCGGGAAAAACTGCTGCGCCAGGCAGTGCAAACCGCGTTCAGCGATGTTGGCGTCATCCCGCTGTATCAGGAGATCAACACCTGGGCGAGCACCAGCAAGGTGATGTACGAGCCGCGTGCCGACGGCAGAACGGTTGCCATGAGCGCAAAGCCCGCCGGCTGAATTTGCCCCTTCCCTGCCACTGGGCTAGACCGCCCGATCTTTGTTCTCACGCTCTTCGCAGGCAGGAAGCCGCTGATGTCCGTTATGTCCGATATCTGGATCCGCCGCATGGCCACCGAGCACGGCATGATCACGCCGTTCGTGGAAACCCAGAAGCGCGAAGGCGTCATCAGCTACGGCCTGTCGAGCTATGGCTATGACGCCCGCGTAGCCGATGAATTCAAGATCTTCACCAATGTCGACAGCGCGGTGATCGACCCGAAGGAATTCAACGCCAACAGCTTCGTCGACCGCAAGGTGCCGGTGTGCATCATCCCGCCGAACTCGTTCGCGCTGGCGCACACGGTCGAGGTGTTCAAGATCCCGCGTGACGTGCTGGTCATCTGCCTCGGCAAATCCACCTACGCCCGCTGCGGCATCATCGTGAACGTGACGCCGCTGGAGCCGGAATGGGAGGGGCAGGTCACGATCGAGATCAGCAACACCACGCCGCTTCCCGCCAAAATTCACGCCTTCGAGGGCATCTGCCAGTTCCTGTTCCTGCAAGGCAACGAGCCGTGCGAGACCAGCTATGCCGACAAGGCCGGCAAATACATGGGCCAGCGCGGCGTTTCTCTGCCGCGCATGGGCTGAAGGAGACACACGATGGACCGGATTCGCATTCGCGGCGGCAACAGGCTGCACGGCGAGATCGTCATCAGCGGCGCCAAGAACGCCTCTCTGCCTTTGATGACAGCGGGTTTGCTGACCGACGAACGGCTGGTGCTAAGCCGCGTGCCGGTGTTGGCCGACACCATCACCCTGCGCGAGCTTCTGGCCCAGCACGGCATCGCAGTGGACAGCATCGCCGAGGACGGGCGCACTTTGTCGCTCGGCGGGCCGATCACCAACACCGAAGCGCCGTATGACATCGTGTGCAAGATGCGCGCGTCCATCCTGGTGCTGGGCCCGTTGCTGGCCCGCATGCACAAGGCCCGCGTCAGCCTGCCTGGCGGCTGTGCTATTGGCACGCGCCCGGTCGACCTCCACCTCAAGGGGTTGGAGCAGATGGGGGCTGTGATCGAACTTGAAGGCGGCTACATCAACGCCACCGCCCCGGGCGGATTGAAGGGGGCGAACATCGTCTTCCCGATGCCCAGCGTCGGCGCCACCGAGAATCTGGTGATGGCCGCCACCCTGGCCACCGGCCGCACCGTGCTCGCAAATGCGGCACGCGAGCCGGAGATCACCGATCTGTGCGACTGCTTGGTGGCGATGGGCGCCCAGATTTCGGGCATCGGCACAGACCGACTGGTCATTGATGGCGTTCCGGCCCTGCACGGTGCTCATCACGAAGTCATCGCGGACCGGATCGAGACCGGCACCTATGCCTGCGCCGCCGCCATCACCGGCGGTGAGCTGCACCTCAAGGGCGGGCGCATGGAGCATCTGGGCGCCGTCATGACCACCCTGACCGATGCCGGCGTGGAAGTGACCGAGACCGCCACCGGCCTCACCGTCAAGCGCGCCAACGGCCTGCGCGGCGTGGACGCCATCACCGAACCGTATCCGGGCTTTCCCACGGACATGCAGGCCCAGTTCATGGTGCTGATGTCGGTGGCCGAAGGCGCCTCGATGGTGACGGAGACGATCTTCGAGAACCGCTTCATGCATGTGCCCGAGCTGAACCGCCTGGGCGCCAACATCAACGTGCACGGCAAATCCGCCATCATTCGCGGCGTGCCCTACCTCTCCGGCGCGCCGGTGATGGCGACCGATCTGCGCGCCTCGGTGTCGTTGATCCTGGCCGGTCTGGTGGCGCGCGGCGAGACCATCGTCAGCCGCGTCTATCACCTCGATCGCGGCTTCGAGCATGTGGAGCGCAAGCTCGCGGCCTGCGGGGCGGACATAGAACGGATACCGGGTTGAGGGTTCCGCCGCTGCCGCTGTACGGGTTACACCATGCGGCATCTGGGGTGGGACGATGACCGCGATTTTCACAACGACGCAGTTGGAAGCCGAAACAACGGGGCCGATCGTCCTCGCGTTGCCGAAAGGCCGCATTCTCGCTGAGTGCGAGCCGTTGCTGCGCGCGGTTGGCATCATCCCTGATCCGGATTATTCCGACGAGGACAGCCGCAAGCTGCGCTTCACCACCAACATTCCGAATCTCGATGTGGTGCGGGTCCGCAGCTTCGACGTGGCCACCTTCGTGGCGTTCGGCGGCGCCCAGATCGGCATTTGCGGATCTGACGTGCTGATGGAATTCGACTACCCCGAAATCTACGCCCCGCTCGACCTCGGCATCGGCGCCTGCCGCATTTCCGTCGCCGAGCCCGCGGCCACGGCCGGCATGGACGACCCGTCCACCTGGTCGCGCATTCGGGTGGCCACCAAATACCCCAACATCGCCCGGCGGCATTACGCGGCGCGCGGCGTGCACGTGGATGTGGTGCATCTGAACGGTGCGATGGAACTGGCGCCGGGCCTGGGCCTGACGCGTCAGATCGTTGATCTCGTTGCCAGCGGCTCTACCCTGCGCGCCAACGGACTGGTGGAGACGGAGGTCATCACCCAGGTCTCCAGCCGGCTCATCGTCAACCGCACCGCGCTGAAGGTTCGCCCCGAGGCCATCGGCGGCTGGATCGCCCGGTTCAGCGCCGCGATGGCCAGCCTATGAAAACGCTCTCGACGCTGGATGCCGGCTTTGACGCCGCATTCGAAGCACTCCTCGCCAACCGCGATGTCGCACAGGACGTGCACGCCCCGGTCTCCGCCATCATCGCCGATGTCCGCACCCGCGGGGATGCAGCACTGTGCGACTACACTGCCAGGTTCGACCGCCTGACGCTGACCGCCGACCAGATCCGCGTCACGCAAGCCGAGATCGACGAGGCCGTCTCGCGCGTCGCGCCCGACCTGCTGGCCGCCCTCGACCTCGCCGCCACCCGCATCGCGGCATTCCATCAGGCGCAACTGCCCGCCGATCTGCGCATGACCGACACCGCTGGCCTCACACTGGGCATGCGCTGGACGCCGCTCGATGCCGTGGGCCTGTATGTGCCCGGCGGCAAGGCCGCCTATCCGTCCTCGGTGCTGATGAACGCCCTGCCCGCCCGCGCTGCCGGCGTCGCGCGCCTTGCTATGTGCGTGCCGACGCCGGACGGCGTGATGAACCCGCTGGTGCTGGCCGCCGCCCGGCGCGCTGGCGTGACCGAAATTTACCGAGTCGGCGGCGCCCAGGCCGTGGCCGCCATGGCCTATGGCACCGCCACCATCGCCCCGGTGGACCGCATTGTCGGCCCCGGCAACGCCTATGTGGCCGAGGCCAAGCGCCAGGTGTTTGGCCGCGTCGGCATCGACAGCATCGCAGGCCCCTCCGAAGTGCTGATCCTGGCCGACCGCACCAACAATCCGCGCCATGTGGCCATCGACCTGCTGGCCCAGGCCGAGCATGACGAACTGGCGCAATCGGTGCTGATCACGGATTGCGCCATCTTCGGCGCCGCCGTGGCCGCAGCCGTGGCTGCCGAGATCCCCACTTTGCCCCGCGCCGCCATCGCCGGCGCCAGCTGGCGCGACCACGGCGCCGTCATCATCGTGCGCGACTGGCAGGAGGCTGCGGCGCTGACCAACCGCATCGCCCCCGAACACCTGCAAATCATGACCGCCGAGCCAGAGGCGTTGTTCGCCACCATCCGCCACGCCGGCGCCGCGTTCCTGGGTCGTTTCTGCCCCGAGGCCGTTGGCGACTACGTGGCCGGCCCCAACCATGTGCTGCCCACTGGCCGCACGGCGCGCTTCGCATCGGGTCTTTCGGTGTATGATTTCCTCAAGCGCACCACCTGGATCAGCGCCGACGAAGCCGCTCTAGGGCAGGTCGGACCCTCCGCCGTGGCCCTCGCGGAGGCAGAGGGCCTCCAGGCGCATGCCCGCAGTGTGGCAATAAGGCTGGGTAATCCGCCAATTGCATGACCGGTTTGCTTGACGCAGCCCCCCGTAGCTCCCATGTTCCGCTCGAAACCAACACCTGTCAAAGAGGCTAGATGTCAAAAGAAGATATGATCGAATTCAGCGGAATGGTTATGGAGCTTCTCCCTAACGCCATGTTTCGCGTGAAACTCGACAACGAACATTCCATCCTCGCCCATACCAGCGGCAAGATGCGCAAGAATCGCATCCGCGTGCTCGCCGGTGACCGCGTGAACGTCGAAATGACCCCGTACGACCTGAGCAAGGGCCGCATCACGTTCCGATTCAAGTAGCGGACCCCGTCCGCATGGGGCTTGTGCTCGCCTCCGCCAGCCCGCGCCGATTGGCCCTGCTGGCACAGATCGGGCTTGTGCCCGACGAGATCCAAACCCCCGATATCGACGAAACGCCAGCGCGCGACGAGAATCCGCGCCTGTATGCCGAACGCATGGCGCGTGGCAAATGCGCTGTTGTGTCCGCACCCGATTCGTATGTGCTCGCCGCCGACACCGTGGTGGCCTGCGGCCGCCGCGTGCTGCCCAAGGCCGAAACCGAGGAACAGGCCCGCAAATGCCTGAACCTGCTGTCCGGACGCCGGCATCGGGTGCTGACCTGCGTGGTGCTGCGCGCGCCGGACGGCCGGGTGTCAGAACGTGTGTGCGAATCGGCTGTCACGTTCAGCCGCCTGTCGCCCCGGCAGCTTGATGCCTACATCGCCACCGGTGAATGGCAGGGCAAGGCGGGCGGCTATGCGGTGCAGGGCCATGCGGCCGCCTATATCCGTGCCCTGTCCGGCAGCTATTCCGCCGTCGTTGGCCTGCCGTTGTTCGAGACCGCCCAGCTGCTGCGCGGCCTCGGCTATCCCATGCCCTGAGCGATGAAGCTCCTCGCAAGCGTGAGCCCCGGCGAGTTGCGCGTGGCCGCGTGGGAGGGCGGGTTGCACGATGTCGCCATCTCACGGCCGGGCGCACCGGATGGGGTGGACGACCTGCATCGCGGCCGCGTCATCGCCCGCGTGCCGGCGATGGCCGGCGCCTTCGTGGCGCTGGACGGCGCCGAGGGGTTTTTGCCTGACAGCGAGGGCGATGCCAGCGCCGGGCGCATGATCGGCGTGCGCATCACCCGTGCGGCCCAAGGCGGCAAGGGGCCGCGCCTGTCGGCCCGATTGCCGCCCGAGGATCAGGCACTGGTCGGCACCGGCCCGCCTGCCTTGCTGCGTCGTGGACCGGACGCTTTGGCCCGTCTGCTGCGCCTGCACCCCACCGCCACCGTGACGGTCGACGATTCAGGCTATGCCGCCACCCTGCCCCATTCGTTCCACCTCGTGGCGCGCGCCTTCGACGACGACCTCGAATCGGCCTTCGCAGCCCTGGCCGATTCGGCCGCGTCGCTGCCGGGCGGCGCCAGCATGAGCATCTATCCAACGCCGGCTTTGGTCGCCATCGACGTGGATCTGGGCACCGCCAGCGGTGAACGACGCGACAAGGCCACCGCCCAGACCGCCGGCAATCAGGCGCTGCTGCCCGTCCTTTGCCGCCAGATCCGCCTGCGCAACCTCTCCGGCGCCATCCTGGTGGACTTGGCCGGCATGCCAGCCCGCAAACGCGTGGCCCTGGCCCCGCATTTTACACGTGCCCTTGAACCCGACCCGCTGAAGCCGCGCTTCCTCGGTTTCACCGCCCTGGGCCTGGCCGAAATTCTGCGCCCGCGCGTTCACCCGCCGTTGCACGAAATTCTGAGCGGCCCACACGCCACCGGCCTCGCCGCCCTGCGCGCCCTGTGCCGTGAGATTGCGGCGAACCCGGCGCATCCCCCCGTTCTCCGCGCCGCCCCCTCGGTGATTGCCGCCTTGCGAGGCGACTCGACCGCTCGCGAGGCTTTGGCCCACAAAGCCGGGCGCGCCCTGATCCTGCTGGAGGACCGCGCCATCGCACCATCCACCTGGAGCCTTGAGGACAATTCTCGTGTCTGATCTTCCAAAAAAACCCGTCTGCCCCATCTGCCGCCGCGCGACACGCCCGGAATTCAGCCCTTTTTGCTCGAAACGCTGCGCGGATATCGATCTCGGGCGCTGGTTTACCGAGGATTATCGCATCCCAGGCACCGCGCCAGACGCCCAAGACAACGAAGATGACAACATCATGGGTTGATCAAGTAGGCGTGGTGGGCTATCCACCCGCCTGCAACATGTTGTGTGTCACGAAGACGACACAGCCCGGCGCCCGGGTAGCTCAGTTGGTAGAGCATGCGACTGAAAATCGCAGTGTCGGTGGTTCGATTCCACTCCCGGGCACCACCTTGATTTCATTAGGTTTTTTGCCATTTTCGGCACCCTGAAATCAATTTCTGAAAATCAATGGCTTTTTATGCGGATCTTTTGCGGGCCTTTTTCCCTAATTTGAAATCCAACCTGCGCGATGGATCGGCAGGGGGCAACGATGGTTGTTTGTCGTCCTGCTGATCTCAGTTCCAGAGGTGGCCCCGGAAATTCGGACAGGGTGATAAGCTATCCCCGCCTGCATGAGAGACGGGACACGATGGGAAAACTGAAATACGAATGTGTTTATCTGCATGCATTCGAGACTGGCCCGGCCCTGCACGCCGGACTGATGCGGTGGATTGCCCACTACAACATACAACGACCACATTCCGCGCTGGCTGGGCGTACGCCCGACGAGGCGTATCAGCAGACCCGCCCGCCATCACCATGCCCGGGGCATCCCCCAGCAATGCTGATGGCGGCGGACATGAAATTGGCGGCATAATCGAAAACAGGGAATAGCTTATCAGAGCCGCCAAACTGTCGGGGCAACCGGGGCCACCTCAATAGGGCGCTGGATCATCGCTCCGCTGAGCGATGATCCAGCCGTCAACCTGTGAGCATTGGCAGCCTGGCGAGGTCGAAGACAATCAGACTGGGCTCGCTTTTGTTGCTCCCCCTCCGGATCTACGGCACCACTTAGGCGCGTCGATTAGACCGGCTTCACCCCCCACATCAGGGCGGTGCCAGATTTCTGGAGCCCGGTGATGCTCGTGCGATAAGCGGTCGGCGTGTAGTACATCCCCGTCGGCAGGAACGGCACATCCTCGATGGCGAGGATCTGCATCTGCCTGGACAGATCCTGCTGCACCGCAAGATTCGGCGCGTCGAACCACTGGTTGCGCAGCGCCTCAATCTTCGGGTTTGTGGCCCAGCCGAACCAGCCCTCGGTGCCATTGCCGCGCATCGGCTGGCTGTTGCCTGGACTGGCCGTGGAAAGCCCCGCCCAGGTGGTGCAGAACATGTCCCACCCGCCCACCGAGGAGGGTTCTTTCTTGCCGCGGCGCTGGATCATCGTGCCCCAGTCCATAGAGGCGTATTTCACGTTCAGGCCCATGTCCTTCATCATCGCAGCAACCACCTGGGCGGTGGCCTGGATGGCGGCCTGGTCGGTCGGTGACAGGATCACGATCTCCTCGCCGGCATATCCACTCTCGGCAACCAGCTTGCGGGCCAGCGCCATGTCGCGCTTTCCGGTCAGCACCGACAACCCGGCATCGGAGGCGTAAGGCGAGCCGGTGGTGAAGAACCCAGCGTCGGCGCGGCCAAGCTTTGGCGCCAGATCGCCGTAGACGGCCGCCAGACATTCGCTCTGATCCAGCGCCGGAATGAAGGCGCGCCGCAGTTTCACGTTGTTGAACGGCGCGTTGAGATGGTTGAACCGCATCACCCCCAGCGCGCCCAACGGGTCGAGCACCTCGGAACGGATCTGCGGGTTCTTCAGCAGGCTCGGCAACAGGTCTGGCAGTGGGTTCTCCCACCAATCGACTTCGCCGCGCTGAAGGGCGGCCGCGGAGGTTGCGGGATCGGTAATGATCTTCCACTCCACGCGGTCGAAATGCGCGACCTTCCCGCCGGACCACATGCTCGGCGCCTCCTGGCGCGGCACGTATTTGTCGTTCTTCGCATAGGCGACCGACGCGCCGGACACGAACTCATCGGGCAGGAAGCGGAACGGCCCGCTGCCGGTCAGGTCGGTGATCTGGGTGTAAGCATCGGTCTTCGCCACGCGCTCGGGCATGATAAAGCAGCCCTCGCCGCCTAGCACATAGGTCAGCAGCGGAAAGCGCTGCTTGAGCCGGAACTGCAGACGCTTGTCGTCAAGCGCCACCAACTCGTTGGTGCGCGCCATCAAGGTGCCCCCCATCGGGTTGCGCTTTGACCAGCGATTGATGGAGGCCACGCAGTCCGCCGCGCGGACGGGCACGCCGTCCGTGAACATCAGCCCATCGCGCAAGGTGATGGTGAACGTCAGTCCGTCCGCCGATTCCTCGTGGCCGGCGGCCATCTGCGGCTTGGGCACCAGCTTCTCGTCCAGGCCGTATAGCAGGTCCCAGACCATGTAGCCGTGGATGAACGCAACGGTAGCACTGGTCCAGATCGGGTCTGGACTGGACAGGTTCGCCTGCGGCACGAACCTCAGCGTTTTGACATTCTGCGCAAGCGATGGGCGGGCAAGAGCGGCTCCGACAGCCGCGGCGCCTCCGACGAGAACATTCCTGCGCTTCATGACATTTCCCTCAAACTGTTTTTTAATCGATACATTTTTTGTCTTTACGCACCACAGATGCGTCAACGGCGTCGCAAATTTCATATGGATGCGCTCGACAAGATCGGAAGCGACAGCGTGTCGCGCCAGATACCGCCGTCGACCCCAATGGCAGCCATGAGCCGCACATCCCGCAGGAGGCGCGGCGCAAGGTTCAGCCCGCGCCGGGCGATCGCTTCGGAGCACGGCAGCAATAGGCAAGTTGGATGATCCGTTTGTGCTGACACGAAATATTGGTAAGCAACATTTATGCCGCGCGCATGGGCAATTTGAGACTCTCTGCGGTCACCGCACCTCGGAACATCCGTATCGTCGGCACGCTTGCTGGCTCCATAATGATACCTGCTTGTCAGCCATGCTGAAGGGACCAAAAGCGCATGCAGAACCCATGAACAACGACACCGACAGACCAAGGCTGCGCGTTGCCGGCCTTCGCAGCCGGCTGGCGGGTCCGTTCGATCTCACGCTGGGTGCGGGGGAATGCATTGCCGTCACCGGAGCATCCGGGTCTGGCAAAAGCCTGTTGCTGCGCATGGTCGCCGACCTGGATGTGGCGGAGGGCGAGGTGTTTCTGGACGGCATCGCCCGCAGCACAATCCCGGCGCCGGCGTGGCGCCGGGATGTTGGGTATGTCGCGGCTGAATCGGGCTGGTGGCATGAAGCGGTGGCACCTCATTTCAGCGATCTCGCGGCCGCACGCGCCCTGGCTCCGGCGCTCAACCTCAAGCCGGACCTGTTCGACGGCCCTGTCCTTCGTCTTTCCACCGGCGAGAAGCAGCGTTTGGCCTTGCTCCGCAGCCTGCTCGCCAAACCCCGCGTGTTGCTGCTTGACGAGCCGACAGGGGCGCTTGATCCGGACAGCAAGGCCTGCGTGGAGACGGTGCTGGGCGGCCATATCGCGGGCGGATGCGCCGCCGTGCTGGTAACGCATGACGCTGATCAGGCTGCGCGCATGGCCCGGCGGCATTTCATCATGAACAGTGGAAGGCTGACACCAGCATGAAGCCGACCCTGGTTCTGGACGCACCGGATCTTGCGATCGCCGCCCTTCTGATTGTGCTCGACGGCGGCATTTCGCTGGCATTCGGGCTGGGCCTGCACCGGCAACTGGCGGTGGCCGCCTTGCGCATGGTGGTGCAGCTGCTGCTGATCGGCGTTATCCTGACGCGCGTGTTCGCCCTTGCCTCACCGCCGGTGACAATGGCGGTTATCCTGGTGATGGTGGTCGTCGGCGCCCGCGAGGTGGCGGTACGGCCCGAGCAACGGCTGATCCGCTTTGGAAACTACACGGTGGGATTGGCGGCCGTGGCCTTCGCCACCGGCGTGACATCCATTTTGGCGCTGACGACGGTGCTGCGTCCGGACCCGTGGTATGAGGCGCGGTATGCCATTCCCCTGGCCGGGATCATCCTTGGCAACGTGCTGAACGCGGCGTCGCTGGCGCTTGATGCGTTGCTGTCGAGCGTGGTGCGCGAGAAGGCGGCGATCGAGGCGCAACTCTGTTTGGGCGCCACCATGCGCCAGGCAATGGCCGGACTGCTGCGGGCAGCGATGCGCCGTGGACTGCTGCCAGTGATCAATTCGATGTCGGCGTCGGGCATCGTCACACTGCCCGGCATCATGACCGGGCAGATCCTGACGGGCATCGACCCGATAGAGGCGGTGAAATACCAGATTTTGCTGATGTTCCTGCTCTCCGGCGGCGCCGGGCTGTCGGTGCTTGTGGTTGTGGCGTTGGCCGCCAGACATCTCACCGATGGCCGCCAGCGCCTGCGGCTGGACAGGCTTGTGGCCGGATAGCCCGCTGGCCTGCGCGGCGACGTCACGCTTGAACGTCGGACCACATCGGGCAATGCGTGTCAGAGGATTTCCCAAATCCCCGTCTCATCGTCCAGCCGCGCACATTCCAGGCCGCAAAAATCTCCGCGCGAGACGATACCGACGATGCGTGCAGCATCAAGGATGGGCAAATGGCGATAGCCGCCATCCTGCATCATGCGCAGCGCCTCGACGGCGTGGGCGTTTGGGCCGATCGTATCCGGGTTCGCGGTCATCACCTTGCTCAGGGCCGTGGCATCCGGATCAAGCGATTCAGCCACAACACGGGCAACAGCATCGCGGCCGGTGAACAGGCCGACAAGTTCGTCGCCTTCGCCCACGACCAGGATAGCGCCCACCCTCCGGTCGCGCATCAGTCTGCACGCCTCCTTCACGGTTGCGTCTTTCGACAGCTTGGCAGGGTTCTGCCGCATGACGATTTCAGCCAGTTTTCTGTTCGTCACGGGAAGCTCCTGCGGTTTGAGGGCTGACTGAAGCGCCTGAAAGGCATGGCCGAACGGCATTCTCGAACGGGTCGCGTTGGGCCTGCATTGACCAGAATCAATTCCATCCTTCGTGTCAGGCAGCGTACTTCTCTATGGTTTGACCGAAATCAGGAGAACAACGTGACCAAACTGGAACTGACGACCTGGGCGCTGGCCAATGGCTGGAAGGTGATTGCGGGTCATCCCAGCCTGTCCAAGCCATCCAAGCCGGGCGATGCCATTGTGAGGCTGGTGTTCAAGGTGACCGTCGTGAATGTGGAAATCCGCAAACCCGCCGGAAAATGGGAGAAGATTTCCGGCGCGGCCTATGCCGACATCACGTCAGACGATGACAGCTTCCCCGCCGGCCTCGGCCTGGAAAAAATCCCAAGCCTGTCCCGCCTGATGCAGGACAACCGCGACAGCATGGTATTCGGCTGACGGCACCGGGGCCGCGTGTCGGGTTTGCATTATATTTTCGGCATCGGCCCCAGCGACCATGTGTGATTGACACATTCACGGGCTGGTCGGACCGGTTGATGGGGCCTAGCGTCGTGCACCGCGCCTCTTTTCGTCCTTATGCCGCACGCACGCAGGAGCTATCGACCATGCAGAACAGTGAACAGATCTGGAACCTTGTCGACGCCAAGCGCGAGCCGTTCATAGCGCTCGCCGATCGCGTCTGGGGCATGCCGGAGACCTGTTACACCGAGACGAAATCGGTGGCCGAGCATCTGGCGGAACTGAAGCGCCAAGGCTTTCGCACCACCGAGAACATCGCCGGCATTCCCACGGCTGTGATCGGCGAGGCCGGCGAAGGCGGGCCGATCATTGCGATTTTGGGTGAGTACGATGCCTTGCCGGGTCTGAGCCAGGAAGCCGGCGTGGCCGAGCATCGCCCCATTCCGGGCAACGGCAACGGTCATGGCTGCGGCCACAACCTGCTCGGCTCGGCCGCCCTGCTGGCTGCCACCGGCGTGAAGGACTGGCTGGCGGCGAACAACATTCCCGGCCGCGTGCGCTATTACGGCTGCCCGGCTGAAGAAGGCGGCGCCGCGAAGGCGTTCATGGTGCGTGCCGGCGCGTTCGATGACGTCGATATCGCCATCACCTGGCACCCGAACGCATTCTTTGAAGTGGCGGAGGCGTTGTCGCTGGCCAACACCCGCATCGACTTCACCTTCAACGGCCGCGCCTCGCATGCCGCAGCCTCGCCCCATCTGGGCCGCAGCGCGCTGGATGCCGTTGAACTGATGAATGTCGGCGTGAACTACATGCGCGAGCATATGCCAAGCGACGCCCGCATCCATTACGCCATGATCGACAGCGGCGGCATTGCGCCGAACGTGGTGCAGGCCCGCGCCCGAGTGCGCTATTCGGTGCGCGCCATGGACCTGCCGCAGATGATGGAACTGCTGGAGCGGGTGAAGGACTGCGCCCGTGGCGCTGCCCTGATGACCGGCACGAAAGTGGATATCGAAACCCTCAGTGCGGTGTCCAACCTGTTGGCCAACACCCCGCTGGAAGACGCCATGCGCGAGACGATGGAGCGCCTCGGCACCCCCGAATGGGACGATGCCGACCGCGCCTTCGCGCGCGAGATCCAGGGCACGCTGTCGCAGGCCGACATCCTCAACGCCTATCGTCGCGTCGGCGTGAAGCCCAATGCCGACATGCCGTTGCATGACAGCCTGGTGCCTTTGGATGCCAAGCCGTCGCCGATGATCGGCTCCACCGATGTGGGCGACGTGAGTTGGGTGGTGCCCACCGTGCAGGCCCACGCCGCCACCTACGCCATCGGCACGCCGGGCCATTCCTGGCAGTTGACGGCGCAGGGCAAGTCCCCGGCGGCGCATAAGGGCATGGTGCATGTGGCCAAGATCATGGCGGCCACGGCGGTTGCCGCCATCGAGCAGCCAGGGCTGATTGCCCGTGCCAAGGCGGACCTCGCCGAACGCACCCAGGCCAATCCCTATGTCTGCCCGATCCCGGAAGGCGTGGAGCCGCCTTTGGCCGCCATGGCGATATCGGCTTCATAGGCGCCCACGCCACGAAGCCGCTCGCGGTGTTCCGCATGCAGCCCCAGCAGCATGCCGCGCAACCGCTCGGCCGTGACGGACCAGTCATGCACCGCGATCCAGGCCTGAGCCTGGGCCTGGATCGCGGCACGGCGCTTTTCATCGCGCAGCAACGCATCGATATGGGCAGCGACCGCTTCGGGCGTGGTGTCCGCCAGCCTGTCCACCGCAAGGCCAAGATCGTCGAACACACCGATATCTGATACCAGCGTCGGCACACCGCTGGCGATCGCCTGCCGCACGGCGCCGCTGCATGATTCAAGCGTCGGCGCGTAGGGCATCACCAGCAGATCACAGTCCGACAGCAGCCGCAGCACCTGGTCGTTCGGCAGGAAGTCCGTGTGCCACTGGAGGCACTCCGACAAGCCAAGTCGCTCGGCCAGAGCACGGCATGATGCCAGTTCCGCCTCTGAATCCGGGTTGGGATAGAGCGCCGTTGCAAAGCGCAGCCGCACATTCGGCCAGATCGGGCGCAGCAGAGCCACCGCCTGCAACAGAATCGCGAGCCCTTTCTGTGGCAGCACGAAGCCGGTGGTGCCGATCAACGGCGCATCGCCTTCCTGCAACAAGCCTGGAAGCTGCGGATGTGGCCCTCGCGTGGTGCCGTGCGGCAACAAGACGGTGTTGCGCACCCCCAGTTCCCGCAGCAACCGCACGTCGCGTGACGCATGCACCAAAACGCGATTGATCCGGCCCAACGCGGCCGTCACGCGCTCACGCACGGCCGGGCCTTCGGTCAGAAGATGGCGGAGGTTGTGCAACGTCACCACAACGCAGCACCGCGCCAGGGCATGGTGCTCCAGCAAATCGGCCAACTTGCTCCAGGGCAGCAAGGCCGGCTGATGCTGAATGACCAGAACATCAGGCTCCTGCGCCGTGACAGCGACGGCGAGTTTACCGGTTGCTGCGAACTGAAAGACCGGGATGGCCTTCACCCCCTGCAGGGGCGCCACATCGTACAGCATCTGGCGATCGCACAGCACGACCACATCTGGATCACCCTGAGAGGCATGGCGCAGATAGGCCTGCAACAGATGCCGCGAATACTCAGCGATGCCGCATTTTGACTGCCACGACGAGATCCATGCCACACGCAGCGCCGAACGCGCCGGCTGCAACAGAATGTCCGTGCATGCCTCAGCCACCCGCGCGCCCCATCGCGCCGGGTCAAGCGCCGTCAAGGCCGCAGGCGGCCGCCATGCCAGCACAGACCGCTCCGCTGCCTCCCGCAACGCCAGCACGAGGTCCCGCCCTTCCGGCGCGATCGACAGCAGACGCATATTGGCATCCTCTCCGCCGCAAAACGCGATATGATCGCCCTGCTCCGAGACGATCAGGTGCAGTCCGGCTGCCAAGGCCCTCGCCGCGGTCACATCATCCGCGGCCGAGACATAGAGGGGCAGGACCGAAATGTCGGCCACTTCGTAATCGCTCAGGGTTGCATCTGGGCAAGCCCCATCGGCCCGTATGACGATGTCCGCCATACTTGGATCAGCAGCGCGCGCTGCGGCGATCCGAGATGCCACGTCGCGGTACAATTCCGCATCGGCGAGGACAATGAGCTGAACCGGGTCATGCGCGCGAAAGGCGCACGCCCAGGCGGTCAGCATGGCTGCCAGGCCGTGCCCCGTTGCCTGGGCCATGTGCAGGAAAACCCGCGACCGCGCACCAGCCACTTCCGGCCGTGCGGCACGGGCGTTGCCGATGTCGACAAAGCACGACAGATCCGTGGCGAGACCCACCACCCGTATTGGTACGGACACGCCCGAATCTACCAGCATCCGTGCCGCCATGGACGATGCCACCAGCACGCCATCGGCGTCTGCATTCAGCCTGCGAACGCGCTTCAAAGGGAGACTGGCCGCGACATCACGCAGCAACACCACCGACAGATCGGCCATCGCCCGCATGGAGCGGACTGTGTCGCCCACCCGGATCTCCACAAGCGGACCCGGCGCCACCGCGCCTGGGATCTCCACAGGCTGATACGGTGCCAAAGCGGGGATGGCCTCGCCCGTCACCTCGATCCGTTGCCGGCGCAACATATGTTCAAACGTGCCGACCACCACTGGCGGTTCCGCGCCGGCCAAAAGCAGCGCCTGCTGCAATGCCGGCAGATGATGCGACAGTCGCCATTGTTCGAGCGCGAATACCTGGCCGGCCAACACCTCCGCCGCATGTCGCGGATCTTCCGCCACGCGCAACATGGCCGTGGCCACGCGCTCGGCATCGGCGTGGTCGAGCAGCACACCCGCGCCGCCCATTGTGTCTGGCACTGCCCCAACCGACAGGGCCACCACAGGCACGCCGAACGCCATCGCCTCGATCAACGGCACGCCGAAGCCTTCATGGCGACTCATCGACACGTAGAGATCGGCCGCACGATACCAGCCATCCAGGGCGATATCCGTCACTGGGCCGGCCAGCACGACCTGCTCTGCCAACCCATGCCCCGCGATACGGCCAAGAATGTCGCGGTGATAGGCGGCTGCATCGGGGGAGCGTGATCCAACCAGCACCAATCACGCTGTCCTGCCGGTCGAGCGCTGATAGCGACGCGCAAAATGGGCAAAGGCATCCACCAGATCGGCTTGCCCCTTGCTGGGCACCTCGCGCCCGACGAACAACACCGTGAACGCGCTTCCGGCCGCACGCAGCGGCGCGGCTTTCGCCCGTGCCAACAGCGTGTCCAGGTCGAACAGCAACATCGCCTCGCGCACGCAGGGAAATC
Organism: Acetobacteraceae bacterium; assembly: GCA_040399685.1. Classification (GTDB taxonomy): domain Bacteria; phylum Pseudomonadota; class Alphaproteobacteria; order Acetobacterales; family Acetobacteraceae; genus CAIQQQ01. The sequence continues at coordinate 286,096 of JBBART010000003.1, forward strand.
CGAGCCGGCGCAGTTCAAGTCCGTTGAAGACGCTATCCGGCAGTGCCGCCACCACATGATCACGCCATTTCGCCAACTGGGTGCGGCCCAGTTCGGCGGCGCGTTGCATGAAGGGGTTGTGGGCCAGCAAATTCGGCGGCGTTATGTTGTGATAGATGAGCACCTTGGGCGCGGCAGAGCGCAGCACCTGGGCAAAACCGCCATGCCCCATTGAATGATGCACCAACAGCACGTGGTCATTGTTCATTGGCAAGGCGTGCAACGGGTGCAGGCGCTGGGCCAGCCCATTCCCCACGTGCTCGACGAAAATCTCACTTTCATAGCCCATCGTCCGCAATTCCTGCTGGAGCAACAGCATTGCGTTGGTGATGGCATCGCCGATCGCGGAACCAGCATGAAACTGGTGAACCTTCCGCCGAAGCTGAGTGCGCGTCCTGTAGCCAGGCGTCACGGAGGCGAAGCCTGCCAACAGCTCCGAGATCGTGTGCCCCTGCGCCAACAGTGAATCCAGACTGGCGGACGTGCCCGCCTCCGCTGCGCGCATGTGCTGGATCTGGGCAGACATATCGCCGTGCAGGAACGTTCGGACGCGCCACGCCAACGGCCGCACGATCGGACGCACCAAGAGATATGCCAGTTTCGACATCCGGCGCAGGAGCCCAACCCTGGTTTTGAAGGGGGGCACCAGCCCCTCCTGCACCTGAATTTCGCTGGCTATAAGCAGCGGCTTCGCCACCACAGCACCACGGCTGCTGATCGAACCGGCAGACACCTGCGTGGCAAGTGCGGCACCGTTGGCCACTGCGTGTCGGCGGTTAAATGCGATGGTCATGGCAGCGCCCTTCCTGGCAACCCATCAGAAACCCAATGTCGCCATTCGGTGTCAGATGAGCGTGAAAGCGGCATCGCCCATAGATACGAAGCAGCATCATTGTCGCATTTAACGCTGTTATGACCGACTATTCGGAGGTTGTTTCGCTGCGATGCAACGAGGTGGGGCTGACTTCTCCGGCAACGTCGTGCATGGTCCGGCCGAGTTAAGACTGGAGCGTAACAAAGATCATGGCGAAGACAGCCCTTATTACCGGGATCACCGGCCAGGACGGTGCCTATCTGGCCCAACTCCTGCTGGACCGCGGCATCACAGTTTATGGATTGCTGCGCAGATCTGCTTCTGCGGAGATTATTGGCGAGCGGCTGCGCTGGCTCGGTATTCTGGACCACGTGAAACTGATCGACGGCGATCTGATCGATCTGTCCAGTTGCATTCGCATCCTCGAGACGGTGAAACCCGATGAGGTCTACAACCTGGCGGCCCAGAGCTTCGTGGCGGCTTCGTTCCAGCAACCCTTGTTGACCGGCACCGTCACCGGCCTCGGCGCTGCGAACATGCTGGAGGCGGTGCGAATCGTCTGCCCAAAGGCGCGTTTCTACCAAGCATCGTCGTCGGAAATGTTCGGCAAGATCCAAGAGCAGTTGCAGACCGAGCGCACGCCGTTCTATCCGCGTAGCCCCTATGCGGTGGCGAAGCTCTATGCGCACTGGATGACGGTGAACTACCGCGAGAGCTTTGGCATGCATGCCTCGTCGGGCATTCTGTTCAACCACGAGAGCCCGCTGCGCGGCATCGAGTTCGTGACCCGCAAGGTGACCGACGGCGTGGCGCGGATCAAGCTCGGACTGGCGAAGGAACTGCGCCTCGGCAACCTCGACGCCACGCGCGACTGGGGCCATGCACGCGACTACGTGAAGGCCATGCACCTGATGCTTCAGCAGGACACGCCGGACGACTACGTGATCGCCACAGGCCGCACCACGTCTATCCGCAATTTCTGCAAGATGGCGTTCGGCTATGCCGGCTTGAACTGGGAGGATCATGTGGTGACATCGTCCGACCTGTTGCGGCCGTCGGAAGTGGACGTGCTGCACGGCAATGCCACCAAGGCGCGCAAGCATCTTGGCTGGGTCGCCGAGACCAGCCTTGAGGACATGGTGGCCGAGATGGTCGATGCCGACCTCGCACGCCACCGCGCCCGCATTGCATCGCCGGCGCCGTCGCATTTGTGAAAATACTCGTCACCGGAGCCAAAGGGTTCGTCGGCCAGCACCTGATGCGGGTGCTGGCGGCGTGCTTTCCCAAGGCTCAACTGATCGGCAGCGGCACCGCCTCCGGTGACGTACGGGCGGATCTGACCGACCCGGTTTCAGTTGATGCCATGATCGCCAATGTGCGGCCTGATGCCTGTGTGCATCTGGCTGGCATGGCTGCGGTGGGTGATGCGCGCGCGAATGCGGCACTGGCGTGGCGCGTTAATCTTGGTGGTACTCTGGCCTTGGTCGAAGCGATCATACGCCACGTTCCGGCGTGCCGGCTGGTGTTCGCGTCCACGGCTGATCTCTACGGCGCCAGTTTTCGAAGCGGCGCGGCGTTGGACGAGACGGCCCTGCCCGCTCCGCTCAACACCTATGCCGCCACCAAAGTGGCGGCTGATCTCGCATTGGGCGCCATGGCAGCGCAGGGGCTGCACGTGATCCGGGTGCGGCCGTTCAATCATACTGGCCCTGGCCAGTCCGCCAACTTCGCCACACCCTCATTTGCGCGGCAGATCATGCGCATCAAAGCGGGTCTACAGCCTCCGGTTCTGACGGTGGGCGATTTGTCGCCGATGCGCGACTTCCTGGATGTGCGTGACGTGTGCTCCGCCTATGCAGCGTGCCTGCGGCCGGACCTCGCTGTCGCGGATGGAACGATCTTCAACATCGCCTCCGGCCATCCCAGACGGATTGGTGATGTGCTTGCTGCATTGCTGGCCCAGGCAGACGTGTCCGCAACCATCCAGGTTGGGGCTGGGCTCTTGCGAAAATCCGACATTCCAATGGCGGCGGGCGATTCTCGACTGGCGCACAAGCTGCTGGGCTGGCAGCCTCGCATTGCGTGGGAGCGCACGTTGGCGGACGTGATCGAAGATTGGCGAGGTCGGGTCGAAGGCGAAACGAAATAAAAAAGGAGGACCACCATGTTGAATGCTGCCATTCTTGGGCTGGGCTGGTGGGGCCGAACGATTGTGGAGACGATGCGCGACAGCACGCTCCTGCAGGTCAGCATTGGGTGCGATCCGGCACCGGCCGCGGCCGAGCAGGCAGCCCGGCTGGGGATTGCCCTGGCGACGGATTTTGCGCAGATCCTGGCTGACCCGAACATCGATGCGGTGATCCTTTGCACGCCGCACACCCAGCACCCTGCCCAGATCATCGCAGCCGCCAAGGCCGGCAAACATGTGTTCTGCGAAAAGCCGCTGTGCCTGACGCTGGACGAAGCCATCCAGTCGGTGAATGCCTGCCAGCATCATAGGGTCACACTGGCTGTCGGTCATGAGCGCCGGTTCGAGCCCGCGATTGCGGATCTGCGCGCGATGATCGCCGACGGGCGGTTGGGCACGCTGCTGCAAATGGAAGGCAATTTCAGCCAGGACAAGTTCCTGACCTTGGCGCGCGACAACTGGCGGATGTCGCCCACCGAGGCGCCGGCCGGTCCCATGACCGCCACCGGCATCCATCTGCTGGATCTGGCCGTTAGCTTCTTCGGCCCGGCCGAGCGTGCCTGGGTGCAGGTGGCCCAGCTTGGCAGCGATCTTACCAACGGCGACACCCTGGCAGCTCTCATCCGTTTCAAAAGCGGGCCGAGTGCCTTGCTGACGGCCATCCTGGCAACCCCGTTCGATGGCCGGCTGGCGCTGTATGGCAGCAACGGCTGGGCCGAGATCCGCGATAAATCCCATCCCGAGGCACCCGAGGGCTGGACGCTGACCGTGTCGATCCGCGGTGAAGAACGCACCATCACCGATTACAGCCCGGCTCCCACCGTGCGGGCCAATCTGGAAGCGTTCGCCATCGCCGCATCCGGCGGGGCGGCCTATCCGATGCCGCAACCGGAGATGCTGGCCACCGTCGCCGCTCTGGAGGCCATCTTCCGATCCTCGCGCACCGGCGCCCTGGAGGATGTGGTGCAGGCCTGACGACCGACTCACCCATCCCGGTGGATCGGGCGGTTGTCATGCCGCCCGATCCACCGGGATGTGGCTCTCAAACCATGTGCGGAGCAGATCCGTCTCGGCCTCCGTTGTCAAACAGCGTCGAAAAGTTTCCAGGTAACAGCGTCCAAAAGTTTCCAGTT
>JBBART010000004.1:0-238212 GCA_040399685.1 Acetobacteraceae bacterium
GCTATCCGTCGTCAGTGCGTTCATCTGGACATGCTGAATGTCAACGCGCTCTAGTCGCCAGCGTGCACCCAGTCCTGATTTAACCGTCAGGGCTGGGTGAGGGTTGGCGCTTCACGCCTGGCCGGGTTCGGTGAACTTTCGGCCCGCGCCCTTGTCGCTGCGCAAGGGGCCATGCATGATCTTGACGGTGATCAGGTACGCTGCCCGGTCCCACCGGGAGAGAACCATAAAATGAGCCCAAAGGCGCACGCGGCGGCACGATTTGCCAGCCTGACACCCGTATTTTCACCGCGAAGCGTGGCGATTCTGGGCGCATCGTCCGACCCCACGCGCATCGGCGGCCGGCCAATTTCCTATATGAAGCAGCGCGGCTACGCCGGCCGGATCATGCCGGTGAACCTGAACCGCACCGAAATTCAGGGCCTGCCCGCCTATCCCACGCTCGCAGCCTTGCCCGAGGTGCCGGACGTGGCGATCGTGGCCATCGCGGGCGAAGCGGCGGTGACGGCGGTGGCGGAACTGGCCGCCATGGGCTGCAAGGGCGCCATTGTTTTCACTGCCGGCTTTGCCGAGGTGGACCCCAGCGGATGCGGCCCCGAGACGGACACGCAGAACCGCATGGTGGCCACCGCCCGTGCCGCCGGCATGCGGCTGCTGGGGCCGAACTGCCTTGGGCTGTTCAATGATCGGATCGGCTTTTATCCGATGTTCTCCTCCTCGTTCGAGGGCGGTTGGCCGCCGAAATCGAAATCCGGCGGCGGTATCGGCATCGCCAGCCAATCCGGCGCGTTCGGCACGCATCTGTTCTCGGTGATGCGCAATCGCGGCATCGCCACCCCCATCTGCGTCACCACCGGCAACGAGGCCGACATCACCATCGGCGACGTGATCGGCTGGCTGGCCGAAGACCCCGATACCGACGTCATCGCCGCCTACGCCGAAGGCATCCACGAAAGTGAGAGCCTGCTGGCGGCGTTGCAGGCGGCGAAGGATGCCAGAAAGCCGGTGGTGATGATGAAGGTGGGAAGCTCCCGCCTCGGCCGGGTGGCAGCCCAGTCCCACACCGCCTCCATCGCGGGTGACGACGCCATCACAGCCGCCGTGCTGGCCGAATTCGGCGTGGTGCGGGCGCGCAGCACCGAGCAGCTGGTGGACATCGCCTATGCCGCCACCCGCAAGATCTATCCGGCCGGCAACACGCTGGGCGTCATCACGCTGAGCGGCGGCGCGGGCGTGCTGGTGAGCGACGTGGCGGAGGAGATCGGCTTTCCAATGCCGGAAATGCCCGAGGCGGCGCAGGATGCCCTACGTGCTTTGGTGCCGTTCGCGGCCCCGCGCAACCCGGTGGACTGCACCGCCCAGGTGTTCAACGACAGCACGTTGATCGGTCGCTTCGGTGATTCGATGGTGGCTGATGGCGGCTATAAATCGGTGCTCGGCTTCTTCACCCAGGCCGGTGGCGCGCCGACGCTGTTCCCCAAGATCAAGGCCGAACTTGGGGCGGTCGCGGCGCGTTACCCGGACCGGCTGTATTGCCTGTCCGTCATCGCCACCGAGGATATGTGGACGCAATACGAGGATGCCGGATTTCTGGTGTTCGAAGATCCGACGCGCGCCGTGGTGGCCCTGCATGCGATGGGCCGTTTCGGCGACGCCTTTGCAGCCCCCGCGCTATCCGCCCCACCATCGGTGTCGATGGTCGTCTTGCCCCCCGCCAACCCGAACGAGGCCGACGCCAAGCGCCTGCTGGAACAGGCCGGCATCGCCATCGTGCCCGAGCGCGCCTGCGCCACGGCCTCAGCGGCGGTGGCCGCCGCTGAGGCATTCGGCTTTCCGGTGGTGATGAAGATCCTGTCGCCGGACATCCTGCACAAATCTGAAATCGGTGGCGTGCTGGTGGGGGTGGCAGACGCTGCTGCGGTCCGCGAAGGTTTCGCCACCCTGCTCGCGCGCGCGCCAGCCGGTGCCCGCGTCGATGGTGCGTTGGTGGCGCGACAGGCCAGTGGTGTGGAATGCATCATGGGCATCGTGCGCGACCCGGTGTTCGGCCCGATGGCCATGTTCGGCCTCGGCGGCGTGTTTGTGGAGATATTGGCCGACGTGGTGTTCCGCCGCTGCCCGTTCGGCGTGGCGGAAGCCGAGACGATGATCCGCAGCGTGCGCGCCGCCCCGTTGCTTTTGGGCGCCCGGGGTCGTGCGCCGGTGGATATCGCAGCACTTGCCACCATGCTCGCCCGGCTGTCGGTGTTCGCGCATCAGGCGGGGCCGGATCTGCTGTCGGTTGACCTCAACCCCGTGTTCGCCACCCCGTCCGGCGCGTTCGCCGCAGATGCCGTCATCGAGGTTGGAGCGCCCCATGGCCATTGATCCGGAGCGATTGCTGAACTTCCCGATCCCGGATCAGCACCAGACCATCACCCAGGCCGACAGTATTCTCTATGCGCTGTCGGTCGGTCTCGGCACCGATCCGCTGGACGAACGGCAACTGGATTTCGTCGACCAGCACCGCACGTTGAAGGCGATGCCGTCCATGGCGGTGGTGCTCGGCCATCCCGGCTTCTGGCTGGCAAATCCGGCGACGGGCGTGGATGCCGTTCGGCTGGTGCATGGCGAGCAGGGCATTGTCTGGCACGCGCCGATGCCGGTGGCGGGGCGCGTTGTTGGCCGCACCAAGGTGACCGGCCTGGTGGATCGCGGGGCCGGCAAGGGCGCGTTGCTGTATTCCGAGAAAACCCTGACCGATGCCGACACCGGCACGCTGCTGGCCACCACCACCTCCACCACGTTCCTGCGGGGCGATGGCGGTTTTGGCGGGGCGTCCGGCCCCATTCGCCCGCCCGCCCCCGCCCCTGAGGGCGCGCCGGACTTTGTGATCGATCTGCCCACCCGCCCCGAGCAGGCGTTGCTGTATCGCCTGAACGGCGACGACAACCCGCTGCATGCGGACCCTGCCGTTGCCGCCAAGGCTGGCTTTCCGCGCGCCATTCTGCACGGCCTGTGCACATTGGGTGTGATTACCCATGCACTGCTGCGCGGCCTGTGCGATTACGACACCACGCGCCTCGCAGCGCTGTCATTGCGCTTTTCGTCTCCGGTGTTTCCGGGCGAAACCATTCGAACCGAGATCTGGCAGTCTGGCGCCTTTCGCGCCCGCGTGCTGGAGAGAGACCTGATCGTTGTGAACAATGGCCTGGCGGAGATTAAATGATCGATAAGACAGTGCGTTCGATGGCCGAAGCCATGGACGGGATCAAGGACGGCGCCGTGGTGCTGCTCGGCGGCTTCGGATCGGTCGGACAGCCGGATGCGCTGCTGGACGGGTTGATCGAACAGGGCGCGAAAGACCTCGTCGTTGTCGCCAACAACGCCGGCAGCGGCCGCGTTGGTCTTGCCCGCCTGATGGAACTGGGCCGCGTTCGCCGAATCGTGTGCAGCTTTCCACGCAGCCAGGGTTCGGTGGTGTTCGAGGAACTCTACCGCGCCGGCAAGCTGGAACTGGAAATCGTGCCGCAGGGCACGCTGGCCGAGCGCATTCGCGCCGCCGGGGCCGGTATCGGCGCGTTCTACACGCCGACATCGGTGGGCACCAAGCTCGCCGAGGGCAAGGACGTGCGTGAGATCAACGGTCGCATGCAGGTGCTGGAATATGCGCTGCACGCCGACATCGCGCTGGTGGAGGCCTGGGAGGCCGATCGGTGGGGCAATCTCACCTTCAACAAATCCGGCCGCAACTTCAATGCCATCATGGCCACCGCCGCCGCGTGCACCATTGTGCAGACGCACCACATCATCCCGCTCGGCGGTCTGGACCCGGAATCGATCGTAACACCGGGCATCTTTGTTGACCGTGTTCTCCATGTTCCCGCCAAGAGGGTTGCCGCATGACTAACTGGACCCGCACCGAAATGGCCGCCCGCGTGGCCGTTGATGTTCCCGAGGGCTGGTATGTCAATCTCGGCATCGGCATGCCCACGATGGTGTCTGACCACGTGCCGGCCGAGCGCGAGGTGATTTTCCATTCCGAGAACGGCGTGCTCGGAATGGGGCCTGCGCCCACCCCGGAAGAAGCTGATCCCTGGCTGATCAACGCCGGCAAGCAGCAGGTGACGCTGCGGGACGGCGGTGCATTCGTGCATCACGCCGACAGCTTCGCCATGATCCGTGGCGGGCATCTGGACCTGTGCGTGCTCGGCGCGTTCGAAGTGGCCGAGAACGGCGATATCGCCAACTGGGCCACCAGCGAGAACGACACCGCCCCCGCCGTCGGTGGCGCCATGGACCTCGCGGCCGGCGCCCGCCGCCTGTGGGTGATGATGGAACACACCACCAAGGACGGCCGCTCCAAGCTGGTGAAGCGTTGCGGCTATCCGTTGACGGCGCTGGCCTGCGTCAAGCGCGTCTACACCAACATGGCGGTGCTCGATGTCACGCCCACCGGCTTTGCGGTGGTGGAGATGGCCCCCGGCGTCACGCGCGACGAACTGGTTGCCGCCACCGAAGCCGAGTTGTCGTTCTGATGCTGCGCGAACAGCGTGAGGGCGATGTGGCGATCCTCACGCTCGACTATCCCGAGCGACGCAACGCCCTGGCCATCCCGATGCGCGCGGCCCTGGCCGAGGCGATGGACCGGCTGGAGGCGGATCGCGATCTGCGCTGCATCGTGGTCACCGGCGGCGGTGGCAATTTCAGCGCCGGCGGCGACATCAGCGGCATGAACGCCGCCGCTGTGGCAGGCGGGCGGGAGCGGTTTCGCCTGACGCACAGGCTGGTTTCGGCGATGATCACCAGCAGCAAGCCGATCATCGCGGCCGTCGAGGGCTGGGCCGTCGGCGCCGGCCTGGCGTTGGCGCTGTGCTGCGACACGGTGGTGGCGGCCAGCGATGCGAAGTTCATGGCCGGTTTCGGCAAGGTGGGTCTGGTGGCCGATTTCGGCCTGTTGCACACGCTGCCGCGCCGGATCGGCGAGGGCAGGGCGCGGCAGATGCTGATCCACGGCGATCAGGTGGATGCCACCCGCGCCGAGGCGATCGGGTTGATCGACCGGATCGTGGCGCCCGGCACGTCGCTGGAGACGGCGCTGACCATGGCGCACGCGCTGTCCGCCACTGCGCCGTTGCCGATCAGCATGACCAAATCCTATCTGGCGCAAGGCCTGGCCGACGCGCTGGAGTGGGAGCGCAACGTGCAGTCGATGCTGTTCCTCACCGAAGATCACGCCGAGGGGAAAGCGGCCTTCCTTGGCAAGCGGAAGCCTGGCTTCACCGGGCGGTGAGTATGTCGCAGGTTCGTCGCGCCAAGGTGGATGGCCGGGCGATCCTGGTGTTGATCGGCCTGTGCGCGCTGTGGGGCCTGCAGCAGGTGGCGATCAAATTGTCGCTGGGGCAGGGCTTGCCGCCGTTCTTTCAGGCGGCGTTTCGCTCGGGTGTTGCCGCGCTGATGGTGGTCGGCTGGATTGCCATACGCGAAAAGCCCGGCGCTCTTGTGGGCATGCTGTCCAAAGGCAGCGCCCGTTGGCCCGGCCTGTTGATTGCGATGGTGTTCGCACTCGAATTCCTGGTGATCTATCCCGGATTGCGGCTGACAACGGCGGCGCGCGGCGTGTTGTTTCTCTATACGGCGCCATTTTTCACCGCCATCGGCGCGCATCTGTTCCTGCCGGGCGGGCGGTTGGGCGTGCGCCAGATGCTGGGGCTGCTGGTGGCGTTCGGCGGCGTGGCCATTGCCTTCGCCCATGGCCTGAGCGCTGGCGGCGGCAGCATTCGCGGCGACCTGATGTGCGGCGCGGCCGCCATGCTCTGGGGCGCGGCCACGGTCATCATGCAGGCCAACCCGAAGCTGCGGAAGCTACCCTCAGCCCAGCTTCTGCTGTACCAACTGGGCGGCTCGGCGCCGGTGCTGCTGGCGGCGGCCATCTTGGCCGGCGACCTGGATCATTTTCCGGATGCATCGGCTCTCGCCTGGATATCGCTGTTGTACCAGACGGTTGTGGTGGCCTTTGCCAGCTATCTGGCGTGGTTCTGGCTGGTGTCGGTCTATCCGGCCACCCAGATCGCGGGCTTCACCTTCCTCACTCCGTTGTTCGGAATCCTTGCGGGCAGCCTATTGCTGGGTGAGCCGACATCGGCGGCCTTGTTCGCCGGGTTGGCCGCCATCGCGGTGGGGATGCGTCTGTTGCGCTGACAGGCCTATCCTTTTCCACTGACCTGCGCCTGCAACTGGATGATCGTTGACTGCAGGTCGTTCGATAGCGACTGGAACGGGTTGGCCGAAGCAACCCCGGCCTGGATTGGGCCGGTCTTGGCCTTTGCTCCGCCAGCTTCGTTCGGCTTGAGTTGGCCAAGTCCCTGCGCCGAAGGTGAGTTGGTCAGGGCGGTGGTGGCGCGGGCCCATATGTTGGAGGCTTGGCTTGTTGCGTTGACGGACATCGAAGGGATCTCCTTGGTTGGATGTCCTCACCAACGCAAAGCCTGTACCACGTAAAAACCGCCGTAAGCCGCCAGATTGCCACCCTCACCCGGCGCATCATGCCGGGTGAGGGCCATTCCTGCCGGGCGGAATCAGCCCGGGGCGCGCCCCACGATGTACGTCACACCGCAGGCCATCACCACCACGCCTTCACTGTCCGTGGTCGTGATGGCGATGGAGGCCACGCCCCGGCTGGGATTGCGGGCCGACGCCCGTGCCTCGGTCCATTGCGCTGTCACACTGTAGGGCACATCCGGCCGCACCGGGGCGAAGAACCGGGCTTCATGCAGCGATCCACCGGCGATGATGGCCACGTCCGCGGTCGCACGCACCATCAGGCTGATCGCCGCGCCCTGGCTGTGCAGCCCCGACGCGCACAGGCCCTGGAAATATGTCTCTTGCGCCAGCGCGTCATCCAGATGCCAGGGTTGCGGGTCGAAGCGCTGGGCAAACGCGATGATCTCGGCAGGCGTGAGGGTGAAGGCGCCGCAGGGAAAGTCCTGGCCGAGCGGCAGGTCATCGAGCTGGAGGGTCATGCGAGCAGATTAATTGATTTCCGGCTTCGGCCAAGCCCCGCCAACCGCCTCGGTGGCTGCCTTGCAGGCCGCATGCAGCCGCGTTGCCACCGCCTCGTCTTCCTCCACATCGAATGCTTGCGTGGCGATGCAGCTTGCTACCAGCGCCAGGCCACCTTGCAGGTTGAACACGGGGGAAGCGATGGCGCGCAGGCCAGGAAGCATCATCGGGGCGGCATCGCTGAGCATGAAGCGGCGCACATGGGCGCGCAATGCGACGAGGTCGAACGGCATCGTCGCGTGATCGGTGGCCATCTCGCGCGCCAACGCATCGTGGGTCTGGACCTCGGTGAGGAACGCCAGGAATACATGCCCGGCGGCACTGTGCAGCAACGGCAGCACCGAACCCAGCGCCAGCGAGCTATAAATGGGAGGTGTGCCGGCGTTCCAGCGCACCACCACGGCGCCGGCCTCCCCCCACACGCTGATCATCGAGGTGCGGCCGGTCTCTTCCGTGAAGCGAAGCAGGGCCGCCTCGGCGCAGGCAAACGCGTCCAGCCGTGCCAGCGCCGCAATGCCTACGGCAATCGCCGATGGGCCAAGATTGTAGCGGGCGCCTTCGTTCTGCACTGCCATGCCGGCCGCGATCAGGCTTTGGAGGTAGCGATGCGTCTGGCTCGGAGACACGCCGGCCCGGATGCCGACACTGGTCAGACTTTGTGCCCCATGCCCCACCGCCAGCGCCGAGAGTACACGCAGGCCGGTTTCCAATGACTGTATGCCGCGTCGTTGTCCCTCTGACCGAGGGATGTGTCGTTTTGCTACCATGCTTCAGTTGATAGCTGTGACGTGCCAACTGCAAGCAGCGTTGCAATTTATTGCGTTACGGTCGCGGCGCAGAGGAGCGGTTGGGCAATTGACGCGACCGCGGAGCAACATGCAGGTATGCTGCGCTCATAGTATTTCGAGAGGACCGACGATGCGCAGCTTGTTCACCCTGGCCATTGCTGTTTGCCTGGCCGGTTCCGCCACGGCAGTTCCCGCGCTGGCACAGACGCCCGCCCCCATTGCCAACCCGGTTGATACCCTGGCTGCAGACCGTAATTTTGTGGTGTTCTTCGAGGAATGGTCCGCGTCGTTCACCCCGGCCGCCGTCGCCGTGATCGCCACCGCCGCGAAACTTGCGGCCGCCAACCCCGGTGAGCCAGTGATCGTCACGGGCACCGCAGACCCCATCGGCAGCGCCCGCGCCAATGCCTTGATCTCCGCCTTGCGCGCCGAACTGGTGGCAGAGGCGCTGATCAAGGCCGGTGTCGCGCCGACGCGCATTCAGCAACTGGCGCTGGGCAGCACGGAATATGCCTTCTCCAGCCTTGAGAGCCGCCGCGTGACCATCGCGGTCGGCGCGAAATAGGCTTGATGGCCGAAGGCGTGTCCGCCGGCTTGGCAATGGATCTGGCGAACGATCCGGCCGATCTGCCGCGGGAAACCCTGCGCCGCGTGTTCGGGTTCCCCGAATTTCGCGGATTGCAGGAAGCCGCGGTCACGCACATCACCCAGGGCGGCGACGCTTTGGTGCTGATGCCCACCGGCGGCGGCAAGAGCATCTGCTATCAGATCCCGGCTCTGTGCCGCCACGGCACGGCTGTGATTGTCTCGCCGCTGATCGCCCTGATGGACGACCAGGTGGCGGCGCTGCGCCAGGTGGGCGTGGCCGCCGGGGCGCTGCATTCGGAGGTGGAACCCGATGAGGCCCGCCGCATCGGCCGGGCGCTGGATGCGGGGCAGCTAGACCTTATCTATGTGTCGCCGGAGCGCCTGCTGAGCCCCGGCACGATGGAGCGCCTGCAACGCATCGAGATCGCGTTGATCGCGATCGACGAGGCGCATTGCGTCAGCCAATGGGGCCACGAGTTCCGCCCCGAATTCCGCGAACTGGCCTGCCTGCCGCACTGTTTCCCCGGCGTGCCGCGCGTGGCGCTGACCGCCACCGCCGACCCGCGCACCCGCGAGGACATTCTCACGGCGCTGGGCATGGAGGGGGCGGCGATGTTCGCGGCCTCGTTCCATCGCCCCAATCTGCATATCGCGGCGGAAGCCAAGATCGGCGAGACCGCGCAGCTTCTGGCCCTGCTCGCCCGCCACAAGGGCGACACCGGCATCGTCTATTGCGGCAGCCGCGCCAAGACCGAGCGTATCGCCACCTCGCTGATCGCCAAGGGCTGGCCGGCGGTGGTGTTTCACGCCGGCATCGCGCCCGATATCAAGCGTGCGGCCCTGATGCGGTTTCGCTCGGGCGAGCCGATTGTGATGGTGGCCACCATCGCCTTCGGCATGGGCATCGATCGCCCGGATGTGCGCTTCGTGGTGCATCTGGACATGCCGGACAGCCCGGAATCCTACTACCAGCAGATCGGCCGCGCCGGCCGCGATGGCGATGTGTCCGACACGCTGTTGCTGTATGGCGGCGAGGACATCGCCCGCGCCCGGCATTTCCTGCAAATGTCGGGCGCTCCCGAAAGCCAGAAGCGCGCCATGCGCACCAGGCTGGAGGCGATGATCAGCCTGACCGAGACCGCCGATTGCCGCACCCGGCAATTGCTGGCGTGCTTTGGCGAGGATCTGCCGCAGCCCTGCGGTCATTGCGACAACTGTATCTCTCCGGTTGGCCAGTTCGACGGCACGATGGATGCGCAGAAGCTGATGTCGGCCATCTACCGCACCGGCCAGCGCTTCGGCGCGCTGCACGTGATCGGCGTGCTGATGGGCAAAACCAGCGACGCCGTCAGCAAATTCGGCCACGAAAAATTGCCGGTCTTCGGCATCGGTGCGGACCGCACCCGCGATTTCTGGCGTGGCGTGCTGCGCCAGTTGGTCGCCCGGGGCGTGCTAGAAGTGGATATGGGCGAATACGCCACCGTCAGCCTGGTGTCGGACCGTGCCCGCCCCATCCTGCGCGGCGAGGAGGTGGTGATGCTGCGCGACGATATCCTGGCGCCGGCGCAGAAGCGGGGCGCCGCGGATCGCAGTGATAAAGCCCGCGCACCGGCGACCGAGGGGCTCGATGCCGACGCGGCGGCCCTGTTTGATGCCCTGCGGCTGTGGCGCTCGGGTGAGGCGAAGGCGCAGTCCGTGCCGCCTTACGTCATCTTCCACGACGCGGTGCTGCGCGAGATCGCCACGCTGCGGCCGTCAGGCGAGGATGAGTTGGGCTTGATCAAGGGCGTCGGCGCCTCGAAGCTGGCGCGCTATGGGGCCGGTGTGCTCGGTGTGGTGCGCGAACGGGCGTAAGCAGCGCCCGTTCGTATAAATCCGGTCAGTTTTTCTTGGTGGCCTTTTCAAGTGCTGCCGGCATGTAGCCGTCGATCTGCTGGAACACCTGGTCGTAGACCGCCTTGGGCTGGCGATAGGCGTCCGTCACGTCGACGGACTGGCCGGTGGCGTAGTCCGAGATGGTGAAGATCTTGCCCTTGGCCTGCGGATACAGCGCCAGGATGGTGTCCCTGTGCTTGTCCGTCATGGTCAGGATGAGGTCGGAAAACTTGATGTCGTTCGCCGTCACCTGCACCGCCCGGTGGGTGGAAACGTCGATCCCGCGCTCCAGCAGCTGCGTCGCGAAATCATGCTCTGGCACGATATTGTAGGGGTTCAACTCCACCGCGCGGGAGATGACGACGATATCCAGCTTCTTTTGCTGCGCCATCGCATTGGCCAGCGCCTCGGCTGTCACGCTGCGGCCGGTGTTGCCGGTGTCGATGAACGCCAGCCGGATTGGGCCGTCGGCTTGGGCGGCGAGGCTCAGCATCGAGCCCACAGCAATCACGCTCGCCATCAAAATTTTCTTCACGCACCCGTTCTCCAACAATGGCACCATTGGCAGCGCAACACGCCGGGTGAGGCGCAATGCATGACGTTGCGGGAACAATCGGTCGCCCCTCGCGTAGGCCGGGCACCGCCCGACAATCATCCACGCCAGTCACGTCGGGCGATACCCGACCTACTGGAACAGTCCGCCGGGCCGTCCCTCAGGCGCGCGGGCTTCTTCGATCGTGAGGCCCGGACCGGTTGGGCAGTTCGCCATCGCCAGAAACGGCTTGGGGTCCACTGCGCGGCCTGCGAGGCGCACTTCGAAATGCAGGTGCGCGCCATGGGCGTGACCGCTGGTGCCGATATTGCCGAGCGTGTCGCCCACGTTCAGCGTCTGGCCCATCTTGGCCCCACGCGCGAAGCTGGACAGATGAGCATAGCGGGTGACGGTGCCATCGGCGTGCTGCAGGTCAACCATGTTGCCATAGCCGAAATAACTGCCCGAGAAGATCACCCGGCCAGTTGCGGCCGCTCTTACGGGGGAGCCATAGGGGGCGAGAAGATCAATTCCGGAGTGGTACGATGTGAAGCCCCGCGCAACTTGTTTCAAGGCGGATGCCGGCATCAGCATGGGCCCACAGGAATCGGCAGCGGCGGCTATTGGAACGGCGAGAAGCATCAGAGATGCGAATGTTACAGCAGAAATAATCCGTGATGCATTTCTCATGGAACCGGGTTAACACGCGGTTTTGCGAAACGCCACCCTCAGATCGGCGTTTTTTGCGTGGCTGATGTCTTAAAAGTGAGATGGCCCGTGTTCGCACGGCGAGACCGGAAATAACGGGGCCGGATCGATCGGTTGTCCGTTGACCGTGATTTCAAAATACAGATGCGTGCCATAGGTCACGCCGCTGCGCCCGATGACGGCGATCCGCTCACCGCGGGCCACGTTGGTCTTTCCCTCGGCGAAGGCCGGCGCCACGAGGCCGAGATGCGAATACAGCGCCGTGTAGTCCCCCAGCGCCCCACGATGGGCGATGGCGATTTCCAGCCCGCCAGGACCGCGCCGGTGAATGGAGATGATTCGCCCAGCCGCCACCGCATAAACCGCCCCGCCCGCCGGTGCGCGCAGATCTATGCCGTTGTGAAACCCTGTGGCCCGTGGCCCCGGCGATGGCCGGACGCCGAATGGCGAAGTGAGGCAGGAAGGCCGCACCGGCAACTGCATCTCTCCCACCACCGGTTGCGCCACCGCGGCGTGAAACGGCAGCAGCATTGTTGCTGCCAACCAACGCATCCTAGCGCCAGCTGGACTGGTAGAAGCGCGGCAGTTCATCGGTGGTCGGCTTGAAGTTCAGCGTGCGCGAGAAGCCGTAGGTGGTGACATAGGTGTGCAGCGGCAGCCACAGCGCCTGGTCGCTGATCATGCGGATGGCCCGGCTGTAGAACCCACGCCGCCGGTCAGCGCTGGTGGTGGCCCCGCCTTGTTCGATCAGGCTCTGCAACTCCGGAATGCGGGCATAGTCGTTATCACCGCCTGCGAAGAAATACGGCAGGATGGCCGAGACATCGTTGATCGAATAGCTGCCCCAGCTGCCCATGAACAACGGCGTGGTGCCGCTCGCCGCGCGCGCCACCGCCTGGCCGAGCGGCAATTGCGTCACCTTGGCGCGAATGCCCGCCGCCGCCAGATTGGCCGCCACCGCCTCGGCATATTGGGGCAGGACGTAGGACACCAGCTCTGTGTCGAACCCATCAGGGTAGCCGGCTTCGGCCAGCAGCGTGCGGGCGCGGGCAGGCTCATACGCCACCCGCGCAGCGGCGGTCTGGTCGCAGCCGAACTGGGTGGGGAAACACGGTGCGTCTGGCACCCGGGCGCCGACGGCCAGCAGCGCCCGGCCCAGCGTGGGCCGATCGATGGCGGCCATCACCGCCTGGCGCACCTTGACGTTGGTGTAGGGGCTTTTCGGGTCGGTGCGCCCGGCGGCGTCCAGCGACAGATAGCCGATCCGCATGCTCTCTGCCCGCGTTTCCTGAAGGTTCGGATTTGCCGCGATCTCGGCGGATTTTTCCGGTGCGTAGGACCAGATCCAGTCGGTCTGCCCGCTCAGCAACGCCTCCATTTCGGTCGCCGCGTCCGCCACCTGTCGGATGACGATATGCCCGATCGCCGGCTGGCCCTTGGGGCTCTGCCGAAAATACCCGTCAAAGCGCTCCAGCGTGATGCGTTGCGGATCGGCGTGGGTGATGCGGTAGGGGCCGCTGCCAACCGGTGCACGGGCAAAGCCCTGTGGCCCCACGCTGGTGCGGTAGGCCTTCGGCAGGATCGGCAGCGTCATTGCGATGTATTCCAGGGCTGCCGGAAACACCTGCTTGAGCTTGATTCGCACATGCAGGTCGTCCACCCGCTCTGCCCCTGCCAGCCAGGCGAAGTTGGACGGCACCGCCACCAGCGGGTCCGTCAGGGCCTGCTCGACGGTGTAGACCACGTCGGCAGCGGTGAACCGGGCGCCATTGTGGAAGATAACGCCAGGACGGAGTTCGAATTCCAGCGTCGTGTCGTCGATGTATTTCCACGACAGCGCCAGCAGCGGGCGCAGTGCGAATGTTTGAGGGTCGCGGGAGATCAGCCCGTCCCACACCTGATGCGCCAGCACGAGGCCGTTGCGGAGCGGGTTGTGATACGGGTCCGCGTCCTCCACGGCCTCGCGCCAGGTGATGCGCAGCGTGTCGGCGGATTTCTGGGCGAAGGCCGGTGCGGCTGCGCACAGCAACACCAGCAGCAGAAAAGCGCGCATCACCTTCGTCTTCATGGGTTTATGCCATGGTCGCGTTGAACGCCCCGCCATCGAGCAGCAGGTTCTGGCCCACGATGAAGCCGGAATGGGCGCTGCACAGGAAGGCGCAGGCGGCGCCGAACTCGGCAGGGTCCCCCACGCGGCCGGCCGGGCTGCCTTTTGCACGCTCCATCAGAAGCGCGTCGACCTCCTGGCCAGACGCGGCGGCGGCGGCGCGAGCGTTGGAGCGTAGCCGGTCGGTGAGGAACGGGCCGGGCAGCAGGTTGTTGATGGTTACGTTGTGCCGCGCCACCTGGCGGGCGAGGCCGGCCGCGAACCCTGTCAGGCCGGCGCGGGCGCCGTTGCTCATGCCCAAGGCCGGAATGGGGGACTTCACCGAGCCGGAGGTGATGTTGACGATGCGCCCGAAGCCGCGTGCGATCATGCCGTCCACCACCGCCTTCATCAGGAAGATGGGCGTCAGCATGTTGGCATCGATGGCGGCGATCCAGGTGTCGCGATCCCAGTCGCGGAAATCGCCTGGCGGCGGGCCACCAGCGTTGTTGACCAGAATATCCGGCGAAGGACATGCCGCCAGGGCGGCTGCGCGCCCGGCCTCGGTGGTGATGTCGCCCACCACGGTCGTGACCGTCACGCCCGTGGCGGCGCGGATTTCGGCGGCGGTTTCTTCCAGCGGGCCTGCGGTGCGGGCGGTGATGACGACATTCACCCCCTCCATCGCCAGCGCCATCGCACAGGCGCGGCCGAGGCCCTTGCTGGCCGCGCAGACCAACGCGGTTTTGCCCTTGAGTCCGATGTCCATGGTATTGTCCTGCTCACATAATAGACTGAAAGGCCGCGCGCTGGGCCTGGGGAATGGGGGTGGGCTTCATCGTTGCCCGCGCGACATACACATGCACGAAGAAACCCTCGGCGGACGCCACATCCTCATCGGCGCGAAACACCGCCGAGACATAGCGCACCGAACTGTTTCCAAGCCGCTCCACCCGCACGCCGACGGTGATCGGGTCCGGATAGGCGATCTCGCGCAGATATCGAAGATTGGTCTCGGCCACCACGCCCACAATCTCGCTGGCGCCGAGTTCCAGAATGCCCTGCTCGATCAGGAACATGTTCACGGCCGTGTCGATCCAGGAATAATACACCACGTTGTTGACGTGCCCGAAGGCGTCGTTGTCCTGCCAGCGCGTGGTGATGGTCTGGAAATACCGATAGTCGGCGCGTGTTGTCGGCGATGGGCGTGTGGTCGGTGGGGTCATTTTGGCCTCTTGTGGCCTTGACTACACAGCGTTTCCGCCAGCGCGTCCACCATGGCAAACGTGACAATCGGTGGTCAGGCGGCTAGACCGGCCACATTCTGGGCAAGGTTGCTGCATATGCGAAATCGGTGGATGGGATGCTGGCTGATCGTCATGGTGGCGGGCCTGCTGGCCACGGCACCGGCGCAGGCGCACGCGATTCTGGTGCAAAGCCAGCCTGCGATTGAGGCCGCGTTGCCGGCGGGTGATGTGTCCATTCGGTTTCGTTTCAACAGCCGCGTCGATCGCGGCCGGTCGCGGCTGACGCTGATTCGCCCCGATCGCAGCACGGAAGTGCTGCCGATCGCCGCTGAGGGCACTGACGATCTGCTGTTTTCCAAAATTTCACTGATGCCGGGCGCCTACGTGGTGCGCTGGCAGGTTCTGGCGATTGACGGGCACATCACGCGCGGCGACGTGCCGTTCAAGATCGAGGGTAAGTAAGGTGAGCCTTCTCGTTGATCTGTTTGGCTATCTCAGCATCATCATCCATGGCCTGACCATCGTGTCGCAGTCCATGGCGCTGGGCGGCGTTTTGTTCCTGGTGTTCCTGGCGCTGCCGATGTCCAGCACCATCGGTCCGCGCGTGGCCGCGGACACGGCGCGCATTGCCGCCTGGTCGGCGTTGGCGCTGATCCTGTGCGAGGCCGCAACCGTCGCGCTGCAGGCGGCAGTGCTGACCGATACCGTGGATCTGACGCTGTTCGAGGCGCTGGGCGCCAGTTCGGCGTTGGCCGGCATCATCAAGATGGCGGCCGGCGCGGTGTTGGCCGTGCTGCTGTTCACGCTGGGCACCACCGCGCCGCGCGGCCTGCTGCTGGCTGCGGGGCTGGTGGAATTGATGGCGGCCACGCTCACCACCCATGCCGCCGCCCGGCTGGACGATCGGCCGCTCCTCCTGGCGGCGGCCTTGTTGCACCAGTTGGGGGCAGCGATCTGGATTGGCGGCATTCCGGCCTTCATCTCGGCGCTGGCGCGGGTGAATGACGGGTTTGGCTGGCGGGCGGTGGGCATTCGGTTCTCGCGCATGTCGCAGATTGGCGTTGGCTGCATCGTGGTGTCGGCGGTGGTGATGTCGGTGCTGTATGTCGGCACGCCCGACGCGCTGTACGGCACGGCCTATGGCGTGATGGTGGGGGCCAAGGCCGCGATGTTCCTGGCGCTGCTGGCGCTGGGCTATGGCAATTCCCGCACCGTGGCGCGCCTGAAGGCCAATCCCAACGAGCCGATTGGCCGCATGAAGCGGTTCGCGGAAGTGGAGATCGGCATCGGCTTCAGTCTGTTCTTCGCCGCCGCCTCCCTGACCTCGGTGCCGCCCTCGGTGGATCTGACGGCGGATCGTGTGACGTGGCATGAGGTGGTGGAGCGCAACGCGCCGGTGTGGCCACGCATGGTTTCCCCGCAGCATGACGATCTGGCACTGCCGGCCTTGCAGGCGCAATTGGATGCGGAAGCGGCGGTCAACGCCACCAAGCCACCACCGGCCTTCATCCCGGGTGGCGGTGAGTTGCCGGCGCGCAATGCGGCCGATATCGCATGGTCGGAATTCAACCATCATTGGGCCGGCGTGTTCGTGGTGCTGATCGGCGTATTGGCGTTCATGAACCGTGCCGGAATCCGTTGGGCCAAGCATTGGCCGTTGGTGTTCCTGGGGCTTGCGGTGTTCCTGTTCCTCCGCTCTGACCCAGAAGTCTGGCCGATGGGCGATGAGGGCATTTTCGAAAGTCTGCGCGATATCGAGGTGTTGCAACATCGCTTTTTCGTGTTGCTGACGGTGATGTTCGCGTTCTTTGAATGGCGCGTGCGGGCCGGCGGTTGGGACGACAAGCGCGCCAGGCTGGTGTTCCCGCTGGTCTGCGCCGTGGGCGGTGCCGCGTTGCTGACGCACAGCCACGCCATCGCCAACGTGAAGGAGGCGCTGCTGATCGAACTGACGCACACGCCGCTCGCCTTGGCCTCGATCGCGGCCGGCTGGGCGCGGTGGTTGGAAATTCGCATGAAGGATCGCACCGGCCGGGTTGCCGGATGGGTGTGGCCGATCTGCTTTGTGTTTATCGGGCTGCTGCTGCTGTCGTATCGGGAAGCCTGAAGCGATTATCAGATGAGGAAGATCTTCTTTTTCTGAAGAAAAAGAAGCAAAAAGACTTTCATTCATTTCGGCGCATGGCGCGGCATATGCTGCACCATGCGTCTGAATTCATGAAGTTTTTTGGTTCTTTTTTCAAAAAAGAACCCATTCGCTTACCTTTACATCTTTTGCCAGACTTTATTTCGCCAGCGACGCCCGCAACATGCGGCGCAGTTCGTATTTCTGGATCTTACCCGTCGCGGTCTTGGGCAAGGCGGTGAAGGTGATTCGCTTCGGCACTTTGAAGCGGGCCATGTTGTCGCGGCAGAACGTGATGACTTTGGCTTCGGTCACATCCTCGGCACCTGGGCGCAGGGTGACGAAGGCGTGCGGAACCTCGCCCCATTTCTCGTCATCCTCGGCCACCACGGCGGCTTCCATGATGTCGGGGTGGCGGTAGAGAACGTCCTCCACTTCCAGCGATGAAATATTCTCGCCGCCGGAGATGATAATGTCCTTCGAGCGGTCCTTGATCTCCACGTAGGTGTCCGGGTGCATCACCCCCAGGTCGCCGCTGTGAAACCAGCCGCCTTCGAACGCTGCCTTGGTGGCGCGGGGGTTTTTCAAATACCCCTTCATCACCGTGTTGCCGCGCAACATCAGCTCGCCCATCGTGGCGGCATCGTGCGGCACAACGTGCATCTGCGCGTCCATCACCTGCGCATCGTCGGCCAACGGATGCGGCACGCCCTGGCGGGACAGGAAGCGGGCGCGCTCCGCCACGCTCATCTCGTCCAATCCGGGCTGCCACATGCAGACGGTCAGCGGGCCGTAGACCTCGGTCAGCCCATAGACATGGCCGACGGCGAAGCCGCGCTGTTCCATGGCGGCGATGACCGGGGTTGGCGGGGCGGCGCCGCCGGTGAAGATCTTGGCGGTGTGGTCGAACGCCTTCACGGCGTCGGCCGGCGCGTGGATCAGCATCGTCATCACCACTGGCGCCGCGCACATATGCGTCACCTTGTGCTCGGCGATCAGCGTGTAGATCAGCGCCGGGTCAACACGGCGCAGGCACACATGGGTGCCGCCTTGCATGTTTACGCCCCAGGTGAAGGTCCAGCCGTTGCAGTGAAACATCGGCAGCGTCCACAGGTACACGCTGCGGGTGGTCATTTCCGTGGCCAGCGCCAGGCCGGCGGCGTTGAGATAGGCGCCGCGATGGTGGCACACCACGCCCTTCGGATCGCCGGTGGTGCCGGAGGTGTAGCCGAGCGAGATCGCATCCCACTCATCGGCGGGGAGCTTGACGGGGAAGTGCGGATCGCCGCCCGCGATGAAATCCTCGTATTCCTGGCCAAGCACTTCGCCGGCCGTGGTCAGCGCGTCATCGATGCCGATCACCAGCGGCGGATGCTCCATCTGCTCCAGGGCCTGGGCGGCGATGGGCGCCAGCTCGCGGTCCACGAGGAGGATTTTCGCTTCGCTGTGCTGCAAGATGAACGCCACGGTCGGCGCATCGAGCCTTGTGTTGATGGCGCAGATGACGCCGCCGGTCATGGGAATGCCGGTATGGGCCTCCAGCAGCGCCGGGATGTTCGGGGCGAACACCGCCACCGTGTCGCCGCGCCCGATGCCGTGGGCGGCGAGGGCGGAGGCCAGGCGCCGGCAGCGTTCGAACATCTGCGCATAGGTGATGCGGCGGTCGCCATGAATGATGGCCACCCGATCCGGATAGACACGGGCAGCCCGCACAAGAAATGAAATCGGCGACAGCACCACGTGGTTGGCCGGGTTCTTGTCAAGATCCTCGTCGTACATCGTGGACGGCATGTTCCGAATCCCTTTTTCTATTCACCAACCTTTCCGGCTGGCTTGCTGCTGATGGCGCATCGGTCCTGGCAATACGCCAGAAGTCGTTCGACCATTTCGTCGTTGTCATCATACCGGCCGGCGCGAATATCAGCGCAAATTTCAGCCGCATTCTCGAAGTCGTCAACATCGCCATATTGCGCCGCCCGGCCGGCAATCGCCATGGCATTGGCGATCATCAGCGCCTTGAACCGCGCATCGCCGGTCAGATGCGGCACGATGTCTTGCAACAAGGTCGCACGGGCGATTTTCAACAGGTCGGCGGGGCCGGGTTCTGCAATGCCGCTCATGCCAAGGCTCGCATGATATCAAGTTCCAGTTCGGGGACGATATGGCCGGTCAATGCCAGTTCCAGGCTTGGTTCTGTGCCCGAGATATGCCGCTTGGCCTGGGAAATGGCGATCACGGCCCAGCGGATGGTGGCGGCGATTTCCCAATAGCGCACGCGGGCATCGTCGACGACGCGGCCCGAGGCAGCCTGATACGCCGCATACAACGCCGCCCGCGAGCCCACGCCGCCGACTTCATGCGGTGAGCCGAACCGCCAGCATTTGGCGCATAGCCAGCCGAGATCCTCATGCGGATCACCCCAGCCGGCAAACTCCCAGTCCAGCACGCCGGTGATGCCGTGCTCATCGACCATGTAGTTGCCGGTGCGGAAATCGTTGTGGCACAGCACGATGTCCACCGCCGGCTGCGCGGTGCGTTCCAGATGCCGCAGGCCAAATTCCAGCACCGGGTGGTGCGTGCGGCCATGATCGAGATGCGCCCGCATGTCGGCCACGAAGCGCAGGCCGGGGGCCGTGGCGGGGTGCCGCGCCAGGAAATCCAAACCGCCATGCGCAGGCGTGATCGCATGAATCCGCGCCAGTTCCCGTCCCAGCGCCTCGACCAGCTTGTCCCGCCCGCCGCCCAGCGTGTCGCTGCGCACAATCCGGTGTGCTGCGGCCACGCCCTCGACGCGGCGCATGATGAAGAACGCTGTGCCGATCACCGAGAGGTCGGTGCAGAGCATCAGCGGCTCCGGCACCGTCACGCCCGCTTTATGCGTGACGGCCAGCAGCGCGAACTCCTCGGCACGCGGCCGGCTGTGCGACAGGGTGGCGGCGGAATCGGTGCGCAGCACCCAGGCCTGTGGCGTGCCGTCCACCAGAACATCCAGCTTCCAGTTCTGTTGGATGGCACCGCCCGACATCAGCGACATCGCAACGATGCTGACCCCATCCGGCAACCACGCCGCCAGCGCCGAACGGCGTGGCTCATCCATGGCTGCCAGGCCCCCAGGCAAAGAATTCGGTGCCTTCACGACGCAATGTGTTCGCCAGCACCATGCGGTGCACTTCCGACGCCCCGTCCACCAGCCGCGCCTGACGGGCGTAGCGATACATCCACTCGATGATTGTGTCCTTCGAGTAGCCGCGTGCGCCCAGAAGCTGGAGGGCGGTATCGACGGATTTTTGCAGCGCATCGGCCACGACGACCTTGGCCATCGACACCTCCTTGCGTGCAAAATCGCCCTGGTCGAGCTTCCAGGCGGCATGCATCGTCAATAGCCTGCCGATCTGGATGTCCATCGCGGCCGAGCCGACCATGCCTTGCACGCTTTCATGATCCACCAGCTTGGCGCCGAAGCTGGCGCGTGTCTCGATATGATCGGTGGCGATTTCCAGGGCCCGGCGGGCGAGGCCGGTCCAGCGCATGCAATGCGTCAGGCGCGCCGGGCCAAGGCGGATCTGCGTCAGTTTCAGGCCGTCACCGACATTCATCAGCAGGTTGGCTTCGGGAATCTCCAGCCCGTCAAACAACAATTCGCAATGCCCGCCATGTTCTTCCGGCCCCATGATCGGGATGCGGCGCACGATCTCCCAACCCGGCTGGTCGGCATGGAACAGGAAGGCGCTCAAGCCCTTGCGGCTGTCGTCAGACGTGCGGGCGATCAGGATGAAGTGCTTGGCCGCCTCAGCGCCGGTGATGAACCATTTGCGGCCATGGATTTTCCAGCCGGTGTTGGTGCGCGTGGCGGTGGTGTAGGTCAGCGCCGGGTCGGACCCGCAACCATCCGGTTCGGTCATGGCAAACGCGCTTTGTACCTCACCGTCCACGATCGGTTGCAGGAACATCCGCTTCTGGTCGTCGGTCGCCACCTGTTCCAGCACGCGCATGTTGCCGTCATCGGGGGCGGCGGCGTTGAACACCACGGGGCCGAAGATGGAACGGTTCATTTCCTCATAGCACGGCGCGATTTCCGCCAGTTTCAGCCCTCCGCCACCGCGTGCGATGGGCATGCTGAGCGCCCATAGACCCTGCGCCCGTGCCTCGGTGCGCAATTCGGCCAGCAGGCCGAGATTGATGTTTTCATGCTCGTCATAGGTGGAGCGATGGGCTTCGAGCGGGATCAGCCTGGTGTCGACGAAGTGGCGTATGGCGGCGCGGGTGCGTTCGGCGTTTGGGCTGAGCGTGAAGTCCATTATGCGTGTCCCTGTTTTAGAGGATTTTTATTGTAAAATAGGCAAGGGCTTCTTTTTCTGAAGAAAAAGAAGCAAAAAAGACTTTCATTCATTTTATATGGCGCTGTATTGGCCCTGAAACCGGGCCATTGGATGAAAGTTTTTTGGTTCTTTTTTTTCAAAAAAGAACAACTTCCTTCCCGGCTTCACCGAAATTTATCCTCCGCGCGCAGGTAATCGCGCACATAGCGCGTGACACCGTTTTCCAGCGTGGTGAAGTCCTGGTTGTAGCCCAGCGCCCGCAGGCGGCCCATCTCGGCGCAGGTGTAATATTGATAGGCGGGGCGAATGCTCTCCGGCATGTCGATGAAGTTGATGCGCGGGGTATCGTCGCAGGCCAGCACGGCAGCTTTGGCCAGATCGGCAAAGCTGCGGGCGATGCCGGTGCCGACATTGAGAATGCCGGCCGGTTTGGTACGCGCGGCCAGCCACAGCATCACGGCCACCACGTCATCGACATGGATGAAGTCGCGCAGCTGCTCTCCGTCGGCAAAGCCTTCTTTGTAGGACTTGAACAGTTGCACCGAACCGCCCGGGCGATGGGCAGCCACGATCTTGGAGACCAGGCTCTGCATCGCGCCCTTGTGGTATTCGTTCGGACCATAGACGTTGAAGAACCGCAGCCCCGCCCACACCGGCGGCGCCTTGTGCGCATGGTTGTTCAGCACCCAGCAATCGAACAGCCACTTGCTCCACCCGTACAGATTGAGCGGACGAAGCTTGCTGACCTGCTCAAGGTCGTTGCTGTCGTCAAAGCCCAATGCGCCATCGCCATAGGTGGCGGCCGAGGACGCATAGATGAACGCAATGCCGTGCCGCACACAGGCGTTCCACAGATCCACCGACGCCTTGAAGTTGCGCTGAACGATGAGGTCGGCATCCGTCGCGGTGGTCTCGGAA
Source organism: Acetobacteraceae bacterium (assembly GCA_040399685.1). Classification (GTDB taxonomy): domain Bacteria; phylum Pseudomonadota; class Alphaproteobacteria; order Acetobacterales; family Acetobacteraceae; genus CAIQQQ01. The sequence continues at coordinate 22,228 of JBBART010000004.1, forward strand.
ATCGCGCCCAGATGATAGATGACGCTGATCCGCCCGGCATGCGCCTCGACGTAATCATGCAGATCCGCGGGCAATACGATATCGGCCACCGGGTGCTTGGCGATGTTGCGCCATTTGGCTTCGGCACCGAGCCAGTCGCACACCACGATCTCGTCCTCGCCCTGGGCGTGCAGGGCTGCGACGACGTTCGATCCGATGAATCCGGCCCCGCCGGTGACGATAATCATGCGCCCACCTTTTCATTTGCCCGCGTGATGATGTTGGTCGTGCTGTGGCCTTGTTCGAAATCCAGAAGTGCCACCTCGCCGCCATGCGCCAGCACCACGTCATGGCCGATAATCTGATCGATGCTGCCCCAATCGGCCCCTTTGAACAGCATGTTCGGCAGCAGCCTGGTGATCACGTCCAGCGGCGTGTCCTGCTCGAACAGCACCACCAGATCGGACGCCGCCATGCCGGCCATTACGGTGGCGCGGGCCTGTTCGTTCTGCACCGGGCGGGTTGGGCCTTTGAGGCGCTTGACGGAGGCATCGCTGTTCAGCGCCACCACCAGCCGGTCGCATCGTGCGCGGGCGCGGGTCAGCAGGCGGACATGGCCGGGATGGATGAGGTCGAAACAGCCATTGGTGAAGCCCACCACCAGCCCCTCGGCGCGCCATGCCGCCACGCGGGTGGCGGCTTCGTCCAGGCTCACGCATTTCTCGTCCAGCGGCAGCGCCAGCACTGGCGGCATCAGGGCGGCTGCCAACTCTGCGTGGGTGACCGTGGCGGTGCCTTGCTTGGCAACCGAAAGGCCTGCGGCGACGTTGGCCACGCGGGCGGCCTCGGCCATGTCCGCACCGCTCGCCAGCATGACGGCAAAGCTCGCCATCAGCGTGTCGCCGGCGCCGGACACATCGGCCACTTCCAGCGCGTGCGTGGGCAGATGCAACGGCGGGGCCGAGCGCCGGACCAGGGTGAGGCCCTTTTCAGAGCGAGTGACCAGCACGGCATCGGCACCGCTAGACTCCAGTGCCGCCTGTCCGGCCGCCACGGCGCCGGCATCGTCGGCGGCGGAAATGCCGGTGGCGGCGGTGACTTCCAGTTCGTTGGGCGTCAGCACGGTCACCCGCGCATAGGCCGCCAGATCGGCGCGCTTCGGATCGGCGATCACCGGCTTGTGGGCCGCGCGGGCGAGGGCGATGGCGCGGGCGAGGACAGGGTCCGACAGCACGCCCTTGGCATAGTCGGACAGCACGACGATGTCGCAGCCCGGCAAGGCGGCCTCATAGGCGGACAGCAACGCGCCGGCGGCCTCAGGGCCCACGGGAGCCGTTGTTTCCTCATCCAGCCGCAACAACTGATGCGCGCCGGACATGAAGCGGGTTTTGACGGTGGTGGGGCGCCCAGCCTCGGCCACCGCGTGCAGCACGATGGCGCCGGCTTCCGCATTGACCGTGGCGATCACCTCGCGCCCGGCCTCGTCATCGCCGATCAGGCCGAGCAGGATGGCGTGCGCACCGAGCGCCACCACGTTCTTGGCAACGTTTCCGGCGCCGCCCAGCACGGCCTGCGCCCGCTGGGCGCGCAGCACGGGAATGGGCGCCTCGGGGGAGATGCGCCGCACCTCGCCGAACACGTAGCGGTCCAACATGATGTCGCCGAACACCAGCACGGTGCAGGCCGGAAACTGCGGAAGCGTGGTCACGCGTGGGGCGATCCTTGGTTGCCTGTGTCTGCAATAGCCTGAAATCAGACCTTTGGGAGAGCCTTGATCTTCAACCGGCACCATTTGGCGCCCACGCACCGCCAGCATTCGGGCGCCCGCGCCTTGCACACGTAACGGCCGTGTAGAATCAGCCAATGATGCGCGTCGCGCAGCATATCGGCCGGGATTCGGCGCATCAGCTTGTCCTCTACCTCCCGCACGTTCTTGCCCGGGGCGAGGCCGGTACGGTTGCCGAGGCGGAAGATATGCGTGTCCACCGCCATCGCCGACTCGCCGAACGCCACGTTCAGCACCACATTGGCGGTCTTGCGGCCCACGCCCGGCAGGGCTTCCAGCGCGGCGCGGTCATGCGGCACCTCGCTGTTGTGACGCTCGATCAACTGGGCGGACAGCGCATGCACATGGCGCGCCTTGGCCTGCCACAGGCCGATGGTACGGATATGCCGGCCGATTTCGTCCACCCCGAGTGCGACCATCGCGGCCGGATTGGGGGCGGCGGCGAACAATCCCACGGTGGCTTTGTTCACCGCCGCGTCGGTGGTCTGGGCTGACAGCACAACGGCCACCAGCAGTGTGTAGGCGTCTGAATAGACCAGATCGCTTTTGGCGTCTGGATGCGCCGCCGCCAGCGCTTCCAGGAACAGGCGCGTATCCGCCAAGGTCATTTGCGGGGAGCGGATGGGGTTGGTGGCGGAAATCTTCGAAGCTGCCGGTTTGGATGCCATGCCAGCAGTTTTCTAGCGCCTTGCAGGGGCTGGCAAGTCGGGCGGGCGTTCTATTTGTAGGAGATGGAGAATGCCACCTTGTTCCAGGCTGTGATCGTGCCGCATCGCAGCCTATCCGCGCGCGGCCTGCGACGGCTGCTGATCGTGATTTGCACCATGTGCATCGCGTCCGCATCGGTGTTTGTCTGGATGGGCGCATGGCCGGTGGGTGGGTTTACCGGCATTGAGATGCTGCTGGCGGCGCTGCTGTTCCGCCTCAACGCCCGGGCGGTGCGTGGGTCAGAGGTGGTGCTGCTCACCGAGCTCGGCCTGCGCGTGATGCGCACCGATCCGGGTGGCCAGAAGCGCGAACTCCTGTTGCAGCCGGCCTGGCTCAACGTGATTCTGGAGGAGCGGCCCGGCCGTGTGCCAGGGCTGTTGCTCATGGCGCGACACACCCGCGTGGAAATTGGGCGGGCCCTGGGCGAGGACGAAAAGCGCGATCTGGCGCAGGCGCTGGCGGGGGCGCTGGATCGGATGCGCAACCCGCGCTTCGACAACCCGCAATTGCGCATGCCGGACGATACCCGACCCACCCCGTAGGTCGGGTATCGTCCGGCATTTGTTAAACGTCGCCCTCCGGCGTCAGCGACTTCACCAACTCGAACACCCGCTTGCGCACGCCCGTGTCGGTGATGCGGTAATAGGCCCGCACCAATTCCAGCGTTTCGCGGCGGTTGAGCGTGTCGTCGTTGCCGAATCCGTCCTGGGCCTCGGAAAAGCCCATTGCGCGGCGGGCGCCTTGGGTGCCGGATTGGCCGCCATAGGTCTGCGCCAGCTTCTCGGGCATGTCGTCGTAAAAGAAGCTGATCGGCACATCGAGCACGCGTGACAGGTCGAACAGTCGTGAGGCGCTCACCCGGTTCACGCCGCGTTCGTATTTCTGAACCTGCTGGAATGTCAGTCCCAACGCCTCGCCCAAGCGTTCCTGGGACATGCCCATCAGCGTGCGTCGCAGGCGCATTCGTGTGCCGACATGGGCATCGATCGGGCTCTGCTTGGATTCCTTCTCGGCCTTATCGCCGAAAGGCTTCTGTGCGAACTCATCGTTAAAAGGCGCCTGCATCACCGAGAACCTCAATATGGACATGTCGCTGTGTCGATTCCCACCGTCAAACGGTGGGTCATCAATCGTTTGCGATTGCCTGTGGTTGTTGCAAAGGTTAACGCTGCAACCGCCAATCGTCAATCAAAGGTTTATACGGCGCGAAAAGAACGCACCGACGAGCAGGGTGAGTGCTGCGAAGGCAAGCGGAGTCCAAAGTCCGGTCCTGGCGAACCATGTGGGGGGCAACCGGCCGGGCAGGGGCACCAGCAAAACACCCTGTTCGCCCATATCCAGCCGCCCAAGTTCGCGGCCGAAGGCGTCGAAACCCGCGGAAATGCCGGTGTTGGCGGCGCGCATCAACGGCAGCCCTTCCTCTACCGCGCGCATGCGCACAGCAGCCAGATGTTGGCGGGGGCCGGAGGAATTGCCGAACCAGGAATCGTTGGTCACGTTTACCATCCAATTCGGCCGGTCTGCGGCGTCGATCACAAATGCGGGAAAGATCGCCTCGTAGCAGATCAGGGCGCCGGCTGGCGGCACGCCTGGTATGCGCAGCGTGCTCGGGCCACGCCCTTTGGCAAGCCCCACGCCCGGCAGCAGCTTCACAGGGATCGGCACCCAATCGGGGATGTATTCGCCGAACGGCACTAGATGCCATTTGTCATAGATCGCGACAGCCGGGCCGGGACCGTAGACGCCCACAAGGCTGTTGCGCAGGCCGCGCTGGTCGTCAAAGCGCAGACTGCCGATCAGGGCGGGGCCGGCGGCGGCCTCGGCAATGGCGTCACGTGCGCCGGGATCGCTGTCCACCAGGAATGGGCTGGCGGTCTCTGGCCATACCACCACCGTCGGTTTGCCCCCTGCTTCCGCCACGCCCTGCTCGGTGAGGGCAATGTGGCGGCGGAACATCTCCACGGCGTGGTTGCGGTCGCCTTTCTGGCCCTGCACCACGTTGCCTTGCACCAGCACCACCGTCAGGTTTGGCGCGCTGGGAGCGGTCTGTGCCAGCCGAGCCGCGCTAAAGCCAGCCCAGAGCAGCAGCACCGCCACGCCGCCGGCCATGGCACGGCGGCCGATGGCGGGGGTGCAGGCCAGCACAATGGTGACCAATGTCAGCCCATGCACGCCGATCAGCGCGGCGGGTTGGATCATGATATCCCCCACTGGGCCGGGAATGCCCCATACGCTGCCGAACAGGTTCCACGGAAAGCCGGTGGCCACGAATTGCTGGGCAAGCCCGGCCAGTGCCCAGCCGCCGGCCAGCACCAGCACGCGCGGCCAGCCGGCGGAAAACCGGGCCGCCAGCATGCAGGGCAGCGCAATGAACGGCGCCAGCACCATCGCCAGCAGCGGCACCGCGAACGGTACCAGCCACCAGAACCGGTCGACCTCGAACAAGATCGCTTCGGTAATCCAGTAAAGCCCGATCAAATGGTGGCCGAACGCAAAGCAGAACCCGGTCCAGAACGACTGGCGCGGGGTGGCGCCGGCCAGCAGCGCCAGCAGGCCCGGAAACGCCACCAGCAGAACCGGCAAGATATGCAGCGGCGGCAGTGCCAGCGCCGACAGCGCTCCAAACCCAGCGGCGGCGACAAGGCGCCGCCGGCCCAGCAACCCAGACTGCGCCGCCAGGAACCGCATGATTTATCCTTTGACGATCCGCGCCGCCGGCACAGGTTGCCCAGTCAGCGCCCAGGCGATGCTTTCTGCCGCCATCACGCCCATGTTGACCATCGATGCATCGGTGACCCCGCTGATATGCGGCGTTGCCAGCACGCGGGGATGGGTGCGCAACGGGTGGTCGGGCGGGGGGGGCTCCCCCTCGAACACGTCCAGCCCTGCGCCGGCGATGTGGCCTGAGTTGAGCGCTGCCGCGAGCGCGGCCTCATCGACAATGCCGCCACGCGCCGTGTTGATGACGTATCCGCCACGCGGCATCCGGGCGAGGGCGGGTGCATCGATCAAATGGCGGGTGCTGGCGGTCAGCGGGCAATGCACCGAGATCACGTCCGACCCGGCCAGCAAATCATCCAGCGATGCCGCCATGCGCACGCCCGAAGCGGCGTTCTGGCTGGGCGAATACGCGCTGAGCACCATACCGAACGCCTTTGCCAACGGCACCACGGCGCGGGCAATGCCGCCAAAGCCCACAAGCCCCAGTCGCATTCCGGCCAGATCGCGCACCCGTGCCGTCGGCTCGCGCCACAGCCCGCTGGCGATGGCGGCCCCATGCGGACGCAGGTCTTTGGCCAGTGCCAGGATGAGCGCCAGCGTGTGTTCGGCCACGGCCTGCGTGTTCGAATCCGTGGCGCGTGTGACCAGAATGCCCCGTGCGGTGGCAGCGCCGATGTCAACGTCGTCCACGCCCACGCCGTGCCGGGCGATCACGCGCAGCCGGTCCGACGCATCCATCGCGGCCACGCTGACCGGGCCTTGCCGGGTGAGAATGGCGTCCGCCCGCACAGAGCGGGTGATGTCGGCCACTTCCTCCGCCGAGGGATAGGCACGCATGTAGTGAATGGTACAGCCGACCGCGTGGAGAATGTCCACAGCGGGCGGGGCCAGGAAGCCCGATGTCATCACGACGTTGAACGTCCCGGAAGCGACCTTATTCAAGCGGGTCGCGCAGTTGGCGCTCGTAATGGCGCAGATATTTCTGCGTGACCAATTCGGTTTTAACGACCACCGCCACGTCCGTCGTGTTGAACTGGGTGTCGATCACCGCGCCGTCGCCGACGAAGCCGCCCAGGCGAAGATAGCCCTTCACCAGCGGCGGCAGTCGCGCCAGTGTGCGCCGCCCATCCAATGTGGCGGGGTCGAGGCGTCGCATTTCCACAAAGCGCTCCGGCAGGGCGCGTGGGCAGATTTCAGGTGGGGCGAGGTGGTTGGCGTAGAGATAGGTCAGCTGTTCGGCGTTTTCGTCCGGGTCGATGCCGGGCAGGCTCGCGCAGCCGAACATCAGGTCGATGCTGTGCAGGTTCACGTAGGCGGCGATGCCCCGCCACAGAAGCTGCATGGTGGCGCGCCCACGATGGGCGCGGCCAACGCAGGAGCGGCCCAGTTCCAGAATGGTGCCCTGAAAGCTCAGGATGTTGGACAGGTCGTATTCGTCCGCCGAATAGAAATGCCCGATCTTGGACGCGGCTTCCTGGCGGATCAGCCGATACGTGCCAACCACGGCCTCAGGCCCGTCGCCGAGCAGGTGATCGACCACCAGAAGATGATCGGCCACCGCGTCATAGGCGTCGATGTCGCGGTGGGCGCTGGCGGTTTTGGGGTCCGGGATGGCGCCCATCTCCTCATAGAACACCCGGTAGCGCAGCGCCTGAACGGCATCGATCTCGGCGGGGGTGGTGGCAATGCGCACGCCCAGATTGCCGCCGCGCAGTTCACCGAAACTGGTGGGGCGCAGGGAGATGGGGCTTATGTCGTGTGGGGCGGAATGGATCATCGTGATATGCCGCGCTGGCGCGGGAGAGGGGGCTGCGGCGCGTCGGCGCCGACCCTCTGGCGTGGTTCCTGAGCGGGCTGGACGTCGGGCCTGCGCACGAACAGTTCCAGGCGAGCGGAAACCAGCTTGAAGCCCAGCTTTGTGGCAATCTCCTGTAACAAACGCTCGTGCTCCGGCTCTTCGAACTCGATCACACGGCCGGTGTCGACGTCGATCATGTGGTGGTGGTGGCCGTGTTCGGTGGGCTCATACCGAGCGCGACCACCGCCGAAATCGCGGCGCTCGAGGATGCTCTTTTCCTCTAGCAGTCGCACGGTGCGATAGACGGTGGCGATGGAGATGCGGCTGTCCAGCGCGGTGGCGCGCCGATACAGTTCCTCGACATCCGGATGGTCGCCGGGCTCTGACAGAACCCGCGCGATGATTCGGCGCTGGCCGGTCATTTTCAGACCTTTCTCGATGCACAGACGCTCGATCCGGCTTTCCATCAGGCCCCCAAAATCCCTTCGCAGTGCCCCTTGGCCTGCGTGCCGGCAACGCCGGAGATGGCTCCAGCGAGACAGTCCGTCAGGCGCGAGGCAAGTCTGCCCATCCTGTGCGGGGCCTTGTGGCCGGCCGCCGGGCGGTCATCACTGTGGCGTAGCCGATCTGATACGCCCATGTCCAATCGTGGCCCATTTGATATGATCTGATGCGCCCTCAACCATAGGCTGAACATGACGCAAGCCCTGCCCGATCCAAATGTCACGGCGCCGATCCTTGACTTCACCCAGGCGATCGACATCACCGCCGATCTGTGTCCGATGACGTTTGTGCGCACGCGTTTGGCGCTGGATCGGCTGAAAGCGGGCGATGTGCTGAAGGTGCGGCTCAAGGGGCAGGAACCGCGGGTGAACGTGCCGCGCACCGCGGAATCACTCGGCCATGTCGTTCTCGCCGTGCAGGAGGCTGCAGACGGCGTGACGACCATCTGGATCAGGCGCCGCTGAGCGACAGGCGGAGCACCAGCGCATCGACGCCGGGCGCGTAATAGCCGCGCCGGCGCCCGACCGGCGCAAATCCCGCCGCCGTATAAAGCGCACGGCCAGCGATATTGGCCTCTGCCACTTCTAGCAGAACAGCCTCCGCGCCGAAGCGTTGCGCGCGCTTGGTGGCGGCCAGCAGCAGCCTTGTGGCCACGCCCTGGCGCTGGCACGTCGGCAGCACGGCGAGGGTGAGAATTTCAGCTTCGTCCGCCGCCACCCGCGCGAGGATAAATCCGGCCGGGCCATCCATGAAGCCGAAGGCGCCGGGCAAGCCCAGTTGCAGCGACAACGCGTCCGCACCCCATGTTTGATGGGCGGGGAAGGCCAGGGCGTGAATGGCAGCCATTGCAGGGCCGTGAGCGATGCTCGTTTCGAGGAGGTCGGTCATAGCGGCCCGGTCATGGCAGCGGGTGGGGCCGAATGCCGCCAGCCGGTAGCTTTGCTTCTGGTGCATCGACGTAAAGCGGCATCGCCTCCAGCGGCGGAAGGGCGCCGGACAGTCGCCGCAGTCCGACAGCCGCCACATGAACGGCATCTGGTAGCAGCGCGTCGGTCAGGCACACATCGCAGCCGCGCTCAGAAAGCATGGCAGCCACCGCGATGGCGGCGTCACCTGCGACGGAGATCTTGCCAGACGGCGTGGGCAGATCGTCCAGTTGCACGGGGCGAACCAGGCCGCCGATATCGAGGAACACCCGGCCGCGCCGGCTGTCGATGGCAATCCACAGCGCCCGGCCATCGGTGGGGCCGACCGCCTCGGCCAAGGCCTCCGCCACCGTCACGCCGATCACCGGGCAGCCGGTTGCACCCAGCCCGTGCGCGAGAGACATGGCGGAACGCAGGCCGGTGAAGCTGCCGGGGCCAATCGTGACGGCCACCGCGTCGAACGCATCGCCCGGCGTTGTCTCGGCCAGGATGTCGGCCACCATCACCGCCAGCACCGCCTGCTGGCCGCGACCGGACGCGGCCATTCGGCTGGCCAGAACCACGCCGTTTTCCACCAACGCCACAGAGCAGCGCGCCAACGCGGCATCGAGAGCCAAAATTCGCATTCAGGGAAGGTAGTGCAGCAGCGCTGACTTTCCTAGGCCATCCGCGTTGCCAACAGCGCCCGGGGTGCCGAAGATGACGCACCACTCACAGGAGCGCCTTATGGACAAAGTGCTGATTCAAGCCGGCCCGCATCGTTTCACCGCCCGCTTCGAGGATGCGCTGGCGCCCAAGACATGCGCTGTGTTCCGCAGCCTGCTGCCATACAAGGAGCGGATCATCCACGTGCGCTGGAGCGGCGAATCATGCTGGATTCCGCTGGGTTCGCTGGATCTGGGGCTGGGCTATGAGAACCACACCAGCTTTCCGGCGCCGGGCCAGATTTTGCTCTATCCGGGCGGCATCAGCGAGACGGAGATTTTGCTGCCCTATGGCAGCGTGTGCTTCGCCAGCAAGGTGGGCCAACTGGCCGGCAACCACTTCCTGACGGTGATCGACAATCTGGAAAACCTGGCAACGCTCGGCAAGATGACGTTGTGGGAAGGCGCCCAGGAGATTGTTTTCTCGGCGGCTTGAAGGCGCGGCCAGGGCAGCGATGCCCCGGCCGCTTCTCGATCAGGCGAGGATGCAGGCTTCGTCGAACGTCAGGCGGGGCGAACGGGCGAACACACCGCTGGCGTCGCCATGGCCGAGATTGATCAGGAAGTTGGACTTCCAGCCACTTTCAGCAAAGAACGCATGGTCGACCTTGGATTTGTCAAAGCCGCTCATGGCGCCGCAATCCACGCCCAGCGCACGGGCGGCGATCATCAGATAGGCGCCCTGCAAGGTGCCGTTGCGAAACGCGGTTTCCTGCGCCAGCGCGTCGTTGCCGGCAAACCAGGCGCGGGCATCGGCGTGCGGGAACAGATGCGGCAGCTTGTCGTAGAATTTCGGATCATGCGCCACGATCACCGTCACCGGGGCGGACATGGTCTTTTCGAGGTTGCCGGCCGACAGCGCCGGCTTCAGCTTCTCGCGGCCTTCAGGCGTGCGGATGAACACGAACCGGGCGGGGGACGCGTTGGCCGAGGTCGGCCCCATCTTCAACACGTCATAGATCGCGTGCAGTTCGGCATCCGATACGGGCGCGTCGGTCCACTTGTTCTGCGTGCGGGCGTCGGCGAACAAGGTGTCGATAGCGGCGTGATCAAGGCTCATGGAATCTCCTGTCGTTCGATATCGAACGATCTAGCTTCTAGCGGGTCTGCAACGACTGAATCAAGCGGGTTGGCTATGCCAGCACTTGCTGACCTTATCACGCGAGCACTTGCTCGACCTTCGTCACCTCAGGCACATAATGACGCAGCATGTTCTCGATGCCGTGCTTCAGCGTAGCCGAGGACGATGGGCAACCACTGCACGCGCCTTGCATGTGCAGGCGCACCACGCCATCGCGATAGCCACGGAACACGATGTCGCCGCCATCGGACGCCACGGCCGGGCGCACGCGGGTGTCGAGCAGTTCCTTGATCTGCGCCACCACCTCGGCATCCTCGGGCAGCACGTCTTCAAGGGCGGCTTCGTCCTCGCCGTCGATAACCGAAAGCCCGGCCACGAAATGCTCCATGATGACGCCGAGCACCTGTGGTCGCAGCGAGGCCCAGCCGTTTTCGTCGGTCTTGGTGACGGTGACGAAATCGCCGCCCAGGAATACCCGCGCCACGCCGGGAAGGGCGAAGATGGCGGTGGCCAGCGGGCTGCGCAGGGCGGCCTCGGCGTTGGCGAAATCAGCGGTGCTCTGGCCCATCACGTCCCGCCCGGGCAGGAATTTCAGTGTGGCGGGGTTCGGCGTGCCTTCGGTCTCGATGAACATGGGATGATCCTGATAAAGACTAATGCGGTCCTGTATCCGGAAAATCGTCCCGATGGGGGCGAAGTGCAAGGGGGTGGCGACGCGATGCGCCCGCATCACTGCCATCTTGCGTCCTCACACCCGCCGCCCTATAAGCGCCGCCTTGTCAGTGAGTCCGGGCCTGTATGGGCATGCCCGGCCGCGACATGCCGCTCGCGTTGCGGTTCGTCATCCATCAGGAGTTTGAAATGCCCAAATTGAAGACGAAGTCTTCTGTAAAGAAGCGCTTCAAGATCACCGCCACGGGCAAGGTTCTTGCCGGCCCTGGCAACAAGCGGCACGGCCTTATCAACCGCAGCCAGAAGATGAAGCGGTCCAACCGCGGCAGCCAAGTGCTGTGCGAAGCTGATGGCAAGACCATCAAGCAGTGGGCTCCTTACGGTCTGGCATGAGGGTTTAAAAAATGGCACGTGTTAAACGGGGCGTAACGACTCACGCCCGTCACAAAAAAGTTCTGAAGCAATCCAAGGGCTTCGTCGGCCGGTCGTCGACGAACTACCGCATTGCGCTCGAGCGGCTCGAGAAGTCGCTGCAATACGCTTACCGCGACCGTCGCGTTAAGAAGCGTGAATTCCGCGCTCTCTGGATCACGCGCATCAACGCGGCCGTCCGGGAACAGGGCATCACCTATTCGCGCTTCATTGCCGGCATCAAGCTTGCCGGCATTGAAATGGACCGTAAGGTTCTGGCCGCGATCGCGTTCGACGACCCCACGAGCTTCGCTGAAATCGTCAAGGCCGTTCAGGCCGTGATCGATGCCCAGCCTGCTCCGGAAATTGCCGTCGCTGCCTGATTGGCCCCAAGCGGGTTTCTGAGGTAAAGGGGTCGCCCAGGTTGGGCGGCCCCTTTTTTGTTGTGCAGGATAGAATGAGCGACGATCTCAATGCGCTGAAAAGCGAAACACTTTCTGCTCTCGCGGCCGTTACCGATCTGCGCGCCTGGGATACGATCCGCGTCGGCGTGCTCGGCAAAAGCGGCGCGCTGACGGGAATGCTCAAGGAACTCGGCAAGGCGGCGCCCGAGGAGCGCAAGGCGCGCGGCGCTGCGCTCAACGTGCTGAAATCCGAATTGTCGGCTGCCATCGAGGCACGCCAGGCCGAGCTTGAAGAAGCCGCCCTCGAAGCGCGCCTCGCCTCCGAGCGGGTCGACGTCACGCTGCCGGCCCAGCCGCGCCCCACCGGCCTTATTCACCCGATCAGCCGCACCATGGAAGAAATGGCCGCCATCTTCGGCGCCATGGGCTTCTCGGTGGCGGAAGGCCCGGACATCGAGGACGACTGGCGCAATTTCGGCGCGCTGAACATCCCCGCACATCACTCGGCGCGCGAGGACATGGACACGTTCTACGTCCCGCCCACCCCGGGGTCCGACCGCCGCCGCGTGCTGCGCACCCACACCTCGCCGGTGCAGGTGCGCTCCATGCTCACCCGCGAACTGCCGTTCCGCGTCATCGTCCCCGGCCGCACCTACCGCGCCGACCATGACGCCACGCATTCGCCGATGTTCCACCAATGCGAGGGCCTGGTGATCGGGCGCGACATCACGCTCGGCCATCTCAAGGGCTGCCTGATCGACTTCCTGCGCGCCTTCTTCGCCGTGTCGGACCTGCCGGTGCGGTTCCGCTCGTCATATTTCCCGTTCACCGAGCCGTCGATGGAGGTTGATATCGGCTGGTCGCGCAAGACCGGCGAGATCGGCGGCGGCACCGACTGGCTGGAAATTCTCGGCAGCGGCATGGTGCAGCCGAAGGTGCTGGCCAATTGCGGCATCGACCCGCGCGAATGGCAGGGCTTTGCGTTCGGCATGGGCATCGAGCGCGTGACGATGCTGAAATATGGCATGCCCGATCTGCGGCCATTCTATGAAAGCGATATGCGCTGGCTGCGTCATTACGGGTTCAACCCGCTGGCCCCCGCCATGTTCCACGAGGGAATCTGATCCATGAAATTCTCCCTCTCCTGGCTCCGCACGCATCTCGAAACCGATGCCACGCTGGAACAGATCACCGACACCCTCACCCGGATCGGCCTGGAACTTGAAGGCGTCGAGGATCGCGGTGCGGCCCTCGCGCCGTTCCGCATTGCCCATGTGATCGAGGCCGTGCAGCACCCCAATGCCGACCGCCTGCGCGCCTGTCGCGTGGACACCGGCGACGGCATCGTCTCCGTCGTCTGCGGCGCGCCGAATGCGCGCACCGGCATGAAGACCGTGCTCGGCCTGCCCGGCGCCTTCGTGCCCGGCCTGAACATCACGCTGAAAATCGGCGAGATCCGCGGCGTGAAGTCCGAGGGCATGATGTGCTCCACCAAGGAGCTCGGCCTCGGCGACGACCACGAAGGCATCATCGACCTGCCGGACGACGCGCCGGTGGGCACGGCCTACGCCACCTATATCGGGCTGGACGATCCGATCATCGAAATCAGCGTCACCCCCAACCGGGGCGACGCGCTGAGCGTGCGCGGCGTGGCGCGGGATCTGGCGGCGGCGGGCATCGGCACGCTGAAGCCCTTCGCCCCGGCCCCCATCACGCCAGCCTTCGACAGCACGCTCGGCTGGGCCATCGAGATGCCCGAGATCTGCCCGTGGGTGCTTGGCCGCATGGTGCGCGGCGTCAAGAACGGCCCCAGCCCGAAATGGCTGCAGGACCGGCTGCTCTCCATCGGCCTGCGCCCGATCAACGCGCTGGTGGACATGACGAATTTCTTCACCATCGACCTCGGCCGCCCGCTGCATGTGTTCGATGCCGACAAGATCGCCGGCTCCACGCTCACCTTCCGCCCCGGCGCCGGCGAGACGTTCCGTGCGTTGAACGGCAAGGATTACACCACGCGGCCGGTTGATTGCGTGATTGCCGATGCGGCCGGTGCGCAATCCTTGGCAGGTGTCATCGGCGGCGAGGCGACCGGGTGCGATGCCGGCACCACCAACGTGTTCATCGAATGCGCCTGGTTCAATCCGATCTCCATCGCTCTGTCCGGCCGTTATCATGGCGTGGCGTCGGACGCCCGCAGCCGCTTTGAACGCGGCATCGACCCGTCGATCATGCCGGCTGCATTGGATGCCGCCACCGCGATGGTGATGGCGCTGTGCGGCGGCGAGCCGAGCAATCTGGCCCGCGCCGGTGCCGAGCCGGACTGGCGCCGCACCGCCACGCTGCGCTTCTCCCGGCTGGAAAGCTTCGGCGGCCTGGCTGTGCCGCCGGCTGAGGTGGTGGCTGATTTGCTGAAGCTCGGCTTTGAAATCGCCGTGGAAACGCCGGAGACGCTGACCGTCCATGTGCCGTCCTGGCGCAACGACATCGCCGGCGGCACCGCGTTGGAGCCGTTCTCCGAGTTGGCCAACGCCGAATCCGCCGCCGAGGGCGCGCGAATCATGGAGCCGGAAGCAGATCTGATCGAGGAAGTGCTGCGCCTGCGCGGCCTCGACAGCATTCCCGCCGTCTCCCTGCCCGTCATGGGCAGCATCCCGGCCACCACGCTCACCCCCGCCCAGGCACGCCGCAATCTGGCGCGTCGCGTGCTGGCCCAGGCCGGCATGGCGGAATGCGTCACGTTCAGCTTCATGCCGCGCGCCGTTGCGGCCCTGTTCGGCGACGCGCCGGACAGCCTGCATCTCGCCAACCCGATTGCGTCCGATCTTGATCAGATGCGCCCCACACCCATCGCCACGCTGGCCTTGGCCGCCGCCCGCAACGCCGCGCGCGGCATTCCAGACGTGGCGCTGTTCGAAATCGGCCCGTGTTTCCTCGGCAGCGACGAACACTCCCAACCCATGCGCGCCGCTGGCCTGCGCGCCGGGGTGCCGCCGCGCTTCTATGCCGGCGCCAAGCCGCCCACCGCGCTGGATGCCAAGGCCGATGTGCTCGCTGCCCTGGCCGCCCTCGGCGTGCCGATGGAGGCGCTGATGATCACCGCCGACGCCCCCGGTTTCTACCATCCCGGCCAGTCCGGCTGCGTGCGCCAGGGGCCGAAGGCGGTGCTGGCCACCTTCGGCGCCCTGCACCCGCGCGTTCTGGCGGCGATTGACTTGGCGGGCCCTGCGGTTGCGTTCGAAATCCATCTCGAAGCCATCGCCGAGCCGAAGCGCAAGAAGAAGGCGCTGCCGGACCTGCCGGCCTTCCAGCCGCTGCGCCGGGACTTCGCCTTCGTGGTCGATGCCGCCACCACCGCCGATTCCGTGCTGCGCGCCGCCCGTGGGGCCGAGCGCACGCTGATTGCCGGCGTGTCGCTGTTCGATGTGTATGAGGGCGACAAGCTGGAGGCCGGCAAGAAGTCGCTCGGCGTGGAGGTGGTGTTGCAACCGCGCGACCACACGCTGACAGATGCCGAGATCGAGGCCACCTGCAACAAGATCGTGGTGGCCGTGGCGAAATCGACCGGGGGTGTTCTGCGATGAAAATCGAGACCCTCGCCCAGCTGGAAGCCATCTACGGCACCTATGACGCGATCGGCGAGGCCTCCACCGCCAAGGTGGTGGACCGGATGATTCCGCCATATCGCGCCTATATCGAGGCCTCCCCGTTCGCGGCGCTGGCCACGGTGGGGCCGGAGGGCCTGGATTGCTCCCCGCGCGGCGATGGTCGCGGGTTTGTGCGCATCCATGACGACCGGACGCTGATGCTGCCGGACCGGCGCGGCAACAACCGCGTGGACAGCCTGCGCAACATTGTGCGCGACCCGCGGGTGGCGCTGCTGTTCCTCATCCCCGGCTCCGGCACCACCTTCCGCGTCAACGGCCGCGCCTATCTGACGGCGGACCCTGTGGTGCTGGGAAGCTTCGCCGTGGACGGCAAGGCGCCGCGCACGGTGATCGTGATCGAGATCGTGGAGATGTATTTCCAATGCGCCCGCGCTATCGTGCGCTCGGAACTGTGGAACCCCACCCGTTTCGCGGACCCGGGCAGCGTGCCAACCCCGGGTTCGGTGCTGGCCGCCCTCAGCGAAAACCGCGTGGGCGGCCAGGAATACGACGATGCCTGGCCCGCCCGCGCGGCTGGCACGCTCTGGTAGAACGCAGGCCGGGCTAGAGCATGATCCGCGCTGATAGGCGCGCGAATGATGCTCTAGGCCTTTGTTTTAGCGAGCATCTTTATCCGACGGATGATTCCGTTTGATCGGATGATGCTCTAGGCCGCGCGGCGTGATGCGCGCTCGGCTGGCACGTAATACTGTCCGAGCAGGGCCAGTTCCACCTCCACAACGCTGCCGCCGGGTGCTGCGATGCTGGCGTATCCGTCGGTCCAGCGCAGCCCTGATTCGGCTGGCTGCCATCCGCCGGTCAGCCGGGGATCGTCGAGCGGCACCGCCTCCCCATCGATCCAGAGCGCGGTGACGGCAACGCCGAGGCGGCGGCGATCGTCGCACTGCGGAAACATGTCTGCGGGCACAAGGATGCGGGAGCCCAGATGCACGGCAGCGGCATCGTCCGGGACCACCACGCACCACCGATTGTCACGGGTCTGGGCAGGCAGCGTCCTGCCTCCGGCCGTGATGTGCAGATCCGGATCGGCGGAGACCGCATGGTTCAGCAGCGTCAACCGCTCCAGCAGAGCCTCTCGCGCGGCGCGGACCACCGGCCCGTCGGTGACGAGCGCCGCACAGCCTTGCCCTTCCCAGACGGTGCGGGCGAAATCCGGCTGCATCTGGATACACGCCTCGCCCTCGAAGGCGCTGCGATTGCCGGTGTCGAGATAGCTCTCGGTCGGCAGGCCTTCCGCCAGGATCACGCCATGCCGCTCCAGCTCGACATGCCACCACGTCACGCGCTCCACCGCCTGCTGGCGAATGCTGGCGCCGTTGATGAGGTAGCGCACCGGGATCAGCACGCCGCCGGTGAAGACGGCATGATCGGGTGACACAACAAGGTCGCGTTCCGGCTGGTTTTCAGCGAAGGCGTGGGCCTGCACGTGCACCGGCATCACGTCCCATGGGCGTGGGTGGTTGGTCAGCACGACACTGCGCCGGCCGGTCCAAATGACGCGGCCGAACCCGCCGCCCGCAAGCGCCGCCGCATCGCCGATCCGCACGGTCTCGATGGCGACATCGCCACGCGCCGTTCGGATGTTGGTCCCGGCGCGAAAGCAGGCGACCGACAGCGAGGTGATGGAGCCGCTGGTTGAACCATACATGACGGAGAACGTGCTCCCGCCAGACCAATATAGGACGATATCGACGCTGTTGGCGGTGAATGCGAGACCGTCATAATCAATGCCCTTGAATGAGCTTCCGCCGTCCCCTTGGGCATTCGACGCAAAATAGGTATTGTCGAAATACGTACCGCTGGGGCCCGTTTCGGTTTGGTACGACCCGCCGCTGCCATACATGCCTGTGATGGCATTCCCGCCCCAGGTTCCGGTGATCGCGGTGTATGCATTGCCGGTGACGCCGGGTTCACCCCCAACGGCAGTGACCGTGTTGCTGTAGGTCACGGTGAGGGTGTTGGTGTAGCCGCCGTAGACGACTGTGTAGGTTATGGAGCTTGTGGGAGGCGTAGGCATTTTCGGGCCTTTCAGTTCGCATGGCGACGTGACGGGATTGGTTGCTGCTCAGCATTTTCCAAGGCTGGTAGCAGCAGAGTGTTGCCATCGGGTTAAGGCCGCCGGTGCTTGCGATCTCTGGTGGAAGATTCCCCCGAACGGCGGCGCGTTATGTGGGGGTAGGCTGCGCCGGCCCGCGAATCTGGCCCCGCTGCTCTCTGCCGGTCGTAGAATTGCGTATTGCCGCCGTGCCATGACGCCGCTCACACCAGCGGCATGGCCCGCACATCACCCGGATTGCTTGACGCCCGCGCCCCCCGCCGCGATGAATTGAATTGCATTTATAGCATTGATGCTATAATCAATCGGCCGGTCGCCGCCTCATGACCTGGACGGTGGAGACGTGGGGACGCATCGTCGATGCTGAAATCGCTGCCTTGCCAAAGGATATCCAAGCCGCTTTCCTGCGTCTGGCCGAGCGGATCGAGGCGCTTGGCCTGGACCGCGTTGGGCCGCCGCACATCAAGCACCTGCATGAGAAGCTGTGGGAGATGCGGTTGAGCGGCCGCGACGGTATTGCCCGGGCCATTTACGTCACCGCGGCGGGCCAACGGGTGATTGTTGTGCACGCGTTCGCGAAGAAATCCCAAAAAACGCCCCGCGCCGCCCTTTATCTGGCCATGCGCCGCGCGCAGGATCTGCAACAATGACAAGCCTCGCCACGCTGCGGCGGAATTTGCTGACCGACCCCGAGGTGCGCGCGGAATACGACCGCTTGGGGCCAATCTTCGCCGTGATTGGCGAGATGGTGGAGGCAAGGCAGGCGGCGGGCCTTACCCAGGCCGAAATCGCCTTGCGTATGGGCACCTCGCAATCCGTCATCGCCCGGCTGGAGAACGCACGGCATATGCCGACAATTGACATGATGACGCGCTATGCGGCGGCGATTGGGCGGCGGGTGTCTGTTCGGCTTGTAGCGGGGGAGGCGGGCTGTTCGCCTGCTGATGCACCTCGCCGATAACGCGAACCCCATACTGACAAACCCCCAAATTCCCCCTATGTCATCCCCATGACGCACACCGATCTCAGCCACATCCGCAACTTCTCCATCATCGCCCATATCGACCACGGGAAATCCACCCTGGCCGACCGGCTGATTCAGTTCACCGGCGCCCTGAGCGCTCGGGAAATGACCGAGCAGGTGCTCGACAACATGGATCTGGAGAAGGAGCGCGGGATCACCATCAAGGCCCAGACCGTGCGCCTGACCTACAAGGCGCAGAACGGCCAGGTGTATACGCTCAACCTCATGGACACGCCGGGCCACGTGGACTTTGCCTATGAGGTCAGTCGTTCGCTGGCCGCGTGCGAGGGCTCCTTGCTGGTGGTGGATGCGTCCCAGGGTGTGGAGGCGCAGACGCTGGCCAATGTGTATCAGGCGATGGATGCGCAGCATGAGATCGTGCCGATTCTCAACAAGATCGACCTGCCAGCCGCCGAGCCGGACCGGGTGAAGCAGCAGATTGAAGACGTGATCGGGCTCGATGCGTCCGAGGCGGTGATGATTTCCGCCAAATCTGGCCTGAATATCGAGGGCGTGCTGGAAGCCATCGTCCACCGCCTGCCGGCGCCGACCGGGGATTCTGACGCGCCGTTGAAGGCGCTGCTGGTGGATAGCTGGTATGACCCGTATCTCGGCGTGGTTATTCTGGTGCGCATCAAGGACGGCCGCCTGAAGCGCGGCCAGAAGATCCGCATGATGTCCAAGGGCTCCACCCACACGGTCGAGCAGGTGGGCGTGTTCTCACCGCGCATGTCGCCGGTGGACGATCTTGGGCCGGGCGAGATGGGCTACATCACCGCCGCCATCAAGACCGTGGCCGATTGCAACGTGGGCGACACGATCACTGACGACCGTGCGCCGGCCGAGCAGGCATTGGCCGGGTTCAAGGCGTCCATTCCGGTGGTGTGGTGCGGGCTGTTCCCGATCGATGCCGATGATTTTGAGAAGCTGCGGGAATCGCTGGGCAAGCTGCGCCTCAACGACGCCAGCTTCCATTATGAGGCGGAATCTTCGGCGGCACTCGGCTTTGGGTATCGGTGCGGCTTCCTGGGGCTGTTGCATCTGGAGATCATCCAGGAGCGGCTGTCGCGCGAGTTCGATCTCGATCTGATCGCAACGGCGCCGAGCGTTGTCTACAAGCTGACCCGCACGGACGGCACCGAGGAAGAACTGCACAACCCGGCGGACATGCCCGATCCGTCGCTGATCCAGATCATCTCCGAGCCATGGATCAAGGCGTCGATCATGGTGCCGGACGAGTATCTTGGCTCCATCCTCACGCTGTGCAACGAGCGGCGCGGGCAGCAGGTGGATCTGACCTATGTGGGCAACCGCGCCATGGCCGTCTATCGCCTGCCGTTGAACGAGGTGGTGTTCGATTTCTACGACCGCCTGAAATCCGTCAGCCGTGGCTATGCCAGCTTCGATTATGCCATGGACGGCTATGAGGAAGGCGATCTCGTCCGCATTTCCATCCTGGTGAACGCCGATCCGGTGGATGCGCTGAGCTTCATCGCCCATCGCAGCCAGGCCGATAAGCGCGGCCGGTCGATCTGCGAAAAGCTGAAGGATCTGATCCCGAAGCAGCTGTTCAAGATCGCCATCCAGGCCGCCATCGGCGGGCGGGTGATTGCGCGTGAGACGATCGGCGCCATGAGCAAGGACGTGACGGCCAAGTGCTACGGCGGCGATATCAGCCGCAAGCGCAAGCTGCTGGACAAGCAGAAAGAGGGCAAGAAGCGGATGCGCCAGTTCGGCAAGGTTGAAATCCCGCAATCGGCATTCCTCGCCGCACTGAAAATGGACAGCTGATGGATCTGCGCCCCACGCTGACAGCCCCTGACGACGACCCCCGCCTCTGGCTGGAGGAGGTGGACGGGGCTGCGGCGCTGGCATGGGTGGCGGCGCAAAACGCTCGAACCCTGGCGCGGTACGATACGCCGGAGCTGGCGGCGGATGCCGATGCGCTGGCCGCCATCATGGACCGGCCGGACAACATCCCGTTCGTCACGCGGCGTGGCGGCAAGCTCTACAATGTGTGGAAAGACGCCACCAACGTGCGCGGCCTGTGGCGGCGGACGACGCTGGACTCCTACCGGACCGATGCGCCCGAGTGGGAAACCGTTCTGGACATCGACGCCCTGGCCGCGGCCGAGGGCGAGGACTGGGTGTTCCGCGGCGCGGACATCATCGCCGACACGCGTGACCGCGCGATGCTGTATTTCTCGCGCGGCGGCGGCGATGCCACGGTGCAGCGCGAGTTCGACATCACCACCTGCGCCTTCGTGGCGAACGGGTTCGTGCTGCCCGAATGCAAGGGCGGCACCGATTGGGTGGACCGCGACACGCTGCTGCTGACGGCAGCCTTGGGCGAGGGGCACAGCACCGCCTCCGGCTACGCCCGCACCGTGCGGCTGTGGCGGCGCGGCACCGATCCGCTGGCAGCTCCGGTCATCTTTGACATCCCCGCGCAGCACATGGGCGCGGGCGGGCAGGTGGATTCAGAAGACCCCGGCCGCCGGCTGATCTTCTCGGACCGCAGCGACTTCTTCAATTGCGCGCTCTGGATCGGCGATCTCACTGGCCCCAAGACGAAGCTGGATCTGCCCACCGATATCGGCTGCCTGTGGCATCGCGGCTGGTTCGCCCTGCGCCCGCGCACGGACTGGACCATCGGCGAGACCACCTATCCGGCCGGCGCCATTCTCGGCATCGGGCTGGATTCATTCCTGGCCGGCGCGCGGGATATGCAGGTGCTGTTCACCCCCGGCCCGCGCTGCACCAGCAGCGGCTTCTTCTGGGCGGACGGCAAGCTCGTCGTCTCGGTGATGGACGATCTGGCGCCGAGCCATGAGATCTTCACGCCCTCGGCGCACATCTGGTCACGCGCCGTTCTGGGCAATCTGCCGTCCATCGGCGTCGTCAGCGTCGGGCGGCTGGATGAGGATGCGGCGGAATCAGACGGCGCCCTGCTGGCCAACGTGCAGGACCCGCTGACGCCGTCGCGGCTTTTGCTCACCTCCATCACCTCGGCCGCCCCCATCATCCTCAAGCGCGCGCCGGTGGCGTTCAACGCGGCGGGTCTGGCGGTCACGCGCCATGAGGCGGTGTCCATCGATGGCGTGCGCATTCCCTATGTGCAGGTTGGCCCGCAGGTCGAGACCGGCGATGCGCCGGTGCACATGGCCGGCTATGGCGGGTTCAACGTCTCCGAGCAGCCATATTATCGCGGCGCCATCGGCAAGCTGTGGCTGGAGCGCGGCGGCACGGCGGTTCTCACGCACATTCGTGGCGGCGGCGAGTTCGGCCCGGCCTGGCACGATGCCGGCAAGCGCGAGGGCAAGGCGCTCAGCCACGACGATTTCGCCGCCATCGCCGCCGATCTCGTGGCGCGCGGCGTGACGAAACCGAGCCGGATCGCGGCCGAAGGCGGCTCCAACGGTGGCATTCTGATCACCAACATGCTGACCCGATACCCCGAACGGTTCGGCGCGTTGTTCTGCACCATCCCGCTGATCGACATGCGCCGCTATTCCAAGCTGCTGGCCGGCGCCAGCTGGATTGCCGAATACGGCGACCCGGACGTGGCCACGGACTGGGATTTCCTGCAACACATCTCCGCCTATCACACCGCCAGCCCCGAGGGCGCGGCTCCACCGATCTTGATTGCCACCACGCGTCGCGATGACCGGGTGCATCCGGGCCATGCCCGCAAGATGGCGGCCAAGTTGCAGGACATGGGCCGGGATGCGTGGTTCTATGAGTTGGATACCGGTGGCCATAGCTACGGCAAGACCAACCGCGAGCGGGCGCATTTCGTGGCGCTTGGATATTCGTTTCTCAGGCGCGCAATCGGCTGGTAGCAAAGGACTGGGCTGTCTTGCAGGCCAGCCAGCCAATCCTAAGCCAGGGCTGATCTCGGAGCGATGGCGCGCAGGAGAATGCGCCGCACATGTCGGTGCGGCAGTTCGAACGCAGCGGCGAAAGGAATGGCCGCCATGTTCGTGACCAACACAATCGTCACCATGCCGCACCATCCCAGGGTCATTGTTGGCTCGATTGCCGCCATCAAGACCACAATCGAGCCGTGCGTCAGGTAGAGCGAATAACTGTGGAAGGCCGACCGGTCGATCAGCAGTCGATGCCCCATCGATGCGCCGGCCACAGCGCGATAATACACGAACGGGATGAACACGAGGCCGGCCAGCAGCAACGTGAAAATGGCGTCGTAGACCCGCCCCTGCGTGAACAGCAGTCGCAGGCCGGCCAGCACAGCGACTCCCATCCAGATCGCCGCGAGCGCACGCGAGCCGGGTTGCGACCCTGTTGGCATCCGCGTCAGCGCAAGGCTGGCACCGGCCCCCACGATCCATGTGAAGGTCAGCGAGCCGCCTGGACCGCCGATAAAATTATACAATGGCTCGATCGCGGCCACGGCGAGGGCTGCTCGCCACAACGGAGGCAGCTTGCCGCGTGCAACACGCAAAGCTGCCAGCAATCCGACGGTGACATAGATCCACCATTCAATGCTGACCGTCCAGAACTGCCGGCCAGACCCAAACGTCCTGGCGAACCACGGTTGTTCTGGAACATGCATTCGTCGCAAAATTTGAAAGACTGGAAAATCCTGCAGCATGAACAAATTGGCGATGGCGGTGCCGACATTGTATTCCGCGCCGTAGCGGTAGGCGCCAAACCGTGATGCATAGAAATCAAGGATCGCCACCAACAGAACAGCCGGCACGAACGGCGTATAGATGCGGCAGAAGCGGCTGATCATGAACTCGCTAAAATCATACGTTCCGCGTCGTATCCGCGACATGACGGTCTGTGTGATGAGAAAGCCGGAGAGCAGGAAGAACATCTGCACGCCCAGCGCCCCGAGTCCGAGCTCCCCGAACCTGCTGCCGGGAAAGCTGTAGCCAATTGCATGCTGGACCAAAACCAGCTGCGCCGCCAAACCGCGCAGCACATCCAGATACTCGGATTGCGCGCGGCTGAACAGGACCCCGCCGCTTGCCGGGGCCATTTCAGGCTGCGACATGTGCGCTCGCAGGCTGGTCCAGCGGGCCGGTCATCTGCGGCTGAAGCGGCCGCGCGCCGCGCAGGATGTAGGTGCGGAAGGTGCCACCGCCGGTTTGAGCGATGTCGTATGCGGTGCGCTTCGCGGGGCCAGCCAGGTGCAAGGCGCCGATCGTATCGAATGGGGCTGCCGGCTTGCAGAACAGGGCGGACGCGTCGTTCCACATCGGCACGCCGCGATCGCAGATCCAGTTGCAGCGTGGGTCAAGCAGTCGCGTTGGCAGCGGCGCCCGGCCACCGACCAGATCGCCATGGACGGCATGGTTCAGCGCGAACTGGTCATGCGGCACCAAGGATGATGTGCGCCTGATCGCGGCCTCATAGCACCGCGCCCACGCGCCCCAATGCGGCGCGTTTGCCCGTATGGCGAAGAAGCCTGCGTTCAGATGCGGCCGCCGCAACAGATGCGCCGCCGTCAGCGCGCCATAGCCGCGCATCATGTGCTTGGCGGTCCAGCCGAACAGCCACATTTGAAATCGATAACACGGCTCGCTCTCATGCGTGATCGCCATCCCGTCTGCCAGCGCAGCGGACACATATTCCGCAAACACAGCCTCGTCCTGCAACCAGATATCGGAATCGATCCAGACATACACCTCGTGTCCGGGGAAATACGCGGGCAAAAACGGGCGTGCCAGGAACGAGCGCAGCGTGGCGCTATGGTCCTCCTCACGCACACCAAGATGGGCGCGTGGTCTGGCCACCGCCCAGCCCTGGCGGTCTAGCCATTGTCGGTCGGAAGCTGTCAGCCCCAGGTCGAAGCAGGCCATGCTCACGTTGGATGCCGCAAGGCTGTGGGGCATTGATGCGATCAGGCCACGCAAGAACGGCATGAACCGACTGTCGCACGCGCTGACAACCATCACCCGTGGCGCCCTCATGCCGCCCGCCCCCTGGAAGGTGCATGCAGGCTAGGATGCACCTGCGCCACGCGGTGACGTGGCCCTGGTTTCGGCTGTGGCGCCAGCCGCCCCCAAACCCGGCGCAGCAGCAGGCCGTAGGTGGAGGGGTGGGTTGCAATCGTCCACAGACAGCGCGCCCAGGCTCCCTCCGACGCAGCGCGTTGGGCCGTCAGGTAATGGATCATGACGCGGTATTGTGCCGAGCGGGCCTGAAGCATCGTCACTGTGTCCGCATCGCCGGCGCCGCGTGCCATCCGGATGAAATGCGCGTTGGCGGTCAGCGCCTGCCGGTAGTCATACCGCCAGGCCCCGCTGCCGGTGGATGTCCATGTGCGGGAAATGCTGCCGAACGGCATGGTCCAGTAATAGAGCGGGTCACTCACCAATACGCCTCGACCTCCAGCCACGAAAAATCCCATCAGGTAATAAAAATCCTCGGCGAGCCGGGTCTTTTCGAAATAGGAAAGGCCATTGGCCAACAGGAAGCTACGTTTTATCAGGGGCTTCAAAATGCCGAAGTCAAACGTGGCATAGCTGTCGGAGTTCTGGAGCATGTCGGATTTGGTCAAGATCCGGGCCGGCACGTCAGGCTCGAACGCTGTTTGCGTGATGCAGTCGGCGCCGGCATCGACATAGAACAAATTGTCCGCCGCCATCTCAACGCCGTGCAAGTCGGCTTCCTCCACCAGACGCTCCAGGCGCTGTGCGTGGTAGGCGTCGTCTGCATCCAGAACAGCTATCCAGGTGCCCCGCGCCACGGCCACCATCCGGTTCATGGCAGCCGGCTTGCCGCCGTTTGGCCAGATCCGCATCACGCGCACACGCGGATCTACTGCCGCAAGACGCTCGGCGATAGCGGCACTGTCATCGGTCGAACCATCGTCGGCCACCAGGATTTCGATGTTTGCCAGTGTCTGCCACAGTGCCGAGCGGATGCAGCGTTCGAGTGTGTCCGCACTGTTGTAGACAGGTATTAGAACCGAAACTTTTGGACGAACATTGCTGTTGATACTCATATTTCTAAAATCCGCTCAGGCTGCATGCGGCCGATAACCAGGTCGAACATAGCCCGCGCATTGCCGCCCAGGCGGCCGCGGCGGTCGATATAGGGTTCTGACCACAGCGCCTTGGCCACGTTCATCGCCACGTTGCGACCAACGCTGCCGGCGGCGCGCCGGAATGAATAACTGCCTTTGACATACAGATAGATTGGGTTTGCCACCTGCGAATATCCTAACCTGCGACCAGACGTGCGGCCCTGCTTGGCGCCCAGATGAACGCCACGTGCGCCGGGAATTTTGGCAATGTCGCCGTGTCTGCCGATACGATGTGTGAAGTCGATATCCTCAGACCATCCGTAAAGCGGCAGGCGTTCGTCGAAGCGAAGTTGATGGGTGCGCGCCACCTCAAGCCGGATCGCCATGTTGCATCCATAGCCGTGCGGCGCCGGGATGAATGTCCCCAATGTCGGCGGAGGGGCCGTGTCGAGCAGGGCGCGGGCATCGTCCACACGATAACCAGGTCCCCGCGCACCATCTGCGAGCAGATCGCCGGTGGTGGCCACGATGTTGGGGTGTAACCTCAGAATCATCTCTGTCGCTTCGATGTAGTGAGGATCCATCAAAAAATCGTCATCTAAAAACACGACTATGTCGCAATCGTCGAGGCAATCCAGAATGTTGTTTCGCTGACATGGAAGTCCGGGCGGTGCGGTGATGATCTCCACATGCGGCGAAGGGGGAAGATCCGCCACATCCTGTGGCTGCGTGCAGCAGATGACGATCCGGTCCGGCTGCCGTGTTTGCTTGCTGACCTGTCTGAGCATCGCACCGAGGATGCTGGCACGGCCACGTGTGGCGACACCAATGGCGATGCGAATGGGCTCGGTCAACAACGCAGGTGTGTCGGTCTCTCTGTTTGGTAAATACATCAATGCTTTCCACGATAACCAACGTGCTAACAGGAAGACTGTAAATATCGCAATGAATCATCGTAGTCCTCGCGGCCATGTGACTGCAGATGCGCTCCGGTCAGTTGCTCGCGCATGCGTGATCGCCTTCGTGGTGTTTTAGGGTTGGATTTCAACTATCTGTTGCGGTATTACCCATTTGAGAACTGACCAGACGAAAGTATATGACATTTTCGAATCCTGCGGTCAGATGGATTGGGCACGGTTCCTCGAAATGCACCTGATATGATGGCCTTTTTGTTAAATAAAGTATGTGTATTCGAAAATTAGTTCGATACACGCTCATCCTATTCGAAGGAGGTGCCAGATGTGCCTGGAAACAGCACGCCATCCGACATTCGTTCTTTTGGACGAATGTGCCGTGGAGAGCCGGATATGAAGCAACACGCAGTGACGACGAATTTTTTGCTCAACGTTGCCGGTGCTATTTTGCCAATTTTGACAGCGTTGGCCATAGTTCCTTTGTATATCAATGTCGTTGGTGCAGAACGCTATGGAATGCTCGCAATTGTCTGGTTGTTGCTGGGATATTTTGGTTTTCTTGATTTTGGTTTGTCGCGCGCCTCCGCGAATGCACTCAGCAAGCTGGGACACGCGGATGCCTCAAGGCGTGGGCCAGTATTGGTGACGGCGCTTTATTTGAACGCTGTGCTCGGTTTGGTGGGCGGTCTTCTACTCTACGTCGCATCAGGTCTGTTGTTGGAGCGCTTTGCCAATCTTACGCCTGAGCTCGCTGTGGAAGTAACGGCGGCAATGCCATGGGTGGCAGCGATGTTGCCAGTGGCGTTGGTGTCCAGCATCGGTGCTGGTGCCATTGAATCACGCGAGCAATTTCTGGCGGCAAATTTGTTCCAAACCTTCGGCGGCGTATTCGGGCAGGTCGTGCCGGTGGTATGCGCCATTTTGTTTGGCCCGAGTCTGGCGGTGGTGGTGCCCGCAGCCCTTTTGGCTCGTCTCGTCTCCACGTTGTTGATCTGGGCCTTCGTTCTGCACGCCGAAAGGCCAGTGAATTTTCGCTGCTTTGACCGCGCCAAAGTGCGCGAATTGGCCGGCTATGGCGCATGGGTAAGCATCAGCAGCCTGCTCAGCCCGCTGCTTGCGACCTTTGATCAATTCCTGATCGGCGCGCTGATCGGGCCTACGGCGATTGCGCATTATTCGGTGCCCATGAGCCTGTCCACACGCACGCAGGTTGTGGCGTTGGCGCTCGCCAAGACCCTCTTCCCACGCCTGTCGCGGCTTGAGCCGGTTGAGGCTCGGCTGCTGGCAAGCCGTGCGATCGTGACCCTGGCCTTTGGCTTCGGTGCGATCTGCGGTCCGGCGATCCTGCTTGCTGGTCCATTTTTGCAGCACTGGATCGGTGCCGAGTTCGCTGTCGCGGCAACGCCGGTCGCCCAGATCCTGCTGGTGGGGGCATGGGCGAACGGGATTGCGTTCATCCCTTACGCGCTTTTGCAGGGACAGGGGCGGCCCGATCTGTCGGCGAAAATCCATGCCGCCGAGGTTGTTCCGTTTCTGACTGCGGTCTATTTGTTGACGATCAATTTCGGCCTTCCAGGCGCCGCACTGGCGTGGACTTTGCGCATGCTTGTCGACTGCGCCGTCATGTTGCGTGTTGGGCAATGCTGGACGGGACACCTTGTGCGCATCCTGCCAGCACTCGGCGGGGTGGTGGCGTGCTACAGCCTTGCGCATCTTTGGCCGACGAGCCTGGCGAGCAGTGTTGGCCTCGCCGGGCTCATGGGGGTGGCAATCACTGTCTGCGCTCTGGTGGTCGATTCCGAATCGCGCGGCGCGTTGCGTCGCCTCACACCGGCTGTCGGTCGGCTGCGCCTGCGGTTTGCGCGTGCGCAGCGGATGACCTGAGATATGCGCGCAGGCCAGTTCAATATCAGCGTTGCCCCCTTTCCCTCGAGCGTCACGGCGCGTGCGGCCGCATGACCGCGCCGCCCGAAATCCGCGCGTTAACGGGTCTGCGCGGGGCGGCTGCCTGCGTGGTTGTGCTTTATCATTACACCAGCGGCGGCCTTGGCTTCGGTCCGTTTGCTGGGCTTGTGCACCGTGGCTACCAGGCGGTGGACCTGTTCTTTGTGTTGAGTGGCTATGTCTTGGTGATGACCTATGCCGATCGCCTTCAGGGGCGCCTTACCGTTGCGGCATACCGCGATTTCATTGTCCGGCGCGTTGGCCGCGTTTATCCGCTTTTTATCGCTGTGACGCTTGTGTCGCTGTGCCTCTGGCGCCCCGTGGGTGGTTGGTCGATGGTCACAATCGTCAGCAATGCACTGCTCATCCAGGCGTGGGGGGCAGCTGACAGCATTGGTGGACCAACTTGGTCGATCAGCACCGAGTTTGCAGCCTATCTGTTGTTTCCCGTCGTGTGCTCCCTGGTCGTCTGGTCTCGGCCTGTCTGGGCTGGCGGCACGGTGTTGCTCGCTATGGGCACGGTTGTATTCGTATCCGGTCGGGATACATCGACCCTGCATCAACTCGCCCTCGACCGTTCTGGGCCTCTTGATGTCTATCAGGGAACGACGGTCTATCCGCTTTTCCGCTGCCTGGCCGGCTTTGTTCTGGGCGCGTTGTCCTATCGGATCGGCCGCGCCAGGATATTTTCCGGCATTTGGGCGTGCAAGGGCTTTGCCGACGCGTGTGCTGTCGGAATCATCGCATTGCTATGGGTTCCGGGGACCGATGTTGTTTTGCCGCTGTTGTTCGTGGTCTTGATTCCCGGGCTGTCATACGGGCGTTCGTTGGCAGCAAGCGCGCTCGGTTGCCGGGGTGTTCACTGGCTGGGAGTTGTTTCGTATTCGATCTATCTTATCCATCGACCTTTTGAGCATGTATTTCGCGCTTCGGTGCGTGAGCAGCTTCGATTCTGGCATGTGCCACATGACTTTTCGATATCTGCACTTTTGTTGTTGGCGCCTTTGGCTCTGGTTTCTGGCCTTGCATATGCCTGTGTTGAAGTGCCAGGGCGCAGGCTTCCGTTGTTTAAAAAACAAATATATTTATAAAAACTATTCGCAATCAAAAATAGCAGCAGGAAATAATAATTTTTTGAGAGACGCCTTACAAAATTAATTTGACGTAAACGTTATCGTTTATACAGAAAAATTTAGTTGAGGCACTTTATAAAGCACGATTATGACTGTTAACACAAAAAGCATTATGAACAAAACTAGGTAGTAACATGGTGGACTTAGTTCAGATTGGAGATGTATCGCGCCGTTCTGATATCCTCTCGATTCGGCATACCGCGCGTCGACCGGTACCTTGGCTGCACGTGCGGCCTGCCGTGGCAGTCGCCCAGTGTGCGGCCGATGTTCTGGCTTTTCTGTTGGCAATTGCCCTGGCTGAGCTCGTTTCTGAGGGCGTCGTGGCTTTGATTGATCCGGATGTGAAGGTAGCTGTTTTCCATCGCCTTACTGCGGCTGTGGTTGCTGAAATTGCAGCTCTGGCGATTGGAATGTTGTTTTTGCTTGGGGTGCGGGGCCATTACCAGCGTCGCATGCCTTTGTTTTCCGGGCTTTCCGATCTGTTGGCATGTGGCGGCATTGGCTTGCTGCTGAGTGCGATGCTCCAGTTTACGTCTGGTGCGCCGGATGTGTGGCTGCTGGTGGGCGTTGCCTGCACCTTATTTCCGATGTCCGCTGTCTCGCTTCGGTGGTTGTCGCGCATCATCCTGGCCTGCGTGGGGCAGTGGCGGATTCCGCTCGGGGGGGCGGGTGCAGGGCAGGTTTCCCATCAATCCGGCGTGGCTCTGAGAGCGTTTCAGAAACTCGGATCTGCAATCGTCTGGCGCCGGCTTGTGCGGCCGACCTGGCGCGATGCGAAGGCCACATCCGATGTCTTGACGGCTGGGGTGCTGCTCCTGGTGCTTGTGCCTGTGTTTGCGGTCATTGCCGTGTTGGTGAAGTGCGATGGGGGGCCGATCTTTTACGCGCACACCCGCATTGGTGCTGGTGGGCGGCGCTTTGGCTGCATGAAGTTTCGGTCGATGTCGCAGGATTCAGATGCGATTCTCGCCCGTATTTTGCGGGATGACCCAGAGCGAGCGCAGGAGTGGGCCGCGACCCAGAAACTACGCGATGACCCGCGGGTCACCCGCATCGGCGCCTTGCTGCGCAAGACCAGCCTGGATGAAATTCCACAACTGTTGAATGTTTTGCTGCTTGATATGAGCCTGGTTGGTCCGCGGCCGATAGTAGAAAAAGAGATGACCCATTACGGATTAAATATTGAGTATTATTTAAAAGTAAGGCCGGGAATTACAGGGTTATGGCAAGTGAGTGGTCGAAGTGATACAACGTATGCACAGCGGGTTCAGCTTGATAGCTGGTATGTCAATAACTGGACGCCCTGGGAAGATTTTCTAATTATATGTAAAACAGTCCCGGCAGTGCTGAACCGTCGTGGTGCAGTGTGATGGGTTTGTTTCAACGGGAAGAGCATTGATATGATCCGTCTCCCTTGGATCGACGCGTGCGCGTGGCCTCGCTTTCTGGGCCGGCGCGCTATGGATGCCGGATCAGACCCGGGATCGCTGCACCGAGAACCGACACTGGTAGCCCCGGCTGAAGCCTTTACACCAACGCAGCCAAAGCCAGGCCGGCGTCAGGTCATGGGGCGCAACATCGAACTCCAGCGCATCGTGCAGGCGCTGCGCGAGGAAAAGGCGCACGTTGTGCTGTATTCAGAGCGTGGACGCGGCAAGACGTCGTTGTCCAATCTGATCGTCCAGTCCTTGCGCCATAGCGGCGTGATCGTTGCCCGCCACACCTGCGAGGCCGAAAGCTCGTTTGACAGCATCATGCGGGGCTTGATGCGTGATGTGCCGCAGGCCCTGCTGGTCAAGCAGCCAGAGGGCGACCGGGAGGAAGGCTGCGAGGGCGCGCTGACCGCTGGGGATATTCGACCGCGTGACGTGGTCTCCCTGCTGACCCATTTGACGTGCCCGGTTCTGGTCTGCGTTGTTGACGAGTTTGACCGCGTGGCGGACGTGACGACCCGCGCCCGGCTGGCTGACACCATCAAGCAATTGTCCGATCGCGCAATTCCGCTTTCTTTCCTGGTCGTCGGTGTGTCGGACAATCTTGACCAAATCCTGGGTCAACATCCGTCAATTCAGCGCAACCTCGTCGCGGTGCACTTGCCGTTGCTGACGGATGCCGAGATCGGCAGGATTTTGCTCGATGGCGGCGCGCAGGCGGGGTTTCATTTTTCCGCGGCCTGCGTGGCGTGCGTAACGGCCTTGGCAAGGGGAAACCCCTATATGGTCCAACTGCTCGGCCTGCGTCTCGTCCAGGCCGCAACGTGGCACGGCGCGCACGCTGTGGGCGATGAGGACGTGGTCTCTGCCATCGCACAGATGGTGCTGGAAGCAGCGCCCCATGATGCGGCCGCGTATGACGAACTGACGGCCGGCGGTCGGGATGCGGAGATGGTGGACCTGTTGGTGCACCTTGCGATGGCCGAGCAGGACCGCTGGGGCCGGCTGCGCGCGGTCCCGGAGCCGGCGGGTGAGGTGGCCATCGATGGATGGAAGGTGTCCGATCGGATGTGGCGGCGGATTGCGGCATCCGGCGTGTTGCGCGCCATCGGATCGTGTTCTGGTCAGTATGTTTTCGAAACACGCAGTTTCATGCACCACCTGCTGTTGCTGGCCGAGCAGAGGCGCGCGACGTGCGCGGCGCGGCCCGCCCATGACGAAACCTTGATTGCCGCGGAGCGCGCAGTGTCTGGCGGCACCACCCGCTTTCATCGGTTGGCATGGCGCGCGTGATGCGCCGTGCCGCCTGTCAGAATCATCGTGCTGGAAACATATAAAATGGACGCTGCCAAGCAGCCTGTGCCGTTCGCATTGCCCGAGCCGCAAGGAATACCGATTGCCCGCATTCTCCGGACGTTGCGGCGGCACGCGCTGTTGATCGGCGCGTTGGCCGTGGTTGGCAGCGTTGGCGCCTATGCGTTGGCGCGCACGATGCCCAAGCGTTACACCGCGAGCAGTCTGATCGCCGTCGAAGGGGATCGCTTCGCCATTCCGGAATTGCAGGGCGCCCTGCGGGCTGACAGCGCATCGGACCCCATGCCGTTCGTGCGGACGGAGATGCAGGCCCTCGCTTCGCGGGATCTGATGCAGGCCGTGGTCGACCGGCTGCATCTTGTCGACAATCCGGAGTTCAACTCAGATCTTCGTATGCCGACGCTGATGCAGAAGATGAAGGCTGCTTTTCAATCTTTGCTGCCCGATTCAGTGGAGATGCGGTCTCAATTGGGCCCGAACGACGGTGTTGTCAGAGCGGCGCTGGACAAGTTGACGATCTTTCAGGACAACCGCAGCCTGGCGATCGAGGTGTCGTTCACGTCTGAAGATCCACAGCTTTCTTCCGATGCCGTGACTGTTTTGATCGACGAATACATCGCCGCGAAAGGGCGCCGTCGGACGGCTGCGAACCTGGGCGCGAATCAGGCCATGCTGGCCCGTATTGAGCAGGTGCGCCTCGACGTGGCGACCATCGAGAAGGAGATGCTGGACCTGCGCAGCAGCAACGAGATAGTGCTGTTGCGCGCCGGCAGTATTGGCCAGCAGCAGATTGAGGAACTGGCCACCGCGGCGGCCCGGGCGTCTGTGGAACGTTCGCAGCTTGAGATGGCGTATGAGCGCACGACCAGTCAGGTCGAGCTGGGGGCGTCGGATGCCCTGGCCAGTGTGTTGACGTCACCGACCATCGTGCAGATGCGCGAGCAGGAGGCGGCGGGTGTCAAGCGGGTGGCCGAGTTGCTGTCGCATTACGGCGCCAGTTATCCGGGCGTGCGCAGCGCTGAAGCTGAGCTTGCCTCCATTCGTTCGCAGATTGTGGGGGAAACCCGGCGTATTGTGTCGTCCCTCGGCACCCAGTTGCGGGTGGCGCAGGCGCATGAGGCGGAGGTGGCGCAGCAACTGGACGACGCCCGCAAGATTGCGGTGAAAAGCGAGAACGCGCGGGCGCGGCTGGAGCAACTGCAACAGGAGGTCACGTCCCGCCGGGGGCTTTATCAGACGTTGCTGGAGCGGGCGCAGCAGACGGTCAATCGCCCGGCGGACGTTCAGACGCCGGATGTTCATGTCATGACCACGGCCACGCCGCCGGGGGCGCCGTCCAGCCCGAACATGAAGCTTGCCGGCGGTCTTGGCGGTGTCGCGGGGGCGATTTTGGGATGCCTGTTCGCCCTCGGGCGGTTGCGCATCCTGGGCCGCACGATGGCGCGCGGGGAACTGGCTGCCAACACCGGGGTGTCGGTTGTGGCGGCCTTTCCGGATGGGTTTCGCGGCCGTGGGAAGGACACCCTGCCGCGACGGGTTCTGGTGGCGCCGCGTGGGTCGGAGGCGCAGGCCATGCGGGCCTTGCGCAATCGGATTCGCCGGCTTGGCCGCGCTGCCACGCCGCGCCTGGTGATGGTGACATCGCTTGCCGATCGTGACGACGGGCTGCAGATCGCATCGGCCTTGGCCCGCGTGGTGGCCGGCGACGGGGAGCGGGTGTTGCTGCTCGATGCGAACCTGCGCAACCCTGGGGTTTTGAAGCTGCTGGGCGCACCGGCCGGCGATTTTGTGGCCGACGCTGCCGATTGGCGTGACCAGGTGGTCGCAGATGCCGATACCTGGCTGGATATACTGGCCTTCAAGCAATCCCCCGCCGATGCGTTGGAGCGTTTGTCCAGCACGGTGTTTCAAAACGTCCTGGTGGAGGCGGCCGCGCAATATGACCTGGTGGTGCTGGTGGCGCCGTCAGCTTCCTCGCAGGAGGCCCAGGCGCTGGCCCAGCGGGTGGATGCGGTGCTGTTGGTGGTGGATGACGAGCCAGCACGTGAGGCGGCCCAGCAAACCACGGACAGGCTCGGGCTGTTGTCCCGGCGCAGCCTTGGGTTGGTGATGGTGGGAAGCTGATGACAGGCATGTTGATCGTCACGGCCTGTGTGCTGCTTTTCCTCGCGGCGCATCCGTTCACCACCTATCAGTTGAGTTTGCGCGCACTGGAACGCTGGCGGCCACGCCCGACCGGCGACGGCGTTCCCGGTGCGGTTCCACAGTCGGTGGCGCTGTGCGTCTGCGCGTATAACGAGGAGCGGGTTATTCGGTCCAAGATCGAGAACATGATTGCGTTGCGCGCAACTCTGCCCGGGCTTGAGTTGTTGGTTTATGTCGATGGATCGAGTGACCGCACGGCGGCGATTGTGCGGGAATATGGCGATCGGGTACGGCTCGTCGCGTCTGCCGATCGGTTGGGCAAAACCCATGGCATGAACACGCTGGTGGGGATGACGAAGGCCGATATCGTGGTGTTCAGCGATGCCAACGTGGTTTTCGCGCCGGATGCGGTGCCACGGTTGGTGGAGGCGTTCGCCGACCCTGGTGTGGGCTGTGTGTGCGGGCATCTGGTCTATTCAGGGGCGGCGGCGAGCGGCACGGCGGCCACCGGGTCGTTGTATTGGCGGATTGAGGAGATGATCAAGACGTATGAAAGTGCCACCGGGTCGGTGATGGGGGCGGATGGGTCTATATTTGCGCTGCGGCGTTCGCTGCATGTGCCGCCGCCGCCAGACCTGATCGACGACATGTTCGTCTCGTTTTCTATTTTGTGTGCTGGGCACCGGATTGTCCGGGTTGACGATGCCTTCGCGTATGAGGAGGCCGTCTCGCGCCCCGGCGAGGACTATCGCCGCAGGGTGCGGATTTCGTGCCAGGCCTTCAATGTGCACCGGGTGCTGCGGTCGCGCCTGCGGCGGATGCCGTGGTTGGATCGATACAAGTATGTGTCGCACAAGTTGCTGCGCTGGTTGACGATCTTTCTGCTGGCGGGCGCTGCCGTCTCCGCGGAGGCGGCGCTGGCGGTGATGTTCGATTGGCGCGTGTGGCTGGGTGTGCCGGTGGCGGCGGTGCTGGGCGCACTGGCGGTGGCGGTTGCGCCAACCGGGCCATTGGCCACGCTGCGCGATGCGATGGGCGCGTTCGTGGCGGCCGGGGTGGGCGTGCTTCAGTCGTTGCAGGGCCAGCGGTTTCAAACCTGGGTGCCGCCCGCGTCCTCGCGCGACGTGCCGGCGGAGTGAAGGCGATGCAGGTGGCGCTGATTGATCCGTCGCTGTTCACCTTGCCGTATGACAAGGCGCTGGCGCAGGGCCTGGAGCAGGCGGGGCATCGCGTGTCCTTGTTCGGCCGAAGGCCGGGCCGGCTGGACAGCGACCCACGTGGCGTGGATCTGGTGGCGCATTTCTACCCCGTCGCCAACCTGGCTCTGGCGCAGCGCCTGCCCAAGGCGCTGCGGCTTGGGCTGAAGGGGGGGGATCACGCCGTGTCCATGCTGCGGTTGCTGCGCACCCTCCGCCGCCTGCGTCCGCACGTGATTCATTTTCAGTGGCTTAACCTTCCAATGGTTGATCGGCGGTTTCTGGCTGCGTTGCGGCGGATCGCACCCTTGCTGCTGACCGTGCATGACACCAATCCGTTCAACGGCGATCCGTCCTCTGCCTTGCAGCAGCGTGATTTTTTCGAATGCCTGGCCGGGTTCGATCGGCTGGTCGTGCATACCGAGCAGGGCAGGGACCGGATGCTGGCCGCCGGGTTGCCGGCGCACAGGCTGGCGGTGTTGCCGCATGGCCTGCTGCTCGATGCCCCTGCGGCGCCCACGCCGGACCAGATGGATGGGCGCATCACGTTCCTGCTGTTTGGAAAGGTGAAGCCGTACAAGGGCCTTGATGTGCTGATCGAGGCGTTCGCAAGCCTGCCGCCCGGATTGCGCGGCCAGGCGCGGATTCGGGTGGTCGGCAAGCCCTATATGGATGTGGCCCCCCTTGTGGCGCGGGCTGAGGCACTTGGAATGGCCCGACATCTGGAGATCGAGCCACGGTTTATCGAGGACCGTGAAATCCCGTCCCTGTTCGGCCCCGGCGTGGTGGCGGCGTTTCCCTATCGCGAAATCGAGGCCAGCGGTGTGCTGTCGATCGCGCTGGCGCATGGCCGGCCGATCATCGCCTCAGCGCTTGGAAACTTTGCCGAGGCGCTGACAGATGGGGTGCAGGGCCATCTTGTGCCGCCCGGCGAGGTTGAGTCGCTCGGACGGGCCATGACGCACATGCTCGCGGACCGGAACTTCGCGGCGCAGTGCGCGGTTCAATCGCGCCTCGCGTTCGATCGCATCCCGCGGTGGGGCGATATTGGCCGCCAGACTGCGGCGGTCTATCTGGCGGCGATGGCGGGCAGGCGTCACGGGGTCATGCGTGTTGCGGTTCCGGCTCAAGCGTCGCGATGGATATGATCAGCAGGATGGGAAACAGCACCGGCGGGAATTGCTGATAGCCGCCGGTGAACAGCAGCAGCACCAGGGCCGGCAACATCAGCGTGCGCTGCACCATGGATTTTCTGCCCAGGCAGAGTGTTGCGAGATACATCAGCAGTGCTGGCAGGCCTAGATCGACGGCGATTTTCACCGGTGTGTTGACGTCGTATTCATACGGCAACGTCAAATGCTCGCTGACACCTGCGCCGAGGCCGAACAGGGCGGCCATCGGTTCGCGTGAGAGCACACCGGTCAACACCCAGTATGGAGTGATGAAGCGAAGGTGGCCGCTGGTGCTGGGGCGTGTGATTTCGTTCAATCGTTCCGACAGGGCGGTGGCGAGGTCGGGCGCGAGGAAGGATACCGCTACAATCAGGGCGGCTGCGACAAGGATCGTCGTAATGGCGAGAGCGATGCCGCGCTTGCCCATGCTGAGGACGGCGCTGGCGATGAAGGCGATCAGCACCAGCCAGCCGGTGCCGGAGGCCGAGATGAACAGTCCGGCGGCGAACAGCGCCAGATAGCGCATGCGGCGTTGCACAAGAATTTCGATTGCCACGCCGAGCGCCATGAACTGCGAGAAGATTGAGGGTTCAAGCAGGAAAAACCCGTTCGATTTGAATAGGGAGCCCATGCCAAGGGGAATAACCTGGTTGTACCCCTCCTCGAACAGCATTGCGGCTGGGAGCAGCCCGCGAAATGCGAACAAGCGCAGTCCGGCGAACTGGGCTGCAAACTGCAGCAGGCCGGCCACCCCGACCAGCGCGATGCAATTGGTGACGACGGCGAAGAAACGTCGTTCCGGCACGCGGGTGGCGAAGGACAGTGTGGCAAAGCTGGTCAACACCAGAAACTGCGCCAATGACTGCGCACTTGGAGGGGCAGCGAAGCTGGTGGTTGTGGTCGCATGATAAATCAGCCCGCAGATCGCCCAGAAACACAGTGCCGTGAACATGAACAACCGTGTGGTGTTGAACGACAGCGCCCCGCTTGCCACGCCATACATAGCCGCGAGCAACCCAATCGGGCCAACGATGTTGATGCTCTTCGCGCCGGCCGGAATCCCGAATCGTTGCAGGAACAATGCTGCCCCCAGGATGGTGAACGTGAAGCCAAGCACTCTGCGCGTGGCGGTCAAGGATAGAGAGCTTTGACGGCCCGACGGCACCCGAGCGACAGGCTGGATTTGTAGGGTTTCAGGCAGATGGCCTGACTTCTGGCGGCCAGCGGCGTTTCGGAGATTGACGGGCAAAAGCGTATAATCTCGGCCGCGCAGGTTTTCCCCAACGGGCGCGCGGCGGCGCGCGGGGCCGGCTCACCAAGGGCAGAATGGCCAAAGCCAATGAGCGCCATAAAGGAGCACACGGCAAAAAAGCTGTTTCGCGACGTGGCAATCATCGCCTTAAATTCCTTTCATTACGATATTCGGCGTTTTTCTGTCGGAAATCCTAATTTTGGGGGTGACATACTTCCAACAAGCCATTGTATTTAGCCGAAGCACGGCATCGTCTGTCTGCAGACAACAGAACGTACGTGGAGCCGCGGAAGAACAGCATGACTAAAATGGATAACACGACGGCATCGATGCGAACGCATCGCACCCTCCGCGGCGTTGGGGTGGCATTGATAGCGGCCGCAACGGCCGGCCTGGTTCCCGGCCATGCGGCACGGGCGCAGTTGCTCGACCAGATTACCAACCCGAACATTCCCGGCGTGTCGGTGGAGCCTGGCGTGACCGTGCTGTCCCGCAAGCGCGAGGAGTATGATTTTCGTGGCATTCGGGCGGGTGGATTCATGATCCGCCCTCAGGTGATCGAGAGTCTTGGGTATGATGACAACGTCACCGCGTCTCATCAGCGCCATGGCAGCCCGATTGTTCAGTCCTCCGGCGGCCTTCTGGTGCAGTCCGATTGGTCAGGCAGCAGCCTGGAGGGCGCGTTTGTGGTCGACGACACGCGCTATCTCGATTTGTCGCGGCAGTCTTATACCAACTGGCTGGCCTCCGTCGGCGGGACCTACGACATCGGTCGGGACACAGCGGCACTGGCCTTTACGCATCAGAACCTGAACCAAACGCCAGGCGGACTTGATTCGCCGCAATTGACCAGCGCCATCGCCTATCGGATCGACACGGTGCGCGCTGGCTATAATATAACGTTCAACCGTGTCGCGCTGCGTCCGGATGTCTCCGTGGCGGCCTACAGCTTCGACAACGGCACCGTTGCCGGAAAGCCGTATGTGCAGAGCTATCGCAATCGCACTGTGGTGACGCCCGGGGTGCTCGTCAGCTACGAGGTGGCGCCCCGGCGCAACGTTGTGGCTGTCGTGCGCAATGCCGTGGCAACCTATGTCACCCCGCCGGTCGGCACGGCTCTGCGCAATTACAATGACACCAGAATCCTGACCGGCGTTGACTATGATGGGGGAGGGCTTTGGCGTGCCAGGGCGTTGGTGGGCTATGAAATACGGACATTTTCCAACAAGGCACTGAAGACGGTGCAGGAGCCGACCGCTGAGGCGAATATTGTCTTCAACCCGTCTGGATTGACCACCCTCACGGCCACGCTGTCTCGCCAGATTGCTGATTCTGCTGATGAGATAACGACAAGCTTCACCGAGACTGCGTTGAACCTTTCGGTGGATCACGAATACCTGCGCAATGTGCTGCTGCGCGGGCAGGTCGGGGTGGCGTCTAACTCTTATGGATCAGGGCAAGGCACGCAGACACTTTATTCCGCTGGTGTTTCAGCGACATGGCTGCTGAACAGGAACGCACGTCTGTCGTTGAGCTATAATGTGACGGCGCGGGATTCGAAGGCATCGGGCACGTTGGGAACGACGACGCCACAGGCGTTTGGTGGAAACTATACGGAAAACCGGTATTTGTTGCGACTAAGCGTTGGTCTTTGAGATTCCCTTATCGAATGCAGGCTGTAGTGCTGCATTGAAATAGAGGAGCTGCATGATGCCGCTGATGTTCCGTTCTGCCGCATTAGGTGCCATGAGGCGGGGCCTTTTTCTGGCTGTTTCGATTGGTTTGCTGGCCGGATGCAGTTCCCCTGGGAGCGACCTGACGCCGCTGGCTGAATATCACTCAGAGGGCTACCGGCTGGGCGGCGGCGACCAGGTGCGCATCATTATATTTGGTGAAGACCAACTGACGGGTGAGTTCCGCGTGGATGACCAGGGACGCATCGCGATGCCGTTGCTGGGCGGGATGAAGGCGGATGGCCTGACGCCACAGCAGCTTGAGGCATCGATCGCGGCCGAGTTGCGCCGGCGAAACATGCTGCAAGATCCCAGTGTGTCGGTGGAAGTGCTGGCTTATCGGCCGATCTTCGTGTTGGGCGAGGTGTCCAAACCGGGGCAGTATCCCTATCAGCCGGGCATGACGGTGCTGACCACTGTGGCTGTGGCGGGTGGGTTTACCTATCGCGCCGTGCAGGATTATGCCTCGGCTGTTCGTGCGACCGGCGGGGAGGCGACGGAGGGGTTGGTGACGCCGAGTTCGTTCATTGCGCCCGGCGATGTGATCAAGGTGTTCGAACGGAGATTCTGATGCCCAGGGGCGTTGTGGCGTTGCTCGCGATTGCGGGCATCGTGACTGGCTTTGTGCAGGCGGAGGCGGGCGAGGGGGCGGCAGTGGCTGGGGCCAGTGTGCCCACCAATGGCGCGGTTTATCCAACGGGAGTGGAGGGGCACTTCACAAATCGGCTGGACGCGACCTTTGGCCGCAACCGGCCTGGGGCGACCATCCGCAGCAAGGCGGATCTCGATCAAATCGCGTATTACCGATACATCTACGGCGACGCCACGACCGTTGGAAACGGCACGGATGGCCTCTACGGCAACTACCGCAGCCGTCACCGTGACTACCCGGACGGCGACCCGCGTTCCTTGCACGTGATCACCGATGATCGGTTGGTTTTGAAGGCGCATTGCGGGCTGCAGACGGCCCTGCGGTCACATTGTGGCGATGGGCAGATCGAGAGCGGCATTGTTCGGTTTGCACTGCCGATTCTGCCGGGATCGTTCATCGAGATCCGCACCCGCCTGCCGCCCGCACAATATGCCTGGCCGGCATTCTGGCTCAACCCCGGAACGCAATCGCCGCCGTTGCACCCGGGTGGAAAGCCGGTGATCAGTGTGCTGGATTGGCCGCCGGAAATCGACATCTTCGACCAGTTTGGCTTTAACAACGTGATGCCCGGCCATTATTTGATCAGTGGCACACCCACCAACAAGCGGGATGCTGATTTCGGTCGTCCCCATGATCTCTTCCGCGATCCGCAATGGGGACCGCGCTGGTATTACACCACGCAGCAAGACCTTACGGCCGGTGACCATGTGTTTGGGTTGGCGTGGGGGACGGACAACACGCTGAAGTACCTGCTGGACGGCAAGGTCTATCGGGTGACGTATTTCGAATGGCACAGCAAAGGCAACGTGCCGGCGCATTTGATCGCAAGCCTTCAGATTGGCCCGAAGTTCAACGATCTCTCGAAAATGACGGATCAGGGTGGTCGCCCGAATGGCTGGGACTGGCCGATCGACTACATTCGTGTTTGGCCGATCGTGCCGTGAAATTGGGGTCAGTGCGACAGGTAAAAGGTGATCCCGGCTATCGACCCGGCCCAGATTGTCAGGGCCAGCGCCAGTCCAATCAGGATGCCACGTGCTGTCTTAAGCGACTGGTCGGGCCGTTCGATCGTCTTCTTCATATGCCTGATCCGCGCGGCCAAAAGTTTTACAAAAATGATCTCAGATTATCGCATAAACGTGATCCAAAATCATTGGTTCGTTCAACTGTTTGGCAAATTTGAGAGCGATTAATGATCTTTTTTTGAGATTCACCTGGTTTTTCGAAATCGCCGGGGGCTTGCAACCGATCGGAGCCCCGTTCGGACTTATGCTCAGGTCTCGGCAACGTTGGTTTTGTGCATAAAATGGCATTCAGAGACGTAAGCTGAGTCTATGCTAAGAATAGGATTTTCGCATTGGGCGGGTCTTCATCAAATCTATGTATTTGAGGGTCGTGAGGTGATGGGGGGGGGGATCGTTCAGGCGCGCGACGCCATCTCGCATCATAGCAGCATATCCGAGGCCCAGTTTATGGCTTTCACCCAGGGGCTTGATCAATGCGCCAGTCCTATGATCCTGATTGGTGCCGATCTGACGGTTTTGCACGCCAATCCGCGGGCACGTGCCGTTTTGAACGAGCGAATACTGCAATTTCAGGGTGATCGCCTGGTGGCGGGGCGTAGACTTGAAAACAACGCTTTGCAGACTGCCCTCCTCGAAGTGTGTGACGAACCCAGTGTGGTGCGGTTGAGTGACCGGCAGGGGCGCGTGACGATGGTGATTTCCTTGCAGCGTCTGCCTGCCAGCAGCATGCCGGATACGACGATTGTGCGCACAATTGACGTGCGTACGCCGATGGTTCTGTCGGCAACGACCATCGCAGAGGTTTTTTGCTTGTCGCCGGCTGAAGCCCGCGTCGCCGGCGAACTCCTTGCCGGCTTTGGCACGTCTGCTATTTCGGTGCGACTTGGCATCGCGGCTGAAACCGTGCGCACACATTTAAAAAAGTCGATGATCAAGACAGCTACGCAATCACAGGCGCAGCTGGTTGCTGTTCTGGCTCGCGGAAGTCTTGCTTTGGTATAGTTTGGTGAATACTGCAAAAATTTGTAAGCGGCCGGCGCATTAGGGTTTTTCACCCACCTGGGTGAGGTGAAGGCATCACGTTTCCGTTATTTGTCTGTCGCTAGGCAGTGATCAGGGTCGTGCACGTTTCAGTGCTGTTGCTTCTGATCTCCGCCAGTAAATGGAAGGGCGGAGATTTTCCGGATGTGCGCTGCACTCGCAAATGGCCTTGGCGGAGCGGCTGGTTTTGGGGCTGACCAACTGGTCAGCGCCAATGACAGTTCCACGCCAGCGATCAGCCTTTCGGGGGTGTTTGCCGGTGGGTTCCGGTTGTTCAGCCAAACATTTCAGAGCATGTACATCAACAGTAACGGCAATCTGACGTTCACGTCGCCGCTGTCTGGCTACGCACCGTCGGCGATCGGCGCGGGCTATGATTCGGTCATCCTCGCGCCGTTCTGGGCCGAGGTGGACATGCGCGCCGGTGCGTCTGCGGCGACAGGTGGAAATACCACGGGCAGTGATTCGGTCTGGTATTCGCTCGACGCGATCCATAAAACCGTGACCGTTACGTGGTACGATGTTGGCTCTTTCGATATGGCCAAATCCAAAACCGACACATTCCAGGTCCAGTTGGTCGCCAACGTCGATGGCAGCGAGGACATCCGCTTTCTCTACCAGAACGTTCAATGGACGACCGGCAGCGGTGGTGTCGACGGTCTTGGCGGCCCGCCTGCCCGCATCGGCTATTCGTCCGGCGCCGGTGACATGTATGAGCTTCCCGGATCAGGCGCGCAGGCTGCGCTGCTGGCGCTGCCGACGACGCTGGGCAACACCGGGCAGGCTGGTATTTGGGAATTCCACGTCAGCGCAACCGGCGTTATCAGCAACTACACGCCTGTGTTCACGCCGGCGTCTGGCCCGGTGGATGTCATCGGCACAGCGCCGGTTGTCTTGGGCACTGTAACGCCTGGTTTCGGCACGGACCCGCTGACGGCGAGCCTGGTATCTGACAGCATGATCCCCAGCGGCAGCACTGTCACGCTCGTTGGCAGCAATGTTGTCTATACGCCTGGCGCTGCCGACGTTTCAGGGACAAGCACTGTCGTTTTCAAGATTGCCGACGCAGTCACCGGCGCCGAGACGACCGAGGCGCGGGAGGTTACGTTCCCATACGCCCCCATGGTGAAGCTCACTGGTCAAGCCACGGCCTCCAATGAGTTGCAAGCTGTGCTGAGCGCCAGTGTTGCAAGCTTCGGCGGCGATCCGCTGACGGTGGCACTTGTGGCCGATGCCTATTTTGAACGCGGGAGCAGTGTGGCCCTTGTGGACGACACCGTCGTCTACGCCCCAGGCTTCATCACGGCGGCGCAGATGGGTGTGGACACGATCCATTATACTGTGACCGACGCCTTTACCGGCATGGTCACCGACGAGATCCAGAATGTTGTCCTGAGCAACGGCCCCGCCCCCGTGGTGGTATTGGCGACGGTGCCGGTTGCTTCCAATGAGGTCGATGCGGTCTTGGGCGACGCGACCGCAGGCTTCGGCGGCCATCCGCTCGCTGCCGCGTTGATATCCGACGCCAGCTTCCCCACGGGCAGCAACGTATCACTGTCGGCTGGGCGCATCGTCTACAAGCCGGGCGTGGTCACGTCAGCCAAGGTAGGGCAGGATACGATCCAGTACACCGTCACTGACGCCGTCACGGGTGCTGTGACCACTGAGACGCAGATTGTCACGCTGCGCAATGACCCTGCTCCGGTGGTGACGCTGGCGCCTGCGCCGACAGCGGACAACATCACCACCGCCACGTTGGGCACGGTTGTGGCGGGCATTGCGGGCGACGCTCTCTCTGTGACGCTGACGGCGGATGCGGATTACGTGACCGGCAGCAGCCTCAGCCTTGTCGATGGCCGGTTGGTCTACACGCCGGGCCTCGTCACCATCGCCCAGGTTGGCGCTGACGTGATCCATTATACGGTCACTGACACCGTCACGGGCGCTACCACGCTTGAGACCCAGACCGTGACGCTGAGCAATGGCCCCGCACCGGTGGTGACGCTGGCCGCGTCGCCGTTTGCCGATTGCGCGACAACGGCGGCATTGGGCACTGCCGTGGCCGGGCTTGCGGGCGATGCGCTGTCGGTGACATTGACGGCGGATGCCGATTTCACCACCGGCAGCAGCATCAGCCTCGTCGATGGCCATCTGGTCTACA
Organism: Acetobacteraceae bacterium; assembly: GCA_040399685.1. Lineage (GTDB taxonomy): Bacteria > Pseudomonadota > Alphaproteobacteria > Acetobacterales > Acetobacteraceae > CAIQQQ01. Next base: position 66,782 of record JBBART010000004.1, read on the forward strand.
CGCCGGGTCCTATCACTGCTGCCCAGGTCGGCTCTGACGTGATCCGTTATAGGGTGACCGACACCGTCACCGGCGCGGTCACTGTCGAGACGCAGACCGTCATGCTCGGGCGTGGCGCTGCTCCGGTGGTGACGCTGGCGCCTGCGCCGACAGCGGACAACATCACCACCGCCACGTTGGGCACGGTTGTGGCGGGCATTGCGGGCGACGCTCTCTCTGTGACGCTGACGGCGGATGCGGATTACGTGACCGGCAGCAGCCTCAGCCTTGTCGATGGCCGGTTGGTCTACACGCCGGGCCTCGTCACCATCGCCCAGGTTGGCGCTGACGTAATCCATTATACGGTCACTGACACCGTCACGGGCGCCGCCACGCTTGAGACCCAGACCGTGACGCTGAGCAATGGCCCTGCACCGGTGGTGACGCTGGCCGCGTCGCCGTTTGCCGATTGCGCGACAACGGCAGCATTGGGCACTGCCGTGGCCGGGCTTGCGGGCGATGCGCTGTCGGTGACATTGACGGCGGATGCCGATTTCACCACCGGCAGCAGCATCAGCCTCGTCGATGGCCATCTGGTCTACACGCCGGGTCCTATCACTGCTGCCCAGGTCGGCTCTGACGTGATCCGTTATAGGGTGACCGACACCGTCACCGGCGCGGTCACTGTCGAGACGCAGACCGTCATGCTCGGGCGTGGCGCTGCTCCGGTGGTGACGCTGGCGCCTGCGCCGACAGCGGACAACATCACCACCGCCACGTTGGGCACGGTTGTGGCGGGCATTGCGGGCGACGCTCTCTCTGTGACGCTGACGGCGGATGCGGATTACGTGACCGGCAGCAGCCTCAGCCTTGTCGATGGCCGGTTGGTCTACACGCCGGGCCTCGTCACCATCGCCCAGGTTGGCGCTGACGTGATCCATTATACGGTCACTGACACCGTCACGGGCGCTACCACGCTTGAGACCCAGACCGTGACGCTGAGCAATGGCCCCGCACCGGTGGTGACGCTGGCCGCGGATCCGACTGCCGACAAACTCGATGTGGCGGTCCTCGGTTCGGCTGTGGCGGGTGTTCCTGGCCATGCGTTGAGCGTGACGTTGACCGGCGACACGACCTTTGCCACCGGCAGTTCGCTGGCGTTGTCGGCCGGGCATCTGGTCTACACACCAGGTGCGGTGACGATCGCCAATATTGGCCCCGACACGCTGCACTACATTGTCACCGACACCGTGACCGGCGCTGTGACCCTTGAGACGCAGGTGGTGGATCTGACACTGATGAACGTGGCAGCTACAACCATCGTCTATTTGTATGGCAAGAACAACGTCGTCGACGCACCCACCGCCCGTGACCTTTCCACAGGCAATGCCGGAGCCTTGATCACCGACCCGATTGCCTGGAGCACCAACACGGTTATCTTGGGCACGCCCAACAGCGAAACAATCAAGATTTCGGGCTACGGCAACACGATCATTTCAAATGGTGGCAACGATACGATCGATGCCAGCGCCGCAGGCACCAGCAACGACCATATCGTTGTCAGCGATGCGAACGGCGACAACACCGTCAGCGGCTTCGTGGACACAACGTCGGTGATGTTGGGCAACGGCAACAATGCCATCAGCCTTGGCGGCTACGGTAACTACATTCATCTTGGCAATGGCAACAACACCGTTTCGGCCGGGTCGCATGACGAGACCGTGGTGCTCGGCAACGGCAACAACACCGTCATGGCGGCGGGTGCCAGCAACATCATCACGCTTGGCACGGGTCATAACACCGTTGATGCCGGCGAGGGCTACGCGACCATCAACATCGCCGGTGGAACCAATGTTGTCACAGTCCGGGGCAATTACCATGTGTTCAACATCGCCGGCGGCACAACGTCTCTGGGTGGCTTTGCGCGCTATGCCACGATCAACGTGGGCGGCAACTTTGCCGTCACGGACAGCATCGACCTTCTGGGCGCGGCCGGCGATGTGTTCACCTTCGCCAACGGGGTAATGCATGTGGCGCTGCCCGATGGCGAGGTGGTTGCCACTGTCAACACGCCGGGCGGCAAGGTTATGTCAGCGATCTCGGATGGCGCTGACGGAATGAAACTGGTGCTCGGGTTGGTGACGCCGCCCGCACCTGCCGTGATCACCGAAACCCAGGTGGGCGTGACCTTGAGCCTGGCCGATGCCACCCACACGGTGCATCTGTTCGGGGTCAACAACACTGTCAGCGGCGGCAACGGCGATCATGTGATCGACGGCGACAAGGGTGGCCTCCATCTCACGCTCGGCAATGGCAACAACGTCATCGCGGTGCTGGGCCTCAATGATGTCATCATCTTGGGCGCGGGTGATAACAGCATCAGCGGTACGCTGAGTTCTGCCACCATAACCACCGGGGCCGGCAACCAGACAATCACCACCACGGGCTATTCCAACACCATCACCACTGGCGCGGGCAACAGCGTGATCCATGCCGGCGCTGGATTTGAGAAGGTGAATGTCGGCTCTGGCACGAACACCGTGGTCGCGACGGGGAATGGCAACACAATCACGACGCATCTGGGCGAGAACACGGTCAGCCTTTCTGGCTGGAACAATCTCATCCAGGCTGGGGCCGGGCGTACAATGGTGTCGGGCGGCTATGCCAACACCTATGAGGTCACGGCGCTTGGCACGGCTGGCGGGGTTGAGATTGCCGATTTCTCCAGCGCCTTTGGCGATGTTCTGAACCTACACGATGTAATTGGCGCCGGATTTGTTTCGGTTTCCGATGGCCTGCACGGCGATTTGCTGGTGTCGGTCACGCCGGTTGGCGATAGTGCCGTCCAGGTGGCCGACCTGCATGGGATGGCGGGAATTTCGTTGAAAACGCTGATGGACAGCCACGCCGTCACCATCTGAAAGACGCGGTGGCGGGCGTCCACGCACTTGCAGATGCGTGCGAATATCGGCACCCTGCCTCTTAAAATGGGAGGGTTTTCGTGAAGGTTTCAGGCACGCGGCTTGGATTGTATGCGGGCGTGCTGGCGTCCGTACTCACGGGGGCGGCGCTGGCGGCGGATTATCCTCCCCCGAAGGAGGCCGACTGGGTGGTGCCCAGCTTTCGCTTCCATACTGGCGAAACCCTTCCAGATCTGCGGCTGCATTACACCACCGTCGGCAACCCGGCAGGCATGCCTGTGTTGGTGCTCCACGGCACCGCAGGGTCTGGCGGCAGCATGCTGACCCCGGCGTTTGCGGGCACATTGTTTGGTCCCGGCCAGCCACTCGATGCCCAGAAATACTTTATCATCCTGCCTGATGCCCTGGGGGCGGGGGCTTCCTCCAAACCGTCTGACGGGCTGCGCGGCCAATATCCACACTATGATTACACCGACATGGTGCAGGCCCAGTATCGCTTGGTGACGGAGGGGCTTGGCATCAAGCATCTGCGCATGGTGATCGGCAATTCGATGGGCGGCATGCAGACCTGGATGTGGGGAACCACCTATCCGGATTTCATGGATTCATTGGTGCCCATGGCGTCCCAGCCGACCGAGATGGCCAGTCGCAACTGGATGCTGCGGCGGATGCTGGTGGAAACGGTACGCCGTGATCCAACCTATAACAACGGAAATTACACCGCCCAACCACCGGCCTTGGTGACGGCCAACGTGTTCTTTGGCCTCGCCACCAGTGGCGGCACGCTAGCGTACCAGTCGATGGCCCCGACGGGGGAGAAGGCCGATAAGCTGGTGGATGAACGCCTTGCTGCCCCGCTTGCGGCCGATGCGAACGATTTCATCTGGCAGTGGCAGTCCTCGCGCGGCTACAACCCGGCCCCGGAACTGGAGCGTATTCGCGCGCCGGTGTTGGCGATCAACGCGGCCGATGATGAACGCAATCCGCCGGAAACAGGGGTGATGGTGGAGGCGTTGAAGCGGGTGAAGGATGCGCGTTTGTTGCTGATTCCTGCCAGCACCGCCACGCGGGGCCACGGCACAACGGGTAACGCCAGCTTTTACAGCACGGCTTTGGACGATTTTCTGAAGGCGCTGCCGACGCCCGTTCAACAGAAATGATCCTATCTGTCTTGCCAGACGGTTTTGAAACAATGTTGTCTTGACGATCGTTCGGTTTGGTTTGGCGGGCGCCGTAGCACTTTTGTGCGCCGTGTTTCTGGCGGCGCATGCGTTCTATCCCGGGTTGCCGTCGGTCGCCGGCGAATTGGGTGGCTGGCGGGATTGGAACGACCAGGCGGCGTATATCTTGGCGGCGCGTGCGTGGTCGGAGCGGGATCTGGCGGCGGCCCGGCATTGGTATCCGCCGGGTTACCCGTTGCTGGGCGCCTGGCTGCGGTGGATCACGCCGAGCGATCGGTTCTTGTTGCCCAATCTGGCGTGTCTGGTGGCCAGCCAGCTTGCCTGTGCCGCACTGGCCACGCGGATGTTTGCCCGTATTCGGTGGGCCAGCCTGATCGGGGCCGGGGCGTTTCTGGTGGCCAGTGTCGGCACCGTTGCGGGCCTGAAATCCTGGTTGATCCCGTGGACGACCACGCCGGCAGCGGCGCTTGTTCTTTGGGGTCTGGTGGCGGTGTTGCGGCTGGTGGAGCAGCCGGGCCGGCCGGATGCGGGCAATCCTGGCCGGGGCGGTGCTGGGCGGGATTACGCTCTTTCGACCGGGCGATGTTCTGCCGGTGGCTCTCGCGTCCAGCCTGGTGATGTTGCCGGTGCTGTTGCGGCAGCCGCTGGGCCGGGCGGTTGGCATCGTGCTGTGTGCGCTGGCCGGTGCCGGGGCGGTGGCCGGTGTTGCGGCGGCGTTGATTTCCGCGACGACTGGTTTTGGCCCAGGCTCGTATTTTGCGCTGTCAGCAAATATCGGGTTTGAATTTCGATTGCTGCCGCTGCGGTTTGTAACGCTGGTGCTGGACGGCCGGCCGTTGCTGGATGGGGTGGCCACCGAGCGGCTTGAGCCGGGGCTGCACCGCGGATTAGCGGAAGTGTTCCTGTGGGTGATTCCAGGCATTGCGGGGGCTGTCGCGTGTTGTGCCGCACGGGGCGCGCGGCCGGTTCATGCGCTGTTGGCGATGTGGATGGCGACGCATCTGGCGTTGCTGCTGTGCTACCGCGACCTGCATACCAGCGGCTTCTGGCTTTACGGCAATTATCACTATTTCAAGGCTGTGCAACCGGTGCTGCTGCTGTTCGCCATCGCCTTGACGGTGGGCGTGATGGACCGCTCGCTCGGTTGGCGGGGGATGGGCGCGGCGCTGGCGGCGGTGGGGCTGGTGTTCGTCTGGCGGGCCGAACTGGTGCCGGGGCCTGCGGTGGTTTCAGCACCCATGGCCGAGGGCGTGGCGGTTGGTGCGGTGGGCACGTTGGAATCTGCCGTCATCTTGCCGGCGACCGGCCGTTGGAACGCGATCTATTCTGGTGCGCACACGCTGACGATCGGTGGCGCCGTCTTTTACCACAACTATGACTTCAAGCTTTATGCCCGACGCGACGACATGCTGTTGATCCCGATCCGCAAGCTGCCGCCAGGCCCAGCGGTGCTGACGTTGGGGACGGGCGTGACGCTCGGCGCTGGACCGGTTCTGTCCGCCCGCCAAACGATTGTATTCGGCCTGCCGTGCGCGTTTGGCCTTGCCGGTGCGGCGACCTGTGGCGGACTTGGGGCGCCGTTGATCGCCGGCCAATAGCCGTCAGGCCTTGTAGAACGGCCGGTCGCCCTGGATGGTGACCCGGGTGCCGGAGCGGGTGGCGGGGAAGTAGTCCCATAAGGCGTGATGCTGGGTGGAGCGGTTGTCCCAGAACGCCACCGAATTCTTCTGCCAGCGAAACCGACAGGAGAATTCCGGTGTTTCGATGTGGCGGAACAGGAACGCCAGCAGCGCCTCGCTTTCGGATTTCGATATTTCGTTGATGCGCGAGGTGAAGAACGAATTGACGAACAGCGCCTGCCGGCCGGTGACGGGGTGGGTGCGGATGACGGGATGAACGGCTTTGGGGTAGGCGCGCCCGGCATCGTTGTTGGTGTAGCGGCCACGATAGAGCATTTCGCCGTCATGCAGGGCTGTGAGCCCGGCCAGCATGGTGCGCATGGGGGCGGACAGCGCGTCATACGCCGCGTACATGTTGGCGAACATTGTGTCGCCACCGATCTCGGGCAGGGTGCGGATGTGCAGGATGGAGCCCATCGGTGGCTCCGCGTCGCAACTCACATCCGAGTGCCAGCTTTCGCCGTTCACATAGGTGGAGTTGGCGTCGGCGTGGATGATCATCACCGCCGGATGGCCTGGCACCGAGGGGGCGGCGGGGTGGATGTGCAACGCGCCGAACCGGGCGCCAAACGCGGTTTGCTGGGCGTGGTCCATGGTCTGGTCACGGAAGAAGATGACCAAATGGTCCATCAGCGCCTGTTGGACGGCGGCGAATGTCGCGTCATTCATGGGCTTGGCCAAGTCGATGCCATGGATTTCGGCGCCGATCGCCGGCGTGAGCTTGCGGATGTCGAGGGTGGGGCCGGTCATGCTCAGTTGCCCTCCATGACGTGAATTTCGGGGAAGAACAGGTCTTTCCAGCTATCGGGTTTGGTGGAAACGGCGCCGGTCTGGTTCATGAAGGTGGCGAACTGCATCACGCGCTTGGGCACCATGGTCCATTCGTTTTCCGGCAGGCGGATCAGGGCTTCCACCTTGGCGGGCGGGATCTTGGATTTCTCGTTGCGGATGTAGAGTGTGGCGGCCTTGGCAGGGTCGGCCACGATGATTTTCTGGGCGCGGTCCAGGGCCGCGAGGAAGGCGGCAGTGACCTTTGGGTTGGCATCGTGAAAGCGGGTGGTGGTCCAGACGGTGTTGAAGGTGTGCGGGCCGCCGAGCACGTCATAGCTGTTCAGCACGCGGTGGATGCGGCTGTCTTCCAACTCCTCATATTGGAACGGGGCGGAGGTGAAGTGGCTGTTGATCTGGCTCTTGAAGCTCATCATCGCCACATAGGCGTCTGGATGGCCCAGCGAGACGGTGAGGGAATCGAGCTTGTCGAAATTCGCCGGTCCGAACGCGGCGGCGGCGGCCATTTGCAGCACGATGGCCTGGATGGTGATTTTCACCGCCGGTAGGGCAATCCGGTCGGAATCTGTGAAGTCCTTGATGGTTTTAACGGCTGGGTTGCTGGTGTTCAGCCAGATCGGCATCGCGTTCAGCGCTGCCACGCCCTTGACGCGCAGATTGGTGCGGGTCTTGCCCCAGATGGTCAGCATCGGGCCAACGCCGCCCGAGGCGAAGTCCAGATTGCCGGAGATCAGCGCGTCGTTGATGGCAGCGCCGTTGCTGATGGTGAGGAATTCGGACGCAAGGTCCAGCCCACGGGCGCTGCCTTCGGCCTCCAGCAGCTTTTCTTCCTGCATGATGATCAGCGGCAGATAGGAAATGCCGAATTGTTTGGCGATGCGCACCGTCTGTGGCTCCGCCCGGGCGGCCAGCGGTGAAAGAAGAAGCGTGGCCACGGCAAGGCTTGTTCGCACGAAGGCGCGCATGATGGTTTTCCATTTCTTGTTCTTGACTGGCGTCAAGTTGATCGCTCGCGTTCCCGTCGTAACGATGGCCCAGGGACAGGGTTGGACGCAAACGTTGAATGCCGCTGCTTGCGGTGGGGCGCTGACACTTCCATTCTCCCGTGCGTCACATATCGACAGGATTTCCCATGACTGATGTTGCACCGATCCGTTTCGGCATTTTGGGCGCCGCCAATATCGCCCGCTCGTTTATCCGCGGCGTGGCGGGGTCGGCCACGGCGCGGGTGGATGCGGTGGCCAGCCGTGATGGTGAGAAGGGGGCTGCGTTCGCCACGGAAATGGGCGTGCCGCGTTCGCACGGCTCCTACGAGGCGTTGCTGGCCGACCCGGCGATCGATGCGATCTATGTGCCGCTGCCGAACGATATGCATGCCGAATGGGTGATCCGCGCTTTGCAGGCGGGCAAGCATGTGCTGTGCGAGAAGCCGTTGGCGATGACGGTGGAGGAGGCGCGGTCGATGTTCGCGGTGGCCAAGGCCTGCGGCGTGCATCTGGCGGAGGCGTATCCGTATATGTCCCAGCCGCAGACGTTGCGGATGGCTGAGCTGATTGCCGAGGGCGCCATTGGGCGCGTGCAGATGGTGACGGGCGCGTTCAGCTTTTCACTGGTCACGCCCAAGGGCGCTCCGTTGGGCGATCCGGCCAATATCCGGCTGGACCCGGCGCGTGGCGGTGGGGCGCTGCTGGATGCCGGCACCTATGCCATGAGCTTCGTGAGCCTGGTGCTGAAGGAGCGGCCGACGCGCGTGCTGGCTCTCGCCAAATACAGCGAGAGCGATGTGGACCAGACGATTGCGGCCACGCTGGACTTTGCATCGGGGGCGATGGCGCAGATCACCTGTTCGTTCGCGCGGGCCGGCTATCGCCATGCGGTGGTGATCGGCGAGGAGGGGGTGATCGAGACCAGCTACAGCAACCACGCCCCGCAGCCGGACGGGCTTTCGCTGCGCATCCGCCGCACCCGCGCCCAGATCGCGCCGTTCGAGACGCTGGCTGTGGACGGCGGTGACGGCTTCAGGCTGGAGGCGGAGTCGTTCGTCGAGATGATCCGCAAAGGTCCGGCGCATTGGAACGGCGCCAGCGAAGCGTGTTCGATCGACACGGTGCTGGCGCTTCAGGCGATTGCTGAAAGTGGACGCAGTGGCGGTTGGGTGGACCTCAGGGCCTGATGAACAGGCGCGGCCTCGGCATCATCCGATCTCGGGGCCGCCGCGCTCATCCAGAGCGTTTCGCAGCCGCAGTGCCAATTCCTGGCGACGGTAGGGCTTGCGCAGAACGCCGTGTTTTCGGGCCATTGCCAACGGCTTGGCATCTGTTTCGCCTGCGTAGCCGGACATGAACAGCGCAGCCAGGAGCGGGCGGAGCTTCAAGGCTTTTTCCACAAGGTCAACACCACATATCCCGCCGGGCATCACCATGTCGGTGAACAGCAGGTCCACCGGCGTGTCACCTTCCAGCAGCGCGAGGGCGTGCGCACCGTCTTCGGCCTCGATCACCTGATAGCCAAGCGAGCGCAGGATCCGCATCGTTGCTTCGCGCACCCCTGGGTTGTCGTCTACCAGCAGGATGCTTTCGGTTCCGCAGGGAGGTGGGTTTGCAAGATCAATCATGCGGGCATCCGATAAATCCTGTTTATATGTCGCCACAAATGCATGATTTTTTTGACACACAGCATTGCAGCGTATTTTATTTCGCACCTTTATTTCATGGTTGTCCACGTTAGATAAATTCGTTTTTAACTCTAAATATTTCCAAACCTCCCGGGTCGTTCTTAGTTTTGAAGTCATACGGGAATCGAAATGGCGACTTTGACGCGTTCAGACGTAAATGGAGCCTTGCGCAATCGCACTCCTGTTGCATCGAAAATTGCGTTGCCGATCGCTGCAGCCACCGGTCTGGTTGAGGCTTCGCCTGCTCCGAGGGCTGGCTGGTCCGGCCGGTCGATCAAAACAATGTCGATGGTGGAGGGAGCTTCGGTCACATCCAGGATGGGATAGGTGAGCCAATCGACGCTCGTGACCGCCGATGAATCGAATTTCACTTCTTCGTGAAGACTGCGGCTGGTGGCGTGAATGATGTTTCCCTCGATGGTGCGGCGCAGGCCATCGGGGTTGATGATCAGTCCGCATTCATGCGCCACGACGAAACGCTGGGTGTCGATCCTGCCGGTGTCACGGTGTACGGCCACCTGGGCGATGATGGCCACCAGCGTGCGCCCGCGCTGGGCGAAGGCGATGCCGCGACCTGTCATGATATTGCCGCTGGCGATCTGGCTGGCGGCCACGCGGCCTTGCCAGCCGAATGTGTCCGCTGCCGCCCGCACCACCGCGCGGGAGCGTTCGTCTGGCAGGTGTTGCAGCCGGAACGCCACCGGGTCGGCCTTTGCCGCGTGGGCGAGTTCGTCGATGAAGCTTTCATAGGCGAAGATGAGCTGCGGCCCCACCGGGTCGCGCAGATGCGAGGTGCGCATCGGCGAGGCGGCGTCCAGCAGGGGCACGATGCTCTGCCACGACAGATGCTTGGCGGGGAATTTGTAGGCGCCTTCCGGCACGCCGAAGGCCGGGGTGGGCTTGAAGCCCAGCCCCATCATCTGGCCGGCCAGGCTGTGTTGCGGGTTGCTCTCGTTGCTGTCCACATCGGTGCGCGAGAAGGCGCGGGTGGCGAATTCCATCGCCACGATGTGGCCGCCCTCGTCAAGCGCCGCCCGGCCGACATGGGTGGAGGCCGGGCCTTTGGGGTCCCAGCCATGGCCTTCGTGGCGCATGCCCTGCACGCGCACCGGGGCGCCGGCGGCTTTGGACAGCAGGGCGGCGTCGATCGCGGCATCTCCGGAATCGTTGCGGCCGTAGCTGCCGGGGCCATGGGTCCAGATGGCATGAACGTCTTCAGGCTTGCGGCCGAGAATGGCGGCAACGCCGGCCTGGGCGTAATGCGGCTTTTGCGTCCCGGTCCAGAGCGTCACGCCGTCTGCCCGCACATCCGCCACGGCGCAGGCCGGGGCCATGCAGGCGTGCGATTGGAACGGCCATTCATAGTCGGCGGTGATCACCTGGGCGGCGCGGGCGAGGGCTGCGGGCGCATCGCCTTCGTTGAACTCGGTCTTGCCGCCCTGGATTTTGGCGGTGCGGATATGGGCGTGCAGGTGTTCGAAGGGGGGGAATGGCGGTTTCGTGTCCGACCATGTGACGGCGAGGGTTTGGCTGGCGCGAATGGCATCCCATTCCTTTGGCGCGATGACGCCCAGGAAGCCGCCGTTTTTGACGATCTGCACGCCCTTGAGATGGGCGATGGAGGCTGCATCCACCGACACCACCGTGGCGCCTGCCACGGGCGGGCGGATCATGCGGCCATGCAGCATGCCGGGCACGCGGATATCGCTGACATAGACACGCTCGGCGAACACCTTGCGGGCCACGTCGTCGCGGCGGATAGACTGGCCCACGAGGCGGTATTGGCTGGGGGGTTTGGGCTGCGCCACGCCGCGCGCGGTCAGTCCGTTGCCGAGGACGCTGTTCCATTGCAACGCCACGTCGAAGTCGCGGCCGCCGATGAGGTCGCCATAGGACACGCGGCGATCGCCGGATGCGATGATGCCGTTCGTGACAATGAGGTTTGCGGCGGGCACGCCGAACGCGGCGGCGGCCATGTTCAGCAATGTGCGCCGCGCTTCGGCGGCGGCAAAGCGCAGTGGCACGGCGCCGAGTTCGATGCCGGTGGAGCCGCTGGCGCCGCCCTGGTTCACGGTCAGCGCGGTGTCGCCCATCACCACGCGCACGCGGGCGAAATCCACGTCCAGTTCCTCGGCCACGATCTGGGCGATGGCGACCTCGACGCCCTGGCCCACGTCGATCTTGCCGAAATAGGCGATCACGTCGCCGTTCTGCTGCACCGCCAGCCAGGACGACAGGCGGTCGGGCGTGCGGGCGGCCAGCTTGGCGGCTGCCTGGGCGGTGGCGCAGCGGGGGGCGGCGAAGCCCACCACCAGTGCGCCGCCGGCGGCGAGGAGGCCACGGCGGGAGAGGGAGATTGGGGTGGTCTGATTCATGGCCGGTGCTCCCTTTATGCCTGCGCCACACGTCGGACGGCGCGGAGCATGGCCATGTGGGCGCCGCAACGACATTTCAGCCCGCTGAGTCCATCGCGGATTTCGACCTCGGTGGCGCGCGGCTTGTCGCGCAGCAGGGCTGCTGCCGTCATGATCCAGCCGTTGAGGCAATAACCGCAGAACGCCGCCTGTTCCGCGACGAAGGCGGCTTGCAACGGGTGCGGGTGCGCCTCGGTGCCGATTCCGGCCAGGGTGGTGATGGCGGAGCCGCCCACGGCCGAGATGGGGGTGAGGCAGGAACGCACGGCCACGCCGTCCAGATGCACCGTGCAGGCGCCGCATTGGCCCAGGCCACAGCCGAAGCGCGGGTTGTTCATGCCGAGTTCATCGCGAAGGGCGTAGAGGAGCGGCATATCCGCGTCGTCGAGTGTGAGCGCGTGAGACGCGCCATCCACCTTGATCGTCAGGGTCTGGGACACGTGCAATCTCCGTTTCTTGGGAAGGAGTTGCAAAAATGATCAGCCGATAGCCTGACAATAGCAAGAGCGCTTAAGGCTGGCGCGGTTTGGCGCGGGACTTGCGCGGCTTGCGTTTGGTCTTGGCTTTGGCCGCTGCCATACGGCGGCGCCAGGCGGCATGGGCGCGCAGGGCGAGCCAGAGGATAACGAGCAAAGCCAGCGCCAGCGCCAGCCAGCGGGAGCGCACGCCGCAGTTTCCTGTGGCGCAAAAATAGCCCAGTTGCGCCACGGCCACCGGATCGAGGATCAGGAGGGCCAGGAACACCAGACCTGCGATGGTGAACACGACAAGCTGCATGGCGCTGTTATACCGGCATCGCCGTGATAAAGCGTGCCTCGTGCGCGGAATGGACCCACACTCACGGGACCGGGCGCGGTTATTGCACCGATGTTCGCGACATTTTTGTCGGGTTGAGGAATTCATGCGGATGGACGGGAATGTGCGCGGGGTGGCCGTGGGGCCATCCGATGCGGATCACATGGGGATCGGTCACACCGGCGGGCTGCTGACCATCGATCTTGATGCGGTTCGCGCCAATTACCGGCTGTTGCGCGGAAAGCTACGGGGCGCCGAATGCGGCGCTGTGGTGAAGGCGGATGGCTATGGGTTGGGCGCTGGCCTGGTGGCGCGGGCGCTGCTTGGGGAGGGCTGCCGGACATTCTTCACGGCCCATCTGGACGAGGCGTTGGCGTTGCGTCCGCTTGTGTCGGCAGAGGCGCGGATTGTGGTGCTGCATGGCTCCACACCGGGGTCTGAGTCGGCTTTCGAGGCGCATGGCGTTATTCCGGTGCTGAACAGCCCCGAGCAGGTCGCGGCCTATGCCGGTCTGGCGCGGACGCTGGGGCGGCGGCTGGTGGCGTGGTTGCAGGTGGATACCGGCATGGCGCGGTTTGGCCTGTCCGAGCCGGAGTTGGATGCGTTGCTGGCGCAGCCGGGGCAGATGTCGGGGTTGTCGCTGGAAGTGGTGATGAGCCATCTGGCATGTGCGGATGATCCGGATCATGCGGCCAACGCGGCGCAGCTTGCGTGTTTCGGGCGGATGCGGGCGCGGTTTCCGGAGGCCAGGGCCAGCCTGTCGGCGTCCAGCGGGATATTCCTGGGGTCGGCGTTTCACTTCGATATCGTGCGGCCCGGGGCGGCTTTGTATGGCGTGAATCCGCAGCCGGGGCGGGTTAATCCGCTGGCATCGGTGGTGCGGCTGCAAGGGGTGGTGATGCAGACGCGGCAGGTGCCGGCGGGCACGCCGATCGGGTATGGGCACACCCGCGTGGCCGCGCGTCCTTCGCTGTTGGCCACCATCGCGGTCGGTTATGCGGACGGGTTTCTGCGCAACACCGGGGCAGACGGCGCTGTGTTCCTCGGCGATGCGCGGCTGGGCTTGATGGGGCGGGTGTCGATGGACAGCATCATCGTGGATGCGACCGGGCAGGAGGTTCAGGTGGGCATGTTGGTCGATCTGATCGGGCCGCATCATGACATCGATGCTGTGGGCGCTGCCGCAGGCACCGTGGGCTATGAAATTCTCACCAGCCTGCGGCACCGGTATGCACGTCGGGTTTTGGGCGGGTAGAGTTCAGGTCAGCGCCGGCAGGATTGTGCCGGTGCAGGGGCCGAAGCCGATGCTCACGAAGCCGTCGCGGCGGGCGCGGGCGTAGATCTGGACGGTGTCGCCGTCTTCCAGGAAGCGGCGGGTTTCGCCGGATTGCAGGGTGATCGGCTGGCGGCCGCCATGGGAGAGTTCGAGCAGCGAGCCGGCGCTGTCGGGCGTGGGGCCGGACAGGGTGCCGGTGCCGAACAGGTCGCCGGACCGCAGGTTGCAGCCGCCGCTCGCGTGGTGCGTCACCATCTGCGCGACCGTCCAGTACATGTGCTGTGCGTGGCCGTTCGACAGGCGATGCGGCGGCAGGTTGGCCGCACGCAGGCCCGAAGTGAGCAGGGTGGCTTCCAGTTGGAGGTTCAACGCGCCGCTGGCTTGATCATCGGCATCGAGCAGGTAGGGCAGCGGGGTGGGGTCGCCCTCGGGGCGCGGGGGTTGCGCCAGGCGGAACGGCGCCATCGCCTCGGGGGTGATGATCCAGGGCGAGATGGTGGTGCAGAAGCTTTTGCCGAGGAACGGGCCGAGGGGCTGGAATTCCCAGCCTTGGATGTCGCGCGCCGACCAGTCGTTCAGCAGGCAGAAGCCGGCGATGTGCGACGCGGCGCTGTCGATGGGAATTGCGGTGCCGAGCGCGTTGCCGGGTCCGATCCAGACGCCGAGTTCGAGTTCATAATCAAGGTTGCGGGACGGGCCGAAGCTGGGCTCGGTGGCTGATCCCGGTTTGCGCTGGCCGTTTGGGCGGCGAATATCGGCGCCGGAGGGGCGCACCGAGGAGGCGCGGCCGTGATAAGCCACTGGGAGGTGCTTGTAGTTCGGCCCCAGCGGCGCGTCTGGCCGCAGCATCTTGCCCACATTCATGGCGTGATGGATGCCGGCGTAGAAATCCGTGTAGTCGCCGATCGCCATCGGCAGATGCAGCGTGCAGGCGGCGGCTTCGTGGAGAAATTCCGGGTGCGGCGGCGATCCGGCCGCCAGGAAATCCGACACGGCCAACCGCAAGGCGGCGCGGGGTTCGGCGCCGAGGGCCAGAAATGGCGCGAGGGTCGGGCCGGTGGTGGCCTCGTTGGGCGGCAGGGCGGCGAGGTCGAGAATCAAATCGCCGATGGCAACGCCGCAGCGTGGGGGCGCGCCTGGGGGGCAGAAGACGCCCAGCGGCAGATTCTGGATGGGAAAATCCAGATGGCCGTTGGCGGATTCGACCCAGCTGGTGCGAAGCGGATCGTGCGTGCGGTCAAGTGCCGTCATCTTTTTTTAGGTCCCGGGACGTTTGGTGGCCAACAGCCGGAGCAGACTGGCACCGCTTGCGGCGGCAGCAAAGGCGCATCCGAGCCACATCGCCAAGGCTGGCCCGCGCACGTCCGATATTGCAAAGCAAACCGCCACCAGGGCAGCGCCTGTGGCTTGCCCTGTCATGCGGGCCGTGGCCACGATGCCGCTGGCGCCGCCGCTGCGGGCGGGTGGGGCGCTGGACATTAGCGCCTTCAGATTGGGCGCCTGGAAGAAGCCGAACCCGCCGCCGCACAACAACAACCGCCAGACGATATCGAACGTTGACGGATCGGCCGGCAGCATCGCCATCGAGGCCATGCCGAGGGAGAGCCCCAGCAACCCCGCGCCGCCGAGCAGGCCGGTGGAATAGCGGTCGGCCAGTCGCCCGGCGATGGGAGCCATCAGCGCCACGATGGCGGGCCACGGCGTCATCAGGAAGCCGGCTTCCACCTGGCTGCGGCCCAGCCCGTGCTGGAACAGGAACGGCAGCGCCACGAAGGCCAGGCCTTGGGCTGCGAAGGAGCACACCGATGTCAGTGCCGACAGGGCGAACATCGGCACGCGGAACAGGTCCAGCGCCAGCATCGGCGCGGGGTGGCCGATCTGGCGGCGCAGCAGTGCCACGCAGCAGGCGATGGCGGCCCCCCATTCCAGCCCGACTTCGATCCAGGACGCGCCATGGCCGACGGCGTCGATGCCGAAGATGAACAGCGAGAACATCGCCGCACTCAGCAGGGCGGCCACCCCATCGAAGCGATGTCCGGCGCGGCTGGTGGCGGGCAGGGTGCGCCAGGCGATGGCGAGGGCCACCAGTCCTGTCGGCACGTTGATCAGAAACAGCCAATGCCACGATGCCACTGACAGGATGGCGGAGGCCAAGGTGGGGCCGGCGGTGAAGGACAGGCCCACCGTGAGGGCGTTGATGCCGACGCCACGGCCCAGCAAGGCGGCGGGAAAGATGCTGCGGATCAACGCGAGGTTGACGCCGGTGATCGCGGCCCCGCCCAGCCCTTGCAGCACCCGCGCTGCCGTCAGCATCGGCAGCGACCCCGCCAGCCCGCAGGCCAGCGACGCCAGCGTGAAAACCACAAGTCCCGCGAGGTAGATCCGCCGGTAGCCGATGATCTCGCCCAAGGCCGCCAACGGCAGCAACGCCGCCACCATCGCCAACTGATAGGCGCTGACCACCCAGATCGACGCCGCCGCGTTGGTGGCGAGGTCGGCCGCGATGGTCGGCAGGGCGGTGTTGGTGATGGCCGCGTCCAGCGTTGCCATGGAGACGGAGGTGAGAACGGCGATCAGTGCCGCCCGGCGTTGCGGCGCGGGAAGCCCATCGCCCGCTTGGAGTGGGGCGTGTGCGAGTGGAGGCGGCATGATGGATGTCCAGGAGCGGGTGAGGGACTATGCAGGCCCCGTGCCGGCACCTCAATGTCCACCGCGCACGGCAGCCAATCAGATCAGGCCGAGATCCTTCGGCGTCACGCCGGGAAACACCTGATCGAGTTGCACCGGGTTAAGGCCATACATCCGGGTCAGCAGGCCGCCGAACAGGGCGCGGTAATCGGTCAGTACCGGAAGGTCGCGGTTCTGGAACAGAGTGGCCTGGGTGATGTCCACCTGATCGCCGGCGATGCGGCCACCTTTGAGGCCGCCGCCCATGGCCCAATAGATGCTGCCATGGCCGTGATCGGTGCCCTTGTCGCCGTTCTCGCGGAAGGTGCGGCCGAATTCGCTGATGACCACCACCACCGTGTCCGCCCAGGCTGCCGGGCCGATCTCCTCGGAGAAGCCGGCCAGGGCGCGGCCGAGTTCGCCGATACGGTCGGCCAGATAGCCGGTGGCGCCGCCCTGGTTCACATGCGTGTCCCAGCCGCCGACATCGACGAAGCCGAGGTTGAACTGGTCGCGCATCAGCCGGCCGATGCGGCGGGCGGAGAGTTCGAAGCCTTTGGGCGACACCGCGCCGCGGTGGCCGGCGGCGGCCTGTTCGGAGATGGAGCGGAACACGTCGTCTCGCACCTGAAAGCCTTGCTCGACGGCGGCGCCGAGGGCGTGGCCGCGATACATCGAGGTGATCAGCTTCGCCTGCCGGTCATCCACGCCCGGCTTGCTGGCCGAGGCGATGCCGGCGTTGGGGATGACGGCGTTGCCGCGAAATATCAGCGGCAGCTGCTCGGTGAAGGCGATGGGTTTGGCGGCGGTCAGAACATCGGCGAGGCGGGCCATGAAGCCGGAGCGGGCGTTGCGCGCGCCTTGCAGGGCTTGGCCCATCTCGATGGTGTCCTGGGTTTCGAAATGGCTGCGCGTGACGTCGTCCGTGCCGGCGAACGGGATGAAGGCCAGTTGTTTGGCCTGCCAGAGCGGATACAGCGAGGCTCGGAGGGCTGGGTGCAGGCCCCAGCTGGAATCCAGCGCCAGTGCGGCGTTGGGGGTGGAGTCGTTTGGTCGCGCCACGGCGAGGGCGGGGCGGGACTCGTAGTAGAAGTCGCTGGAAACCGGGATGACGACGTTCGCCGCGTCATACGCGCCGCGCAGGAACACCACCAGCAGCCGCGCATCGGCCTTCGGCGCGGCCCAGACCCGTCCGGCGAAGGTCAGTGCACCGGCGGCGGCGAAGGTGCTTATGAGATCGCGGCGCTGCATGGTCCTAACTCCTCAGTACATGAAGTCAGGCGAGCAGAGGAACAGCGTGTTCCAATCCTGCGGCGACGTTGCGTCTGCCAGGGCGGCGCGGGTGGGTGCCGCCAGGGTTTGGCGCAGCCGGTCGAAATACAGGGCATTTTGCAGTTGCGGAAATCCGGGCTGGTCTGCCGCATTGGGCTTGTCGGGGCGGAACAGGCCGGCGCCGCCGGAGCCTATCTGGCGGGCAACTTCAAAGCGCACCGCCATCTGGCCTGGACCGTTCCAGGCGGCGGCATCGATGGGATAACCGTCGGGCGTCTCTTTGTTATAGAGCCCTTCGGCCATGCGGTTCAGCCAGTTCTGGGCTGGGGCGGTATTGAGGATCACCCGGTCGTCATAGGCCAGCCGAAGGGCTGAGATCACGTAATGCACCGGGTCTTTGAAGCGGGCGCTGCTGGTGAAGGCGGGGGTGTGGAACAGCACATCCAGCGTGGCGGCGATGTCGCCATCGGTGCGCTGGAAGGTGGCGGCCATTTGCTGGACGAGGGAGTCAGGCGGCGGTTCGCCGAGGAAGAAGCTGGCCATTTGATGGGACACGTGGCGTGCGGTGGCGGGTTCGTGGGTCAGGATGTCCAGCGCTGCGTCGATTTCGGAACGGCCAGCGCCTTTGATGACGTGGCCGAGCAAGGTTTTGTCCCCGTAATCGTGGCGGGCCGGGTTGAATTCGAACAGGCCGGTATGTTCGTACTGCGATTGCAGTTCGGGTTTCAGCCTTGGTGTGTCCGTGCGCCGCGTGACGCTTTGACCGGTGAGGATGCGGGCGAGTTCCTGCACGTCGGCCTGGGTGTAGCCGCTACCGACGCCCATGGTGTGCAACTCCATGATTTCGCGGGCGTAATTCTCGTTGATGTGGCCCACCGCGTTCTCTGTGTTGTCCAGATAGCGCAGCATCGCCGGATGTCGCATCGTGGCTGCCAGCAGGTCGCGGAAGTGGCCCAGGGCATGTGCACGGATGGCGGTTTCCTCATAGTCCGCGAGCATGGGGCGGATGTCGGATTTGTATTGATGGACGTTGAAATGGTTGAACCAGAACCACGTCATCTGCTCGCGCAGCTGGGCTGGCGAATAGAGGGCGCGCAGGATGTGGCGGGCGGCTGTCTGGCGGGCGAGGTCGGTCATGGCCTGCTGGTAGGCTTGGGCGGCGACCTGTTTTTCGGCGGGGTCCTGGATCTGTTTGACGGCTTTATCCCGCTCGGCGATGCCGTTCGCCAGTTGGACGAGTGTGCTGTGCGAGATGGCGAGTGCGTCGATCTGGGCCTGTGCCTGGGGTGGCAGCGTGTCGGCTGCGGTGGGGTGGAGTTGCCACTTGAGCCATTTTTCGCGGCCCATCGCCTGCATCGTGCGAGATGCGGTCTCGCTGTTGCCCCAGCTGACACGGTTGAGCACCATCATGTCGGCTGCGGACAAAGGCGGTGGCGCCGCCATCGCGGTTGATGCCGCACACAGGATCGTCACGATCAGGAAAATATTTGTGAACGTGTTTTTGAGCATGTGATGCTGCACTTACTTATATTTACAACAAAAGCGTTAATTTAGTGTTTTTATCGAAACGGTCAGGGGTTTTTAGCTCTCAAGGCAAGCACTATATTCCAGATCCGTGGCGGCATGTGTTTCAAATCGTGTCGTATGAACGATGCCGGCGACATGCACGCGCTGCGCGAGATCTATGTTAGTGTCACTTATGTCCCGGGCGTTTCCCCGTGCGCGCTTCATGGTCGGAGGTTGTCTATGCGGATCATGCTGGGTGTTGGCGTTGTGCTGCTTTTGCTGGTGCGTGGAGCGTGTGCGCAAACCACCCTGATGAACGTGTCGTACGACCCGACGCGGGAGCTCTATGCCGAGATCAACAAGGCCTTTGCCGACTCCTGGCAGCGCGCCGAGGGCCAGTCGATCAGTATTCGCGCCTCGCATGGTGGGTCCGGTGCCCAGGCGCGGGGGGTGATCGAGGGGTTGCAGGCGGACGTGGTCACGCTGGCGCTGCAATCGGATATCGACGCGATTGCCGATCGGTCTGGGCAGGTGGCGGCGGATTGGCAGTCGAAAATGCCGAATCATGGGGTTGCGTATACGTCCACCATCGTTTTCGTGGTCCGGAAGGGCAATCCGAAGAGAATTCACGACTGGGCGGATCTGATCAAGCCGGGGGTGTCCGTGGTGACTCCCAATCCCAAGACCTCGGGCGGGGCGCGGTGGAATTATCTGGCGGCGTGGGGCTATGCGCTGCGGGCCAATGGCGGGGATGAGGCGAAGGCGCGGGCGTTCGTGGCGGAGCTGTTCCGCCATGTGCCGGTGCTGGACAGCGGCGCGCGCGGGGCAACGATCAGCTTTGCCCAACGCCGGCAGGGCGATGTGCTGCTGGCGTGGGAGGATGACGCCATTCTGGCGGTGCGGGAGTTGAAGCCCGGTTCGATGGAGATCGTGGTGCCGTCGGTGAGCATCAAGGCCGAGCCCGTGGTGGCGGTGGTGGACAAGGTGGTGGACAGCCGCGGTTCTCGGAGGCTGGCGGAGGCGTATCTGCATTTCCTCTATACCCCGGAGGGGCAGGAGATCATCGCCCGGCATTATTACCGGCCGATTGATCCGGTTGTGGCGGCGAAGCATGCAGGGGAATTCCCGACCATCGAGACCTTCGACATCGATCTGTTCGGCGGCTGGCGGAAGGCGCAGGCCACGCATTTCGCCGATGGCGGGGTGTTTGACCAAATCTACCAGCCGGGTCGCTGATGCGCGGGCGCGGGCAGGTTCATCGGCTGCCGGGATTCCGGCTGACGTTGTGGTTCACGGTGATCTACCTCGGCCTGATCGTGGTGCTGCCGCTGACGGGGCTGCTGGCGAAGGCTGTGACGATGCCGTGGGACGGCGTGGTGGTTGTTCTGGGCAATCCGCGCACGGTGGCGGCGCTTCGCGTCAGCTTTGGCACGGCGGCGATTGCGGCGGTGTTGAATTTGCCGCTGGGGGTGATGCTGGCCTGGACCCTCACGCGCTATGATTTTCCAGGCCGGCGCATCATGGATGCGCTGGTGGACCTGCCGTTCGCACTGCCGACGGCGGTGGCGGGCGTGGCGTTGACGACATTGTATCTGGATGATGGCTGGCTGGGCGGACCGTTGGCCCAGGCCGGAATCGCGGTGGCGTTCACGCCGTTGGGCATTGGCGTGGCGATGGCGTTCGTGGGCTTGCCGTTCGTGGTGCGCAGCATCCAGCCGGTGCTGGCGGCGAGCGCGCGCGATGCCGAGGAGGTGGCGATGACGCTGGGGGCGTCGCCCTGGCAGATTTTCCAACGGGTGATCTTGCCCACGTTGTGGCCGGCCGCGCTGGCGGGCATGGGCATGGCGTTCGCACGGGCAGTGGGGGAATACGGCTCGATCATCTTCATCGCCGGCAACCGGCCGATGGTGTCTGAGATCGTGCCGTTGCTGATCGTCTCCAAGCTGGAGCAGTTCGATTATCCGGGGGCGGCGGTGATTGGAACCGCGATGCTGGTGTTGTCGCTGCTGATCCTGGTTGTGCTGCGGCTGCTGCAACGTGGAGCGAACGCGTGATGCGGGGCATTGGCGAGGCACAATGGGTGCGGGTGGCGCTGGTGGTGGCCTGCGCGGTGGTGATGGCGGTGATGCTGGTGCTGCCGCTGGTGGTGGTGTTCAGCCAGGCGCTGTCGAAGGGTTGGGACTTTATGGTGGCTGCGATCACCGAGCCGGACGCAATGGCGGCCATCCGGCTGACGGCGCTGGTGGCGGCGATTGTGGTGCCGTTGAACACGGTGTTTGGCGTGGCGGCGGCGTGGTGCCTGGTGCGGTTTCGCTTTCGGGGGCGCGGCCTGCTGGTGGCGCTGATCGAGTTGCCGTTCTCCGTCTCGCCGGTGGTGGCGGGCATGGTCTTTGTGCTGCTGTTCGGGTTGCAAGGCTGGTTCGGGCCGTTTTTGATGCGAAACGGGGTGCATATCATCTTCGCCGTGCCGGGGGTCATTTTGGCGTCGCTGTTCGTCACGCTGCCGTTTGTGGCGCGGCAGGTGATGCCGTTGCTGGCGGCGATCGGCGTGGCCGAGGAGGAGGCGGCGCTGACGTTGGGGGCATCTGGCTGGCAGATGTTCTGGCGCGTGACGCTGCCGCGCATCCGCTGGGCGCTGCTGACCGGGGTGCTGTTGTGCAATGCCCGCGCGATGGGCGAGTTCGGCGCGGTGGCGGTGGTGTCTGGCCATATTCGGGGATTGACCAACACGATGCCGTTGCAGATCGAGATTTTGACGAACGAATACAACCTCGCCGCTGCGTTCGCGATCGCGGCGTTGCTGGCGTGTCTGGCGTTGGTGACGATTGGGTTGCGGGCGGTGCTGGAATGGCGGTCTCGGCTGGCGCTTGCGTTGGGGCAGCAGGCGCTGCTGGTGCGGCCATGATCCGGCTGCGGGGTGTGGTGAAGTCGTTTGGGCCGGGGCGGGTGCTGGACGGCGTTGATCTGGACATCGCCGAGGGCAGCTTCGTGGCGCTGCTGGGGCCGTCCGGTTCGGGGAAAACCACCTTGTTGCGCCTGATGGCAGGTTTGGAACAGGAGGATTCCGGCGAGATCACCATCGCCGGCCAGGATGCGCGGGCGCTGAAGCCGGGCGAACGGAAACTGGGCTTCGTGTTCCAGAACTACGCGCTGTTCGGGCACATGACGGTGTTCGAGAACATCGCCTTCGGGCTGCGGGTGAAGAAGCGCGGGCAGCGGCCGTCTGAGGTGGCCATTCGCGCCACTGTCGAGCGGTTTTTGGCGATGATGCAGTTGGAGGGGCTGGGGCCGCGTTTGCCCGGCCAGTTGTCCGGCGGCCAGCGCCAGCGCGTGGCGTTCGCGCGGGCGTTGGCGGTGGAGCCGCGCATCCTGTTGCTGGACGAGCCGTTCGGCGCGCTGGACCGGGAGGTGCGGGAAAGCCTGCGGGTGTCGTTGCGCAAGCTGCATGACGATCTGGGTCTGACGACCGTTTTCGTCTCGCATGACGAGGAGGAGGCGCACGCCTTGGCCGACCGCGTGGTGACGCTCGACCAAGGCCGTATCGCGCAGGACAGCGGCGCCTACGAAAAGGCGTAGGCGTCCATCCGCAGGATGCCGTAGGTGCTGCTGGCGTGAATCCGCGTGGCCTTTGCGGCGGGGCCAGCGGCGCCGAGGGCTGTGTAGAGCGGCAGAAGATGTTCCTCCGTCGGGTGGTTCTCGGCGGCGTGCGGGGCGTGGGTGCGATAGGCGAGCAGGTCCTGCGTTCGGCCTTCGGTCAGTGCTGTGTCGAACCAGTTGGCGAATTCGACGACATCGGGGGGCGAGGCCTGGGCCACGTCGCCGCCGCGAAAGCGGTGGAGATCATGGGTGAAGCTGCCTGAGCCGATGACCAGCACGTTGTCCGCCCGCAGCGAGTCGAGTGCGCGGCCGAGGGCCAGATGATGCGCCGGGCCGTAGCCGGGTTGGACCGACAGCGGCACCACCGGGATGTCGGCGTTCGGATACATCAGCAGCAATGGCACCCAGATGCCGTGGTCCAGACCGCGTGCCGGGTCGACCCGGCTGGCGATGCCGGCTTCGCAGCAGAGATCGGAGATGCGTTCTGCCAGCGCCGGATCGCCAGGCGCTGGGTAGCGCATGGCGAACAGGCGATCGTCGAAGCGGCCGAAATCGTGGATGGTGGCGGGTTTGAGAGCGCCGCCGGCGCTGGCTTCCCGCGTCTCCCAGTGCGCCGTGGCCATTACGATGGCGTGTGGGCGTGGCAGAGTGGCGGCCAGACCCTCCAGGAAGTGCCGCGCGGGCACGTCCTGCAAGGCCAGTGTGGGCGCACCGTGGCTGACGAAGATGGTGGGAAGCATGGCGTGATCTCCGAATTATGCGCGGGCGGGCGCGCCCAGGCGTGGGGTCGGCAGGGCAGCGTAGGCGCCGTCACCCAGCAGGGCCAGGACAACCAGGCTCAAGGTCCAGAACGCGGGATATTCCCAGCCGCCATGCGGGTTGGTGAAGAAAAATCCTGCAGGGCCGTGCACGGTTGCGATCGCGCCGAGCATGACAGGCACCAGCGCCAGGGCGGCAAGGCGGGGCAGCACGCCCAAGATCAGCATCAGGCCGCCGACGACCTCGGCGGCAATGACAACATAGGCCAAGGCCGGGGGCAGGCCGAGGCTGCCGAAGAAACCGGCGGTGCCGGCCGGGGTGAAGACCAGGATTTTCAGGCCGGCATGGGCGAGAAACAGCCCGCCAAGGGCGAGGCGCAGCAACAGGGCGGCGTAGGGGGCGGTGCGGGTGTCGGTCATGATGTGGGGTCCGGTGGTGATTGCGTGGATCACACATCGTCAATCGGACGCGCGCATGCACTTCCTGAAAGGCGTAGACTGGGTATGCGCAATCGTATGGGGCTGCTCGTGATGCATGCTGGGCTGGAATGGGACGATCTCCGCACGTTCCTGATGATCGCGCGCCACCGCACATTGTCCGCCGCCGCCCGCGCGCTTGGGGTGCAGCAGCCGACGATGGGCCGCAGGCTGGACGGGCTGGAGGCGCGGGCCGGGGCCAAGCTGTTGCAGAAAACGCCGTCGGGTTACGTGCTGACGGCGGAGGGCGAGGCGGTGCTCGGCCATGTCGAGCGGATCGAGATGGAGACGCTGGCGGTGGAGCGCCAGATTGCCGGGGCCGATGTGCGGCTGTCCGGCACGGTGCGGCTGACGACGGTGGAGACGTTGGCGGCCTATATCCTGTCGCCGATCCTGGCGGGGTTTCGGCTCGCGCATCCGCAGGTGGAGGTGGAAATTGCCGCCAGCACCCGCACGCTGTCCTTGACGCGGCGGGAGGCGGATGTGGCGCTGCGGGTGGCGCCGTTCAAGCAGGCCGATATCGTGGTGCGCAAGGTGGCGGCGTTGGGATACGGACTGTATGCGACGCCTGCCTATCTGGAACGCCACGGCCAGCCGGATTGGACGCGTGGGGCCGTGGGCCACAGCCTGGTGACGACCGAGGCGGATTTGATGGATATGCCCGAAATGCGCTGGCTGCGCGGGGTCGCGCCGGAGGCGGGGGTGGCGATTGCCAGCAACAGCCGGCTGATCCAGGCCGCGATGGTGCGGGCGGGCGTGGGGATGGCGTGTCTGGCGCGCTATCTGGCGGATGATGATGCGGGGCTGGTGCGGCTGGTGCCGCCGCAGGACGCAGGGCCGTTGCCGGTGCGGGAGCTGTGGTTGGGCGTGCATGCCGACCTGCGCCACATGCCGCGTATTCGGGCGTTCACGACGGCGTTGCAGGACGGGCTGAAGCAGGCGGCGGGGCGGCTTAACCCACCGGATTGCGGGGCTTAGACTGTTCGAAGTATTTTAGAGGAAGATTTTCTTTTTCTGAAGAAAAAGAAGCAAAATACTTTCATTCATGGAGAATACTTATGATTTTTTCAAAATATGCTTCATGAATGAAATTTTTTGGTTCTTTTTTCTAAAAAAGAACGCTTTTTCTTTTTGTCTTGCAGATTTTCAGTCGTTCAGACCAAGGAAATCGCGCTTGCCGACGTTCACACCGTTGTGTCGCAGGATGGCGTAGGCGGTGGTGACGTGGAACATCACGTTCGGCAGCACCCAGTGCAGAAGATAGTCCGCACCTTTGAAGTGCATGTCCTTCTTGGCCACCGTGATGGTGATGTCCTTGTCGTCAGCAGCGTCGATGGCGTCGCCCGGAGCGGAGTGCATGAAGGCGATGGTCTTCATCAGGCGCTCTTGCAGGGCTTCGAGCGTCGTCTCGGTATCTTCGTATTTCGGGATCTCGATGCCGGCGAGGCGGGCGATGCCGCCTTTGCTCATGTCGGTGGCGATCTGCACCTGGCGGGCGAGGGCGAACATGTCCGGCGCGAGACGGGCGGTGACGAACACCGACGGGTCGATCTTGCGGGCGGCGGCGGATTCAGCGGCCTTGCCGAGCACCTTGGACAGGGCTTCGAGCATCTGCGTCAGCACGGGAACAGAGGCGGTGTAGATCGAAACAGCCATTAAAGCGCTCCTCCTTTGCGGCCGGCCTGTGCGCCCAGGCGCAGGCGCAGCGCGTTCAGCTTGATGAATCCCTGGGCGTCGTACTGGTCGTAGGCGCCCTGGTCGTCCTCGAAGGTGACAACCTTCATGGAGTGCAGGGAGTTCGGGCTCTCGCGGCCGATGCAGGTCACGTTGCCCTTGTAGAGCTTCATGCGCACGCGGCCGGAGACGGATTTCTGGCTGGCGTCGATGGCGGCCTGGAGCATGTGGCGCTCGGGGGCGAACCAGAAGCCGTTGTAGATCAGCTCGGCGTATTTCGGCATCAGGCTGTCCTTGAGGTGGCCGACCTCACGATCCAGGGTGATGCTCTCGATGCTGCGATGGGCGGCGTAGAGGATGGTGCCGCCCGGGGTTTCATAGATGCCGCGGGACTTCATGCCGACGAAGCGGTTTTCCACGAGGTCCAGGCGGCCGATGCCGTTGGCCTTGCCGAGTTCGTTCAGCTTGGTCAGCAACGTGGCCGGGGACATCTTCACGCCGTCGATATGCGTGGGGTCGCCGTGTTCGAAGTCGATCGAGATCACGGTGGCGCGGTCTGGCGCGTCCTCGGGGCTGATGGTGCGCTGATAGACCATTTCGTCGGCTTCAAGGGCGGGATCTTCCACCACTTTGCCTTCGGAGGACGAGTGCAGCAGGTTGGCGTCCACCGAGAACGGGGCTTCGCCGCGCTTGTCCTTGGTGATGGGGATCTGGTTGGTTTCGGCGAATTCCAGCAGGCGGGTGCGGCTGGTGAGGTCCCATTCGCGCCACGGGGCGATCACCTTCACGTCCGGCTTCAGGGCGTAATAGGCGAGTTCGAAGCGAACCTGGTCGTTGCCCTTGCCGGTGGCGCCGTGGGAGACGGCGTCGGCGCCGACCATTTCGGCGATCTCGATCTGGCGCTGGGCGATCAGCGGGCGGGCGATGGAGGTGCCGAGAAGATACTGGCCCTCATACAGCGCGTTGGCGCGGAACATCGGGAACACGAAGTCCTTGACGAACGTCTCGCGCAGGTCGTCGACGAAGATTTCCTTGATGCCGAACATCTCGGCCTTTTTGCGGGCGGGTTCGAGTTCTTCGCCCTGGCCAAGATCGGCGGTGAAGGTGACGACCTCGCAGTTATAGGTCGTTTGCAGCCATTTCAGGATGACGCTGGTGTCCAGCCCTCCGGAATAGGCCAACACGACTTTCTTGACATCCTTCACGCGCATGGCGGGCTCCTTGGGCAATTCGGTGTGGTTCGTTCGTGCGCGCAAGTAGCGCCGCGTGACGGATTTGTGCAACCCGGGCGGGCTGTCGTTGGGGCTGGCGGCACGAAAAATGGCCGGCGCCTTGCTGCGCTGACCATTTTTTATCGCAACCGCTGGGGAGCGGTGTTTAGGCTTTCGATGCCGCTGCGTCGGCGATCGCCTGGGCGCGAAGGCGGTTGTATTCGGCCTTTGGCACTGGAACGGCGTCGCGATGCCCCAGGTCGTTCATGTGCAGGCGATATGTTTCGCGGGCACTCAGGCAGGCCATGGCGGCGATGACCGTGATGCCGAAGGTGATCGCGCCGACGGTGAACGGGATGCCCACCGAGCCCGGAGGAGCCACGGTTGCGAACAGTGCCGGCAGGAGAGCGGTGATGGCGGTGCCGACGTTCTGCGAGATGGCCATGGCCGACACGCGGGTGCGGGTCTGGAACAGCTCGGGGTAGAAGCTCGGGAACACGGCGTTGTAGCCCTGGTAGACGACGCCCCACATCAGCAAGGACATGCCGATGGCCAGCGGGATGTTGTGGATGCTGATGGCATAGAGATATCCGAACGACAGCAGCCCCGCGCCAAGCGCGCCGACGATGATGGGCGGCTTGCGGCCGATCCGGTCGGACAGGTTGCCGACATAGGGGATGACCAGGACCGCGATGATGTTTCCCACCACCGGAATCCACAGATAGATGTCCTTGGCAAAGCCGATGCCATAGGCCGGCTGCACCGCGTAGGCGGCGCCGAACACGGTGGCGACGACCGGAATGACGTTCATCAGCGCCATGCAGACCACGCGCAGCATGTCGCGCCAGCTGAGCTGGAACGCCTGGATGACCGGCGAGCGCGGGATGGCCTTCTGTTCGGCTTCCTCGGCGAAGGCCGGGGTTTCGGAGACTTCGCGGCGAATGATCCAGCCGGCCACGATGACAATGAAGCTGAGCAGGAACGGAATGCGCCAGCCCCAGGAATTGAACTGCTCCTCCGGCATGTAATGCGCCAGCGGCAGGAACACGGCGGCGGCCATGATCTGGCCGGCCTGCACGCCCTGCAGGGTGAAGCTGGTGAAGAAGCCACGACGGCCGAATGGCGCGTGTTCGAGAATCATGGAACTGGCGCCGGAAATCTCACCGGCGACGGCAAAGCCTTGAACAAGACGCAGCAGCACGAGCAACACCGGAGCCAGAATGCCAACCTGGTCATAGGTGGGCAGCAGGCCCACGGCCATGGTTGAGAAGCCCATCAGGAACATGCAGGTGATCAGCACCTGCTTGCGGCCATGGGTGTCGCCCATGTGGCCAAGCACGAAGCCGCCGATCGGGCGGGCGATGTAGCCGACGCCGTAGGTTGCCAGCGAGGCAATGATGGCGGTGGTGGGGTTTCCCTTAGGGAAAAAGATCTGCGGAAAAATCAGCGACGCTGCGGTGGCGTAGATGAAAAAGTCATAATATTCGAGTGCCGATCCAATCCAGCCGCTGGCAGCGGCCTTCTTTGACTGACGCGTGCCGCTCGGTTCGTGTGATGTGGCGTTGGCCATCTGTTTGCCTCCCTTGGTACTTGCGGTGCGTTCAGACTGTTATGTCTGTCGCTTTGGTGCTTCCTCTCCCGGTGCGTCGTTTCGTGAGCATTCGGTTAATTGATCTCATAGCTACCGACCGGTAGGTTTAAGAGAGCTATTTATCGCCCAGTTGAAATCTATCGGGGCTGGCCATCACGGGCTAAGACCTCTGATGAAAGCCCATCCAGAGGCAGAACCGTCGGAGGATGCGATGTTGAGCCACCCTGTTCCACAGCACCCCAAGGTCGATGGCGGCAAGCGCACGCGGCAAAGCATTCTGGACGCAGCCACCGCCGTGTTCGCCGACAAGGGCTATAGCGGCGCCAATGTGAACGAAATCGTGGCCCAGGCCGGGACCACCAAGCCGATGATCTATTACCATTTCGGCAGCAAGGAGGGCCTGTTCTCAGCGGTGCTTGAGGGCGTCTATGCGGGCATGCGCGCTTTCGAGACGGCACTGGAGCAGACGCATCTGCCCAGCGAGGCCGCGATGCGGCGTCTGGTTGAGGTGACGTTCGACTACCACGCCGACCACCCGCACTGGATTCGGCTGATTTCGGTGGCCAACATTCATGATGCCCACCCGATTATGGGGTCGGCGACGATTGCGTCCAAAAACGCCCATATTCTGGAGATCTTACAGGATCTGTTGGCGCGCGGGGTCCGGGAAGGTGCGTTTCGCCCCAATGTGGACGCGCTGCACCTGCATCTGATGATCGCGTCGATGTGCTTCTACCGGGTGTCCAACCGACACACCTGGAAGGTGATCTTCCACCGCGATCTTGCTGCGCCTGACGATGCGCTGCGGCAAAAGGCGATGATCGTTGACGCGGTGATGCGGTTCCTCAAGCCCAGTTCCTCAAGCCCGGCGGCTGATGCCGTCCGGGCCTGAGAAACCGCGTGGCCTGCTGCTTCAGTTGCGCTCCATCTTCGAATGGAACTTGGTGTCCTTGATGCCGATGTAGAACAGCAGCGAGATGAAGATGCAGCCGGTGGCGTAGAGGAAGAAGCCGCTCTCGTTGCCCTGGCTTTTGAACCACAGCGCCACGGTGTCCACCGAGCCGCCAAACAGGGCGGCGGTCAGCGCGTAGGGAATGCCGACGCCCATGGCGCGCACGGCGGTGGGGAACAGTTCGGCCTTCACGATGGCGGTGATCGAGGTGTAGCCGCTGACGATGGCCCAGGCGGTGCACACCAGCAGGAAGGCGATCCAGGGGTTTTTGGTGCCCTGCAGCGCCGTCAGCAGTGGGTAGGTGCCCAGGGTTCCCAGAACGCCGAATCCGATCAGGAACGGCTTGCGGCCGTATTTGTCCGAAAGGCCGCCATAGATCGGCTGCAGGATGATGGCGAAGATCAGCGAGCCGGCGGTCACCATCGTGGTGGTGTCGTCGGTCAGGCCCACCGACAGTTTCAGGAATTTCTGCATGTAGGTGGTGTAGGTGTAGAAGGCCGACGTGCCGCCGATGGTGATGCCGATGACCAGCAGCATCGGCTTCCAGTTGCGCAGCAGCACCACCCAGGTGCTTTCGGTGGCCACGACCTTCTTCGAGGCCGTGAACATGTCACTCTCATGCATATCGCGGCGCATGTAGAAGGCATAGATCGACACCAAGGCGCCGATCAGGAACGGAATGCGCCAGCCCCAGGCGCGCAGCTGGTCCGGTGTGAGGAACAGCTTTTGCAGCACCAGCAGCACCATGATGGCGCAAAGCTGGCCGCCGATCAGGGTCATGTACCACACGCCGGAATAGAAGCCGCGCCGGTTGGGGTGGGAGACCTCGCTGAGATAGGTGGCCGAGGTGCCGTATTCGCCGCCCTGGCTGAGACCCTGCAGAATGCGGGCAAGCGCCAGCACGATGGGAGCACCGACGCCGATGGAGTCGTAGGTCGGCGTGACGGCGATCAGCAGGGAGCCGAAGCACATCAGCAGCACCGCGATGGTGAGCGAGGTGCGGCGGCCGTATTTGTCGGCGAAGTAGCCAAAGATCACGCTGCCGATGGGGCGCACCAGAAAGGCCACCGCAAACAGCGTGGCGGCGGCCAGTTGCTGGGCCGCCGGGTCGCCCTTGGGGAAGAAGGACGGCGCGAAATACAGCGAGAAGGCGGCGTAGGCGTAGACGTCATACCACTCGATGAGGTTGCCAACGGAGCCGACCAGGATGGCTTTCACCCGCTTGCGCGTGTCGGCGGCGTCGAAGCCGTCCGTGGTGACGGCGAAATCCGGTTTTCGCGTGGTCGTGCTCATGGGCTGCTCTTTTCTATTAGGTCAGTACATGACCCATAAACCCATGCGCCTTTCATGCAAGCATGCGGCAGGCGGAAAAACCGCCTGCCGCATGTGCTTATTTCACCACGGCTTGATGGGCCGCGATGGTTGCGATGTCGACGATCTGGCTGACCGAGGCATCCATCGGCAGCAGTTGCACGGCATGCGCCAGTCCGATCAGCAACGGCCCGATGGTGCCGCCGCCGCCCAGGCGAGGGGCGAGGCGCGACGTGATGTGGGACGAATGCAGGCCCGGCATCACCAGCACGTTGGCAGGGCCGGTCAGGCGGCAGAACGGATACAGCGCGCGATAGCTGGCATCGAGCGCCACGTCCGGGCTCATTTCGCCGTCGTATTCGAAATCCACGCCCAGGGCATCGAGCAGCGCCACGGCTTCGCGCATGGCGTTGCCGGTCGGGTGCATCGGATTGCCGAAGGTGGAATGCGACAGCAGGGCCACGCGCGGCTCCTGGCCGAACTGTCGGGCGGCGGCGGCGGCGCCGATCACGATATCGGCCAGTTCCGAGGGGCTTGGCCGCTCATGGATCAGCGTGTCGGCGATGAAGATCGAGCGGCCCTGCTCGCCCAGCATCAACGTCAGGCCGAAGGCGATGGCGCCGGGGGCGGTGTCGATGGCGTGGCCGATATCGTCCAGGCACACCGCAGCCGAGCGGGTGAGGCCCGTGACCATCGCGTCCGCGTCGCCGGTTGCCACCATGCAGGCGGCGAAGACGTTGCGGTCCTGGTTGACCATGCGCTGGCAGTCGCGCAGCAGCAGGCCCTGGCGTTGCAGGCGGCCATACAGGAATTCGGCATAGGCCGCGTTGCGGTGCGACAGGCGGGCGTTGTGGATCTCGATGCCGTCGGTGTTGCCCAGGCCGAGGGTGGCCATGGTGCTGCGCACCCGGTCCTCGCGGCCGATCAGGATGGGCGTGCCGTAGCCGGCGTTGCGGTAGGCCACGGCGGCGCGGACGATCTTGGCTTCCTCGCCTTCGGCGAACACCACGCGGCGCGGGCTGGCGCGCACCCGCTCCATGATCGCATCCAGCGCGTTGGCGGTGGGGTCGAGCCGGCCGGACAGTTCACGGCCGTATTTGCGCAGGTCGGCGATGGGCTTGCGGGCGACGCCGCTGTCCATGGCGGCCTTGGCGACGGCGGGCGACAGGCGCGAGATCAGGCGCGGGTCGAAGGCGTTCGGGATGATGTATTCCGGGCCGAACATCAGCCGCTTGCCGCCAACGGAGCCGGAGCCGGCGGTGGCCACCTCGTCCGGCACGTCTTCACGGGCGAGCTGGGCCAGGGCTTCGGCGGCGGCGATCTTCATCGCCTCGTTGATCGTGCTGGCGCGAACGTCGAGCGCACCGCGGAAGATGTAGGGGAAGCCGAGAACGTTGTTCACCTGGTTCGGGTAGTCCGAACGGCCGGTGGCGATGATGGCGTTGGGGCTGACGGCGCGGGCCTCTTCCGGGGTGATTTCCGGATCGGGGTTCGCCATGGCGAAGATGATCGGCTTGTCGGCCATCACGCCCACCATCTCAGGCGTCAAGGCGCCCTTGGCGGACAGGCCGAAGAAGGCGTCAGCGCCGACCAGCGCCTGGAACAGGGTGCGGGAATCGGTCTTGATGGCGTGGGCGGATTTCCACTGGTTCATGCCCTCGATGCGGCCCTGGTAGACCACGCCCTTGGTGTCGCACAGGGTGATGTTCTGCGGATGGGCGCCCATGGCTTTGAGCAGCTCGACGCAGGCGATGGCGGCGGCACCGGCGCCGTTGACCACCAGCTTGACGGTTTTCAGCTCGCGGCCTGTCAGGAAGCAGGCGTTGATGAGGCCGGCAGCGGCCACGATGGCGGTGCCGTGCTGGTCGTCATGGAACACCGGGATGTCCATCAGCTCGCGCAGGCGCTGCTCGATGATGAAGCATTCCGGCGCCTTGATGTCTTCAAGGTTGATGCCGCCGAAGCTCGGCCCGAGATAGCGGACGCAGTTGACGATGGCGTCCACGTCCTCGGTGTCGACGCAGAGGTCGATGCCGTCCACGTCTGCGAAGCGCTTGAACAGGGCGACCTTGCCCTCCATCACCGGCTTCGAGGCGAGGGCGCCGAGATTGCCCAGGCCGAGCACGGCGGTGCCGTTGGAGACCACGGCCACCATGTTGCCCTTGGTGGTGTAGTCATAGGCGAGGGCTGGGTCGCGGAAGATGTGCAGGCAGGGCTCGGCCACGCCGGGCGAATAGGCCAGACTGAGATCGCGTGCGGTCAGGATGGGCTTGGAGATGCGCGTCTCCAGCTTGCCGGGCCGGCCAGAGCTGTGGAGCGCCAGCGCTTCCTCAGCCGAGACCCGGGTTGTGCGGGAATCGTGCGGTTCGCTGGTGCCGTCTGCCATGCTGGTTTTTCCTTGGTATGCGTTTCCTGAGCTCGCATCGTGACAATGGATTGAAGCCGGGGCAACCCAGCCGCTTCGCAGGTGCGGTCTGCTTCTATAAAGGGTGGATATGAAACCAGCCAAAGCGCCTGTCCTTCCCGAAACCAGCACGACGCCGGTGGCCACGCCCGCCATGGCGCAATGGTTCGCGCTGAAGGCCGAAAACCCGGATGCGCTGCTGTTTTTCCGGATGGGCGATTTCTATGAAATGTTCTTCGAAGATGCAGATGCGGCCACGGCGGCATTGGATATCGCGCTCACCCATCGTGGGGAGTACGACGGCAAGCCGATCCAGATGTGCGGCGTGCCGGTGCATGCCGCAGATGCCTATCTGGCGCGGCTGATCCGGCGCGGCTTTCGCGTGGCGGTGGGCGAGCAGATGGAAGACCCCAAGCTGCGCGTGGGCAAGGCGCCGATCCGCCGCGCCGTGGTGCGGCTGGTGACGCCGGGCACCTTGACCGAGGAGACGCTGCTGGAGGCCGGGCGCCCCAATCTGCTGGCGGGGCTGGTGGTAGAGGCCGGCCGGGTGGGGGCGGCGTGGCTGGATATGTCCACCGGGCTGTTCGAGACGCAGGATCTGGCGCAGGGAGGGGTTGCCAGCCTGCTCGGGCGGCTGGACCCGGCGGAGATTCTGGCGCTGGGCGAGTTCGACCTGGGCGAGCACGTGGCGCGTCGGACGCCGGATGCCATCGCGCCCAACGCCGTCACGTCGCGCATTCGGTTGTCGGCGGCGTTTGGGGCGGCGAGCCTGGACGCGTTCGGCACATTCACCGACGGCGAGGCGCGGGCGGCGGCCATGCTGCTGGATTATGTGAGTCTGACCCAGGCTGGTCAGATGCCGCGACTGTCCCGCCCGGTGCCGCAGGGCGAGGCGGGGCGTTTGGAATTGGATGCCGCCACCCGCGCCAGCCTGGAAATCGGCCGCGCGCGGGATGGCGGGGTGGCGCACACGTTGCTCGCCAGCGTGCAGCGCACGCTGACCGCCGCTGGCAGCCGGCGGATGGCGGAGATTTTGGGAAGTCCGCTGACTGATGTGGCTGCCATTGGCCATCGGCAGGATGGCTGGAGCTGGATGCTGGCCAATCCGGATGCGACGCGCGACATCCGCGCCGCCTTGCGCGGAGTGCCGGACATGGCGCGTGCGTTGGGGCGGTTGTCGCTTGGGCGTGGCGGACCGCGTGATCTGGTGGCGTTGCGGATCGGCATGGCGGCGTCCGCACGGGTGGCCGAGGCGATGGACGGGCCGTTGCCGTTGGTGCTGGCCGAGGCCCGGGCTGCGCTTTCGGTGTTGCCGGCGCTGCAAGACCGGCTGGCGGCGGCGTTGGCCGATCCGTCGCCGTTGCGGCTGGACGATTCGGCGATTGCCGCCGGGTTCGACGGCGAGTTGGACGCGCACCGGGCGTTGCGCGACGATAGCAGGCGCGTGATCGCCACGATGCAACTGGATTTCGCCCAGCGGTTCGGCGTGGCCAGCCTCAAGATCAAGCACCACGCCCAGCTTGGCTACATCATCGAGGCGCCGGCGGTGGCGGTGGAGAAATTGCAGGCCCAGCCGGCGCTGACGCTGCGCCAGGGCATGGCCAACGGGGCGCGCTTCACCACGCCGGAACTGTCCGATCTCGACCGCCGGATCACCGAGGCCGCCGATCTGGCTTCGGCGCGGGTGCGGGTGGTGTTCGCGCATCTGGTGGCCGAGGCGCTGGCGGAGGGCGAGGCGCTGGCCGCCTGTGCCGACGCGCTGGCGCAGATCGACGTGGCGCAATCCGCCGCGAAATTGGCCGAACCCGGGACGTGGTGCCGTCCGGTTCTGTCCGACGATACCGCCTTTGCCATCAAGGCCGGGCGGCATCCGGTGGTGGAGGCGGCGATTGCCGGGCAGGCGGCGTTCGTGCCGAACGATTGCACGCTGGCGCCGGAATGCCGGGTGCTGTTGCTGACAGGGCCGAACATGGCCGGTAAATCGACGTTCCTGCGGCAGAACGCGCTGATTGTGGTGTTGGCGCAAGCCGGGCTACCGGTGCCGGCGGCGTCTGCGCGCATCGGGGTGGTGGACCGGCTGTTCTCCCGCGTGGGCGCCGCCGATGACCTGGCGCGCGGGCGCAGCACGTTCATGGTGGAAATGACGGAGACCGCCTCCATCCTGCACCAGGCCGGGCCGCGTTCGCTGGTGGTGGTGGACGAGATCGGGCGGGGAACGGCCACGCTGGACGGGCTGGCGATTGCGTGGGCGGTGCTGGAGCAGCTGCACAATGCCGTGCGCTGCCGGACGATCTTTGCCACCCATTTCCATGAACTGAGCCAGTTGTCCGGCGAAATGCCGAATTTGGCCCCGCACGCCATGCGGGTGCGTGAATGGCGCGGCGATGTGGTTTTTCTGCACGAGGTGGCGGCAGGGGCGGCCGGGCGCAGCTGGGGCGTGCATGTGGCGCGGCTCGCGGGGGTGCCGTTGCCGGTGGTCAAACGCGCCGGACAGCTGCTTGCCTCCCTGGAAGACCGCGCCGGACGGCTGACCGACGCGGCCAGCCTGCCCCTGTTTGCGGTGGCCCCGGCAGCAGCGCCGGAGCCGGTGGCAGACCCGATTCATTCCGCGATCGAGGCGCTGGACCCCGATCAGATGAGCCCGCGTGACGCTTTGGACTCAATCTATCGTCTACAGGCGCTATTACGTTCCGGAATGTCGGACTAACATCGCACAATGTTGGCCCCGACCCCCCTGCCGCGCGCCTCTCAGGCCGCCACCGCCCTGCTCCACGAGGCGCTTGCCGCGTTGTGCTTCGATGTCGCAAGCCCGGCGCCGCGTGATGCGGCGCTTGGGGTGTTCCGACGCCATCTTTTGCGGATCCAGCATGATGTGCAGGAGAATTTCGAGCAGGGCGTGCTCACGGGCCTGCCCGCTGCCCGGCGGCTGGCGCGGCTGACCGATGGGTTGATCGAGACGCTGCATGCCTATTCCACCGAGATCCACGGTGCGCCGCCGGGCCTCGCTGTGGCGGCGACCGGCGGTTATGGCCGGCAGGTTCTGGCGCCGTTCAGCGATATCGATCTGCTGTTCCTCACGCCGGCCGAGCCTGACCCGAAGATGCTGCGCGTGGTTGAGTTCATGCTGTATTTCCTCTGGGATCTCGGCCTGAAAGTGGGCCATGCCACCCGCTCGGTGGCCGATTGCCTGACGGAGGCGGATTTTGACGCCACCGTGCGCACCTCGCTGCTGGATGCGCGGCTGCTGGCCGGGGATGCGGTGCTGTATGCCGATTTCGCTGCCCAGTTCGAAGCCAGCCGGGTTGGCCGCACCGCCACCTTCCTGGCCGCCAAGCAGGCCGAGCGCGACATGCGACATCGCCGCTACGGCGACAGCCCGTTCGTGGTGGAGCCGAACATCAAGGAAGGTCGCGGCGGATTGCGCGACCTGCAGACGCTGTATTGGCTGGCGCGCTCGATCTATGGCGTGCGCACCATTCTGGAATTGTCGGACCCGCACGGGCCGGCGGCGGGGATCATCACCGTCATCGAAGCGCGCATGGCGCTGCGAAGCTGGGACTTCCTGTGGTCGCTGCGGTTCCATTTGCATTACGTGGCCGGGCGCGCCGAGGACCGGCTGACATTCGACCTGCAACCGGTGGTCGGCGCCCGCATGGGCTATACCCGCCATGGCCGCCAGGACGGGGTGGAGCGGTTCATGCGCCACTATTTCCTCACGGCGCGGGAAGTCACGCGGCTGACGCATGTGCTGGAGCCGGCGCTGATCCGCGCGGCGCTTGGCCCGCCGGCCTTGGCGTCGCAAGCCGATGCGGGCCTCATCGCAGGTGGCTTTGTGCTGGCGGACGGCCAGTTGCTTCTGGCCAAGGGGCGGGATTTCAAGGACGACCCGATCCTGATGCTGCGCATTCTGCGGGAGGCGCGGGATCGCGACCTGCGGCTGCATCCGCTGGCGATGCGCGCACTGATCCGCAACGAGCGACGGGCGATCGCGTTGCGCGGAAATCCGGAAGCCTCCGCGATTTTCATGGACCTTCTGTGCGGACGCGACGCCGAGCATAATCGCGCCGATGGCGCGCGGTGGATGAAGATCCTCAACGAAACCGGCTTCTTGGGCCGCTTCATTCCCGATTGGGCCCGCATCGTGGGCCAGATGCAGTTCGACACCTATCATGTGTTCACCGTGGATGAGCACACGATCGAGGCGATCCGGGTGCTGAACACCCTTGAGCGCGGCGAATTGTCGGATATCGCGCCGGTGGCCTCGGGCCTCGTCGATCACCTGCAATCGCGCCGGGCGCTGTATATGGCGGCCTTGCTGCATGACATCGCCAAGGGCCGTGGCGGCGATCATTCCGAACTGGGCGCCGAACTGGCGCTGGAGGTCTGTCCGGCGCTGGGCCTGTCGGCGGAGGAGACCGAGACCGTGTCGTGGCTGGTGCTGCATCACCTCATGCTCAGCCAGACCGCGTTCAAGCGCGACATCGACGACCCCAAGACCATTCTGGATCTGGCCGACACCATCCAGTCGCCGGAGCGTCTGCGCCTGCTGCTGGTGCTGACAGTGGCCGATATGCGCGCTGTGTCGGCCAAGGTGTGGAACGGCTGGAAGGCCACGTTGCTGCGTGAGTTGTTCGCCCGCGTGGCCGAGGTTCTGGCCGGCGGCCTGGCGACCACCGAACGCGATGTGCGCGTGGCGCGGGCCAAGGACGCCGCGGCGAGCCTGCTGCCGGATTGGACCGAGGTTGATCTGGAGCATTTCCAGGCGCTCGGCTACGGCAGTTATTGGCTGTCGTTCGACCCGGAGACCCATGCCCGTCACGCCAGCCTTGTGCGTGATGCGGAGCGCCGCAAGGCGCCGCTGACGGTGGAAACCCAGCCGCTGCCGGCCCGTGCGGTGACGGAAGTGATGGTCTATGCGGCCGACCATGCCGGCCTGTTCAGCCGCATCGCCGGCGCCCTGGCCGTGGCTGGCGCTTCGATTGTGGATGCGCGCATTCACACGCTGACGAACGGCATGGCGCTGGACACGTTCTGGATTCAGGACGCCGCCGGTGGCGCATTCGATGCGCCGCATCGTCTTGCACGGCTGTCCGTGCTGATCGAGCAGGCGCTGTCCGGGCGGCTGCGTCTGTCGGCCGAGATCCGCAAGGTGTCGCAGGCGCTGATCGGCCGCCGCATGCGCGCCATTCATGTGCCGCCGCGCGTGGTGATCGATAACCGTGCGAGCAACACCTATACCGTTCTGGAAGTGAACGGCCGCGACCGGCCCGGGTTGCTGCATGACGTGACAGCGGCGATCAGTGAGGCCGGACTTCAGATCGCGTCGGCGCACGTGACCACCTATGGCGTGCGGGCAGTGGACGTCTTCTATGTGAAGGACGTGTTCGGCCTGAAGATCGAGAATGACCGCAAGCTGGCCCAATTGCGGGATTCGCTGCTGGAGGCGCTGACGTCGCCAGACGACGCGGTTCCGGTGCCGGTTGTCATTCCTGTGAAGAAACGGCGTCGCGTCGTCGAAACCTGAATGTGAGCTGGTTTTCCAGGTGAGGCGAATATGATTAATCGTGCTGCGACACTGGCGCTTGTTCGCGCGACGCGCCAGACGGATGTGTTTGCTGAGCTGGAAGCAGCGAAGGCGGGCATTGCCGCTGGAAATATGTTGGCCCAGCATCTTCGTCACACGGCCTGGCTCCACGCGGCCTGCGAAGATTTTTCGGCCGCCGAGGCGTGTCTGCGACGTGCGCAAGGCTGCGCCGACGATCGGGGAGAGGCGTTTTTTGCCGCTGGCCTGCTGCGGTTGACCTGCGATGACTCACGCGCCGCGCGTGCCTGTTTCATCGCGGCGGCGCGCGCGCTTTTTCCACCGGGCGCTGACCAGGACAGAATATGCGCCGAGCTTGCGGCCTATGATCCGAAGATCAACCGGTTTTCGGCGTTATCGATTTTCTATGATTTTTTCAGCAACGCGTTCTGTTGCTTCCTGCTGGTTCGGCCGGTGCTGCCTGCCGAGCACCAGTCCTATGAATTCTGCGTCAGCCGCACCTGCATTCATCTGGGCCTGTCACAGGCGACGATGAATCTGCTGGAGGTCGATCATCGCGTGAACGGATCGAGCCTCTGGTATCACGCCAATTCCGGCCATTTCTGCTGGCTGCAAGGCCAGCGCGCAGCGGCCGATGCCCATTACGCACAGGCGCGGATGCTGTCTGACCAGGGCCGGCTGACGCCCTATCACGTCAATTGCGGCGTTCTGGCCTGGCTTGATCTGGCGACGGTGGAGGGATTGCTGCGGGGCGAGCCGGCGCAGCGGGCTATTTCCACCCACGATTGGGCCTATTGCTGGGCCGATGCGGCGCCGCGTGACCTGGTTGTTGTTGTTGGGTGCGACAGTGGCTATTTCCGGTTTTTTCCGAAATTCCTGCTGTCCGTGATCCAGTCGCATGCGGCGAGTGCCGAGGGTCAGCGCGTGGCGGTGCATTGCCATCTGGCGGATGCGACGGATGAACAGATCCAGTTCCTCCAGCGGATCGGCGCCGAAGTGTCGCAGGCGGGTGGGGCGGTGCTGCTGTCCTATTCAACGAACGCGGCACAGTTCAAAGACCGGAGCTATTACACCTGCCTTCGGTTCCTGGCCTTGCCGGAGATCCTGTCGCATTACCAATGCCCGGCGTTGGTGATGGATATCGACAGTATTTTGGATATCGGGTTTTTCAAAACCTATGACGCGATGAAATCCTGCGATTTCGCGCTGCGCATGTATTCCTTCAGCCCCGAAACCTGGAAGCAGTTGGGCGATGAGCCGTGGTCGATCGGCGCACATCCGACCTATCTGTCCGCCACGGCGATTGGCCAGCGTTTCGCGGCGTTTATCAGCGCCTATATCTGCAAGGCCTATGACCCGGCCCACGTCACCAACTGGACGATTGACCAGTGCGCCATCGCCCAGGCGTACGACCTGATCGTGCGCCGCGCGCCGGCGGCAAGCGTGCTCAATCTGGCGTTTTCGCCGTCGATTTCGCATCTTCCAAGCGGCAGCAAGGATGATTTCCTGGTCGAAGGCGGGCTGGTTGATTTCGCCAATTTTTCTGGTCTGGCGGCGCTGGGCGGTTAGAACGATCTAACCGCCCAGGTGCAGGATGGCCTTGATGACGGCGGTGAAGTCCGCCCGGCCGCAATCGTCGCCAATCCGTTCCAGGGCGTTCTCGCGCAGGGTTTGCCAAAGCGCGGCATCGGAATACAGCCGGATCAGATCGGCCGCGAAGCTCGCCGCATCGTCGGGTGAGCGGGCCAGGATGTCGCGTTCGGACTGCCAGCCGAGTTGGTCGCACAGCAGGGTGGTGGCCATCACCGGCACGCCGAACGAGGCGGCTTCGTGGACCTTGAACGGAATGCCGGCCGCGAATCGTGTGGGGGCCACGAACACGCGGGCGGTTTCGTACAGCGTGCGCGGGTCGTCCACGAAGCCCATATGCACGACTCCGGTGCCGCTGAGCAGGCGTCGCACATCCAGCCCTTCGGCGACGAAACCAGCGATCAGCAGTCGTGCGTCGCCGATTTCCTGGCGCACGCGTGGCCACACCTCGGCGAGGAACCAGCACAGCCCATCGAAATTCGGTGTCTCGGCGCCGTAGAGCGAGCCCAGGGCGAGAATGTCGCGGCGGCGGGAGAACGGGGCGGGGGTGGGGCGTGCATCGATGGCGTGGCCGAGCACATGCACGCGTGGCAGGCCGGCGCCTATGAGTTGCGCCTGTTCCACCGCATTGACGCAACAGATGTCCTGCACGAGATACGCCTGTCGCAATTCACGCTTCAAGGCGCGGTTTATGTCGAAGCTGCGGCCTTCCAGTGCGGCGGAAGCGGCGTCGCGGTTGCAGGCCAGGGCCTCGGTGTCCAGCACCACGCGGGCGTTGCGCATCGGCCCCCACGCACCGTCGTCGATCACGCTGGCGAGGCGGTGGAGGTTGTGGGCGCGACAGACCCAGATGTAATCGTAATAGCTTTCGCGCTCGCGAAAGAAGGCGGCGGTTGTGGAGATGTCGTGGTTCCACAGCAACTCCACCGTCTCATCGAAGCCGGCGCGCGGGTCGGCCGGCAGGTCCATCGGGTTCATCGGCAACACCGTCACCTCGCAACCGAGGTC
This sequence comes from Acetobacteraceae bacterium, assembly GCA_040399685.1. Lineage (GTDB taxonomy): Bacteria > Pseudomonadota > Alphaproteobacteria > Acetobacterales > Acetobacteraceae > CAIQQQ01. The sequence goes on from JBBART010000004.1 coordinate 108,050, forward strand.
CACAAGGCTGGCCACCACATCGGCGGTGCGCACGAAGCCCGAGCCGATATGGCGATAGGGGATGGTGTCTTCGATCAGCAGCACGCGCGGGCGGTGCGTGGCGGTGCGGCCGTTGATGGCGGTGCGCAGATCGGGCAGGGTTTTGGTGGACAGCCAGTCGCGGTGCTTGGACAGGAACACGTCGCGGTTGCGGCGCATCAGGGCGCGCGGGGCGTCCGGGTTGCGGCTGGAGCCGAATTCCAGATGGATGATCACGACTGACGGGTCGTAGACCACCCGCAATCCGGCTTTCCAGATGCGCACGCACAGGTCGGTCTCTTCGTAATAGGCTGGCGCGTAGTCCAGATCGAGGCCGCCGAGCGCGTGCATGACGCTGGCGCGGAGCATCAGGAACACGCCGGAGCAGTAATCGACGTCACGGACGAAATTGTAGTCCGGCTCGAACGGGTCGGCATCACGACCATAACCCAGGGCGCTGCCGTTGCTGAACAGGATGCAGCCGGCTTCCTGCAACTGGCCGTGGGTGCGCACGACCTTGCCGCCAACGGCGCCGATCGTCTCATCTTGTTCCAGGCGCTGCATGGCCAGATGCAGGGCGTTCGGCGGCAGGATGATGTCGTTGTTGAGCAGCAGGATATGCCGGCCCCGCGCGGCCTCGATGCCCTGGTTGGTGGCGCGCAGGAAGCCGACATTGGTGGCGTTGCGGATCAGTCGCAGTCCGTCCACACGTTGTTCGATGTGTCTTGTGGCATCGATCGAGGCGTTGTCGATCAGGATCACCTCGAAGCTCGCCCCGGTGCTGCCGGACAGATGCAGCAGGGTTTGGATGGTGAGGTCGTGATGGTTGAAGGCGCACATCACAACGCTGATGTCGGGCGCTGCGACCGCGGGGAAACGCACCTGCATCCTGTTGCCGCCATTGGCCCAGAGGCGGGCCATGCGCACGAAGATGTCCTTGCCGGCGGCCTCGGTACCGGGGCGTTCGGCGGGTGGTGCGGCATAGGGCGGGCTTGTGGCGGGCAGGCCGAGCTTGCGGCCAACGCGGAGATAGTGGTCGAAGGCCGTCAAGGACGGATCGGCGCGCAGGGCGGCGGCCACGCCCTTTTGGCGCTGGTAGATCTGCGGATCGAACCAGGGACTGGGTTGGCGGTTCTCGAAGCGGCCATGGTCGATAAAATGCAGATAGCCGTTGCGGATGAACCCGGCGTCGGCCGCTTCGGCGATGTCCTGGTAGCGTGTGCGGTAGAATGCCTCGTCAAAATCGGCGCTGCCGGCGAACAGGGCGGGGGTGGGGTTTGCCAGATAGTGATGCAGCGCACAGGTGTAGATGCCGTCAGCGATCAGATCCTCGACCTGCTCGTGCATCGCGAGGTACCAATCCGGGTCGAAGTAGCGCGACAACGGCAGGCTTCCCAGCCACGGCGCTGTCAGCAGCGCGGTGAACGGCAATTCCGCGATGCCGGTGGCGTCCTTGAGGCAGGCGGGGTCGAAGAAGGCACTGCCAGAGACGCCTTCGTTCTGGCCGGCGATCAGAAAATGATGATAGCCGTTCCGCAAGCCGTTGCCCGCGAGCTCGTGGGGGGACAGGTCGCCTCGCCGGGCGCGATAGATGCCCTCGTTGAACAACCAATGCGGATCCCGCGTGGCGTGGCCGGTGGCGCAATAATGGTCAAATCCGCTGGCGAACTGGCCTTGCGTGACCAGGTTGCGCACGTCCGGATAGGCCGACATATACCAGGGCTCATCGAAATACGGGTTCGGTGAATAGCCGCGCTTGCCGCCGAACGCTGTGTAATGCGCCAGCGGGTCCGATGGCTCACCGGGCGGAAGGCGGCGCATGTGGGAGGCCACGTACCAGTCGGCGTCGAAATGCTCCCATGGGCAAAACGGAACGGCTGTGCCAGGCTGTGGCTCTAAATCGGATTGGCTCATGTCGCTGGTTCGGCCTCATGATCGGCGCGGACATATCAACCAGAACGGCTCGCTCCGCGCAATCATTGCGCAATGATGGGTTGCGAATGTGATAGGTTGCGTGAACTGATGCAAAATTGCCATCTCGTCAGAGGATTACCCACTGGCGCTGCCCGTTCGTGGTGATATGTTGCGCGTACCGTCATGGGAGTGAAACAAAATGAGCAGGGTTGCCCTCGTCACCGGCGGAACGCGTGGTATCGGCGCCGAAATCAGTCGCCATCTCAAGGCCGCCGGCCGCGTTGTCGTTGCAAGCTATGCTGGTAACGACGTGGCCGCCGCCGCGTTCTCGGAAGAAACCGGCATCGCCGTGAAAAAGTTTGATGCCGGCGATTTCGCCGCCTGCGAGCAGGCCGTGGCCGACATCATGGCGTCGCATGGTCCGATCGAAATTCTCGTCAACAACGCCGGTATCACCCGTGACGGAACCATGTCGCGCATGAGCCGCGACATGTGGGATGCGGTGATCGACACCAATCTCGGGTCCTGCTTCAACCTGTGCAAGCTGACCTTCGATGGCATGCGCGCGGCGAAGTTTGGCCGCGTTGTGAATATCGGCTCGATCAACGGCCAGGCCGGGCAGTATGGCCAGGTGAACTATGCCGCCGCCAAGTCAGGCATTCACGGCTTCACCAAGGCCCTGGCGCAGGAGGGTGCGCGCTTCGGCATCACCGTCAATGCGATCGCCCCCGGCTATGTCGACACCGACATGGTGCGCGCCGTGCCGCCGGACGTGCTGCAGAAGATTATCGCCCGCATCCCGGTTGGCCGTTTGGGTCATGCCGAGGACATCGCGCGCGGCGTGCTGTTCCTGACCGCCGAGGACGCTGATTTCGTGACCGGGTCGACGCTGTCGATCAACGGCGGGCAGCATATGTATTGAGGCTTCCTGATCGGGCGACGCTGGCCGGTTGCGGTGCAATCGGCCTGTGGGCGTCATTGGCCTTGCTGGCCCGGGCCGCGTCCGGCATCCCGCCCTTGCAACTGACCGCAATGGCGCTTGGGGTGTCTGCCGCGGCCGGCATTGCCGTGGTGGCGGCCCAGGGCAGGCTTGGCCTGCTGCGCCAGCCGAGGCTTGCCTGGGTGCATGGCGTGGGCGGGCTTGCCGGGTATCACGCGCTGTATTTCGCGGCACTTGGCTTGGCGCCGGCGGCGGAAGCCAATCTTATCAATTATGGCTGGCCCTTGTTGATCGTGCTGTTCGCAGCCCCTTTGCTGGGCATGCGGCTGGGGTATCGTCATGCGCTGGGGGCGGCGCTGGCCGCTGGCGGCTGCATATTGCTGCTGGGCCGAGGCGGCGCTGTGCAGGCTGACCGCGCTGTTCTGCTTGGCTACGCGCTTGCGATGGGGGCTGCCGTCACCTGGGCACTGTATTCCGTGCTGTCGCGCCGTTTGCACCGCGTCGCCACTGAGGCGGTGGCGGGGTTCTGTGCGGTTTCGGCCGTGCTGGCCGCGATGGCGCATGTGGCGTTCGAGCCGACGATCTGGCCGGATCGTGGTGCGCTGCTGGCGGTTCTGGCGATGGGGGCGGGGCCGGTGGGCGGCGCGTTCTTTCTGTGGGATATCGGCATGAAGCGTGGTGATCCGCGTCTTTTGGGCACGCTGGCCTACGCAACGCCCGTGCTGTCGACGTTGCTGCTGTGCTTCGGTGGATTTGCACCCTGGAGCTTCACGCTGGCGCTGGCCGCGATGATGGTCGCGGCGGGCGGCGTGGTGGCCGCACGGGCCTAAGCCGCCCGCCGTTGCGCGCGGCGTGAAAGGGGTTGCCAGACCAGGGCGTTCACCACCACCACATAGCGCGACAAAATAAACACGCCGAGCAGCAGGCGCACGCCGTCCCCGGCCGCGGTGGCGTCGGCGATGTAGCTGCCGATGCCCTGGGCTGCGACCCGCGTGTCGCCCCATTGCGCCAGTTCCGCTACGATCGAGGTGTTCCACGCGCCGCCCGAGGCCGCGATGGCGCCCGTGACGTAATAGGGCAGGATGCCGGGCAGAATCATTCGGCGCCACCAGGCCAGTCCGCGCAGATGAAAGCTCCTGGCCGCTTCGAGCAGGTCTGACGGCAGCGCCTGCGTGCCGGCCAGTACGTTGAACAGCACATACCATTGCGCCCCCAGCATCATCAGCGGGGTGAGCCAGATATCGGGGTTTAGTTCGTTGCGCACGATCAGGCCGACAAATACCGGAAAGACCAGGTTTGCCGGAAACGACGCCAGAATCTGCACGCACGGCCGAACCAGCCGCGCCAGGCGCGGTCGCAGACCGATCAGCACGCCCAGCGGCACCCAGATCAGCGTGGACAGCACCAATGTCACCACCACCCGCAGCAGCGTGATGCCGCCCAGTTGCGCCACGTTCAGGATCTCGGCCCAGGTCAACTCGGCCAGCAGGTCGCGCAGAAGGTTGAACATGCCCCACGCGGCCAAAAGGCCGAGAGACGCATACCACAGCACCATGCCCGACCGTTTGGTGCCACCGCGCCGTGTTGCAGCACGGCCGGAGGGATGGCCGATCGGCAGCCAGCTGGCCCAGCCGGCTGCGCGTGCCGCCTGTTCCATTGGCCAACGCAGCACCGGCGAGCGGCGCAGCAGGCGCAGCATCCACGGGTCTTCCTCGCGGCCGATCTGCACCGTCTCGTTGCGAAAACGGCCAGACCACGCCACCAGCGGGCGAAACAGCAGCTGGTCGCAGGCCACCACCACGACCACCATGGCCAGGGCCGCCCAAAGGATGGCGCTGGTGTCGCGCTCCTGTAGCGCCAGCGCGACATAGGAGCCGAGTCCGGGGAGTTGGTAGCTGGTCTGCCCCACCACGATCGCCTCTGACGCCACGACGAAGAACCAGCCGCCGGCCAGGCTCGCCATCGTGTTCCACACCAGGCCGGGGATGGATGTCGCCACCTCCAGCCGCCAGAAGCGTTGCCAGCCGGTCAGCCGGAATGACCGCGCCGCCTCATCCAGCTCCGGGGGGATGGTGGTGAGCGACTGATACAGGCTGAACGCCATGTTCCAGGCCTGGCTGGTGGCAATGGTCAGCACGCAGGCAAGTTCGGCGCCCAGCAGTCGGCCGGGGGCAAAAGTCTGTGCCAGAACCGTGGACAGGCTGACAAAGGCGAGCACCGGCACCGATTGCAGCACGTCGAGCATCGGGATCAGAATCATTCCGGCCCGCCGGCTTTTGGCTGCCAGCGGCGCCACCAGAAACGTGAACGTCAACGACACGCCAAGGGCTGCGAACATGCGCAATGTGCTGCGCAGCGCGTAATCCGGCAGCAGCAGCGGGTCGAGCCCGATCGGCTGCAAGCCCTCGATCGGCACCACCGTGGCCGGCACGGCACGCAGCCCCGCCGCCAGCAACAGCCCGACCAGCAGAAGCGCCAGGCCATCCCAGGCGGTCACGCCCCAACGGGCAGCACCTGACCGTTTCGCAGGCCGTGATGCGCGGCCTGTGATGTGCATCATGCGGGGCGCATGCATGGCCTCACCGAGGCTGCGGCCGCCAGTCGGGGGGGGCCATTTCAAAGCCGTCGAACGTGAAGGCCGGCGAGACCGTGCAGGTCACGAGGCTCCAGGCGCCCATGCTGGTGGCGGCCTGCCAATGGCCGGGCGGCACCACATGCTGCAGCGAATGCGGCACCGTCAGGTCCGGCCCCAGCCAATGGGCGCTGGCTTCGTGCCCATCAGGTGAGATCGACAGCACCATCGGCGAACCGGCCTGCCAGATCCAGAGTTCGGTGGCGTCCACCCGGTGCCAGTGGCTGAACTGGTCCAGCGCCAGCAGGAACAGGATGGCCGTGCCGACGCCGCGTGAGCCGTCGGCCGGCGTGTCGCGCCAGGTTTCCCGATAGAAGCCGCCCTCGGGATGCGGTTGCAATCCCAGGGCGGCGACCACTTCGGCGGCCTTGGTGGAGGGGTCGCGCAGGTTGACCATCGAAGGTGTCAGCCCACCGGCTTGGTGCGGGCGATGCACGGATTGAGACCGAACTTGGCGAACCAGGTGGTCAGCTTCGGATGGCCTTCGCGCCATGGCTCGTCGCTGAAGCGCAGCGTGAGGTAGCCCAGCGCGCAGGCGATGCTGATCGAGCCGATGTCCAGCGCCTCGGACGGCGGATCGGATTCGATGGCGTCCAGCGCGCGGGCGACGGCGGCCTTCTGGCGTGCCATCGCGGCGTCACGCGCGGCTTCCTGCGGCTTGGCCTGCTCGCCGCGACGGCCGACGGCTGCGTCCATGATGCCGTCTGCCAGGGCCTGCTGCTTCAGGGCGCGCCAGCGGGCACCGCCGGCGCGGGGGAACAACGGAAGCCCGCCTTCCAGGCTGTCGAGATATTCGACGATCACCGGGCTGTCGAACAGCGACATGCCGTCAGATGTGATCAGGCACGGGATTTTGCTGAGCGGATTGCTGGCCAGCAACGCCTCGGGCGAGGTGTGGGGATTGGTGGGGACGATCTCGATCTGCGAGTCGATGCCGCGAGCGATGGCGCAGGCCATCACTTTGCGGGCGTATGGGCTTGCCGGCGAATGGAACAGCTTCATGGACGAACCCTAAAAATTATTTTTTTGTGTGCGCAGATCAGCCAGCGTGGCCACGTTGGGCGCACGCAGGAACGGGTTGCAGGACAACTCGTCAGCCAGTCGCGAGGGAACCGTGGCAATGCCTGCCGCGCGCTTGGCCGAAACCTCTTGCGCGAACACGGCCAGGGCGGCGTTCGTGGGGTCCACATGCAGGGCGAAGCGGGCGTTGCTCTCGGTGTATTCATGGCCGCAGCAGACCAGCGTGTCCGGCGGCAGGACGGCGAATTTGGCGAGCGAGGCGAACATGTCCGCCGCGTCGCCTTCCAGCAGGCGGCCGCAGCCGAGGCTGAACAGCGTGTCCCCAGCCAGCAGCACGCCGCCATCGGCGAAGTAATAGGCGATGTGGCCGCGCGTGTGGCCGGGTGTGTCGATCACCACGGCGCTGCTGGCGCCGAGTGTCACGTGGTCACCTTCGGCCACCTGCAGATCCAGCTTCGGCAGGCGGTAGGCATCGGCGGCCGCACCCACGACCTGCGCCAGCGGATAGCGTGCGCGGATGGCATCGACGGCGGCGATATGGTCGCCGTGGTGGTGGGTGATCAGGATCATGTCCAATCGGCCGCCATGGGCCTCGATGGCTTCCACCACCGGGCCTTCTTCGGCCGGGTCGACGATGGCTGTGGCGCCGGTTTCGCTGCACCGCAGCAACCAGGCGTAATTGTCGGACAGGATGGGGATGGCGTGTGATTCGATCATGGCTGTGGTGTAGCACCTGCCGCGATGCCCGCAAGCGGGTGCCAAACGAGATCGGGTGCGTCAGAACCAATGCATGATAGCATCGCCCCATGAGTGCTGACGCGCAGACCACATCCCAGTTCTACGCCACCACCCAGGGTGTTGTGGTGGGCCGGCTGCTGCGGCAGCGGCTGGCCATGATGTGGCCCAGCGCCGGGGGGCGTGCCACGCTCGGCATCGGCTATACCGGGCCGTATCTGCGCAGCTATCTTGGCTCCGGTCAGGCCCGAATGTGCATCGCGCTGACACTTGCGCAAACCGGCACGGCCCATTGGCCGATGACCGGGCCGGGCCTGTCGTGCACCGCCGAGGAAGATGCGCTGCCGTTTCCCGACCTGTCGTTTGACCGGGTGCTGCTGGTGCACGGGCTAGAGGTGGCGGAAAACGCCCGCCGGCTGCTGCGCGAGGCATGGCGGGTGCTGAAGGATGACGGCAGGCTGATCGTGGTGGCCGCCAATCGCCGGGGCTGGTGGGCGCATGTGGACAGCACGCCGTTCGGTCAGGGCCAGCCTTATTCATCCGCCCAGGTCAGCCGGCTGCTCCGCTCCTCGATGTTTCGGGTGGAGCGGCAGGACACGGCGCTCTATCTGCCGCCGGCGCCGATGCGTGTTGTGCTGCGTTCGGCCCGTATGTGGGAGCGGGTGGGACGGATTCTGGCGCCGCAGCTGGCGGGCGTGACGATCACCGAGGCGTCCAAGGATCTATACGGCGCCGTGCCGGTGGGGGCTGGGGCGCGTCGCCGGCTGGTGTTCACCGCAGCCGGTTGATGGGGGAGGGGGGCTGCACAGCCTGCCCATCATCGTTCATGTTAAACTTATGACACTTTCCACACTCCCCTGGCATTTCATCCTTCTGTTCGTGGCGGCTTTCCTGGCGGGGGGCATGAACGCCCTGGCCGGCGGCGGTTCGTTCATCACGTTCCCGGCTTTGTTGCTGACCGGGCTGGACCCGCGCGCTGCCAACATCACCTCCACCGTGGCGCTGTTTCCCGGCCAGATCACCAGTGCGCTGTCCAGCCGATCCTTGGTGCAGGGGGTGGGGCGGATGTCGTTTCTGGGGCTGGCGGCGATCAGCCTTGGCGGCGGCGTTGTGGGGGCGTGCCTGTTGCTGGCGACCCCGCCGGCGTTTTTCGCGCAGCTGGTGCCGTTTCTGGTGCTGTTTGCGACATCGGTGTTCACCTGGGGCAGTTTCATCCGCAAACCAAAGACCACCAGTGCCCCCGTTTCGTCGCGTATGGCGGGGTTCGTTCAGTTCGGCATCTCCATTTATGGTGGTTATTTTGGTGGTGGCATCGGCTTTTTGATGTTGGCCACGCTCACTGTGGCGGGCATGGCGATGCGCAACGCGGGCGCCACCAAGAACGCGCTGGCGGGGGTGATGAACGCGTCGGCGGTGCTGGTGTTCCTGTTCTCGCCGGATGTGGAGTGGGTGCAGGCGGCAGTGGTGGCGGTGGCGGCCATGATCGGCGGGCTGGCCGGCGCGTGGTTGCTCCGGCGGGTGAACGAGAAGCTGCTCAAGGGCTGCGTGGTGGTGGTAGGGATCTGCCTGACGATTGGGCTGTTCCTGCGCGGCTGAGCCAGGGCAGGGTTGTTCTTTTTTATAAAAAAGAACCAAAAAATTTCAGTTATTTTGGCGCGTGTCGCGGAGATTTCCGGCACACACGCCAAAACAGGCGAAGTCTTTTTGCTTCTTTTTCTTCAGAAAAAGAAGATCTTCCTGTGATGCTTCAAACGCGCCGCAACTGAAACACCGCCTGCTCACCAAAGATATTCGCGAGGCTGGCAAACCGTCGCCACGGCGATTTACGGCCTTCCTCGTCGATGGCGAGCCAGCGTTCCACCGAATATCCTTCCTGTTCGCACAGCATGAAGAAGTCCCGGATGGTGCAGGGATGGATGTTCGGCGTTTCGTGCCAGGGCCGCGCCCAGACCGAGGTCATCGGCATCCGTCCGCTCCAGACCAACTGCCAGCGCACCTGCCAATGGCCGAAATTGGGAAAGCTGACGATGGCGCGCTCGCTGATGCGCAACATCTGGCGCAGCACCTCGCGTGGCTTTTCCACCGCCTGGAGAGTGCGGCTGAGAACCACGTAGTCGAACGCCCGGTCCGGGTAGTGCGCCAGGTCGCTGTCGGCGTCGCCATGCATGACGGGGAGGCCGCGGGCGACGGTGCGGGTGACCTCGGCCATGTCGATCTCGATGCCGCGGGCGTCGCAGCCGCGGGTGCGGGTGAGTTCGTCAATCAGCGCGCCGTCGCTGCAGCCGATGTCCAGCACGCGGCTGCCGGGTTCGATCATGCCGGCGATGAGCCGCAAATCGACGCGCATGTTCTTGGCGATGGTGCGGATGGGGGCGTTCATCAGATTTGCGGCTCCAGCCCGGCATGGCGGGCGCAGCCGGCCAGGAAGCCGCCGAGGATGCGGCGCAGGTCCGGCTCGTCCAGCAGGAAGGCGTCGTGGCCCTTGTCGGATTCGACCTCCACGAAGCTGACATTGGCGGCGGCCCGGTTCAGGGCGCGGGCCACGGCGCGGCTTTCGCCGGTGGGGAACAGCCAGTCCGATGAGAAGCTGACCACGCAGAAGCGGGTGCGGGTGCCGGCGAAGGCGGCCGAGAGGTCGCCATTGTGTTCGGCGGCGAGGTCGTAATAATCCATTGCTCTGGTGATGGTGAGGTAGGAATTGGCGTCGAACCGGCGCACGAAGGTGCTGCCCTGGTATTGCAGGTAGCTTTCGACCTGGAACATGTCGCCAAACAGCGAGGCGGTGGCGGCCTTGCCTTGCAGTTTGCGGCCGAATTTACGGCTGAGGGCCTGTTCGCTGAGATAGGTGATATGCGCCACCATCCGCGCCACGCCGAGTCCGGCGGCGGGAATGCGGCCGGTGGCGTAATATTGCCCGGCAGCGAAATCGGGGTCGGTGAAGATCGCCTGCCGGCCCACCTCGTTGAACGCGATGTTCTGCGCCGAATGATAGGCGGCGGTGGCGATCGGCACGGCGGCGAACACCATGGCTGGGTAGGTGGCCGCCCATTCCAGCACCTGCATGCCGCCCATCGAGCCGCCGATGACGGCGAACAGGCGGTCGATGCCCAGATGGTCGATGAGCAGTTTTTGCGCCCGCACCATGTCGCGGATGGTGATGGGCGGGAAATCCGCCCCCCATGGCGCTTCGCCGGGGGCGCGCGGGTCCATCGGGCCGGTGGAGCCCATGCAGCCGCCAAGCACGTTGGCGCAGATCACAAAATATTTCTCTGTGTCTACCGGGCGGCCCGGCCCCACCACCTGATTCCACCAGGGGCCACGGCCGGTGACGGGGTGGTGCTCACCCACATATTGATCCCCGGTCAGCGCATGGCAGACCAGAATGGCGTTCGAACGGGCGGCGTTCAACGCGCCATAGGTGCGGTAGGCCACGTTGACCGTGGGCAACGCCGTGCCGCAGTCGAGCATGAGCCCGCTGGCAAAATGCGCCGTCTGGTGTGCAATGTCGGGGAGTTCAGCTTGATCCATATCATGCGTCCATAAGCCGGGCAGGGGCTCTGCTGCAACCATGCACATGAGATATGGAAATTTCCTCAACGCTTTGCAGACCGGCGGGCATAAGCTATGCCGAATTCTCCCCATTTGATCGCACCGATGTCCAGCACGCTCCCCGATCTCGCGCCCCGGCTTGAACCGCAGCCTGACACGCTGGCCAGCCTTCGGGCTGAGCTGGATCGTCTGGATGACGCGGTGCATGATTTGTTGATGGAACGCGCCTTGATTGTCGGCCGCGTGGCCGCGATCGGGGCCAAGGGCCGGGTGGCGCTGCGGCCAGGGCGCGAGGCGGATATCATTCGCCGCCTGCTGCGCCGGCATCTGGGCGGGCTGCCGAAGCGGGTGCTGCCACGGATCTGGCGAGAGCTGTTCGCGGCCACCACCTCGATGCAAGGCCCGTATGTCGTCACTGTCTGCGAGGTGCAGAACGAAAATGGTGCCGACAGCAATGCCGGCGGCTACGTGGCCTTGGCCCGCGAGCATTTCGGTGCCGCGACCGACCTGAAAATTCATCGCAGCCCCGCCCAGGCGATCAGCGACGTCAGCGCCGGCACCGCCACGGCGGCCGTTCTGCCGATGCCCGCCGAGGATGACCCGGCGCGCGCCGCCTGGTGGACCGCACTCTTGCAGCGCGATGCGCCGCGCATTCACGTGGTGGCCCGCCTGCCGTTCTGGTCGCCCCGTGCCGATGGCGCGCCGCAGGTACGCGGACTGGTGGTTTCGGCCGCCCTGCCGGACCCGAGCGAGCACGATCACAGCCTGATCGGGCTGGAATTGCCGCAGGATATGAGCAAGGCCTGCTTGTCCACTGCGCTGACCGATGCGGGCTTCGTGCCGAGCGGCATTCTGCTGCGCCGCGATCCGCAGGATTCGGTGGCGGTGGCGCTGGTGGATCTGGACGGTTTCGTGACCGACAACGACCCGCGCCTGCAATTGCTCGGCGCGCTGCGGGCGCCGGTGGTGCTCGGTTCCTATGCCATGCCGGTTGATGGAGACACGCCATGAATGATATCCAGCCGCGCCCAACCGCCCCCGTTGCCCGTGCCGAGGTGATGGCGATCTCGCCCTATGTGGGCGGGGAGAGCAAAATTCCGGGCGTCAACCGGATCATCAAGCTGTCCTCCAACGAGGGCGCGTTCGGTCCGCCGAAATCGGCGCAGGAAGCCTATGCCCGCGTCGCTGCAAACCTGCATCGCTACCCGGATGGCGGTTCGACCGAACTGCGCCGCGCCATCGGCGCGCGCTTCGACCTGGACCCCGACCGCATTGTGTGCGGCACCGGATCGGACGAGCTGATCGCGCATCTGTGCCACATCTATGCCGGCCCCGGCACCGATATCCTGATGAGCCTGCACGGCTTCTCGATGTATGAGCTGTCCGGCATCTATGCCGGCGCGCGGGTGCTGAAGGTGGCCGAGCAGAGCCTGACCGCCGACGTGGACGCCCTGCTGGCGGCCGTGACGCCCGAGACCCGCATCGTGTTCATCGCCAATCCGAACAACCCCACCGGCACGCTGCTGGCGCAGGCCGAAGTGGAGCGCCTGCGCGCAGGCCTGCCGCCCGACGTGCTGCTGGTGCTGGACGCTGCCTACGCCGAATACGTGACCGACGCCGATTATGACGCCGGCGCCAAGCTGGTGGATGCCGGTGAAAACACCATCATGCTGCGCACCTTCAGCAAGGTGTTCGGCCTGGGCGGAATGCGCGTGGGCTGGGGCTATGGCCCAGCGGCGGTGATCGACGCGCTGAACCGCGTGCGGGGCGTGTTCAACGTCAATATCGCTGCCCAGGCCGCTGCCGTTGCGGCCCTTGCCGAACCCGGCTGGGTTGAGGCGAGCGTGGCCCATAACGAGACCTGGCGGGAATGGCTGATGGCCGAACTGGCCACGGTTGGCATTCCCACCCATCCCAGCGTTGGTAATTTCTTCCTGGCTGATTTCGGAACCGCGGAACGCGCGGATTCCGCCAATGCGCATATGAAGTCGCGCGGGCTGATCATTCGCGCCATGACCAGCTACAACCTGCCGCACACGCTGCGCATCACCGTGGGCACCGAAGAGGAATGCCGGCTGGTGGCCGCTGCACTCGGGGACTTCGTGAAGCATGCCTGAACCGCTGTTTCGCCGGATTGCGCTGATCGGCATTGGGCTGATCGGCAGTTCGGTCGCGCGCATCGCCATGCAGAACGGCGATATCGCCACCGAGATCGTGGCCAACGCCCGCACCCAGAAATCGCTGGACCGGGTGCTGGAACTGGGCATCGCGCATCGGGTGGAGCTTGATCCGGCCGAGGCGGTGAAGGGTGCCGACTGCGTGATGCTGTGTGCGCCGGTGGGCGCCTATGCAGCCCTCGCCGAGGCGATCGCGCCGCATCTGGAGCCGGGGGCCATCATCACCGATGTGGGGTCCACCAAGCAGTCCGTGATCCGCGACGTGGGGCCGCTGGTGCCGGAGGGCGTGCATTTCGTGCCTGGGCATCCGATGGCGGGCACGGAGTATTCCGGCCCGGATGCTGGGTTCCTCACGTTGTTCGAGGGCCGTTGGTGTCTGCTGACGCCGCCGCCGGGCACGGATGAGGCGGCGGTGGAGAAGATTGCTGAACTGTGGCGTCGCTGTGGGTCGATGATCGAGCGGATGGAGCCGGCGCATCACGACAAGGTGGTGGCCATCGTGTCGCATCTGCCGCATCTGCTGGCCTTCACCATTTGCGGCACGGCGGACGATCTGGAAGATGAAAGCCGCCAGCAGGTGCTTAAGTTCGCTGCCGCCGGGTTCCGGGACTTCACCCGGATCGCTGCGTCCGATCCGGTGATGTGGCGCGACGTGTTCCTCAACAACCGCGAGGCGCTGCTGGAAATGCTGGCGCGCTTCACCGAGGACGCCCAGGCGATGGGCCGCGCCGTGCGCTGGGGCGACGGGGCCTATATCGAGGACAAGATCATCCGTGGCCGCGCCATCCGCCGCAGCCTGATCGAACTGAAGCAGGCGTAGTCGGCATGTGGCGAGATCGACGGGCCTGGATCATGGCGGCCCTCGGTTTCGCCTCCGGTCTGCCGCTGATGCTGACGCTGACCACGCTGCGGCAATGGCTGGTGGAACGCGGCACGCCGGTGGCGGTGATCGGCCTGACCGCCAATATCGGCCTCGCCTACACCTTCAAGTTCCTGTGGTCGCCAATGCTGGACCATGTGGCCGCCCCGTTCGGCCTGCACCGGTTTGGCCGCAGGCGGGGCTGGATGCTGGCCACGCAGCCGTTGCTGGTGGCCGCCATCGTGGCCATGGCCGCCAGCCAGACGCCGATGCAGTCCATCGCCGCTGCCGGGTTCATCGCATTGTTCTCCGCCACCCAGGACATCGCCATCGACGCGTGGCGGATCGAGACATTCTCGCGTGACCAACAGGGGCTGGCGACGGCCATCTATGTCTGGGGCTATCGCCTGGCGATGCTGGTGGCGAGTGGTGGTGTGCTGGCGATGGCCGGTGTGGTCGGCTGGCACGCGGCGCTCATGCTGATCGCGGGTTTGGCTGGTGTGTGCATGATCGCCACGATCGCGGCCAGCGAGCCGGAATTGCCGGTCCAGGCCGAAGCACGGGTGGGTGGTGTTCTGGCGCGCGCGCGGGCGGCGGTGCTGGACCCGTTGCGCGAGTTCATCGGCCGCCCCTCGGGCCTTCTGGTGCTGGCCTTCGTGATGCTGTTCAACCTCGGCGAATCGATGGCCGGGGTGATGCTGACGCCGCTGTATCGCGCACTTGGTTTTTCCCGCGACATCGTGGCCGGCACCTCGCTGTTCTCGCTGGTCGGCACCTTGTCCGGCATTGCCGCCGGGGGCTGGGTGGTGTCGAAGATCGGCCTATCCCGCGCTTTGATTGCCACCGGCGTGGCGCAGACGCTGGCGATGGGCATGTACGTGGTGCTGGCCGGGCGCCCCGGGGAAATCGACCTGCTTTATGCCACCGTTCTGCTGGAAGCCTTCGTTCAGGGGTTGGCCACCGCCTCGTTCCTCGCCTACCTTTCCGGGCTGTGCGCTGTGGCGTTCACCGCCACGCAATATGCGCTGCTCACGTCGCTCGCTGTGGTCGCCTCGCATACCATCGGCAGCTTCTCCGGCTACCTCGCGGACAGCGTGGGCTTCCAGGGCTTCTACGCCCTGGCCATGCTGTGTGCGCTGCCGGCGATGATCCTGATGCTCCTGATCCTGAAACGCTTTCCCGGAGAAGATGAATGGACCCGCTCAAGCCGATCGTGAAATACACGAGCCTCGCGGACCCGCAGCAGCGCCCCCGCTACACCGGCATCGCCTCGTTCTTCCGCACGCCGCACACCGAAGACCTCGCCGAGGTGGATGTCGGCCTGATTGGCGTGCCGTATGACGGCGGCGTGACGCATCGCAGCGGCGCCCGTCATGGCCCCAAGGCCGTACGTGACCAATCGAGCATGCTGCGGCGCTTCCACAACACCACCGGCTTCAGCCCGTTCGAGGCCGCCCGCGTGCGCGACCTCGGCGACTGCTACATCGAGTTCCCATACGAACTCGAAGGTGCGCTCAACGAAATCGAGACGTTTTACAAGAAGATCATCGCCGCCGGGGTCACACCCGTCTCCTGCGGTGGTGACCACTCGATCTCCTACCCGATTCTCAAGGCCGTGGGTGAGAGCGGCCCGGTCGGCATGATCCATATCGACGCACATTGCGACACGGGCGACGACTATCTCGGTAGCCGCTTCCACCACGGCGCCCCGTTCCGCCGCGCTGTCGAAGCCGGCGTGCTGGACCCCAAGCGCACCATCCAGATCGGCATTCGCGGCACCAAGATGAGCCTCGATCACTGGGGTTTTTCGGAAACCAGCGGCATGCGCGTGCTTGGCATGGACGAGTTCCAGGACAAAGGCTGGGCCTATGCCGTGGAAGAAGCCCGCCGCGTCATTGGCGACGGCCCCGTGTATCTGTCCTACGACATCGACAGCCTGGACCCCGCCGAAGCCCCCGGTACCGGCACGCCCGAAGCTGGTGGCATCCGCATGATCGAGGCCCTGCGCCTGTTGCGTGGGCTGAGCGGCCTGAACTTCGTCGGTGGCGATCTGGTGGAGGTCGCGCCCTCCTGGGACAACGGCACCATCACCAGCTTTAACGGTGCCACCATCCTGTTTGAAATCCTGTGCCTTGTGACCGAGGCCCGCACGCGGCGGGCGTAAGCAAGGATTGGAGCCAGCCCATAAGTTAGCGTCGTGCCAAGCACGCGCTGGCTTATGGGGCTAGTCGTGATGACCGCCCAGCGGCGCAGGCGACAGGCAGGCGTCCCGAACGCACCCGCGTAGCCAGCGATGGGCTGCATCGGCATCCAGCCGCGGGTGCCAGAGCATTGAAACGGTGATCGCCGGCATCGCGATCGGAAGGGCAAAGCTCAGCATGCCGGCCCGCAGATTTCCTGTATGCAGCTCGGGAACGCTCGCGATGAGGTCGGAGTCCCGCGCCAGGGCCAGCGCGGTCGCAAAGCCACCGACGATCGTTGCGATCTCCCGTTCCAGGCCCAGCGCCTTCAGGGCCTCATCGACCGGCCCCCGGTCAAGTCCCCGCCGTGAGACGAGGATGTGCCTGCCGGCCGCATAATGGGCGGGTGTGATCTCCCCTTGGCCCAGCGCGTGGCCGGTCCGCACCACGCCGACGAAGCGGTCGCGGAACAAGGCCTGCGTGCGCATCTCCGGGCCGGTGGCCTTGCCCACGATGCCGGTTTCCAGATCGATGTTCGCGTCGCGAAGTGGGGTGTTGTCCTGGTTGGTCTTTTGCACGAAGTGCAGGCGCACGCCCGGCGCTTCCTGGCCTATGCGCGCCATGAGGTTCAGTCCGAAGTTCTCCACGAAGCCTTCGCCCGTCCGCAAGGTGAATGTTCGCACCACCTGTTTGAGGTCGAGCTTCGCAGCGGGGCGCAGAACGGCTTCCCCGTCCTGCACAAGCTGGCTGACCCGGCAGCGCAGTTCCAGCGCCCTTGGGGTTGGAACCAGGCCGCGGCCGGCCCTGACCAACAACGGGTCGCCAGTTGCCGCACGCAACCGCGCCAGCGCCCGGCTCATCGCCGACGGACTGAGCCGCAACCGCCGTGCCGCGCGCGTGACGCTGCCTTCCGCGAGCAGGACATCGAGGGTGACAAGCATGTTGAGGTCGGGCGTGGCCATGGCTTGACCATAGCACGGCCTGATCTGGGCATGGCGTTGAACGCACGAATATAATGCAAACAGCGCGTGTTACGCCATGTGTGGCGTGGGCCTAGCTTTCTGATGGTGTCATTTTGCCGGCCGCCAGAAAAGGGAACCCATGTCACAGCCACTTGTTGCGGAACCAGAAAATCCAATGGCGGCAGGCGCTGGACCAACACCGTCGGTTCGGTGGGTGCTCGTCAGTCTTTCACTCTCAATGTTGCTGTCCGCGCTCGGCACAAGCATCGCCAATGTTGGCTTGCCAACACTGGCGCGGGCGTTCGACGCCTCCTTTCAGGACGTCCAGTGGATTGTGCTGGCTTACCTCCTTGCCATCACCACCCTGATTGTCAGCGTCGGGCGGCTCGGCGACATCACCGGCCGTCGGCGGTTGCTGCTGGTTGGACTGCTGCTGTTCACGGCAGCCTCGGCCCTGTGCGGCGTGGCGCCTTCTCTCGGGATGCTGATTGCCGCACGGGCGGTGCAGGGCATTGGGGCGGCCATGATGATGGCGCTCACGATGGCGTTTGTCGGTGAGGCTGTGCCGAAGGACAAAACCGGCAGCGCCATGCGGTTGCTCGGAACGATGTCCGCAATTGGCACCGCGCTGGGGCCCACGCTTGGCGGCTTTCTGATTGCCGGGCTCGGGTGGCGGGCCATCTTTCTCGTCAATGTGCCGCTGGGCATTCTGACATTGCTGCTCTCGCGTCGTTACGTGCCTGCGGATCGTCCCAAGCCGAAGGCGAACAGGGTCCGTTTTGACGCAGTTGGCACGGTCTTGCTTGCCTCGGCGCTGGCTGCCTACGCCCTCGCCATGACCATCGGGCGTGGCAGCTTCGGTCCGCTCAACATGGCTCTGTTGGTGGCCGCCGTCCTTGGAGCAGGCCTGTTTGTGTTTGCGGAGGCGACAGTTGCATCGCCTTTGATCCGACTGGCGATGTTCCGCGATCCCGTGTTGAGCGCGAGCCTGGCCATGAGCACGCTGGTTTCAACAGTGCTGATGGCGACGCTGGTGGTCGGGCCTTTTTATCTTGCGCGCGCACTCGGGCTCGATGCGGTTCACGTTGGCCTCGTCTTGTCAGTTGGTCCGGTTGTTGTCGCACTGACCGGTGTGCCGGCTGGTCGCATTGCAGATCGCTTTGGCACGCAGCGCATCACCATCCTCGGGCTCATCGCGATAGGGGCCGGCTCCCTCATGCTCTCGAGGATGCCAGCGACACTCGGCGTGTCCGGCTACATCAGCGCGCTCATCGTCATCGCGGTCGGCTACGGGGTGTTCCAGACCGCCAACAACACCGCCGTCATGGCGGATATCGGCCCAGACCAGCGCGGCGTGATCTCCGGTTTGCTCAATCTGTCGCGCAATCTCGGGCTCATCACCGGCGCCTCCATGATGGGCGCCGTGTTCATGCTTGCCTCGGCTGCCGCCGAGTTGGCTGGGGCGCCTCCCGCAGCCGTTGCCAGCGGTATGCGGGTCACATTCGCAGTCGCGGCGGTTCTGGTGGTCGTCGCCCTCGTCATCGCTGTTGGAAGCGGCGCCCTCGCCGCACGTCCTTCGCGCCCCAGACGCACGGTATGATGCGCGTCTGGCACCGCTGCTTCAATCTCTGCCGCCACGCTATCCCCGGCGGCAGAGCCCGGTGCCTGCTTAAAACCCAGGCGCGTTTTCGACCTGTTCGAACCAGTCCATGCCCATCTTCTTGATGATGCGGTTGTTGATCACGATCAACCGGGCTTCGCCTTCGTTCGAAGCGAAATGCTGGTGGTTGGTGTAGGGCGGGATGAAGATGAAGTCGCCGCGCTTCCACTCATAGCGCTTGGGCTCTTCGGCCCAGCTCCAGTGATATTCTTCGTCGCACTCGTAGCTCATGTCCCAGTGCAGGTCATGGCCGGAGCCTTCCATCACGAAGATGATCTCTTCCCATATGTGGCGATGCTTGCCGGATGCGCTGCCGGGCGGAATGAACTGCATATAGGCATCGACGCACATTTCGGCCGAGTTGAAGCGCTCATGCATCAAATGCTTGATGAGGCCGTCGGCCGAGTTTTCCATCGGCATCTGCTCGGGCGAGATCAGGCGCGAGCGGGTGGCGTATTCGGCGCGGAAGTCTTTCGAGGCTTGCACGTCGTCGGCGCGGAAGGTGCATTCGCCGCCGTTGATGCGGGCGTATTCGGCTTCGGTGTGGGCTTGGGTCATGTCGGGTTCCTGTCCTGCGCGATCAAAGGTCGGTGGGCGGCTTGAAGCCTTCCCAGCCGGTCTTGGGCGGGTATTCGACGATTTTTTGCAGCATCAGATGCATGAACAGGAACAGCGGCTTGGCCTTGAACACGAGCACGATGGCCTCGTTGTCGGGGTCGTCGTTGAAGTGTTGATGCACGCAGCCGTTCTCGACGATCATGATGTCGCCGGCCTTCCACGGCACCTTCTTGCCGTCGTGGATATCATACCCACGGCCCTTGATGATGTAGAAGCAGGCGGAGTTCAGATGGCCGTGCTTCTGGCCGAAGGCGCCAGGTGCGAAGACTTCAAGGTGGCACTCGATCGACTGCGTGACCTTGGCGTGCTGCGGGCTGATGACGTGCTTGCCATACAGTCCGGGACCGCCCTTCCAGGCCATGGCCGTGGAGGAATAGACGCGCGGCTCATCCACCAGCGACTTGTAGAGATGGCTGTAAGTGCCCTCAAGCGCGCGAACGAAGGTGCGTTTCTTGGCCCAGCGCTCCCATTGCTGGTTGTCGGCGTCGAGGTCGTGCGGCCGCTCGTTGCGGCGCTCGTCCTTGGGCGCATCGCCCTCGCGTTGGTCGTAAAGCCCCGTCATTGGTGCGCTCCCGCGTTTTTTGCGTTCGCCAAAGGCCGGAGGTGAGCTCCGACGTGCGCAGGGCGAACAATTTTGTTGACTAGCGAACAGGCTATCGGCTTTTAGGGGCGTGTCAATATCGCCGCTTTGCGCGACACTGTGCGCGACCGAAGGGGGTTTTGATTTGCTGCCCAACCCAGCGCCACCGACCTTGCGCGAGCTGTTCCTGGCCTTTGCCAAACTGGGTGTGACCAGCTTTGGCGGCGGCCTGACGGGGTGGATGATGCAGGAATGCGTCCGTCGCCGAAAATGGATGACGGAGGATGAATTCCTCACGGGCCTGGCGATGGCACAGGCGCTGCCGGGGGTGAATGTCGTCAATCTGCCGATCTGGGTCGGGTATCGGCTGGCCGGTAGCGGGGGCGCCGTGGTGGCGGCTTTGGGCGTGATTTTGCCGCCGATGCTGATCGTGGTGATCATGGCCGCCAGTTATGGTTGGCTGCAGCGCTATGCGGCGACGAATTTGGCATTGCAGGGCGCTGCAGCGGCGGCGATCGGGTTGTCGCTGTCGATGGGATTGCGGGCGGCACGGCGGCAGATGCGAAAGCTGTGGCCGGCGTGTGTGATGGGCGCGGCGCTGGTGGGTGTGAGCGTGCTGCATCTGCCGTTGCTGGTGGTGGTGGCGGTTCTGGCGCCGGTGAGCATCGGGCTGGCGTATCGGCGGGTGTCACGCTGATGCGCGACAATCCGCTGCTGACATTGCTGGCCATCATGGCGCCGCTGTCGTTGATGTCGGTGGGGGGCGGGCAGGCCATCATCCCCGAGGTGCATCGCCAGGCGGTGCTGGTGCATGGCTGGATCAGCGAGGCAACGTTCGTGGCCGATTTCGCCATCTCGAAGATGGCGCCGGGGCCGACCTCGTTGATCGTGACGTTGATCGGTTGGCAGGTGGCCGGCGTGGCCGGGGCTGCGGTGGCGACGGTGGCGATTTTCTTGCCGTCCTCCGTGCTGGTGCTGCTGCTGGCGCGCGTGTGGGCGCGGCACCGAGGTGCTCCGTGGCAGAAGGCGGTGGAGCAGGGGCTGGCGCCGGTGGCGGCGGGGTTGATATTGGCGGGGAGTCTCACGTTGTTTCGGGCGGCGTCTGGCGGGTGGCTGGCGTGGGGCGTGGCGTTGGTGTCGACGGCCGTGATCATGATGGTGGATATCAATCCGCTGCTGATGATCGGCGCGGGCGCCGTGGTGTTTTTGATGGTGGGGGGCTGATGCCGCACGAGGTTGACGGACAGGTGCATTGGCATGAGCCATCCGGCCTGAGTGCGGCGGGTGTGAGCCGGTATCTGCGCCCGGCTGCGGCCTATGACCGGTTCATGGCGGATGACGGCGTGCCGCTGCTGCGTGCCTCTTACGCTGTGCTGCCTGCGGTGGAGCGCGGACTGTGGCGTCGGCTGGGGTGTCGGGGCGCGTTCATCCAGATGTTCGGCACCGAGGGCGGGCTTGGATGCGCGGTGATGGAGCTTGCGGCGTCCAGCGCGTCCCGGGCGGAAAAGCATGTGTTCGAGGAAGTGGTGCTGGTGCTGGAAGGCCGTGGCACCACCGAGTTGTGGTTGGACGGCAGCAGCGAGCGGGTGGTGTTCGAGTGGCAGGCGGGGTCTGTGTTCTCCCTCCCGATGAACGCGCTGCACCGCATGGTGAACGCCACACAGGCGCCGGCGCTGCTGCTGTCCGGCACGAACGCGCCGGCGATTTTGAACATGTTGGGCGATGTGGATGCGGTGTTCGCCAACCCGTTCGTGTTTGCAGCCCGGTTCGATGATGAGGCCGGGCAGGCGTTCGATGATATTGAGCCGGACCCGGTGCGGGGTCTGGCCGTGTGTCGCACCGGGTTGGTGCCGGATGCGGTGGGGTGCGACCTGCCGTTGGACAATCGCTATTCGCCGGGATATCGCCAGATGGAGTTGGCGATGACGGGCCCCGGCTTTCGCTGTGCGGTGGGCGAGCATCGGCCGGGTCGGTATGCAAAGGCCCATATTCTTCCAGCATCGACGGCGATGATCTGTCTGCGCGGCACGGGGTATTCCTATGTGTGGCCGGAGCGTCTGGGGCCGACGCCGTGGCAGAGCGGGCAGGGGGATTCGGTGCTGCGGATGGACCATGCGCGTCACACGATGGCCGGCGTTGGGCCGGGAGGCGGGCGGTGGTTTCACCAGATATTCAACACCGGCGCAGTGCCGTTGCGGCATCTGGCCTGGGGCGTGCCTGAGCGGCCGTCCGGCCCGCCGGGGGAGGAGATGCGAGACGATACGGCGATCGATCTTGTCGATGGTGGCAGCGTTGTTTCGTATCCGGCGGAAGATCCGTTTGTGCGGGCGGAGTATGCGCGGGTGCTGGCAGCGGCGGGTGTGACCAACCGGATGCGGGCGGATGATTACGCCCCGGATGCCGGTTGAGATGAGCGAGACCGAAGGTGGGAGGGTGTTCTTTGCCCGCAGCCGGCGCGCGCCGGATCGGGACAGCGAAATCCGGCTCGTCAGCGTGGGGGTGGATATCGGGTCTTCCACATCGCATCTGGCATTTTCCCGAATCGTGCTGCAACGGCGTGGCAATCGGACACGGATCGTGCGGCGGGAGTTGCTGCATGAGTCGGATATTCTGCTGACGCCTTATGGCGATGGCGAGATCATCGACACCGAGGCGTTGGGCCGGTTCATCGGGCGGCAATACGAAAAGGCCGATATCGACCCGGACATGATCGACACCGGCGCGCTGATCCTGACCGGGATTGCGGCGCGGCAGGGCAATGCGCGGGCGATCGGGGATCTGTTCGCCCATGAGACCGGCCGTTTCGTGGCGGTGGCAGCGGGCGATGGGTTGGAGACGACGTTGGCCGCTCACGGATCGGGCGCCGTGGCGGCCTCGGCGCGCGATGGCGCGCGGGTGATGAATATCGATATCGGCGGTGGCACCAGCAAGATTGCGGTGTGCGAGGCAGGCGCGATCACGGATCTGACGGCCGTTGATATCGGCGCGCGACTGGTGTGCCTCGATGCCGGCGGGCGCGTGTCGAGGCTCGAACCGGCGGGGATGGTGTTTGCCGAGGCGGCTGGCGTGACGCTGCGTGTGGGCGGTATGCCGCCGGATGGGGCGTTGGCCGCCATCGTTGAGCGCATGGCCGGTTCACTGTTCGAAGTGTGCGGTGGTGCTGCGATGTCAGAGATGACGCGTGGTCTGTTGCGGCTTCCCGCGTTGGGTGCGGCGGCGGTCCCGGACCAGTTGTGTTTCTCGGGCGGGGTTGCAGAATATATCCATGGGCGCGAGGGCCGTCGGTTCGGGGATCTGGGGCCATTGCTCGCCGATGCGGTGGCGGTGCGGATGCGGCGATGGGGGCCCGCGATGCGGTTTGCCGATGAGGGCATTCGCGCCACCGTCATCGGGGCTTCGCAATACAGCGTGCAGCTCAGTGGAAACACGATCTTTATCGAGCCAGCCTCGGTTCTTCCGTTACAGAACGTGCCGGTGATTGTGCCGGACTTCGATTTTGGGGACGACATTGGCCCGGAGGCGATTGCGCAGGCGGTGACAATCGCATTGCGGCGCCTGAGTCTGGACGCGACCACGCAGCCGGTCGCGGTTGGCTATCGCTGGCAAGGCCCGGCCACTTTCGCGCGGCTGGATGCGTTCTGTGCCGGGTTGGCACCGTTGCTTGTGCCGGGTGTGCCGCTGGTTCTGGTGGGACAGGGCGATGTGGGCGGACTGGTCGGCATTCATTGCCGTGCGGAACGCCATATGGCGCAGCCCGTGGTGTCCATCGACGGGGTGATCGTACGGGAGTTCGATTTCATCGATATCGGCGAGATCCTGCAGGTGTCAGGCGGCGTGCCGGTGGTGGTGAAATCGCTGGTGTTCCCGCAGGCGGTCAGCCAGCCTTGAGCGTGCGGTAGAGGTCCGAAAGTTTGATGGCTGGGTCAGCAAGGGCTGCTGCATCGACCGTCACGCCGAGGCTGATGATCTGCTTGGCGAAGCGAAGGTCACGCGCCGCGTTCAGGCCGATGGCGCAGACGAGGCGGCCGTTGGTGAGCTGAAACAGCAGGCCGTTGCAGCCGTCCAGATCGCCGCGCACAATTTCGGTGGTGTCGGTGTCCGGCAGGCCGGTGATCTGCATGTTCACGCCGTGCTGGTCGCTCCAGAACCACGGCACTTCGGCATAGGCCGTGTCCAGACCTGCAATGTTGCGAGCGACGGCAATGGCCTGGTTCTGCGCGTTCTGCCAGCTTTCCAGTCGCAGGCTGTGGCCGAGGAACGGGTTGAAGTGCTTCGTCACGTCGCCCGCCGCATAGATTGCAGGGTCGGACGTGCGGCCATGCGCATCGACCACGATGCCGCCATCGACTTCCAGGCCGCAGGCTGCCGCCAGGCCGTCATTCGGCACAACGCCAATGCCCACCACAATCGCGTCGGCATGGACCACGGCGCCGTTGGCGAGTTGCACGAACGGCGCGTCATCGCTGCCGGCGATGGCGGTGATGGCAACGCCAAGGCGCAGGTCGATTTCCTTGGCGCGATGCAGGGCGGCATAGATGTCGCTGATACGGGCAGGCACGCCGCGCGCCATCACCCTGTCGCCCATTTCCAGCACCGTCACTGCACAGCCCTGCGCACGCGCGGCGGAGGCGGCTTCGAGGCCGATGAAGCCGGCGCCGATGACCACGATGCGCGCACCCGGCACGAGGAAGCGGCGTAGGGCCTGGCTGTCTTCCAGCGTGCGAATGGTGAGGCAGCGCGGATGATCACCGCCGGGAATGCGCAGCGTGCGCGGCGTGGCGCCGGTGGTGAGGATCAGGTGGTCGTAGGACAGTTTTCGGCCGTCTTGCAAAGCCACTTCGTGCGTGGCGCGGTCGATGGACGTGGCGGTGGCGTCGAGATGCAGATCGACATTCTGCTCGGCATACCAAGCCGCTGGCCGCACCCAGTCAACGCGATCGGATGCTTTGTCCAGCAGCATCTCTTTCGACAGGGGAGGGCGTTCGTAGGGCAGATGCGTCTCGGTGCCGACCAGGCTGATCGGTCCGGTGAAGCCGTTGCCGCGCAAGGCCTCGATGGCGCGTCCGCCGGCTTGGCCGCCGCCGATCACCACAACGCCGTGGCTCATGCGGCGGCCTGTGCAGCAGCCAGTGCGCGGCGATGCATGGCCGCTCCGGCCAGGCGTTGCACGGCTTCCACCACCGCTTCCGGGCTGGCCTTGTTCTGGCCGGCGATGTCCAGCGCGCTGCCATGGGCGACGGATGAGAACAGGATCGGCGTGCCGATGGTCATGCCGGCGGTGCGGTTGGTGGCCAGCAGTTTGGCCGCCAGATGGCCCTGGTCGTGGTACATCACGATGAACGCATCATAACCGGATTTGTGAAACATCGTGTCTGCGCCGAACGGGCCTTCGACATCCAGGCCCGCCTGCCGTGCCGCCGCGATGGCGGGGGCGATGGTCGTTTTTTCCTCGTCGCCGAACATGCCGTCCTCGCCCGCGTGCGGATTGAGGCCGGAGACGGCGATGCGGGGCTTGGCCACGCCCAGCCCGCGCAGCACGTCGTGCGTGGCGGCCATCACGCGCATCAGGCGGGCATGGGTGATGAGGTCGATGGAACGGCGCAGGCTGACATGCAGCGTGGTGTGCACAATGCGCTTGGCGTCAAAGCACAGCATCAGGAACGCGTCTTCGATCGGCGTGCCGGTGCAGCGCGCAACGAACGAGGGATAGCCGTCGAATTCGATGCCGGCCTTGTGGATGGAAAGCTCGGTCTGCGGGCAGGCGACAACGGCTTCCACCTCACCGCGCATGGCGCCCTGGATGGCGAAGGCGGCGGCCTCCACGGCGGCGCGGCCGTGGGCGGCGGTGATTTCGCCGGGCTGCAACAGGTCGGTGCGAAATTGCTTGAGATCGACGATCTCAACGCCGCCACTGTGACCGGAATCAGAAAATCCATCGATGGAGACGATGCCGGCGGCGATTCCGCAGGCCTGCGCGTGCCAGTCCAGCGCCTCGCGGTCCCCCACCAGAATGGGCGTGCACACCGCCAGCACGCGCGGGTCCATTGCCGCTTTCAGTGCGATCTCGGGGCCGATGCCGGCTTGGTCGCCGAGCGCCAGGGCCAGTTTTGGAAGGGTCATGGCGGTTCAGGCCTCGGTGGGGTTGATGCAGATCTTGCCGTCGGCCACCGTCACGGCCCAGGTCCGCAGCGCTTCGGTGCAGGGCGGGGAGGCTGGTTCGCCGGTGATGAAGTTGAAGCGGCCCTGGTGGAACGGGCATTCCACTTCGCAGCCTTCCACGAAGCCCTCGGACAGGTTGCCGGGGCCATGGGTGCAGAGGTCCTGCGTGACGTAATAGGCGCCGTCATGGCTGAATACGGCGTAGTCCTGGCCGTCATGCTCCACGCGAACGGGCGTGTCGTCGCTCACTTCGGCGGCATCGCACAGGGGCACCAGGCCGGCGGTGGAACTCGTGTCGTCGGTCATCACCGCTCCTTGGTGCGTCTTTGTTCACTTGGCGCACAAATATGCGCTCAGCGGACTTTTGCCCGACAGGCAGATGAAGTCAACGCGACTTGCAGCGCCGCACGTGGTGCGTTACCAGCGTGCGCACAGCGAACGCATGGGGCGATACCGTGAGCATAGCCGACATCGCCGGACCCGCTGAGGATTCCATCGAGGACCCGGCCGACAGCCGCAATTACGTCACGGCTCTGGCGCGCGGCCTGACGGTGATCCGTGCCTTCAGCGGCCAGAATCAGCAAATGACGTTGTCGGATGTGGCGCGGGTGGCCGATCTGCCGCGTGCCACCGTCAGGCGCTGTCTGCTGACGTTGCAGGCGCTGGGCTATGTGGATGTGGCTGGGCGGTTTTTCTCATTGTCACCGCAAGTGCTGACGCTGGCGCAGGCGTATCTGCGGTCCAGCGTGCTGCCGCGCGTGGCGCAGCCGTTTTTGGAGCGGGTGAGCGAGGCCACCGGCGAGAGTTGTTCGGTGTCGATCCTGCACGGCGAGGAAGTGATTTACGTCGCGCGGTCCAGCCGCAAGCGCATCGCGTCGCTGCACCGCGACGTGGGCACGCATCTGCCGGCGCATTGCACCTCGATGGGCCGCGTGTTGCTGGCGGCGTTGGTGTCATCCGAGTTGGAGGCGTTTTTCCGCAGGGCCAATCTGGAAGCCTTCACGCCGTTCACCATCACCACCGAGGCTGGCCTGCGCACGGCGCTGGACCAGGTGGCGCGGGATGGGTTCTGCGTGGTGGATCAGGAACTGGAGGTTGATCTGCGGTCGTTGGCGGTGCCGGTGCGCAACGGCTCGGGCCGGGTTGTGGCGGCGTTGAACATCAGCAGCCAGGCCGGTCGAACCTCGCGTGAGGCGTTGATCGAGCGGTTCCTGCCGGTGCTGCGCAATGCGGCGGCGGATATGCGGTCGTTGCTGATCGGCTGACTTGACTTGGCGGTGACAGGCCTGTGAGGTGTGCGCAATTCACAACAAATGTTCGCACATCGAACGTCACGGGAAACGCACGCCATGGCCAAGCTCGCCCTCTCCATCGCCATTGGCGATTACGACCGCATGCGTCCGCTCAAGACCGGCGAGGTGCAGATTGATGGCTGCGACCCGATTTTCATGTCGTTGGAGCCGGAGGAGATGTTCTTCCGTGGCTTCCGCCATCAGGAATTCGACGTGTGCGAACTGTCGCTGAGCAGCTTCACCGTCAAGACCGCCGCCAAGGATTGCCCCTATGTGGGCATTCCCGTGTTTCCCTCCCGGGCCTTTCGCCACACCGCACTCTATCGGCGGACCGATCGGGGCATCAACACGCCGGCTGATCTGAAGGGCCGCCGTATCGGCACGCCGGAATACCAGTTGACGGCGAATGTGTGGGCGCGGGCCATTCTGGAGGACGAATACGGCGTGAAGCCGTCCGACATTACCTGGGTGCGCGGCGGCATGGACACGCCGGGGCGGGTGGAGAAGATCACCCTCGCCTTGGGGCCGGATGTGAAGCTGGAGAACGCGCCCGAGGGCAAGACGCTCAACGGCATGCTGGAGACCGGCGAGATTGACGGCCTGGTGGGGCCGCGTGCGCCGGCGTGTTTCGAGGCGGGCGATCCGCGCGTCGATTGGCTGTTCCCGGACCCTGCCGCCACTGCCGCCGACTGGTTCAAGCGCACCGGGCTGTTTCCCATCATGCATATCCTGGGCGTGCGTCGCAGCCTGGTGGAGCAGCATCCTTGGCTGCCGGCGGCGCTGCTGAAGGCGTTCGAGAAATCCAAGCAGGTGGCGCTGGTCAAGCTGGCCGACACCTCCGCCACCAAGGTGACTCTGCCGTTTGTGGAAGAGGGCCTACGCCGGGCGCGGCAGCTGATGGGGCGGGATTTCTGGCCGTATGGCTATGCCGCCAACAAGGCGACGCTGGAGGCGTTTCTGGGATACCACCACCATCAAGGCCTCTCCAACCGATTGGTGGGGGTGGATGAGTTGTTTCACCCATCGACGCTGGAGGCGTTCAAGATCTGACGATCGGCTTGACAGATGGGGCGAACACCCCGAATTTGTGCGCAGAGACGTCCAAATGTGCGCTGAGTGAACACTTCCTCCTGCGTGAGTGAAGTGGGGCCAGCGCACCCATCGGACGCAATTTCGGCCGGGGGCATGTCATGTTACGTCGCGAGCAGAACGACATCGTCACGCAGACAGGGCCGGGAAGCCAGATGGGCAACCTGTTCCGCTGCTATTGGCTTCCGGCGCTGTTGGCAGAGGAATTGCCCGCCGATGGTTGCCCGCCGGTGCGGATCAAGCTGTTGTCCGAGCGCCTGCTGGCAGTGCGCGACAGCGAGGGGCGGTTGGGGCTGATCGACGAATTCTGTGCCCATCGCGGTGTGTCGCTGTGGTTTGGACGCAATGAGGATGGCGGCCTGCGCTGCCCATATCACGGCTGGAAATACGGGGTGGATGGCGCGTGTCAGGAAATTCCGTCCGAGCCGGCTGAATCGGGCATGTGCGCCAAGATCAATCTGAAATCCTATCCGTTGATCGAACGTGGTGGGGTGTTGTGGACCTATATGGGCCCCCCCGAATTGCAGCCGCCGGAGCCGGAATGGGAATTCGCCACCGTTCCTGCTAACCAGAGCCTCACCACCAAGCGGTTGCAGGAAAGTAACTGGTTGCAGGCGCTGGAGGGCGGCATCGATTCCAGCCATGTTTCTTGGCTGCATAGTGGCAATCTGAATTCTGACCCGTTGTTCAAGGGCGCCAAGGGCAACCAGTACAACCTGAATGACGCCAGGCCGGTGTTCGAGGTGGTGGAGAATGATGGCGGGCTGTTGATTGGGGTGCGGCGCAATGCCGAGGAAGGGCATTACTACTGGCGCATCACGCCATGGGTGATGCCGTGCTTCACCATGGTGCCGCCGCGTGGCGATCATCCGATCCATGGCCATTTCTGGGTGCCGATCGATGACGAGAATTGCTGGGCGTGGAGCTTTGATTACCATCCGGTTCGTCCGCTGCACGCATACGAAGTCACGGCCATGCGCGAGGGCAAGGGCATTCATGTCACCTACGTGCCCGGCACCTATCGGCCAGCGGCCAACAAGGACAACGACTATCTGATGGACCGCGAGGCCCAGCGCCTCAAGACCACCTATAGCGGCGTGGCCGGCATTGCGATGCAGGATGCGTCTTTGCAGGAGAGCATGGGTCCGATTGTGGACCGCACGCGGGAGAACCTGGTTTCGACCGATAACGGGATCATCATGGCGCGGCTGCGTCTGCTGCGTGCGGCGAAGGCGCTGGCCGAGAAGGGCACGCTTCCGCCAGGGACCCAGACGGAACACCAGCGTATTCGCTCGGTGGCGATGGTGTTGCCGCCGAACGAGGCGTTCAAGGATTCTGCTGCCGAGGCGCTGAAGGCGCGTCCGGGCGTGCCGCAGGCTTCGGTTTGAACCCCTTTTTGGGCCAGAGTGAATCGGCGCGGGTGACCACGGCGGCGGAAGCGCGTTTTCGTGCACCATATCCCAACTCGCGCAGCCGGTCCGCAAGCCTGATTGCGCTGGATGCGGACAGCGTGGCGCTGGTGGCCCATGCGGTGGCGTCCGCACCTGACCGGCGTCGGCAGATGCTTCTGCCGGATGTGGTGCAGGGTAGCGAGTGGATCGCATCGTTGCAGTCCCACGCGAAGGCATTGCTTGATGACGCCGAGCGGTCCGACATGGTGGTGATGGTGGCCCATGCCGGGCATGGCGCGGCAGCGGCCACGTTGCTGGGCGAAGCGTGCCGGCTGCGCGGCGTGCCGGTGACGGCTTTGGTGATCGCTGGCGATGCTGTGCCCACCGGCCATGTGGCGCGCACGCTGGCGCAGTTGCGCCCGTTCGCCACGATGATCGTGGTGGCCAATGGTCCTGACTATGTCGAGGATATGTTGATGGCGTTGCGCGCATGAGCGACAAGACCCACGCCGTGACGGACCATTCGATGGGTCAAGATTTGAATCATCTGCATGTGGCGGGTGAGGCCTATGACCACGATCATGATCATTTCGATGACGGTCCGCTGGATGAAAATCCGCTGTGGATTGCCGACCATGTTTCACTGGTCAGTGTCGGCATCGATATCGGATCATCCGGCACGCAGGTTATTTTCAGCCGGGTGAATTTGCGACGTTTGGGCGAGGATATGTCCAGTCGTTACTTCGTGACCTCGCGCGAGACGTTGTTCGAATCGCCGGTGGCGTTGACGCCGTATTTGAACGAACAGCGGATCGATGAAAGCGCTCTGGGCGACATTATCGACGGTGCCTATCGCGCGGCCGGGCTGACGCCGGATGATATCGACACGGGTGCTGTGATTCTGACCGGCGAGGCTCTGCGGCGGGAAAATGCCGAGGCGATTGCCGGCATCCTGGCGGAGAAGGGCGGCGATTTTGTGTGCGCCACCGCAGGGCATCATATGGAAGCGATGCTGGCTGCGTATGGATCGGGCGCGGCTGGCGTGTCCAGCGCCACCGGCGGGCGGGTGTTGAACATCGATATCGGCGGCGGCACCACCAAACTGGGGGTGATCGAGGCCGGGCGCGTGGTGGCGACGGCGGCGTTTCATGTCGGCGGGCGACTGCTGGTGGTGGACGATGCCGGCACGATCATCCGGCTGGATCCGGCGGGCGCGCATCTGGCGCATGAGGCCGGTTATCATTGGCATCTTGGCGACACTATCAGCCGGCGGGGTATGGAATTCGTGGCGGAATGGATGGCCGATGCCATCATTCGCGCGGTGCGTGATGTGGAGCCTCATCCGGAGGTGCGGCGGCTGTTCCTGACGGATCTGCTCGGCGATATCGGCCAGATTGACGGCGTGATGTTTTCGGGCGGCGTTGCTGAATATGTCTATGCCCGTGAAGATCGCGACTTCGGCGACATGGGCCGCCTGCTGGGGTTGGCGTTGCGGCGCAAGCTGGATGCTGGCGCACTGCCATGGACGCTGTTGCCGGCGCAGGCGTGCATTCGCGCCACGGCGTTGGGTGCGTCGGAATACTCGATCCAGTTGAGCGGCAACACCATCTACATCTCCAACGCTGGCGTGTTGTTGCCGCGCAAGAACTTGCAGGTGCTGTCTCCATCGTTTCAATTCGAGGACGTGATCGACCCGGATGCGTTCGCCGCTGCGGTGGCCAGGCATTTCACCGCGTTCGATCTGGTGGAAGGCGACAGCGATGTGGCGTTGGCGCTGCATTGGCAGGGATTGCCGGAATATTCGCGGGTGGCGGCGCTGGCGCGCGGGCTGATAAAGTCTTTGCTGCGTACCATTGCCGCTGGCCGGCCGCTTTATGTGATTCTGGACGGCGATCTGGCGCGGACGCTGGGTGGGGTGCTGCGCGAGGATTTCGGCCTGACCAACGAGATATTGGTGATCGACGGGATTGTGCTGTGGGATTTTGACTACATCGATCTCGGCCGTATCCGCCTGCCGTCCGGCACGGTGCCGGTGACGGTGAAGTCGCTGGTGTTCAGCCAGGACCCGCACGCACCGGAAGCCGAGGCGGCGGCACATGAGCACGGCCATCACCACCATCATCACGATCACGACCATGGGCACACGCATGACCAGCATGGGCATCATGGGCACGAACACAGCAAGTAAGGCATTCATTCATGGCGAAAGATGCAATCGTCTCAGACGATCTGGCGAAGAAATTCGCCACTGAGAAAGACAGTTCCTACACGCGCTGGGTAAAGGCCGAAGGGCTGGACATCATTGCGGCGCATTATATTCCCAATCTCCATACCGTGGAGCTGAAACCCTGGGCGCGTCGCGGCGGCAAGGGTGTCTATATCAACCACGAGGCGTCACGCACGTCGAATGACTGCTACGTTCTGGAGATCGCACCGGGCGAGAAGGTGGCGCCGCAGCGGCAGTTGTTCGAGGAGATGATCTACATTCTCGATGGTCGTGGCTCGACGACCGTGTGGAACGATGCCGGCCACAAGATGAGCTTTGAGTGGGGCAAGGGCTCGATGTTCGCCATTCCCCTGAATTGCTGGCACCAGCATTTCAACGGTTCCGGCACCCAGCCAGCGCGGTATGTGGCCGTGACCAACGCGCCGCCGGTGATCAACCTGTATGAAGAATCGGGCTTCGTGTTCAACACGGCGTTTGACTTCAAGAACCGCTTTAATGGTGAGCCGGATTACTTCGCCAACAAGTCCGAAATGGATGGGCTGAAGCTGGTCACAAACTTTGTCTCTGATTCGATCAATTTGCCGCTGATCTCGGCGAAGGAGCGCGGCGCGGGTGGCGGGCATATCCGATTCAACATGGCCAATGGCTCGATGAACAGCCACATCTCGCAGTTCCCCATTGGCACCTACAAGAAAGCCCACTGCCATGGGCCGGGAGCGCATGTGATCATCATGTCGGGCGAAGGCTATTCGCTGATGTGGCCGGAGGGCGAGGAGCCGAAGCGTTATGAGTGGCAGGAAGGCTGCATGATCGTGCCGCCGAATCTGTGGTTCCACCAGCATTTCAACACGGGCACCACGCCGTCACGTTATCTCGCGTTCAAGCATGAGGTGGTGTCGATCCGCAACGCGCAGGGCGTGCCGAAGGCGTGGATCAGCCGGCGCATTGGTGGCGACCAGATTGACTATGCGGATGAGAGCCCGTTGGTGCGGCGGTTGTTTGCCGAGGCATTGGCGAAGAACGACGTGAAGCCGAAGATGGATGAGGCGTATGCGACGGAGTTGCTGACGCTGCCGAAGGTTTCTTGAAATGTCGGGTGTTGCCCGACCTACGGTGTAGGTCGGGCAACACCCGACGGCTCAATGTGCGGCGGGTGCACCCGGCTGGCGCAACGGCAAGGCCCGCGTGACCGCTTCCAGCGCCATGCAGGATTCCACGATGCCGTTGATGGTGGGATACGGTGCGAAATCCACCTGAAAGCCGCGCGCGCCCATCACCTGGCTCAGCAGGCACAGATCGGCGATGGTGACTGTGTCGCCATGGCAGAACCGGCCTGTTTTCGGATCACCCGCAAGACGGGCTTCGCCGATGCGCAGGCCTTCACTGAACCAATGCTTGATCCACGCCGTGCGGCCGGCGTCATCGACGCCCAGTTGGTCGCGCAGATACGCACGGATGCGCGGCACGATCATGGGGTGATGATCGGCGGCCCAGATCAGCGACAGCGCCCGCACCCGTGCCCGGCCCAGCGGGTCGTGTGGCAGCAGGGCAGGTTCCGGGTTGGTCTCCTCCAGATATTCCAGAATGGCGAGGGACTGGGTGAGCAGCGAGCCGTCTTCCAGAATGACCGATGGCACCGCCGCCTGTGGATTGACCGCAACATAATCGGCCGAGTGCTGCAGGCTGGCGTCGAGGTCGATCATCGTCTCCTCGAATGCCACGCCTTTCAGGTTCATCGCCATGCGCACGCGAAACGCAGCGGCCGAGCGCCAAAAGCCATACATCTTGATCATCACGGAAGCTCCTGGGGTGGTTATTGCAGCAAGGCGCCGGCTTTGCGCGCAATCTCGGGCGACGTCTTGTAGAGATCCACCACGAGCTTTTGCACGTCCTCGCCGGAGACGGGGTTGATCTCCAGCTGGGATTTTTCGGCGTCGGCGATGAAGGCTGGATCTTTCATCGTCTCGTCGAAGGCGCGGCGCAAGGCCGCCAGGCGGTCAGCGGGAATGCCGGGCGGTGCGGTGAACGGGCGGCCCATCACCTGGCGGGCGAAGACCAGCTTCAGAATGGCCTTGCTCTCATCAGGCAGCGGCAGATCCATCACCAGCGGCACATCCGGCAGATCGGGGTGCTTGCGCAGCCCCAATTGCAGCAGGATGTTCATCTTGTGGTCGGTGATCCAGCCGGGGCGGGTGGTCAATGCGCTGGACCACGACCAGCCGCAGCGCCCCTGCACCTCGCCGCGTTCCATGGCCAGCAGCACATCGCCGCCGCCGGGATAGCCGGTGACAGGGCGGATCTTGGTGCCGACGACGCCGTTGATGACCTTGACGAACTGCACTGTGTCATCGGACGGGCCGGTGCCGCCGGCGGTCATTTCGCGGGTTTTCAGTTCGTCGATGGTGGTGATGCCGGTGGCGCCCCAGGCAACGCACAGGCTGGTTTCGTTGTTGGCGCTGCCGAGCCAGTTGAGCTTCGGCGCGTCGAATGTGGCGCCCTGCAGGCCCATCAATGGAAAGAACGCAGCCCCACGCGCGAAGGTTGCGATCGCCGTGCCGTCTTTGGGCGCGCGGGTGTAGATGTAGTTGGCGGCGCGGAGGCTGCCGGCGCCTTCCATGTTTTGCGGGATGACGGTAGGGTTGCCGGGAATATGCTGGCCCATATAGCGCGCCACCATGCGGGCATAGACGTCATACGCACCGCCGACGCTGTAGCCGATATACAGGTTGATGGTGCGGCCCTTGTAGAAGTCCGCAACCGGATCTGCGCGTGCGGGGGGGCTCACAGCCAGGACAGAGAGGCCCAGCAGCATTGCCAAGCCAGTGATCTGTTGCATTAAGGGCCGCATGTTCGCACTCCCGCTCTGACCTGCTGGTCTTATTATTGGTGACGGATTGTCCGCGTCGCGCACAAAGACGTAGCTCTGCGAACAGACGGCTGCAAGATGGCTTGACGGACGGGGCGGGATTGCGGAGTGTCGATTTGTTCGCGAATGGCCACATAAGTGCGCTGGGCGAACACCGTTGCGGCTTCGCCGTCGGTGGTGTCTGCAATGGGATGGGCGGCAAGGAAAACCAATGAACGCCGATATGCTGACGATGGCCGGTCATGCGTTGGCTCTGCTGCTGGAGCCGATGCGGCTGCTTATTCTGTTCGTGGGCGTTCTGATTGGCCTGGCCATCGGCGTGCTGCCGGGGTTGAACGGCATCGTTGGCATGGCGTTGCTGATCCCGTTTACCTATCAGATGGATGCACCCTCCTCGTTCGCGCTGCTGCTGGGCATGGCCGCGGTCATTACGTCATCGGATTTTATCACGGCCATTCTGTTCGGCGTGCCGGGGCATGTGGGGGCGGCGGCGACCGTGATCGATGGGCACGCAATGGCGCGCAAGGGCGAGGCCGGGCGCGCGTTCGGTGCTGGATTCGCGGCGTCGCTGGTGGGCGGTCTGGTTGGTGCGCTCGTGTTGTTCCTGAGTATTCCGGTGTTGCGGCCGGTGCTGTTGGCTGTGGGATCGCCGGAGTTGCTGGGGTTCACCATCTTCGGCATGTCGATGGTCGCAACTCTCAGCGGTCGCGCGCCGCTGAAGGGACTGACGGTGGCGGCGATCGGCACGATGCTGGCCATGGTGGGCGACAAGGCGCCCGGCGGGGCGCTGCGGTGGACGTTCAGCACCGAGTATCTGTATGAGGGATTGCCGCTGATCCCGTTCACCCTTGGCATCTTCGCACTCCCCGAACTGGCGGAGCTTGCGGTGAAGCGTGAGACGATCGCACGTGGCGATGCCTCCACGATCACACTGTCCAGCCAGTGGGAGGGCGTGCGCGATGTGGGGCGCAACTGGTGGCTGGTGGTGCGGTGTTCGCTGCTGGGCACGGGGTTGGGCGCCATTCCGGGCATCGGCTCGGCGGTGATCGACTGGATTGCGTATGGCTATGCGCAGCGGACGGAAAAGAACCCGGAACTGTTCGGCACCGGCGACGTGCGCGGCGTGATCGCGCCCGAGGCGTCCAACAACGCCAAGGAGGGTGGCCATCTGGTGCCCACGCTGGCGTTTGGTGTGCCTGCTGGCGCATCGATGGCGCTGCTGTTGGGCGCGATGTTGATCCATGGGCTGACCCCTGGGCCAGAGATGCTGACGAAACATCTCGATGTCACTTACGCCATTGTCTGGAGCCTGACGCTGGCGCACGTGATCGGCGCTGTGATCTGCCTGCTCGGCAGCCGCTGGCTGGCCAAGGTTGCGCGCATTCCGCCCGAGATTTTGCTGCCCATCGTGATGTGCCTCGTGCTGGTGGCGGCGTATCAGGGCACC
Source organism: Acetobacteraceae bacterium (assembly GCA_040399685.1). GTDB lineage: Bacteria > Pseudomonadota > Alphaproteobacteria > Acetobacterales > Acetobacteraceae > CAIQQQ01. Next base: position 144,365 of record JBBART010000004.1, read on the forward strand.
CATGACTGGGGTGATCTTTATACGCTGGTGTTCTTCGGCGTTGTCGGCTGGATCATGAAGCGCCTTGGCTGGCCGCGCCCGCCCTTGGTGCTGGGGTTTGTGGTGGGCGAAACGTTCGAGCGGTATTTGTTCATCTCCACCCAGCTTTACGGCTGGCAGTGGATGCTGCGGCCGGTGGTGGTGGTGATTCTCGGTGGCGTGGTGTGGGCGCTGTATGCGCCGATGCGGCGCATCGTGGTCAGCGTCGTGTCTGAGATGCGGCAGGCGAAGCGGCGTGGAATGACTTTTTCCGCTTCGTCTCTGTTCACCCCGGCGCTGTTGCTGGTGATCGTCGCTGCCGGCGCCATGGCCCTGCAATGGCCGCGCCCGGCGCAGTTGGTGCCGCTGACGGCATGCGGCATTGCGTTCGTGATGTGTGCGCTGAATTTGGTGAACGAATGGTTTGGCGCGCCGGATCGGCCGTCCGAGCAGGAGCAGGCGCTGGCTGCGATCACGCACGGCCCGGGTGATGCGGAGTTTGATTTGCCGGAGCGCGTGCTGCGGTGGCGCTCGGTTGGGTTCTTTGTCTGGATCGGCGGCTTCATTGGGCTAGTGGCCGTGGTGGGCTTCCTGCCGGCGATGGTGGTGTTCGTGTGCGCCAACATGACGCTGGCATATGGCAAAAGTGTTCGGGTGGGCGCGTTCAGCGGGATCTGCGTGGGCGGATTCTGCTGGGTTGTGTTTCACGTGTTGCTGCACGTGATCTGGCCGGAATCGTATTTGGGCGATGTCTGGCCGGCCGCGCGGATTGCGACCGGGTTTTTGTGAGGGTGTTCGGCGTTTTTGGGGAGGTCATCCGAAGGGGTAAGGGAGGGTTGTTCTTTTTTAGAAAAAAGTACCAAAAAATTTCATTCATTGGGCGGATTATGTTGGAGAATTAATAATGAATGAAAGTCTTTTTGCTTTTTTTTCTTCAGAAAAAGAAGGTCTTCTTGTGAATTTTTAATTTTATTTGTGTCGGGCGGTGCCAGACCTACTTTGCCAGCATGGAGGCCATGATTTTGGTGACGCGGGCGGCGGAGAAATTTTCTTCGATGAAGCGGAGTCCGGCCGCTGTGAGGCGATCGTTCAAGGGCTCGTCTGATTGCAAGGCGACAAGCTTTTCCGCGAATTCTGCGGGTGATTTTGCGATCAGCCAGCCGAGTTCTTCTGGCAGGTCCAGCCCTTCGGCCGCGATTTCGCTGATGACGCACGGGATGCCGTGGGCAAAGCTGTCCAACACCTTGCCTTTGACGCCGGCGCCGTAGCGCAGCGGCACCACGGTGCAGCGCATGCGGTGCAAAGTGGGGGCGAGTTCCGGCACGTAGCCGACAATCTCGATATCCGACGCCTGCAACGACGCCACCTCCGGCGGCAGGTTGCTGCCGATGAGAGATACGCGGCAGTCCAGCGCCTTACGGACCAGCGGCATGATCTCAGTGGCCAGGTAGATCGCGGCATCAATGTTGGGCGGGTGGCCGTAGCCGCCGATGAAGGCGAAGCCGGCGCGTTGGCTGAATGCGTGCGGGGTGGGTTGGATGTGCACCGTCCATGGCACCACGCTTGTTGTCAGCGTTGGATCGGCTTCGTGCAGCAGGTTTTGTTCGTAGCTGGAATGCACGATCACGCCGTCCACGTCGCGCATGGTCGCCATTTCAGCGCGGCGCATGGTGGCGGCCTGGGCCTCGATCCGCGGATCGCCGGTGATCGCGGCCTCGCGTTCCATGCGCAGGAAGTGCAGGTCGGCGACGTTGTAGACAATCTTGCAGTCGGGGAAATACCGGCGCGCCATGGTCGCGTATTTGGCCGCGTTCACGTAGCGATGCAGATAGACCAGATCCGGCTTGACGCGGGTTTTGCGGAACACTTCCTCCACCGACCAGAAATACGGGGCATAGAGGCACTCGATGCCGAGTTTTTGCAGATTGGCGGTGTAGGGGTTGATCTGCGCCATGTTGTCCGACGGCAGGAAGGTGACTTTGTAGCCGAGCGCCATCAGCGCCACCATGTGCTGCAGGGCGGCGTTGGAGCCGGCGTCCTTGTCCGGCGTCGGCACGCTGTCATCGATGAAATAGGCGCGGCGTTGCACGCAGCGTTCGGCTTCCATCTCCGGCTGTTCGCCGTTGAACCGGTGGCGGGCCAGGGTGTCGGCCCAACGGGTCTGGAACTTGCGCAGATTGGTGAGCTGGTAGCGCTTCATGCCGGTGCCATGCACGTCGGTGCCGTTGCTGACACCTTCCAGATGCACGATCTCGGAGGCCGGTTGCACGACGACGCGCTTGCCGAGGGCGCGCACGCGGAAGGCGATGTCGGTGTCTTCGTAATAGGCGGGGACGTAGAGTTCGTCGAAGCCGTTGAGGTCGCGGAAAGTGGTGGCCTCGATCATCAGGGCGGCGCCGGACACCCAGTCCGCATCGCGCAGATAGCTGAAGCCTGGCTCGGCCGGGTCTTTGCCGCGGCCCCAGTTCCAGCCATCGCCCAGGCGCCAGATGATGCCGCCGGCCTCTTGCAGCTTGCCGTCCTCGAACAGCAGCTTCGAGCCCGCGATGCCGATGTTTGGCACGCGGGCGAAGGTGGCGACGAGTTCGTCGAGCCAGCCGGGGCGCATCAGCGTGTCGTTGTTGAGGAAGAACAGATAGGTGCCGCGTGCGATGGCGGCACCGGCGTTGGAACTGCGGACGAAGCCCAGATTCTTTTCGTTGCGCAGGATGCGGCAGCCGCCGGACAGGAGAAGGCTGCCCAGCAGCGTCTCGTCGGTGGAGCAATCATCGACGATGATGATCTCGAAGCTGGTGGTGGCCGGATGCTCCAGGATCGAGCGCAGGCAGTTATAGGTGACGCTGAATTTGTTGAAGACCGGAATGACGATCGAGACCGTGGGCGCTGCATGTGTGTCGAAATGCAGTGGCGCGTAGTCGTATTGCAGCTTCGCCAGCAGGTCGCGCATCCAGTCGGAGATGGTGGCAGCAAACGGTAACTCGCGCAGCACGGCCTGCGCGCCAGCGTCCTTGTCCTGCTCCAGCGCCATGCGGCCATTGACCAGCCTGTTCAATGCGCTGATGACGGCGGCGATCGGCTGATCCAGGTCGTGGGTGGTGCGGGCGTTGTCGACGGCGGCTAGAACCTGCTGTTCGAAATGTAGCGAGGCCGCATCGTCGAAGCCCACGCTATCGCGGGTGAGCCAGTGGTTTTCCGCTGGCAGGTCCAGGCCGTCGGCCGCGCGGCGGACGCGCACGAAATGTCTTGATTTTGGAAAAATCGTGGTCGGCGTAGCGATGGAGAATCCGTGGCGCCCGTTGCCGTAGCCGGTGGCCTGGAGATCTTGTCGAAATTGGTCGGCGCAGATTTTGAGCACCACCTGGTCGCTGTCGAGGATTTCGATCGTGACTGATTCGTCCGGGGCGTCCGGGTTCCAGACCCAGCCGCTGATCCGGTTGATCGAAAGTTCGTCGATAAATCCAACGGTGGATTTTGCAGATACCAGGGCTGGTTTGGTTTTTGGTTTCGGCGCCATAACGTCAGACCGAACCAAACCGGAGTGCGGTGAAAGCCAGGCCGAGCTCCCGCAGGTCTGTGCTGAGCCCGAGCGCCTGCGGGGAAACGGCGTCCGGCAGGACGAACTGCATGCGTGTGGTGCGGCTGTTGATGGCATGTCGCCGCACGGAAAATTCCATGAGGCTGCTGCCGCGAAAAATATGAAAGCCCTGGAACAGCCCGTTGACGTAGACGAAAACAGACTGGGAACTCACCATGCCCGGCACCAGAAAAGGCGTCGCGTCGAGCACAAAGGTGAGGTCGTTTCGTGGAATAGACAGGGCTATTTCAAATTCGCAGGAGGGCAGGATGGTCCAGGATTGTGGCGAATTTTCAGTGATGTCAAAACCGATAGGGTTGAATTGGGTGATGGAGCCAGACCGACCGAAGGTGATCGTCTCATTGTGTTGCAACACGCCTAACCCCAGCCCTGCTGATCATGAACGAGTGGATGCGACCAAATGCCACACCTCGCCCGGCTGTGCCCCGGGCGTGTTATGATAATGCAAGGGCCGTTCGATACGGTTTTTTCTACGTCTGCCAACGCTGCAGCGTCAAGTCTTGCACGCAACGAAAGTGATCAAGAATTATTTGTTCACCCCGGCCGGTTGGCCGCCACCGCGAGCGTTGCAATCAGGTCTGCCTCGGCCGCGGCGGCTGTTTTGTAGCGGGGCTGGGTGGTGACATAGGGTTGGCTGCTGTCGGACGGATAATAGAGTTCGAGATAGAATTTGCCGGAGGCTGGGTCGATGGCGGCTTCGAGGCGCAGCATGGTCATGGTGGTCTCCAGTTTGGCTCTATGTGATAGGGTGGCGCATGGTCAGGCGGGGTTGGGATGAAGAACGACGAGATGCGTCCGCAGCCTTACCCGATGGGGGAGAGCATCGGTGCGCAGGTGCGTCGCACCCAGCGGCTGTTCGCGCAGGATTTGCAGGCGGCCCTGGCGCCGCATGATGTGCCGGTCGGCATGTGGTATTTCCTGCGGGTGCTGTGGGAACAGGACGGGCTGACGCAGCGCGAGGTGAGCGAGCGGGTGGGGGCCACGGCGCCCACGGCGGTGGAACAGCTGCGCAACATGGAAAAGCGCGGGTTGATCTCGCGAAAGGCGAGCGAGGCGGACCGGCGCAAGGTGTATTTCCATCTGACCGATGCGGGCCGCGCCCTTGAAGTTCGGCTGCTGAACTACGCGGCCGAGGTGAATGCCGCAGCCCTTGAGGGGTTGAGCGAGGGGGAGATCGGCTTTCTTCGGCTGGCGCTGTTGCGGATTCAGGATAATTTGCTGCGCCGGGAGAAGGCGCGCGGTTAAGGCCATACGCAGGCGCGCAGGCGGGTGGCCATGCGCTGGCTTTCGGCCGGGTCGGTGGCGGGTGCGACGCCCATGCCGAGATAGCGTTCCGCCACTTCTGGCCGGTGCAGCAAATCCTGCGCCGGGCCGCTCAGTACGATGCGGCCGTTTTCGATAACCACGCCGCGATCGGCGATGGCGAGGGCGGCGCGGGCGTTCTGTTCGGCGAGCAGAACGGAGATGCCGCGCAGCCGCAGCTTGGCGATCAAGTGGAAGATTTCGGTGATCAGCAGCGGCGCCAGTCCCAGCGATGGCTCGTCCAGGATCAGCAAGCGCGGGCTGGACATCAGGCCGCGGGCGATGGCCAGCATCTGTTGCTGGCCGCCGGAGAAATTGCCGGCCACCTCACCCATGCGGGGGGCGAGGATGGGGAACATGGTGTGGATTTCGGCGAGAATGTCGCTGTCCGGCCGGCCGCCGGGGCGGATGGTGGCGCCCATCGCCAGGTTCTCGGCCACCGTCATGCCGGCGAAGATCTGCCGCCCCTCTGGCACATGCGCGATGCCGCGACGCAGGCGTTCGGCGGTGGAGAGGCCGTCGATCCGTGCGCCGTCCCACAGGATTTCGCCGGACAGCGGCGTGATGAGGCCCGAGATGGTCTTGGCGAGGGTGGATTTGCCGGCCCCGTTGGCGCCGATCAGCGTCACGATCTCACCCGGCGCCACGGTGATGGTGATGTTGTCGAGCACGGCGCCCACGCCGTAGCCGGCCGAGATGGCGCGCAGGTGCAGGCTCATATCGCCTCCTCGCCGAGATAGGCCGCGATGACGCGTGGGTTTTGCTGGATGTCGGCGGGCGTGCCGCGGGCGATAACCCGGCCGGCTTCGAGCACCACGATCTGGTCGGCGATGGTCATGACCAGCGACATGTTGTGTTCAACCACCATGATGGTGACGCCGCAGGCCTGGATGGCGCGCAGGAGGGCTGCGAGTTCGGCGGTTTCGGTGTCGTTCAGGCCGGCGGCGGGTTCGTCCAGCAGCAGCAGGCGCGGTTGGGCCATCAGAGCGCGGATGACCTCCAGCAGCTTTTGTGCGCCCATCGGCAGCATGGTGGCGGGGCGATGCGCCTGGTCGGCGAGGCCCACCAGATCGAGCAGTTGCAGCGCGCGGGCGGCCAAGGCGCGTTCGGCGCGCAGGGCGGGCGGCCACCAGAGCATTTGCGCCAATAGCCCGTGCGGGAGAAGGCGGTGATGCCCGGCCAGCACGTTTTCCAGCACGGTCATGCCCGGAAACACCCGGGCGGATTGGAACGTGCGGATGACGCCCATCTCGGCGATGGCGGACGGGGCGAGGCCGCCAAGGGCCACGCCGTCAAACATGACGGTGCCGGTATCGACGGGGAACAGATTGGTGATGAGGTTGAACAGCGTGGTCTTGCCGGCGCCGTTCGGGCCGATCAGCGCCGTCAGGGAATGTTCGGCCACGCTGAACGAGACGTCGGCGGTGGCGAGCAATCCGCCGAAGGATTTGCGCAGGTCGGCGACGACAAGGGCGGTCATGTCGTGCGCCTTTGCTGGAAGCGCAGCAGCCAGCCGAAGATGCCTTGCGGCAGATACAACGAACTTCCTGCGAGCAACGCGCCGCTGGCCAGCGTTTTGTACAGCGCCAAGGGTTGGAATATTGTGGGCAGGATGGTGAGCAGGGCGGCCCCCAGCAATGGCCCGATCAGGGTGCCCTCGCCGCCGATCACCAGCATGGACACCAGTTCGAGCGAGCGCGGGGTTCCCACCATCTCCGGCGACAGGAAATGGAAGTGAAACGCGTAGAGGCTGCCGGACAGGGAGGCGAGGGCGGCGGAGATGGCGAACGCTGCCATCTTGCACCGCATCACGTTTACGCCGAGGGCGGCGGCGGCCAGCGGATCGGTGCGGATGGCCTGCAAGGCGCGGCCGAACCCCGCCCGCATGGCGCCGGCCACGGCCACCAGAATGACCACCACCAGGCCGAGCACGAGATAGTACATCGCCATCGGGGTATCGAAGGCATAGCCCAGGACTTCAAGATCGGGGATGCCGACCATGCCGGATGGCCCGCCGGTGATGTCGTCGAACCCCACGGCGCAACTGTCGATCAGCAGGCCGAACGCCAATGTGGCGAGTGCCATGTAAAGCCCGCGCAATCGCAGCGTGACGGCGGCGAGGATCAGCGCGCAGACGAGCGACAGCATGATGCCAGCGGCGATGCCCACAATCGGCGACATGTCCTGCGCGGTGACCAGATAGGAGGCCGTGTAGCCGCCGATGGCCATGAAACCGGCCTGGCCGAGGCTGATCTGGCCGCCATAGCCCATCAGCACATCCTGCCCGATCAGGGTGATGAACAGGATGAGGGTGATGATCAACGCGCCCAGCAGGGCGTTGCTCAGGAGGAACGGCATCGTCAGCGCCACGCAGACGGCGAGCGCGCCCCAGCGCCACGCCGATGTGGCGGCGATGCGAGAGACATGGGTCCAGACGCGGGCTTCGTCGCGCACGTCTGACCGGCGAAGGTGGCCAGCGCGGATCAGGCCGCTGGGCCGCAGGATCAGCACCACCAGCAGCAACCCCAAGGCCAGCGCGTTGCTGAACAGCGAAGACACATAGGCGGTGGCAAGCTGGCCCACGAGGCCGAGCAGCAAGCCGCCGGCGATGGCGCCGGGGAAGGAGGCAATGCCGCCGATGGCAACGGCGATGAAGCCCGAGATGGTCAGCAGCCGCCCGGTGTCGAACTGCAAGGCGATGGCCGGCGCCACCACCACGCCGGCGGCCGCGCCAATGGCACCCGCCAGGGCGAAGGCGAACAACTGCATATGCGGCACGTTCACGCCCATCAGCCGCGCGGCGGTGGGGTTTTCGGCGCAGGCGCGTAGGGATTGGCCCAGGCGCGTGCGCGCCAGCATCCAGCCGAGGGCCACGATGATGACGATGGTCACGCCGACCACCCACAAGCCCTGGGTCGGCAGCAGCAGCCCGGCCATTCGCAGCGGTCGTTCACCGGAGAACGGCGGCAGCGCGTAAGGCTGGCTGCCCCAGATGACCAGCACCAGGCCTTCGAACAAGGTCAGCAACCCGGCCATCATCATCAGCATGTTGCTGTTGGTGAGTCGGGTCAGGCCCGGCACGAACAGCACCCGGCCCACGAAAGCGGCAAGCAAGGTGGTGGCGATCACCGCACCCAATGCGGCCGCCAACGGGGGCAGTCCGGCGGAGGTTTCCAGCGAATAGGCCAGCAGCGCGCCCAGCGTGCAGAAGCCGCCTTGCGCCAGGTTGATGACGCCGGTGACGCGATAGACCAGCGAAAACCCCAGCGCCAACAGGGCATAGATGCTGCCCTGCAGAACGCCGCCGATGACGATCTGGATGAACTCGATCATGTGGGCGGCAGCTATTTCGTGGGGATGCCGCGCGGGGCGCTCACCGGCAGCCACGCCCGGGCGGCAGGGGTCCAGCGGGTGACCACCACATCGCTTTCATCCAGGCCGCGCTGTGGGGTGGCGGTGAAATCATAGGTGCCGTTGACGCCGGTGAAGCCCTTGGTCGCGGCCAGCTTGGCGCGAAGCTGTTCAGCGGTGGCATCCGGCCCCAGTTGCGACAGGGCGTTCAGCACCAGCAGTGCGGGGTCCCATCCGAGGGTGGAGGCGGAATCGGGCAGCACGCCGCTGGCCTTGTAGGCGCCGAAGAACGCGGCCTGGGCCGCCTCATGCGCCGCCGGCAGCGTTGTGCCGGCAGCGGCCGGCATGAAATAGGCGGACGGGATATACAGTTCCTTCGGCAGGAACGCGGCATACTGGTCCATCTGCGCATAGGTCATGTTGCCGTTGGTGGTCGCCACCGGGATGTCCATGCCGGCATCGCTGATGGCCTTGAACACGGTGGCGATCGGCCCGCCGGTGGACCAGGCGATGAGGGCTTCGGGGTTGGTGCCCTTGATGCGCTGGATCTGGGCCGACACCGTCACGTCGCCGGGGTTGAAGCGGGCGTCGCCGACGATGGCGATGTCCTTGTTCTCGGGCAGCGCCACGATGGCGCGGATGTTGCGCTCGGCATCCTGGCCGGAGGCGTCGGTGCTGGTGATGAGGGCCAACCTGGTGATGCCCTTGAGGCGCCAGTAGCGGATCATCGAGGCTGCCAGATCGCGGGTGTCGGCGCCGGAGGTGAACACGAAGCTGCCGGCGGCCGGATGAATGCCGGGCGAGAAGCAGAACATCACCGGGCCGTTCTTCATCAGCGGCGCCATGGCATTGCACATCGCCACCTGCGACGAGCCGAGAATGACGGCGGGCTTGGTGCTGACCAGGCCGGTGGCCAACTGCACGGCGTTCTGTGGGCTGGTCTGGTCGTCATGGAAGACGAAATGCACAGGCTCGGTCTTGATGCTGCCGTTGCCGATGGCGGCTTCAAGATTCTGCAACGCCTGTTGCTGGGCCTTGCCGAGGAACGCGGTGGCGCCGGTCAACGGCAGCACCACGTCAATCGTGCGGGGGGCGGCCATGGCGGGGGCGGCCAGCGATGCGCACAGCGCCAGCATGGCGGGCAGAAACTTCGTCATATTGTCTCCCTCGTCCAGGCTTGTTGCCCGGTTGTGTTACGGCACGAAAACGCCGGTCTCGGTTGAGGATGAGCCTCGACGAAGACCGGCGTGCCTGCAAGCGGCTTATTCGGCGGCTTCTTCGCCGGGATACTGCGCCAGCTCTTCCACCGAGGCGCCGAGGGTTCGCCACGGCGTGGATTTCGGCACCACGCCTTCGAACGAGCGCAGGTTCACATGCGCCACCCGCGGTTCGGTGGTGCCGATGGCGGCCTCACCCTGCTGGAAGCGCTGCACGGCATCGAGCATGAGGCGGCGGAACTGCACGATGGCGACGTCTGACGCGCCCAGCCGTTCGTTGCTGCGATCGGCGATCTGGCCCATGGTTTCCCACATCGCCATGTCCTGGTTCGGGATGCCGCGAATGCCGGTGAAGTCGCCGAGCTTCATGGCCTTGCGGTCTTGCTTGTAGTTGTTGGCCCGCGTGCGCAGCTTGCGATAATCGGCATCCACATCGATGCCGACCTGCGCGCCGCAGAGCTTGCGGAAGGCTTCCTGATCGATGCCTTCGCCGTCGCTCCACGCCACGAAATAGAACATCGTGTTGGTGTCATCCATGGGCGCGGACAACTGCACCAGGCTGTATTTATTGTTGGGCGGGATCAAGACGGTGATGGGCGCGATATAGGTGGTGATGCGGTTGTAGTTGTGCGTTTCCGCCTTGAAGATGGGCCGGCGGATGGCGGCGTAGCGCATGCCGTAATTGGTAAGTTGCACCTGCAGGCGCGGCGCCTTGTCGGTGGACGGGCGCTGCCAGAGGCCGTCGGAGGAGACGGTGTTGTTCTCCACGCGGGCCGGCGGCATGTCGGTGGAATGCAGGCTGGAGCTGTGGGCGCTGTCGATGGCGCCTTCCAAAATCTGGGCCCAGTTGGTGGGCACGTGCATTTTGACGATGCTGACCTTGGTGGTCGGATGTGGCGCGAAAGCGGGCGCCTCAAAGGCGGGCATGGTTTCGGCGGGGCCCATATAGACCCAGACGAAGCCGCCGGCCTCCTGCGTTGGGTAGGAGATGTGCTTCACCTTCTCGGCGAGGCCGGACGATGCGGGTTCGGACGCCATTTCCACCACGTTGCCGTCCACGTCCACTTTCCAGCCGTGATACAGGCAGCGCAGGCCGCATTCCTCGTTGCGGCCATAGACCAAGGAGGCGCGGCGATGTGGGCAGAACTCGCCGACGATGCCGACCACGCCATCCGTGTTGCGAAACGCCACCAGATCCTCGCCGAGCAGCTTCACCCGCACGGGGGTGCCGTCAGCTTCCTTCACTTCCTCGATCATGCAGGCCGGCAGCCAATGGCGGCGCATCAGCTGGCCCATGGGGGCCTCACCTTCCACGCGGCAGAGCAGGTTGTTTTCGGCATCTGTCAGCATGGAACGCTCCTGTGGGGCGAATTATTGGTTCGTTGCCGAAGGTATATTCGCTGAAATCTGCCGCTGTCGAGATGCAAATTAGAGATGGTTTTGCTGCAATGCAGCGAATTCTTGCGCTTGAAGCCTCTGCATGGATCGCATAATTCCATGAGGTCACGAATGAATGTGCAGGAGAGCCCATGACCGCCCCGGACGACCTTGCATTCACCAAACTGCGCGTTCGTCGTGCCGAGCCGGCGGCGGCTGGCATTCAGATGTTCGAACTGGTGGCCGATGATGGTGCGGGCTTGCCGGGCTTCACGCCGGGCGCGCATCTGCATGTGCGGGTGCCGAACGGATCGGTGCGGCGGTATTCGCTGGCGAACGATCCGGCGGACCCATCGTTCTATCAGTTCGCCGTCAAGCGGGAGGACCCGGGCGCCGGTGGGTCCCGCAGCCTGATCGATCATGTGAAAATCGGCGACCTGCTGGAGGTGTCGGCGCCGCGCAACGATTTCGCGCTGGCGGCCGGTGCGCCGAGCTACGTGTTCATTGCCGGCGGCATCGGCATCACGCCCATCCTGTCGATGGTGCGGCATCTGGTGGCCAGCGGCGGCAAGCCGTTCCGGCTGTTCTATCTCGGCCGCAGCCCGGAGATGATGGCGTTTCGCGACGAGCTGTCTGGCCCGGAATATCGCGGGCGGTTGGTGATGCATTGCGACAACGGCGACCCGGACCAGGCGTATGATCTCTGGCCGGTCCTGGAAAAGCAGAAGGGGGCGCATGTGTATTGCTGCGGCCCGAGCGGATTGCTGGCGTCGGTGCAGGACATGACCGGGCATTGGCCGAGTTCGGCGGTTCATTTTGAGGATTTCGGCACCCGCGCGGCGCCATCGGCCGACGATGCGCCGTTCACCGTGCGTCTGGCGCGCACCGGCACGTCGCATGTCATCCCCGCCGGCACCACGATTCTGGAGGCGCTGCGGCTGGCGGGCACCAGCATCGCCAGTTCCTGCGAAAGCGGCAGTTGCGGCACCTGCATCGTGCGCCTGCTGGAAGGCGAGGCGGACCATCGGGATTTCGTGCTGGGCGAGGAGGAGAAATCCACCCAGATTGTCACCTGCGTCAGCCGCGCCCGTTCCGCCGAGCTGGTGCTGGATCTTTGACCCGGCCCATCCGCCTGGGCGTGGCCGGGCTTGGGCGTGGGTTCATGCTGATGCTGCCGACCTTGTCGCGGCATCCGTTGGTGCAGCTTGTGGCCGCCGCCGACCCACGGCCGGAAGCCCGCGCCGCGTTCGCTGCTGATTTCAACGCCCAGGTTTATGACAGTGTTGAGGATCTGTGCGCCGATCCATCGGTGGAGGCGGTTTATATTGCCACGCCGCACCAGTTTCATGTGGCCCATGTTCAGGCCGCCGCCCGGCATGGCAAGCACGTGATGGTGGAAAAGCCGATGGCGCTCAATCTGGCCGATTGCCAGGCGATGATCGACGCGGCGGAGGCGGCCAGAATCTGGCTGCTGGTGGGTCATAGCCACAGTTTTGATGCGCCCTATCTGGCCACGCGCGCCCTGATCGCAAACGGCGCGCATGGCGATGTGCGCATGATCACCGCCACCAATTTCACCGACTTTTTGTATCGTCCGCGTCGGCCGGAGGAACTCGACACCAGCCAGGGTGGCGGCGTGGTGTTCAGCCAGGGCGCGCATCAGATAGACATCGTGCGCCTGCTCGGCGGGGGGCTCGCCCATAGCATTCGCGCCGCCACCGGACGGTGGGACGACACCCGCCCCACCGAGGGCGCCTATAACGCGTTCCTCACGTTTCAATCCGGCGCCTCCGCCACGCTCACCTATAACGGCACGGCGCATTTCGACACGGACGAGTTCTGCGGCTGGACCGGTGAGTTGGGCCAGCCCCGCAACCCGGACCAGTACGGCGTGGCCCGTGCCGGGCTGCGCGGCATTGAATCGCCGGAGGCCGAGGCGGCGTTGAAGAACAAGCGCGCCTATGGATTGGCGCCGATGCCGGATTCCGCTCCGGCCGCGCACAACCATTTTGGTTTGGTCATCGCCTCCTGCACCCATGCCGACCTGCGACCCTTGCCGAACGGTGTGATGATCTATGCCGATGCTGGCCGGCATTTGCAGGAACTGCCCTGTCCTTCGGTGCCGCGTGCCGAGGTGATCGACGAACTGCACGCGGCCATTGTGGGTGGTATCCCGCCCTTGCACAGCGGCGCGTGGGGCATGGCGACGGTGGAGGTGTGCCGCGCGTTGCTGCAATCGGCGCACGATGCACGCGAGGTGGTTTTGCGGCACCAGACAGCGGTGCCGGCCGGGCGCTGATATTGCGGCGGTGGCATTCGTCGCAATATGCCGTGGATGACTCAGGGATGTCTGACATGACCGCAATCATCATCGGCGCCACCGGCGGCGTTGGCCGTGCGTTGACCGAGGCGTTGGCCGAAAGCGGCCAATACAGCCGCGTCATCGGCCTCGGCCGGCAGAGCGATCCGCCGTTGGACCTGTTGTCTGAGGCGAGCATCGCGGCGGCGGCGGAAAGCTGCGGCACCGGCCTGGGGCTGGTGATCGACGCCACCGGCTTCCTGCATGGTGACGGCTTCACCCCGGAGCGAAGCTGGAAGCAGATGGACCCGGCGCACATGGCCCACGCCTTCGCCATCAACGCCATCGGGCCGGCGCTGCTGATGAAGCATTTCCTGCCGCGCCTGTCGCGGGATGGACGCGCGGTGTTCGCCACTCTGTCCGCCCGCGTCGGCAGCATTCAGGACAACCAGTTGGGCGGCTGGTATGCCTATCGCGCCTCCAAGGCGGCGTTGAACCAGCTGATGCACACGGCCGCGATCGAATTGCGGCGGCAGAGCCGGGAGTCGATCTGCGTCTCCATCCATCCGGGCACGGTCGCCACCGGCCTGTCTGCGCCGTTCGCGAAAGCGGGGTTGGAGTTGCAGGACACAGCCCTGGCGGCGCGGCGCATCCTGTCCGTTCTGGATGCGCTCGCCCCCAGCGACAATGGCGGGTTTTTCGATCATCACGGCGTCGCCATCCCGTTCTGATCCAGGCCCAGATGGTGGCGCAACGCGGTCTGGATCGCATCGTCCAGCACGCGCTTGCCCATGGCCAGCGAGTGCTTTTCCTGCACCAGATCCTGGCCTTGATCGGATAGGATTTGCCAGAGCTTGGGGTCTTGATGCAGGCGCAGGCAGGCGTTCGCGAACTCCTTGGCGGTGTCCGCGAGCAGCACGTCGCAGCCCTCGCGCAATTCCATCCCCTCAGCGCCGCAGGAGGTTGAAACCACCGGCAGCCCATAGGACATGGCGGTGGAAATCTTGCCCTTGGTGCCGGCGCCGATGCGCAGGCTGCACGCAAACACCCTGACGCTGTCGAACACGCTGCGAAGATCGTCGATCTGGCCGGTGACGGTCACATGCGGTCCGGCCAGCGCCAGCACCTCGGCCGTGGGGTTGGCGCCGGCGATGATGAAGCGCGCATCCGGTATCTGGCGGTGTATCAACGGCAGCACGTCGCGCACGAAGAACGTCACCGCGTCTACATTCGGGGTGTGGTTGTAGCCGCCGAGGAAGCAGAAATCCTTACGGTCCGTAAAGCCGGTTTTGGTGCCGTGAAACGGAAACATGAAGGGCCACACAACGACTGGCGCGTTCGGGGCCTCGGCGTGCAGCAGCGCCTGCTCATAGGTAGAATGGGTGATGGTGCAGTCCACACGCCGGATCAGCGCCAGTTCGCGTTGCCTCATGGCGGCGGCCTCCGCCAGCGCCGTCACGTCGCTGTGCTGGCGCGCCTTTCGCTCCATGCGCAGGAAATGCAAATCCATCGTGTGAAACAGGATCGGCGCCTGCGGGGCGAAGCGGCGCAGCGTGTCGATCACCTGTTCCAGAACCGTCACGCGATAGACCAGCACCACGTCGAACCGCGGGCCGTGGCGGCGGAGATAGTCCTCGAAATTGGCCTCGTAGGGCGCATAGGCCACATCGACGCCGGCTTGCATCAGATCTGTCGAGTGTCCCGGCTGGAACAGGAAATTGTCCTGCGGCACAAAATGCGCCTGGTAGCCGAGTTGCTGGAACAACGACAGCGTCAACGTGGTGGTGACCGAGCCCGCGTCCTGCAACGGCGTGGGCGTTGTGGCATCCACCACCAAGGCGCGCAGCCGTGTGGTGCGGTCGCGTTCCAGGAACGGCGCCTGCCCGTTGGGGCGATGCATGGCCAGGTCACAGCGCCAGCGCAGGAACAGTTTCCGGCTGTTCACCACCTGATGGGCCTTCACGCCCTGGGTGGTGTCCGTGCCGGAGGTGCGGCCCTCGTCATGCACCACGCGGGATTGCGGCTGGAACCACACCTCATGCCCCATGGCGCGAACGCGCATGGCGAGATCGGCATCCTCGCAATAGGCGGGGGCGAAATGGGTGTCGAAGCCGCCCAGGCGTTTGAACAAGGCGGATGGCAGCATGATGGAACAGCCGCTGACGTAATCCACCCGCCGCGCGTGACAGTAATGCGGCCGGTTGGGGTCGTCGTTGCGGCCGTCATTCCAGCAGGACCCGTCGCGCCAGATGATGCCGCCCGCTTCCTGGAGCGAACCATCGGGATAGAGCATCTTGGAGCCCACCAGCCCAGCATGGGGGAACTGCGCGAAGCTGCGGACCAGCGCATCCAGCCAGCCGGTCACAACGCGGGTGTCGTTGTTGAGGAACAGCACGAAGTGGCCGCGCGCTGCCGACGCGCCGGCGTTGCAGCTTGCGATGAAGCCATGATTTTCCGACTGCCGCAGCAGCCGGATGCCGTGAATGCGGGCGAGCAGATCGGCGCTGTCGTCGGGCGATGCATCGTCGATAACGATGATTTCGGCTGTCACTGCCGAGGTCAGCGCGAACAGACTGTCGAGGCAGGACAGCGTGGCGGCGAGCTGCCCATAGACGGGAATGATGATCGACACCTCCGGCTGCGCCAGTGCCGCGTCATGCGATGCTGCATTCAGGGATGCGATAGCGTCGTCGAACAAGGGTGCGTCGCCCAGCAAGGCGAAGCGTCGGAGATATGCGGCGCCAGCATCAGCTTCCAGCAGAACATCATCATCAACCCGCTGGTCATAGGCGTCCATGCGCCCGACACGGTTGGCTGCAAGCGGCCATGCATGAAGCGCGTTCGGCATGGCGAATGGTCCTGGCCGCGCGGTGCTGGGTGCTGCATCCAGACTGCGCCGCAGCTGGGCGATGTCTTGGCGTTGCTGGAACAGCAGGGCGTCCTTGTCCATCAGGCGCTCGACAAGGGCTGCGGCAGTGGTGCGTGCGGTGGTCGGCGCTGGTGCGGGGCAGGGTTTGGGCGGTGAGGCTGACATCAGCCGGGGCAGGGTGTCTGGCGGATCGCCGGTCTGCAGGAACATGCTGCCGATATCTGGCAGCGTGTCGTTCGATGCGAGGTGGATCAGGCGGTCCGGCGCGACGCGAACGGGGGCAGCGAGCGCCAGGATGCGGCTTGCAGCGTGGCGGTCGTCGCAGAGCAGCGAGCCGTGCAGGCCGCGCTGCTGCACCGTTGCCACGTGGCGAAAATACCGGCCCAGGGCGGTGCGCAGCTTTGCATCGCCGTGCCCGCCTGTTGGCTTTTCGGCCACCACCAGAATGCCGGACGCCTCGACCGCGCAGGCCCAGTCGGGCAGGCAGGCAATGATCTGCCCGGCGCTCTGGGCGGCCAGTGCAAGCACAATCCCGGCGGTCTCGCCGGCGGTCAGATGATCGGCATCTGCGATGCGTCCGGCATGGCGCAATCCTGCCAGGAAATCCCGAACCGGGCTGATGGCATCAGGCGACATGGGCAAGCTCGTAGTCCAGCACGGCGCGGAGTGTGGCTTCGATCGGCGTGGTCTGTTGCCAGCCGGTGCGTTGCTTCAGCCGGTCGTTGCGGCCGAAGATGATCGCTTCGTCGGAGGGGCGGAACAGCGCCGGATCGGGCCGCGTGGGCAACGCCCTGCCGGCAAGGTGCTCGAACAAGGCAACAAGATCGCCGATCCGGTGGGCGGTGTCGCCGCAGATGTTGTAGGCCTCGCCAGGGTCGCCGAAATTGGCCAGCAGGATGAGTGCGGCCACCAGGTCGCGCACGTCGATGATGCTGCGACGGGTTTCCAGGTTGCCGACCCGCAAGGCTGTGTCGCCAGCGGATTTGGTGCGCATGATGTGCGCCACGCGGGCGGCAAAGTCGCTGATCACGTCGGCGCTTTTGCGTGGGCCGGTGCAGTTGAAGATGCGGGCGCGGATGCAGCGAATGCCGTCGTTGCACCAGTATTGGCGGGCCAGCAGATCTTGCGCCACTTTCGACACGCCGTAGGGATGCAACGGCAGCATCGGCGTGTTCTCGCCAACCGGGGAATTGGCTTCGGTGAGGCTGTCGCCATACTGCGCCGACGAGCACGCCACCACCACCATCGGGTTGTAGGACGCATCCACGGTGCGAACATGCTTGATGGCCTCGAACACGTTCACCGTGCCTTGCACGTTGATGTCAAATGTCTCCCATGGGTTTGACCAGGACAAGGTCGGCAGGCTCTGGGCGGCCAGATGATAAATCACCTGCGGCCAGGTGGCGTCGATCGCGCGGCGCACCGGTTCGCTGTAGCGCACGTCCAGTTCGCGCATGGCAAAGCGTTCGTTGATTTCCGCAATGCGCATGGTGGGGCGATGGAAGCTGCCCACCACATCGTGCTCGCCTTGTTCGGCCAGGATCTCCAACAGGTGCGAGCCGATCATACCCGCGGCGCCGGTGATAAGAATACGCGCCATTACCTATGTTTCTCCTGATGTTCGGTCGTTACTTTCCAGTGCTGCCAAGGCGGTTGCAGATGCAGTAAAAGGGGCGTGATGCATGAATGTCGACCATGTGAAATCACCTATGCCGCAGTCGCGGCTGGACGTGGTGTCCGATGAGATCACGGCCCTGGAAGGGTCTTTGAGTTTGGTGCGGGCACGGTTGCAGCGACCGCGCGCGGCGGACCAGATGCTGGCGCGGATGGCTGCGATGCTGGCGGCGTGCGGCAACGAGCGGCCTGGCACGCCGGGGTTTGCCGCCAGGGTGGCGTGCGACGCATTGGGCGAGCGTGCAAAATCGATCCGGCTGAACGCGCGGCCAACCTTGCCCGCGATGAGCGTGGTGCTGTGCGCCCATCATGTGGATGCGGCATTGTGTGCCATGCGCGATGTGGCGCCCCTGCTGTCGTGTGCCGGCGCGGAAATGCTGTTGGCCGATGGCGGCGACGATCCGGAGGTTGCATTGCTGGCCTCGGTGGTGCGGCATCTGCGCGTTATCGGTGGCGATGGCGCGGCGCGTGCCTGCAACGCCGCCGTCCGTGCCGCGCGGGCGGAGTGGGTTATCCTGATGGATGCGGCGGAGAGTGTGCCCCGAAGCTGGGTGCTGCCACCGCCGGATTGCGCCTGGGTGGGCGTGGCAGGCACCGCAAGGTTGGTGCAAGTGGGCGTGCCGTTGGGCGATGTGGCTGCGGATCTGCCCGCGTGGCGCCTTGTCGTGTCCCGCCAAAATTGGGAGGCGGCCGGTGGGTTGGATGCGGAGATGGTGGACGGGCAGGGGCTTGAGCTTGCCGATCTGTGTCAGAAACTGCGGCTTCTGGGCGTGCGGTTGGTGCCGGTTGGCGACGCAGCGCTGGTCCAGGTGGCCCCGCCAGACCGGGTTCGCGCCTGGCATGCGATGGATGCGTTTCGCGCCCGATGGGGCGACAGCGCGCCACGCCCGGCATGACGGCGCAGCACGCACGCTTTCCTGGCGAGAGCTTCATCTCGCAGGCCGAGTTCGACCTGTATTGCCGTGAGAGCCAGGACCAGCGCGACGCCCGCTTTGGCTATGAGCGCGACATGTCTGATGGCGGCGCTGATCTGGTGCGGGACGGGATCTGCGCCCCGTGCCTGCGGCTTACCCGGTTCAGCACGCCCTGCGCCTCGTCCCCGGATTGGCGCGATGGCCAGATTTGTGACTGCGCCGATCGACTGGGCCAGCGGGCGCGGGCGATGCTGCATTTTCTGGAGGCGCGGGCTGGTCTGGATGCATGGACACGGGTGCTGCTGCTGGGGCCGCCGTCACCGCTTGATGCGCGTCTCGCTGCCGGACGGCCTGAGCCGCTGCGAACTGCGCGGCTCACCACCCTGCCGCATGCATACCGGCTGGAGGTGCCGGATGCGGCGGTTAATCTGATTGTTGCCTGGGATGTGCTGCATCACGTGCCACCGCTGGAGGCGGCGTTGTGCGAGGTGCGGCGCGCGCTGGCGCCGGGGGGGCGTTTTGTGTTCACCCTGCCCTTTCATTATCGCGCCGCCCGCACCGTGTCATCGTTGGACCAGGTGCCGCGCAAGGCGGGGCGATTGCCGGCGGAGTTTGGAGGCGAGGTTCACGGAATCGGTTGGGATATTCTGGACATGCTGCGCGTGGCCGGGTTTTCCCAGGCACACGCGCATCATTATTGGTCAAACGAACTTGGCTATCTTGGTGTGTTCAATCTGTTGTTCTCGGCAAGTACGTAACACTCATGGCCCGCTGCGAACGCCTTTGGCCGTGGCTTCGGCCACCAGCCGCTTGGCGTCCTCAGCCAGCAGCATGCGGCGGGTCACCAGCGCATCCGCGGCACGGCTGAGTGTGGCCACATAGGCGTCCTGCGTCGGGTAGCGTTCTTCCAGCGACAGGCGGGGATCGTGTGCCGCCTCACGCTCGGCCTTGGTGGCGGCGAACGGGATGAACGAGCCCTGGAAATTGCAGAACCCGCCATCGAACAGCTCCGGCCGGAAGGTGTTCCAGCCGGTATAGGTGCCGATCGGGGCGCCCAGATACACGTCGCGCACGCCGCCGATGTCGATGCCGTCCGCATCCACCTGCGGCACCAGAATGGCGTAGCTGGCCGCGCCCACGGCCGGCGGCTCACGCGTGATGATGCCGGAGCTTTCGCCGGCCCGATATTTCGGCCCGAAATCCAGCACATGCAGTTCGCTCACAGCGCCGGTATAGGGTGCCGCCGGCCGGGTCACGCCGCCGTAGGTGGTGGCGGGAATGGTGGGGAAGCGCACCTGATCCGGCGCCACCAGCGTGGCATCGGCGATGCGCGGGGTAATGGAATTCGGCGGCTGGCGGTTGTCACGCACCCAGCCGGTCAGGTTGGCCAGCAAGGCGCGCATGGTCCAGGTGTGTGGGTTCGGGTTGGCCTGCTGCTGGCAGAAATTGAACGGCGCCTTGGCTGGCAGCGGCAGGCCCGCAGGGCCGTGCTGGGTGCTGGCCATGATGAAGCTGCGCACATTGGCGGGCTCCGGCGCGTCCTTCAGGCCCAGCGGATCGGTCAGGCCCAGCGACTGGCGGCCTTCCCAGATTTCCAACGCCGTGGCGGCGTGGAACAGGCGCGGGCAGGTGTTGTCGGCGGTGCAGCGGTCGAGCAGTCCCTGGGTGCGCCCCGTCAGCGGATCGGCCTGCTTTGCGTAGGTGAAGGGGAAGTCATAGGCGGGGAAATCATGATCGATCTGCTGGCCCCAGGCGCGGCCTGGCTGGGAGAAGCGCAGGTTGAGCGGCATCAGCCCGCCGCCGATATGTGGCATGGCGCCATCAAACACGCGCACGCCGTCCTCGCCGCGATTGAAGCCGAGAGCGATCATGCTGCGGATGAAACGCCCGCTTTGCGATGTGCCCATGACGATGGATTTCACCGCAGGCCCGTGCACCACCGGGTTTGCGGTGCCTGCCGCATCCTTGGCCGCGTGTTGCAGGAAGGTGCCGAGGTCGCGTGCGACGGCGAAACCCAGCCCCATCACCAGCGGATCGCGCGCCCGGTAGACGAGTTCATACAGTTGCCCCGGCTTAAATCCGGCGGGCAGGCAGATCTGTGTGTCATTGGCGGCATCGCAGCCGCCGAACCGCCATTCGCTGTTGGCAATCGTCGTGCGCGGGCCGCCCTGGCGGGCGCGAACGGTGAGGGTGGGCAGGAAGCCGCCTTCGAGCTTCGCCGTGTTGTCGGTGTTTTCGGTGGGGTAGCTGGCATGGGTCATGCCGGTGAACCAGCCGCTGGACAGGTTCAGCGTGGTGGCCGGCGCCTGCACCACAAGCTCGGTGCGCATCACGCCGGCAAGCCTGCTGCCGTCGGGGTTGCGGGCCGCCGGCACCTTGAACAGCATCCGGTCCGCCCCCGGCAGCACGTCCGCCTGCCAGCCGAACCAGATGGTGGTGTAGCCCTCGCGTTGCAGCCAGCCATCGCCGGCTTTTTCCATCTTGTTGGTGATGGCCGGGCCGCCTTCAACGTCGGCATTGAACAAGGGCACGGCGCCCTTGTTGCCGCGGTTGAGAATGTTGAACAGCAGAACGTTGTTCGACTTCTTGGGGTCCATCGGGCGGATGATGTCGATGTCGGTGCTGTATTCCACCATGCCGCGCGCGTTGCGCGGCGCCAGTGCGATATCCTGAATGCCGCTGTTGGACGCCGATTTTGGATCGACCTCGCCAAAGGCGCGACCGATCACGCGCTCATAGGTGCCGGCTGCCCCGAAGCTGGCGCCGCCGAAGGCCGGCTCGGTTCGGGTGATGTCGAGTTTGACGATTCGTGCCTGGGCTGGCGCGCCGATCAGGCATAAGGCAGAAGCGGCCCAAAGGACCGTTGCTCGTGTATGCTTCATGATGGCGTCTCTCCCGTTGGAACGTACCGCTTCGTGCGGATTGGTGGCAAACCTGCCTCGCGTGTGCCTCGCTAGCAACATGAAATCATTGCGAAGCCCGTTTTACCACTCGCCACGCCCGATTTCACCCATTAGCGTGATCCTTCAGCAAACCTGCCGATAGAGTGGGTGGCATAAACGGGAGAGACGAAAAATGCGAAAAATTGGCGCATCATTTGCCGGAATACTGACCGTCGCCGCGTTGATGGCAAGCACGTCCGCGTTCGCGCAGACAAAGCATTACAGCTTCGGCTACGACCAGCCCCACACCACCGGCTACGGCGTGGTCGGCGATATGTTCAACGCCAAGCTGTCGGAACTGAGCAAGGGCACCATGGTCATTGACCAGTTCCCGGGCGCGCAGCTGGGCCAAGAGCCGCAGATGCTGCAGAAGATCCGCACCGGCGACATCGATTTCATCATCTCCTCCACCGCCAACGCGGCCACCGTGGAGCCGCAATCCGGCGTGCTGTCGATCCATTACGTGTTCAAGTCCGAAGCGCATCTGATCAGGGCGCTGGCCCGGCCGGAGATGTCGGCCACCGTGCGCGAGATGTTCTCCAAAAGCGTGACCGGCGCACATGTGCTCGGCATGGCAACGCTCGGCCTGCGCGATCTGTATAGTAAAAAAGAGATCCGCACGCTCGCCGACATCAAGGGCCTGAAGGTGCGCGTGCAGGCCACCGCGACCGAGGATGCGATCTTCCCGGCCTATGGCGCGCAGACGGTGCATATGCCGTTCGGCAACGTGTACACCTCGTTGCAGACCGGTGTGGTGGATGTGGCCGAGAACTCGGTGAACGTCTATCTGGCCAACAAGCATTATGAAACCGCGCCCGTCATGTCGATGACCGAGCACGAGGCCAATAACAGCGTTGTCTGGGTCAGTGATAAAGTGTGGAACAGCCTTACGCCCGAGCAGCAGGGCTGGGTGCAGGCCGCCGCCGACGAAGTGTCCACCAAGCAGCCGGAAAAGTCGCTGGCCCTGGAGCGTGAGAGCCTGGTGAAGCTCAAGAAACTGGGCGTGAAGGTCGTGGAAGACGTCAACAAGGCGCAGTTCTCGGGCGTTGCCACGCCGATGCAGGATGAGCTGGCAAAGGGCCTTGGCCCCTATGCCGTGAAAATCCTCGCCATCGCACGCGCTGCGGAGTGAGTTGATGGACGGATTGGTTTTGGAGAGCGACCGCCACCTTAAATGGCGGTCGCTGGATTGGCTTGAGCATGCCCTAATGATCGGGTGTGGGCTGTGCCTGGCGGGCTTCGCCACCTCGGTGTTCCTCGACGTGCTCACCCGCGAGTTGGGCCATCCGTGGCTGTGGTTGCAGGAGGTGACGAGCGCGTTCTTCACCTATGGCATCTTCTGCGGTACGGCGGTGGCCACGCGGCGGCAGGACCATTTGCAGCTTTCCGCCCTGACGGAATTGATGGGTGGAAAGGTGCGGGAGGGGTTCGAGACGTTCAACCGCGTGGTGGTGCTGTTGATCGGCGCGGCCATGGTGGTGTTCGGCTGGCAGAACTTCCTGAGCGGGTTTTCCTCGTTCCGCATGCCCTCGATGACACCGATTGCTTATCTTTTCTGGCCGATCCCGGTTTGCGGCGCGCTGGTGGTTCTGTTCAGCGCCGAACAGATCATCTGTGGCCTGAAGAACGGCTTTGTCGGGTCCGCGCACAAGGCTGCACTCCATGGTCGCTGAAAACGCCTATATTCTCTCCGCGATGACGGTGCTGTTCCTGATGCTTGGCTATCTCGGCGTGCCGGTGGCATTTGCCTTGATGGCGGGCGTGATGGTGGGCACCGCCCTGACCCCCATCAGCTTCCAGTCGATGATCGGCCAGTTGTTCAACGGCATCGATTCCGAGGCGTTGATGGCCATTCCGTTCTTCCTGCTGGTGGGAGAGCTGATGACGTCGGCCAACGTGATCATCCGCATCGCCGAACTCAGCCAGGCGATGGTGGGCCATATCCGGGGCGGCCTGGCGCAGGTGACGACGGTGTTCAGCATCTTCTTCTCCGGCATGTCCGGCTCATCCTCGGCAGACGTGGCGGTGCTGAGCCGCACGATGGCGGGGCCGATGGCGAAGGAGGGGTATTCCCCCGCATTCGTTGCCAGCTTGATTGCGGCTGCCTCGACGATTGCGGCGCTGGTGCCGCCGTCGATCATGGCGGTGGTGTATGGCGCGATCGGCAACGTCTCGATTGCCGGGTTGTTTTTGGGCGGCATCGTGCCGGGCATGATGATCGGCGTTGGGTTGATGCTGTATTGTTACTTCTTCGGTCCGGTTGGATTTACGCGCCCGCGCGCCAGCATGCGGCAGTTGGGCACGGCGGCGAAATCGGCGGCGTTGCCGTTGATGATCCCGTTCATCCTGCTGGGCGGCATTCTGTCCGGCTGGTTCACGCCTACCGAAGCGGGGGTGATCGCGATTGTCTATATCCTGGTGGTGGTGATCCCGATCCTGCGGCCATCGCATCTGAAGCATGTGCCGCGCGATTTCATCCAGGCGGGGCTGGTGTTCTCCCTGCCGTTGATCACCATCGCTGCCGCGTCCGCGTTCGGCTGGATTTTGGCCTATCTGCGCGGGCCGATTGTGGTGGCCGGCTGGATTGGCGACGTGGCGGGCACCGATCCCATCACCATCATGTTCTTGTTGGTGCTGGTGTTCACCATCGTGGGCGACTT
The DNA here is from genome assembly GCA_040399685.1 of Acetobacteraceae bacterium. GTDB lineage: Bacteria > Pseudomonadota > Alphaproteobacteria > Acetobacterales > Acetobacteraceae > CAIQQQ01. The sequence continues at coordinate 168,583 of JBBART010000004.1, forward strand.
CATCGAGCCAATCCCGGCGATCATCATCTTCATGCCGGTGGTCAATCAACTGACCGAGTCTGGCAACATCAACCCGGTGCATATGGGCGTGGTGCTGATTGTGACGTTGGCGTTCGGGCTGATCACGCCGCCGTATGGATTGGCATTGCTGATGGCGTCGAAATTCGTGGGGGTGCGCTTTGCCACCGCGTTAAGAGCCTCGGTGCCGATCTACGCGATCTTCTTTGTGACGATTGCGTTCACCATCTTCTTCCCGGACGCGGTGTTGTTCCTGCCGAAGATGTTGTTCCCGGAATCGGTAGGCTGCTTCAAGGGGGCTTCGGGGTATATCTGCCCGTAGTCTAGAAAACGGGATGTGCAGGCGATGACGAACACGATGGCGGCGAACGACCGCCGGGCGAAGGCGAACGTGCTGCGGCTTGCCACGGCACAGGCTCTGGCGGGGGCGAATGCCTCCGTCATTTTCGCCACGGGGTCGATCATCGGCTCGATCCTGGCGCCGGACCCGACCTTGGCCACGGTGCCGCTGTCGGTGTTCGTGGTGGGCATGGCGGCCGGAACGCTGCCGACCGGCTGGCTTGCGCGCAAGTATGGCCGGCGGGTGGCGTTCATGACCGGCGCCGGGTTCGGCGTGCTGACGGGGCTGATCGCGGCTGTTGCGGTGTTGCTGGGCTCGTTTCCGTTGTTTTGCGTGGGCACTCTGTTCGGCGGGCTTTATGCCTCCGTCGTGCAGAGCTTCCGCTTTGCGGCGGCGGATGGCGCCAGTGCCTCATTCCGGCCGCGTGCGTTGTCGTGGGTGATGGCGGGGGGTGTGTTTGCGGGCGTGATCGGGCCGCAACTCGTGACATGGACCATGGATCTGTGGTCGCCGCATCTGTTCGCGGTCAGCTATCTGGCGCAGGCGGGCGTGGCGTTGCTGGCGATGCTGGTGCTGTCCGGTGTGGACCTGCCGCGCCCCGTGTCGGCTGACACGAAGGCTGGGCGGCCTCTCTCCGCCATTGCGCGTCAGCCACGGTTTGTCGTGGCGGTGCTGTGCGGCGTGATCGCCTATGTGTTGATGAACCTGGTGATGACGTCCGCCCCGTTGGCCATGCGGATGTGCGGCCTGCCGGTGTCGGCGTCGAACTGGGCGATTCAGTGGCATATCGTGGCGATGTACGGGCCAAGCTTTTTCACGGGCACGCTGATCGCGCGGTTCGGGGCGTCGCGGGTTGTGGCGGCGGGGTTGGTGTTCACGGTGGGGGCTGCGGTGGCAGGACTGACCGGGATCACCGAGGGGCATTTCTTCGTCACGCTGGTGTTGCTGGGGATCGGCTGGAATTTCGGCTTCGTCGGCGCCTCGGCGATGGTGCTGGAGACACACACGCCGGGCGAGCGGACGCGGGTGCAGAGCTTCAACGATTTCCTGGTGTTTGGCAGCACCGCCATCGGCTCGTTCTCATCGGGCCAGTTGCTGGCGGCGCATGGATGGGACGCGGTGAACTGGGTGGTGTTCCCGCCGGTGGCGATCGCTGCCATCGTCTTGCTGATCACCGGGCTGTCCAAGCCTGCGGCGGTGGCACGCGCCTCGTAGGTCGGACAACGCCCGACCCTACGGTCACAAAAAAGCCGGGGCAGCGTGATGCTGCCCCGGCTTTTTTGTGACCTATCTCAGGGTCAGCGACGCCACCAACCACGTTTGGCTGGGGCAGGCGGAGCGGTTTCCTCAGGCGCTTCGGGGGCCAACGGCGGCTCCTCGGCGGCGGGGGCGGCTTCGACGGCCACCGGCTCAGGTGCTGTCGGCTCAATCACGACGGGCTCAACCACAACCGGTGCTGCTGCAACCGGCTCAGGCGCTGCCACAACCACAGGCTCTGGCACGCTCTCCACAACCGGCTCGGCAACCGCTGCTTCAACCTTCGCCTCTGCCACCGGCGGATGCGCCATGATCCGCACCTGCTTCACAACCGGCGCCTGGGCCGCTGCTTCCTCGGCCTGCTCCAGCATGTCGAAGATGTCGTAGGTGTTGTTGAACGGGTTGGCAGGTGTCGGCCCCGCATAGGCCGGCGGCGCAGGCGGTGCCGGCGGCGGTGCTTCTGCTTCGGGGGCCACGACAACGCCTTCCTCAGCGCCTTCGCCGTCAACCCGACGCCGACGACGGCCACCACGGCGACCGCGCCTGCGGGCCTTGGCCTCGCCATTCTCATCCAGTTCCGGCTCGCCGGCGGCGATCTCTTCGCCGGTCTCGTCGGTGGTGGCGGTCAGTTTGGCCGTGATGCCTTCCTCGGTTGCGGCGTCGGCGGCAATGGCGGGCTCGGCGATGATTTCGCCTTCGCTCTCGCCGTCCTCGGACTCATCTGCCGCGATGCCGTCATCAGCCAGCGCGCTGCCATCGGTTGGCGTGGTGCCATCGCGGCGACCGCCCCGACGCCGACGGCGACGACGCTTGCGCTGCTCGCCTTCCTCGATCGCGGCGGCACTCTCAGCACTCGGTTCGGCCGAAGCAGCCGCCGGGGTCTGAGCCTGGGCCTGGGCACGTGGCTGACGGGCCGGCGCCGGCACCTCTACAATGGACGGCGCTTCGTCGAGCACCAGATCCGCCTCGTCCTCCTCGTCGTCGTATTCCTGCACCGCGGGGGCGGGCACGGAGACGGCGGCGGCGGTGAGCATGCGCTCGGCATCGGCCACCTGGGCCCGGAGCCGCTCGACGCGGATGGTGGGCGGCAGCAGCGTGTCGTCCCCGGCGAAGCTGATGCGCATGGCGTAGCGCGCCTCGATCTCGGTCAGGCGCTCGCGCTTGTGGTTGAGGATGTACATCACCACCGGCGAGGCGGCGTAGACCAGGATGGCGGCGGCGCGCAGCTTGCTGCCTTCTTCCTCGACCTGGCGCAGCACGTGAATGGCCGCGCTTTCCACACTGCGGACATGGCCGAGGCCGTTGCAGTGCGGGCAGGTGACGAAGCTGGTCTCGGCCAGGCTTGGGCGCAGGCGCTGGCGGCTCATTTCCATCAGGCCGAAATGGCTGATGGAGCCGAGCTGGATGCGGGCGCGGTCGTTCTTCAGCGCGTCCTTCATGCGCCGTTCGACCATCGCGTTGGCCTTGCGGGCCTCCATGTCGATGAAGTCGATGACGATCAAGCCGGCGAGGTCCCGCAGGCGCAGCTGGCGGGCCACCTCGTCGGCGGCTTCCAGGTTGGTCTTGAGCGCCGTCTCCTCGATGCCGCGTTCCCGCGTGGAACGGCCGGAGTTGACGTCGATGGCGACCAGCGCCTCGGTCTGGTTGATGACCAGATAGCCGCCGGATTTGAGCTGCACGGTGGGCGCGAGCATGGCGTCGAGTTGCAGGTCCACCTGGTATTTGGCGAAGAGCGGCGTGGCGATGCCTTGCGGACGCCAAAGCTGCACCTTCTTGGCGTGGCTCGGCATCAGCATGCGCATGAAGTCGTGCGCCTGCTTCCAGCCTTCCTCGCCGTCAACGATGATCTCGTCCACGTCACGCGAATACACGTCGCGGATGCTGCGCTTGATGAGGCTGGCTTCCTCATAGATCAGCGCGGGGGCCATTGAACGCATGGTGTGGTCGCGGATGTCGTCCCACAGGCGCATCAGATATTCGCAGTCGCGGCGAATTTCCGGCTTCGGGCGGGCGGCGCCGGCGGTGCGCACGATTAGGCCCATCCCCTTGGGGATCTCCATCTCGGCGGTGATTTCCTTCAGGCGCTTGCGGTCGGCCGAGGACGTGATCTTGCGCGAGATGCCGCCGCCACGGGGCGAGTTCGGCATCAGCACGCAATAGCGGCCGGCGAGCGAGATATAGGTGGTCAGCGCCGCACCCTTGGTGCCGCGCTCTTCCTTGACCACCTGGATCAGCAGGATCTGGCGGCGGCGGATGACTTCCTGAATGCGATAGCTGCGCAGCATGCGCGACGAGCGGCGCTTGCTGGCCTCTTCGGCGCCGTTGCCTTCGAACTGGTCGCTCTCGCCACCGATCGATTCGGGCGGTGGGCCATCGGCCACCACTTCGGCGCCGTCATCACTGTCATCGACCGCGCCTTCGGCGTCCCCGGCATAGGTGACGTTGGGGGGCAGCGCGTCCGCATCATCGGCAAAGCCGAGGTCGGATTGGATCTGCGGGGCCGGGTGGGCGTCGGCATCGCCGTAGCGGGTCTCGGTGGGGATCATCGCCGCGATCGCGGGGCCGGAGCGCGGGGCCTCGGGCTCGATCTCGGCGGCAGGTGCGATCGGCGCGGCGGGTTCGTCCAGCGGGGCCGGCTCGACATGGGCCACAGGCTCCGGAGCGGCGGATTCTGGAGCGACAGGCTCTGGAGCGACTTCCGCAACAACGGCGGGCGCTTCGGCTTCGACAACCGGGGTCGCGTCAATCGTCTCGGTGATCTCGACGGGCTCGGCCTCGTCGGCGGTCACAACGGCGGCGGGGCCGGTCACATGGTGCTTCGGCTCGGGGGTTTCGGTGCGCACGGCCCAACCGGCCTCACGACGATCCTCGGCCTCTTCTTCCTCGCGCGCCTCTTCAGCGGCGATTTCCAGCAGGCGCTGCCGGTCGGCTATGGGGATCTGGTAATAGTCCGGATGGATCTCGCCGAATGCCAGGAAGCCGTGGCGGCCACCGCCATACTCCACGAAGGCGGCCTGGAGCGATGGCTCCACGCGCACGACCTTGGCGAGGTAGATGTTGCCCTTTAGTTGCTTCTTGGTTGACGTCTCGACATCGAAATCTTCAAGGCGATGTCCGTCCAGCACCACAACGCGGGTTTCTTCCGCGTGTGTGGCATCGATTAGCATGCGTTTTGTCATTTAGCCGCGAACTCCGATGGTCCGCACCCCGGCGCTCGTGATCACGAGACGCCTGGCGCATCACTGCGCGCAAGACGGGGGGGCAGAGGCAGGTTTGAGAGGGAGTGCGGAGCGCGCTGCAAGAACAGGGGTGGGGCCGATGCACAAAGCCCGGCGGATGAACCGCACGGGCAACCAGTCCTGAAAGCGGGTCTGGAGAGAAGATGTGCCACGGTGGGCAGTGAACCCTGTATCTGGCGAGCGGATGCACGCCATTTCTGGTGTGCCGCCCCGGTTGAACATAATGCTGACCGAGTGCCGGCCCCCGAACCGGGCCTCATCGCCGCGACCCCGATGGGTCAGCCGGACCAGATGAGACCATCGCGCCGACTGCGCGCGGATCAGGCGGCTTCGTGTGGGAAAAACAGGCGCCGCGCGTCGGCTTGACGGTGCAGCACAAATTTCTCCCGGCACGCTGCCGTAGCGACTTCGAACATGCAGCAATCGTCCGCCCCCCGCAAGCGATGTTGCGGTGGGGCCCTATCGCGGGGCATGCGGGGCGTCATCTTTTGACCATTTAGATAGAGCAAACAACACGAAGCATGATTTCGTGAAGGTGGCGTGTTAAAGACGCCATCAATATGTCGCAAACAGGATGCGCTGACGTGATCACTCGTCGTCTGTTCACAGCCTCTGGCATGGCGGCCGCGTTCACCGGGCCCGCCGGTGCTGCCGCGTCCGCACGGCAGCCGGCGCCGCTGGTGATTCTGGATCCCGGCCATGGCGGCAAGGACCCTGGGGCCATCGGCATCACCGGCACCTACGAAAAGCACGTTGCGTTTGCGGCGGCGCAGGAGTTGCAGCGCCAGTTGAAGATCGCCGGGCGCTATCGGGTGGAATTGACCCGCACCCGCGACGTGTTCATTCCGCTGCCCGAGCGTGTTGGGATCGCACAGCGCCGGGGGGCGGCGCTGTTCGTGTCGATGCACGCCGATGCGCTGTCTGACCACAGCGTGCGCGGCGCCAGCGTCTACACCTTGGCCGAGCGTGCCTCTGACGCGCAGAGCGCGGCGTTGGCGAAGCGGGAAAATGCGTCGGACCGGTTCGCCGGCCCTGGCTTTCACGATACCTCGCCGGATGTGGCGCGCATCCTGTCCAGCTTGGTGCGCCAGGAAACCCGCACCGGTTCGGCCCGGATGGCGCAGAGCGTGGTGGGCGAACTGGGCCATGACATGCGCCTGCTGCAAAACCCATCGCGGCAGGCGCATTTCATGGTGTTGAAGGCGGCGGATATTCCATCCGTGCTGGTGGAGATGGGATTCATGTCCAACCGTGCCGACGAGGCGGCGCTGAAGCTTGCGTCGCATCGGGCGCGGGTGGCCGGGGCTGTGCGACGGGCAGTCGATTCATATTTTGCATCGATCGGCGGCATGCAACCCGTCGGCTGATGCTGCATTGCATTCCCTGCGCGGCGTGAGACTTCAATCCCGCCCCGGGTTCATGTCATAGAGAAGCCCATGCCCGAAACATTCACTGCTGGCGAGCCGCTCGCCCCGCCCCCCGAAGATCCGCGCCGGGACCGCAAAGCGTCCAAGGCCCCGAAGGTGCGTCCGCCAAAGGGCGCGGGCGGCCGTGGCGTGTTCGGCGTGATCGGTGCCCTATTCTCGTTGCTTGCCGCCCTTGCGATGGTGGCGGCGGTGATTGGCGGCGTGGTGGCTTATGGCGCCTATCGCCGGTTTTCCGCCGATCTGCCGGATATCGCCAGTCTGCAAACCTATCAGCCGCGGGTGATGAGCCGGGTTTATGCCTCCGATAGCCGGTTGCTGGCCGAACTCGCCACCGAAAGACGGATCTTCGTGCCGTTCTCCGCGATCCCCGATCTGGTGAAGCGCGCCTTCATCTCGGCCGAGGACCAGAATTTCTACACCCATCGCGGCGTCGATCCGGTGGCGATCGCGCGCGCGGCCATCACCGACCTGGCGCAATATGGCCAAGGTCGCCGGCCGGTGGGCGCGTCGACCATCACCCAGCAGGTGGCCAAGAACATGCTGCTCGGCAATGAGGTCAGCATCAGCCGCAAGGTGCGCGAGGCGCTGCTGGCGCTGCGGATCGAGGACAGCCTGAGCAAGGAGCATATCCTTGAGCTGTATCTGAACGAGATCTATCTTGGCTTGCAGGCCTATGGCGTGGCCGCTGCGGCGCAGGCCTATTTCAACAAGTCGCTGGATGAGTTGACCATCCCCGAGGCCGCCTTCCTGGCGGCCTTGCCCAAAGCGCCCAACAACTACAACCCGTTCCGCTACCCCGATGCCGCCCGCGCCCGGCGCGATTTCGTCATCGACCGCATGGCGCAGGACCGGGCGATCACGGCGGATGAAGCCGCTGCCGCGAAATCGGCCTCGGTGCAGCCCTCGGCCTTCCGTCGGCCTGAAACATTGGCGGGCGGCGAGTATTTCACCGAAGACGTGCGGCGCTGGATGATTGATGAGTTCGGCGCCGAGCGCACCACGCAGGGCGGATTGGTGGTGCGGACCACGTTGGACCCAGCCTTGCAGATCGCGGCCGATCGCGCCTTGCGGGACGGGCTGATGCGCTACGATCTGCGTCGCGGTGGCTGGCGCGGACCGGTGTCGCGCATGCCCACCGGGGCGAATTTCCGCACGGTATGGGCAGCCGCGCTGGCGGCGGTGCCGCATCCGCCGGGCCAGCTTGCCGAATGGCGCACCGGCGTGGTGCTGGAAATGACGGACACCGAGGCCAAGATCGGCCTCATCGAACGCGAACCGGGCATTGCCATTCCGGTGCCGCGCGTTGTGCCGCTTTTGCTCAATGACCTCGCCTGGGCCAAGCCGAACAAGGCCGGCGTTCTGGGCGCTGCGCCCCGCCGCATGAGCGATGTCGTCCAGCCGGGCGACGTGGTGATGGTGGAGCCGATGGCGGCCACACCGGCCCAGGGCAAGACCGCCGCGCGGCCGGAGCGTCTGGCGTTGCGCCAGGTGCCGCAGGTGCAGGGGGCCTTGGTTTCGATCGACCCCGCCACCGGCCGCGTGGTGGCGCTGTCCGGCGGCTGGAGCTTCGAGAACAGCCAGTTCAACCGGGTGTCGCAGGCAAACCGTCAGCCTGGCTCCAGCTTCAAGCCGTTCGTTTATCTGACGGCTCTGCAAGCCGGCATCTCGCCCAGCCAGCGCTTTCTGGACGCACCGTTCGTCGTTGACCAGGGGGCCGCGGGCAAATGGCGGCCGGGCAATTTTGAGCTGGATTTCAACGGCCCCGTGCCGCTGCGCATCGCGCTTGAGAAGTCTTTGAACCTCGTCACCGTGCGGGTGGCCGACAAGGTGGGCATGGATGCGGTGGCCGCCAACGCCATCGCGTTTCACGTCGTGGACAAAATGCCCCACGTGCTGCCGGCAGCGCTTGGCGCCGTGGACACCACGGTGATGCGCCAGGCTGCCGCCTATGCCGCCCTGGCGGCTGGTGGGCGCGAGGTGATTCCCGCGTTGATCGACAGCGTGCAGGACCGCGATGGCCACGTGATCTGGCGACCCGACACCCGGCCCTGTGCGGCGTGTGGCGACCCGTTCCGTCCGCCAGTGCTGACCGACCCGCGCGCCCAGATTGCGGATGCGCCCAGCGTGTTCCAGCTGGTGACGATGATGCAGGGCGTTGTGTCACGCGGCACAGGATTCAAGGCGGGCGAAGGTTTGGGTCGTGCCATCGCCGGCAAGACCGGCACCAGCCAGGATTTCAACGACGCCTGGTTCGTGGGCTTCACGCCGGATTTGGTGACGGCGGTCTGGCTGGGGTTCGACACGCCAACCACGTTGGGCAACAACGAGACCGGCGGCTCGGATTCGGCGCCAATTTGGCGTGATTTCATGCAAACAGCGCTGAAATCGCGACCCAATCTGAAATTCATCCCGCCGGCTGGCGTTACGCTCGCAAGCTGGGACAGCGGCAGCGGCACTGTGACCGACGCCTTCAAGCCGGGCCAGGAGCCGGGTGCGTCTGGCCCGATGGGCGGATTGCCCACGGGCGCCGTCGATGCCACTGGCACGCCGGCGGCGTCTGTGCCGGCCCCGGCAGCGGCCGCTGTGGACACGGGGCTTGGGGGCTTGTATTGAACCGCCCCGTTCCTCAGGTACATCGACATGTCCGCTGAATCCGATTCCCTCAACGACCAGATCAAGCAGTCGGTTGCGCTGCTGAGGAGGCATCTTTGACTGGGATGTCGCCACGGCCCGCCTCGACGAACTGAACAACCAGGTCGAAGACCCCGATCTCTGGAAAGACCCCGCCGCCGCCCAGGCGCTGATGCGTGAGCGCAACGGCATCGCCAGCGGGATGGAGGCGGTGACGCGCATGACGCGCGATGCCGATGACGCGACCGAGCTGCTGGAAATGGCCGAGGCCGATGGCGATACCGCCATGGTCACCGAGGCCATCACCTCGCTCAAGACGCTGGCCGCCGAAGGCAAGCGCCGCGAGATCGAGAGCCTGCTGTCCGGCGAGGCCGATAATCTGGACGCGTTCGTGGAAATCAACGCCGGCGCCGGTGGCACCGAGGCCCAGGACTGGGCCGAGATGATGATGCGGATGTACACGCGCTGGGCCGAACAGCGCGGCTACAAGATCCAGGTCATCGAGCAGTCCGATGGCGAGCAGGCGGGCATCAAGTCCGTCACGCTGCAAATCACCGGTCCGGCCGCGTTCGGCTGGCTGAAGACCGAGGCGGGCGTGCATCGCCTGGTGCGGATCAGCCCGTTTGACTCCGCGGCCCGCCGCCAGACCAGCTTTGCCAGCGTGTATGTCTATCCCGTCATCGACGACACGATCGAGATCGAGATCGATCCGTCCGATCTGCGGGTGGACACCTATCGGGCATCCGGCGCCGGTGGGCAGCACGTGAACAAGACGGAATCGGCCATTCGCATCACCCATATCCCGAGCGGGATCGTGGTGGCGTGTCAGACCGACCGCAGCCAGCATCGCAACCGGGCGACCGCGATGGGCATGTTGAAGGCGCGGATGTACGAAGCCGAGCTGGCGCGTCGTGAAGCGGCGTCGAACGCCACCGAAGCGGCCAAGACCGAAATCGGCTGGGGCCATCAGATCCGAAACTACGTGCTGGCCCCTTACCAGCTGGTGAAGGATCTGCGCACGGGCGTGGAAAAGGGCAACCCGGACGCTGTTTTGGATGGTGCGCTGGATGACTTCATGGCGGCTGCCTTGGCCGCCCGTGCCGGTGCGACACGCTCTGAGGCGAGCGCCCAGGCCCAGTGATATGATTGCGAACGCTTGGCGAAGCTGCTTCGCCGAGCGTTCGCAATCATAATTTTTATCGGATTACTGCCCAGTGCAGAGCGGGATCAGCTTTTCCGCCAATGCCATGACGTCGGCCGGCAATGGCTTGCCGATGCCGGCCTTGCCTTCTGGAACCTTGGCCATTGTCAGCCTCAGCAGGTTCAAGAACGGCGCGGCGTCGATACGCTGCGGCACGGTGTAGCGCGCGCCGGAATTGTTGATCGAGAAGTAGCGCTCGGCATATTCTGGTTGCGGGCTTGCGGAATCGTTGATCGCCTCGCACGTCTTGTAGACGGTGCCGCCGAATTCCGTCTCGCCCAGCAACCGCTTGACACCGCTTGAGCCCTGGTGCGGAATGATGGTCCAGGTGAACGAGCCCTGCTTGTCGCCGCCTTCGGGTGCCAGCGTCACCTTGTCGGGTTTTGCCGCCTGATGGGTGAGTTTGATTCCGGCACTGGTCTTGAGGAGGATGCGATCCTCTGGCGTATCCGCGGAGGTGATAAAGCGATACTGGGTGGCTGCTGCTGGCCCTGCGCCGGTGACCCTATTGGCTGGTCCGCTCAGGATGTCGTCCAGGATAACGACACTTCCAACCGCCAGCAGGAGCAGAAATGCCCCCGCAGCGGCAATCCGGCGCTTGCGCGTGTTTTTGGCTTCAACGCGGGCATTCTCCGATGCAACTGCCATCGGCGCGCCGCGCTGGGATAGGGCCGTGGTCGGGTCTGCCATACCGAACTCTCCTGCGGCCGCTGATGCGTGCGGCACCGTCAACGCCAGATTAGGGCGATAGCAGTAACACCATCATCAGGCTGTGCGCCAGCCTGATACCGGCTGATATCGACCGCATATGAAACGTTTTGCAGGCAGCCCAGGCGGCACCGGACCGTCAGCGCGGGGCCGCCGCGCGTTCCAACCTGTCGTTGATCGCACGGCCAAGGCCGGCATCGGGGATCGGCATCACCGCAATCCCGCGCAGGCCGTGCGTGGCATCGAGGCGGCGCAGGCCTTCGAACAGCCGCGAGGCCGCCTCCACCAGATCGGCCTGCGTGCTGAGCTGAAACACAGCACCTGCGCCGGGCAAGGGCGGGCCGAACGCCAGCAGCGCCTCGTCCGGCGCCACGTCTTGCGCTGCAAGCCGCACCGGAAGCGTGGGGGCATAATGCGACAGCAACATGCCGGGCGAGCGCAGTCCACGCGTTGCTTCGGCGGCAGCGATGGGCATGCCGCGCTGGATGGGGCCGACCACCGCGACGATCGCCTCCTCCGTCACGCCGCCCGGACGCAGCAGGAACGGGCGCGTGCCGGACAGATCCAGCACCGTTGATTCCACACCCACCGGGCAGGAGCCACTGTCCAGGATTGCGTCGATCCGCCCCTCCAGACCGTCGGCCACATGTGCGGCGGTGGTGGGGCTCACCTGCCCGGACCGGTTTGCCGAAGGGGCTGCGATCGGGCGGGCGCAGACGCGCAGCAAGGCCTGGGCCGTGGCATCGGCGGGAACGCGCACTGCCAGCGTGTCCAGTCCGGCGCCGGCGAGCAGCGCCACCGGGCAGGTGATGCGCCGTGGCAGCACCATCGTCAGTGGACCCGGCCAGAACGCGGCCGCCAAGGCACGGGCGGCGGGCGAGGCGACGACATGGGCGAAGGCCGCCTCGGCATCGGGGTAATGGCAGATCAGCGGGTTGAAATGCGGCCGGCCCTTGGCGTCGAACACCCGCGCCACGGCACGGTTGTTGGTCGCGTCAGCGCCCAGCCCGTAGACGGTCTCGGTGCCGAACGCGACCAGATGGCCCATACAGAGAAGCTCTGCCGCACGGGCAATGCCGGCTTCGGTGGGGGCAAGCCGTTCGGTCATGTCCGTCCGGCTGCGACGAAATGCGGGTTTTCGAAGCCGGGCTTGCCGTAGTGCAATGCCGCGCCGGTCTCGACCGAGCAGACCGAACCGCCGGCGGCTTCCAGCACAGCCTGGGCGGCCGCCGTGTCCCACTCCATCGTGCGGCCAAAGCGGGGATACAGATCGGCGCGGCCCTCGGCGATGCGGCAGAATTTCAGGGCGGAGCCGGCGTGCAGCGTGTTCGCCACGCGGCGCCCCGCCAGATACGGCGTCATGCTGGGGTGCATCGCCGAACTGCGGGAGGCGATGACGGTCAGCCCCTCTTCCGGCGGCACGCGGGCCGAGATGGTGTGCTCGCCGTCATCGTCGCGCCGGATGGCGATTCCGCCCACGATGCCGCCGTAGAGCTGGCGATAGGCGGGTGCGCCCACCACGCCGAGCACAGGCTTGCCGTTCCGCACCAGCCCGATGCAGACGGCGAAATCATCGCGCAGGGCCACGAATTCACGGGTGCCGTCCAGCGGGTCCACCAGCCAGAACATGCTGGCGTCGCGGGGGATGTGGCCTGCCGCCATTTCCTCCTCCGCCACCACCGGAATATCTGGCGTGGCCAGCCGCAGGGCGGAGACGATGATGGCCTCGGCGGCGTGGTCGGCCGCCGTCACCACCGAGGCATCGGCCTTGTGCAGGGTTTCGAAGCCGCGGGTGCGGATGGCGAGGATGGCCTCGCCTGCCTTGGCCGCCAGGCCAAAGGCCATTTCAAGCAGTTCTTGATCGGTCATCCCTCCCTCATACAGCCGTGCTTCGTGGCGCGCCAAGCATGCAAAGCTGGTCAAGCAAGGCCGGGCTGCTACAGTCGGTCTAGAATTGTATTGGTTTGGGGTTCGCAGCATGCTCGACATCAGTTTCGCCAAGTCTGTCCTGCCGAAATCCGGCGCCCTCGTGGTGCTGGTGGGTGAGGACGCGGTGAGCTCGACCGATCTTCTGGCCGCACTGGACGATGCCACCGGCGACGCCGTCACCCGGGCCTTCGCCGCTGCCGAGTTCAAGGGCAAGGCCGGCACCACCTGCGTCATCCTGGCGCCGGGCGCCGGGTTGTCCCGCGTTGTGGCGGTCGGTCTCGGCAAGCTGGACGCCTTGACGCATCGTGTTGCCGAGGAGGCCGGTGGCCATGCTGCTTCCGCCCTGATGCGCGAAGAATCGGCCACGATCGCCGCTGGCGGGCTGACCCCGGAATTCGCCGCTGCCGTGGCGATGGGCGCCGCCCTGAAGGCGTATCGGTTCGACCGCTACCGCACCACGGAAAAGGCCGAGGAGAAGCCGAAGCTCGCCAAGCTCACCATTCTGTCCAACGGCGTGCCGAAGGCGCGTGAGGCCTGGGCGCCGCTGAAGGCCACCGTCGAAGGCGTGTTCCTGTCGCGCGATCTCGTCAGCGAGCCGCCGAACGTGCTGAACCCGGCCGAGATGGCCGAACGGTGCCGCGCCCTGGAATCCCTCGGCATCAAGGTTGAGGTGCTTGGCCCCAAGGAAATGACCAAGCTCGGCTTCGGCGCCCTGATGGGTGTGGCCATGGGCAGCGTGTGCGAGCCGCGCATGGTGGTGATGCACTGGAACGGCGCTTCGGGCGATCAGCCGAAGGGCAAGAAGGCCGCCGCCAAGACCCAGCCGATCGCCTTCATCGGCAAGGGTGTCACGTTCGACACCGGCGGCATCAGCATCAAGCCCGCCGCCGGCATGGAAGACATGAAGTGGGACATGGCCGGCGCCGGCACGGTGGTGGGGCTGATGGCCACGCTGGCGGGCCGCAAGGCGAAGGTGGATGTGATCGGCCTTGTGGGCCTGGTGGAGAACATGCCGTCCGGCGCCGCGCAGCGCCCGGGCGATGTGGTGAAATCCTATTCCGGCCAGACCATCGAGGTGCTGAACACCGACGCCGAGGGGCGCCTGGTGCTGGCGGACGTGCTGTATTACTGCCAGCAGAAATACGACCCGAAATTCATGATCGACCTCGCCACCCTCACCGGGGCGATGATCGTGTCGCTCGGCCATGAATATGCCGGCTATTTCAGCAACGACGACACGCTGGCCGCGCAGCTGTTCGCCGTGGGCGAGGAGACGGGCGAGAAGCTGTGGCGGATGCCGCTGGCCGATGTGTATGACCGTCAGCTGAAATCCGACATCGCCGACATGAAGAACATCACCGGCCGGCCGGGCAGCGCCATCACCGCGGCCCAGTTCATCCAGCGTTTCGTCAACGGCAAGACCTGGGCGCATCTGGACATCGCCGGCGTGGCCTGGAGCAGCAAGGCCACCGCCACCATCCCGAAAGGGGCCACCGCCTATGGCGTGCGTCTGCTCGACCGGTTGGTCGCTGCGCATTACGAGGGCTGATGCTTAAGTTCCGCATTGGGGCCTCGGCCCCGAAGGCAACCGCCACGGCGATTCCGGTGCTCGAAGGGGCATCGGTTCCCGAGCGAGCACGGCTGGCCGCCGAAGCTGCTGGCTTCACCGGCAAGGCAGGCACGGTCTGCGAAATCCTCGCAGCGCCGGACCACCTGCTGTTCGTCGGCGTCGGGCCGCGCGTCACCGAGTCGGCATATCGCATCGCGGGCGCGCTGGCCGTGGCGCGGCTGGGCCGGGTGCGGCGGCTGGCGCTGGATGCGAAGGGGCTGCTGCCGTCACTGGCCGCATCCTTTGCCCTCGGCGCCGCCTTGCGTGGCTGGCGGTACGACGCGTTGCGCACGATTGCCAATGAGGACGCCCCACGGCTGGCAGCGCTTGATCTTCTGAGCGAGGCACCCGGCGTGGAAGCGGCCTGGGAGGCCGCGAGCGCCGCCTGGCACGGCGCCGCGTTCGCCCGCGATCTGGTGGCCGAACCCTCCGATACGCTGACGCCGCAGGGCTTCGTCGATCGGCTTGAGGTGCTGCAAAAGGCCGGCGTGCATGTGAGCGTGCTCAAGCGCCGCGACCTGAAGCGCGAAGGTCTGGGCGCCCTGCTCGCCGTCGGGCGCGGTTCGGTGCATCCGCCGCGGTTGGTCATCCTGCGCTGGCCCGGTGCGATGGAAGCAGCCCCGGTGGTGTTCGTCGGCAAGGGCGTCACGTTCGACACCGGCGGCATCAGCATCAAGCCCGCCGACAAGATGTGGGAGATGCGCGCCGACATGGCCGGTGCGGCGGCCTGTGCCGGCGCCATGCTGGCCTTGGCGCTGCGCGGCTCGCCCGCCCCGGTCGTGGCCATTCTGGCATTGGCCGAGAACATGACGGGTGCCGACAGCTATCGCCCGTCAGATGTGCTGCACAGCTTCTCCGGCAAGACGATCGAGGTGGTCGACACCGACGCCGAGGGCCGTCTGGTGCTGGCCGACGCGCTGGCCTGGGCGGTGCAACGCCACCACCCGCAGGCGATCATCGACCTCGCAACCCTCACAGGCAGCATCGTCACGGCTTTGGGCCATCACATGGCCGGCATGTTCACCAACGACCCCGCCTTGGCCGCCCATGTGGCGGCGGCGGGCGAGGCGGTGGGCGAACTGGTCTGGCGGATGCCGATCGGCGAGAGCCATCGCCGCGATCTGGATTCAGACATCGCCGATTTGCGTCACTGCACCAGTGGCAGCCTGCAGCCGGATGCCTGCCACGCAGCCGCGTTCCTGCGCGAATTCGTGGATGACGTGCCGTGGGTGCATCTGGACATTGCCGCGATGGACAGCCATGAGGAAGCGGACGATCTCCAGGCCGCCGGCCCCACCGGCTTCGGCGTGCGCCTGCTGGACCGGCTGGTGTCGGCCCGCTTTGAAGACCCGCATCGGGCCTGAGCCGTGGCAGAGATCGGCTTTTACCACCTCACCCGCACCGGCGCTGCTGAAACGCTGCCCACCCTGCTCGGCCGCACGCTTGCGGCGGGCCAGCGTGCGGTGGTGATGTGCGCCACGCCTGAGCGGGTGGCCGCCCTGGATGCCGCCCTGTGGCTGTGCCCGGAGCCCGACTGGCTGCCGCATGGCACCGAGGCCAGCGGCGAGGCGGATCTGCAACCGATCTGGCTGACCACGCAGGACGAAGCGCCCAACAACGCCCGCTTCCTGTTCCTGATCGACGGCGCCAACAGCCAGCGGCTCGACCAGTTCGACCGGATTTTCGATCTGTTCGACGGCAACGAAGGTGCGGAACTCGCCGCCGCGCGCCTGCGCTGGAAGGCAGGCAAGGAGGCCGGCCACACGCTGACCTATTGGCAGCAGGGCGAGCGCGGCTGGGAGAAGAAGGCGTAGGCTGAACGCCTTCCTCAGGTCGGCAATTATATTCAATGATGCAACCATTGTGTGCGCGGAAAGCTTCCCGATATCTACGCGCACAAACTGGAGACGCAGACATGGCCCTTTTGACCCGCCGCGCCGCCCTTGCAACCGCAGTGGCCGCAGGCCTTATGGTGGCCGGGCAGGCCCAGGCCGCAGACCCTGTCCGCGTCAGTTCCAAGATTGATTCCGAGGGCGAACTGCTCGGCTCCATGATCATTCAGTTGTTGAATGCCGGCGGCGTGCCGACCACGAACAAGCTGCGCCTCGGCAACACCCGCATCACCCGCGCCGCCCTGCTGGCGGGCGAGATCGACATGTATCCGGAATACACCGGCAACGGCGCCTTCTTCTTCAAGATCGACAGCGACCCTGTGTGGAAAGACCCCAAGGGCGGCGAGGCCCGCGTGCGCGAGCTGGACGGCAAGCAGAACCTCGTCTGGCTGGCGGCAGCGCCCGCCAACAACACCTGGGGCATCGCGGTGAATGGCGATCTGGCCAAGACCGCCAAGCTGAAAACCCTCGATGATCTGGCGAAATACGTGCGCGATGGCGGCAAGATCCGCATGGCCGGCTCGGCCGAATTTGTCGAAAGCCCGGCGGCCTTGCCCGCGTTCCAGACCGCCTATGGCTTCAAGCTGACGCAGGACCAGTTGCTGGTGCTGGCCGGTGGCGGCACGTCGGCGCCTGAGAAGGCGGCGGCCGAGGGCACCTCCGGCGTGAATTCCACCATGGTGTTCGGCACTGACGGCGCCATCGACGCGCTGGGGCTGGTGGTGCTGCAAGACACCAAGGCGGTGCAGATGGTCTATGAGCCGACGCCGGTCATTCGCGCCTCCGTGCTGGCCAGCTATCCGCAGATCCCCGGCCTGTTGGCGCCGGCGTTCGCAGCGCTGACCGAGGCCACGTTGCGGTCGCTGAACGGCAAGATCGAGGTCGATGGCCAGGAAGCCTCCAAGGTCGCCGCCGCCTGGCTCAAGTCCGGCGGGTTTCTGAAGTAGGCGCTGTGCGCATGCGGCTGGCGGCGGCGGACCGGGTTCTGCTGCCGCTGGCTGTGCTGATCCCGACGTTTCCGGCGTTTTTCGGGTTTGTGTCGGTGGCACGAAACCGGATTCTGTCCGGGCGCCCGGTAAGTCTTTGGGTGGTTGCGTCCGGTGCGCCGCTCTGGCTCTGCCTCGCGGCTGGCGTGGTCCTGATGGCCGGCGTTCTGGCGCAGCGCTCGCTGTGGGCGGTGCTGGGGGCGGCCAGCCTGATGCTGGGGTTGCTTTGGATGGCGGGCGATCACGCGGCCCTGACCGCCGAGAGCCTGCCCGCCGCCCGCGTGTCGTTCGGTGCCGGCTTCTGGTTGATGCAAGGCGCCTGCCTGCTCTGCGTCACGGAGGCAGCGCGCCGGATGGGGGCAGGCGGGGCACTGCTGGCAGTCGGGCTTATTCTGGGTGGGATCGCGGCGCTGGTCGCGCTCGGGCGCTTGGATGCGCTGTCGCTGCTGCGTGAATATGACAACAAGCGCGATATTATCGGGCCGGCGTTCCTGCGCCATGTGGGTATCGTCGCGGCCTCTCTGGTGCCGACACTGGCGATTGGCGTGCCGCTCGGCGTGGCCTGCCACCGTGCGCCAAGGCTCGCCAGTTCCGTGTTCCCGGCGTTGGGCCTGGTGCAGACCATCCCCTCCATCGCGCTGTTCGGCCTGTTGATGGCGCCGCTCTCGGCGCTGGCCGTCTGGTTTCCCGCCCTGTCGCGCGCCGGGATCAGCGGCATCGGCGTGGCGCCGGCGGTGATTGCGCTGGTGCTGTATTCGCTGCTGCCGATCACCCGCAACACCGCGGCCGGGCTCGATGGCGTGCCCGCCCCGGTGCGGGACGCCGCCCGCGGCCTGGGCATGACGCCCGCGCAGATATTTTGGCGCGTCGATGTCCATCTCGCATTCCCGGCGTTTCTGGCGGGGCTGCGGGTGACACTGGTGCAGGCGGTGGGCCTTGCCGCCGTTGCGGCCCTGATTGGGGCGGGCGGGCTGGGAGCGATCATGTTCGACGGCCTGTTCACCGGCGCGCTGGACCTCGTGCTGGTTGGTGCGTTGCCGGTGATCGGATTGGCCGTGGCAGTGGACCTGCTGCTGCGCGCAGCCGTGCGGGAGAAGATGGCATGATCACGTTCCAGACGGTCTCGAAATCCTATGGCGGCACCGTTGTGGTGGATCACGTCGATTTCCACGTCGCCAAAGGCGCGTTCTGCGCCGTGATCGGCGCGTCTGGCAGCGGCAAGTCCACCATCTTGCGCATGATCAACCGGCTGGTGGAGCCGGATTCCGGCGCCATCCTGTTCGCGGGCCAGCCCGTCGGCGCGTTCGCGCCGGAGGATCTGCGCCGCCGCATGGGCTACGTCATCCAGTCGGTCGGCCTGTTTCCGCATTGGAACGTGGCCCGCAACATCGCAGCCGTTCCCGCCCTGCTCGGCTGGGACCGCTCCCGCATCGACGCCCGCGTGGCCGAACTGATGGCGCTGCTGCGGCTGGACCCGGCGCTGGCCACCAAATTCCCCCACGCGCTGTCGGGCGGTCAGGCCCAGCGCGTCGGCGTGGCGCGGGCACTGGCGGCCGACCCGGAACTGCTGCTGATGGACGAACCGTTCGGCGCGCTGGACCCCGTGACCCGCGCCGCCTTGCAAGCCGAACTCACCCGCATTCACCGCGAAACCGGCAAGACCATCGTGTTCGTGACGCATGATATGGACGAGGCGCTGCAACTGGCCACCCAGGTGGTGGTGCTGGAACGCGGTCGCATCCTGCAAGACGCCTCGCCCCACGCCTTGCTCGCCACCCCCGCCAGCGACATCGTGCGCGACCTGGTCGGGCGCGAGGATCGCGGGCTGAAGCTGCTGTCGCTGCTGCCGGTCACGGCGCGCATGCACCCGTCCTCGACACCGCTGGGCCCGATGATCGACTCGACCGCTGATTGCCGCGCCGCTCTGTCGCAGATGGTGGAACGCGGCGCCGATCATCTCAGCGTCGCAGGCCCCTTGGGCGACTGCGTGGGCATCGTCCATCTCGCGGATTTGATCCGCACATGAGCCAGCGTTGGCGGTTTCTGGTGCTGCTCGCCGTCCTGTTGGCGGCGTGTCTTGGACTGGCCCAGCTTCGGCCCCTGTTTGTGGCGCTGTTTCCGGGCCAGGAACGGCCGGTCTACGAACAGGACAGCTTTGCCGCGCTGATGATCGCGCACGTGGTCCTGGTCGGCGTGTCCAGCGTCATCGCCATCGCGGCCGGTCTGGCCATCGGCATCTTCGTCACGCGCCCGGCCGGGCTGGCCTATCGCGGCCTGGCGGAAACCCTGGCCGCCGCCGGGCAGACCTTCCCGCCGGTGGCGGTGCTGGCCATCGCGGTGCCGGTGATCGGCTTCGGGCAGGAGCCGGCGGTGATCGCGCTGGTGCTGTATGGGCTGCTGCCGGTGCTGCAAAACACCATTGCCGGGCTGCGCGGTGTCTCGCCCCCGGCGCTGGATGCGGCGCGTGGCCTGGGGTTCGGTCCGTGGCGCGTGTTGGCACAGGTGGAGTTGCCGCTGGCGGCGCCGCTGATCCTGGCCGGCATTCGCGTCTCGGTGATCATCAATATCGGCACCGCCGCCATTGCCTCCACCGTGGGCGTGAAAACGCTCGGCTCCCCGGTGATGCTGGGCCTTTCGGCGTCCAACACCGCCTATGTGGTGCAGGGCGCCGTTCTGGTGGGCCTTCTGGCGCTGACCGTGGATGCCGCGTTCGACCTGCTGGCAACCCGGCTTGAGCGAGGGGCCCGGCCCGCGTGATCGATCAGCCTTTCGCCCGAATCGCGTCGATTTCCGCCAATAAGGCCATCAACTCGACAGACGCGAGCGATTTCGGCGCGGTTTCCACCACCCCTAGTCCCAGCGCGAAGGCGTTGGCGAAGCCCACCCGGTTGCCCAGCGTGGCCGCCAGCCTGCGCGCGCCGCTTTTGTCGATCTGCGCCGTCACCTTGTCGCGCAGCGTGCCGGATGCCGGGGTGCGATTGAGCATCACGCAGGCGGACCGCCGCTCGCTGGTGGCCAGTTTCAGCGTGCCCTCGGCCGCCCACAGATCCGGCAGGCTGGGCTGGATCGGCACCAGCACCAGATCCGCGCCACGAATGGCCAGTTTCGCGTCGGTCTCGATCTGCGGCGGGCTGTCGATGATGACGATGTCGTGGCTGGCGCGCAGGCGGTCCAATTCTGCCGCCAACCGCCAGCCGGCCACCTCGCTCAGATGGATCGCGCCCAGCGCCTTGGCGTTGCCCGCCCGCATCGCATGCCAGCGCGACAGGCTGCGCTGCGGGTCGATATCCAGCAGGGCCACGCGCAGGCGACCGTTGGCGGGGCTGGCCCAGGCGGCTGCAATATTGGCGGCCAGCGTGGTCTTGCCGGCCCCCCCCTTCTGTTGCGCTACCGTCATCACGAATGCCATGCCAACCTCGCGCCGTGTTCATGGTTCATTAGACATGACTGGGCATTATCAGCAAACGCACCGTTCGCGTCTGGCATGGCTTGCCGCTAAACTGCCGCCAACGAGGAGATGAAGCATGAACGATGTCGCCATCACGGGAACGCAACTGATCCCGGCCACGTCCGTCGTAACGCCCGGCCTGCTCGATCGTGCACTGCGCCGCATCACTGACGTTTGGCGGGACATGGCGTCCAGCGTGTCCAGTGCTGAGGATAACGGGATTGAGGCGCAGATGCGCGCCTGTCTCGCCGGCAAGGGGGGGGAGGTTTCGGCCCGTAACCGTGCCGCCAAGCTCGCCGAGACCTATCTTTCGCTCGACCAGGACGGCCAACGCGGCTTCCTGCGCGCCATCGCCGAGTTCGATTCGGATGCCGAGGCCATCGATGGCGCCTATGTGAAGCTGCAATCGGCCAAGGACGAAGCCGGCAGGGCCGAAGCCAAGGCGCGCCTGCGTCGTGCGCTTGAGCCGCCACGGACCCGGCTGCTGACGCAGTTCACCACCATTCCGGACGGCATGAAGTTCATCGTCGAACTCCGCGCCAAGTTGCTCGGCTTCATGAAGGGCGATCCCCATCTGGTGGCGCTCGAAGCGGACATGCGCGGCCTGCTGGCCAATTGGTTCGATGTCGGCTTTCTGGAACTGCAGCGCATCGACTGGAACAGCTCGGCCGCCCTGCTGGAAAAACTGGTGGGCTATGAGGCGGTGCACGAAATCCGCTCCTGGCGCGACCTCAAGAACCGGCTGGACAGCGACCGTCGCTGCTACGCCTTCTTCCATCCGCGCATGCCGGCCGAGCCGTTGATCTTCGTGGAAGTGGCCCTCGTGCAGGGCCTCGCCTCCAGCGTGCAGCGCCTGCTCGACCAAAAGGCGCCGCTGCAGGACCCGAAATCGGCCGATGCCGCCATTTTTTATTCGATCAGCAACTGTCAACGCGGCCTGGCGGGCATCAGCTTCGGCAACTTCCTCATCAAGCGCGTGGTGACGGAACTGTCGGCCGAGTTCCCCAACATCAAGACCTTTGCCACCCTCAGCCCCATGCCCGGCTTCCGCCGCTGGCTGGACAAGCAGATCCGCGACGATGCGGCCAACCTGCTGTCGGACGACGAGACGAAGGCTCTGCTGGCGCTGGAAGCGGCCGAGACCGGCCCTGCCGCGTTGACGGCGCTGCTCGCACGCCGCAGTTGGGTGCGCGACCCTGCTGTCGCCAAACCGGTCGAGCAGGTTCTGGTGCGGCTGGGCGCGCGCTATTTGCTGGTGGAGGCCAATGGCAAGCGTGCGGCCGACCCGGTGGCGCATTTCCATCTGTCGAACGGGGCGCGGGTGGAGCGGATCAACGCTGCTGCCGATACGTCCGAGAAGGGGTTGAAGGAAAGCGGAGCACTGATGGTCAACTATCTTTATGCGCCGGACAAAATCGAGACCTACCACGAGGATTATGCCGGCGAGGGGAAGCGCCACGCTTCAACCGCGGTGCGCAAATTGTCGCGCGGCTCGAACTGATTGAACGCGGCGCAGCCTGGCCGGTGGTTTGGCAAGTGTGACGGTCACCCCGACTTTGTCGGCGTTCTAAAACCGCATACTTGCCCCCTGGCGCGGCTTGCGCTACCACCCCGCCCTCGCGTGCGCGTCGTTGCGGGCGTGGTGAAATGGTAGACACGCCAGATTTAGGTTCTGGTGGCGCAAGTCGTGGAGGTTCAAGTCCTCTCGCCCGCACCACCCGAGCCAACCTTGGCAGGTTGAGTACAGGGATTTTCCGCAAATGCAGGTCACCGAGACGCTCTCCGAAGGGCTGAAGCGCGCATATAACGTGGTTTTGCCGGTGTCCGACACCGATGCCAAGCGTGATAAGCGCCTCGCCGAGGTTGCCAAAACCGTCAACATTCCAGGTTTCCGCCCCGGCAAGGTGCCGATGGGCGTCGTCAAGAAGCGCTATGCTGGCGCTGTGACGGCCGAAGTGCTCGAAGAATCGGTCAACGAAGCCACCACCAAGGTGCTTTCGGAGCGCGGTCTGCGCTCGGCCAGCCAACCCAAGGTTGAGATCATCACCCTTGAAGAAGGCAAGGATCTCGAATTCAAAATCGAGGTCGAACTGCTTCCCGAGATCACGATGCCTGACTTCGCCGGTGTCGAACTGACCCGCCTGAAGGCCGAAGCCTCGCCCGAGGCGATCGACAAGACGCTCGGCGAGATCGCAGCCCGTCAGCGCGAACTGGTCACGCTCGAAGGCGACGATATCATTCCGGCCGAGCTCGGCCATGTGGTGACCGTCGATTTCCTCGGCAAGGTTGACGGCGTGGCCTTCGAAGGCGGCACCGGCACGGACATGGACGTGGAACTCGGCGGCGCCGGCTTCATTCCAGGTTTCGCCGAGCAGATCATCGGCATCAAGCCGGGCGAAAGCCGCGTCATCGACGTGACCTTCCCGGCCGAATACGGCGCCAAGGAACTGGCCGGCAAGGCCGCCACGTTCGACATCACCGCCAAGGCGCTCAAGCGCGCCGTGTCGCCTGAGCTGAACGACGAACTGGCCACCAAGCTCGGCTTCGAGAGCCTGGAAGATGTCCGCAAGGCGATCTCCAGCTCGATGCAGCGCGAATACGACCAGCTGTCCCGCCTGCGCATCAAGCGCGAGCTGTTGGACGCGTTGGCCAAGATCGCTGATTTCCCCGTGCCCGAGAGCATGGTTGAATCGGAATTCGAGCAGATCTGGCAGCGTATCGAGGCCGACCGCGCCAAGGGCGAGGCCGACTCCGAAGATGCTGGCAAGGACGAAGCCACGCTGAAGTCGGAATACCGCGCCATTGCCGAGCGCCGCGTGCGCCTAGGCCTGTTGCTGTCCGAAATCGGTCGCGTGAACAACATCACCGTGGGTCAGGACGAAATGACCCGCGCGATGGCGCGTGAGGCGCAGCGCTATCAGGGCCAGGAGCAGATGGTCATCGACTTCTTCCGCAAGAACCCGCAGGCGGCCGAGTCGCTGCGTGGGCCGATCTTTGAAGAAAAAGTTGTGGACTTCGTTCTGGAGCTCGCCAAGGTCACCGATAAGCCGGTGACGCCTGAGGAATTGGCGGAAGAGACGGAAGCCGCGAGCGCGCTTGCCGGCTGATTGACCGGGAGGCCGGGCGAGACGGTGGTTTCGGCCCGGTCCCTTCCTATCTATTCACTATGCTGCGTTAAGATCGTGGTGAGGCTTTCCGGTGATAATGGTCAGACGCTCGCAGGCCGGGGCGGGTGAGGAAGGAAAAGAAGCATGTTGGACCGCAGTCCGGTTGAGGTTTACGCCAATAATCTGGTGCCGATGGTGGTGGAGCAGACCGCGCGCGGCGAGCGGTCGTACGATATCTATTCCCGTCTGCTGAAGGAGCGCATCATCTTCCTCACCGGTCAGGTCTATGACCAGGTGAGTTCGTTGATCTGCGCCCAGCTGCTGTTCCTGGAGAGCGAGAATCCGAACAAGGACATCTCGTTCTACATCAACAGCCCAGGCGGTGTGGTGTCTGCGGGCCTTGCCATCTACGACACCATGCAATACATCCGCTCGCCGGTCAGCACGGTGTGCATCGGCCAGGCCGCCTCCATGGGCAGCCTGCTGCTCTGCGCCGGCGCCCCCAAGAAGCGGTTTGCGTTGCCGAATGCCCGCGTGATGGTGCACCAGCCTTCTGGCGGTGCGCAGGGCCAGGCCACCGATATTGAAATTCAGGCACGTGAAATCCTGACGCTGCGCAAGCGGCTGAATGAAATCTACGTGCGTCATACCGGCCAGCCGATCGAAGCGATTGAGCGCAAGCTTGAGCGCGATTCCTATCTCTCGGCGGAAGAGGCGCGTGATTTTGGCTTGGTCGACGAAGTTGTGACTGACCGGCCACTGCCCGTGGATCCTGACGCCAAGAACTGATTTTTCCCGATTCGGCGGGGTTTGCGCCGGATCACCAACATTTTTTCAATGACCCGCTCATCAATTCGGGCGGGTCGCTCCAAGGCTGGTTCTTGTCCCCGGCGCAATCCGGGGACTAAACTTTGGGGATCGATCCCCCGTGCTACGGGGCAGGAGCGCGCATGAGCAGCAAGTCCGGCGATTCGAAGAACACACTCTATTGCTCGTTCTGCGGCAAATCGCAGCACGAGGTCCGCAAGCTCATTGCCGGACCCACCGTGTTCATTTGCGACGAGTGCGTTGAACTGTGCATGGATATCATCCGTGAGGAGCATAAAACGCACCTCGTGAAGTCGCGCGACGGTGTGCCGACGCCGAAGGAGATCTGCAAGGTTCTGGACGATTACGTGATCGGCCAGTCCCATGCCAAGAAGGTTCTCAGCGTCGCCGTTCACAACCACTACAAGCGGTTGGCCCACGGCGCGAAGAACAATGACATCGAGATCGCGAAGTCCAACATCATGCTCGTCGGCCCTACCGGATCGGGCAAGACGTTGCTGGCGCAGACCCTTGCGCGCATTCTCGACGTGCCGTTCACCATGGCTGACGCCACCACGCTGACCGAAGCCGGCTATGTGGGTGAGGACGTGGAGAACATCATCCTCAAGCTGCTGCAGGCGGCTGACTACAACGTGGAACGCGCCCAGCGCGGCATCGTCTATATCGACGAGGTCGACAAGATCAGCCGCAAGTCTGACAATCCTTCGATCACCCGCGACGTGAGCGGCGAAGGTGTGCAGCAGGCTTTGCTGAAGATCATGGAAGGCACCGTCGCCTCCGTGCCGCCGCAGGGCGGGCGCAAGCATCCGCAGCAGGAATTCCTGCAGGTCGACACCACCAATATCCTGTTCATCTGCGGCGGTGCGTTCTCCGGCCTTGAGAAGATCATCTCCGCGCGCGGCAAGGGTTCGGGAATCGGCTACGGCGCCGAGGTCAGCAGCCAGGACGAGCGTCGCATGGGCGCCATCCTGCGTGAGGTTGAGCCTGAGGATCTGCTGCGTTTCGGCCTGATTCCGGAATTCATCGGCCGTCTGCCGGTGGTTGCCACCCTGGAAGATTTGGATGAAGCCGCCCTGATCGAGATTTTGACGAAGCCCAAGAACGCGCTGGTCAAGCAATATGGCCGGTTGTTCGAAATGGAAGGCGTCAAGCTCACCTTCACGGAGGATGCGATGTCCTCCGTCGCTCGTCGTGCCATTGCGCGCAAGACGGGCGCCCGTGGTCTTCGGTCGATCATGGAGTCGATCCTGCTGACGACGATGTTCGACCTTCCGGGTCTTGATGGCGTGGAAGAAGTCGTAATCAACCGGGAAGTGGCCGAAAGCCGCGCCAACCCGCTGTTTATCCACGGCAAAGAGCGTTCCGAGAACAGCGCCTGATCACACGAAAAAGTTTTATGGCGGCGATGTGACGTTCGGTCGTCACGTCGCTGTCATAAAAATTCTTCCATGATCTTGCGGCATGCCTCGATGATACCGACTTACACGCCACCATGGGATGACACGAATGTGTGGCATCCCACCCCAGTGGCCCGTGCTGTGTATTCGGGCGGGCCGCTGTAGACTGTCCTTTAGGAGGTCATGATGACGGACAAAACCACCACCCCGAGTGCGCCTCGCGCCACCGGGGAATTGCTTCCCGTATTGCCGCTCCGCGATATTGTCGTTTTCCCGCACATGATCGTGCCGCTGTTCGTGGGGCGCGAGAAATCGGTCCGCGCGCTTGAGGCCGTGATGAAGGAAGACAAGCAGATCCTGCTGGTCGCCCAGAAAAACGCCTCCCAGGACGACCCATCGGCGGACGATATCTATCGTGTCGGCACGGTCTCCACGATCCTGCAATTGCTCAAGCTGCCGGACGGCACCGTGAAGGTGCTGGTCGAAGGCGGCCGTCGCGCCAAGATCGCGGCGTTCAAGGAGACGGATCAGTATTTCGAGGCGTTCGTCGAGCCGATGCCGGATCTCGACACCGATTCGAAGGAACTGGATGCGCTTGGCCGCACGGTCGTTTCGCAGTTCGAGCAGTACATCAAGCTCAACAAGAAAATCGCGCCTGAGGTCCTGGTCTCGCTGAACCAGATCGAGGAGCCGTCAAAGCTCGCCGATACCGTGTCCAGCCACCTCAACCTCAAGATCGCCGAGAAGCAGGAACTGCTCGACACCCCCAGCGTCAGCGAGCGGCTGGAGCGTGTGTTCGGCCACATGGAATCCGAGATCGGCGTCCTGCAGGTCGAAAAGCGCATCCGCAACCGCGTCAAGCGGCAGATGGAGAAGACCCAGCGCGAGTACTATCTGAATGAGCAGATGAAGGCCATTCAGAAGGAGCTTGGCGAGGGCGAGGAAGGCAAGGACGAGATTGCCGAACTCGAAGCCAAGATCAAAAAGACCCGCCTGTCGAAGGAAGCCCGCGAAAAGGCTCTGGGCGAGCTGAAGAAGCTCAAGACCATGAGCCCGATGTCGGCCGAAGCCACCGTGGTGCGCAACTATCTCGACTGGATCCTGTCGATCCCGTGGAAGAAGCGCAGCAAGGTGAAGAACGACGTGATCGAAGCCGAGCAGACGCTCGATCTCGACCATTACGGGCTGGAGAAGGTGAAGGAGCGGATCACCGAATACCTGGCGGTGCAAAGCCGCAGCCAGAAGATCCGCGGCCCCATTTTGTGCCTGGTCGGTCCTCCCGGTGTCGGCAAGACGTCGCTTGGCAAATCCATCGCCAAGGCAACGGGGCGTAACTTCGTGCGCATGTCGCTTGGCGGCGTACGGGACGAGGCGGAGATTCGTGGCCATCGCCGCACCTATATCGGCTCGATGCCGGGCAAGGTGATTCAGGGGATGAAGAAGGCCAAGACCTCCAACCCGCTGTTCCTGCTCGATGAAATCGACAAGCTCGGTGCCGATTGGCGTGGTGATCCGTCGTCGGCCCTGCTTGAGGTGCTGGACCCGGAGCAGAACTCTACCTTCGCTGACCATTATCTTGAGGTGGATTACGATCTGTCGGATGTGATGTTCGTCACGACCGCCAACTCGCTGCGCATGCCCCAGCCGCTGCTGGACCGCATGGAGATCATTCGCATCGCCGGTTACACCGAGGATGAGAAGGTCGAGATTTCCAAGCGTCATCTGATCGCCAAGGTGGCCCTGTCGCACAGCCTCAAACTGGACGAGTGGTCGATCACCGAAGACGCGTTGCGTGACCTGATCCGCTTCTATACCCGCGAGGCCGGCGTGCGTTCGCTGGAGCGCGAGTTGGCGAACCTGGCGCGCAAGGTGATCAAGGAGATCGTCACCAAGAAGTCCAAGAAGGTGGCGATCACCCGCAAGAATCTCGGCAAATATGCCGGTGTGCAGAAGCATCGCTATGGCGATCTGGAAGACACCGACATGGTTGGCGTGGTGACGGGCCTCGCCTGGACCGAGGTGGGCGGCGAGATCCTGACCATCGAATCGGTGCTGCTGCCCGGCAAGGGCAACGTCAAGAACACCGGCAAGCTGGGTGACGTGATGCAGGAGAGTGTCTCTGCCGCTCTCAGCTATGTTCGCAGCCGCTCGATCAATTTCGGCATCAAGCCGACCTTGTTCGAAAAGCGGGACATTCACGTCCACGTGCCGGAAGGTGCGACGCCGAAGGACGGCCCGTCCGCCGGCGTGGCCATGGCCACGAGCATGATTTCGATCCTCACCGGCATTGCGGTACGCCGCGATGTGGCGATGACGGGCGAAATCACCCTGCGCGGTCGTGTGCTTCCCATCGGCGGCCTGAAGGAAAAACTGCTGGCAGCCCTGCGTTCAGGGATCACCACGGTCTTCATCCCGAAGGACAACGAGAAGGACCTGGCGGAGGTGCCTGACAACGTGCTCAAGCATCTTGAGATCATTGCGGTCTCGCATGTCGACGAGGTCATCGACCGGGCTCTGGTGCGCAAGCCAGAGGCCATCGAGTGGACCGAGCCGCCTGATGCGCCTGTGGCCGCGCCTGCTGTTGCGGCGCCCTCGCTGCCGCACTGAGGGCCGTTGCCTCCAACGCGATCGGCCTGCCAGAGACGCTTCTGGCGGGCCGATTTTGCCAAAAATCGACCAATCCCGCAGGAAACCGCGCTTTTCCAGTCAACCTTCCGTTGACGTGCGGGAAAATCCCCTCCTAGTGTCGCGCGAGCGCCGTCCCCTGAGTCGGGCCGAGCGGCGCAGGAAAATATACGTAGGAGAAGCCAGAGTGAATAAGATGGACCTGATTTCCGCCGTGGCCGAGCAGGCCGAACTTCCGAAGGCAAAGGCCGCGGAAGTGGTCGATGCGGTGTTCAGCGCGATTGAGGGCGCTTTGAAGGCGAAAGACGAAGTTCGTCTGGTGGGCTTCGGCTCGTTCGCCACGGCCGTCCGCAAGGCTTCCAAGGGCCGCAACCCACAGACGGGCGTCGAGATCGACATCCCCGAGAGCACGTCGGTCCGCTTCAAGCCCGGCAAGGCGCTTAAAGACGCCGTGAACTGATCTGGCTTTGGGGCCTCTGGGGAAACCCGAGGCCCCCGACTTCCCTGTCCTCCAGCGCCACTATGGGCGGTTAGCTCAGCGGTAGAGCGGCTCGTTTACACCGAGTTGGCCGGCGGTTCGATCCCGTCACCGCCCATACCCTTTCCTGAAAACAACCTTTTTCGCGTTGTTTTCATTATTCTCCCCACCTTGGGTTGACGACACGGCCAAGTCGCCGTAGATCGACCGTCCTGCCGCTGCGGGTGTAGCTCAGTTGGTTAGAGCGCCGGCCTGTCACGCCGGAGGTCGCGGGTTCGAGCCCCGTCACTCGCGCCAGCAGCGCAGGAATTTCCCGTATAAAATATCACTCCTGAAACCCAGTCCCAACATGGTTCTGTTGGCTTATGCCTATGGAACTGCGTGATTGATGAGGCTAAGGTCCGGCGCATTGCGATGCGGCAAAAAGGGCAGAGACTGTGGCACCGATCCTTGCGGACTATTTCCCAATCCTGGTGTTCCTGGTGATCGCCGCGGTCATCGCCATCGCCATGGTGGTCGGCTCGCAATTCGCTGCCCACCAGAAGCCGTATGCTGAAAAGCTGTCGGCCTACGAATGCGGCTTCGAGGCATTCGATGACGCGCGTCGGAAATTCGATGTGCGCTTCTACCTCGTCGCCATTCTGTTCATCATCTTCGATCTCGAAGTGGCATTCCTGTTCCCTTGGGCTGTCAGCCTCGCTGAGATCGGGATTTTTGGCTTCCTGTCGATGCTGGGGTTCCTTGCGGTCCTGACCGTCGGGTTTATCTACGAGTGGAACAAGGGCGCTCTGGATTGGGAGTGACGACTATGTCCGGCAATATTGACGCGATCGCCTGGAACAAAGATGCCTTGGCACCCGGCCCTGAGCAGGACGCGGTTATCAAGGGCATCACCGGCGAGATTTCCGACAAGGGCTTCGTGGTCGCCAATGTCGACAAGCTGGTCAACTGGGCCCGCACCGGCAGCCTGTGGCCGATGACGTTCGGCCTGGCGTGCTGCGCGGTGGAGATGATCCACGCCTACATGCCGCGGTATGACCTCGACCGGCTTGGCATCATCCCGCGCGCCTCACCCCGCCAGAGCGACGTGATGATCGTGGCCGGCACGCTGACCAACAAAATGGCCCCCGCCTTGCGCAAGGTCTATGACCAGATGCCGGAGCCGCGCTGGGTGATATCGATGGGCAGCTGCGCCAATGGCGGCGGCTACTACCATTATTCCTATTCGGTTGTGCGCGGCTGCGACCGCGTGGTGCCGGTGGATATCTACGTGCCTGGCTGCCCGCCGACCGCTGAAGCCCTTGTCTACGGCATCATGCAGTTGCAAAAGAAAATCCGCAGGACCGGGACCATTCTCCGTGGCTGACACGATCTCCGATATCATTGTGGGCCTCTCCGGTGTCACGCGCGTCGAGACTCTGCTGGGCGAGTTGATTGTTTATGCCGAGCGCCCGGCCATCGCCACGCTCTGCACCGAATTGCGCGACCATCCGGCATTGGCCTTCGAGCAGGTGATGGACGTCGCCGGCGTCGATTGGCCGACTCGCGTCGAGCGATTCGAAGTTGTCTACAATCTGCTCTCCGTCAGTCTGAACCAGCGCGTGCGGGTGATCGTCACCACCGATGAGGTTCAGCCGGTTCCCTCCGTCCATGGCGTGTGGCCGGTGGCGACGTGGTGGGAGCGGGAGGCGTGGGACATGTTCGGCATCGCCTTCTCGGGCCAGCCGGATCTGCGGCGCATCCTCACGGATTACGGCTTCCAGGGCCATCCACTGCGCAAGGACTTCCCGCTGACCGGGTATGTCGAGGTTCGCTATGACGAGGACCGCAAGGCCGTCATCTACGAGCCCGTCAAGCTGACCCAGGATTTCCGCAATTTCGATTTCGTCTCGCCGTGGGAAGCTATGACCACGCTGCCGGGTGACGAAAAGGCACACCGTTCATGAGCGATGTCATTGGCGCCCCAGCTGAGGATCTTGGTCCGAAGCTGACCAAGACTGTCGAGATCGACAGCCACTCGATCAATTTCGGCCCCCAGCATCCGGCCGCGCACGGCGTGCTGCGCCTGATTCTGGAGATGGACGGCGAAGTGGTCGAGCGCGCCGATCCGCATATCGGCCTGCTGCATCGCGGCACCGAGAAGCTCATCGAATATAAAAGCTACATCCAGGCGCTGCCGTATTTCGACCGTCTGGATTACGTCAGCCCGATGTCGCAGGAGCACGCGTTTGCGCTCGCGACGGAAAAGCTGCTGGGCGTTGAGGTGCCGTTGCGCGCCAAGTGGATTCGCACGCTGTTCAGCGAAATCACCCGCGTGCTGAACCATCTGCTGAACGTGACGACCTATGCGCTGGACGTCGGCGCCATCACGCCCAGCCTGTGGGGCTTTGAAGAGCGCGAGACGCTCATGGAATTCCATGAGGAGGTCTCCGGCGCCCGCCTGCACGCCAATTATTTCCGCCCTGGTGGTGTTGCGAAGGATATGCCGGCCGGTCTTGAAGAGAAGATCGCCGCCTGGGCCGACACCTTCCCGAAATTCATCGACGATCTTGAAACGCTGCTAACCAACAACCGCATCTGGAAGCAGCGCACGGTTGATATCGGCATCGTGCCGGCCGAGATGGCGCTGGCCTGGGGCTTCACCGGCCCGTGCCTGCGCGCCTCCGGCGTGCCGTGGGATCTGCGGAAGTCGCAGCCATATGAGATGTATGAGGCGTTGGATTTCCGCATCGCCGTCGGCCGCAACGGCGACTGCTATGATCGGTATCTGATGCGGATCGGCGAGATGCGCGAGAGCGTGTCGATGATCCAGCAATGCCTCAAGCTGATGAAGCCTGGCCCGGTGAAGCTGACCGACAACAAGATCTCGCCGCCGTCGCGCGCCGAGATGAAGCGGTCGATGGAAGCGCTGATCCATCACTTCAAGCTCTACACCGAAGGCTTCCACGTGCCGGCCGGCGCCACCTACACCGCTGTTGAGGCGCCGAAGGGCGAGTTCGGCGTGTATCTGGTGGCGGACGGCACCAACCGCCCGTATCGCTGCAAGATCCGCCCAACCGGGTTCGCGCATCTGCAGGCGATCGAAGTGATGAGCAAGCGCCACATGCTGGCCGATGCGGTGGCGATCATCGGATCGCTCGATATCGTGTTCGGAGAGATCGACCGGTGACCACCGTAATGACGCCTGACAGAACTGAACCGACCTCGTTCACCTTCGACGACGAGAGCCTGCGCGCCATCGAGGTTGCTGTGGCGAAATATCCGGAAGGCAAGCAGGCCAGCGCCGTGCTGCCGCTGCTGGATATCGTGCAGCGCCAGATGGGCCGCACCACCGGCTCCGCCTGGGTGCCCGTGGTGGGGATGGATGCGATTGCGCTGCGACTCGATATGCCGGCCATTCGCGTCTACGAGATCGCCACCTTCTATCTGATGTTCAACACCAAGCCGGTCGGCCGTTTCCACCTGCAGGTCTGCGGCACCACGCCGTGCTGGCTGCGCGGGTCGGACGAAGTGGCCAAGGCGTGCCGCGACTTTACCGGCATCAAGGGTTATGGCGAGACGTCGGCCGATGGCCTGTTCACCATGACCGAGGTGGAATGCCTCGGCGGCTGCGTGAACGCGCCGATCCTGCAGGTGGATGACGACTACTACGAAGACATGAACGCCGAGCGCACCACGGCCTTGCTGGAAGCCCTGAAGCGCGGCGAAAAGCCGGTGCGCGGGTCGACCATCGGCCGCCAGGGCTCGGCCCCGGAGGGCGGTCCGCTGACGCTGACCGAAAGCCCGATCGCCCCCACCACCAAGATTGCGGAGTGAGAGCATGCTGAGCGATCAGGACCGCATTTTCACCAATCTCTACGGCCTTCACGATGCCGGCCTCGCGGGCGCACGCTCGCGTGGCGACTGGGACGGCACGGCCGGCATTCTCGCCCGCGGGCGCGATGCGATCATCGATGAGATGAAGGCGTCCGGCCTGCGTGGCCGCGGCGGCGCTGGCTTTCCGACCGGGCTGAAATGGTCGTTCATGCCCAAGGAAGTCGGCGAGCGGCCGCATTACCTTGTGGTGAACGCCGATGAGAGCGAGCCTGGTTCGTGCAAGGACCGCGACATTCTGCGCCACGATCCGCACAAGCTGATCGAGGGCTGCCTGATCGCGTCTTTCGCGATGAACGCGCACGCCTGCTACGTCTATGTGCGCGGCGAATATTATAATGAGGCGGCTGCGCTGCAGCGCGCTGTGGATGAGGCCTATGCGTCCGGCCTGATCGGCAAGAATGCGTCGGGGTCGGGCTGGGATTTCGATCTCTATGTCCATCGTGGCGCGGGCGCCTATATCTGCGGCGAAGAGACGGCGCTGATCGAGAGCCTTGAAGGCAAGAAGGGCATGCCCCGCCTGAAGCCGCCATTCCCGGCGGCGGTTGGGCTGTATGGCTGCCCGACGACGGTGAACAACGTTGAATCGATCGCGGTGGCGCCGACCATTCTGCGTCGTGGTGCCGCCTGGTTCTCGGCGCTGGGTCGTCCGAAGAATGCCGGCACCAAGCTTTTCAGCATCAGCGGCCATGTGAACAAGCCCTGCAATGTCGAGGAAGAACTCGGCATTCCGCTGCGCGAGCTGATCGACCGCTATTGCGGCGGCGTGCGCGGCGGGTGGGACAATCTGCTGGCGGTGATTCCGGGCGGTTCCTCTGTGCCGTTGATCCCGAAATCGGTGTGCGACACGGTGCTGATGGATTTCGACAGCCTGCGCGAAGTCCGTTCCGGCCTCGGCACGGCGGCCGTCATCGTGATGGACAAGTCCACCGACCCGATCAAGGCCATCGCCCGGTTGGCCAAGTTCTACAAGCATGAGAGCTGCGGCCAGTGCACGCCGTGCCGCGAGGGCACCGGCTGGATGATGCGCGTGATGGACCGGATGGTGCTCGGCCGCGCCGAGATTGCCGAGATCGACGTGCTGGAACAGGTGACCAAGCAGATCGAGGGGCACACGATCTGTGCGCTCGGCGATGCGGCGGCGTGGCCGATCCAGGGGTTGATCCGGCATTTCCGGCCGCTGATGGAAGAGCGGATCACCGCCTACAAGGCGTCTAAAACAACCCAGATGGCGGCTGAGTGATGGCAAAGGTCACGGTTGACGGAATTGAAGTCGAGGTTCCGAACGGCTCCAACGTGCTGCAGGCCTGCGAAGCCGCCGGGAAAGAGATCCCGCGCTTCTGCTACCACGAGCGCCTGTCGGTCGCCGGCAATTGCCGCATGTGCCTGGTGGAAATCGAGAAGGCGCCGCCCAAGCCCTTCGCGTCCTGCGCCTATCCGGTGGCGGACGGCATGGTAGTCCACACCGACACCCCGATGGTGCGTGCTGCCCGTCGTGGCGTGATGGAATTCCTGCTCATCAACCACCCGCTGGATTGCCCGATCTGCGACCAGGGCGGCGAGTGCGACCTGCAGGACCAGGCGGTCGGATACGGCGGCGATCACTCGCGTTATGGCGAGGCCAAGCGCGCCGTGGTGAACCCCGATCTGGGGCCGTTGGTGAAAACCATCATGACGCGCTGCATTCACTGCACGCGCTGCATTCGCTTCTCCACCGAGATTGCCGGCGTGTCCGAAATGGGCGCCACCTCGCGCGGTGAGAGCATGGCGGTTGGCACCTATGTGGAGAAGGCGCTCAGCTCCGAGCTGTCCGGCAACCTGATCGACATCTGCCCGGTCGGCGCGTTGACCTCCAAGCCGTATGCGTTCGTCGCCCGTCCGTGGGAATTGAAGAAGACCGACAGCGTCGACGTGCTGGACGCCGTGGGTGCCGCCATCCGCGTGGACACGCGCGGCGCGGAAGTGCTGCGCATTCTGCCGCGCCTGAACGAGGACGTGAACGAGGAATGGCTGGCCGACAAGTCGCGCTTCGCGCTTGACGGCCTGAAGCGTCGTCGCCTCGACACGCCTTGGATCAAGCGTGACGGCAAGATGGTTCGCGCGTCGTGGCCGGATGCGTTCGCGGCGATCGAAGCAAAGCTCGTGGGTGTTTCCGGTGACCGGATCGGCGCGATCGCGGGCGATCTGTGCGATGCCGAGAGCATGGTGGCGTTGAAGGACGTGATGGCCTCGCTCGGTTCGCACAA
Organism: Acetobacteraceae bacterium; assembly: GCA_040399685.1. Taxonomy (GTDB): domain Bacteria; phylum Pseudomonadota; class Alphaproteobacteria; order Acetobacterales; family Acetobacteraceae; genus CAIQQQ01. The sequence goes on from JBBART010000004.1 coordinate 203,822, forward strand.
TCTCGACTGCCGCCAGGACGGCGCTGCGCTCGATACCGCGCGTCGTGATTTCTACATTTTCAACACGTCGATTGCCGGCATTGAAGAGGCTGACGCGCTGCTGATCGTGGGCGCCAACCCGCGACACGAAGCGCCGTTGATCAATGCCCGCATCCGCAAGCGGGTGCTGGCCGGGGGCTTCCCCATCGCCAATATCGGCGCTGAGACGGATCTCACCTACAAGGTGACCCAGATCGGCGCCGGCGCTGCGGATTTGGCCGCGTTGCTGGATGGCTCGCACCCCTTCGCCAAGACGCTGGCATCGGCCAAGAAGCCGATGATCATCGTGGGGCAAGGCGCGCTTGTTCACCTCGATGGCGCCGCCGTTCTGGCCGCCTGCTGGAAGCTCGCCGAACAGACCGGCATGCTCACGCCGGAATGGCACGGCTTCAACGTGCTGCACACAGCCGCCGGCCGTGTCGGCGGGTTGGATCTCGGCTTTGCCACCGGCAAGACCCGCGCCGAAATGATGCTCGGCGGTGTTGATGTGCTGTGGCTGCTGGGGGCGGACGAGTTCGACACCAGCCTGATCGGCGCCAACACCTTCGTGGTCTATCAGGGCCATCACGGCGACCGTGGCGCTGCCCGCGCCGACGTGATCCTGCCAGGTGCCGCCTATACCGAGAAGAACGGCACCTATGTGAACACCGAGGGCCGCGTTCAGCGCGGTGAACTCGCCGTGTTCCCACCGGGCGAGGCGAAGGAGGATTGGAAGATCCTGCGCGCCTTCTCGGCGATGATCGCCAAGCCGTTGCCGTATGACACGCTGGAAGCCGTGCGCGCCCGCCTGGTGCAGGTGAACCCGGTGTTCGACCGCATCGACATCCTGCCGCGCTTCGGCTGTGGCGACACAACCGGGCCTGCCGGCGATGCCAGCGCTGTCAGCACCGCACCGTTCACGCCGACGATTGCCAACTACTACATGACCGACCCGATCAGCCGCGCCAGCGCCACCATGGCTGCCTGCACCGAGGCACATATGCCGAAGACCGCCCCCAACCCAGCCATGGCGGCGGAGTGAACCCATGATCGCCTTTTTTGCCACTGATCTCGGAATTCTGATCCTCACGCTGCTGAAGGCCTTGGCCATCATCGTGCCGGTGCTGATCGGCATGGCCTATCTCACCTATGCCGAGCGCAAGGTGCTGGCGGCGATGCAGCTTCGTCGCGGCCCGAACGTGGTGGGGCCGTTCGGCCTGTTCCAGCCGTTCGCCGATGCCATCAAGATGATGACCAAGGAAACCATTGTGCCCTCGGGCGCCAGCCGGTTCCTGTTCATCATGGCGCCGATGCTGACGTTCTCGCTGGCGGTTGTCGCCTGGGCGGTCATTCCGGTGAACGACGGCTGGGCCATCGCCAACATCAACGTGGGCGTGCTGTATCTGTTCGCGATCAGCTCGCTCGGCGTCTATGGCGTGATCATCGCCGGCTGGGCCAGCAACTCGAAATACGCTTTTCTCGGCGCACTTCGCTCGGCAGCCCAGATGGTGTCGTACGAAGTCTCGATGGGTTTCGTGATGGTGACGGTGCTGCTCTGCGTCGGCAGCCTGAATCTGAACGACGTGGTGCTGGCCCAGAAGCACATCTGGTTCGCCATCCCGCTGTTCCCGATGTTCGTGATCTTCTTCATCTCGACGCTGGCTGAAACCAACCGCTCGCCGTTCGACCTGCCGGAAGGCGAGTCGGAGATTGTGGCTGGGTTCTTCGTCGAATATTCGGCCATGACCTTCGCGCTGTTCTTCCTCGGCGAATACACGAACATGATTTTGATGTCGGCGATGACGTCGATCCTGTTCCTGGGCGGCTGGCTGGCCCCGTTCGCCGACACCGATATCGGCTTCCTGTTCACCTGGATTCCCGGGCCGATCTGGTTCATCGCCAAGATCTGCTTCGTGCTGTTCTTCTTCCTGTGGACGCGCGCCACCTTCCCCCGTTACCGCTACGACCAGCTGATGCGTCTGGGCTGGAAGGTGTTCCTGCCGTTCTCGCTGTTCTGGCTGGTGCTGACCGCCGGCGTGCTGATGGCCATGGGATGGTTGCCGCATGTCGCTTGATCATAGCTCCATCCAAGCCTATCCCTCCCGCGCGGCTCTTGGGCCAGAAGGAAACTGAGCATGGCGTTCATCGATCGCACAGCCCGGAGCATGCTTCTCAGCGAGCTCGTCGGTGGCATGGCGCTGACCTTGAAGTATTTCTTCAAGCCCAAGAAGACCATCAACTATCCCTATGAGAAGGGGCCGATCAGCCCCCGTTTCAAGGGCGAGCACGCGCTGCGTCGCTATCCGAACGGCGAAGAACGCTGCATCGCGTGCAAACTGTGCGAAGCGGTGTGCCCGGCCCAGGCCATCACCATCGAGGCCGAGCCGCGCGATGACGGCAGCCGCCGCACCACGCGCTACGACATCGACATGACCAAGTGCATCTATTGCGGCCTGTGCGAGGAAGCCTGCCCTGTGGATGCCATCGTTGAGGGGCCGAATTTCGAATTCGCCACCGAAACGCGGGAAGAATTGATGTACGACAAGAACAAACTGCTGGCGAACGGCGATCGTTGGGAGCCGGAGCTTGCCCGCCGGCTCGAACTCGACGCGCCGTATCGGTGAGGACCTGCCAATGATCGCCGCCGCGGCCTTTTACGTTTTCGCTGCCATCCTGATCGTCTCCGCGGCGATGGTGGTGAGCGCGCGCAACCCGGTTCACTCCGTGTTGTTCCTCATCCTGGCGTTCTTCAACGCCTCCGCCCTGTTCCTGCTGGCGGGCGCCGAGTTCCTGGCGATGATCCTGATCATCGTCTACGTGGGCGCGGTCGCGGTGCTGTTCCTGTTCGTGGTGATGATGTTGGACGTCAACTTCGCCGCGATGCGCGAGGGTTTCCAACGATACGCTCCGGTGGGGGCTGCCGTTGGCGTGGTTCTGCTCGTGGAACTTGCCGTCGTGCTGGGTGGCTGGAAGTTCGCCCCGGGCGCGCTGTCGCTGCGGTTTGCGCCGATTGACGCGCATGTCAACAACACCGCCCAGATCGGCCGGCTGATCTACACCGACTATATCTTCCTGTTCCAGACCGCGGGCCTGGTGCTGCTGGTGGCCATGATCGGCGCCATCGTGCTCACCCTGCGCGACACCGGCACCACGCGGGGCGCCTCGCGCCGGCAGAGCATCGCCAACCAGGTGTCGCGCATGCCGGCCGACACGCTGGAGATGATGGACGTGCCGACCCGTGGCCCGACCTTGGCGTATCTGACGCCGAAGATCGCGGAGCCGGAAGCCCCCGCGCACCACGACGAACCCTCGCATGGAGGCCACTGACATGATGGCTGTCGGCCTCGGCCATTATCTCGCGGTGTCGGCGATGCTGCTCGTGCTGGGCATCTTCGGCATCTTCATGAACCGCAAGAACGTCATCGTCATCCTGATGTCGGTGGAACTGATCCTGCTGGCGGTGAACGTTAATCTGGTGGCGTTTTCTGCGGCGCTTGGCGATCTGGTCGGCCAGATCTTCGCGATGTTCGTGCTGACGGTGGCTGCGGCAGAGGCTGCGATCGGGCTTGCGATCGTGGTGATCTACTTCCGCAATCGCGGGTCGATCGAAGTCGAAGACGTCAACATGATGAAGGGCTGAGCTGATGCTACTTGCTGTTGCCGTCTTCGCCCCGCTGTTCGGAGCCCTCGTGGCCGGATTGCTGGGCCGTGCCATCGGCGATCGTGCCGCCCAGGCCGTCACGATCGGCTGCATGGTGCTGGCATCTGTCTGCGGTGTCATGTCCTTCGTCGATCTCGTCTACGGCGATGCGCATGAGGGCGTGGTGTCGCTCGGCACCTGGATCGCCGCGGGTGATTTCAACGTTGCGTGGGCGCTCCGCTACGACACGTTGTCAGTGGCGATGGTGGCCATGGTCACCTGCGTGGCGACGCTCATCCACATCTACAGCGTCGGCTATATGAGCCATGACGCGACGATCTGGCGCTTCTTCAGCTACCTGTCGTTGTTCACTTTCGCCATGTTGATGCTCGTGACGGCCGACAACCTGCTGCAGCTGTTCTTCGGCTGGGAAGGCGTCGGCCTCGCCTCCTATCTGCTGATCGGCTACTGGTATGATCGCCCGGCGGCCTGCGCCGCAGCCATGAAGGCGTTCGTCGTCAACCGCGTGGGTGATTTGGGCTTTGCACTCGGCATCGCGCTGGTGTTCTTTCTGTTCGGCTCGATTGAATTCACCGACATCTTTGCCGCCATCAACGCCCACAAGGCCGACATCTATCACGTGCTCGGCACCGATTACCGTGCATTCGAAGTGATCGGCGTGCTGCTGTTCATCGGCGCCATGGGCAAGTCGGCGCAGCTCGGCCTGCACGTGTGGCTGCCGGACGCGATGGAAGGGCCGACCCCGGTCTCCGCCCTCATCCATGCGGCCACCATGGTCACGGCCGGCGTGTTCCTGATGGCGCGCATGTCGCCGCTGCTGGATTACGCCCCGGGCGCGATGGCGTTCGTCACTGTGGTCGGCGGCTCGACGGCCTTATTCGCCGCCACCATTGGCTGCACACAGACCGACATCAAGCGGGTGATCGCCTATTCTACCTGTTCGCAGCTTGGCTACATGTTCGTCGCGGCCGGCGTGGGCGCGTATCAGGCTTCGGTGTTCCATCTTCTGACGCACGCCTTCTTCAAGGCGCTGCTGTTCCTCGGCGCCGGCTCGGTCATCCACGCGATGAGCGACGAGCAGGACATGCGCAAGATGGGCGGCATCTGGAAGATGATCCCGCTGACCTATTCGGTGATGTGGATCGGCAACCTGGCGCTGGCCGGCGTGCCGCCGTTCGCTGGGTTCTATTCGAAGGACGCCATTCTGGAGGCCGCCTGGGCCAGCCATAGCTGGGTGGGGCATTACGGCTTCTGGTGCGCCCTGATCGCTGCGTTCCTGACGGCATTCTACTCGTGGCGTTTGTTGATCATGACGTTCCATGGCGCCCCGCGTGCGGACAAGCACACCATGGCGCACGTGCATGAGAGCCCGCTTGTCATGACGGTGCCGTTGATGCTGCTGGCCGCTGGCGCCGTTCTCACCGGCTTCGTGTTCCACGAGCAGTTGCTGGGGGCGGATTGGAAGGAGTTCTGGGGCAACGCCATCCAGATCGCGCCGACCAATCACATTCTTCACGATATGGAGCACGTGCCGTCGCTGGTGTCGCTGGCGCCAACCGCTCTCGGCCTGCTCGGCATTGCGCTGGCCTATCTGTTCTACATGTTCCGCCCTGGCATTCCCGTGGCCCTGGCGCAGCGTTTCGGAGGGATTTACCGCTTCCTGCTGAACAAGTGGTATTTCGACGAACTGTATGCGGCCATCATCATCGCGCCGACCATGTGCCTGTCGCGGATGCTGTGGCGCACGGACTCGCAGGTGATCGACGGCATCCCAAACGGGGTGGCAGCACTCACGGCTGGCGGTTCGGTGCAGATCGTGAAGCTGCAAACCGGCTCTATCGCCCATTATGCCTTTGTGATGCTCATCGGGGTCGTTGCCCTGGTCAGCGTCTTTCTGATCTTCGGGTGACAGCATGAACGCCGCCGGCTTCCCCATACTAACGCTGCTCACCTTCCTGCCGCTGGTGGGTGTGGCCATCATCCTCACCGTGCGGGGCGAGGATGCTGTCCTCGCGTCCAACGCCCGTTGGACCGCTCTGTGGACATCGCTCGTCGTGTTCGCCCTGTCGCTTGTCCTGTGGGTCAAGTTCGACCAGAGCGACGGCGGCTTCCAGTTTATCGACAGCGCCGCATGGCTGCCGCAGGTCGGCCTCACCTATAAGATGGGCGTGGACGGTATTTCGGTGCTGTTCGTGCTGCTGGCCACCGCGCTGACGCCGATCTGCGTGCTGGCAAGCTGGGAGAGCATCACCACCCGCGTGCGTGAATACATGATCGCCTTCCTGGTTCTGGAAACCATGATGGTCGGCATGTTCGCGGCGCTGGATTTCCTGGTGTTCTACATGTTCTTCGAGGGCGTGCTGATCCCGATGTATCTCATCATCGGCGTCTGGGGCGGTCCGCGCCGGGTGTACGCGTCGCTGAAGTTCTTCCTCTACACGCTGGCCGGCTCGCTGCTGATGCTGCTGGCGCTGCTGGCGATCTGGAACACGACCGGCACCACCGATATCACGGTGCTGATGCACACGGTGTTCTCGCCGCGCATGCAGACCTGGCTGTTCCTGGCCTTCTTCGCCTCGTTCGCCGTGAAGGTGCCGATGTGGCCGTTTCACACCTGGCTACCGGACGCGCATGTGGAAGCGCCGACCGCTGGTTCCGTCATTCTGGCCGGCGTGCTGCTGAAGATGGGCGCCTACGGGTTCCTCCGCTTCTCGGTGCCGATGCTGCCGGACGCGTCCGGCATGTTCGCGCCCTTCATCTACGCACTGTCGGTCGTGGCCGTGATCTACACCTCGTTGGTGGCGCTCGCGCAGACCGACATGAAGAAGCTGATCGCCTATTCGTCCGTGGCGCATATGGGCGTGGTGACGATTGGCATCTTTACCTTCAACGCACAGGGTATTTCCGGCGCGCTGTTCCAGATGCTGTCGCACGGCATTGTTGCCGGCGCGTTGTTTCTCTGCGTCGGTGTGGTCTACGACCGGATCCACACCCGCGAGATCGCCCGCTACGGCGGCCTGGCGGACCGGATGCCGGCCTATGCGCTGACGTTCATGATCTTTACCATGGCCAGCATCGGACTGCCGGGCACGGCCGGGTTCACCGGCGAGTTCCTGGTGCTGCTAGGCGCGTTCAAGGTCAACATCTGGCTGTCGCTGCTTGGCAGCCTCGGGATGATCCTCGCCGCCTGCTATATGCTCTATCTCTATCGCCGCATCATCTTCGGGGCGCTGGTGAAGCCCGATCTCAAAGGTATTCTGGACCTGTCCCCCCGTGAGATCGCGATCTTCGCACCGCTGCTGGTGCTTACGCTGTGGATGGGGATCTATCCGTCCTCGTTCACCGGATTCTTTGACGCAGCCGTCGGCAACATGGTGGCCCACCACCAGGCGGCCATTGCGGCAACAACCAAGCTGGCCGGAGTGATCCGCTAATGAACTGGACGATCGCGATCCCGGAGATCGTGCTGGCCTTGCTCGGCATGGCGATCCTTATTTTCGGCGTGCTGCAAAAGCGCGACTGTTTCCACATGTGCTCGATGATGGCCATCGGCGCGCTGGTTTTGACCGCGGCCCTGGTGATCTCGGGCGCACCCGGCCTCGGCTATAACGGCCTGTTCGTGGCTGATAGCTATTCGGTGTTCGTGAAGCTGCTGGTGCTGGCCGCCGCGGTGCTCGGCATCGTGGTCTCGCTCGATTACAACGAGCATGAAAACCTGCGCCGCTTCGAATTCCCGGTGCTGATGCTCTATGCCACGATCGGCATGATGATCATGGTCTCGGCCTCGAACATGATGTCGCTGTATATGGGCGTGGAACTGCAATCGCTGGCGATCTACGTGCTCGCCGCTTTCGCCCGCGACGATCTGCGCAGCTCCGAAGCCGGCCTGAAGTATTTTGTGCTGGGTGCGCTGGCGTCGGGCCTGCTGCTCTATGGCATCTCGTTGGTCTATGGCTTTTCGGGCTCGATGGCGTTCGATCATCTGGCGGTGGCCTTGGCCGATCCGTCGAAGGCGTCGGCAGGGTTGATCGTGGGCATCGTGTTCGTGGTCGCGGGTCTTGCGTTCAAGATCTCGGCCGTGCCGTTCCACATGTGGACGCCGGATGTTTACGAGGGCGCTCCGACCCCGGTGACGGCGTTCATGGCAACGGCACCAAAAGTGGCCGCCGTGGCGCTGTTCGTGCGGGTGATGATCTCGCCGTTCGGCCATCTTGTGGCCCAGTGGCAGCAGCTCATCGTTCTGGTCTCGATCGGCTCGATGATGCTGGGCGCGTTGGCCGCCATCGGTCAGGGCAACATCAAGCGGCTGATGGCGTATTCGTCTATCGGCCACATGGGCTACATTCTGGTGGGTCTCGCGGCTGGCACCCAGATCGGCGTGCGCGGCGTGCTAATCTATCTGGTCAGCTACGTGTTCGCCAACGCCGGCATGTTTGCCTGCATCGTGTCCATGCGCCGCCAGGGCCGTGCGGTGGAGCGGATTGCCGATTTGGGCGGACTGTATAAGTCTGATCCGGGCATGGCTGCCGCCCTGACCATCTTCCTGTTCTCGATGGCCGGCATTCCGCCGTTCGCCGGCTTCATCGGCAAGTATTTCGTGTTTGTGGCTGCCGTGAACTCGGGCCTGTGGGCACTGGCCGGCATCGGCATGCTCGCGAGCGCGATCAGCGCGTTCTATTATATCCGCATCATCAAGGTGATGTATTTCGACGCGCCGGTTGCCCCGTTCGATGCGCGGCCATCGTCGCTGACGGTTGTGGCCGGCGCGGGCGCCATTTTCACCACGCTTTTCTTCATCTTCCCGGCACCGGTTGTGGCGGCGGCTGAAGCTGCGGCGAAGGTTCTGTTCGGGTGACAGAAACAGCCGCCGCATGGCGGCTGCAATCGTTTGAAAGTCTTGCTTCAACGTCTGATCTCTGCCGAACCCTGGCCGCCTCCGGCGAGCCAGATGGTTTGGCCGTCCTCGCCCAACGGCAGACCGCGGGTCGCGGCAGCCGGGGGCGGGGGTGGTTGTCCGAGCCGGGCAATCTGTTCCTGTCGATCCTTCTGCGTCCTGCCGATCGGCCGCGTGATGCGGGTCTGTGGGCATTGTTGGCAGGCGTTGCCGTGGCCGACGCTCTGGCGCGGCCCGGCATTGCGCTGAAATGGCCGAACGACATCCTGCTCGACGGCGCCAAGCTGGGCGGCATTCTGTTAGAAACGGCCGTCAACGCTCAGGGCCAGCTTGACTGGCTGGTGATCGGCATCGGCATCAATCTGGCGTCTGCCCCTGATATCGCGGGCCGGCAGATCGCGGCCCTCGGCACGCAATCCAGCCCAGAGCATCTTGCCCAGAACATCCTTGCCGGTCTCGCGCAGTGGCGCAGCGTGCGGCAAACGGAGGGCTGGGGTGCCATTCGCACCGCCTGGCTCGACCGCGCTTTGCCGGTCGGGAGCCTGATGACATTGCGTCAGGGCGACCGCCACGTAGCAGGCGCGTTCGCAGGTCTGGCAGACGATGGCAGCCTGTTGCTCCAGACCGACGGTGCTGTGCAGGCTTTTGCCAGCGGTGAGATATGGTTGCCAAAAGAGCCGGAGAACGACGCATGCTGATGGTGGTGGATGCTGGCAATACGAACATCGTCTTTGCTGTACATGACGGGGAAAGCTGGGTCGGTACCTGGCGCATCGCCACCGACGACCAGCGAACCTCGGACGAATACGCGGTCTGGCTGCTCAGCCTGTTCAACCTGATCGGCCTGAAGCGTGAACAGATAGACCGCGCCGTTATCGGCACCGTGGTGCCGGCCGCACTCTACCATCTCCGCCGCGTCTGCCGGGAGTGGTTCCATGTCGAGCCGCTGGTGGCCCGTGCTCGGCTGGACTGGGGCTTCGACATCCGTATCGATAACCCCGACGAGGTGGGGGCCGACCGCCTGCTGAACTCGCTGGCGGCGCATCAGGCCTATGGCGGCCCGCTGGTGGTGATCGATTTCGGCACCGCCACCACGTTTGATGTGGTGGACCGGGACGGCGCCTATCTCGGTGGCATCATCGCCCCTGGGATCAATCTGTCTATCGAGGCCCTGCACAAGGCCGCCGCCCGCCTGCCGCGCATCGGCATCGGCCGGCCGCAGGCGGTGATCGGCCGCTCCACGGTCCCTGCCATGCAATCCGGGATCTACTGGGGTTATGTGGGCCTGATCGAAGGGCTGGTCGCGCGCATCCAGGCAGAGTATGGAGACCACTTGAAAGTGATCGCGACCGGTGGGTTGGCGCCGCTGCTGGCCGAGGGCACCCTGGTAATCGAGCGGATCGACCCCGATCTCACCTTGGACGGCCTGCGCCTGTTGGCATTGCGCAATGCCGCACCCACATTGTCCAAAGAACGCGGACGCCTGACGGACAGTGACTAGTCCTCGGCGTGCAATTTGAATCTGAGTGCCTCGCGGCGCGCCATTGTCGTGCGCCGTCAATTGAAAGTTGATGATGAACGCTGTTAGCGGTGATCTGTCGTTCCTGCCATTGGGCGGAACGGGCGAGATCGGTATGAACCTGAATCTGTACCGTACAAACGGTCAGTATCTGGCGATTGATTGCGGCATTGGCTTTGGTGGTGCTGCGCACCCCGAAGTGGAAGTGATGATGCCCGATCCGGCCTTCATCGCCGAACGCCGCGACAAGCTCGTGGGCCTGGTGATCACGCACGCCCATGAAGACCACATCGGCGCCGTGGCGCATCTGTGGCGCTCCATGCGCTGCCCGGTCTATTGCACGCCGTTCGGCGCCTCGGTGCTGCGGCGCAAGCTGGGCGAAGTGGGCCTGCAGAACGAGGTCAAGATCCATACCATCAAGCCGGGTGGCTCGTTCGAAGTCGGGCCGTTCGGCCTGCAATTCATGCAGATGGCGCACTCGGTGCCCGAGAGCCAGGCCGTGGTCATTCGCACCAAAGCCGGCATCGTGTTCCACACCGGTGACTGGAAGTTCGACCCCGAGCCGCTGATCGGCCCGCGCGCCGATGAGAACGCCCTGCGCGCCCTCGGCGACGAAGGTGTGCTGGCGATGGTGTGCGACAGCACCAACGCCATGGTCGACGGCGAATCAGGCTCCGAAGGCGATGTCCGCCGCAGCCTGTCCGACCTGATCAAGGGGCTGAAAGGCCGCGTCGCCGTCACCTGCTTTGCGTCCAACGTGGCGCGCTTCGAATCCATCGCGCTCGCCGCCCGTGACGCCGGCCGCAGCGTGGCGCTGGTGGGGCGTTCGCTGCGCAACATCGACGCCTCCGCACGCGAATGCGGCTACCTCAAGGGTATTCCGCCGTTTGCCAGCGAAGACGACGCGCAGGACATCCCTGACGACCATCTGCTGATGATCGTCACCGGCAGCCAGGGCGAACCGCGTTCGGCCTTGGCCCGCATCGCCGCCGACCAGCATCCGCGCATCGAACTCGGCGAGGGCGACACGGTTGTGTTCTCCAGCCGCATGATCCCGGGCAACGAGCGCGCCATCGGCACGGTGCAGGACAATCTGGTCCGTCGCGGCGTGACGCTCATCACCGACAAAGACCACCTGACCCATGTGTCCGGCCATCCGGCGCGCGACGAGCTGAAGCGGTTGTATGATTTGATCCGCCCGAAATATTCGGTGCCGGTGCATGGCGAATGGCGCCATCTGTCGGCCCATGCCGCGTTGGCGCAGGAACTTCAGGTCACGCCGATCCTGATGGAGGATGGCGACATCCTCAGCCTGTATCCCGGCGTGCCGGAAGTGGTCGATTCCGCCCCGGTCGGCAAGCTGGTGCTGGACGGCACCCGTCTGGTGCCGCTGCAGGGCGGCGTGATGGGCGCACGTCGGCGCATGTTGTTCAACGGCGTGGTGATCGCCTCGATCGCGGTGGATGCCCAGGGCCATGTCCGCGGCGTACCACGGATCAGCGCACCGGGCCTGTTCGAGGCTGATGACCCAGAGCTGGACCGTGTGTCCCGCGAACTGACGACGGCTCTCGGTGATTTCGCAGCCCCGCTGCGCCGCGACGATGTGGCGTTGTTGGATGCCGCCAAAGCCGCCTTGCGCCGGGCGCTCGGCAAACGGCTCGCCAAACGCCCGATGGTGGACGTTCACCTGCTGCGCGTCTGAGGCCGTTTCATGTCGCTGAATTGGTTCACGGCGTTTGTTCTCTACGTGATCATCTGGTGGACCGTGTTATTCGCGGTCCTCCCGATCGGCACGCGGCCGGTGGCAGACGCCGATTCCGCCACCGGCTGGCGTGGTGCACCGGAACGCCCCCGCATGGGGCGCAAGGTGCTTTGGACCACGCTGATCGCCGCCGTCATCTGGGGTGTGATTATCGGGGTCCAGGCCACAGGCTGGATCAGCTTCCGCGAAGGCTGGTTGGCGCTGCCCGATTACTAAATGCCTGCCGCGCAGGCATGTGGCTGTTGATTGCACAGAGCGCGCAAAAAAATGGTGCAGAGAGTGTTTCTCTGCACCATTTATTCGTTTTTTAGTGGCACTTTCACGTGGACGCCGTGAAAATCAGGGCTCAATCTTCACTTCAGATAAGGGGCTTTCCCTTCTCTGCCGTGTGACTGGCTTTTCCTCCCTAAACTTGGCCCGCGGTGCTTTGCAGCACGCGGGTTATTTTTTGTTAAGGGTTCGTGAACGAGATGTCACGTCTTTTCGTACGCAATTCCGTAAAAATACGTCGTTTTCTTTCGCGTGAACTTGGTGCGACGCACAATTATTCCAAGGTGTAAGCCGAGAAGTACATCCCTTCGGGTTGCTTCGGCCAATCCGCGCGCGGTGCTTCTATCTAGACGCGTGAGGCGCTAGGGTCCGGGCTTCTCGCTCAATTGCCCGCACTGGACCGAAACCTCATGCGCCTCTCCCGCAGCCTTATCCCCACCCTGAAGGAAAATCCGGCCGAGGCGCAGATCGCATCGCACCGGCTGATGCTGCGCGCTGGCCTGATCCGCCAGACCGCGCTCGGCATCTATGCCTGGCTGCCGGCCGGCTGGAAGGTGCTGCAAAACATCTCGCGCATCGTGGCCGAGGAGCAGGAAGCCGTCGGCGCCCAGGCGATGTTGATGCCCACCATCCAATCCGCCGACCTCTGGAAGCAATCCGGCCGCTACGACGCCTACGGCCCAGAAATGCTGCGCCTGGCCGACCGCCACGGCCGCGAACTCCTCTACGGCCCCACCAACGAGGAAATGCTCACCGACCTCGTCCGCCAGTCCGTCAAAAGCTACCGCGACCTGCCGCAGATCCTCTTCCACATCCAATGGAAGTTCCGCGACGAGATGCGCCCCCGCTTCGGCGTTATGCGCGGCCGCGAATTCCTCATGAAGGACGCCTATTCCTTCGACCTCGACTACGAAGGCGCCGTCGTCAGCTACCGCAAGATGATGCTCTCCTACATGCGCATCTTTCAGCGCCTCGGCGTCAAGGCCATCCCCATGGTCGCCGACACCGGCCCCATCGGCGGCGATCTCAGCCACGAATTCATCATCCTGGCCCCCACCGGCGAAAGCCAGGTCTTCTACGACGCCGCCTATGACGAGATGGACTTCACCCGCGAGGCCATCGACCACAACGCCCCCGCCGATCTCGAACGCTTCTTCGACGAAGTCACCCACCACTACGCCGCCACCGAGGAAAAGCACGACGAACCCGTCTGGGCCGAGGTCGCCAACAAGCGCGAAGGCCGCGGCATCGAGGTCGGCCACATCTTCTACTTCGGCACCAAATACTCCGAACCCATGGGCCTCACCGTCGCCGGCCGTGACGGCACCTCCGTCATCCCCCACATGGGCAGCTACGGCGTCGGCGTGTCCCGCCTCGTCGGCGCCATCATCGAGGCGCATCACGACGACAAGGGCATCATCTGGCCAGACAGCGTGGCCCCCTTCAAGGCCGTCATCCTCAACCTCAAGGTCGGCGACGCCGGCTGTGACGCTCTGTGCGAACAGGCCTACGCCGCCTTCAAGGGCGAAGCCCTGTATGACGACCGCGAAGACCGCGCCGGCGCCAAATTCGCCGATGCCGACCTCATGGGCCACCCCTGGCAGATCGTCATCGGCCCGCGCGGTGCCGCCAACGGTCTGGTCGAACTCAAGCGCCGCGCCACCGGCGAAAAGCTGGAACTGAGCCTCGCGGACGCATTGGACAAGATCCTTTGAACAACCCCGTCATTGCGAGCCGCCGCTTGGCGGAGAAGCAATCCAGAGCAACGCGCCGCCCTCCGCCGCACCCGCTCCTCGCAATGACGGAGTCCTGACCATGTTCAACGCCTTCGAACGCGCCGTCGCCGGCCGCTATCTCCGTGCCCGCAAGGGCGAGCGGTTCGTCTCCATCATCGCCATCTTCTCCCTGATCGGCATCGCCCTCGGCGTGGCCACGCTAATCATCGTCATGTCGGTGATGAACGGCTTCCGCCAGGAACTCCTGAGCAAGATCCTCGGCCTGAACGGCGACCTCGGCGTCTACGCCACCAGCACCGGCCTCACCAACTACGACGACCTCACCGTCCGCGTCCGCGGCGTGCCCGGCGTCGTCACCGCCACCCCCGTGGTCGACCGCCCCGCCGGCCTGAAGCCGGAACAGGGCGGCAACTACAGCGCCGGCCTGGTGCGCGGCATGCGGCTCGAAGACCTGCGCGGCCTCAAAGTCGTCTCCGGCAACATCCGCGCCGGCTCGCTGGACGATTTCCAGGGCGATGACGCCATCGTCATCGGCACCGGCCTCGCCGCCCGCGCCGGCATCGGAATCGGCAGCCGCTTGCAGATCTACGCGCCAGACATGCAGGCCACCCCGTTCGGCTCCATCCCCCGCGGCCGGGCCTACACCGTGGTGGCCATCTTCCAGGTGGGCTTCAGCGAGGCCGACAACGGCTTCGTCTTCATGCCCATGGAAGCCGCCCAAATCCTGTTCCGCATGCCCAACATGGTCAGCCAGATCGAAGTCACCACCACCGACCCCGACCGCGCTGTCGCCATCGGCCGCAACATCCGCGAAGCCCTGGCCGGAACCCCGGTGCGCGTCATCGACTGGACCCAGAACAACAACGCCTTCTTCGCCGCCGTCGAGGTGGAACGCAACGTCATGTTCCTCATCCTCACCCTCATCATCCTCGTCGCCGCCTTCAACATCGTCAGCTCGCTCATCATGATGGTGAAGGACAAAACCCGAGACATCGCCGTGCTCCGCACCATCGGCGCCGGCTCCGGCTCCATCCTGCGCATCTTCCTCATGTGCGGCGCCTTCGTGGGCATCGCCGGCACCCTGCTCGGCACCCTGCTCGGCGTGGTGTTCTGCCTCAACATCGAAACCATCCGCCATTGGATCGAAAGCCTCTCGGGCACCAACCTCTTCAACCCCGAGGTCTATTTCCTCTCGCGCCTGCCCGCCGTCCTGCAATGGCACGAAGTGGGGCAGGTGGTGGGCATGGCCATCGGCATTTCCCTCCTCGCCACCATCTATCCCAGCTGGCGCGCCGCCAAAACCGACCCCGTGGAGGCCCTGCGCAATGAATAACCCACTCGAACTGCCCCCCAAACTGCCACTGGAACTGCGCGGCGTCATCCGCACCTACAAATCCGGCGCCGGCGACCTCCCGGTCCTGCGCGGCGTCGATCTCTCCATCCAGGCCGGCGAGATCGTGGCCCTCATGGCGCCCTCCGGCACCGGCAAATCCACCCTGCTGCACCTCGCCGGCGTCCTCGAAAAACCCGACTGCGGCAAAATCCTCATCGGCGGCCGCGATTCCGGCGCCCTCAGCGACGCCGAACGCACCGCCATCCGCCGCGACTCAATCGGCTTCGTCTACCAGTTCCATCACCTGCTGCCGGAATTCACCGCGCTCGAAAACGTGGTCCTGCCCCAGATGATCAAAGGAATCTCCCGCACCGAAGCGGAGGGCAGGGCCATGAGCCTCCTCACCGGCTTCGGCCTCTCCGCCCGCGCCCGCCACTTCCCGGGCAAGCTCTCCGGCGGTGAACAACAGCGCGTCGCCATCGCCCGCGCCCTGGCCAACGCCCCGATGCTCCTGCTGGCAGACGAACCCACCGGCAACCTCGACGTCGCCACCGCCGGCGTGGTGTTCGCCGAACTGCTCCACATCGTCCGCGACCAAGGCCTCGCCGCCCTCATCGCCACCCACAACCCAGACCTCGCCGCCCGCATGGACCGAATTGTCACCCTGCGCGACGGCCGTGTGGTGGAAATGACCCACGCCGCCTGACGCCACCCCGACAGAATCTCCCAAACTAATTGTCAATCCGGAACAATAAGCCGACACCTCTCCCGCAACCCTATCCTCCCTTGCGAAACCCCTGCCGCCGCGCCGCCGCCAGCACGCCTCGCGGCAGGGCAATCCGCCCCCACTCCACAATCTTCCGCGCCCCGCGCACCCGCTTCGGCGCCGCATCACCAACCTCGGCAGCCACAACCGCAACCACGACCCCAGGCCGCAGCAGCGACATCTCCAACGCCAGCATCCGGCACACCGGCCGCAAAATCCGCGCCGCCTGGGGCGCTGCCATCAGCAGCTCCACCATCTCCGGCTGGCCCAAAATCTCCAGCATCTGCTCCCGATACGCCGCCGCCCGATAACCAGCCGCCCGCACCAGCCAGCCAAACCGCCAAGGCCAAACCCGCGCCGCCACAGCCCGCTGTTCCGCGCCCACTGCCACGCGCCGGCCCACATCCAACCGCCGCCACAGCCGCCCAGCCTGAAACCGCGCGGCCAACCGTTCAAAATCCCGGCAAACACCACCCAGCCGCCGATACAGCAGCAATGTCAGCACCGCATCCAGCAACCCAAGCCCACCCCAACCCCCCACAGCCCCGCGCAAGCACCGAAGCAGCGCAGTCAGGCTCAAAAACGGGGATTGGGAAAAAGGTGCCACCCACCAGGAAACACCACTCCACCCGGCCACATGCAACAACATTCAACAACCACCCGTAGGATGGGTAAGCCCTTGCGCCACCCATCTCCCCCGCCCACCCGCCCATCAACAAGCCGCGCGCCAACGCCGCCACGCTGGACATCTGGCCAGCCCCCGAACGCTAATCACCAAACCCACACCAACGCCGCCACCGATCAAGCCCAGCCCTGACCATCGTCAAAACAAGGAGGCCATCGTGACCGAGCACTCTCAAACCCCCGACCCATCCCTGTGGAACCCCGCCCTGGACGCCGTGGCGGCCGCCCCCGCGAACCACAAAATCCTCTTCGAGAACGACCGCCTCCGCGTCCTAGAAGTCGTGCTGCACCCCGAGGAAGAGGAGCCAACCCACCACCATCAATGGCCCTCGATATTTGTCCTCGACCAGGTGCAAGGCCCGATCCACGACATCGCCCCAGACGGCACAGCACTCCCACCAAACCGGGATGTCATGAAGGCCCTGCAGGAATGGGACGGCCAAGGCTGCCTGGTGGTCCACATGGCGCCCCAACCGCTCGGGCGTGTCTTCAATGCGTCTGGCAAGACCATTCACGGTATGCGCGTTGAAATGAAATTAGCGCGCTAAGGCCTCCCGGAATCCCAACTCGGACGCCAATCGCTACGCATCATCCGGATCTGGCGGCGCGCATGGACCGGACCGTCGCGTTGCGGGATGGGCGGATAGTGTCAGTTTACGTCGTAGGGTGGGATGCAGAGAAAAATTCCACCCTACGGGAAACTACCAAACAAGATCTTTCCCATACTCAAGACCCAAAAGTTTGCAGGATTTTTCTAAAATAAGACCTTTCTCGACATGATTAAGATCGTCTCCAACAAATACACCTGGTTCAATTTGTTTTATTCTATGGTCAAGGTCAGGGCACCCTGGGTATACTTCATTAACGCTTCGAGCAACGTGATTGCGGCTCTTTTTGGGCGCATGTGCTATGATTAGGTTCCAAAAATTTGGTTCCATTTTGGCAAATTTTTGAAGGATATCATAGTAAGCTCGGATTCCTGAGGGCGCTGAATATTTCTTGCCCTGGAAAGTATACGTTTTACGCATTAAATTGACTCCTCAACGGTTGTTATTTTTGCGTCAGATGCAGGCATAAAATCTGTTAAACGTTCAAGTGTTGCGTAATTTCCAACGGCCACGAGAAACTTTCTCAAACAGGTTTGGGCGCTTTACGTCCCAACTTCCAGAGTCGGACGAATGTGCCTCAATGGTTTGACGGATGGTAGCATCAATACTTTGAACAATCTTGCGACCCTGTTCTTTCCGAGATTTCTCTACGGAAAAGTAAATCTCAGATAAATCAGCCTCTCCGCCGAGTAAAATGAGAGAGTTGGTAACGTCATCAACCCAACGAATCTTTCCTGTCGTCAACGTTCTGGCCTCCTTGATTTCAGATTGAACTGGTTGGGTTGAGGCCGGTATATAATCTAGAGACTCGTTCTCTGAATTGGATGCCGCCGACACACTATTGATGATGCAAAGCTTTCCGAGGACTCTTCTAAGAATGGCGTTTTCATCTGCGTCACCCTTCTCCCAGTGAGACCAAATAATTTGGTAAACGTCCAATTCGATTGCGATTGAGCGCGTCATCGGCACCTCCTACTCGATAATTTACATAATAACTCCTCTAATTATACCAATCAAGAGGAAAAAAACTCTTTTATAAAAAGCGGCCTCTTGCTTTAAATCGCAAGCCTTAGATACCGTCTTGGGGTGCGAGGCGAGCCATGGGGCTGTCCGTTATGTCGATGGAATTGAGAGAAGTTTTGTTGTCGTGAGGTGGGTGTTGATGCATCGTCTTATGGTATCGCACACGACGTATTGCCACGAATGCCTTCCACGTTGCCGCCCCGCACGGCAGATTGTCGCCATGACCCAAGCCCTCCGTCCCGCCACGCTTGACGACCTCCACCCCGTCGAGACCATCGTCCGAACCGCCTACGCCCACTACGTGCCACGCATCGGCCGAGAACCCGGCCCAATGCTCGACGACTACAGCGCCCTGATCCAACAGGGCCACGTGCACGTCATCGAGCACAACGGCACCGCCCAAGGCGTGCTCGTCCTCATCCCCGAGCCAACCGCCATGCTCCTGGACAACGTGGCCGTCTCCCCCGATGCCCAAGGCCTCGGCCTGGGCCGCAAAATGCTGGAATTTGCCGAACGCACCGCGATGCAATCCGGCTACCGCACCATCAAGCTCTACACGAACGAGGCCATGACCGAGAACATCGCGCTCTATGCCCGCATCGGCTACGTCGAAACGCATCGGGCCGTGGAGAAGGGATTGCGGCGCGTCTACATGGCCAAGCCGCTGTCCTGATCACGGGATCAGCCGATCGGCCCGCAATTGTGCAAACAGCTCGAAAAACGCGTCATCGGTCGGTTGATAGCCGGTAAAGCCAAGCCGGCGGCTCTTGCTCATGTCCGTCACAACCTCGATCGGCCGGCCAAGATCGGCATCTGTGTGCCAGGGCGATGCCAGCCGTGCCAGATCCGTCTCAACCAGCCCCCCCCGCGCCGCGATATCGCGCCAGATCGCCGCATCATCCGCCATCTGGGCCTCCAACGGCCGCACAATGCCGTCAAACGGCGCAGGCGCAACGCCGAACCACTCCGCGATCCGGCCCCACGTCCAGCTCCAGCGAAACACGTCGCCATTCACCACATTGAACGCCCGGTCACGCGCGGCGGGCGTGGTCGTGGCCCACAGCATGTGCCGCGCCAACAACCGCGCATCCGTCATGTCGGTTAGCCCGTTCCACTGCACGGCAGAGCCTGGAAAGGTGAACGCCCGCCCAGTCTCGCGGCACAGCGTGGCATAGACGGCGAGCGTGGTGCCCATGTTCATCGCATTGCCAACCGCCTTGCCGATCATCGTATGCGGACGATGAACGCTCCATCCGAAACCATCGCGCGCAGCGGCGGCAAAGACCTCATCCTCCTGGGCATAGTAGAAATTCGGCACGTCCAGCCGGCCTTGGTCCTCGCGGAACGGCGTCTGCGGCAAATGGCCCTGGCCATAGCTCTCAAACGGCCCGAGATAATGTTTCAGCCCGGTCACCAATGCCACATGGCCCACGCCGCCATTGACCCGCAACGCATCCATCAAATTGCGAACCATCGCACCATTGACCCGAATGTTCTCGCTCTCGTTCACTTGCCGAGACCATGTGGCAATAAACACCGCGTCCGGCTTCACCCCAGCGAGGGCGGCAGCCAGGCCCACAGGATCGTTCAGATCAGCCGCGATGGGAAAGATACCCTGTTGCAGAGGCGGATGACGCGCCAGCCCAAAGACGGTCCATCCTTCCTGCGCAAGCAGTGTGGCGGCCGCACTGCCAACAATACCACTGGTCCCAACAACCAACGCCGTTCTCGCCATCGTGTCCTCCATTTGCAGGCTTCCCAGTAGGGCAGCCGCAATGGCAACCGCTCGAAGTCATCAACTTAAGGGCATCGGAGGCCAGGAGGTTCCCACCATGACATCAGCAGCCAAGCGGATTGCCACCATCATCCCATCTCACCACCGTCCCATTCCCGTGCCATAATCCCCCCATGCCCCACGCCAATTTCATCCATCTCCACGCCCACTCCGCCTATTCCCTCAGCGAGGGCGCCATCACCGCCGGCAACCTCGCGGCCCTGGCCGTGGCCGAGAAAATGCCGGCGGTGGCCATCACCGACACCGGCAATCTGTTCGGCGCGCTGGAGTTCAGCCAGTACTGCTCCGGCAAGGGCATCCAGCCCATCGTCGGCTGCCAGCTGGCGCTGAGCCGGCCCGAAAACCTGCGCCTCACGCCCGACCCCATCGTCCTGCTGGCCCAAAACGCCGCCGGCTTCGCCAACCTCCAAAAACTCTCCTCACGCGGCTTTCTGGATACCGACCCCGGCAACAAGCCGCAGATCAGCCGAGACCTGCTGTTCTCCCACGCCGAGGGCCTCATCCTCCTCACCGGCGGCACCCTCGGCCCCATCGCTCGCATGCTCGCCGAAGGCCAGCGCGACGACGCCGAACGCCTCCTGGCCGAATTCGCCGAGGCCTTCCCCGGCCGCACCATCATGGAACTGCACCGCCACGGCCTGCCCATCGAACGCGCCATCGAACCGGGCCTGATCACCCTGGCCGACGCCGCCGGCCTCCCGTTGGTCGCCACCAACGACTGCTACTTCGCCAAACCCGCGATGCATGAGGCGCACGACGCCCTGCTCTGCATCGCCGAAGGCCGCACCCTCGCCGAGCGCGACCGCCGGCGCGTCACCCCCGAGCATTATTTCAAATCCGCCGCCGTCATGCGCGCCCTGTTCGCCGACCTGCCGGAAGCCTGCGACAACACCCTGGCCATCGCCCGCATGTGCGCTGTGATGGCCGAAAGCCGCAAACCGCTTCTCCCCGTCTGCCCCAAGGTGCGCCCCGGCCAAACCGAGGACGAAACAATCCGCGCCATGGCCCGCGAAGGCCTGGTTCTGCGCATGGACCGCATCAACGCCGACGAAGCAACCCGCGCCCGCTACAACGAACGCCTGGAATTCGAACTCGGCGTCATCGCCCGCATGGGCTTCCCGGGCTACTTCCTCATCGTGGCCGACTTCATCCAATGGGCCAAGCAGCACGGCATTCCCGTAGGCCCGGGCCGTGGGTCGGGCGCCGGCTCCGTCGCCGCCTGGGCGCTCACCATCACCGATATCGACCCGCTGCCGTTCGGCCTGCTGTTCGAGCGGTTCCTGAACCCCGAACGCGTGTCGATGCCCGACTTCGACATCGACTTCTGCCAGGACCGCCGCGACGAGGTCATCAACTACGTCCGCCAGGAATACGGCGGCGAGCGCGTCGCCCAGATCATCACCTTCGGCAAGCTCCAGGCCCGCGCCGCGGTGCGCGACGTCGGCCGCGTGCTCGGCCTGCCCTACGGCCAGGTCAACAAGGTGGCCGAGCTGATCCCCAACAACCCGGCCAAGCCCGTCACCCTGCAACAGGCCATCGACGGCGAGCCGAAACTCCAGGAGATGCGCAAGACCGACGAAGCCGCCGGGCGTCTGATGACCATCGCCTTGCAACTCGAAGGCCTCTACCGCCACGCCTCCACCCACGCCGCCGGCGTCGTCATCGGCGACCGCCCGCTGACCGAGCTGGTGCCGATCTATCGCGACCCGAAAAGCGACTTCCTCGTCACCCAATACTCGATGAAATACGTCGAGCAGGCCGGGCTGGTAAAATTCGACTTCCTCGGCCTCACCACCCTCACCATCCTGCAACGCGGCGTCGCCTACCTCACCGCGCGCGGCATCCATGTCGACCTCGACCGCCTGCCGCTGGACGACGCCCCCACCTACGCCATGCTGCAAAAAGGCGATGCCGGCGGCGTGTTCCAGTTCGAATCCCAGGGCATGCGCGACGTCCTCAAGCAGATGCGGCCTGACCGCTTCGAAGACCTCATCGCCGCCGTGGCCCTCTACCGTCCCGGCCCCATGGCCAACATCCCCGCCTATTGCCAGCGCAAGCACGGCGAGAAATGGGAACCGCCGCACCCCGAACTGATGGGCATTCTCGGCGAGACCTACGGCATCATGGTCTACCAGGAACAGGTGATGCAGATCGCCCAGACCATGGCCGGCTACTCCCTTGGCGGCGCCGACCTGCTCCGTCGCGCCATGGGCAAGAAGATCCGCGCCGAGATGGAGCAACAGCGCAAGATCTTCACCGACGGCGCGACAGCGCGCGGAATCACAGCGGACAAGGCCGAGGAGGTCTTCGACCTCATGGCCAAGTTCGCCGACTACGGCTTCAACAAATCCCACGCCGCCGCCTATGCGCTGGTCGCCTACCAAACCGCCTGGATGAAGGCCAACCACCCCGAAGCCTTCATCGCCGGCTGCATGAGCCTGGCCGTCAGCAACACCGACAAGCTGGCCGCCCTGCGCCAGGAAGCCAGCCGCATGGGCATCGCCGTGCTGCCGCCCGACATCAACCGCTCCGGTGCGGATTTCGTGCTGGAGGACGATGCCGAGGGCAAGCTCTGCATCCGCTACGCCCTCGCCGCCGTGAAGAAGGTGGGCCAATCCGCCATGGAGGCCCTGGTCAAGGCCCGCGCCCACACCGATTTCACCGACCTCGCCGACTTCGCCACCCGCGTCGACCCCAAGCAACTGAACAAGATGCAGATCGAAGGCCTGGTCCGCGCCGGCGCGTTCGACTGCCTGGACCGCAACCGCGCCCGCCTGTTCGCCAGCGCCGAGATCATCCTCAAGCGCGCCCAGTCAACGGCGGAGGAGAAATCCACCGGCCAAACCGGCCTGTTCGGCGGCGGCGCCCCCGAGCCCCTGCGCCTGGCCCCCTTGCCCGACTGGGAGGAAATGGACCGCCTCGGCTTCGAGGCCGACGCCATCGGCTTTCACCTCACCGCCCATCCGCTGGACGCCTACGCCCAGGTCCTGCGCCGCCTCGGCGTGGTGGTCAGCAACAAGCTGGAGGAACGCGCCCAACTCGGCGCCGCAAGAGTGAAGCTGGCCGGCTCCGTCATCAACTCCAAGGAACGCATCACCCGCAGCGGCAGCCGCATGGCCTGGGTCCGCCTGTCCGACGCCGGCGGCTCGTTCGAGGTCACCTTCTTCAGCGAAACCCTGGGCCGCTCGCGCGACCTCCTGGTGCCCGGCACCACCATCCTCGTCACCGCCGACCTCAAGCTCGAAGGCGACTCGCTCCGCATCACCGCCCAGGAAGCCGAACCGCTGGACGCCGCCGCCACCCGCGCCGGCGCCGGCATCCGCATCTGGCTGCAACAGACCGAAGCCGTCCCCCACATCCGCGCCCTGCTGGAACGCGAAGGCAAGGGCAGGGGCCGCGTCGTCCTGGTCCCCCACATCGACGCCACCCAGGAAGTAGAAATCTCCCTCCCCGGCGCCTTCAACGTCTCCCCCAGACTGGCCCAAGCCCTAAAGATCATGCCCGGCGTAGAACGCGTCGAGGAACTGTAGGTCGGCCAACGCCGGACAAGCCTCACCAAACCCGGCCACGCCCGAGGATACAGCAACTCCCACCACCAGTGTCGTGCTCAAAAACGCCGTATCGCGTGTGGCCCGCAGCAAAACCGGCTGTGCCGTCACGGTGTCGCCGATCCGCACATCCAACGGCATCGTCGCCGTCTACGGCGCATGCGTCAGCCGCCGCGTCGTCATGCCCGGCACCCGGTCGGCAAAGGTCAGCAGCCCGCCACGCGCTCACTGTCCAGCGACATCATGCCATGGCCACAAATACTTACTGATATCCCACGATATAAGACTAATGCCGTGGTTGACAAAATTAAGATCGATGCATCTACAAAAGAGTAGAAATATTTCTTTCTTCAAAATTGATCGTCAACGCAAATGTTTAGCACCTTCAATGCGCTCATGAATTCAAGCATCAATCCCCTCAAAAATTTGCCGGCCGCGCAGCGCTATCAGATATCCTTTATTCTAAGCGCGATGTGGACTCTGATATTTTGTGTCTCGTTTGGCGCCTGGCGTTGGTATGGCACCCTGACCGTCCTGCATATCCTCATGATCAGCGGCACGCTCGTCACGTCACTCACGTTCAGTGTGGCCAAGAAGCCGGTCACCCATCGCGACTTCCCTGCGGCCGACGGCACGACGCGCTACGACGACATCTGCGGCAACTGATGACAAACAGCCGCTGAGCCGGGATGGCCCCTTGGCCCACCCGACTCAGCGGGATTTGTTTTGCCCCATCATCGCCCCCACTTCACCGATCCGATTTTGACAGCGGCGGGCCGAATTCCTCCCCCGGATCCTTGACGGTGTTAGAGGGGCGATGTCGTCGGCGTTTTCGGGTTTGTGCCTATGTGCGAAAAATGCGTGTGTCCGTGCTTGTTGCCAAACCGCGCACGCAATCGCACCGGGCGTGCTCAGGCCGGCTTCGCATCCCGCGGATGCAGCAGCTTCCACATGCCGTTCGCATTGCCCACAACCCGCGTGCCCACCACCAGTGTGGTGCTCAAAAACGCCGTATTCCGCGTCGCCCGCAGCAAAACCGGCTGCGCCGTCACCGTCTCGCCGATTTGCACGGCGTCGATGAACTGCACATCCAACTGCATCGTCGCCGTCTTCGGCGCCTGCGTCAAAATCCGCGTGGTCTTGCCCAGCACCCGGTCCGCGAACGTCATCAACGCACCGCCTTGCAGCACGCCGCGCAGATTGTGATGCCGCTTGTCGGTGGGGAAGCAGAACAGCGGCCCCGCCTCGGTAGTCTTGTAAAAGAACGGACCGATCAACCCGATAAAACCTTCATCGGTGATGATCGTCCACCCCTGCTCGACCATTTGGTCGGTCGAAATTGTTGTGTTCAAGGCGCTTCCCTTTTTCGCAAACGAACTGAATTCAGCCCGCCGCGCGCTCGCTGTCCAGAGACATCATGCCGTGCGCGGGGTAACGCGCCCCCTGCACGGCCGAAACCGGCATGGCCGCCTCAATCCCGGCCAACAGGGCAGGGGTGAGAGCGATATCCAGCGCCCCCAGTGATTCCGCCAGCCGATCCCGACGCCGTGCGCCGACCAGCGCAAACACGTCCGCCCCGCGCGACAGCACCCAGGCGATGGCCAACTGCGCGGCACTGTGCCCGCTTTCAGCCGCAAGACGTCCCAGATCCGCCACCAGAAGCTGATTGGCCGCCAGATTCTCCGCATCGAAGCGCGGCGAATGCGCCCTGAAATCACCAGCGCCAACCGCCGTGCTGCCGCCGATCAACCCGCGCGACAACACGCCATAGGCCACCACGGCAATGCCCAGCTCCCGGCAGGCCGGCAGGATCGACGCCTCGATCCCACGTGACATCAGCGAATATTCAATCTGCAACGCCGCGATCGGATGCGTCGCCGCCGCCTTGCGCAAATTCGCCACCCCCAGCTCAGACACGCCGATATGGCGGACATACCCCGCCCGAACCATGTCCCCAATCGCCCCGATCGTCTCCTCGATCGGCACATTCGCATCAAGCCGCGCCGGCATATAAAGGTCGATATGATCCGTCCCCAGCCGCCGCAGCGTATAGGCCAACGCCGTCTTCACCGCCGCCGGCCTGCCATCGAACCCCAGCCAACCGCCGGACGGATCGCGCTGGGCGCCGAACTTCACGGCAATGAAGGCGCGCTGCCGCCGCCCACCCGCCAACGCCTCGCGCAGCAACATCTCGTTGTCGCCCATGCCATAGAAATCGCCGGTGTCGAACATCACCACGCCCGCCTCCTGGGCAGCGTGAATGGTGGCGATGCTCTCGGCCCGATCGGCCGGGCCGTAGAAATCCGACATTCCCATGCACCCCAGCCCAATGGCGGGCAAGGACAATCCAGCGGCGGCAAACGGGCGTGGTGCAAGGGTCATGATGTGGTCTCCTCATCTCGAAATGAGGCGCGCAAACCTCCTCTGCAAGCCGCAATGCTTGCATCCGGCCCCGTTTTGCGCGATATCCGGCCCGCCTGTGGCATCGTGCCGCGGGTAATTCACACGCGGGAAGCCTTACCTGACCCTCAAAAGGGGTTCAGATCCGGTGTCGCAAGACAACTCCCGCGGAGGATCAACCGGACTTTAGGAAAGGAGCACGCTCATGGCGATGCCCGATTTCACGTTGCGTCAACTTCTCGAAGCTGGCGTGCATTTTGGTCACCACACCCGCCGCTGGAATCCCCGGATGGCGCCGTATCTGTTCGGCATCCGCAACCAGGTCCACATCATCGACCTGCAGCAGACCGTCCCGATGCTGGACCGTGCGCTCCGCGCCGTGCGTGACACCACCGCCGCCGGTGGCCGCGTGCTGTTCGTCGGCACCAAGCGCGCCGCAGCCGATCATGTGGCCGAAGCCGCCGCCCGTTGCGGCCAGTACTACGTCAACCATCGCTGGCTCGGCGGCATGCTGACCAACTGGAAGACCATCACCGGCTCGATCAAGCGCCTTCGCCAGATCGACGACATGCTGGGCGGCGACACCCAGGGCCTGACCAAGAAAGAGGTGCTCGACATCACGCGCGACCGCGAGAAGCTGGAGCGTGCGCTGGGTGGCATCAAGGAAATGGGCGGCCTGCCGGACATCCTGTTCATCATCGACACCAACAAAGAGAAGCTGGCCGTCGAAGAAGCGAACAAGCTGGGCATCCCGGTCATCGCCATTCTCGACAGCAACTCCGATCCCGCAGGCGTCACCTACCCGATCCCGGGCAACGATGACGCCATCCGCGCCATCACCCTGTATTGCGAACTGATCTCGGGCGCCGTGCTCGACGGCATCAGCCAGGAAATGCAGGCGTCTGGCCAGGATATCGGCGGCGCCGAGGAATTGGCTCCGGAAGTTCTGCCTGACCTGGTTCCGGAAATGATCCCGGAAGCCGCAGTCGAAACACCCGCCGCCTAAGCCTTTTACAACCTGACAGCCGGTCCCGGATGGGGCCGGCTGGCCTAACTGGAGACACATCCATGGCCGAAGTAACTGCTGCCCTCGTGAAGGAACTGCGCGAGCGTTCTGGCGCCGGCATGGGCGACTGCAAGAAGGCGCTGGTTGCCGTTGAAGGCGACATGGAAGGCGCGATCGACTGGCTCCGCACGAAGGGCCTCTCGGCTGCCGCCAAGAAGTCCGGTCGCGTGGCCGCCGAAGGTCTGGTGGGCGTTGCCTCCAGCGCCAACAAGGCCGCCATGGTCGAAGTCAATTCCGAGACCGACTTTGTCGCGCGCAACGAAGCGTTCCAGACTTTCGTCTCCACCGTGGCGAATCTGGCGCTCACCGTCGGTGACGACGTCGACACCCTCAAGGCTGCCGCCTATCCCGGCACCGGCCGCACGGTTGCGGACGAACTGGTCCACCTCGTGGCCACCGTCGGCGAGAACATGACCATTCGCCGCGCCAAGGTGTTCACCGTCGCCAACGGCGCCGTGGCCACCTACGTGCACAACGCCCTGAAGCCCGGCCTCGGCAAGATCGGCGTGCTCGTTGCCCTCGAAGGCACCAGCGAGCTGGACGCCGTGCTCACCCTCGGCCGCCAGATCGGCATGCACGTCGCCGCCACCCGCCCCGAGGCGCTGGACGTCGACGCCGTCGATCCTGCGTCCCTGGAGCGTGAGCGCGCCGTGTTGAGCGAGCAGGCCCGCGCCTCCGGCAAGCCGGAAGCCATCATCGAAAAGATGGTCGAAGGCCGCATCAAGAAGTTCTACGAGGAAGTGGTTCTTCTCGAGCAGGTCTGGGTGCTGGACGGCGAAAGCCGCGTGCGCGCCGTTGTGAAGAAGGCGGGCTGCGAGCTTGTCGGCTTCCAGCGCTTCCAGCTCGGCGAAGGCATCGAGAAGGAAGTCGGCGATTTCGCAGCCGAAGTCGCTCTCGTTTCGGGCGTGCCGCAGGCCGTCTGACACCGCTGAAGCTCTTGCTCTCTTGTTTGGGGCGGGCGCGCCGGTTACGGTGCGCCCGCCCCAGTTTTGTGCGGATATGATGAGTCAATCACCAGCCTACAAACGCGTGCTGCTCAAAGTGTCCGGCGAGGCACTGATGGGAAAGCGTGAATACGGCCTCGACACCGAAACCGTGAACCGGATTGCCGAGGATGTGGCAGCCGTGGTCGGCATGGGTGTTCAGGTGTCCCTCGTCATCGGCGGCGGCAACATCTTCCGTGGCGTGTCGGCGGCGGCCTCCGGGATGGAGCGCGCCCAGGCCGACTACATGGGCATGCTGGCCACCGTCATGAACGCCCTGGCGATGCAGAACGCGCTGGAGCGCACCGGAACCCCCACGCGGGTCCAGTCCGCCATCCCGATGGCCACGGTCTGCGAGCCCTACATCCGCCGCCGTGCTGAACGGCACATGGAAAAGGGCCGGGTGGTGATTTTCGCCGCCGGCACCGGCAACCCGTTCTTCACAACCGACACCGCCGCAGCCCTCCGCGCCACCGAGATGGGCTGCGACGTGCTGCTAAAGGGCACCCAGGTGGATGGCGTCTACTCCGCCGACCCCCGCAAGGTGCCCGACGCGGTGCGTTACGATGAACTGAGCTACCTCGAAGTCCTGTCCCGCGACCTGTCGGTGATGGACGCCTCCGCCATCAGCCTGGCGCGCGAGAACGGCCTGCCGATCATCGTCTTCAACATCCACGCCCCCGGCGCCTTCGCCCAGGTCATGCGTGCCGAAGGCAATTTCACCAAGATCATCGAGACCAAATAGCCTTCGGGCGGATCTCTTTCCCGCTGCGATTCAGGAGCCTGCCATGTCCACGGCCGAACTCACCACCCTCAAGACCGACCTCACCCGCCGCATGGATGGGGCGCTCGACAGCCTGAAGCGTGATTTCGCGGGGCTTCGCTCCGGCCGCGCCAGCCCGGCGCTGCTAGAGCCGGTCCGGGTCGAGGCCTATGGCAGCGAAGTGCCGCTGACCCAGGTTGGCAGCATCGCCGTACCCGAGGCGCGCATGCTGACCGTTCAGGTCTGGGACCGCACCTTGGTGACCGCCGTGGAGCGCGCCATTCGGGACGCCGGCATCGGCCTCAACCCGGCCAGCGACGGCCAGTTGGTGCGCGTGCCGATTCCGATGCTGACCGGTGAACGCCGCAACGAATTGTCCAAACTGGCCGGCAAATATGCCGAAGGGGCCAAGATCGCCATTCGCGGCGTGCGCCGTGACGGCATGGACCAGACCAAGGCGTTGGAAAAAAAGAGTGTGATCAGCGAAGACGAGCTGAAAACATGGTCGGATGATATCCAGAAGCTTACGGATGGGTATATCAAACGGATCGACGCGATGTTCTCTGATAAGGACAAGGAAATCCGCACCGTCTGATCACTTTTTTGGGGCGGTCGAACGTGATGGACGCAGGCATGGGGGAAGTGGCCATCGGGCACACACAGGTTGCGGCACCGCTTGCGCCGGCAGGGCCGCTGGCGGGGACGCCGTCGCACGTTGCCATCATTATGGACGGCAACGGCAGGTGGGCCACGGCCCGCAACCTGCCGCGCGTCGCCGGGCACCGTGCTGGCGTGCAGGCCGTTCGCCGCACGATTGAGGCGGCGATGAACCTGGGCGTCGAATGGCTCACGCTCTACGCCTTCAGCAGCGAGAACTGGCGCCGTCCGGCCGCCGAGGTGTCGGATCTCACCGGCTTGCTGCGACGCTTCATCAAGAGCGAGCTGGCCGAACTCGGCCGCGTGGGCGTGCGCCTGCGTTTCATCGGTGACCGTGGGCGCTTTGATGCCGACATCCAGGCCGAACTGAGCCGCTCTGAAATCGCCACGGCCCACAACACCAGGCTCAATCTCGTGGTCGCGCTGTCCTATGGCGCGCGGGGCGAGATCGTCGCCGCCGCCCAGGCAGCCATCGCCGCGGTCGCCGCCGGCACGCTGAACCCTGCGGACCTGACCGAGGAGAGCTTCTCGGCCCTGCTGTCCACCCGCGACATTCCTGATCCAGACCTCATCCTGCGCACCAGCGGCGAGCAGCGTCTGTCGAACTTCTTACTGTGGCAGTCCGCCTATTCCGAATTGATCTTCACCGATGTGCTGTGGCCGGATTTCACCGCCGAGCATTTCGCCCAGGCCTTGACCGAATACGGACGGCGGGAGCGGCGCTTTGGCGCACGGCCCGGCTGAACCCGTCAAGGTCGGGACCGCGGGAAGCCCCACCTCAGCGTGGCGGGACCTGCGGCTTCGGGTGGCATCGGCCGTCGTCATCGCCCCCATCGCCCTCGCGGCGCTGTGGTTCGGCGGCCTCGCGTGGGATGCGTTGATTGTGACTGCGGCCATCGGCATGGCGGTTGAATGGACCGCCATGTGCCGAACCCGACGCATATCGGTCGTGGCCGTTATGGCAGCCGGCGTTTGCTATCTCGGCCCGGCCCTGCTGGCCCTCGTGTGGATGCGCCATGACGCCGCCGTGGGCCGCGCCAATGTCATGTTCATCGTGTTGGTGGTGTGGGCCAGCGACATCGCCGCCTATCTGGCCGGCCGCCTGATCGGCGGACCGCGTCTTGCGCCGATGATCTCCCCCGGCAAAACCTGGTCGGGTGCTGTGGGCGGCCTGGGTGGCGCGGCGCTGGTGGGTATTGTCGCGGCGATCAGCGTCGCGGAGGCTGGATTTCTGCACGCGGCCCTGGTGGCCATGGGCCTCGGCATCGCATCGCAAATCGGTGACCTTCTGGAAAGCGCGTTGAAGCGTCATTTTGGCGTGAAGGATTCCGGCCGGCTGATCCCGGGCCATGGTGGCCTGCTGGATCGCCTGGACGGGTTGTTGGTGGCGGCCCCGGTGGCGGCCATCCTGGTTCTGGCCCTTGGGCGAGGGATAATGCTGTGGCAATGACGAAAAATGGCGTGAAATCCGTGACCGTGCTGGGGTCCACCGGCAGTGTCGGCACCCAGACCATCGAGTTGCTGATGGCAAACCCCGATCTTTATCAGGTCCGCGCCCTGGTGGCCGGCACCAACGTGGCCCTTCTGGCCAAGCAGGCCGTGGAACTGCGCGCGGAAATCGCCGTCGTGGCCGACACCACCCGCCACGCCGATCTGGTGGCAGCTTTGTCCGGCACCGGCATCGAGGTCGCCAGCGGCCCCCAGGCCGTGGTCGAAGCCGCCGCCCGCAACGCCGACTGGACGATGTGCGCCATCATGGGCGCCGCCGGCCTGCACGCCACCCTGGCCGCCATCGAGAACGGCGGCTCCGTCGCCCTGGCCAACAAGGAAGCCTTGGTCTGCGCCGGCGACGTGATGCTGCGCGCCGTCAAAGCCGCCGGCGCCACGCTGCTGCCGGTGGACAGCGAACACAACGCCATCTTCCAGGCGATGGCCGACGGCAATCGCGGTGCGGTCGAACGCATCATCCTCACCGCCTCCGGCGGCCCGTTCCGCACCTCCACCATGGACGAAATGCGCGCCGCCCCACCGGAGCAGGCCCTGCGCCATCCGGTCTGGACGATGGGCGCCAAAATCTCCATCGACAGCGCCACCATGATGAACAAAGGGCTGGAGGTCATCGAGGCCGCCCGCCTGTTCAACATGGATGGCAGCGAAATCGACGTCCTGATCCATCCGCAATCCACCGTCCACGGCCTGGTCTGCTATGCCGATGGAAGCGTCCTCGCCCAGCTCGGCAGCCCGGACATGCGGGTGCCAATCGCCCACACCCTCGCCTGGCCCACCCGCATCGCCACCGCCGCCCCACGTCTGGATCTGGCAGCCCTCGGCAAACTGGAATTCTCCGAGCCGGACATGGTGCGCTTTCCCGCCCTGCGTCTGGCGCGTGAGGCCTTGCATGCGGGCGGTGGGGTGCCAACCTTGATGAGTGCCGCCAACGAGATCGCGGTGGAGGCCTATCTGCAACGCCGCATCGGCTTCCTCGACATCGCCTCGGTGGTGGAACAGGTCATGGCCGATATGGGGGAGTGCGAGGCCGACAGCCTCGACGCCGTGATCGAGATCGACCGGCTTGCCCGCGAGAAAGCCCACGCCTTCTGCGCCACCCGCCAGCCCCACGCCGCCTGATCGAGGATCAACACGTGTTCGAATTCCTGCCCGCTTTCCTCCGCACGCCCTTGGCCTTCGTCGTGGTCCTGGGTGTGTTGGTGTTCATCCACGAACTCGGCCATTACCTCGCCGCCCGTTGGCGCGGCGTGCACGTCGAGGCCTTCTCGATCGGCTTCGGCGGCGCGCTGTTCAGCTGGACCGACCGTTTGGGCACGGTCTGGAAACTCTGCTGGCTGCCGCTGGGCGGCTACGTGAAGCTGCACGGCCACGAACAGCCAACCGATGTCACGCCTGAGGTTCGCGCCGGTTATCTGGCCGGTCGCACGTTCCATGAAAAATCCGTGCTGTCCCGCGCCATCGTGGTCGCCGCCGGCCCGATTGCCAATTTCGTCCTGGCTGCGGTGCTGTTCACCGTGTTGTTCGTCGTCTCCGGCCGCCCGGTCACCCAGCCGGTGGTGGGCGAGGTGCTGGCCGACAGCGCCGCGTCGCGTGCCGGCCTGATGGTGGGCGATCGGGTGGAGGCGATCGACGGCAAGAAGATCGGCCGATTCGAGGACATCCAGGCCGTTGTAAGCACCCATCCGGACCAAAAGATCACATTGACCGTCACGCGTGACGGCAAGATCACCAGCCTCGACGCCACGCCAGAAAGCCGCGAAGCCATGGGCCGCGCCACCGGCGTTCTTGGCGTGCGCGGTGGCAAGGTAACCTTCGAGCCTGTGTCCGCCATCGAAGCGGTGCCCGCCGGCATCAGTCAGACATGGAACGTGGCGGGTCAAACCCTCGTCGGCGTCTGGCAGATGATCTCCGGCCAGCGTGGGGCCGACGATCTCGGCGGGCCGCTGCGCATCGCCCAGCTCTCCGGCCAGGTGGCCCAACTCGGCGCTGCCAGCCTGATCAGCTTCATCGCCGTGCTCTCGGTCAATCTGGGTCTGATCAACCTGTTCCCCATCCCGGTGCTGGACGGCGGACATCTGGTGTTCTACGCTCTAGAAGCCATCCGCGGCCGCCCCCTGCCGCCGCGCGCCCTGGAATACGGCCTGCGTGCCGGCTTCGCCCTGCTCATTGGCCTGTTCGTCTTCGCCACCTGGAACGACCTGTCACATTTCGGCCTGTTCGCCTGGGTGTCTGGCCTCATCGGCTAAACACCGCCTCATAACCAGCGGGCGCGCTTGAAACGGATGAACAGGATCGCACACAGCGACCCAATCAACACAAGCACGCCCGCGTAGCCGTAGCGCCAATGAAGCTCCGGCATGTCCTCGAAGTTCATGCCATAGATTCCGGCAATGGCGGTGGGGACGGCGAGAATGGCCGCCCACGCTGCCAACTGCCGATTGATGGCGCCCTGGCGCTGCTGCTCCAGAAGCGTGCTGACCTCGAACACCGAGGTTAGCTCTTCGCGCAGCGCACCCACCATGCTGTCGAACCGCCGCACATGGTCCAGCACATCCTGAAAATACGGCTTCGTCACGCTGTCGACGCACGGCAGGTCGAGATTGACGAGCTTGCTGCACAACTCCCCCATCGGTGACAGCGTGCGCTGAAAGCGGATCAACTCGCGGCGCAGGCGAAAAATCCGCGTCACCTCCTCCCGCTCCAGGCTGGAATCGACCGCGTGCGCCTCCATCACCAGAACGTCTTCCTCCACCGCCTGGACGATCGGCAGATAGCCATCGACCACGAAATCCAGAATCGCGTGCAACACATAGTCCACCCCATGGGCGAGCAACGCAGGCGCCGCCTCCAGATGTCCCCGAAGTTCCGTATGCGCGCGCGCGGACCCATGCCGCACTGTGATGATGTGGCTGGGGCCCACGAAGATCGACGTTTCACCATACGCAATGCGACCAGCCTCGAAATGCGCGGTCCGCGCGACCACGAAAAGCTGATCCCCATAGACGTCCACCTTCGGCAGCTGATGCGCGATCAGCGCGTCCTCCACGGCGAGGGGGTGAAGCTGGAAATGGCTCTGAAGCGCCCGCAACTCCTGTTCTGACGGCTCGACCACGCCGATCCACACAAACTCCGACGGATCGTCACCGCATGGCGTCGGCTCATCAATCGACACCGAACGCACCCGCCGGCCATGGCGATATAAAAAAGCTGCAACAACGCTCATTATTTTTAAACCCTCGCTTTACCAGAGGGTTAGCAGGTTCCAAGCCCCCCGTCATGCACCTGAAACAGGCTTTTCGGACCCCAAAACCGCAAAAACCCCAAAATACTTGTTCGATCCTCGTTGACGCGGCCTTCCGTGGTGAGTATAACCCGCCTCCCGACGTTGAGTGTCCA